>CAVOSY010000027.1:0-339548 GCA_963698965.1 uncultured Actinomycetota bacterium
CGCCAATTCACCTGTACTCGTTCGGGTTTGAATGTGTGGCCGCCCTTGCCGACCGGGGCCACGGTGACGGTCATCAGCACGTCGAGCACGGCGCGAAGCCGGTCCGGTGAAAGCCGCGACACCGCGTCGGCAACCTCCGGTTCCCCGAGCGGCAGGTCGTCGAACACGCGCAGCCGTTCCTGATCCTGTTGGCGCAGTTGAAGTTTCGTCAGCTTGTCGTTGACGATGTCGGTGCTGATCTTCACCTGACGTGCCGGTCAGCAGCCCTTCGGCGCGCTCCACGGCGAGATTGTCCAGCTCGGCCAGCAGCGTGCTGGTTTCGATGCGGATCGCCTCGGCATCGGCCTCGTCGTGCAGCTCGGCCTTGAGCAGGTCGATTGCGTCCGGCATCGCCAACCGGCCCGAGACGACGCTGTACAGCAGGGGTTCGACGTGCTCGGCGCGGATGCTCACCCCACGACAGGCACGGCACGAGTAGGCGATGTTGCCCTCCCGCGTCCACTGGCCGACCACGTGGTGCCGGCACTTGCCGCATTGCAGCACGCCGGTCAGCAGGTGCCGTCGCACCGACTTACGGCCCGGTGCCCGCCCCGGCGCGTTGAGCACCTATTGCGCTGCCCGCCACGTCGATTCGTCCACCAGGGGCGGCCAGGTGCCTTTACCGACCTCGTCGCCGTTGTGGGCGCGCAACCCGGCGTTGCGTGGCTTGCGTAGGAACAGCGACACCGTGACTGCGTCCACGGCCTGCCGGTGAGGCCGTACGCGTCGGCGTCATTGAACATTCGGGCGATGTCGCCGAGTGACGACCCGACCAGCACGGCCGCGTAGGCCTGTTTGACCAGCGGCGCGGTGTGCGGGTCCGGCTGGTAAGTGTCGCCGAGGTACCCGAACGCCCGCTTCCACTTCGGCTCACCACGTTCGGCTTTCTGTTTGGCGGCGCGTCTCATGCGGATCTTCATCATCGAGATTTCATGCTCGGAGACAGCGGTCTTGATCGTCGCTGTCAGCACCCTACTCGGCGTGCTCAGATCGATGTCACCGTTGTTGGAGGTGGCCAGCAGGATGCCGTGGTGAACGAACACCTTCTCGTAGGCGACGAAGTCCTCCATCATGCGGTTCACCCGGTCCTGGTCCCAGGCGGCCACCGCGTCGATCTTCCCCGCCCTAATGTCGGTCAGCAGCCGCTCCTACTCGGGGCGTTCCTTGCCATTCGACGCGCTGCGGTCATTGTCGATGTAGACACCCACGACCTGCCAGCCTTTCATCTCGCACAGGATCGCGGTGTCTTCGCGCTGGCGGTCGACGCCTTCGCGCTTGTCCTTCGGGTCGAGGAGATTCGGCAGTAGCAAGCTGCCCTGATCTGCTTGCTTGTGGCGTTCATGCGTTGAGTGTATTTCAGCTAGTCGATAATGGATACGGCAGTACAACTTGCCGCCGCAGGCGTGCGTGGGCACTTGCGGATAGGGCACTGTGTGGTCAAAATCGCAGCGCTCTGCCGGGGCGTCACAGCCCGGCCATCGGCACGTCAGATCGCGCCAGCGCACGAACTCGCGCGTCACCGTCGAGGGCCGATACCCCGGATCCGGTATCGCTGACGGGATGGTCATCGGTTTGAGGTGTGCGGTGGTGACCAGCTCGCGCACCGATTCGGCCGGCAGGATCCCGAACCCGGGCAAATAGCCGGGGTGATCACTGATGCCTTCGATCGTGGCCTGCTCGGCCAGCACATGAATGACCACATCGGCCACGGCCTTCTGCTCGCCGGCAACCCGGCAATCCCCGCTCCCACACTGGCAAGCCAACTGCGCCTCACCGCGCCCCAACGCCCCACACGCATCGGCGCGACGCTGGTCTTTGGTGCGCGGATCGTTCTCGCACACCGTGGCGGCCATCGCGTCGAGGCGCTTGTCGAACGCCGCGGCATCGATGGCACGCACACTGGCCCAGATCCCGGCCATCCCCGGACTGGTCTCGCCCACCTCGACATAGCGGTTGTCGTTGACCTTCGGCGGCACCCGCACCCCGGCCGGGTCGAACTTGGCCACCCACAGATCCACCCGATCGCGCAACTTCGGGCCCGACAGCCGCATCCACTTCTCGGCATGACGCGCGATCGCCTCATCGAGCTGGGGCAAGACCTCGCCCTCAACATTCTCGGTGCGGCTGACGATCGTCGAGACCACCCGAAAGTCGATCACCCCGGTGGCGAACACCCTGGCCACCGCCGGCAGCCGATGCCACAACGCGCACGCGAACTGCACCTGACCCACCGCGCGGGCATGACTGATGTGCTGTGCCGCCGCGACCTCCGCGGCCACCGCATCACAGTCATCCGCACAGCACCACTCGCACTCGGCCAACGCACCGGACCGGCGCACAAACAACTGCGCCACCGCGGCCAACCGCTGCGCGATCGCGGTCGACTCATCCCGCGTCGCCTCACCCATCACCTCGATGAGATCCCAGTCCGACAATCCTTCGAACATGCGTTCGAGTATGCCAGGTGGGTGACTCATCCGAAATGCGCGCGAAATGGTGCTTCGTTGCCTCATTGAAAATGCGCGGCGTGCGGCGTGCCTACCTGACTGGTTTGCATCGGTCTCGGTAGGCCCGAGCGATGGGATTGACGTTGGCCGAGCGTCGGGCGGTGACCGAGACGACCGCGGTCCGCTACAAACTGGCGGGCAAGCGCGGTAAGACCAGGATTCTCGATGAGTTGTGTGCCAACACGGGCTGGCATCGAAACCATGCCCGCAAGGCGCTCAAGGCGGCGCTGCAACCCAAGGTCGTCACCCCGAGGAGTCCGCGGCCACTGAAGTACGGGCCCGATGTCATTGCCGCGCTGACGGTGTGCTGGACGGTGCTGGGAATGCCGGCCGGCAAGCGGCTGGCGCCGATGCTGGCCGAGCTGGTGGCGGTGTTGCGCCATTTCGGGGAACTGGTCATCGATGAGGACACCGCGGCGCTGTTGGTATCGATGTCGGCGGCCACCATCGATCGTCGCCTGGCCGGTGAGCGAGCCAAGTATCGACTCAAGGGACGTGCCTCCACCAAGCCGGGATCGCTGCTCAAAAGTCAGATCCCGGTGCGCACCTGGGCCGACTGGGACGAGGCCCGACCCGGGTTCGTGGAGGTCGACCTGGTCGGCCACGATGGCGGCAACCCGGCCGGACCGCACGCGTTCACGCTGACGGTCACCGACATCGCCACCGGCTGGACCGAGAACCGCTCAGTGCCCAGCAAGGAGGCCAAATGCGTCCTCGCCGCACTCAATGACATCGCGGCCAAGATGCCGTTCCCGATCCTGGGCGTGGACTCCGACAACGGCTCGGAGTTCATCAACGTCCACTTGTTGCAATGGTGCACAAAGCGTCAGATCACCTTCACCCGGGCGCGGCCGGCGAACAAGAACGACGGCTGTCACGTCGAGCAGAAGAACTGGGCGGTCGTGCGCACGATGGTCGGCTACCACCGCTACGACACCGCCGCAGAGCTGTTGTTACTCAACGAGATCTGGCAGCTGCAGTCCAAGCTGACCAACTACTTCTACCCGCAGCAGAAACTGATATCCAAGGTCCGCGACGGCGCCAAGGTATCCAAGAAACACGACAAGGCGACCACCCCGTTCCATCCGCGCGATCGATCACCATCCGCCCAGCCCTCACAATGACCACCTCTGACCACCACCAAAGGCGCCCAAGAAAACACGATGAGCGCCACATGCGTTCGAGTATGCCAGGTGGGTGTGACAAGTAGCCGCGACTAGAGCTTGGAGGCGGCGTCCTCGTCGAGCAGCCAGACCGTCGCGTCGCGGCCGACCGCGCCCGCAGCGGGCACATCCACCGGCTTGGCGCCGCCGATCGCAGCGGCCACCGCGCTGGCCTTGCCCGCACCCGAAACGACCAGCCAGACTTCGCGCGAACGCTGAACCGCGGGCAGTGTCAACGTGATTCGCTGCGGTGGCGGCTTGGGGGAGTCCGGCACGCCGAGCACAAGCTGCTCCATCTCGCGCACCGCGGGCGTATCTGGGAAGAGCGAGTTGACGTGGCCCTCGGGGCCCATCCCCAGCAGGTGCACATCGAAGTCCGGCGCGGGCTTCCCGTCATCGGCGTTGGCGGCCAGCACCTGCGCGTAGTCCAGCGCCGCCGCGTCCAAATCGTCGCCGAAATCGCCGCCGCTGGCCGACATCGGATGCACGTTGGCAGCCGGGATGTCGATGTGGTCGAGCAGCGCCTCGCGGGCCTGCTTGTAATTGCGCTCGTCATCGTCTTCTGGCACGAACCGGTCGTCGCCCCAGTACAGATGCACCTTCGACCAGTCGATCGTGTCACCGCGCTCGCCGACCCGCTTTAGTAGTCCGACACCAGTGCCGCCACCGGTCAACACGATCTGCGCCGCGCCGCGTTTGTCGATCGCATCGGTGATCGCGCCGATCAGACGATCGCCGGCAGCGGCGACCAACGCAGCAGTGTCGCGGTATTTCTCGACGATGGGGCTCATGTGTACTGCACCTTGTCAAGGCCCTGCAGCGCCTCGTGATAGATCTCGTCGGCGTCCAGCCTGCGCAGGTCCTCGGCGAGGCATTCCTTGGCTTCCCTGCGCGCCAACGGAATCCGCGCCTCGGGCCTGCTGGTTCGGGTCAGGGTCGCGGTGACGCCAGTCTGAGGTCGGCTCAGCGTGATGGTCTCGGAGTTTCGCACCAGCTCGACCTTCAACTCGCCAACGGCTCGCTGCACCGGGCCGTCGATCCGGGCGGCCAGCCAGCCCGCCATGATGTCGAGCGCCGGCTCTTCCTTCAGGCCCGACACCAGCGCCGACGTGATCGGCTCGTGTGGCTCCTGGTCGACCGCGGAGGCCAGCAGTGCGCGCCAGTATGTAACCCGGCTCCATGACAGGTCCGTGTCGCCGGCGGTGTAACCCTGCAGCCTGCCCTTGATCTCCGCCAGTGGGTCCGGGCAGTTCGTGGCGTCGGTGAGGCGCCGAATCGCCAACTTGCCCAACGGGTCCTTCGCCGGAACTGGGGGTGCCTCGCCAGGCCACCACGCCACCACCGGGGTATCGGGCAACAGGAACGGCAGCACCACGCTACCGGCGTGGTCGGCGAGTTCACCGTGGAGGCGCAACGCCACGACTTCGCCCGCTCCGGCGTCGGCGCCGACCCGCAGTTGCGCGTCCAGTCGCGGCTCGGCACCGCGATCACCTGGCACCACCACGATCACCCGGCACGGGTGCTCACGGCTCGCGAAGTTCGCCGCCTCGATCGAATCCTCCAGCAGCTCATCGGTGTCAAGCGAGATTACGAGAGTGAGCACCCGGCTCAACGTGATCGCGCCACCCTCTTCGCGCAGGCCGAGGATCTTCTTGTTGATGTCGTTGGTCGTCGTCGCGGGCAGGTCGACAATCATTGCTCGCCTCCTCCTCGGATCACGGCCGCCTCCATTCCCGGCCCATTCGGTGAAGCATCTCGTCGGCCGAGGCCGGGCCCCATGTGCCTGACTCATAGGCGTCCGGCTTGCCATGCGACGCCCAGTAATCGAGCACGGGATCGAGGATCTCCCAAGAGAATTCGACTTCCCTGTTGACCGGGAACAACGACGGCTCGCCGAGCAGCACATCGAGGATCAGACGCTCATACGCCTCTGGGGAGTCCTCTGCGAACGCAGAGCCATAGGAGAAGTCCATGTTGACGTCACGGACCTCCATCGCGCTGCCGGGGACCTTGGACCCGAACCGCGTGGTGATGCCTTCGTCGGGCTGCACCCTGATCACCAACGCGTTCTCGCCGAGTTCCTCCGTCATCGTCTTGTCGAACGGCAGGTGCGGCGCCCGCTTGAAGATCAGTGCGATCTCGGTAACCCTGCGCCCCAGGCGTTTTCCAGTGCGCAGGAAGATCGGCACGCCCGCCCAACGTCGGGTGTCGATCTCCAACGTGATCGCCGCGTACGTCTCGGTGGTCGAGTCCTTGGAGAACCCTTCCTCCTCGAGTAGCCCGACGACCTTCTCGCTGCCCTGCCAACCCGCGGCGTACTGACCGCGCGCGGTGGTCTGATCCAGCGGCTGCATGAGCTGGGTGGCCGACAGCACCTTGATCTTCTCCGCCTGCAGTTCCTGCGGCCCGAAGCTGACCGGCTCCTCCATGGCGGTCAGCGCAAGCAGTTGCAGCAGGTGGTTCTGGATCACATCGCGCGCCGCGCCGACCCCGTCGTAGTAGCCGCCCCGGCCGCCGAGGCCGATGTCCTCGGCCATGGTGATCTGCACGCTGTCGACGTAGTTGTTGTTCCAGATCGGCTCGTACAACTCATTCGCGAAGCGCAGCGCCAGAATGTTCTGGACCGTCTCCTTGCCCAGGTAGTGGTCGATGCGGAACACCGCCTCCTCGGGGAAGACGCTGTTGACCACGCCGTTGAGCTCGCAGGCGCTCCTCAGGTCGTGGCCGAACGGCTTCTCGATGACCACCCGGCTCCAGCGACCCTCCTGTGGCCGGGCCAAACCCGACTTCTGCAGCTGTTCGCACACCTCCTGGAAAGACTTGGGCGGGATGGACAGATAAAACGCGTGGTTACCGCCGGTGCCGCGTTCGGCGTCGAGCTTGTCGAGTTGCTCGGCCAGCCTGCCGAACGACGCCTCGTCGTCGAAATTGCCCTGTACGAACCGAATTCCTTCCGCCAGGCGGTCCCAGACCTCCTGCCGAAACGGCGTGCGGGCGTGCTGCTTGACCGCATCGAGGACGATTTTTGCGAAGTCCTCGTGGGCCCAATCCCTTCGGCCGAACCCAACCAGAGCGAACGTCGCGGGCAACAGGCCGCGATTCGCGAGGTCGTAGATCGCGGGCATCAGCTTCTTCCGGGCGAGGTCACCCGTTACCCCGAAGATCACCACAGCGCACGGACCCGGAATGCGCGGCATTCGCTTGTCGCGCTTGTCCCGCAGCGGATTACGCCAGGCCGTTCCGCTCGAAGCGGCCTTGTCCGCGACGGCCGTCATTTCTTGGCGGCGTCGAGCTGACCCTGCGTGGCCTCGATCAGCTCGAGCCACGACTTCTCGAACTTCTCCACGCCCTCGTCCTCGAGCACCTTGAACACGTCCGGGAGGTCGATGCCGACCGCGGTCAGCTCGTCGAACAGCGCCTGGGACTCCTCCGCCGTACCCGTGACGGTGTCGCCGGTGATGACGCCGTGATCGGCCACCGCGTCAATAGTCTTCTCCGGCATGGTGTTCACGGTGTTCGGGGCGACCAGCTCGGTGACGTACAGGGTGTCCGAGTACTCGGGGTTCTTGACGCCGGTCGACGCCCACAGCGGCCGCTGCACACGGGGGCCGTCGGCCTTGAGCGCCTCGTAGCGCGAACCGCCGACGAAGACCTCCTCGTAGGCCGCGTAGGCCAGCCGGGCGTTGGCCACACCAGCCTTGCCGCGCAACGCGAGCGCCTCCTCGGAGCCGATCTTCTCGAGCCGCTTGTCGACCTCGGTGTCGACGCGCGAGACGAAGAACGAAGCGACCGAATGGATCTTGGAGATATCGTGGCCGGCTTCCTTGGCCTTCTCCAGGCCCGTGAGGTAGGCGTCCATCACCAGGCGATGGCGTTCGACGGAGAATATCAAAGTCACGTTCACCGAGATCCCTTCTGCGATCACGGCGGTAATCGCAGGCAGGCCGGCCATCGTGGCGGGGATCTTGATCAGCAGGTTCGGCCGGTCGACGATCTTCCACAGCTCGATCGCCTGCAGGATCGTCTTGTCGGTGT
Organism: uncultured Actinomycetota bacterium; assembly: GCA_963698965.1. Taxonomy (GTDB): domain Bacteria; phylum Actinomycetota; class Actinomycetes; order Mycobacteriales; family Mycobacteriaceae; genus Mycobacterium. The sequence goes on from CAVOSY010000027.1 coordinate 7,745, forward strand.
CGTGCGCCAGTCGCGGATCCACCTCGATCGACACACGGCCGTCGACACCGTTGGACTGCTCGTACCGCTTGGCCAACACGTCGCAGGCGTTGCGGACGTCGTCGGTGGTGACGGTGCGAATGGTCGCGTCGACATCGGCGCTGCGCTCGGCGAGTTCCTTGACTTGCTCGTCATAGGCGGTGCCCTTGGACAGGGCCGCCTGGAAGATCGACGGGTTGGTGGTGACACCGACCACGCTCTTGGTGTCGATCAGCTCCTGCAGGTTGCCGGTCTGCAGTCGGTCGCGGGAGAGGTCGTCCAACCATACCGAGACACCCGCCGCGGATAGGGCCGCAAGGTTGGGATTCTGAGCCATCAGTTCGCCTTTCGAAACTAGTTGTCGAGTGATCGCTCCGCGGCGGCCACCACAGCTTCGGGGGTGAAACCGAACTCGCGGAACAACGTCTTGTCGTCGGCGGATTCGCCGTAGTGCTCGATCGAGACGATCTCGCCGGTGTCGCCGACCAGCTTGTACCAACTCTGCGCGACCGCAGCCTCGACGGCCACGCGCGCTGACACCGCCGGTGGGAGCACGCTGTCGCGGTACTCCGCCGGCTGGGATTCGAACCACTCGACGCATGGCATCGACACCACCGTCGCGGTGATTCCCTTGTCCGCCAATATCTTCTGCGCGGCCACGGCCAGCTGCAGCTCCGACCCGGTGCCGATCAGCAACACGTCAGGATGCCCGTCGGGCGTGCCACCCAGCACATAGCCGCCCCGTGCCACCCCTTCGGCGCTGGTGCCCTCGAGCACAGGGAGGCCCTGTCGGGTGAGGATGAAACCGGTCGGGCCACTGCTGGCGCCGCGCGCCAGAATGGTGCGCCACGCGTAGGCGGTCTCGTTGGCGTCGCCCGGCCGCACCACCGAAAGGTTGGGAATGGCCCGCAGCGCCGCCAGGTGCTCGATCGGCTGGTGGGTCGGCCCGTCCTCGCCCAACCCGATCGAGTCGTGCGTCCAGATGTAGATGGTGTCGATGTTCATCAAAGACGCCAACCGCACGGCCGGGCGCATGTAATCCGAGAACTGCAGGAAGGTGCCTCCGAAGGCGCGCGTCGGCCCGTGCAGCACGATGCCGGACAGGATCGAGCCCATCGCGTGTTCGCGGACGCCGAAGTGCAGCACCCGGCCATACGGATCCGCGGTGAACTCCTTGGTGGAGATCGAAGCAGGGCCGAACGACTTCACGCCCTTGATGGTGGTGTTGTTGCTGCCGGCGAGATCCGCTGAGCCACCCCACAATTCGGGCAGTTTCGGTGCGACGTCGTTGAGCACCTGACCGAACGCCGCGCGGGTGGCCAACGGCTTGGAACCCGGCTCCCAGTGGGTCAGGTCGGCGTCCCAGCCGTCAGGGAGCTTCTGCTCGGTAAGCCGGTCCAGCAGCGCCTTGCGCTCGGGCTCACGCTGCGCCCACGCGTCGAACTCGCTCTGCCACTTCTCGTGGGCTTCCTTACCGCGGGCGACCAGCCTACGAGTGTGCTCGATGACCTCGTCGCGCACCTCGAACGTCTTGTCGGGGTCGAAATCGAGGATCTTCTTGACGGCGGCGACCTCCTCGTCACCGAGTGCGGCGCCGTGCGCCTTGCCGGTGTTCATCAGCTTCGGCGCGGGGTAGCCGATGATCGTGCGGACCGAGATGAACGACGGCTTGTCGGTGACGCGCTTGGCTTCGGCGATGGCCTCCTCGATGCCGACGACGTTCTCGCCGCCCTCGACCTCCTGCACATGCCACCCGTACGCGCGGTAGCGGGCCGGTGTGTCCTCCGACAACGCGATGTCGGTGTCGTCCTCGATGGAGATCTGGTTGTGGTCGTAGAAGACGATCAGGTTGCCGAGCTGCTGGGTGCCTGCCAGCGATGACGCCTCGCTGGTGACGCCCTCCTCCATATCGCCGTCGGAGGCGATCACGTAGATGTAGTGGTCGAACGGGCTGGTGCCCGGCGCGGCGTCGGGGTCGAACAGGCCGCGCTCGTAGCGCGACGCCATCGCCATGCCGACCGCGGAGGCCAGGCCCTGGCCCAGCGGGCCGGTGGTGATCTCCACGCCCCTGGTGTGGCGGAACTCCGGATGGCCCGGCGTCTTGGACTTCCATGTCCGCAGCGACTCGATGTCGGAGAGCTCGAGCCCGAAGCCGCCGAGGTACAGCTGGATGTACAGCGTGAGGCTGGAGTGCCCGCAGGACAGCACGAACCGGTCGCGGCCCAGCCAGTGCTCGTCACTGGGGTCGTGGCGCATCTGCCGCTGAAACAGCGTGTACGCCAGGGGCGCCAGGCTCATCGCCGTGCCGGGGTGCCCGTTGCCCACCTTCTGCACCGCGTCCGCCGCGAGCACCCGCACAGTATCTACCGCGGCCGAGTCCAGTTCGGTCCAGTCATCGGGGTGGTTGGGGCGGGTGAGGGCAGAGATCTCGTCGAGTGTGGTCACGTGGCGAACTCCTTAAATCGGCCCGGCTTCGCAATCCGCTTTGTCCACCCTAGTGCGCGAACCTGGACCACCGCAGGTGCGTGGGGGACGATTAGGACGCCGTTTACATGCGGTCTACCATCGCCTGTAGTAGAAGCCGCTTGCTGCGGCGACCCTGAGGAGTATTTGCGTGAGCATTCGCGAAGGCAGCCTTGTCGATGGGGCGCCGAACCGGATCCGCACCAAGCTCCTCGGCTACCTGTCACTGACCAAGCCACGGGTGATCGAGCTGCTGCTCGTCACCACGATTCCGGCCATGCTGCTTGCCCACCGCGGCACCGTCGATCCGCTGCTCATCCTGAACACCTTGGTCGGCGGCCTGCTGGCGGCCGCGGGCGCCAACACACTGAATTGCGTGGCCGACGCGGACATCGACAAGGTGATGAAGCGGACCGCCCGTCGGCCGTTGGCCAGGGCCATTGTGCCGCGCAGCCATGCGCTGGTGTTCGGGCTGGCGTTGTCGGTCGCCTCGTTCTTCTGGCTGTGGTGGACGACGAACATGCTGTCCGCGCACCTGGCCGGCGCCACCATCGCGTTCTATGTGCTGGTCTACACGCTGCTGCTCAAGCGCCGGACATCGCAGAACGTGGTGTGGGGCGGGGCGGCCGGCTGCATGCCGGTGATGATCGGCTGGTCCGCGGTGACCGGCACCATCCAGTGGCCCGCACTGGTGATGTTCGCGATCATCTTCTTCTGGACGCCGCCGCACACCTGGGCACTGGCCATGCGCTACAAGGAGGACTACCAGGCGGCCGGCGTGCCGATGCTGCCAGCCGTTGCCACCGAGCGGCAGGTGACCAAGCAGATCCTGGTGTACACCTGGCTCACGGTGATCTCGACGCTGGCGCTGGCGCTGGCGACGGGCTGGCTGTACGCGTCGGTGGCGATACTCGCTGGCGCCTGGTTCCTGGTGATGGCCCATCAGCTGTACGCAGGGGTGCGTCGCGGTGAGCCGGTGAAGCCGCTGCGACTGTTCCTTCAGTCCAACAATTACCTCGCCGTGGTCTTCTGTGCGCTCGCGGTGGATTCGGCCTTGGCGCTGCCGACTCTGTTTACAGCCTGAGCCGCCTTCCTCGTCCACCGTGTGTAGCGTGGTGGCGCGATTTCGCCTGATTTCTCGCCATGGCGTTACATTCGACGCGTGCCGAAAGTAGCGTTCGGACATGCCGATCCAGGTGTCTCCAGATAACTTCATCCGCGCCGAGAGCGACCTGTATTTCGGCAACCTCGTCAAGGACGGCGGCTTCGGCGCGTTCCACCACATTCGCGAACTGAGCCCGATCGACAACCAACTGGTGATCCGGCAAAACCGCGACACTCTCTACTCGGCTGGTGTGTTCGACCTCGACGCGGGGAGCGTGACCATCACCATGCCCGACGCGGGCGGACGGTTCATGTCCCTGCAGATCATCACCGAGGACCACTACGTGCCTGAAGTCAGCTATGCGACCGGTGCGCACACGCTCACCCGTGACGAGATCGGCACCCGATACGTCATGGCAGCAGTGCGCACCCTGGTCGATCCCAACAACCCCGCTGACTTGGACGCGGTACGTGCGCTGCAGGACGGATTAACGGTCCAGCAGGACGGCGGCGGCAGCTTCGAGGTGCCCGATTGGGATCCGGTGAGCCAGAAGGCGGTTCGCGACGCACTGCTTGCGCTGGCCCGCACTTTGCCCGACACCAAACGGGCGTTCGGCACCCGGCAGGATACCGACCCTGTGCGTCACCTGATCTGTTCCGCGTCGGCATGGGGCGGCAACCCCGAGAAGGACGCCCTTTACCTGTCGGCGAACCCCGCGCGAAATGACGGCACAACCGTGCACCGGCTGACGGTCGGGGAGGTGCCGGTCGACGGCTTCTGGTCGGTGACCGTGTACAACGAGGACGGCTTCTTCACCGCCAACCCGCAGAACGCGTATTCACTCAACAACATCACCGCGCAGCGATCTGCCGACGGATCGGTCGGGATCCAGTTCGGTGGATGCGACGGATCCCTTCCCAATTGCCTGCCCATCACGCCGGGGTGGAACTACCTGGTGCGGCTGTACCGGCCGCGGCAGGAGATCCTCGACGGGTCATGGACCTTTCCGGAGGCCCAGCCGGTCTAGGCCCGTTTTCCGCATGGTTGGGGGTTATGGTCTGGGTTTGTGAATCGTGTTGTGGTGCTGTGGTTTTCGGGCCATGGGAGGGGGATGTTGAGGTGGGCGAGGATGAGTCGTTGGACGGGGGTGAGCCGGTCGAGGACGAGTCCGCCGCCGGTTGTGTAGGTGGCGTGCAGGTCGGTGAAGGCGGTTAGCAGGGCGCGCGCGGTGGGGATCGCGTCGCGTCCTTCGGGCAGCAGGCCCGGTAGTGGGGTGTGGGGTCCGAGGGCGGCGCGCAGGTCGGCTTCGATGAGCCCGTAGATGAGCAGGGCGATGCCGATGACGGCGATCAGTGCGTGGATGCGGTCGTCGTTGTGCAAGAAGACCGGCCGCACGTGCAGGGTTTGTTTGAGGTCGCGGTGGCGTTGTTCGACGATCCACTGGTCTTTGTAGACCTCGAGCACATCGCGGGCGGTCAGCGGCCGGTCGGCTGGGTCGGGCAGGTTGGTGGCCAGGGCATACAGCCCGTCGAGGGCGGCTGCGGCGGTCAGAGCGCGCGGGTTGCGGCGCCAGGCGATGGTGGGGGTGCCGTTGCCGGCGGTGCCGGTGGTGACGGTGATCAGCTCGGCGATGTTGGCCCCGAGGATGTTGGCGACCCGGTCGTCGACCTGCTTTTGCGTCTTGTAGTGGCGCCCGCCGCAGCCGTTGCGGATGCGGGTGAGCGCGGCTTGGGCGCTGGCCAGGGCGCGGTGGCGGGCCTGGGCGACGGAGCTGGCCTGCTCGGAGGACCAGATGTAGGCGATGCGCAGCCGATGGGTGGTGCCGGTGTCGGGGTCATCGATGTCGCGGTCACGTAGCACGCCTTTCCAGGTGGTGCGCTGGTCGGTGGGTAGGCGGCGGTGGCGTTGGGGGCAGTGCGCCAGGGTGGGCAGGGCCCTCAGGCCGCCGGGTAGATCGGCGGTAAACCAGTGGGCCCAGCCGGTGTCGGCGCGCAGCGGCACCACAAACCGCAGCCCGGCGGCATCGGCGGCGCACAGCCGGCGCAGGTAGCCGAACCCGGCGTCGGCGACACAGATGACCCCGGGTGGGGCCAGCTCGCGCAGGCGCTCCAGCGCAGCGGCCATACACGGTGCCTCGTTGGCCGCGCCCGGGTGGGGCCGGTAGTAGACCACGACCCCGGTGCGGGTGGATGCCTGCAGGGTCTTGACTTGGCGGGCGATACTGCGATCGGCCGCCCACCCCTTTTCCACCAGCGCCGAGCCGTCATAGCCGCCGGTGAACCGCACTGCGGTCATATCCAGGTGCAGCCGCGACAGGTCGGCCCCGCAGCGGGTCGCGGCGGCCAGCGCCAGCTCGCCGCGGATCTGCTCGGCCACCGGAGCCAGCGCCTGCAGCGCCCGGCCCAGCCGGTCGTCGTTGAGCAAACCCGCAGGCACGCCGAACAATTCGGCCATCGCCGCCGAGGAGGCCCAGCCGGCCACGTCATACAGCGGCGCCGGCGCGCAGAGCCGGTTGGCCACCAGCGCGGCGATCACCTCCCCGTGGGTCAGCATCGCCTTCCCGCGCATCGGCACCGCGTTATCGATGAGCTCGACCAGGCCCAGCCGATCCAGGTAGTGGGCCACCAGCAGCAGCGGCCCGACGTGGCGGCGGGTGCCCACCGGTGGCGGATCCAGCCGGGCGAACGACGCCGCCAACTGCTCCAGTTGGCCCGACGCCTTCAGCTCGTCCTCGCGGCCCAGCGTGCGCAGCACCCGGTGGCGCACCCGGCCCTCGGCGTCCCGATACGCTTCGACCAGCCGCAAGTACACGTAGCGTCTGCCGCCTTTGACCACCGCGTGGCGCTTAACGTACATGCCGGCCCCATCCCAGTTCCATCGGGTTGGCCCTACATTATCGCGCTCAAAGCCGCATTACAACCATGTAATTCGGAGTGTCTCCGTAACCACCGGCCACCGCGATTTGGCCCTACATGGTCGCGTCATGCGCCGATCCGTCGGCGGCGCGAACCACACCAGCCAGAATCCAATACTCAACTCCCGCTACGGATTACCCCAGCCAACCGCACGCCCGACGCCGGCCCGGAAATCAGGCCCTACGCCCGATCAGTGCGGAAAACGGGTCTAGGGCACCAACACGATCGAGCCGACGGTCTTGCGGCCCTGCAGGTCGCGGTGGGCCTGCTCGGCGTCTTCGAGGCGGTAGCGCTCGCTGACCGTGACGGTGATGGTGCCAGCAGCGATCGCGTTGAGCAGTTCTCCTGCACGCCAAGCGAACTCGTCGGGTGTGCGAGTGTGGTGGGCAAGCGTGGGCCGGGTCAGGAACAGCGAACCGGCCGCATTGAGCCGCTGCGGATCGAACGGCGGGACCGGCCCGCTGGACGCGCCGAACAGTGCGACCGTGCCGCGGATCGCGCAACTGGCGAGGCTGGCATCGAACGTGGCCGCGCCGACGCCGTCGTACACCGCGGCGACACCGCCGTCGGTGAGTTCCTTGATCTTGCCGCCGAACTCCTCGGCGTCTTCCGGGTAGTCGAGCACCTCGACGGCGCCTGCCTTGCGTGACAACTCGGCCTTCTCCGGTGTCGACACGGTGGTGATCACGCGGACTGCGAGGCTGGTGGCCCATTGCGTGAGGATGAGGCCCACGCCGCCCGCGCCTGCATGTACCAGTACGGCATCGCCCTGCTGCACCGGGTACGTCGACTTGATCAGGTAGTGCGCGGTCATGCCTTTGAGCAGGGACGCGGCGGCCACATCGGGGCTGACGCCTTCGGGCACGTAGGCGCAGAAATCGGCTGGGGCGACGCAGTGTTCGGCGTAGGCCCCCGCGGCCTGGGCGGTGACGACCCGATCTCCGACCTGCAGCGCCGCGACGTCCTCGCCGACCGCCTCGACGGTGCCGCAGACCTCGGTGCCGAGGACGAACGGCACCTCCCGCGGATACTGTCCGGACCGGAAGTAGGTGTCAAGGAAGTTCACGCCGATGGCGTCCGCCTTGATCAGTACTTCCCCGGGGCCGGGGGAGGGCAGCTCTTTGTCGACGTAGGTCAGGACTTCTGGTCCGCCGGTCTCGGCGACTTCAATGGCCTTCATGATGACTATCCTGCCAAGGTGAAACTCGCGCGGCCCGACATATTCCATCCTCGCATCGTGTTGGCCGGTTGTCCGGCACTGCCAGACGGCGACGGCGACGACGATGGCCTGGTCGGGGCGCTGCGCCAACGCGGGCTGCAGGCCGGCTGGCTGTCCTGGGATGACCCGAAGACCCTGGACGCCGATCTGGTGATCCTGCGCGCGGCGTGGGACTACATCGACCGGCTCGACGAGTTCCTGGCGTGGACGGCCCGGGTGCGCAATCTGCTCAACGCACCCGGGGTGGTGGCGTGGAACAGCGACAAGCGCTATCTCGCCGACCTCGCCGATGCCGGCGTCCCGACGGTGCCGAGCTTGTTCTTCGCCCCCGGTGAACCAGTTCGGCCGCCCCGCGGCGAGGTGGTGGTGAAGCCAGCCGTCGGCGCAGGTTCGGTTGGGGCGCAACGATTTACCGACCCCCACGCGGCCACCCGGCACGCTGCTGCGCTGCAGGCCGAGGGCCGCACCGTGCTGGTGCAGCCCTACGACCCGCGGATCAAGGACGGCGAGACGGCGCTGGTGTTCGTCGGCGGCGGCCAGTCGCACGCATTCACCAAGGGCCCGATCCTCCCGCCGCCGGGACAGGCGCCGGTGTTCGACGAGTCGGGCACCTACGCGGAGGAGACCCTCACCCCTGCCGATCCCGACTTCGAGTTGTGGGACATCGGCCACGCCGCGCTGGCTGCCGCGGCCGCCCACCTGGGCATGGACGTGAGCGACCTGTTGTACGCGCGCGTCGACGTGATCGGAGACCGGCGCGACCCCCATGTTCTGGAGCTGGAACTGGTGGAACCGTCGCTGGGCTGGCGGCAACTGGACACGACCGCCAGGACCCGCCAGCAGCGGCTGTTCGCGCTGGGCGTCGAATCAGCCCTTGAGCGGCTGGGGCTCGGTCCGCTGTCGCATCGACGCCCATAGCGCCGCGGTGGCGGCGGTACAGGCGGCCGCCCCGAGCACGTGGACGGCGACCAGCGCGGCGGGCACACCCGTGAAGAACTGCACGGTGCCGACGAGACCCTGTGCGACAACGAGCGCCAGCAGCACGCCCAATCGGAGCATGACGGAGCGTGGCGCGTGGACCGCCAACAGCCCGAAGCCGAGGCCGACCACCAGCGCCAGGTAGGCGATGAGCAGCGACGCGTGCATGTGAACCAGCGTGGTGATCTCGATCTGCAGCCTGGGCACCGGTTGGGTGATGCTCTTGTCGCCCGCGTGCGGTCCAGCGCCGGTCACCAGCGTGCCGCTCACGAGTTGCAAAGCGAGCACGACTGCTGTCAGAGCGGTCAACTGCCGCAAGGGCTTTGGCACCACGGGGGTCGAGACGCCGAGGTCGGGCTCGCCGATCTTGACGTACAAGAGCACCGCCAGCCACACCATGGTCATCGAGGCCAGCAGGTGGATGGCGACCGTCCACCACAACAGACCGGTGAGCACGGTGATGCCACCGATCACGGCCTGCACGACCGTCGACGCAGGCATCAGCCATGCGTAGATCAGCACTTCGCGGCGACGGCGGGCACGCGTGACAGCGAGGACCGCCAGCGCTGCGGTCAGCACCACCAGGAAGGTGATCATTCGGTTGCCGAACTCGACGATCTGGTGGATGACGGCAACCTCGGCGTGCGGGACCGGGGTGAAGCTGCCGGGGAAACACTGCGGCCAGGTCGGGCAGCCCAGCCCGGACGCGGTGACCCGGACGATCGCGCCGGTGACGGCGATACCGCCCTGGGTGAGGATGACGGCCGCGGCGATGCCGCGCTGAACCCGCAGGCTCGGCATGGGCAGCAGGTCGACCAGCCGCAGGAAGAGTCGTCCGACGGGCACGGCCTCGATGGTAGAGGACGGCAACTACAGCACGTAGTAGCGGTCAGGTCCTCGGCGAGACGAACGGCACGAGCACCTCGTCGACGAGCCGCACGACGAGGTTGTCGTCGATCGGATCGCCGGTGATCAGCAGCCGGTGCCACAGCACGCTCTGGCCCAACTCACGGGCGATGTCGACGGGAACGTCGGCGCGTACGTCGCCGCGGGAGATGCCGCGGGACAACAGCGCAGCCATTTCCTTCTTGCGCCAGCCGATGACGTCGTTCTGCAACGCCGCCCTCAGCTCCGGATCATGTGCTGCCGCCGCGATGGCCGCCCGCAGCACGGGGGCTTCGGGTCCGGTGAACAGCGCGGCCCAACCCCGGAGGATGGCCAGCATGTCGGTGCGGTAGCTGCCCGTGTCCTCATCGGGGATAGCCGCGGTCGCGATGCCAAGCAATGTGCCGCGAAGCAGGCTCGCGCGGTCGGCCCATCGCCGGTACAACACCGGCTTGCTCGTGCGTGCCGCCGACGCAACCGCCTCCATGGTCACGCCTGCCGGGCCGTGTTCGGTCAGCAGCCCGAGCACCGCGGCCCGGATCGCCGTGTCCAGTTCCTCGCCCCTGCGCCGCCGCATATCCATCTCCTTCGAAGAAACGCTTGCGTATCTTAACGCCAGCGGCTAGCGTCGGCCAATAAGAAACGAATGCGTATCTTAGGAGCTCGATATGACCCGCCCAGTGCTCTATCCGCTGCGCCCCGTCGACACCGCCACGGTGCGGTTCACCGCCGCGCCGCACCAACGCCGACGCGTGACGATCGATCACCGGCCACTGGCGGGCGTGACGCCGCAGATGCTGCTCGACTGGTTCACCCACCTGGGCGGCACCATGTCCTACGGCGGCGTCATCATCGACCGGTATCTGGCATGGCATCCGATCGACCACATCCACTGGGAACTCGCCAGTCCGGCGCCTGGCGGTGGTGCTGCAGAAGGCGCACGGTTCCGAATCGTGGAAGCGTTCGGCGCGCGGCCGGAATTCAAGGTCGACGTCGTCGATCGAGTAGAGAAGCTCGATGAGACGGGCATCCGGCTGGTGCAGCGATTGGCCGGGGTGGTGATCTTTCAGCTCGAGCACACTTGGTCCGCGGGCACTGACGGCACGCACTACGTGTCGGTGATGGACATCGGGGCGCGCTCCGGCTTGCTCGCGCCGATCAACGGGGTGATTTGTCGGCGGTTTTCCGATGAGATGCTGCGGGCCTGGGTGAAGCACAACATCGAGGAAGTGGGGCAGCTGGAATACCTGCTGCCGCAGCTGAAGTCGTCAGCTGAACCGGCGAACACGTAGCGGAGCTAACGGATTGGAGTAGTTGCTCGCGTGAAATGAGTAGTCCATCACGCTGTTCCCGGTCGGTGGCGCGACCTAGCTTTGAATTGAATCGATTCGGGACTCGATCATCCGGGGGGACAACATGCCATTTTTTCCTGCCTCACAGCGATATTCGTTGCCCTATCGGGCAATCGAGATGCGGCGTGTGCGACAAGCCAAGCTTGCCGCACAACAGCGGCCATCCGAGGCCGGTTTCGGCGCCCAGGGTGGAGACCCCCGCCGGGGCGTCGACATGGACTTGAGCACGTGCGTCAACCGCTATGGGCCTGCGCCCGCCGCGGTTGAGGCGCTGCACTCGATACCCCCCGCCGATATCCTGCTCCACCCGTACGACGCCGCCGAGCGACTCGTTGAGGTCTACCGCTGGGCGACCGGTGTGAATGGCGGCGCGATGATCGCAGGCCGAGGAGCAAGCGAGTTCATCTGGGCGATGGGCCGCGAATTCGACCATGCCGATGTCCAGGTCCCGCTACCCGCGTACACCGATTACCTCAAGGCGTTTCCCGGGCGCGGATTCACTGTGTCGGGCGAACAGATTCCCACCGTCGAGCAGGTCGACGCGGCGCTCGGCGCAGGTGGACTGGTCATCGTCTCCAATCCACACAATCCGACAGGAACGTTGCTCAACCCACGGGAGCTGATAGCGGTGGCCGATGCTCATCCCGCCGCGACGCTCGTCGTCGACGAGTCGTACATCGACTTCACATCTCATCCGGTCGGCTGGTCCACGCTTGGTTGTGACATTCCGAATCTGGTTGTGCTGCAGTCGACATCGAAGTTCTACGGCATTGCGGCGACACGAGCGGGAATGGCCTGGTGCGCTGACCACGAACAGCTCAAGCGGCTGTTCGGCCTGCAGGAGAACTGGGGCCTTTCCGGCGTCGATGTCCACGTCGCATGCGCGGCGGTGCGGGACTTCCGGTGGGCGGCGCACTCCCGATCGCGGATGCAGAGCGACAGCGCTTGGCTGGCCGACGTCTTGTCGGGAATTCCGGGACTGCGGCCTCATCGCAATGCGAACGTCCATTTCCAGTATGCGTTTTGTCAACGCGCGGAAGACGTCGCCGAGATCTTCCGGAATCACGGCATCGGCGTGCGAGTGCTCGGCGCGGCGCACGGCGCGAACCCCGACGCCCTGCGCATCGTCGCGCCGCGTTCGGACGAACGCGAACGCTTCCTCGGGGCTGTCGCTGACGTGGCGGCAGCCCTTGCGGCATCAGGTGAAGCGGAACCAGCGCAGCGCGCATAGCGCAGCGACCGCGCCCCACGCCGCGAGCACCGCGACCCCGAACCAGTCGACGGACAGCGTCATCGCCTGTGTCAGTGCCTCGGTCAACGCACCCGAAGGCGTGAGGCGGGCCACCCATTGCACGCCGTGCGGCACCATCCCACCCTCGAGCGTCAGCGCGCCGAGCCCGGCGAAGACGAACCACAGCAGATTGGCGACCGCCAGCACGATCTCGGCGCGCAGCGTGCCGCCGAGCAGCAGACCCAGCGCGGCAAAGCCGGCGGTGCCGAGTGCGATGATCACCGCCCCGAGGAGCAGCCCGAGTATGTTGGGCCGCCAGCCCAGCGCAAAACCGATGGCGCCCAACAGGATCGACTGCAGGAACACCACCGTGACGACAGCCAGCGACTTGCCCGCGATGATGCCCCACACCGGCAGCGCGGTCGCGCCGAGCCGTTTCAGCGCACCGTAACGACGGTCGAACGCCACCGCGATGGCCTGCCCTGTGAACGCCGTCGAGATCACCGCGAGCGCCATGATCGCGGGCACGAACGTGGCAGCGCGGTTCGGCCCGAACGAGCCAAGCGGCAGCAGCGTCAGGCCGACCAGCAGCGTGATCGGGATGAACATGGTGAGCAGCAACTGCTCACCGTTGCGCAGCAGCAGCTTGAGCTCCAGCCCGAACTGCGCCGCCAGCATCTTCTGGACCGTCGCGGGACGGGGATCCGGCGAAAATGTCCCTGGTGCAAACAGATTGGTCATGACCGCAGCTTCCGCCCTGTCAGATCGAGGAAGACGTCCTCCAGGCTGCGCTGCTCGACCCGCATGTCGGTGGCCAGCACATCCAGTCGCGCGCACCACGCTGTTACGGTGGCCAGCACCTGAGGGTCGATGTGGCCCTCGACCAGATACTCACCCGGCGCGGTCTCGGTCGCCTTATAGCTCTCGGGCAGCGCCGACACCAGCAGCGCGAGGTCGAGCATCCGCGGCGCGCGGAACCGCAGTTGGTTTTCGGCGCCGCTGCGCATCAGCTCGGCCGGCGTGCCGGTGGCCACCGCGACGCCGTGGTCGATGATCACGATCCGATCGGCCAGCTCCTCGGCCTCGGTTAGCTGATGGGTGGTCAGCACCACCGTGACGCCGTCGCGGCGCAGCCCATTGATCAACTCCCACACGACGATTCGCGCGTGCGCGTCCATGCCCGCGGTGGGCTCGTCGAGAAACACCAACTCCGGGCGACCGACCACCGCACACGCCAGCGCCAGCCGCTGCTGCTGCCCGCCGGACAGCCGCCGGTAGGTCGTGCGTGCCGCTTCGGTCAGGCCGAGCGTTTCCATCAGCCACTGCGGATCGAGCGGATTGGCGGTATACGCCGCAACGAGATTCAGCATCTCGCCGGCCCGCGCCGCGGGATATCCGCCGCCGCCCTGCAGCATCACCCCGATGCGCTCACGCACGCGGGCGTTGTCGGCGACGGGGTCCAATCCGAGGATCTCGATGCTGCCCGCGTCGGGCTTGATGAATCCCTCGCACATCTCCACCGTGGTGGTCTTGCCAGCGCCGTTGGGGCCAAGCAGCGCGAGCACTTCCGCCGCGTGGACGTCGAGGTCGAGTTCTGACACGGCCGTCGTCGACCCGTACCGCTTGCTGACCCCGCGCAGACGCACGGGCACGGCCGACGAACGCTCGCGTGAGCCGACGGCACCAGAGTCGGAGGAGGTCACGGGGATTCAGCGTAAGCGCCAGGCTTGGCAGGCTGCGGCGCAGGCTGCGGAGCCGGTATCGACGGTTCGACGATCGGAGGCGCTTGGGCCTGCGGCACACCGGCGTCGGGCAGCTTGCGCCACGGGAGGCGGTAGTAGGTCAGGCCGATGAGGATGAGCACGATCATCGTGCTGGCCACGACCGCGAGCAGGATCTGGAACAGCGTGAACCGGTCTCCGTTGGCCGTCGGGCCGAAGATGCCGACCACGAGCGTGACGACGATCGTCGTGGTGCGGAACTGCGGCAGGGTGGCCCACGCCGCGAGCGGGATCACTGCCCACAGCACGTACCACGGCTGGACCACAGGGAAGAGCAGCACAGTCATGCCGAGCGCGACACCGAGCCCGCCCACCGGATGCAACCGGCCACGCAGAACCGCGAGCAGAAGGAAGGTCACGATGATCGCGATGGTGAGCACACCAATCGCACGGGTCAGGCCGAGCACGGCCGTCGTGTGATCGCCCAACCCGAGCAAAATGCCGACCTGGCCGGTCCCCAGCGCCAACAACGTGGGCAGCGACATCCAGCTGCGGACGACGTTGGCGGTGCCCAGCGTGTAGAGCCAGCCGAATCCGAGACCGCTGGCCCAGCCGATGAGCGCCATCACCGCCAACGACACTGCGCTCAGCGACCCGCCTGCGATCACGAACGCCTTGAATGTGCCGCCCCAGCGGCACGCCAGCGCCATCGCCACGAAGCCGAGCGCAAGCAGAGACGGCAGTTTGACCTGCGAGGACATCGTGATCAACACGATGCCGAGGACGAGATTCGCCAGTGGCAGCCATCGTGCCCATTCATCGCGGCAGTGTGGCCACGCCAGTGGTCTCGGGAGGAGTGGGCCTGCGGCGTCGACGCCGCGCAGGGCGAACTCGGTGCCCGCCAGCATCAGCCCGAGCATCAGCGCCTCGTTGTGGATGCCTGCCACCAAATGCATGATCAGCAGCGGGTTCGCCGCGCCGAGCCACAGTGCACTCACTTCGGCGACTCCGCAGCGGCGGGCCAGCCGCGGCACCGCCCAGACGATGAGGCCGACGCCGAGCAGCACCACCAGCCGATGGCACAAAACCGCTGCGACGATGTTCTCGCCCGTCAGCGCCGAGATGCCCTGGCCGATCCACAGGAACAACGGGCCGTACGGTGCCGGGGTGTCGCGCCACATGTTCGGCACCGACAACGTGAACACGTGGTCGAGGCCGAGACCCGGCGCAGGACCGACGCGATACGGGTTGAGGCCCTGCAGCGCGATCTCGCTCTGCGCCAGATACGAGTAGACGTCCCTGCTGTACATCGGCGGCGCGATGAGCAGTGGCAACACCCACAGCAGAAGCGTGCGGTCGAGCTGGCTGCGTGTCATGCGACGGTCACCCAGCACGAACCGGCCGAGCATCAGCCACGCCAGCGCCATCATCACCGCGCCGGTGGTGGTCATCGTCAGCGATACCGTCTGGATGCGTGACGGCAGATTCAGCAACCGCACCCCGAACGTCGGGTCCTGCACCACCGGGCGCGCTCCGACGCCCAGCGCGCCGATGGTCATCAACACCGTGCCGGTGGCGCCGAACAACCGTGTCCGCCGCAGTGCGATGAGCTCGGCGTCGTTCAGCGGGGAGCCGACGGCCCGCTCGTCGCCATGCCAACCGGCAATCGACGTGCTGAGGGACCGTAGGCGGAGCGCCACCCCAGCAGCGTAGCCGTCATCCGTATGGTGCCCGTCACGCTAAGGGCACCCTTGCTTTACCGAGTTTTGGAATTCCGTCACAATAGTGTTGTGAAATTCCGTCCGGACGTGAGCGACCGCCACACCCGTGGCGCGATCGTCCAGCTCTTGCTGGAGTCCGGACCGATCACAGCGGGCGAGATCGGCGATCGGCTCGGCATCTCCGCCGCAGGCGTGCGCAGACACCTGGACGCGCTGATGGACGTCGGCGATGCACAATCCAGCGCCGCCGCGGCGTGGCAGCACAACGGCCGGGGACGGCCCGCCAAGCGGTACCGGCTCACGGCCGCAGGCCGGGCCAAGCTGGAGCACACGTACGACGACCTTGCGGTTGCCGCGATGCGCCAGCTGCGGGAGATCGGCGGCGACGACGCCGTCCGCACCTTCGCGAGACGCCGTATCGACAGCATCCTTTCGGGAGTAAGCGAAGGGCCGAGCGACGTTGAAGCCAAGGCGGATAGGGTTGCGACCGCGCTGACAAAGGCTGGCTACGCGACGACCACTACACCGGTGAGCGGGCCGATCCACGGCATCCAGCTGTGCCAGCACCACTGCCCGGTGTCGCACGTCGCGGAGGAGTTCCCCGAACTATGTGAGACCGAGCGGGAGGCGTTCGCCGAGATCCTCGGCACCCACGTGCAGCGGCTGGCGACGATCGTCAACGGCGACTGCGCATGCACCACCCACGTCCCGCTGACACCTGAAACAACCGAGTGCAAGCAAGGAGCGTCGACATGACGACCACCCCCGAGATCCACAAGGTGGGCGAACCGCTCAGCCAGGATGAGGCCATCGCCTCGCTGAGCCGGTACGGCTACGGCTGGGTGGACTCCGACGAGGCGGGCGCCAGCGCACAGCGCGGGCTGTCCGAAGCGGTAGTGCGTGACATCTCGGGCAAGAAGAACGAGCCGGAGTGGATGCTCGAGAGCCGGCTGCGCGCGCTGCGCACATTCAACAAGAAGCCGATGCCGAACTGGGGTTCCAACCTGGAGGGCATCGACTTCGACAACATCAAGTACTTCGTGCGCTCGACGGAGAAGCAGGCCGCGACGTGGGACGACCTGCCGGCGGACATCCGTAACACCTACGACAGGCTGGGCATCCCCGAGGCCGAGAAGCAGCGCCTGGTGTCGGGCGTCGCAGCGCAATATGAGTCCGAGGTGGTCTACCACCAGATCCGCGAGGATCTGGAGGCGCTTGGCGTCATCTTCCTCGACACCGACACCGCGCTGAAGGAACACGAGGACATCTTCAAGCAGTACTTCGGCACGGTGATCCCGGCCGGGGACAACAAGTTCTCCGCGCTGAATACCGCTGTGTGGTCGGGTGGTTCGTTCATCTACGTGCCGCCGGGTGTGCACGTCGACATCCCGCTGCAGGCCTACTTCCGGATCAACACCGAGAACATGGGCCAGTTCGAGCGGACGCTGATCATCGTCGACGAGGGCGCCTACGTGCACTACGTCGAGGGTTGTACCGCGCCGATCTACAAGAGCGACTCGCTGCACTCGGCGGTCGTCGAGATCATCGTGAAGCCCGGTGGCCGTTGCCGTTACACGACCATCCAGAACTGGTCGAACAACGTCTACAACCTGGTCACCAAGCGCGCCCGTGCGGAGGCCGGCGCCACCATGGAGTGGGTCGACGGCAACATCGGCTCGAAGGTCACGATGAAGTACCCGGCCGTGTGGATGACCGGCGAGCACGCCAAGGGCGAGGTGCTGTCGGTGGCGTTCGCGGGCGAGGGCCAGCACCAGGACACCGGCGCCAAGATGCTGCACCTGGCGCCGAACACGTCGAGCAACATCGTGTCCAAGTCGGTGGCCCGCGGCGGCGGCCGCGACGTCCTACCGCGGCCTGGTCCAGGTCAACAAGGGCGCGCACGGATCGCGGTCGAGCGTGAAATGCGATGCGCTGCTTGTCGATACGATCAGCCGCAGTCGACACCTACCCGTACGTCGACATCCGCGAGGACGACGTGACGATGGGCCACGAGGCCACAGTGTCGAAGGTCAGCGCGGATCAGCTGTTCTATCTGATGAGCCGCGGCATGACCGAGGACGAGGCGATGGCGATGGTCGTGCGCGGCTTCGTCGAGCCGATCGCCAAGGAACTGCCGATGGAGTATGCGCTGGAGCTCAACCGACTGATCGAGCTGCAGATGGAAGGCGCGGTCGGCTAGTGACTCAGGACCTGACGAGCGAGCCGTGGAGAGGCACCAACAAGGGCGAGCTGTTCACGTCGTTCGACGTCGATGCCTTCGAGGTGCCACACGGCCGCGACGAGACTCTGGCGGTTCACCCCCTTGCGGCGGCTGCGCGGCCTGCACGACGGCTCGGCTCCCGCGACCGGCAGCGCAGGCATCGAGGTGACCGAACGCCCCGGTGTGACGGTGGAAACCGTGCGTCGCGGCGACGAGCGGCTCGGTCAGGGCGGGGCGCCCGCCGACCGGGTTGCCGCACAGGCGTTCTCGTCGTTCAACAGCGCGACGATCGTCACCGTCGGTAAGGACACCCAGGTTGGGGAGTCCGATCGAGATCGCGATCACCGGACCCGGCGAGGGTGCGACGGCTTACGGACATCTGCAGGTGCGGGTTGCCGAGCTCGCGGAGGCTGTCGTCGTCATCGACCAGCGCGGCAGCGGAACCTACGCCGACAACATCGAATTCGTCGTCGGCGACGCCGCGACGCTGACGGTGGTGTCGATCGCCGACTGGGCCGACGACGCCGTGCACGTCAGCTCGCATCACGCCACGCTCGGAAAGGACGCCGTGCTGCGCCACGTCGCGGTCACGCTCGGTGGCGATCTGGTGCGGCTGACTGCGCGGGCCCGCTTCTGCGCGCCCGGCGGCGACGTCGAGTTGCTCGGCCTGTACTTCGCCGACGACGGCCAGCACTTCGAGTCGCGTCTGCTGGTCGACCATGCCCAGCCGAACTGCCGCTCGCACGTCACGTACAAGGGTGCGCTGCAAGGTGATCCGGACTCCGACAGACCCGACACCCACACGGTGTGGATCGGCGACGTGCTGATCCGGGCTGCGGCGACCGGGACCGACACGTTCGAGACCAACCGCAATCTGGTGCTCACCGATGGCGCGCGCGCCGACTCGGTGCCGAACCTGGAGATCGAGACGGGCGAGATCGTCGGCGCCGGACACGCCAGCGCCACCGGACGTTTCGACGACGAGCAGCTGTTCTATCTGCGGGCCCGCGGTATTCCGGAAGACCAGGCGCGCCGGCTCGTCGTGCGCGGCTTCTTCGGCGAGCTCATTCAGAAGATCGCCGTGCCCGCGGTGCGCGAACGCCTCACCGACGCCATCGAACACGAACTAGAGATAACGGAATCGAGAATCACCGCCTCATGACCACACTGGAAATCAAGGACCTGCACGTCAGCGTCGTCTCCGCTGAAGACGGGACCGACATCCCGATCCTGAAGGGCGTCAACCTCACCGTGAAGTCGGGGGAGACGCACGCCCTGATGGGCCCGAACGGGTCCGGAAAGTCGACGCTGTCGTACGCGGTTGCGGGCCATCCGAAGTACACGGTGACGTCGGGCTCGATCACGCTGGACGGTCAGGACGTGCTCGCAGATGAGCGTCGACGAACGCGCCCGTGCCGGACTGTTCCTGGCGATGCAGTACCCCGTCGAGGTGCCAGGGGTGTCGATGTCGAACTTCCTGCGCACCGCCGCCACCGCCGTCCGCGGCGAGGCGCCGAAGCTGCGGCACTGGGTCAAGGAGGTCAAGGGCGCGATGGACGGGTCTTGATATCGACCCGTCGTTCTCCGAACGCAGTGTCAACGAAGGCTTTTCCGGCGGCGAGAAGAAGCGGCACGAGATCCTTCAGCTCGAACTGCTCAAGCCGAAGATCGCGATCCTCGACGAGACCGACTCCGGCCTTGACGTCGATGCGCTGCGGGTAGTCAGCGAAGGGGTGAACCACTACGCCGAGGAGGCGCACGGCGGTCTGCTGCTGATCACGCACTACACCCGCATCCTTCGCTACATCCAGCCGCAGTTCGTCCACGTGTTCGTCGGTGGCCGCATCGTCGAGTCCGGCGGCCCGGAGCTGGCCGACGAGCTCGACGCAAACGGATACGAGCGCTTCACCCAAGCTGTCGGAGCCTGACATGACCGCGTCGGCGCAAGCGTTGGATCTCACCAGGATCCGGGCGGACTTCCCGATCCTGAAACGGGTGATGCGCGGCGGAAAACAGCTGGCGTACCTGGATTCCGGTGCGACGTCGCAGCGCCCGCTTCAGGTGCTCGACGCCGAGCGCGACTTCCTGACCACGTCCAACGGCGCGGTGCATCGGGGTGCGCACCAGCTGATGGAGGAGTCCACCGACGCGTATGAACAGGGTCGCGCAGAGATCGCGGCCTTCGTCGGCGCCGACCCGGACGAGTTGGTGTTCACCAAGAACGCGACCGAGGCGATAAACCTGGTCGCCTACGTGCTGGGCGACAACCGGTTCAAGCATGCTGTCGGACCCGGCGACGTCATCGTCACCACCGAGCTGGAGCACCACGCAAACCTGATCCCCTGGCAGGAACTGGCCCGTCGCACCGGGGCGACGTTGCGGTGGTACGGGGTCAGCCCAGAGGGACGTATCGACATCGACTCGCTCGAGCTGGACCGCAACGTCAAAGTCGTGACATTCAGCCATCATTCGAATGTCACCGGGGCGGTTGCCCCGGTCGCGCAGCTGGTAGCGCGGGCACAGGCAGTTGGGGCGCTGACGGTGCTGGACGCCTGCCAGTCGGTGCCGCACCAGCCCGTCGACTTCCACGCGCTCGGAGTGGACTACGCAGCGTTCTCTGGCCACAAGATGCTGGGTCCCAATGGCATTGGGGTGATGTACGGTCGCAGTGAGCTACTGAACGCGATGCCGCCGTTCATCACTGGTGGCTCGATGATCGAGACCGTCACCATGGAGGAAACCACCTACGCGCCAGCGCCGCAGCGGTTCGAAGCGGGCACACCGATGACCTCGCAGGTGGTCGGATTGGCAGCGGCCGCCCGCTATCTCACGGCGATCGGAATGGACGCCGTCGAGGCGCACGAAGCCGAATTGGTCGCCGCCGCACTGGAAGGGCTTTCGGCGGTGCCCGGTGTCCGTGTCGTGGGGCCGACCTCTCTCGTCGGCCGCGGGTCGCCTGTGGCATTCGTGGTAGACGGCATCCACGCGCACGACGTCGGCCAGGTGCTCGACGACGACGGCGTTGCGGTACGGGTGGGTCACCACTGCGCGTGGCCGCTGCATCGCCGATTCGGCATCGCGGCGACCGCGCGGGCGTCGTTCGCCGTCTACAACACGCTCGACGAAGTCGACCGGCTGGTCGCCGGCGTGCGGCACGCAGTCGAGTTCTTTGGCAGGGATTGACAGTGCGGCTTGAGCAGATCTATCAGGAAGTGATCCTCGACCACTACAAACACCCGCACCATCGCGGGCTGCGTGAGCCGTTCGGCGCCGAGTCGTATCAGGTCAACCCGACCTGCGGTGACGAGGTCAGGCTGCGGGTGGCGTTGAGTGACGACGGGGAGCACATCGACGACGTCTCCTATGACGGGCAGGGCTGCTCAATCAGCCAGGCGTCGACCTCGGTGCTGAGCGATCAGGTCATCGGCCAGAGCGTGGGCGACGCGCTGAAGACCGTCGCCGCGTTCACCGAGATGGTGTCCTCGCGTGGCGCCGTCGAGGGCGACGAGGATGTGATCGGGGACGGCATCGCATTCGCCGGTGTCTCGAAGTACCCGGCGCGGGTGAAATGCGCGCTGCTGGGGTGGATGGCGTTCAAGGATGCATTGGCCCAGGCATCACACAACGGAAGCTCTAACGGAGGTGGACGATGAGCGAAACGGCCGCACCTGACGACGCGCTGCTCGCCGACATTGAAGAGGCGATGCGCGACGTCGTCGACCCGGAACTCGGGATCAACGTCGTCGACCTCGGCCTCGTCTACGACATGAACGTCGAAAAAGGGGAGCAGGGCAATGTCGCGCTGATCGACATGACGCTCACCTCGGCGGCCTGTCCGCTCACCGATGTCATCGAGGATCAGTCGCGCACCGCGCTGATCGGCAGCGGCCTCGTCAACGATCTGAAGATCAACTGGGTGTGGAACCCACCGTGGGGTCCGGACAAGATCACCGAGGACGGCCGCGAGCAGCTGAGGGCGCTCGGATTCACCGTCTGACTGCGAGTCTTGCGGTAAGCGTTGTGCTTAGCGCATCGGTGGGCGTGTTTCTGCGCGAACTCATTTGACGGTGTCGTAGCATCTTGCCACTGTGCGTATCCGGTGTGCCGGTACGCGGGGGGCGAGGAGTGTTGCCGGTGTCGGGTTGGCCGTTCGTCGGACGCACCGAGGAGCTAGTCGAGGGGTTGACGGCTCTGCGCGCCGACTCGGGTCTGCGAGGCGTCGCGCTGTGCGGTGAAGCAGGCGTCGGCAAGACGACGCTCGGCCGCGCGATGGCCGAGACCATCGAGTCGGAGGGCTTGAACGCGCGGTTCGTGCTGGGCACTGAGACCGGGCAGGCGGTCCCGCTGGGGGCGTTTCAGCGCACTGTGGCCATCGAGGCGGCCCACGAGCCTGCCGTCATGCTGGGTGCCGCGTACCGCGCGCTGGCGGCCGACGACCGCTTGGTCATCGTCGTCGACGACGCCCACCTCCTCGACCCACTGTCGGCGTTGCTGGTCCAGCAGTTGGCGTTGAGTGGATCGCCACGTTTCATCGTGACCATTCGGTCCGGCGAGCAGGTTCCGGATGCGGTGACCGCGCTGTGGAAGGAGCGCCTGCTCCTGCGCCTGGACATCCAGCCGTTCACCCGTCCCCAGGCCGGGCAGCTGATCGGAAGTGTGCTCGACGGCGACGTCGACAACAGTGTGGTTGACCGCCTGCATCAGATGGCGGAGGGAAACCCGCTGTTCCTTCGCGGTCTGCTGACGGCTGCCCTCGCCGACGGTGCGCTCGTCGAGCGTGACGGATGCTGGCGCATGAATGGTCGGTTGCGGATCGACACGGAGCTCATCGACCTGGTGGGGACGCGATTGGCCGCGCTGGCGCCCGACGAGCTGGACGTGGTCGAAATCGTTTCCACCGCAGAGGTCGTGGACTGGAACATGCTGCGCACGCTCTGCGATCCCGATGCCATTGCGCGGGCGGAGCGGCGGGGTGCCATCCAATTCGTCACCGACGGGTCAGATACGCTGGTCCGGCCCGGGCATCCCGTCATCGGTGAGGTGACCCGCCAGCGTTGCGGTGTCGCACGCACCCGCCAACTCAACGCGCGACTGGCGCAACATCTTTCAGATTTCTTGCGACAGCAGAAGGACGGCGTCAATGGGGCGCAGCCAGATATGCGGACCAACATCCAGCTGGCGCAATTCATGATGCGAAGTGACGTCGCGCCTGACCTCGACGTCGTAGTTCGTGCCTCTGAAGGCGCCATAACGGCGGCGAATCTCGTTCTGGGAGAAGAACTTGCGCGGTTTGCCCTGGAGCGCGGAGCTGGTTGTGCCGCGGCTCTCGCCCTCGCCGACTCCCTGAGCTGGCAAGGTCGCGGAGGGGAGGCCGAGGCGCTCCTCGCGGCGCATGAGCCGCATGGCGCCGACGAGCTGATGACGGTGCGCTGGGGCGGCCTGCGGGCCGCCAATCTGTTTTTCGGCTGTGGGCGAGGTGACGAGGCGCGCGCCGTGCTTGCGGAGGTGCGCGAGCGAGTGCCCGAGTCGCTCTTGAGCATCGTCGTCGCGATGGAGGTCTCGATAGCGTTTTTCGGGGCCGATCTGGCGACTGCCATACCCCTCGGGATGAAGGCCCTCGCCGACGAGATGATGCCCATGGCGACGGTATGGGCGGCGATGGCCACCGCTGGGGCGCTAGCGCTTTCGGGGCGGTTCGCCGAGGTGTCAGATGCGGCCCAGTACGGCATCCGGGCCGCCGAGCACTGTGAGTCGGGTCCGCATCGCTATTCGTTGGGTCTCGCCGAGGTGCTCGGCTTCATCGGCGCGGGCGATCTCGACGCGGCGGAGAGCGTATGCGCGCGCTATGCCGCGATGACTTCGGGCGTGCCGCAGGCGGAAGCCATTGTCAGCGCCCTGGCGGGCCGCATCGCCCTCGCCCGCGGCGCGATGGAGTCGGCGTGTGAGGCGCTGAGCAAGTCATTGTGGACGATGGCGGGGTCGCTTCCGCCGGGCTGGGTGATGCTGGTCGCCTCGTGGTTGACGCAAGCCGAGGGCGCGCGGGGCAATGCAGACGCCGCCGCCCTCGCGTTGGCCAAGGCCGAGGAGGCCGACGGTCCGCAGGTGGCGGTCTTCGCGCCCGAACTCGCGCTGGCTCGCGCATGGGAGCGCGCGTCGGCGGGCCGGACGACGTCGGCGCAGGACCACGCGAGTCGCGCCGCCAAGATCGCGCGGAGTGCGGGCATGCACGCCATGGAGATGTTGGCACTGCACACCGCGGTTCGATTCGGCGATCGCTCGGTGTCGGCGCGGCTTGGTCAACTCTCCGCGATGCTGAAATGTCCGCTGGCCGCGGCTGTGCTGTCGTACGGGCGCGGTATGAGCGACCACGACGGCGATCGGTTGGACGAGGCGGCGGATCAGTTCGAGCAGCTCGGCGCGTTTGCGATGGCGGCCGATGCCTCAGCGCACGCGGCACGGGAACACGCCAGAGCCGGCACCCGGATCAAGGAGCTGGAGTCATCGACTCGCACGCACTGGCTCGCGAGCCGGTGGGGCCTTCGCACACCGGCGACGAACGCCGTCGAGAGCCCGCTGCCCATCACGGACCGCGAGCGCGAGATCGCGAATCTGGTGGCCGCCGGCCTCACGAACCGCGAGGTCGCCGACCGCCTCGGACTCTCGGTGCGCACCGTCGACGGCCACCTCTATCGCATCTTCGCCAAGCTGGGCATCGAGGACCGGGACCAGCTCGCGCGGCTGATGCGGATGCGCCCTGCTACCTGACCGTGCTGGGAAATTAGAGTAGCCACCTACCCTATTCGGCCACCCTCGATGGCGGGATCCTCGGTGCAACGAAAGTTCTCATGGGGGGATCTACATGGTCGAAACGTTGGACGGCGCAGATCTGAGGGCATTGCCGCTGGCGCCGATGAATCCGCTGCCGCGCACAGAACAGATGAGGGCGGTCAGGGCCTTTCACACCGGGGTCGAAACGCTGCGCGACGCAGGGGGATACGTCACGCGCGTGGTCCTGGCGCCAAAGTGGTTGATGCCGCCAGTCGTCATCGTGACCTCACCGCAGGGGGCGCACGACGTCCTCGGTCGCACCGGGGCACATATCGAGAAGACGATCATTCATGAGGAGGTGCGCCACCTGCTCGGCCCGAACCTCTTCGACCTCACCAACGAACCGTGGCTTCCGCGTCGGCGCGCCCTGCAGCCGGTCTTCACCAAGCAGCACGTCCGTGCCTTCGCCGGACACATGTCGCAGGCGGCGGAAGGAATAGCCGCCGGGTGGCGGGATCGCACCGCAATCGACCTCGACACCGAGTGTCGCAAGCTGACATTGCAGGCATTAGGCCGCTCGGTGCTCGGTCTCGATCTCGACGAACGCAGCGAAGACATCGGCGAGCAGTTACGGATCGCATTGGCCTATGCCACGGATCGGGCCCTGGCGCCCGTGCGGGTGCCTCGTTGGCTGCCTACCCCGGCGCGCAGGCGTGCGTACGCCGCGCGGGACAAGTTGCACGGCCTCGCAGCCGAGATCTTGCGCCTGTGCCGTGATGACCCCACCCGGGACGCACCACTGGTTCAGGCGTTGATCGCAGCCACCGACCCCGAGACCGGGCGACCGCTTGCCGACGATGACATCCGGGACGAGCTGGTGGTGTTCCTGTTGGCCGGCCACGACACGACGGCGACGACGTTGACCTACGCGTTGTGGGCGCTTGGCCAACACCCGGACATGCAGGAGAAGGTCTTCGACGAGGTCGCGCAGATCCCCGATCGAGAACTGACGCCCGAGGACGTGCCGCAGCTGGAATACACGACCAAAGTGCTGCACGAGGCGCTTCGGTTGTGCCCGCCCGGCGCTGCTATGGCCAGGATGGCCCTACAGGACGTCGAGGTCGACGGCCATCGCGTCGAGGCGGGCACGATGCTCGTCGTCGGGATCTATGCCATGCATCGCGACCCGACGCTGTGGGACCGCCCGCTCGTGTTCCAACCGGACCGCTTCGCCCGCGAGAACTCCAAGAGCCGTGATCGTTGGCAATACCTGCCCTTCGGCGCGGGACCCCGCTCCTGCATCGGAGACCACTTCGCCATGCTTGAGGCCACTCTTGCGCTGGCCACGATCATCCGGAGGACCGAAATCCAGTCCGTGAGTGAGGAATTCCCGATGATTGTGCCGTTCACGACGGTCGCCGCGGAGCCGATCCTCGCCCGTACACGGATTCGACCAACTCGCGGCACGTAGAGCCTGCACAATTGCCGTGTGGTCACGGTGCCCGCGTTCGTCTGGCGAGGCGGTTTCTTCCGCCGCGCGTTGATCGTCGGCGGATCGGTCGGGATCGCCCTGGGCGCCTTGGCGTGGCTCGATTCCGGATTCCTGTTGTCCGGCGTCATCGTGCTCGTCATCGTCGGCGTGTTCTATGCCATCTGGATGCCTCGCCGGATGGCCCGATACTGGCCGGGCGCCCAACAACTCTCAGGCGACGACCGCGTGACCGTCGCCCGCACCGCGCGCCGCGGCGAGCGCCTCGGCGACGCCCGGCTGGCGCAGCCGCTGACCGACTACAGCACCGGGATGCACGCGGCAGCCGAACAGGCTCGCCCGTTTCGATGGGTGATACCACTCGTTCTCGTCGTCGGCGTCGGGACGGCGGTCTGGGATGCGGCGTTCGGGTCGTGGGGCAACGCCGTGGCGTCGTTCATCTACCTGGTGCTGCTGTTGATCGAAGTGTTCTGGTGGCCGAAGAGGCGGGACCAACTGTTGGCCAACGCCGACCGTGCATCGGGCTTGGCGCGGGTCGCGCGGTGACCGATCGGCGGGCGATCTGGCGTTGACCTCAGGCGGGTGGGAAATCGCTGTGGCCCTCGATACAATCTCTGACTAAAGTCAGACATATGACGGCGGAGATGGTGGCGCAGGTCAGACGGTTCAACCGCACCGTCACCCAGCGCATCGGCGTGCTCAACGAGAACTACCTGGCCAGCGACCGCTCGCTCGGCCAGAACCGGCTGCTGTGGGAGATCGGGACCGACGGCTGCGACGTCCGATCGCTGCGTGAACGACTCGACCTCGACTCCGGCTACGTCAGCCGACTGCTGCGAGCGCTGGAGGCCGGTGGCTACATCGTCGTCGAGCCGAGCCCGGCCGACGGTCGCATCCGCATCGCTCGGCTGACCACGGCGGGGCGTCGCGAACTCGGCGCGCTCGATCAGCGCTCCGACGACGCCGCTACGGCCATCCTGCAGCCGCTCAACGAGTGGCAGCGCGCCAAGCTCGTCACGGCAATGGCGGAAGTCGAACGGTTGCTGACCGCCTCCACGGTCGAGGTCCGCGAATGCGATCCGCGCCACCGCGACGCCCGGTTCTGTCTGCAGACCTACTTCGACGAACTGGCCGCCCGGTTCCAGGGCGGCTACGATCCCGCGGTCAGCCCGGTCGACGACGCCGAAATGAGTCCTCCCGCAGGGCTTTTGCTCGTGGCGTGGCTGCACGGCGAGCCCGTCGGCTGTGGGGCGCTGATCTTCCACCCCGACGCCGTCGGCATGGTGAAACGGATGTGGGTGGCGCCCAGGATCCGCGGTCTTGGGCTGGGCCGTCGCCTGCTGTCCGAGCTGGAGGTCCGGGCCCGCACGCAGGGGTTGCGGCTGATGCGGCTGGAGACCCGCGACGAACTGTCCCAAGCGATCCGGATGTATACGACATCGGGCTATCGCGAGGTCGACCCGTTCAACGATGAGCCGTACGCCCACCACTGGTTTGAGAAGTCGCTCAGCTGAACACGTCGTTCAGCGTGACGGTCTGAAGGTTGCGGCCGGCGATGAGCTGGCTCAGTTGGTTGTAGCAGTGCGTGATGGTCGGCAGGTTGGCGTGGGCCAACACGATCTGCTGCCCGAAGAATGACCGCGTCGCAGCGGCGATGAGGCTGGCCTCGTTCTCCGGGAGCGAATCGCCGATGGTGTTGCTCCACAGTGTGACGGTCGTATAGCCGAGATCGGCGGCCACGCGATCGGTGGCGGCGGTGTGCACACCGTAGGGCGGCCGGAAGTACGGAGTGCCGTCGGTCCCATACGTATTGCGCATGAAGTCGGCATTGCGCTGGATCTGGTCGTGGACCGCCGTCAGGTTGAGCCGGTTGAGATACGGGTGCGACCAGGTGTGGTTTCCCATCTGGATCTGGCCCGAGTCCACCATCGGCCGCAGCGCAGGCGCGTTGTCCGACCACGACGCGTTGGCGCCGTTCACGAAGAAGGTCAGCCGAGTCCCGGTGTCACTGCAGAACTGGCCGAAAGCCGCGACCACCGCGCTGCTCGCCCCGTCGTCCACGGTGAGAGCCAACTGGTTGCCGTCACCGGGCAGCCGCATCAGCACCCCCACCGGGGCGGGCACCCGTGCCAGCGGGACCATCAGCCGGACCGCGCCCGCCACCGGTGGGCGGGTGACTGCTGCGACGACTCCTGCGGCGATCGCCGCGAGCATGGTGCGCCGATCAACCCCCATGCCTGCCATCGTAGTTCGGTTCAGCCAATTCGCTTCTGCGCCTTTGCTTCTCGTTTACTGGAAAACGGCTGTACGGTAGGGCTCGAAAGTGGGGTGAAAGGAGCCAGAATGTCCGACGGTTTCGACGAGGTCTACGTCGACACCCGCCGCCAGTTGCGCGGAGTCGCGGAGAGCCTGATCGCCGGGCCGCAATACCGGACGGCGGGCACCATCCGGCTGGCCGTGCGACCCGGTGGCTTCGCAGGCGTTGCGATCCCGCTCGCCGTCCACGGCACCGAGCTGGTCTGGCCCAACGGCGCGGCTGCGCTGGCAGGACCGGTGAACACTCTTGCCGACGCCGCAGGCGTGGATGCCGGGCCACCCGACGGGGTCTACGACATCGTCGACCCGCTGCCGACCGAGGCGGCGCTGGACATCGACGCAGTCGCGGCGGACTGGCTTCATCGCAGTCACTATGCAGGCGGGCATGCGATCAAGAACGTCTTGCCCGACCAGCATCCGGTGCTCTGGCCCGAGCACTTCGACGTCGCCGCCACCGCGGACGAGGTGAACTATGGCGTCTCCGCAGGCGACGACTACCACCAGACGCCCTACGCATACATCGGGCCGTGGACTGCGCGCACCGGCCCGTTCTGGAACGCGCCGTTCGGAGCGCTGTACCCCCTCGATCCCGCACACGATGTCGACGCACTCACGGCGCACATCGCCGATTTCTTCGAACAGGGCAGACGGCAGTCGTGATGCGGCCCTTTCGAGGACTTGCGCTGATCGCCGCCCGGCAGTTTGCGCAGCCCATATGGTGGGAACAAGCCGATTTACCCCAGCGTTAGGAACATCGTGGCTACGCGAGACCTCACCGCCGAACAGTTCAACGACACCATTACGGACAACGACATCGTGCTGGTGGATTTCTGGGCGTCGTGGTGCGGCCCGTGTCGCGCATTCGCGCCGACGTTCGCCGCCTCCTCGGAGAAGCACCCCGACGTCGTGCACGCAAAGGTCGACACCGAGGCCGAGCAGCAGCTCGCAGCGGCGGCAGACATCCGCTCGATCCCGACCTTGATGGTCTTCAAGAAGGGAAAGCTGGTGTTCAACCAGGCTGGAGCTCTGCCACCGGCGGCGCTGGAGGACCTGGTGCAGCGCGTCAAGGAGTTCGACATCGACGCTGCGATCGCTGCCCAGAACAACGGCGAACCGAAGTAGTACACGCACGCGATAGCGTGCTGTCCGTGACCGAGCAAAACAACTTCGTCCTCGTCGACCGTCCGCGGCCAAACGTCGCTCTCGTGACGTTGAACCGGCCCGAGCGGATGAACTCGATGGCGTTCGACGTGATGGTGCCGCTCAAGAAGGTGCTCGAAGAGCTGACCCACGACAACTCGACGCGGGTGATCGTGCTCACAGGCGCGGGCCGTGGCTTCTCGTCCGGCGCTGACCACAAGTCGGCCGGTTCGGTCCCCCACATCGACGGGCTGACCCGCCCGACGTTCGCGCTGCGGTCGATGGAGGTGCTTGACGACGTCATCCTGACGCTGCGCAAAATGCACCAGCCGGTGATCGCCGCGGTCAACGGCGCCGCGATCGGCGGGGGACTGTGCCTGGCGCTGGCGTGCGATATCCGAATCGCCGGGTCAGGGGCCTATTTCCGGGCCGCAGGCATCAACAACGGCCTGACCGCCAGCGAGCTCGGTCTGTCCTACCTGCTGCCGCGCGCAATCGGCACGTCCCGGGCGTTCGAGCTGATGCTGACCGGGCGTGACGTCGACGCCGACGAAGCCGAACGCATCGGCCTGGTGTCGCGGACCGTGCCGGACGACAAGCTGCTCGACGTTTGCTATGAGCTCGGCGAGCGGATCGCTTCATTCTCGCGGCCGGGCATCGAGTTGACCAAGCGCACACTATGGAGTGGACTGGACGCCGCTAGCCTGGAGGGGCACATGCAGGCCGAGGGCCTGGGCCAGCTCTTCGTCCGTTTGCTCACCGGCAACTTCGAAGAAGCGGTCGCGGCGCGCGCCGCGAAGCGAGCGCCGATCTTCACAGACGACAAGTAAACCCCCGGGCGAGCCCGGGAGAACATTAGGGGAGCAGCAGCGTGATCACCGCAACGGACCTCGAGGTCCGCGCCGGAGCGCGCACGCTGCTCTCCACCGACGGTGCGGCGTTGCGGGTGCAGCCCGGCGATCGCATCGGCCTCGTCGGTCGCAACGGCGCAGGCAAGACGACGACCATGCGCATCCTGGCAGGCGAGGGCGAGCCCTACGCGGGCACCATCGCCCGCAGCGGAGAAATCGGTTATCTGCCACAGGATCCCAAAGAGGGCAACCTCGAGATCCTGGCACGCGACCGGGTGCTGTCCGCCCGAGGCCTCGACACCTTGCTGTCCGACCTGGAAAAGCAGCAGGCGCTGATGGCCGAAGTGGCCGACGACGCGACGAGGGACCGGGCGGTTCGTCGCTACGGCCAACTCGAGGAGCGGTTCGCCGCCCTCGGTGGATACGCCGCAGAAAGCGAGGCGGGCCGCATCTGCGCGAGTCTCGGCCTGCCCGAACGTGTTCTGACGCAGCCCCTGCGCACCCTCTCCGGCGGCCAGCGCCGCCGGGTGGAGCTGGCGCGCATCCTGTTCGCCGCGAGTGAGGGCGGCGCCGCAGGCGCGAATTCATCGACCACGCTGCTGCTCGACGAGCCAACCAACCACCTCGACGCCGACTCGCTGGGCTGGCTGCGCGATTTCCTGCGCGGTCATACCGGTGGTCTCGTGGTGATCAGCCACAACGTCGACCTGCTCGCCGACGTCGTCAACCGCGTGTGGTTCCTCGACGCCGTTCGTGGTGAGGTCGACGTCTACAACATGGGCTGGCAGAAGTATCTCGATGCGCGCGCGACCGACGAGCAGCGTCGCCGCCGCGAACGGGTCAACGCCGAACGCAAGGCCTCGGCGCTGCGCACCCAGGCCGCCAAGATGGGCGCCAAAGCCACCAAAGCAGTTGCCGCCCAGAACATGCTGCGCCGTGCCGACCGGATGATGGCCGCCCTCGACGAGGAACGCGTCGCCGACAAGGTGGCCCGAATCAAATTCCCGACCCCCGCGCCGTGTGGCCGTACCCCGTTGGTGGCCAAGGGCTTGACGAAGAACTACGGATCGCTGGAGGTGTTCACCGGCGTCGACCTCGCCATCGACCGGGGTTCACGGGTCGTGGTGCTCGGCCTCAACGGTGCGGGCAAGACCACCCTGCTGCGACTGCTGGCAGGCGTCGAGACACCCGATTCGGGCGCACTGGAACCAGGCCACGGCATGAAGATCGGGTACTTCGCGCAGGAGCACGACACTCTCGACAACCTCGCGACGGTGTGGGAGAACATTCGCCACGCCGCGCCAGATACCGGCGAGCAGGATCTGCGGGGTCTGTTGGGCGCGTTCATGTTCAGCGGTCCGCAACTGGACCAGCCGGCCGGCACGTTATCGGGCGGTGAGAAGACCCGTCTGGCGCTCGCGGGCCTAGTCGCGTCGACGGCGAACGTGCTTCTGCTCGACGAGCCGACCAACAACCTCGACCCGGCGTCGCGCGAGCAGGTCCTCGACGCGCTCCGCAGTTACGTCGGCGCGGTCGTGTTGGTCACGCACGACCCTGGCGCCGCCGAGGCGCTCGATCCGCAGCGGGTGGTGTTGCTGCCCGACGGCACCGAGGACTTCTGGTCCGACGACTACTCGGAACTGATTGAGCTCGCCTGAGCTCGGCGACCTCATCGACCTCGCGTAGGTCGAATTACGAACCGTTTCATCAATTCCGCCCGCTCGGTGTGAAGCCTTCCTACGCTGGGTATGCGTCGGGGCATCCACAGCGGGGAGATGTCGATGAAGAAACTGAACAAGTCCCGGGACCAAGTGCTGACCGAGTTGCGCAGTGCTTATGAGGGGGGCGCGAGCATCCGTTCCCTGGTCGCTACCACCGGTCGCTCGTACGGCTCGATCCACAGCATGCTGCGTGAATCGGGCACGACGATGCGCAGCCGCGGCGGCCCGAACCACCGCAGCCGCGCCCGCTAGGAATCCTGCTGGCGCAGGGAGGCCTCGACGAGGTCTAGTACGGCACTGAGCTTTTCGGGGTCATCGCCGGAAGCCAGGCGCGCCACCAGGCCGTCGAGCACCAGGTCCAGATACGTCTGCAGCACCGCGCTGGGCACGTCGTCGCGCAGCCGCCCTGCCTGCTTCTGCCTGCGCAGCCGCGCGGTCGTCGCCGCCGACAACTCGGCCGAGCGCTCCGACCAGCCGCGGTTGAACGCCGGATCGTTGCGCAGCTTGCGCGCGATCTCCAGCCGCGTCGCCAGCCAGTCGAACTGTTCGGGCGCGGCCAGCATGTCCCGCATCACCTGAATCAACCCTTCCCGCGACGCGACGTCGGCCATTCGTTCGGCGTCCTCGCGGGCCAGTTCGAAGAACAGCGTGTCCTTGTCGCGGAAGTGGTGAAAGATCGCACCGCGCGACAGCCCGATCGTCTGCTCGAGCCGTCGCACGGTGGCCTTGTCGTAGCCGTGCTCGGCGAAGCACCGCCGGGCGCCGTCGAGGATCTGGCGGCGGCGGGCCGCCAGGTGGTCTTCCGTCACCCGGGGCATGTCTGAATGCTTACGACTTCAGCATGTTGCGCAGCACGTACTGGAGGATGCCGCCGTTGCGGTAGTAGTCCGCCTCACCGGGGGTGTCGATGCGCACCACCGCGTCGAACTCCACCTTGGAGCCGTCCTCCTTCGTCGCGGTGACGTGGACGGTCTTCGGTGTCTTGCCGCTGTTGAGCGCCTCGATGCCGGCGATGTCGAACGTCTCGGTGCCGTCCAATTTCAGACTCGACGCAGATTCCCCTTCGGGGAACTGCAACGGGATCACGCCCATGCCGATCAGGTTCGAGCGGTGAATGCGCTCGAACGACTCGGTGATGACCGCGCGCACCCCGAGCAGGCTGGTGCCCTTGGCCGCCCAGTCGCGCGACGAACCTGAGCCGTACTCCTTGCCACCGAGAACAACCAGCGGAATGTTCTGCGCCGCATAGTTTTGCGCGGCGTCGTAGATGAACGCCTGCTCGCCGCCCTTGGTGAAGTCGCGTGTGTAGCCACCCGACACGTCGTCGAGCAACTGGTTGCGCAACCGGATGTTGGCGAACGTGCCGCGGATCATCACCTCGTGGTTGCCGCGCCGCGAGCCGTAGGAGTTGTAGTCCTTCTTATCGACACCGTGCGAGTCGAGATACTGCGCGGCCGGGGTGCCACCCTTGATGCTGCCTGCCGGGGAGATGTGGTCGGTGGTCACCGAATCACCCAGCAGGGCCAGCACTCTGGCGCCGGAGATGTCGGTCACCGGCTCCGGCTCGGCGGGCATCCCGTCGAAGTACGGCGGCTTGCGCACGTACGTCGAGTTCGCGTCCCATTCGAAGGTGTTGCCGGACGGTGTCGGCAGGTTGCGCCAGCGATCGTCTCCCTTGAACACGTCGGCGTAGTTCTTGACGAACATCTCCTGGTTGATCGCCGAGGCGATGGTGTCGTTGATGTCCTTCTGCGACGGCCAGATGTCGCGTAAGAAGACGTCCGTGCCTTCTTTGTCGCTACCCAGCGGCTCCGACTCGAAGTCGAAGTCCATCGTGCCCGCCAACGCGTAGGCGATCACCAACGGCGGCGACGCCAGGTAGTTCATCTTCACGTCCGGGTTGATGCGGCCCTCGAAGTTGCGGTTGCCGGACAGCACCGCGGCGACCGACAAGTCGCAGTCGTTGACCGCCTTGCTGATCTCCTCCGGCAGCGGTCCCGAGTTACCGATGCACGTGGTGCAGCCGTAGCCGACGAGGTAGAAGCCCAGCTTCTCCAGGTACGGCCACAGGCCGGCCTTGTTGTAGTAGTCGGTGACGACCTGCGAGCCCGGCGCCATCGTGGTCTTCACCCACGGCTTGGACGTCAGTCCCTTCTCAACGGCGCTGCGGGCGAGCAGCGCCGCGCCGAGCATCACCTCGGGGTTGGAGGTATTGGTGCACGAGGTGATGGCGGCGATCACGACCGCGCCGTGGTCGAGGATGAACTCGCCGCGGTCCTCGCACTTGACCTCCACCGGATCGCTCGGCCTGCCGTTCGAGTTGACGGCCGCCGAGGGCACCGGGGTGTCGTTGTCGTCGAACGAGAGCACCGCCGGGTCGCTGGCCGGGAACGATTCCTCGACCGCCTCATCGAGCTTGGTGTGCTCGGTGGGCAGGTTTTCCTCGACGTAGTTGTGAATGTCCTTGCGGAACGCCGTCTTTGCGTCGCTCAGCGCGATGCGGTCCTGCGGCCGCTTGGGACCCGCGATCGACGGCACCACATCGGACAGGTTCAGTTCGATGTACTCGGAGTACTTCGGCTCACGGGCGGAGTCGTGCCACATGCCCTGTTCCTTGGCGTAGGCCTCGACCAATGCAAGTTGCTCATCGGTGCGCCCCGTCATCCGCAGGTAGTCGACCGTCACCTCGTCGATCGGGAAAATCGCTGCGGTGGAGCCGAATTCGGGGCTCATGTTGCCAAGCGTCGCCCGGTTGGCCAGCGGCACCTCGGCGACGCCCTCACCGTAGAACTCGACGAACTTGCCGACCACACCGTGCTTGCGCAGCATCTCGGTGACCGTCAGCACGATGTCGGTGGCGGTGACACCCGCAGGCCGCTCACCGCTGACCTTGAAGCCGACGACGCGGGGGATCAGCATCGACACCGGCTGGCCGAGCATGGCCGCCTCGGCCTCGATGCCGCCGACGCCCCACCCGAGCACGCCGAGGCCGTTCTCCATCGTGGTGTGCGAGTCCGTGCCCACGCAGGTGTCCGGATATGCGACGCCGTCGCGCTCCATCACCACGCTCGCCAGGTACTCGATGTTGACCTGGTGCACGATGCCGGTGCCCGGCGGCACCACCTTGAAGTCGTTGAACCCTCCCTGACCCCAGCGCAGGAACTGGTAGCGCTCACCGTTGCGTTCGTATTCGATCTCGACGTTGCGCTCGAAGGCGTCCTCACGGCCGAAGAGATCGGCGATCACGGAGTGGTCGATGACCAGGTCGGCAGGCGCCAGCGGGTTGACCTTGTCGGGGTCGCCGCCGAGATCGCCGACCGCCTCGCGCATGGTGGCGAGGTCGACGATGCAGGGCACCCCGGTGAAGTCCTGCATGATCACCCGGGCCGGGGTGAACTGGATCTCGACGCTCGGCTCGGCCGACGGATCCCAGTTGGCGATGGCCTCGATGTGGTCCTTGGTGATGTTGGCGCCGTCCTCGGTGCGCAGCAGGTTCTCCGCGAGCACCTTGAGGCTGTAGGGCAGTTTCTCGGTTCCGGGCACCGCATCGAGGCGGTAGATCTGATAGCTCTTGTCCCCGACCTTCAGCGTGTCGCGGGCTCCGAATGAATTGACCGAATCTTTGCTGCTCACATCAACTCCCGGCTAGATACCGCCGCGACGGGCTGTGTCGTCGGCGCTCATGAACTCTAACAGTACGCTTGTCCTGCAATACACCCCAGGGCTGCCTTTAGTCTTGTCCCCGCAGGCGCGTGGTGCCACCCACATACCCACTAATCGCGTACCGTGCCCGTGTGACCGGACCGCACGTGATCCCGTTCCTGCCGTCGTACATCCCGCCGGATGTCGACATGAATCAGGTGAAGGCCGACGTGGCCGACGACGGGGTGAGCGTGCCGCCTGCGGACGCCGCCGACGTGCCGGCACTGCGTCAGGTCGTGGCCGAGGCCAAGCAGAAGGGCATCGATCTCAAGATCGTCGTGATCCAGGGCAACCCGCCGATCGACACGCCATTGCGGGATATCGCCAGCGAGGTCGGCAAGGACCACCCGGGGTCCACGGTGTTGGCGATCAGTCCGTCCTGGGCGGGCACGTACAGCACGAAGTTCGACCGCGTGACGCTGGAAGCCGGCCAAGACCTCGCCAAGACGGGCGATCCGGTGCAGTCGTCGAAGAATTTCGTCAGTGAGTTGACGACGCCGCACTTTCCATGGACGCCATTCACGATTGTGCTTGTGCTCGCGGTGATTGCAGCGGTCGTCGCCACTCGTGTGCTGCAAGTTCGTGGCAAACGCGCGGCCGCGGCAGAGGTCCCCTCCGACTCCGTCGACTGAGCGATTTACGCCATTTGGCAAATTCATACATCACCATTCGATAACGCTACATTCAATTACAATCTTGTAATTTGTGACTAAAGTTTCCTTAGCGTCAGATGTGACGTACCGTGCAATCGGTGGCTGATGTTGCAGTTGTGATTTTTGTGACTGCACACAGGTACCCACGAATGTGCCGGCACGTTCGCGTGTGAGCCATAGGAGACACGAGTCGAATGAGACGCACCCCTCGGGTCCGCGCGGTGACGCTTGCGATCGGCGTGCTGCTCGCGACTCCCGGCCTGGCCGTCGCTGAGCCCGCCAGTCCGGACACCCTCGGCGAACTTGTCGCGGCCGTGGCCAACACCAACCAGAAACTGCAAGACCTCGGGGCCGCGATCCAGGCGCAACAGGAAAGCGTGAACAAAGCGATCGTCGACGTGCAGACGGCGCGCGACAACGCGGCCGCCGCGCAGCAGGAAGTGGACGCCAGCGCGCAGCGAGTCACCGATGCGAATGCCGCGATCGCCGCGGCGCAGCGGCGCTTCGACACCTTCGCTGCCGCAACGTATGTCAACGGCCCGTCGAATTCCTACCTGACCGCCGCCGACCCTGCGGACATCCTGTCCACCGCGGCCGCTGGTCAGACCCTGGCGGCGAGTTCGCAACAAGTCATCACCAATCTTCAGCGCGCTCGCACAGAGCAGGTGAACAAGGAATCGGCCGCGCGATTGGCGAAGCAGAACGCCGACAGGGCGGTTACCGACGCGGAAGCCAGCCAGCAGAACGCGGTTTCGGCGCTGACGCAGGCGCAGCAGACGTTCAAGTCGCAGCAGTCGCAACTGGATCAGCTGACAGCCGAACGGGCCGCCGCGCAGGCCAAGCTCGATGCTGCACGCAACTGGTCAGCACCCGCAGGCGGCCAGCCTGCCGCCCCTCCCGCCGCGGCTGCTGCCGGCGGTCCGGCGGCGAACTGGGATCGCGCACCGGGTGCCCGCGACTCGGGCACCCGGAATTGGGACACCGCATGGGATCCCACGCTGCCCGCGATACCGAGCGCGTTCGTCAGCGGCGACCCGATCGCGATCATCAACGCGGTCCTTGGGATCGCACAGACCTCGGCGCAGGTCACCCAGCAGATGGGGCACAACTTCCTGCAGAAGCTCGGCCTCATCCCGACGCCCTCCGGATACACCAACGGCGCGATTCCCCGTGTGTACGGGCGTCAAGCCACCGAATACGTGATCAATCGCGGCCTCGCCGTGCGGGGCACGCCGTATTCCTGGGGCGGCGGCAACGCGGCAGGCGCGAGCTTTGGCATCGATTCCGGCTCGGGCACAAAGGGTTTCGACTGCTCCGGGCTGATGCTGTACATGTTCGCAGGCGTGGGAATCAAACTGGATCACTACTCGGGCTCCCAGTACAACGCGGGCCGCAAGGTCCCGTCGTCGCAGATGCGCCGCGGCGACATGATCTTCTACGGACCCAACGCCAGCCAGCACGTCGCGATGTACCTCGGCGACGGCCAGATGCTCGAGGCTCCGTACACGGGGTCCGTGGTGAAGGTCTCGCCGGTGCGCACCAGCGGCATGACGCCCTATGTGACCCGAATGATCGAATGGTGATTCTTCTGCGCCGCATCGCATTTGCCCTACTTGTGTCCGTTGGTCTGTTGCTTGGCCTTGGCACGCCCGCGCTCGCCGCTCCCGACGACGGGCAATGGGATCCCACGTTGCCCAAGATCATCAGCTCCGGCGCGCCTGGTGATCCCGTCGCGATCGCGAACGCGTCCTTCCAGGCGACCCAGCTGGCCATTCAAACCACCCAGAATCTCGGCCAGCAATTCCTCTCCAGTCTTGGCCTCGGTGGCACACCGGCCACCGGCAGCGTCGCTCCCGGTGCGCGCGTGCGCGGGCCCCAAGCGATCGAATACGTGATCCGGCGTGGCGGTTCGCAGATGGGCGTGCCGTATTCATGGGGCGGCGGCTTACCGAATGGTCCGAGCGCGGGCGTCGACTCCGACGCGGGGAAGATCGGTTTCGACTGCTCGGGTCTGACGCGCTACGCCTTTGCCGGGGTTGGCGTGCTGATCCCGAAGTACTCGGGCGACCAGTACAACACGGGGCGCAAGGTGCCGGTGTCGCAGGGCAAGCGAGGCGACCTGTTGTTCTGGGGCCCCGGGGGCAGCCAGCACGTCGCGCTGTATCTGGGCGGCGGGCAGATGCTGGAGGCCTCGGGGAGCGCGGGCAAGGTCACGGTCAGCCCGGTGCGGCGCGCCGGCATGCAGCCGTACGCCGCCCGAATTATCGAAACCTGAGCGGTGCCTGAGTTAACCCTGAGCACTGCTGATGAATGCCGTTCGACCGGCCGACACTTCGCTGGGCAACGTCGACGGATTCCGGACTGCCTGGAATAGTTGACGGCGAGCGTGTGGCCAACATGGGCCGACGCCGTTACGACCAGCGTCTTAGTTGATGTGGAAGGACCGTTGATGACGTCACCGAGTGGGCCGCCGCAGGGCGCTGGAGGATATTCCGGACAGGCCCCAACCCAGGCCTACAACCCCGGTAGCGCTGGCCCCGGCTCCCACGGCGCGCCGCCGAACAACGGAGGTCTGCAGCAGGAGGTGCACACCCTCGAGCGCGCCATCTTCGAGGTCAAGCGCATCATCGTCGGCCAGGACCAGCTGGTCGAGCGGATGCTCGTCGGCTTGCTCGCAAAGGGCCACGTGCTGCTCGAAGGTGTGCCAGGTGTGGCCAAGACCCTGGCGGTCGAGACCTTCGCCAAAGTGGTCGGCGGCACGTTCGCCCGCATCCAGTTCACGCCCGACCTGGTGCCCACCGACATCGTCGGCACCCGGATCTACCGCCAGGGCAAGGAGGAGTTCGACATCGAGCTCGGCCCGGTGGTTGTCAACTTCCTGCTCGCCGACGAGATCAACCGTGCGCCCGCCAAGGTGCAGTCCGCACTGCTGGAGGTCATGGCCGAACGCAAGATCTCAATCGGCGGCAAGACGTTCCCGCTGCCCGCCCCGTTCCTGGTGATGGCCACGCAGAACCCGATCGAGCAGGAAGGCGTCTACGCGCTGCCTGAAGCCCAGCGCGACCGCTTCCTGTTCAAGCTCAACATCGACTACCCGACTCCGGAGGAGGAGCGGGAGATCGTCTACCGGATGGGCGTCAAGCCGCCCGAGCCGAAGCAGATCCTCAACCCGGGTGACCTGCTGCGGCTGCAAGATGTGGCTTCCAACAACTTCGTGCACCACGCGCTGGTCGATTACGTGGTGCGCATCGTCACCGCCACCAGGTATCCCGAGAAGTTCGGCATGCCCGACGCAAAGGCGTGGATCGCATACGGCGCATCGCCGCGTGCTTCGCTGGGCATCATCGCGGCGTCGCGCGCGCTCGCGCTGGTGCGTGGTCGTGACTACGTGATCCCGCAGGATGTCGTCGAGGTCATTCCGGATGTGCTGCGGCACCGGCTCGTGCTGACCTATGACGCGCTTGCCGACGAGATCTCGTCGGAGACCGTCATCAACCGGATTTTGCAGACGGTTGCGCTGCCGCAGGTGAATGCGATTCCGCAGCAAGGGCATTCGGTGCCGCCCGTGGTTCCCGCCGCAGCCGCCGCCGCCGGTAATCGGTGACTACGTCCAGACGCACGGTTGACCTGCCGTCACTGAAGCGCGGGGAGATCCGTGATCCCGCACTGACGGCCGCCCTTCGAAAGCTGGAGTTGACGGTTCGCCGCAAGCTCGACGGTGTGCTGCACGGCGACCACCTCGGGCTGCTGCCCGGCCCAGGCTCCGAGCCAGGGGAGTCGCGGATCTACCAGCCGGGCGACGACGTGCGCCGGATGGACTGGTCGGTCACCGCGCGGACGACCCACCCGCATGTGCGGCAGATGATTGCCGACCGCGAGCTGGAGACCTGGCTAGTGGTCGACATGTCGGCCAGCCTCGACTTCGGCACGACCGGTTGCGAGAAGCGCGACCTGGCGGTGGCGGCCGCAGCCGCGATCACATTCCTCAACAGCGGCGGCGGCAACCGCATCGGCGCGATCATCGCCAACGGCGACTCCGTGCGGCGTGTTCCGGCGCTGTCGGGCCGCATACACGAGCAGGAAATGCTGCGCACCATCGCCACCATGCCCAAGGCGCCGACGGGCGTGCGGGGCGACCTGGCCGCCGCCATCGACGCGCTTCGCCGTCCCGAGCGCCGCCGAGGCATGGCGGTGATCATCAGCGACTTCCTCGGGCCCATCAACTGGATGCGTCAGCTGCGGGCCATCGCCGGGCGGCACGAGGTGCTCGGCATCGAGATTCTCGACCCCCGCGATGTCGAGTTGCCGCCCGTGGGGGATGTCATCCTGCAGGACACCGAAACCGGCGTCACCCGGGAGTTCACCATCGACGAACAGCTGCGCGACGACTTCGAGAAGGCCGCGGCGGCCCACCGCGCCGAGGTAGCCCGCACCCTGCGCCGCTGCGATGCGCCGCTGCTCTCCCTGCGCACCGACCGGGACTGGATCGCCGACGTCGTCCGCTTTGTCGCCAGCCGCCGGCGTGGAGCGCTTGCCGGTCGATGAGCGCTTGCGCGAAGAGCACGACCGGGGCGCCTGATCCGACGAAATGACAACTGGCACATGACAATACCGTTGCTCGGACCGATGACGTTGTCGGGCTTCGAACACGCGTGGTTCTTCCTCTTCCTCTTCGTGGTCCTCGGGATCGTCGCGCTGTACATCGTCGTGCAGTTGGCCAGGCACCGGCGGATGCTGCGTTTCGCGAACATGGAGCTGCTGGAAAGCGTTGCGCCCAAGCGGCCGTCGCGGTGGCGGCACCTGCCCGCGATCCTGTTGGTGTTGTCGCTGCTGCTGTTCACGGTCGCGATGGCGGGGCCGACGCATGATGTGCGTATTCCGCGCAACCGTGCGGTGGTGATGCTGGTCATCGACGTGTCGCAATCCATGCGGGCCACGGACGTGTCCCCAAACCGCCTCGCCGCGGCGCAGGAGGCCGCCAAGCAGTTCGCCGACCAGCTGACACCCGGCATCAACCTCGGGCTGATCGCTTATGCGGGCACTGCGAGCGTGCTGGTCTCGCCGTCCACCAATCGCGACGCCACCAAGAGCGCGATCGACAAGCTGCAACTCGCCGACCGCACCGCGACCGGTGAGGGCATCTTCACTGCGCTGCAAGCGATCGCCACCGTCGGCGCCGTGATCGGCGGTGGCGACCAGCCGCCGCCTGCCCGCATCGTGTTGATGTCCGACGGCAAGGAGACGGTGCCGTCGAACCCGGACAACCCGAAGGGCGCCTACACCGCCGCGCGCACGGCCAAGGACCAGGGCGTGCCGATCTCCACCGTCTCATTCGGCACCCCATACGGGTACGTCGAGATCAACGACCAGCGCCAGCCCGTCCCGGTCGACGACGAGATGCTCAAGAAGATCGCCGAGCTGTCCGGCGGTCAGGCCTACACCGCATCGAGCCTGGAGCAGCTCAAGGAAGTCTTCACCAACCTGCAGGAGCAGATCGGCTACGAGACCCGCAAGGGCGACGCCAGCGCCGGCTGGCTGCGGCTCGGTGCTTTGGTGCTGGCCTTGGCGGCGCTGGCGGCCATGCTGCTCAACCGCCGCCTACCCAACTGACGCGATGACGCCGAAACGCAACTGAAATGACAACTGGCACATGACTTTACCGTTGCTCGGACCGATGACGCTGTCGGGATTCGACCATGCGTGGTTCTTCCTGTTCCTCATTGTCGTGCTGGGACTGGTCGGGCTGTACGTGGCCGTGCAGGCAGCCCGGCGCAAGCGGATGCTGCGGTTCGCGAACACCGAGCTGCTGGAAAGCGTTGCGCCCAAGCGGCCGTCGCGGTGGCGGCACCTGCCGACGATCCTGCTGATCTTGTCGCTCGTGCTGTTCACCGTCGCGATGGCGGGGCCGACGCATGATGTGCGTATTCCGCGCAACCGTGCGGTGGTGATGCTGGTGATCGACGTGT
Source organism: uncultured Actinomycetota bacterium (assembly GCA_963698965.1). GTDB lineage: Bacteria > Actinomycetota > Actinomycetes > Mycobacteriales > Mycobacteriaceae > Mycobacterium. The sequence goes on from CAVOSY010000027.1 coordinate 50,180, forward strand.
CGCAGTCGATGCGTGCGACCGACGTGTCGCCAAATCGGATGGCTGCGGCGCAGGAGGCCGCCAAGCAGTTCGTCGATCAGCTGACACCGGGCATCAACCTGGGGCTGATCTCGTATGCGGGCACTGCGACCGTGCTGGTCTCGCCGACGACCAACCGTGACGCGACCAAGAATGCGATCGACAAGCTGCAGGTGGCCGACCGCACCGCGACCGGTGAGGGCATCTTCACCGCGCTGCAGGCCATCTCCACCGTCGGCGCGGTGATCGGTGGTGGTGACACGCCGCCACCGGCGAAGATCGTGCTGATGTCCGACGGCAAGGAGACGGTGCCGTCGAACCCGGACAACCCGAAGGGCGCGTACACCGCCGCGCGCACCGCAAAGGACCAGGGCGTGCCGGTCTCGACGGTCGCGTTCGGCACTCCCTACGGCACCGTCGACATGAACGGGCAGCGCCAGCCCGTCCCGGTCGACGACGAGATGCTCAAGAAGATCGCCCAGCTGTCCAACGGACAGGCCTATACGGCGTCCAACCTCGAGCAACTCAAGGAAGTCTTCACCAACCTGCAGGAGCAGATCGGCTACGAGACCCGCAAGGGCGACGCCAGCGCCAGCTGGCTGCGGCTGGGCGCGCTGGTGCTGGCGCTGGCGGCGATCGCGGCGTTGTTGATCAACCGGCGGCTGCCCAACTAAGGCGATTTCTTAAGAATGCCGTGCAGGCATTAAGTTGGCCTTCATGACTGCGCACGTGAGGAGCAGCGTGACAGAAGTGACCGACAATCCAGCTGATACCGCGGGCCAAACGGCCGGTGGCCGTCCGACCTTCGTCTCCCGTTCGGTGCTGGTGACCGGTGGAAATCGTGGCATCGGACTGGCCGTCGCGCGCCGGCTGGCCGCCGACGGGCACAAGGTCGCCGTGACGCACCGCGGCTCCGGGGCCCCGGACGACAAGGACCTGTTCCCCGTCCAGTGTGACGTGACCGACAGCGTCGCTGTCGATGCGGCGTTCACGGCGGTCGAGGAGCATCAGGGCCCGGTCGAGGTGCTGGTGGCGAACGCGGGCGTCACGGCCGACATGCTGATCATGCGGATGAGCGAGGAGAACTTCGCCAAGGTCATCGACGCCAACCTCACCGGTGTGTTCCGGGTGGCCAAGCGGGCGTCGCGCAACATGATCAAGAAGCGCTTCGGCCGGATGATCTTCATGGGGTCGGTGGCCGGCCTGACCGGTCTGCCGGGGCAGGCCAACTACTCGGCGTCCAAGGCGGGACTGGTGGGCATGGCCCGGTCGCTGACCCGCGAACTGGGTTCGCGGTCTATCACCGCCAACGTGGTGGCCCCCGGGTTCATCGACACGGAAATGACCCGTGCGCTCGACGAGAAGCAGCAGGCGACCGCGCTGCAGGCGATTCCGCTGCAGCGCATCGGCTACGTCGAGGAGGTCGCCGGGGTGATCAGCTTCCTGGCGTCCGAGGACGCAGGGTACATCTCCGGCGCAGTGATCCCGGTCGACGGCGGCCTGGGCATGGGCCACTGAATCTTCGAAGAGAGAAGGACTTTCACATGGCAGGTCTGCTCGAAGGCAAGCGCATCCTCGTCACGGGGATCATCACCGACTCGTCGATCGCGTTCTACATCGCCAAGGTCGCCCAGGAAGCCGGCGCGGAATTGGTGCTGACCGGTTTCGACCGGATGCGACTGATCCAGCGCATCGCCGACCGGCTCCCCGAGAAGGCGCCGCTGCTCGAACTCGACGTGCAGAACGAGGAGCACCTCGCGAGTCTGGCCGACCGCGTCACCGAGGTGATCGGCGCCGGCAACAAGCTCGACGGCGTCGTGCACTCGATCGGCTACATGCCGCAGACCGGGATGGGCATCAACCCGTTCTTCGACGCGCCATACGAAGACGTCGCCAAGGGCATCCACATCTCGGCCTACTCGTATGCCTCGCTTGCCAAGGCGCTGCTGCCGATCATGAATCCGGGCGGCGGCATCGTCGGCATGGACTTCGACCCGACCCGCGCGATGCCCGCCTACAACTGGATGACGGTGGCCAAGAGCGCGCTGGAGTCGGTCAACCGGTTCGTCGCGCGCGAGGCGGGCAAGGTCGGTGTGCGGTCCAATCTCGTTGCGGCCGGACCGATCCGGACGCTGGCGATGAGCGCGATCGTCGGCGGCGCACTCGGCGACGAGGCCGGTGCCCAGATGCAGCTGCTCGAGGAGGGCTGGGACCAACGCGCACCGATCGGCTGGAACATGAAGGACCCGACCCCGGTCGCAAAGACGGTGTGCGCCCTGCTCTCCGACTGGCTTCCCGCGACGACCGGGACCATCATCTACGCCGACGGCGGCGCCAGCACGCAGTTGCTCTAAATGGAATTTGATGCGCTTCTGCTCCTGTCGTTCGGCGGGCCGGAGGCGCCCGAACATGTGATGCCGTTCCTGGAGAACGTCACTCACGGCCGCGGGATCCCGCGTGAACGGTTGGCATCGGTCGCGGAGCACTACCTGCACTTCGGTGGCGTCTCGCCGATCAACGGAATCAACCGTGCGTTGATCAGTGCGATCGAGGCCGAGATCGACCTGCCGGTCTACTTCGGCAACCGCAACTGGGCGCCGTATGTCGAGGACACCGTCGCGACCATGCGGGACAACGGGATTCGCCGTGCGGCGGTGTTCGCTACGTCGGCGTGGGGCGGTTATTCCAGCTGCACCCAGTACGTCGAGGACATCGCACGGGCGAGAACCGCGGCAGGCGACGGAGCACCGGAGCTGGTGAAGCTGCGCCAGTACTACGACCACCCGCTGTTCGTCGAGATGTTCACCGAAGCCATCGGCGCGGCGGCGCAGACGGTGCCCGACGGCGCTCGCCTGGTGTTCACCGCGCACTCGATTCCTCTTGCGGCCCGATCCCGTTGCGGCCCAGACCTGTACAGCAGGCAGGTGGCCCATGCCTCCCGCCTGGTCGCCACGGCCGCGGGCTATGACGACTACGACCAGGTGTGGCAGTCACGGTCGGGGCCCCCGCAGGTGCCGTGGCTGGAGCCCGATGTCGCCGACCACCTGACCGCGCTCGCGGAGGGCGGCACCAAGGCGGTGATCGTCTGCCCGATCGGCTTCGTCGCCGATCACATCGAGGTCGTGTGGGATCTCGACTACGAGCTACGGCAGCAGGCGGAGGAACTCGGCATCGCGTTCGCGCGGGCGGCGACGCCGAACGCCGATCCGCGGTTCGCGGGGCTGGTTGTCGATCTGATCGATGAGCTGCGCACCGGTCGCGAACCGGTCAGGGTCGCAGGGCCGGACATGCCAGCGCTGCAAGGCTTTTCGGTCGACGGTGTCGTCTGCACGCCGAACTGCGGCTAGGCCTCCCAGGCCGAGTGCAGGATCGCGCTGACGGCGGCCATCCGCGCCGATCGCACCACTCCGGATAGCGGGCGCAGCGCGTCGCTGGCGATCTGCACCTCCGACGACGTCTGCAGGCCGATCGGGATCAGCCCAGAGCTGACGGTGATGATCGCGTCGATGTGGGCGGCGTTCTCGAGCACGCGCACCGCCCGCGACGGCGCGTGGTCGGGCACACGGTGCCCTCGGTTACTTTCGAGCACCTGCTCGACGAGTCCGCGGGGGTCGGCCACATCGCTGCCCGCGGCGCGGATAGCGCCGAGCGCGTCGGCCGCCGAACGGACCGCGGCACGCAACGTGTATTCGGCGTCGCCGAGGTCCAGGTACTCGGTTGGCGCAGGGATCGACACCGAATAGACGGTCCACGACAACGCGATCGGCTCCGATTCGAACTGGGACTCGTCTTCTAGTTCGTCGTACTCGAACTCGGGCACCAGCCCCACCGCGGTCGACGCGTCGCGCCCGACGATGAGGGCCTCGCCCGCGGTCACCGCATCGCGCTGGAATTGGGTACCGGCTGGGAGCCCGCGCACATCGCCGGGCACCGGTAGCGCCACGCCGACGGCGGGCGCCGAAAGCCGCGGACCGGCCGCGGTGCGGACCGTCTGCAGCAGCGACACCGCGCCTGCATCGTTCAGGTCTGGCCACGGCAAACCCGTGCGGCCGGCCGCGACGGAGTCGTAAGCCGTTACGGAATGCCTTGGCGCCCATTGCGATAACGCGTCGAGGACGTCGTCAGGCGCGGCCGCACCTGCGAGCCAGGCATTGGCCCAAACCGTCAGAGAGACACTAGGACACCACATGATGCTCGCAGTGTAGTTGTTAGCCGCTGATCGGGTCGGCTGCGCGATAGGCTGGCTGCGTGGCCGTCCCGCTGATCTGGCTAATCGCCGCACTGGCCCTCGCCGGGGCCGAGGCGCTGACCGGCGATATGTTCCTTCTCATGCTGGGCGGCGGGGCCCTGGCCGCAGCCGGCTCGAGTCTGATCGTCGATGACTTGTGGGTGCACGGCGCGGTGTTCCTCGTGGTGTCGATCCTGTTGCTGGTGCTGGTGCGGCCGGTGCTGCGTCGACATTTCCTGGCGGGCAACGGTCTGCCCGAACCGGCAAAGGCGCTGGAGGGCAAGAGCGCGCTGGTGCTCGACCGGGTGGCGCGCCATGAAGGCCAGGTGAAACTCGATGGCGAAATCTGGACTGCGCGCCCGTTCAACGACGACGATGTCTACGAACCGGGCGACCACGTCACCGTCGTGCACATCGACGGCGCCACCGCGGTCGTCCAAAAAGTGATCTAGGGGAATCTGGGCAAACGAGGGAAGGAACCCGTCATGGAAGGTGCCGTCGCCGGCCTGGTCCTGGTCGGGGTGCTGGTGGTATTCGCCGCCATCATCGTGGCCAAGTCGATCGCGCTCATTCCGCAGGCCGAGGCCGCGGTCATCGAACGGCTCGGCCGGTACAGCAAGACCGTGTCGGGTCAACTGACCTTGCTGCTGCCCTTCGTCGACAAGATCCGGGCGCGGGTCGACCTGCGCGAGCGGGTGGTGTCGTTCCCGCCACAGCCGGTGATCACCGAGGACAACCTGACGGTCAACATCGACACGGTGGTGTACTTCCAGGTCACGAACCCGCAGGCGGCGGTGTACCAGATCAGCAACTACATCGTCGGCGTCGAGCAGCTGACCACCACCACGCTGCGAAACGTCGTCGGCGGCATGACGCTGGAGCAGACGCTGACCTCGCGCGACCAGATCAACGGTCAGCTGCGCGGTGTGCTCGACGAGGCCACCGGACGCTGGGGCCTGCGCGTTGCCAGAGTCGAGCTGCGCAGCATCGACCCGCCGCCGTCGATTCAGGACTCCATGGAAAAGCAGATGAGGGCCGACCGCGAGAAGCGGGCGATGATCCTCACCGCCGAGGGCAGCCGGGAGGCGTCGATCAAGCAGGCCGAGGGTCAGAAGCAGGCGCAGATCCTGGCAGCCGAGGGCGCAAAGCAGGCGGCGATCCTGGCCGCCGAGGCGGAGCGGCAGTCGCGCATCCTGCGCGCACAAGGCGAGCGCGCCGCGCAGTACCTGCAGGCGCAGGGCCAGGCCAAGGCGATCGAGAAGACGTTCGCCGCGATCAAGGCCGGGCGGCCCACCCCCGAGCTGCTGGCCTACCAGTACCTGCAGACGCTGCCGCAGATGGCCAAGGGTGAGGCCAACAAGGTGTGGGTGGTGCCGAGCGACTTCGGCTCTGCGCTGCAGGGTTTCACCAAGATGCTTGGCGCGCCCGGCGAGGACGGGGTGTTCCGGTATCAGCCGTCACCGGTCGAGGACAACCTGCCCAAGCCGGAGGACGACACCGACGAGGTCGCCGACTGGTTCACCACGCGGACCGACCCGGACATCGCAATGGCGGTCGCCAAGGCCGAGGCCGAGGCGCGCACCCCGGTGCAGGGACCGGGGTACACACCGCCGCCGCCGTTGAGCCCGCCGCCGTTGAGCCCGCCGCCGCCTCCCGGAGCCATCACTGCTCCGGTCACTCGTGACGGCGGAGGCGGCGCGCACGCGCTGTAGCGGTGAGCGATGACGGCGCCGCGAATCTATGACGCGCTCGGCGCGTTCATGGCGGCGAGCGCGGTCGCGGACGCCAACCACGCTGCGTTCGTCACGCACACCCTCGACGCCGTGGACTTCCCAAGGGAGTACCGCTGGATCTTCCCGCCGATCAAGGCTGCCGCGGCGGTGGGCCTGTTCTCGGTGCGGTGGTTTCCGGGCCTGGCCAGGCTGACCACCGCGATGGCCACGCTCTATTTCGTGCTGGCGGTGGCCTTCCACATCAAGGCACGGGATGTCGATCCATCCGGCGTATCCGCGGCCGCGCTCGCCGTGATCTTCGGCGTGGTGACCGCGAAGGGACCCGACGTCAGCCGGTGATCGCGGGCTCGGAGTCGGCGGCTGACTCGGCGAGGCGCTCGCGGTGGTGGCGCCGGTGCGTGCGGATTTCGTAGATCAAGCCCGCGATGCCGATGCTCGCGGTGCACAACGAGACCACGAACAGCAGCGGGCTGACATTGCCGGTGAGCGCATCGCCGAGGATGACCACCGCGGCCGTGCCGGGCAGCAGACCGACCAACGTGGCCAGGGTGTAGGGCAGCACCCGTACCGCCGACGCCCCGGCGGCATAGTTGACCACCGAGAACGGCATGGCGGGAATCATCCGCATCGAGATCACGGCAAGCCAGCCACGCTCGCGTAGCCGCGCGTCGAGCGAATCCACCCGGGAGTGCCGGACCAGCTTGCTCAGTTGCCAGCCCGCAGCGCGCACCAGCAGCAATGCGATGACGGCACTGACGGTGCTGGCCAGCACGGCCAGCGGGACACCGAGGTAGGGCCCGAACAGCAGGCCCGCAGCCAGCGTGAACGCGGTGCGGGGGAACGGAAAGACCGTAAACACGATGTGGGCGGCCAAGAATGCCAGCGGGAACCACGGGCCGACGGAGGTCGCCCAGTCGCGCATCTGGACCGCGGTCGGCAATGGAACCAGTAACGCGACTGCGACGAGGATGACAATTGCTGCCAGGATGCCGATGAACCGGCGGGGCGGGACTGTGGATGCCGTCGCGATCACCGCAGTACCCAGTGCGCGCAGGGTGCTGACGACGGCTTTCACGCCTCCCAACACTACGGGCAGGGTCGCGGCGACACTCGTCAGCGCCCTTGTGAGTCGGCCGCCCGGCGGGCGGTGCTGTGATGGCGATAGCCTGATGGACGTGCAGAAACACGGTGCTGTGCATTCCGAGGATTCCGATCTCGCGAGGTGGCGCTCGGCGGTAGCCGGCGTCCTGGCGAAGAGCAACCGGCGCGACCCGGCGGATTTGCCCGCCGAGCCGGAGCGGCTGCTGGATTCGCCCACGTACGAAGGCTTCTCGATTCGTCCGCTGTACACGTCATTGGACGCGCCGCCCGAGCCGGCGCTGCCCGGGCGGTGGCCCTACGTGCGGGGCGGTGACGCGCTGCGCGACGTCAAGTCCGGCTGGAAGGTGGCCGAGGCGTTCCCGGCGGGCGAAACCGCGGCGGCCGATGCCAATGGCGACGTTCTGGTCGCCTTGACGGAGGGCGTCAGCGCGCTGGTGCTGCGCGTGGGCGGACCGGAGGGTGTGCCGCCGGCCGAGCTGGATCGGCTGCTCGACGGTGTGTTCGTCGACCTGGTGCCGTTGGTGGTCGAAGCCGGTACCGACTATGTCGCCGCCACGGAGGCGCTGCTGCCCCTGCTGACCGATCTCGACGGGGATCAGCGCTCGCGGCTGTCGCTGGACCTCGGCGCCGATCCGCTGACTGCCCCGCTGAGCGGGCGGCCGGCGCCGAGCATGGCCGACGTCGTGGCGACCGGGAAGAAAGTCAGCGGATACGGCGGCGGAGTGCGCGCTATCACCGTCGACGGCCCGGCATTCCACAACCTCGGTGCCAGCGCGTCTTGGGAGCTGGCCGGCAGCGTCGCGGCCGCGGTCGCCTACCTGCGGCTGCTCGGAGAGGGCACCCTCGCAGTGCCGGATGCGTTGCGGCAGATCAGTTTCCGCTACGCCGTCGACGACGACCAGTTCATGACCATCGCGAAGTTGCGCGCGGCGCGCCAACTGTGGGCGCGGGTCGCCGAGGTGGTGGGTGAGCCGGACGCCGGCGCCGCCCGCGTACACGCTGTCACGTCGCTGCCGATGATGGCGCAGCGCGATCCGTGGGTAAACATGCTGCGCACCACGCTGGCCGCGTTCTCCGCCGGAGTCGGTGGTGCCGACACGGTGCTGGTGCACCCGTTCGACGTGGCCATCCCCGACGGCTTCCCCGGCACCTCGGCGAGTTTCGCGCGGCGCATGGCCCGCAACACCCAACTGCTGTTGCTGGAGGAGTCCCACATCGGCCGGGTGCTCGACCCGGCCGGCGGATCGTTCTTCGTCGAAGACCTCACCCGGCAGCTGGCCGAACAGGCGTGGGAGCACTTCCGGGACATCGAAAGGCGCGGCGGGTTCGTCCAGGCGCTCGAGTTCGATTTTGTCACCTCGTCGATCGCGGAGGTGGCCGAGCGCCGCACCGAGGACATCGCACACCGGCGCACCAGGCTCACCGGTGTCAACGAGTACGCCGATCTCGCGGAACCCCCGCTCTCGCGGAGTGCTTCGGCGTCGGCGGTGCGGCGCTACGCGGCCGGGTTCGAGGCGCTGCGCGACCGCTCGGACGGCTATCTCGAAAGAACCGGGTCGCGACCGCAGGTGTTGCTGCTGCCACTGGGACCGCTCGCCGAGCACAACATCCGTGCGACGTTCGCGGTCAACCTGTTGGCGTCCGGCGGCATCGGGGCGGTGAACCCCGGAACCGTCGATGCCGCTGGTGTCCCGCAAGCGGTTTCGGACGCCGGCAACCTCGCCGTCGCTGTGATCTGCGGCACCGACGCCCGGTATGGCACCGATGCCTCCGATGTGGTGAATGCCGCCAGACAGGCCGGTGTGTCACAGATCTACCTTGCCGGGCCCGAAAAGGCGGTTGCAGAAGCAGATTCGAAGCCCGACGACTACCTGACCGCCAAGATCGACGCGGTCGACGCCCTTTCCTCCCTCCTGACCCGATTGGGGGCCTAGCGATGACGGCTACAACCGGAATCGGCAGCTTCGCCGACATTCCACTGCACGGCGAGCGCAGCGGGGATCCCGCCACCGAAGCCGCTGTCGCCGACCATGTTTCGGCCGCGGCGGCCGCGCACGGCTATACCCCGGATCAGCTGGACTGGATCACCCCTGAGCACATCGACGTGAAGCCGGTGTACATCGCCGCGGACCGCGATGCCGCGGTCGCCGCGGGCTATCCGCTGGACAGTTTCCCCGGGGCGGTGCCGTACATCCGGGGGCCCTATCCGACGATGTACGTCAACCAGCCGTGGACCATCCGCCAATACGCCGGCTTCTCCACCGCGGCCGACTCGAATGCCTTCTACCGCCGAAACCTGGCCGCGGGACAGAAGGGGCTGTCGGTAGCGTTCGACCTGGCCACCCACCGCGGTTACGACTCCGATCATCCGAGGGTGCAGGGTGATGTCGGGATGGCCGGGGTGGCGATCGATTCCATCCTCGACATGCGCCAGCTGTTCGACGGCATCGACCTGTCCGCCGTGTCGGTGTCGATGACGATGAACGGTGCGGTACTGCCGGTCCTCGCGTTGTACGTGGTGGCCGCCGAGGAGCAGGGCGTGCCGCCGGAGAAGCTGGCCGGGACCATCCAGAACGACATCCTCAAAGAGTTCATGGTCCGCAACACCTACATCTATCCGCCGAAGCCGTCGATGCGGATCATCTCCGACATCTTCGGCTACACCAGCGCCAAGATGCCGAGATTCAACTCGATCTCGATCTCCGGCTATCACATCCAGGAGGCCGGCGCCACCGCGGATCTGGAGCTTGCCTACACGCTGGCCGACGGCGTCGACTACATCAAGGCCGGCCTGGACGCCGGGCTTTCCATCGACAAATTCGCGCCGCGGCTCTCGTTCTTCTGGGGCATCGGAATGAACTTCTTCATGGAGGTCGCCAAGCTGCGCGCCGGGCGGCTGCTGTGGAGCGAGCTCGTCGGCCAGTTCGACCCCAAGGACCCGAAATCGCAGTCGCTGCGCACGCATTCGCAGACCTCCGGTTGGTCTCTCACCGCGCAGGACCCGTTCAACAACGTCGCCCGCACCTGCATCGAGGCAATGGCCGCAACGCAGGGGCACACACAGTCGCTGCACACCAACGCCCTCGACGAGGCGCTGGCCCTGCCAACCGATTTTTCTGCCCGCATTGCCCGCAACACACAGCTGTTGCTGCAGCAGGAGTCCGGCACCACCCGGCCGATCGACCCATGGGGTGGCTCCTACTACGTGGAGTGGCTGACCCATCAGCTCACCGAGAAGGCCCGTGCCCACATCCGCGAGGTGGCCGAGCACGGCGGCATGGCGCAGGCGATCAGCGACGGCATCCCGAAGCTGCGCATCGAGGAGGCGGCGGCCCGTACCCAGGCCCGCATCGACTCCGGCCAGCAGACCGTGATCGGCATCAACAAGTACCAGGTGGACGAGGACCACCCGATCGAGGTGCTCAAGGTCGAGAACAGCCGGGTGCGCGCCGAGCAGATCGCCAAGCTGCAGCAGCTGCGCGCCGACCGGGACCAGGCCGGGGTCGACGCCGCGCTCGCCGAGCTCACCCGCGCGGCGGGTGCCGAAGGAAATCTGCTGGCGCTGGCGATCGACGCGGCACGGGCCAAGGCCACCGTGGGGGAGATTTCCGACGCGCTGGAGAAGGTCTGGGGACGGCACGCGGCCGAGATCCGTACCATCGCCGGGGTCTACCGCGACGAAGTCGGAAAGGGCAGCAATATCGGCAGCGCGACCGAGCTAGTGGAGAAGTTCGCCGAAGCCGACGGCCGACGGCCGCGCATCCTGGTCGCCAAGATGGGCCAGGACGGCCACGACCGCGGACAGAAGGTGATCGCGACGGCGTTCGCCGACATCGGTTTCGACGTCGACGTGGGCTCGTTGTTCTCCACCCCGGAAGAGGTGGCGCGCGAGGCGGCCGACAACGACGTGCACGTGGTCGGGGTGTCGTCGCTCGCGGCGGGCCATCTGACGCTGGTGCCGGCGTTGCGCGACGCGCTGGCCGGGGTGGGCCGGCCCGACATCATGATCGTCGTCGGCGGCGTCATCCCGCCAGGCGACTTCGACGAGCTGTACGCCGCCGGGGCCGCGGCGATCTTCCCGCCGGGCACGGTGATCGCTGACGCGGCGATCGGCCTGCTGCACAAGCTGGCCGAGCGGCTGGGGTACGACCTCGGCTAGATGAGGCAACCGGTTTCGGATCTCGCGGCGGCGGTCCGCAACGGCGACCGCGCGGCGTTGCCGAGGGCCATCACGCTGATCGAGTCGACCCGGCCCGATCACCGCGCACAGGCCCAGCAGCTGCTGCTGGCATTGATGCCGGAGGCGGGCAGCGGGATGCACGTCGGCATCACCGGGGTGCCGGGTGTGGGTAAATCCACGGCGATCGAGGCGCTCGGCATGTACTTGATCGAACGGGGTCATCGGGTGGCGGTGCTGGCCGTCGACCCGTCGTCCACCCGTACCGGCGGTTCGATCCTGGGCGACAAAACCCGGATGGCCCGACTGGCGATGCACCCCGACGCGTACATCCGGCCGTCGCCCACGTCCGGGACCCTCGGCGGGGTCGCGAAGGCCACCCGCGAGACCATCGTGTTGCTGGAGGCCGCGGGATTCGAGGTCATCCTGGTGGAGACCGTGGGTGTCGGCCAGTCCGAGGTGACGGTTGCCAACATGGTCGATACGTTCGTGTTCCTGACGCTGGCGCGCACCGGCGACCAGCTGCAGGGCATCAAAAAAGGAGTGCTTGAACTCGCCGACATTGTCGTGGTGAACAAAGCCGACGGGGAACACGCCGTGGAGGCCAAAGCGGCTGCGCGGGAGCTGACTGGCGCGATGCGGCTGATTCATCCGCGCGAAACACTTTGGCGCCCTCCGGTTCTCACGATGAGCGCGCTCGAAGGCAGGGGCCTGGCCGAGCTGTGGGACACGGTGCTCAGGCACCGCCAGACGCTTACCGACGCAGGAGAGTTCGAGGCCCGCAGGCGCGCGCAGCAGGTGGACTGGACGTGGTCGATGGTCCGCGACACCGTGCTGGACCGGGTGCTGTCACATCCCGGCGTGCGCAAAATCCGCGCCGAGGTGGAACGCCAGGTGCGTGACGGCGAGCTGACGCCGGCACTTGCTGCGCAACAGCTCCTTGATGCTGCGAAGCAGCAGTGATGTAACTGTTTGGCAACACTTTGATAATTTGCCGGGGGTGCAGGTAAATTCAATAAATTGTGACGGGTGTCAATAACCGGGACCGCAGCGCAGCGCTCCCGCACGGCGTACAAGGCGCGGCAGACTCCCGCTTCGCCTGCACAGTGCGCGCCTTCTCCCAGCTGTTCCCCGGTCGGCGGTTCGGCGGGGGCGCGCTTGCCGTCTACATGCACGGCGAACCCGTCGTCGACGTCTGGACCGGGTACGCGGACCGACGCGGCACCGAGTACTGGACCGCCGACACCGGCGCGATGGTGTGGTCGGTGACCAAGGGCCTGGCGTCGACCGTCATCCACCGGCTGGCTGACCGTGGCCTGATCGATTACGACATCCCCGTCGCCGAATATTGGCCGGAGTTCGGCGCCAACGGCAAGGCCGACATCACCGTCCGCGAGGCGATGCGGCATCGCGCCGGGCTGTCTCAGCTCAACGGCGTGAGCAAGGCCGAACTGATGGATCACAAGGCGATGGAGTCCCGGCTCGCGGCGGCATCGGTGAACCGCATCTTGTATGGCAAGCCGGCGTATCACGCGCTGACCTACGGCTGGCTGATGTCAGGGCTTGCCCGCGCCGTCACCGGCAGGGGCATGCGCGACCTCATCCGGGAGGAGCTGGCCGAACCACTGAACACCGACGGGCTGCACCTCGGCCGTCCGCCGCTTGCTTCGCCGACGCGCGCCGCGGAGATCCTGGCGCCGCAGGGCGCGTTCAGCAACCCCGTGTTCAACTTCGTCGCACCGCGGGTCGCCGCGTTGCAGTACTCCGGGGTGTTCGGCTCGATGTACTTCCCGGGGATGAAGGCCGTCGTGCAGGGCGATACCCCGTTCCTCGACTCCGAAATACCAGCGGCGAACGGGGTGACCACGGCGCGCGGCCTGGCCAAGATGTACGCGGCGATCGCCAACGGCGGCCGCATCGACGGCACCCAGTTCCTCTCCAAGGAGCGGGTGGCCGGGCTCACCGGACGGCCCAGCCTCTATCCGGACCGAAACATCTTCGTGCCGTTGAGCTTCCACCTGGGCTATCACTCGCTGCCGTTCCCGCCTGGGCTCATGCCCGGTTTCGGGCACGCGGGCCTGGCCGGTTCGGTGGGTTGGGCGGATCCTGCGAGCGGGCTGTCGTTCGGGTTCGTGCACAACAGGCTGCTCACGCGAATGGTGCTCGACCAGGCGACGTTCGCCGGACTTCATGCGCTGATCCGCCGCGATGCAGCACAGGCCCGCAGGCGCGGTTATCAGACAATGCCGGCGTTCGGTGCTCCGTACGACGTGCCGAGGCCCGTGGCGGGCTGACGCGGCATCAACGACTGGCGCGGGTGAACCACTTGGTCTTGATGCGCCAGGACTGCGCGGAGGTCAGCGCGAATCCGGCGCCGCATCCACAGGCGAAGATCCACACCAGGGTGCCACCCTCGATCGTCTGCAACGGAGGCACGTACGCGGTGATGATTCGCACGATGCACGCCATGATGCCGCTGGCGGACGCGACGAGATAGACGTTGGCGATCTTCCGCGACCGCGGGTCCTTCCGGAGGATCAGCAGCGCGCGCGAACCGTAGCCCAGCAGATAGATGAGCATGCCGCAGAGCAGCAACCAGTAGAGAGCCAGCCAGAAGTCTGTAGGCACCTCGAAGAAGTCGGACCGGTACACGTGTGCGCCGTTGCCGATCGAGAACGTCACCAGCAGCAGCGGAATGCATAGCGTCGCGGGGCGCTCAACGTACTGTTTGAACGACACCTGCATGTGGTGGTCGTCGGCGAGCCGTCCGAGCGCGTTGTAGACCACCGCGGAGGCGGCGACGATATAGGCGTCGTGACCGATGTAGTCCTCGAGATTCCACATGCCGGTCAAGGCATGCAGCCAGTGGCCGAGCGTTTCCGAGGCCAGCGGGGACATGAGGATCACGGCGATACCCTGCAAAGCGATGTTCAGGGTGGCGGCGACCTCCCACCGACAGGACCACGTGACGCGCCGAATCCACAAACTCCAAGAGATACAGGCCAGAGTGATCGCTATCAGAGTTGCCAGAGCCATGGAAATCGCCTTAGTGCTAAAGCGCGTTTAGCAAAGTGTACGGCTTGTCGGGATTAAAGAGGAGGAGCGTCAGCTCGCGGCTTCAATTCGGACAACTTCGGCGGGCGCGTTGTCTGCTTCGTCTTAACCGCTTCCTGGACTGCCATCGCCGAGAACGGTGCCGATTCGATGTAGCTCCACACCTCTTGGCGACTCATCAAGCCGAATCGGATCTGCAGGTCGGGATAGCTGAGCGCGAATCTGTCGGCGACGCGCCGAAGCTCTTCGGCGTTTGGATAGTCGTCTTCTTTGATTCGCCGGTAATACGTACTGCTGGAGGTGGCCAGCGCATCGTAGATGTCCTTGGCATCGATCTCTCCGTCGAGGAGGTAGTCGAGCAACGCTTTGAGCTGTCTGCCGTTCTCATCGGTGCGGGGCATCCATAGAGGATAACCCTCATCCGGGGTTGGGCAGCAACCGTCGCAAATCAGAATTATTAGCCATTATTGACACGAGCGTCACAGTTTTGGGAGGAGTCTCCCATTTCTGGGAAAGAGGTGTACGGTTAGCTGCATGGTGGCTCCGTATTTAGCTGATCAGAGCGGTGACTTGACGTATCCGGTCGACAAGCTGGGCTTTCCCACGTTGCGGGTAGTCGACCACGACATTGCCGAGGGGACCTCCCCGGACCTAAACAAACTGTCCATGCTCCCTTCCGAAGAGGTCACTGCGGAAGTTGACGGAGCAACCGAATGGCTCGGGGTGGCGGCCGACGAGATTCTGCTTGCCGCGCTCGGTCGGGCGATCGCTCGAACCGTCGGTGATGGCGTCGTCGCGGTCGACGTCACTGGTGAACGTCGTTGGCTGCTGCACGCCATTCCGCTGCTCTGCGCGACCTCTCAGCAAGCGAGTGCCACGGAAATGCTGGGTACCGTGCACCGCATGCTGAGCGCTGTGTCGGCGCACGCCACCTCCTTGCCGTCGGAGGTCCTCATCAACTACATCGGCACCCTGCCCGCCGGAAGCACCCCGATGTACGAGACGCCGCCCGGCCTGGGATACGCGCTCGAGTTGCGGGTGTACCGGGGCGACGGGCTGCTGCACCTGGACTGGTGGTACGACGCGACCCGGTTTGACCGCTACACGATCGAAGAGCTCATGGAGCAGTTCCCGTTGGCGCTCTTCGAAATGACCTCAGACGCCGCTGCTCCGGTGTGAGGTCATCGAGCACCTTCCAGCCGGAACCCCACTTTGAGGGTGACTTGGAAATGTCCGATGGCGCCGTCCTGAAGGTGGCCTCGCACTGACTGCACCTCGAACCAGTCGAGGCCGCGCATCGTCTCTGATGCCCTGGATATGCCATTGCGGATTGCCGCGTCGATGCTGTCGGGAGAACTGCCGACGATCTCGATGATTCGGTACGTGTGATCGCTCATGGCGCGACGCTACGCGGTTTAGGGTGCGGCTATGCCGGACTCCGCAAGCGCGCGTGTTCCACGGTTGCCGCTGAAGGAGGCCAAGGCCGCCGCCGACCAGGCCGGTGTGCCTGACTACATGGCCGAACTGTCCATCTTCCAAGTGCTTTTGAATCATCCGACGCTGGCGCGTGCGCTCAACGACCTGCTCGCGACGATGCTGTGGCACGGGAAGCTGGACCGGCGGCTGCGCGAGTTGGTGATCATGCGGATCGGTTGGCTGACCGCGTGCGACTACGAATGGACGCAGCACTGGCGGGTCGCCTGCGGACTTGGCGTGCCTGCCGACGACCTGCTCGCAGTGCGGGACTGGCCGAGCAATGACGGATTCGGTACCGCGTGCGGTGCTCACGGCCACGGACGAGGTCGTGCACGACGGCGCTGTCGGCACGCCGACGTGGGCGGCGTGCGAGCGGGAGTTCGGCGCCGATCCTGCGGTGTTGATCGAGTTGGTCACCGCGATCGGGGCGTGGCAAATGATCGCCTCGATCCTGCACAGCCTGGAGGTGCCGTTGGAGGAAGGCGTCTCCAGCTGGCCGCCGGATGGTCGGCGACCGAGTCGATAAGTCTGCGCGAATTCCTCGCGCGCAGAGAAACTACCCCGGGTAGTGCCTTGTTGTTCCCTAGCCTGTGTCGGCCCACCGCGGAGATCGCCGCGTCTGGCCGACTCACCGACGATCGGTGCCGGGAACGCACCGCAATGATGCCCACACGCCACCGCAGCCGCGCGCAGAACAGGGCGCACCGCGTTGCAGCCGAACGCAGACAAAACCGCGAAGCCCGCGAGGCGCGAAGCAATCAGTGGGTGTCCGCGTACTTCGGACCTGCACCGCCGAGCGGCGAGGACGACGAGCCACCGCCGTTCTGATTTGCGCCCGTCACTAGAATCGGTCTCAACGGCACCGATCCGGCCATCACCGGGGAGCCTTCGGAAGAACAGCTGATCCGGCCAAGTAGAACCGAACGGGTGGGCCCGTCATCGCCCACAGTTGAGCGGCGCACACGAGTGTGCGCAAGCGGGGTGGTACCGCGGCGCTCGCGCACCGGCGCGACGTCGTCCCCGTGCCTGAGACTTGGCTTCGGAGCTGCGAAGTCAGCGACATATGGCACAGGAGACAAGTGACCGCCTATCCGAAGCCGGCATCCGGGGCTCCGAAATTCCCGGATCTCGAACTCGACGTCCTCGACTACTGGGACAAGGACGACACCTTCCGTGCCAGCATCGAGCGTCGCGACGGCGCACCGGAATACGTGTTCTACGACGGCCCGCCGTTCGCCAACGGCCTGCCGCACTACGGGCATCTGCTGACCGGCTATGTGAAGGACATCGTGCCGCGGTATCGCACCATGCGCGGCTTCAAGGTGGAGCGCCGCTTCGGCTGGGACACCCACGGCCTGCCCGCAGAGCTCGAGGTCCAGCGCCAGCTCGGCATCTCCGACAAGGCCCAGATCGAAGAGATGGGCATCGAGAAGTTCAACGACGCCTGCCGGGCGTCCGTACTCAAGTACACCAACGAATGGCGCGCGTACGTCACCCGCCAGGCCCGCTGGGTCGACTTCGACAACGACTACAAGACGCTCGACCCAACCTTCATGGAGTCGGTGATCTGGGCGTTCAAGCAGTTGTGGGACAAGGGCCTTGCCTACGAAGGCAATCGGGTGCTGCCGTACTGCTGGAATGACGAAACACCGCTGTCCAGCCACGAACTGCGGATGGACGACGACGTCTACCAGAGTCGCCAGGACCCGGCCATCACTGTGGGCTTCCGGGTCAGCGAAGGCGATAACAAGAAAGAACTAGTGGGGGCCTCCCTCTTAGTCTGGACGACCACGCCGTGGACGCTGCCGTCGAATCAGGCGGTCGCGGTGAACCCCGACGTCACCTATGTCCTGGTGCAGGGTCCTGACGACAGGCGCTACGTGTTGGCGCAGGCTCGACTTTCGGCCTATGCCCGCGAGTTCGGCGAAGAACCCGAAGTTCTGGCCATCGTACACCGGCCGGGATCTGCTGGGGACGCGCTACCTGCCGCCGTTCCCGTACTTCATGGACGCGCCGAACTCGTTTCGGGTGCTGCCCGCTGACTTCGTCAGCACCGAGGACGGCACCGGCATCGTGCACATGTCGCCTGCCTACGGCGAGGACGACATGACGACCGCGCAGGCGGCGGGCATCGCCGCGGTGACACCGGTCGACCCGAGGGGCCGTTTCGATCAGACCGTCCCGGACTACGCCGGCCAGCATGTGTTCGACGCCAACCCGCAGATCATCCGCGATCTGAAGAACCAGGGTCGGTCGGCGGCCGTCAACGGTGCGGTGCTGCTGCGTCACGAGACCTACGAGCACTCCTACCCGCACTGCTGGCGCTGCCGAAACCCGTTGATCTACCGCGCCGTTTCGTCGTGGTTCATCAAGGTCGCCGACTTCCGCGACCGCATGGTCGAACTCAACGAGGACATCACCTGGTACCCCGAACACGTCAAGGACGGGCAGTTCGGCAAGTGGCTGTCCAACGCACGAGACTGGTCGATCTCCCGAAACCGGTACTGGGGCAGCCCGATTCCGGTCTGGAAGTCCGACGACCCCGCGTATCCGCGCATCGACGTCTACGGAAGCCTCGACGAGTTGGAGCGCGACTTCGGTGTGCGCCCGACGAATCTGCACAGGCCCTACATCGACGAGCTGACGCGGCCCAATCCCGATGATCCGACCGGCAAATCGACGATGCGGCGGATCGAGGACGTCTTCGACGTCTGGTTCGACTCGGGGTCGATGCCATACGGGCAGGTGCACTATCCGTTCGAGAACCAGGATTGGTTCGAGACGCACTTCCCGGGTGACTTCATCGTCGAGTACATCGGCCAGACCCGCGGATGGTTCTACACGCTGCACGTGCTGTCGACTGCGCTTTTCGACCGGCCGGCGTTCAAAACCTGTGTGGCGCACGGCATTGTGTTGGGCAACGACGGCCAGAAGATGAGCAAGTCGCTGCGCAACTACCCCGATGTGACCGAGGTGTTCGACCGCGACGGTTCAGACGCGATGCGGTGGTTCCTGATGGCCTCACCGATCCTGCGCGGCGGCAACCTGATCGTCACCGAACAGGGCATCCGCGAGGGCGTCCGGCAGGTGCTGTTGCCGCTGTGGAACGCGTACACGTTCCTCGCGCTGTACGCGCCCAAGAAGGGCACCTGGCGCACCGACTCGTCGCACGTGCTCGACCGCTACATCCTGGCCAAGCTCGCCGAGTTGCACCACAGCCTGACCGAGTCGTTGGACGTGTGCGACATCTTCGGCGCCTGCGATCAGCTGCGCCAATTCACCGAGGCGCTGACGAACTGGTATGTGCGGCGGTCGCGTCAGAGGTTCTGGGAAGAGGATCCCGACGCGATCGACACACTGCACACGGTGCTCGAGGTGACCGGCAGGCTGGCGGCGCCGCTGCTGCCGCTGATCACCGAGGTGATTTGGCGCGGGGTGACCGGCGAGCGGTCGGTGCATCTGACGGATTGGCCGGAAGACGGCGTGGTGCCTGAGGATCCGGAACTGGTCGCGGCGATGGATCAGGTGCGCGAAGTCGCGTCCGCGTCGTCGTCGTTGCGCAAGGCGAAGAAGCTGCGGGTGCGGTTGCCGCTGCCGAAACTGACTGTGGCGGTGGAGGATCCGCAGCGGTTGGCGCCGTTCACGGATTTGATCGCCGACGAGCTCAACGTAAAGAAGGTCGAGCTCACCGACGACATCGACACCTACGGCCGCTTTGAGCTGACCGTCAACGCCAAGATCGCCGGACCGCGTCTGGGCAAGGACGTGCAGGCCGCGATCAAGGCCGTCAAGGCGGGGGAGGCAGTCGTCAACGCCGACGGCACACTGACCGCGGGTCCGGCAGTGCTGCAGCCCGAGGAGTACAGCTCGCGGCTGGTCGCGGCCGACCCCGAGTACACCACTGCGCTGCCCGACGGGGCGGGACTGGTGGTGCTCGACGGCACCGTGACGCCCGAACTGGAGGCCGAAGGCTGGGCCAAGGACCGCATCCGTGAGTTGCAGGATCTGCGCAAGTCCACCGGTCTCGACGTGTCGGACCGGATCCGGGTCACGATCGCGGTGCCCGAGGACAAGGCGCCATGGGCGCGGACGCACAGTGATCTGATCGCCCGCGAAATCCTTGCCACCACTTTCGAATTCGGTGAGCCGGTCGACGGCACCGAGATCGGCGACGGCGTGCGGGTGGCGATAGCCAAGGCCTAGTGGGGCGGGTGAATGTCGTCCACCCACTGCACGTGCTCGGGATCGGTTTCGATATCGGGCAGGTCGAGGTTGACGACGACCGCCTCCTGGTCGCTGCGGACGACGACGCACGACAGCGGTGCGTCGGGACTGGCGTTGATCTCCTGGTGCGGCACGTACGGCGGGACGTAGATGAAGTCGCCGGGCCCGGCTTCCGCGGTGAATTCGAGATGGTCGCCCCACCGCATCCGGGCCCGTCCCGCAACCACATAGATCACGCTCTCGAGGTGTCCGTGGTGGTGCGGTCCGGTCTTGGCGTCGGGGTGGATGACAACCGTGCCTGCCCACAGCTTGTCGGCGCCGGCGCGTGCCGCGTTGATGGCCGCGGCGCGATTCATACCGGGCGTCTGCGGGGTGTTCGGATCCAGTTCGTTCGCGTGCACGATCCGCACGCCGTGCAGGCGGTAGTCAGAACCCTCAGCCGTCACGAACGTCAGGCTAGCGCCCTAGCATCGGCGATTGTGGAGTCTCGCTGGGTGCTGCACTTCGACATGGACGCGTTCTATGCGTCCGTCGAGCAGCTGACCCGGCCCACCCTGCGCGGGCGGCCCGTGCTGGTCGGCGGGCTCGGCGGGCGTGGGGTGGTCGCCGGTGCCAGCTACGAGGCCCGGGTGTACGGCGCCCGGTCGGCGATGCCGATGCATCAGGCCCGTCGCCTCGTCGGCGCTCCTGCCGTCGTGCTGCCGCCGCGCGGCGTGGTCTACGGCGTGGCCAGCCGCCGCGTGCTCGACACGGTCCGCGGCGTCGTGCCCGTCCTCGAACAGCTCTCCTTCGACGAGGCCTTCGGCGAACCCCCGGAGCTCGTCGGGACGTCGGCAGAGCATGTCGAGGCCTTTTGCCAAGATCTGCGGGCCAGGGTTCGCAAGGAAACCGGGCTGGTCGCCTCCGTCGGCGCCGGTTCAGGCAAGCAGATCGCCAAGATCGCCTCGGGGCTGGCCAAGCCCGACGGCATCCGCGTGGTGCGCCGGGGCGAGGAAAGCGTTTTGCTGCAAGGTCTTCCGGTGCGTCGGCTGTGGGGCATCGGCCCGGTAGCGGAGGAAAAGCTGCACCGGCTCGGCATCGATACCATCGGCGCCTTCGCCGAGTTGTCCGACGCCGAAGCCGCCAACATCCTGGGGCCCACCGTGGGTACCGCGCTGCACCGGCTCGCTCGCGGCATCGACGACCGCCCCGTCGCGGAAAACGCACCTGCCAAGCAAATCAGCGCCGAGTCCACCTTTCCCGAGGACCTGACGACCCTGGACCAGCTGCGCGAAGCCGCGGGTCCGATCGGCGAACACGCGCATGCGCGTCTGGAGAAGGACGGCCGCGGCGCCCGCACCGTCACGGTCAAGCTGAAGAAGTCGGACATGAGCATCCTGACCCGGTCGGCGACGCTGCCGTACGCGACGACCGATGCGGCGACCCTGATCGCGACGGCCAGGCGACTGCTGCTCGACCCCATCGATATCGGCCCGATTCGGCTTGTCGGCGTTGGCTTTTCGGGCCTATCGGACGTCCGCCAGGAGTCGCTGTTTCCGGATCTGGATCTGGTGGCCGAGGAAGTGTCGGATACGCAACTCCCGCAGACCCTCACCGACCTCGCCGCGACCCCGCCCGCATGGCGCGTCGGCGACGATGTGATGCACACCGAATACGGCCACGGCTGGATCCAGGGCGCGGGCCACGGCGTGATGACGGTGCGGTTCGAGACCCGCGGCACCGGACCCGGGCCGGTGCACACGTTTCCCGACGACACTCCGGGGATCGAGCGCGCCAATCCCCTCGACAGCCTGGACTGGCCCGACTACATCAGCGAGTTGAGTCGCTACCAGAGCTCACCGTAGGCGTCGGAGAGCACGAATCCGTGGCTGTTGTAGGTCTCGCAATGCACGGTGCCCTGGTGGGCGACGGCGCAGGTTGCGCCCCAATTCTCCAGCCGGTGCCCCTCCGGCAGAACGTCGACCTCGCGCGTGAACGACGCGATGTCCGAGTGGCGGTATTCCGCAGGCGCCCAGGTGTTGACGACTGTCTGATTGGTCCCTGGCGGCGCGTCAGCGGGAACGGAGTCGCATCCCACCGGACCTCCGTTCGGCCCGATCCCGCATGACCGGCCGTCCGGCGTCTTGAAGAAGACGAAGTAGAAGTCGTTGGGGGTGGTGTAGTTGCCCGCAGCGACGGGATAGCTGCGGATGTCTTCAACGGGCGGTGGATCCGTGTGGGCCGGCGGCGTCGCGGACAGTGCCAGACCGACGATCCCAGCGGCAACGGCGACGCTCGGAATGTTCACAGATCCAGTATCAGCCCCAGCGGCCAACGACGGGCTCGACTGATGAGCCCGCCGCCAAGGCGGCCATCACCAACACCCGCGCCTGCGCCGCCGGCAGCCGCGGCACCACCACCGCGCCCGCCTCCAGCAACTCCCGGCCCGGCCCGTAGCCTGCGCTGACCTTCCCGCCCGGCACACGTGTCGACACCGCCACCGCCACGCCGTTTCGGCAGTGCCGCCGCACGCCCTCGATCACCGCCGCGCCCGCGTTACCGGAACCGACCGCTTCCAGCACGATGCCGCGCGCGCCCGCCGCCACGCACGCGTCCATCGCGACCGCGTCAGCGCCGGGGTACACGGCGACGGTGTCGACCCGAGGGGCGTCCACCGCCGCCAACGGGCCGAGAAATGGCCGATCCTTCGATCGCTGCGCGGTGAACCGGCCATCGGCGATGGTGCCGAGCACGTCGCCGGTGAAGCCGCGCAGATCACCTGTCGCGGCCTTCTGCAGGCCCAGCGGCTGCCACACCGTGCCCGCGAGGGTCACCAGCACGCCGACGCCGCGGGCCTCCGTGCTGCCCGCCAGCGCCAGCGCGTCGCGTAGATTCGCTGGTCCGTCGGCGTCCGGCGCATCGGCACTGTGCAGCGCGCCGGTGAGCGCCACGGGCGTTTCGCCGTCGTAGGTCAGCTCGAGCCACAGCGCCGTTTCCTCCATGGTGTCGGTGCCATGGGCGATGACCACGCCATCGGCTCCATCGTCCCTAATTGCCGACTGAACCGACGCGCGGATCTGGTCCCAGTGCGCGGGTGTCAACTGCGAGCTGTCCATCGCCATCAGGTCGATGACCTCGACGTCGAGCCCGGCGGTCAGGTCCGCGCCGCTGCGGGTGGGCCGCTTGACTCCGGCGTCGTCGCTGCTGGTGGCGATGGTGCCGCCAGTGGTGACGACGACGAGGCGACCCATGGGGGAAATCATTCCCCATTGCGACTAATGGATGATGGGGGAGTGACTGACGAATCCCCTGGGACGGCCGAGCCCGTGACCGACCAGGTCGACGAGGCGACGCAGGCCGCCCCGAGGCGCCGGCTGCGGCTGCTCCTCGGCATCGCGGCGGTGGTGCTGGTTCTCGACATCGTCACCAAGGTTTTCGCGGTGAGGCTGCTGACACCCGGCCAGCCTGTGTCGATCGTGGGCGACACCATCACCTGGACGTTGGTACGCAACTCCGGCGCGGCGTTCTCGATGGCCACCGGATACACGTGGGTCCTCACCTTGATAGCCACCGGCGTGGTGATCGGCATCATCTGGATGGGCAGGCGGCTGGTGTCGCCGTGGTGGGCCATCGGCCTCGGCATGATCCTCGGCGGCGCCATGGGCAACCTGGTCGACCGGTTCTTCCGCTCGCCGGGGCCGTTGCGCGGGCACGTGGTGGATTTCCTGTCCATCGGCTGGTGGCCGGTGTTCAACGTCGCCGACCCCTCGGTGGTGGGCGGGGCGATCCTGCTGGTCGCCTTGTCGCTGTTCGGTTTTGACTTCGATACGGTCGGCCGCCGCAAGGCCGACCCGTCAGAGTGACGACGCGCTCGATGCCGGTCCCGGAGGGACTGGCGGGGATGCGCGTCGACGCCGGGCTGGCGCGCCTGCTGGGGCTGTCGCGGACGGCCGCAGCCGCGTTGGCCGAGGATGGCGGCGTCGAGGTGGACGGCGCCCGCGCGGGCAAGTCCGACAAGCTGATGGCGGGCGCGTGGCTTGAGGTGCGACTGCCGGAAGCGCCTGCGCCGGTGGAGAATACGCCCGTCGAGATCGAAGGCATGGCGATCCTGTACTCCGATGACGACATCGTCGCGGTCGACAAGCCGCCTGGCGTCGCCGCGCACGCGACCGTCGGATGGCACGGCCCGACGGTGCTCGGCGGCCTCGCCGCGGCGGGTTTCCGGATCAGCACGTCGGGAATCCACGAGCGGCAAGGCATCGTGCACCGCCTGGACGTCGGCACCTCGGGTGTCATGGTGGTGGCGCTCTCCGAACGCGCCTACACCGTGCTCAAGCGGGCGTTCAAACAGCGCACCGTCGAAAAGCGTTATCACGCACTGGTGCAGGGCCACCCTGATCCGTCGAGTGGCACCATCGACGCGCCGATCGGCAGGCACCGTGGGCACGACTGGAAGTTCGCGGTGACCGAGCACGGTCGCCACAGCGTCACGCACTACGACACGTTGGAGGCGCACCAGGCGGCCAGCCTGCTCGACATCGAACTGGAAACCGGTCGCACCCACCAGATCCGAGTGCACTTCGCCGCGCTGCACCACCCATGCGCAGGCGACCTGACCTACGGCGCAGACCCAACGCTCGCGAAAAAACTTGGGCTCCAGCGCCAATGGCTGCATGCGCGGTCGCTGGCGTTCGCGCATCCCGCGGACGGCAGGCGCATCGAGATCACCAGCCCGTATCCGCCCGACCTGCAGCATGCGCTCGACGTGCTGCGTAAGCACGAACTGTGAGCGACACACGTCGGTCAGGGTTGTCGTTCGGTATAGGCGCATACGCGTCGTGGGGTCTGTTCCCTGCGTTCTTCCCACTGCTCAAACCCGCGGGGGCGTTCGAGATCCTGGCCCACCGGATCGTGTGGTGTTTCGTGCTGATGGTCGTGGTCGTCGCCACGGTGCGCCGGCTCGGCGACCTCCGCACGATCAGCCGCCGCACCTGGCTGCTGCTCACGGCTGCGTCGGCCCTGATCTCGGTGAATTGGGTCATCTACATCTACGCGGTCAACAACGGCCACGTGGTGGACGCGGCGCTGGGCTACTTCATCAATCCGCTGGTGACGGTGGCATTGGGGCTGCTGATCTTCCGCGAACGGCTCAACCGCGCGCAGTTCGCGGCGTTGGCGATCGCGGTCATCGCGGTGGTGGTTATGACGTTGGAGGTGGGCGAGCCGCCGATCATCGGCCTCGGCCTGGCGCTGTCGTTCGGCCTGTACGGCGCGGTCAAGAAGGTGGTGCCGACCGATCCGCGTGTCAGCGTCGGGGTCGAGGCGGCAATCGCGACGCCGTTCGCCGTGGCGTTCCTCGTCGTGTTGCAGTTCACCGGTCACGGCACATTCACCAATCACGGCGCAGGCCACGTTGCGCTGATGATTCTGTCCGGCGTGCTGACGGCGCTGCCACTGCTGTTCTTCGCCGCCGCCGCGCAACGGCTGCCGATGGTCACGATGGGTCTGCTGTTCTACCTGACACCGGCGATGCAGCTGACGTGGGGAGTGGTGGTAGGACACGAGCCGATGCCACCCGCACGCTGGCTCGGCTTCGCGCTGATCTGGCTGGCGCTGCTCGTGTTCAGCGCCGATGCCTTCTGGCGCGCCCGTGTCGATCGGCGCGACCTCGAATCGTCATCCCTGCGATGAGCGCTCGCGCGAAGAGCAAAGCGCCGTCACCATCGATTCGTGAAAGGAACCAGTCATGCGGTACTGCCTTTTGATGCACTACCAGGAGGGCCCCGACGTAGGACTGACCGAAGAGGACATGGCGCCCGCCATGGCGGCCTTCCAGCAATACGCCGACGACCTGTCGGCCGCCGGTGTGCTGATCGACACCGAGGTGCTCGAATCCGTCGTCGCCAGCACCACCGTCACCGCCCATACCGGCACCGCCGAGATCCAGGACGGCCCTTTCGCCGACACCAAGGAGAAGCTTGGCGGCATCTTCGTCATCGAGGTCGACAACCTCGATGAGGCGCTGAAGTGGGCGCAACGCAACCCGGCCAACGGCTGGGGCTGGATCGAGATCCGCCCGGTGGCGCGGACATACGCCGCCGACCGCGGGTGGTACAACCCCTAGCCGTGCACGCCCGGGTGGCCGAGCTGACCCGGGACTCCTATGGCCGACTGCTGGCCGTCCTCGCGGCGCCGACCCGCGACATCGCCGCCGCCGAGGACGCGCTGGCCGACGCATTCGAGCGCGCGCTGGTCCGCTGGCCAGGCGACGGCATACCAGCCAATCCCGAGGGCTGGCTACTCACCGTGGCACGCAATCGATTACGTGATCTGTGGAAGTCATCGGGCTACCGGATGACCGAATCGCTCACCGAAAGCGACTGCGCTTCAACATCTTTGGACGATGACATGCCCGCAATTCCCGACCGGCGGCTCGAGCTGATGCTGGTCTGCGCGCATCCCGCCATCGCGCCGAACATTCGCACGCCGCTGATGTTGCAGTCGGTGCTCGGCGTCGAAGCCGCGGCGATCGCCACGGCCTTCGCGGTCGAGCCGGCGACCATGGCGCAGCGGCTCGTGCGGGCAAAGAAACGCATCCGCGACGCGGGCATCCCGTTCGCCCTGCCGGAACGCGACGACCTGGCCGAACGGCTGCACTCCGTGTTGGAGGCGGTGTACGGCGCGTACGCGATCGATTGGCAGCTCGCCCCACAGGGCGCTCCGATCGAATCGCTGTCCGCCGAGGCCCTGCACCTGGCGCTGGTGCTAGCAGAGCTGCTGCCGGATGAGCCGGAGGTGCTCGGTCTGGCCGCGCTGGTGTGCCTGTCGGAGGCGCGTCGTCCGGCGAGGCGCACCGCCGACGGCGGCTTCATCCCGCTCGACGGGCAGGACACCCGGCGCTGGGACTCGGTGCTGATCTCGCGTGGTGAGGTGCTGCTGCGCCGCGCCCACGACCACCGCAGGCCCGGCCGCTTCCAATACGAAGCGGCGATCCAGTCGGCCCACTGCACCAGGGCCACCCAGGGCAGAGTGGACATGAACGCACTGCGGAAGCTGCATCGCGCGCTGTTACGGGTGGCGCCGTCGCTCGGCGCGGCCGTCGCCTCGGCGGCCGTCGACGGCGAGATCGACGGCGCCGACGCTGGGCTTCGCGCACTGGACGCGATCGACGACCCGGCCGTCGAGCGATTTCAGCCGGCCTGGACGACGCGGGCTCATCTGCTGGCCGAGGCAGGGCGGGTCACCGAGGCCGCCGGGGCCTATCGCCGGGCCATTGAGCTGACCGCAGACTCCGGGGTTGCCGAGTATCTCTTGCGGCGTTTGCGTTCGATGAGCGGTTGACCGGACGCTAGCAATGCCATAGCGTTTGCTCGTGGGGAGCGATGCTGGGCCTTCGCCCACTGGCTGCGGGCGGGGCCGCCCGATAGGTTCCGACTCGGCCGAGACACGGGCTCGCATTCTTCGCGCGGCCCGCGAGGTGATCAACGAACGCGGATATGACGCGGCCAATTTCCAGGCCATCGCCTCGCGCGCAGGTCTGAGCCGCCCGACCATGCACTACTACTTCCACACCCGCGAGGAGATCTACGACCGCCTGGTGGCAGAGACATATTCGATTGTCGTCGATTGCATTGCACGGGCGAACCGCGAAGACACGCTGCTGGACCAGCTGTCGGCGTTCGTGACGGCGGCATACCGATCGGGTCTCGTGGACGGCTCGATGATTCGCTTCACCGTGATGGCCCGCCCGTCGGGATCCGTCGTCGATGCCGTGCGGGGTTTTATGCCTCGATTGTCGACGACGCGATCGCGCGAGGTGAGATTCCTGCTGACACCGATGCCTCGGCAGTGGTGAGCATGGTGCTTGCGATGTTCCTCGGAATGGCTTTCTATGCCGGATTCATTGGCGATCAAAATGACATGACGATGATTGCCAAGCAACTCTACCGACTGATGGCTCACGGCTTGCTGGATCGGCAGCGGAACGGCCACGCGCTCGCCATGACTCCGGTCGCGCCGGTCACCGGGTAGCTGAGGGAAACATTTCTTTTTAGAGGGAAACACCCGATTCATTTCAGGCCGGCCGGTAATACCGTGCTGACCATGGTCGGGATCTGGTTCGCAATGCTCGTCGCCGCGTTCATTTCGGCCGGGGTGCTCGCCCAGCTGGGCTGGGAGGTGCCGCCGAGGCCCACGTTCAAACGCGTGCTGCGGCGGGGACGGTCGCGGGTGGACTAGCGCCGCGCGACGCGAGTCACGGTCGCCCATCGGTCGGCCCAGTCCTGAAGTGGCTCAAGAGCGGTCATCAGCGCACGGCCCTGCTCGGTCAGCCGGTACCCGCCCGCGTCGTGATCGACGATGCCGAGCTCTCGGAGCTCTTTGAGCCTGGTGTTGAGCGAGCCAGGATTGGTTTCGCAAACGTCCTGAAGGGCGCGGAACGTCAGGGGATCACCACGCAGTTCCCACAGCACGCGCAGCGCCCCCCGCCGGCCGAGCACGTCGAGCGCCACCATGATCGGCCTGCCTGACTTCGAGCCACGTACCCGCGATCCGATCTTCGGTGAAGTCATGCTTCACATTTTGTAGCAAACGCGCGTAAAGTGCCACACATGATTAGCTACAAAAACCATAGCGCGCGGATCGCTCCGGCGTCGCCGCCGCTGGACCGCGACGTGCAAGAGGCAATCGGCACGATCATGCGCGGCGCACCGCCGCTGGTCCTCTTCACGACGATGGCCCGCGACCGACGGCTGTTCTTCAAGTTCTTCAATTCCGGACTGCTCGACAGGGGCAACCTGACGATCCGGCAGCGCGAGATCGTCATCGACCGGGTCACTGCGTGCTGCGGAGCCGAATACGAATGGGGAGTGCACGTCTCCGTGTATGCGGCCAAGGCTGGGCTGACGGAGACCCAGATCGCCTCGTTGGCAACAGGCGGACCCGACGACGACTGCTGGGCCGACGAAGACCGGGTGCTCATCCGGTTGTGCGACGGCCTGCAGCAGAGCAGCACCGTCGACGACGATGTCTGGGCGGACCTGAAGGTGCACCACAGCGACGAAGCGATCCTGGAGCTGCTCATGCTCGCCGGTACCTACCGGACCGTGAGCTATCTCGTGAACGGATTGCGGCTGCCGTTGGAGCCGGGCGCAGGCCGGTTCCCGGCATAGGCAACCCCGGCAAAGACACGCATCGCGACACGCCGCGAAGTGTCGGACCGCGGTCATAGACTGGCGTCCCTATGAACTCCTTCGTGCACCTCCACAATCACACCGAATATTCGATGTTGGACGGTGCCGCGAAGGTCAAGCCGATGCTCGCCGAGGCTCAGCGGCTGCAGATGCCCGCGATCGGGATGACCGATCACGGAAACATGTTCGGCGCCAGCGAGTTCTACAACAGCGGCACCGAAGCGGGCATCAAGCCGATCATCGGCATCGAGGCCTACATCGCGCCCGCGTCGCGCTTCGAGACCAAGCGGATCCTGTGGGGCGACCCGAGCCAGAAGGCCGACGACGTCTCGGGCAGCGGGTCGTATACGCACCTGACCATGGTCGCGGAGAACGCCACAGGGCTGCGCAACCTCTTCAAGCTCTCTTCGCTGGCCTCGTTCGAGGGTCAGCTGGGCAAGTGGTCGCGGATGGACGCCGAGCTCATCGCCGAACACGCCGCGGGCATCATCGCGACCACTGGCTGCCCGTCCGGCGAGGTGCAGACGCGCCTGCGGCTCGGTCACGATCGCGAGGCCGTGGAGTCGGCAGCCAGGTGGCGGGAGATCTTCGGCGCCGAGAACTATTTCCTCGAATTGATGGACCACGGTCTCGACATCGAGCGCCGGGTGCGCGAGGGCCTGCTCGAGATCGGCCGCAAACTCGCCATCCCGCCACTCGCCACCAACGACTGCCACTACGTCACCCGCGACGCGGCCCACAACCATGAGGCGCTGCTGTGTGTGCAGACCGGGAAGACGCTGTCGGATCCGAACCGGTTCAAGTTCGACGGGGACGGCTACTACCTCAAGTCGGCAGCGGAGATGCGCGAGATCTGGGACGCCGAGATCCCCGGCGCCTGTGACTCCACCCTGCTGATCGCCGATCGGGTCCAGTCCTACGCCGACGTGTGGGAACTGCGCGACCGGATGCCGATCTCCCCCGTCCCCGAGGGCCACGACCAGGCGTCGTGGCTGCGCCACGAGGTAGACGCCGGGCTCGCGCGGCGGTTCGCCGCCGGCGTGCCACAGCAGTACGTGGACCGGGCGGCCTATGAGATCGACGTGATCTGCGCGAAGGGCTACCCCTCCTACTTCCTGATCGTGGCCGACCTGGTGAGCTATGCGCGGTCGGTCGACATCCGGGTCGGACCGGGTCGTGGTTCGGCGGCCGGCTCGCTGGTCGCCTATGCGCTGCGCATCACCGATATCGACCCGATCGAGCACGGTCTGCTGTTCGAGCGCTTCCTGAACCCCGAGCGCGCGTCGATGCCCGATATCGATATCGACTTCGACGACCGCCGCCGCGGCGAGATGGTGCGCTACGCCGCCGACAAGTGGGGGAGCGATCGGGTCGCCCAGGTCATCACGTTCGGCACCATCAAAACCAAAGCGGCGCTGAAGGATTCGGCCCGCATCCACTACGGCCAGCCGGGTTTCGCGATCGCGGACCGGATCACCAAGGCGCTGCCGCCGCCGATCATGGCCAAAGACATTCCGCTGTCCGGGATCACGGACGCGAACCACGATCGGTACAAGGAGGCCGCCGAGGTTCGCGGGCTCATCGACACCGACCCTGACGTCCGCACCATCTATGAGACTGCCCGCGGACTGGAAGGCCTGATCCGCAACGCGGGTGTGCACGCCTGCGCCGTGATCATGAGCAGTGAGCCGCTGACCGAGGCCATCCCGCTGTGGAAGAGGCCGCAGGACGGCGCCATCATCACCGGTTGGGACTATCCGTCGTGCGAGGCCATCGGCCTGCTGAAGATGGACTTCCTCGGCCTTCGCAACCTGACGATCATTGGCGACGCCCTGGAGAACATCAAGGCTAACCGGGGAACCGAGCTCGACCTCGAGTCCGTCCCGCTCGACGATCCGGCCACTTACCAACTGCTCGGCCGCGGCGACACGCTCGGCGTGTTCCAGCTCGACGGCGGCCCGATGCGTGACCTGCTGCGGCGCATGCAGCCCACCGGCTTCCAGGACGTGGTCGCGGTCATTGCGCTGTACCGGCCCGGCCCGATGGGTATGAACGCCCACAACGACTACGCCGACCGCAAGAACGGTAAGCAGGCCATCAAGCCGATCCATCCCGAGCTCGAAGAGCCGCTGCGCGACATCCTCGCCGAGACGTACGGGCTGATCGTCTACCAAGAGCAGATCATGCGCATCGCGCAGAAGGTGGCCAGCTACTCGCTCGCCCGAGCAGACATTCTGCGAAAAGCCATGGGCAAGAAGAAGCGTGAAGTGCTGGAGAAGGAGTTCGAGGGCTTCTCGGAAGGCATGAAGTCGAATGGCTTCTCGGCGGGTGCCATCAAGGCGCTGTGGGACACCGTGCTGCCGTTCGCCGACTACGCGTTCAACAAGTCGCACGCCGCGGGCTATGGGTTGGTGTCGTACTGGACGGCGTACCTGAAGGCCAACTACCCGGCGGAGTACATGGCCGGGCTGCTCACGTCGGTGGGCGACGACAAGGACAAGGCCGCGGTGTACCTCGCGGACTGCCGCAAGCTGGGCATCACCGTGCTGCCGCCGGACGTCAACGAATCCGGCCTCAACTTCGCGTCGGTCGGTGAGGACATCCGCTACGGGCTCGGCGCGGTGCGCAACGTTGGGTCGAATGTCGTTGCGTCGCTTATCGGTACGCGCACCGACAAGGGCAAGTTCATCGACTTCTCCGACTACCTCAACAAGATCGAGATCGGTGCGTGCAACAAGAAGGTCACCGAGTCACTGATCAAAGCCGGCGCGTTCGATTCGCTGGGCCATCCGCGCAAGGGCCTGTTCCTGGTGCACACCGACGCCGTCGACTCGGTGCTAGGCACCAAGAAGGCCGAGGCGATGGGCCAATTCGACCTCTTCGGCGGCGCCGACACGGCGACGGACGCGGTGTTCACCATCAAGGTGCCGGAAGAGGAGTGGGAGGACAAGCACAAGCTGGCGCTCGAGCGCGAGATGCTGGGCCTGTACGTGTCGGGGCATCCGCTGAACGGCGTCGCGCATCTGCTGGCCACCCAGGTCGACACGCAGATTCCGGCCATCCTCGACGGAGACGTCGCCAACGACGCCCAAGTGGTGGTCGGCGGCATCCTCGCGTCCGTGAATCGCCGGGTGAACAAGAACGGTTTGCCTTGGGCGTCAGCGCAATTGGAAGATCTCACCGGTGGCATCGAGGTGCTGTTCTTCCCACAGACCTACTCTGTGTACGGCGGAGAGATCACCGACGATGCGGTCGTGCTGGTCAAGGCGAAGGTGGCTGCGCGTGACGACCGGATCGCGCTGATCGCGCACGAGCTTGTGGTGCCGGACTTCTCCAGTGCGCAGGTCGACCGGCCGCTGGCGGTGAGCCTGCCGACGCGTCAGTGCACCATCGACAAGGTCTCCGCGTTGAAGCAAGTGCTGGCCCGCCATCCCGGCACGTCGCAGGTGCATCTGCGGCTGATCAGCGGTGAGCGGATCACCACGCTGGAACTGGACGCCTCGCTGCGGGTGACGCCGTCGTCGGCGTTGATGGGCGACCTCAAGGCACTACTGGGCCCGGGCTGCCTGGGCGGTTAGAGCGCGTAGCGCGGGGGAAATCTATGGCCGTCAAAGCGGTGCCCGACGTCGACCTTCTCGACCCGTCCTTGTACCGCAAGGGAATTCCGCACGAGCTGTACGCGGAACTGCGCGAGGTGGGACCGGTCCTCTGGCACCCGCGCACACACGTGCCTGCGTACGGGAGCGAGATCGAGTTCTGGGCGGTGCTCGGCCATCCCGAGGTCGAACGGGCGAATCGCGACTGGGAGACGTTCTCCACGCACGATGGCACCACCATCGTCCCGTTCCCGCGGCAGCGCCGGGGCGTCATGTTCGTCACGAAAGATCCGCCGGAGTACACCACGATCCGGCGGCTCATCAGCGCCGGCTTCACGCCGCGCATGATCGGGCGTCTCGAGGAACGGATCCGGAGACATACAGAGCGGATCCTCGACGATGCCGCCGCAACCGGTGAACTCGACTTCGTGCCGGAGATCGCGTATCTGCTTCCGATGCATGTCATCGCCGACATCGTCGGCATTCCCGACGCCGAGCGGCCCGAGGTATTCCGCCTCACCGACCTGATCATGCGGGCCACCGATCCGTTGCAGGACATCTCGAAGGAGCAGCAACAGAATGCGGAGGTCGCGCTGTTCACTTTCGCGCACGAGCTGAGCGCCGCGAAGCGGGCGAACCCGACCGATGACGTGTGGTCGATCCTCGCGAACAGTGAACTCGACGGGTTCGAGCTGGACCTGTTCTTCATGGTGTTGACCTTCGGAGGCAGCGAGACCACTCGGAATGCCCTCGCTCAGGGGCTGATGGCGCTCCTCGGCACGCCGGACCAGCTGGACTCGCTCCGAGGGGATCCGTCCTTGCTCCCAACCGCCGCCGAGGAGATCCTTCGCTGGTCCAGTCCGGTGACCTGTTTCGGCCGCGCCGTAACCCGCGACATCGAGCTCGGCGGCCAACAGCTGCACGCCGGTGACCGGGTCGGCCTGTTCTACCCCTCCGCGAACCGGGACGAGAACGTGTTCGTCGATCCCTTCCGCTTCGACATCCGGCGATCACCGAATCCGCACTTGGCGTTCGGCGGCGGCGGTCCGCATTTCTGCCTCGGCGCGAACCTCGCCCGCGCCGAGATTCAGGTGATGATCGGTGCGCTGCTGCGCCGCTTCGCCGCCATCGAAATCACGAGCGAACCGGTCTGGATGAGCGCGGGCCCGTCCGCGGCCGTCGGTGTCGCTGTCCAGTCCCTACCCGTCCGATTGGCTTAACGGTCGAATCCAGAAGGCCTAGAAGGCATAGCGCAGGATCCGGGCCTTGCGTGCGCCCGTCTTGCTCTTGCCGGAGAGCTTGGTCGCCACCCGGATCCAGCCGGGGAAGAGGTCGACCTCCGGTTCGTATGCAAGGCTGGCCTCCTCGACCAACCTCATCCGCGGATTCCACGTCTCCGGATGGTGGGCATCCTTAAAACCCGCATAGCCCCACTGGCTTCCGACGTCCTTGAACATCTTCTGCGGGTACAGCTTGATCGCGAGCTTGCTGACCCAGCCGATTCGGCCGTAGTCGTTGAACGCGAATTCGCCAGTGCTGAAATGATCGGTGATCCGGCGGAAGATGGCGACGATCACCGGTTCGGGCAGGAAAGCGAACAGTCCGTCGGCGATCAGCATCGTGGGACGGTCGCCCGGAATCGTTTCGGGCCAATGCTTCTCGGCCAGCGACACCGGCACCGAATGGGAGTGCGGGTTGGTAGGCAACGCCTCGTCGCGAAGGGCCAAGATGCCCGGCAGGTCCACGCTGTACCAGTCGATCGATGGTGGTGGATCGACCCGGTAGAAGCCGCTGTCGAGCCCTGCCCCGAGGTCGACGACGACGGCGTCGTGGTGCTTGTGGACGAAATCGCGGACCCGGTCGTCCAGCATCTTCGCGCGCAACGCGGTTTGGCAGACCACGCTGGCCTGCACACCGAGCCCAGCGAAGTCGTAGTCGATCCTGCCGACCACCTCGTCGGCCAGCCTGTCGCCGAGGATCGGTCGTCGCCAGCGGCTGTCGAGTGCCCTGGCGTACACGGTGAGAAATGCGGTCTGTTCGACGGGTGTCAGTTGAGTGGTTGCAATCCCCATGACCGCGAACCTACTCCTGTTTTCGGGCTGAACGATTAGCCCAAAACGTTCACCGCCCTTGCGATTACGAGTCCGGCGGTGCTCAGCGCGACCATCGCCTGGACGGTCATCATCGCCTTCGCCCAGCGCGACAGCGGCATGGTGTCGGTCGGCGAGAAGGCCATCACGTTGGTGATGCTCACGTAGAGATAGTCGACGAACGTCGGCCGCCAACCTGGCCTCGCGAGTTTCGCGGTGTCGGGATCCATTTGCGGGAACAGGAAGTCGGGATAGGGCCGGGTTCCTGCGCGCCGTGCGAACGGGCCGCCGCGGTCCAGCTCCCAGTACCAGATGCCGAAAACGATGATGTTGGTGACGAAGATCGCCGCGCCGCTGCCGAGTAACAGCGCCGGGTCGTTGCTCACCTCGCCGGAGATGATGCGGGCGTCCAACACGATGGCGGATAGCGTGTTGTCCACGGTGATCGCGCCCAGCAACACCCAGGTCGCGTACTTGCCGAGAAGCGTCGAACGGGTGAGGCGCAGGGGGTTCAGCGCAACGAGCACCACCAGCAGCAGGACCTCCAGCACGACGAGTGGCCACCGCGGCACCAGCGTGTAGTTCCTCGAGATCAGCAGCTGCAGCGCGATCGCGACGATGAGTGCGACCAGCACGGGCAGCCGGCTTTCCGGATCGCCGGGGCGCAGCCATGACGGCATGTGGCGTTCGGCGCCGGACGCCAGGCGCTCGGCGCGCTTGACGAACTCTTCGACCGCCGCCGAGGGTTCGGGTGTGGTGTCCATCCGCTCAGTCTGTGCGCGACGATGGACAGATGGAGTCGCGACACGTCAGCGTCTGGATACAAGCCGATCCCGAAGCGGTCTACGAATTCGCCGCTGACCCGCAGACATGGTCGAAGTGGGCGGCAGGCCTTGCCGAGGGCGGCCTACGACAGACCGCGGATGGCTGGGTCGCCGATTCGCCGATGGGCACGGTGACGGTCGAGTTCGCACCGCCGAACGAGTTCGGCGTGCTCGATCACGTGGTCCGGCTGCCGTCGGGCGAAGCGGTGTACAACCCACTGCGCGTGATCCCGGGCGGCGTCGCGGAGCCCCTCTGCGAGGTGCTGTTCAGCGTGCGACGGCGGGCGGGCATGACCAACGCGGAGTTCGACGCAGATGCTGCGGCGGTGGCCGCCGACCTTGAAGCGCTGCGGCGGCTGCTGGAGGACTAGCGGCTGGACGGGTGAAACGGGCGCAAGGCCAGCCACACGACGGTGCCTGCGGCCGCGGCAGCCAGCACGGACGGCGCCGCGCTGCCGGTCGCAACCGCGACGATCCCCAGGACCGCCAGCCCGATCGCGAGCGCGAGCAGCTTGTATACCGGCCAGGCCACACCGGCAATGCTGACTTCGTCGCGCACGGTCACAGAATCACGATAGCTCGCAAGTGAGTTTTCGGGCAACCGAAACGCTCATGAAGATGATCACTTGCCTAGCGGGTCTAGGCTGGTCGCATGCCACTTTCCGGAGACTACGAACCAAGCCCGTGGGACTGGGTCCGCGAGCACGCTGACAAGATCATGGAGTCCGGCAGCACCGACGGCAGCGACATGAAGGGCAAGCCGTTGATCCTGCTGACCACGATCGGGGCCAAAACCGGCAAGATCCGCAGGACCCCGCTGATGCGCGTCGAGCACGACGGTCAGTACGCGATCGTGGCGTCCTTGGGCGGGGCACCGAAGAATCCGGTCTGGTACTACAACGTCAAGGCGCACCCGCGGGTCGAACTGCAGGACGGCTCCGTCACGAAGGACTACGAGGCGCGCGAGGTGTTCGGCGACGAGAAGGTCGCGTGGTGGGACCGTGCAGTCGAGGCTTGGCCGGACTACGCGGAATACCAAACGAAGACGGACCGGCAGATCCCGCTCTTCGTCCTTACCCCGATTAACTGAAAACCGCTGGTTAGTGGCACTATTGTTCGGTGTCCGCTGAACTGAGCCAAAGCCCCTTGACGTCGCCGCTGTCCGCGGCCGACATCGACGAGGCCGTTCAGCGAATTTCGGGCGTGGTGCGGCGCAGCCCGCTGCAGTACAGCGAGCGGCTGTCGGAGGCGACCGGCGCGACGGTCTTCCTCAAGCGCGAGGACCTGCAGACGGTCCGGTCGTACAAGCTGCGCGGTGCACACAACCTGCTGATGCAGCTGTCCGACGAGGAGATCGCCGCGGGCGTGGTGTGCTCCTCGGCGGGTAACCATGCCCAGGGTTTCGCGATGGCGTGCCGCTCGATGGGCATCCATGGCCGGGTGTACGTGCCAGCCAAGACGCCGAAGCAGAAGCGCGACCGCATCCGCTATCACGGCCGCGAGTTCATCGAGCTGATCGCGATCGGCAAGACCTACGACGAGGCCGCTGCGGCGGCACTCGACGACGTCGCACGGACCGGCGCGACGCTGGTGCCGCCGTACGACGATCTGCGGACGATGGCAGGGCAGGGCACCATCGCCGCCGAGATCCTCGACCAGCTCGACAGCGAGCCCGACTTGGTGATCGTCCCGGTCGGCGGCGGCGGCTGCATCTCAGGCATCACGACGTACCTTGCCGAGCGGACGACCGGCACTTCGGTGTTGGGCGTCGAACCGGCCGGGGCCGCCGCGATGATCGCGGCGCTGGCCGCGGGGGAGCCCGTCACGCTGGATCACGTCGACCAGTTCGTCGACGGTGCGGCGGTGAACAGGGCCGGCAACCTGACCTACGCAGCGCTGGCCGCGGCAGGAGACATGGTGTCGATCACGACCGTCGACGAGGGTGCGGTGTGCACCGCGATGCTCGATCTGTACCAAAACGAGGGTATCATCGCCGAACCGGCGGGCGCGCTGTCCGTGGCCGCGCTGATGGAGGCCGACATCGAGCCGGATTCGACTGTGGTGTGCCTGATTTCGGGTGGCAACAACGATGTCTCGCGCTACAACGAGGTGTTGGAGCGCTCGCTGGTGCACCTCGGTCTCAAGCACTACTTCCTGGTGGACTTCCCGCAGGAGCCCGGTGCCTTGCGGCGATTCCTGGACACGGTGCTCGGTCCCAGTGACGACATCACGTTGTTCGAGTACGTCAAGCGCAACAACCGCGACACCGGCGAGGCTCTGGTCGGTATCGAGCTGGGATCGGCGGCAGATCTCGAGGGTCTGCTGGAGCGGATGAAGGCCTCCGACATCCACGTCGAGAACCTGGAGCCCGGCTCGCCTGCGTATCGCTACCTTCTCTAGGCGGGGGCGGCGACTGCGATTCGCGCGGCGATCGCCGCGTCCGTTAACCGGCCGTCGTAGGTCACCAGCGGGCAAGTGCCGAGGTCGGCCGCGACCTCGGTGAGCAGGGTCGACCACTGCCTGTCGGCATCCGAGATGGGACCCTTTCCTGGTCGGGTCAAAAGCAGCGCCACCGAGGCGTCGTCCTTGAGTCCGTCCAGCACGTCGAGGAGCGCTGTCATTGTGGTTTTCACGAACGGGCGCCGAGGTCGAGGTCCAAGCGGAACCTGACTCAAGGCCTTCACCATGCGCCGATCAGGTCCGACGAATCCGATCCACAGTAGCCTTTCGCTGAATCCGAGTGGGCCAATCACGGCCCGCCATCGTTGCCCCATATCGGCAACCGAGTGAATCGGATCGGTTGCGGTCTCAATGGGCGGTGGGATGTAGGGTGAGCCATACCGTGAGCATCGCCCGCGAAAGCGGTTCTGCGGTAATCAGTTATCCACAGGTCGCTCGCTTGTGGATGGCGCCTTGACACTCCGCAGAATTGCGAAAGAATGCCCCTCCAGCCGGGTGGCTTCGGCGTCGACTTTCGGCTCGCCCCAGGCCGACACGTCCTCGCCGGTGACCGGAACGTCGACCGCTTCGGTGCCGAGGTTGCATGCGATCGCCAAAGACCCGCGGTGCATGACGATCCACCGGGCCGCCTCGTCGTAGTCCACGCGCATGTGGTCCAGCCACGGGTCAGCCAGGTCGGGTTCGTTGTGCCGCAACGCGATCAGCTGTCGGTAGAGCCGCCGCAGCTGACCGTGCTCGCCGTCGTCGATCTCGGCCCAGTTCAGCTTCGACCGTTCGAACGTCGCCGGATCCTGCGGATCGGGAATCTCGCCGGCCCACCCGTGCTCGGCGAACTCACGCCTGCGGCCCTCGGCGGTCGCTCTTGCCAACTCGGGTTCCGAGTGGGAGCTGAAGAACTGGAACGGTGATGACGATCCCCATTCCTCACCCATGAAAAGCATTCCCGTGTATGGCGACCCGAGTGCCAGCGCCGCCTTCACGGCCAGCTGGCCGAAGCTGAGGTTCTGCGACGGCCGGTCGCCGACCGCGCGGTTACCGACCTGGTCGTGCGTCAGGGTGTATGCCAGCAGCCGCGTCGCCGGAATGACCGTGGTATCCAGCGGACGGCCGTGGCGGCGATGACGGAACGACGAGTACGTCCCGGCGTGGAAATAGCCGTGCTTCAGGGTCTGCGCCAACGTCTCCAACGACCCGAAATCCGAGTAGTAGCCTTGCCGTTCGCCTGACACCGCGGAGTGGATCGCGTGGTGGATGTCGTCGTCCCACTGTGCCGTCATCCCGTATCCGCCGTGCTCGCGGGGTGTGATCAGCCGTGGGTCGTTGCGGTCGCTCTCCGCGATCAACGACAGCGGCCGGCCCAGTTTCCCTGCGAGGGCATCCGTTTCGGCGGCGGTTTCCTCCAGGATGTTGATCGCGGTGGTGTCGACGAGTGCGTGCACGGCGTCGAGCCGCAGACCGTCGGCGTGGAAGTCACGCATCCACCGGAGTGCGCAGTCGATGATGTAGCGGCGCACCTCGTCGGCGTCCGCGTCGGAGATGTTGACCGATTCGCCCCACGGGTTGCTGCCCGACGACAGGTACGGCCCGAACCTCGGCAGGTAGTTGCCCGACGGGCCAAGGTGATTGAACACGGTATCGATCAGCACACCGAGGCCGTGCCGGTGGCAGGCGTTGATCAGACGCACGAGTCCGTCGGGCCCGCCGTACGGCTCGTGCACCGCGTACCAGAGCACACCGTCGTATCCCCAACCGTGGGTGCCGCCGAACGCGTTGACCGGCATCAGTTCGACGAAGTCGACGCCCAAATCGACCAGATAGTCCAGCTTCTCGATCGCCGAGTCGAACGTGCCGCCCGGTGTGAACGTGCCGATGTGCAACTCGTAGATGACCCGGCCCTCGATCGATCGGCCGTGCCAGTCGTCGTCGGTCCAGGCGTCCGCGGCGGGTCGCCACAACTGCGAGCGCTCATGTACACCATCGGGCTGACGCGGGGAGCGGGGATCGGGCAGCACCTTCGGGTCATCGTCGAGGACGAAGCCGTAGCGCGAATCGGGTCGGGCCTCGACGTCGGCCCGCCACCAGCCGTCGTCGGACCTGTCCATCGGGTACAGCGTGCCGTCGACGTCGAGGCGAACCACGTCGGGGCGGGGCGCCCAGACGGAGAATTCAGTCATCGACGCG
This sequence comes from uncultured Actinomycetota bacterium, assembly GCA_963698965.1. Lineage (GTDB taxonomy): Bacteria > Actinomycetota > Actinomycetes > Mycobacteriales > Mycobacteriaceae > Mycobacterium. The sequence goes on from CAVOSY010000027.1 coordinate 90,512, forward strand.
CTCCAACAGCGCGACCGGGAACTCTCCGAAGAGGTCCGACGCCAATTCCGTGCCGGTGAACCGGCCGCCTGCGATGCGGTCGGCCCACACACCGTCGGGCAGAGTCAAAGAGGTATCACCCCAACCGGTTTCAGCGAGGACCACACTATGGCGGGTGACAGCGGTCACCACGTCGGCGTCGCGCTGGAACGCGACCAGATGTCCGGCGCCGGCACCGTCGGCCAGAAGTGGTGTGTAGCCGCCGTCGGTGAAGGTGCCCGGGCGGTCGCGCCGCAGGTGTAGGGCGGCGGTCACCACCCGCATCTTCGGATCAGCGTTCGCACTCAACGCGTCCCGTCGCACGTGATAGTCGACCGGGCGGCGGTTGTCCGGGTCGACCAGGCTGTCCTCCCACAGTTCTGTGCCTTGATACACATCGGGCACGCCGGGCACCGTCAACGCCACCAACTTCTGGCCCAGGCAGTCGCTTCGCACATGCTCGTTCAGCCGGGTGACGAGAGACGTCAGCTCGGTCGCGACCGGCCCATCCATGACGGTGTCCAGCCACGCGTGCACAGCGGTTTCGAACGCGGTGTCGGGATCGTGCCACGACGTATGGGCCGCGGCCTCCCGGATGGCCTTCTCGGTGTACGCGTGCAGCCTGTCCCGCAATTCATCGGTCACCACACCGTCTACCGGCCACACGCCGAAGATGTTTTGCAGCAGGAAGAGTCCTGTCGCGGGATCCGGCGGCGGCGCCTGAAGGGCCCACTTGCCGACGAGTTCTGCCCACCGCGACGGCACCTGAGACAGCACGCCGATGCGGGCGCGCACGTCTTCACCGCGTTTGGTGTCATGGGTGGTCAACGTCACCATCGTGCGCGGCCACAGCCGGGCCCTGGTCGCGGCGCGCTTGTGAAACTCCGCGACGCTCACCCCGAACCGGGCCGGCTCCCCGCCTACCTCATTCAGCGACACCAGTCTGGCGTCGCGGTAGAACAGGCAGTCCTCCATCGACTTGGCGGTGGCGGCGCCACACAGCTGCTGCAGGCGTACGGCCGCCTCGGCGCTGCGGGTCAGCGCCGAGGCGACGATCGCCAGCGGCTCCGCCAATTCCGGTAGCGCCGAGGCGGTTTCGGCCATGGCCTCCGGCAGCACCAACGACAGCGACAGGTAGTCGGACCGGTACACGTGCACGCGGCTGATCAGCTCAGCGACGGCCCTTGGCAGGTCCGGGTGATCGGCACCCGTGGCGGCGGCGATGTTTCTGTGTAGTCGCGCCAGCTCGCTGCCCAGCATGCCGGTGACGGCCTCGGCCTTGAGCCGATGGGCCAGCTCCGACATATCTTCGTAGGCGGTACCGGTGGATTCGGACAACGCGGTGAGCGGGCCCGCGCCTGCGGGATCGATGAAGAGTCCGCCGATTTCGCGCAGCGCGTCATAACCGGTCGTGCCGTCGATCGGCAGCGTGGGCTCCAGCGGTTCGTCGACCGCCAGGATCTTCTCGATGGCGATCCACGCGTCCGGTCCGGCAAGCTCGCGTAGCCACGCCAGATAGCCTGCGGGATTGGACAGTCCGTCGGGATGGTCGATGCGAAGCCCGTCGACAAGCTCCTCGCCGAACCAGCGTTTGACCTCCACATGCGTGGCGTCGAATACCGCGCGGTCCTCCTGTCGCAGTCCGGCGAGCGATGTGATGGAGAAGAAGCGCCGGTAGCCGCAGATCCCGTGCCGCCACCCGATCAGCCGGTAGTGGGATCGATCGGCCGGATAGCCCGGCGGCGCCGGGTCGTCGTCGGAACCCAGCACCGGCAACACGATTCGGCCGTCGGGGTCGAGGTTCCAGTCGATGTCAAAAAACGAGGAGAACGTCGAACTTCGGCCGTGCTCGAGAACGTCGCGCCACCACCGGTTCTGTTCGGGTTTATCGACGCCGAGGTGATTGGGCACGATGTCGACGATCAGCCCCATCCCGCGGGCCCGGGCCGCAGCGGACAGCCGTTCGAGCCCCTCAGATCCGCCAAGCGCTGCTGAGACGGTGGTGGGATCGGTGACGTCGTAACCGTGGGTGGAACCCTCGGCGGCGGTCAGGATCGGCGACAAGTACAGGTGCGACACCCCGAGATCGTCCAGGTAGTCCAGCACTCCCAAGGCGTCGTCGAACGTGAAACGATCGCCGCGCATCTGTAGCCGATACGTCGACAGCACGGGGACAGCCATGTGTCAGGCGGTCTTACGCAGCACCAGGACCGACCGCGCCGGCAGTGAGATCTTCTTGCCTGCAGTGACAACCACTTCGGTCGCTCCAGTGGCGTCGGCCGTGTCCAGCGTGGCGGTCCACTCCTTGGCGTAGTCACCCTTCGGGGTGACGAAATCCTGCGGCTCGTCGTATGCGTTGAAGCAAAGCAGGAACGAGTCGTCGACGACCCTTTCGCCGCGCGCGTTGGGAGTGGGGATCGCCTCGCCGTTGAGGAACACCGCGACACACTTGCCCAGCCCGGTGCCCCAATCCTCGGGAGTCATCTCCTTGCCTGCCGGGGTCAGCCAGGCGATGTCGCGGACCTGCTCGCCGGTGCGGATCGGCTTGCCCTTGAAGAAGCGGCGCCGACGGAAGACGGGATGGTCCCGCCGCAGTTTGGTGACGCGGCGAGTGAACTCGAGCAGGTCGGCGTTCGTCGCGCACATCGACCAGTCCATCCAGGAAATCTCGGAGTCCTGGCAATAGACGTTGTTGTTGCCGCCCTGTGTGCGGCCGATCTCGTCACCGTGCGAGATCATCGGCGTGCCCTGGGACACCATCAGCGTGGCCATGATGTTGCGCATCTGCTTGCCACGGAGGGCGAGGATTTCCGGATCGTCGGTCGGACCCTCGACGCCGCAGTTCCACGACCGGTTGTGGCTTTCGCCGTCGCGGTTGTCCTCGCCGTTGGCTTGGTTGTGCTTCTCGTTGTACGACACCAGGTCGGCCAGCGGGAAGCCGTCGTGACAGGTGACGAAGTTGATACTTGCGCCGGGCCGCCGGCCGGTGGCCTCGTAGAGATCCGAGGACCCGGTCAGTCGCGAGGCGAACTCGCCGAGGGTCGCGGGCTCACCCCGCCAGTAATCGCGCACAGTGTCGCGATACTTCCCGTTCCATTCGGTCCACAAACCTGGGAAGTTGCCGACCTGGTAGCCGCCTTCGCCGACGTCCCACGGTTCGGCGATCAGCTTGACCTGGCTGACCACCGGGTCCTGCTGCACCAAGTCGAAGAACGCGCTCAATCGGTCGACGTCGTAGAACTCACGGGCCAGCGCGGCCGCCAGGTCGAAGCGGAAGCCGTCGACGTGCATTTCCAGCACCCAGTACCGCAGCGAGTCCATGATCAGCTGCAGGGTGTGCGGGTGTCGTGGGTTGAGGCTGTTGCCGGTGCCGGTGAAGTCCTTGTAGAACCTCAGGTCGCCATCCTGCAGCCGGTAGTAGGCCGCGTTGTCGATGCCGCGGAAATTGATGGTGGGGCCGAGGTGGTTGCCCTCTCCGGTGTGGTTGTAGACCACGTCGAGGATGACCTCGATCCCGGCCTCGTGGAACGACCGGACCATGGTCTTGAATTCGGCAACGGCACCGCCCGCATGCCGGTTCGCGGCGTACTGGTAGTGCGGGGCGAAGAAGCCGAAAGTGTTGTAGCCCCAGTAGTTTCGCAGTCCGAGGTCGATCAGCCGGTGGTCGTGCAGGAACTGGTGCACCGGCATCAGCTCGATCGCCGTCACGTTGAGGGACTTGAGGTGGTCGATGATCACCGGGTGCCCAAGCCCGGCGTAGGTGCCGCGCAGTTCCTCGGGGATGCTCGGATGGGTCTGAGTCATACCCTTCACGTGGGCCTCGTAGATGATGGTCTCGTGATAAGGCGTGCGCGGCGCGCGATCCGAAGCCCACTGGAAGAACGGGTTTATCACCACGCTGGTCATGGTGTGGCCAAGCGAATCGATCTTCGGCGGCGTGCCGCCCGACGCCAGATCGTCGGCGTTCAGGTCGTAGGAGAACAACGCCTGGGTGAACTCGAAATCGCCATGGAAGGACTTGCCGTAGGGGTCCAGCAGTAGCTTGCTCGGATCGCACCGATGACCCGCGCCGGGATCCCACGGTCCGTGCACGCGGAAGCCGTAGCGCTGCCCGGGGGTGACGGTCGGGAGATAAGAGTGCCACACGTAGCCGTCGACCTCGTCGAGGTTGATCCGCTCCTCGCCGCCGCCCTTGGCGATCAGGCACAGCTCCACCCGCTCGGCCACCTCGGAGAACAGCGAGAAGTTCGTCCCTGCGCCGTCGTAGGTGGCGCCGAGCGGATAGGTGTCACCAGGCCAGACGGTGGGTACCGACGCCGGTCCGGCGGCGGCCATCAGCCAACCCACCAGCCGGTGGCTGCGCCGATCTGGCGCCCGAGCTCTGCCGTCATCGTGCGCATGTACGTCGTCGAGATGTGGTGGGCGTCGCGATAAAGCAACACATTCCCCTCCACTGCGCGGCAGATGTCCTTGCGGCACACCGCGTCGCTCATGTCGAGCGGCTTCAGCAGCGGAAACTGCGCGACGAAATCCAATGTCTGGTTGTGGTCCGACAGTACGTCGGATCGCTTGATCCCGCAGGAGATCGCGTCGCCGCCGTCGGCCAGACAGTCGACAGGGAAGTAGGGCTTTCCATCGCGCACCATCCACGGGGTATCGCGCATCGCAAGGATCGGAATCTTGTTGTCCGACAACGCCTGCCAGATACCGATGTAGGTCGCAGGCATCACATCGCCGGGTTTGATGTTCCATGGCCGTGTCGAGGTCGTGAACACGAAGTCCGGGTGATCGGCGATGAGCTCTGGCATCACCCGCTGATTCCACTCGTGGCATCCCGGGTACGGGCGGTTGTCGCCCATCACCAGTGGCAGTTGTTCCGTGGTCAGCGGGCAGCCCATCTTCATGTAGGTCACGACCTTGAAGTGGTGTATCTGTCCGAGCAGATCGAGCGCGGTGATCCAGTGCTCGGCGTGGGATCCGCCTGCGAGTGCGATGGTTCTGGTCGCCGCCCTGTCGCCGAACGTGCAGTTGATCACGTTCGAGTTGTCGAAATCGCTGATGCAGCCGTCGGTGGTGGTCTCAGGCAGATCGTCCTTGGCCTCCAGCACCGTCGGGCGCATCGGCAGCTTGCGCACCTTCGCTCCATTGATCAGAGCCCTGGCACCCGGGTAGTCCACAGGTGAAAGAGTCGCCAGCTCTTTGCCGTTCGCGCGCTGGACCGTGACGTGCTCGCGCCAGGTGAACGACGTCGCCGTCAACGCCACGCCCAGCAGGGCGACGCTGGAACCCAGCACGATCGTGGGTCGCCGCAGCCGCTCCCGGAGCGGCACGGCGGGGGTCTGTTTGGGCGCTTTCGTCGCGGCGCGATACCGCAGCGGGTTCTCGACGTACCGCAGCGTCAGCCAGGCCAGCACGCCCGAGAGCAGCAGGACGACCGCGCCCTCGACGAAGTTGACGCGTGGCCGCCCGGTGTAGGACAGCCAGAAGATCAGCAGGGGCCAGTGCCAGAGGTACAGCGAGTAGGCCATCGCGCCGAGCGATACGAACGGCGCAGTGGCCAGCAGCCGGTTGGGGGCGGGCAGCCGGTTCGCGGTGCTCGGGTCCGCCTGGCGGTTGGCGGCGGAAAGGATGAACAACATGGCGGCACCGACAGGCACCAGAGCCAACGGCCCTGGAAACTCCTTCACGCCGTCGATCAGTGCGCCGCATGACAGGATCGCCGCCAGCGCGACTGCCGCGACCGTCGTGCGCAGCCACATCGGCCAGCGCACGTATGGCACCAGCGCGCCCAGCAAGGCGCCAAGAAGCAGTTCCCACGCCCTGGCGAAGCTGTTGTAGTAGGCGGTGGCCTGATCGGCGTTGTGAGCAAATATCGCGTAGACGAACGAGGCGATCGTCAGCACGCTCAGCAGCACCACGAAGAAAATCCGCATGCGGTCGCCGAGACGGCGCCGCAACAGATAGGCGAACGTGAAGATCAGCGCCAGGAAGCCGATATAGAACTGTCCCTGCACCGACATCGACCAGATGTGCTGCAGCGGACTGACCGCCTCACCGGCGCGAAGGTAGTTCGATGCGGTGTTCGCCAACTCCCAGTTCTGGAAGTAGCCGAGGCTGGCCAGGCTTTGGTCAGCAAACGTCTCCCAGCGCGTCTCCGGCTGGATCAGAATGGTGAGTATCGCTGACGCGGCCAGCACGACGACGAGCGCAGGCAACAGCCGGCGAACGAGTCGGGTCACTTCGGGGACCGGCGACAGCGAGCTGCCCGGCGTCAGCGCCGCCCGCAGCAGCCTGCCGCCGAAGAAGAAGCCCGACAGCGCCAAGAAGACGTCGACGCCACCGGAGACCCGGCCAAACCACACGTGAAACACTGCGACGAGGGCGATCGCGATGCCGCGCAGGCCGTCGAGATCATGCCGATAGAAACCCGACGCGCGCGCCCCCTTGGGCGGTTCGGTCGTGCGCCGGCTGTCACCCTGGTCGGTGACCGGCGCCGGCCGGGGAGGGGCGAGGGTCATCATGGTCGACGGCTAATCTACCGAAGATCGCCTGGTGCCTCACGCCGCAGGCGACGCGTCACAGCCCGTGAGCAAAGGATCAGGCTCGTGTTGACCCCCGCCGAGATCAGTGCGATCGACGCCGCACATGTCTGGCATCCCTACAGCACGATCGGGGCCGAAGCGCTGCCTCCGGTCGTTGCGGTCGGCGCCAAGGGTGCCTGGCTGACGCTCGTCGACGACGGGCGTCAGATCGAGGTGCTCGACGCGATGGCGTCGTGGTGGACCGCGATCCACGGCCACGGCCACCCCGTGCTGGACGCGGCGATCACCGGCCAGCTCGCGACCATGAACCACGTCATGTTCGGCGGGCTGACGCACGAACCGGCCGCCCGGCTGGCCCAGCTGCTGGTGCAGATCACGCCCGAGGGCCTCGACACGGTGTTCTTCAGCGACTCCGGCTCGGTGTCTGTGGAGGTCGCGGTCAAGATGGCGCTGCAGTACTGGCGCAGTATCGGCAATGTCGAAAGGCACCGGCTGATGACGTGGCGTGGTGGCTACCACGGCGACACCTTCACCCCGATGAGTGTGTGCGATCCGGACGGCGGCATGCACTCGCTGTGGGCCGACGTGCTGGCGCATCAGGAGTTCGCGCCGCAGGTGCCTGCCGCGTACGACCACGGCTACAGCACGGCGTTCGAGAAGCAGCTGTCCGAGCACGCCGACGAGCTGGCGGCCGTGATCGTCGAACCCGTGGTGCAGGGCGCGGGTGGCATGCGGTTTCACGACCCGCGGTATCTCGCCGATCTCCGTGCGATCTGCGACCGCCACGGCGTCTTGCTGATCTTCGACGAGATCGCCACCGGCTTCGGCCGCACAGGGGAGCTGTTCGCAGCTGAGCACGCTCGCGTCAGCCCCGACATCATGTGCGTTGGCAAGGCGATGACCGGTGGCTACATCACGCTGGCCGCGACGCTGTGCACCCGGGCCATCGCGGAGACCATCAGCACGCACGAGCCGGGTGCGCTGATGCACGGCCCGACGTTCATGGCCAACGCGCTGGCTTGCGCGGTCGGGGTCGCGTCGGTCGAGCTGTTGTTGGAACAGGATTGGCGCGCACGGGTTTCGGCGATCGAGGCGGGCCTGCGCGCGGGGCTGGCGCCCGCGGCGGCGCTGCCGGGCGTGGCCGACGTACGGGTGCTCGGCGCAATCGGCGTGATCGAGATGGCCAAGCCCGTCGACCTGCGCATCGCGACGCCGGCCGCGCTGGAGCGTGGCGTCTGGCTGCGCCCGTTCCGCAACCTCGTCTACGTCATGCCGCCGTACATCTGCACGCCAGGGGAGATCGATCCGAGCCCACCTGGACGGCGTTCTCGGCGATGGTGGCCCGTCGGCGCAGCATGTCCAGGTCGCGCACCCGCAGGCCGATCGCCTCGCCCCAGCGCAGGCCGGTGTAGGCCAGTAGCAGCACCAGGCCCTCGTAGGTGCCCGAGGCGGCGGCCAGTTCGGCCACCTGCTGGTGGGTGAGGTAGACGGGCCGCTTACGGTTCTTGCGGGGCAGCCTGATGCCAGAGGCCGGGTTACGGGCTAGGAGGTTGTCCCGCACGGCGTCGGCCACGATCGAAGACAACACATGGTGGGCGCGGTTCACCACGCTCGCCCCGACAGGCTTATCGCCGTCGGTGCCGTGGCTCAGGTCCGACACCCACTGCTGGATCGCGGTGGGCCTGATGTCGCCGAGAGCGACTTTGCCCCAACGCGGGGCTACCCGCACCCGCCACTCGATCTCCGTCGCCCTGTAGCTGGACGGCTTGAGGTGCCCGCGCTGGCGGTCCAGCCAAGCCGACCCGAGTTCCCCGAGCGTCGTCCGCGCACCACGGTCGCCGAGCTGCTCGATGGCAAGGCCACCGCGGTGCAAATCGTCGCATCCAAAATCGGCAAGGACGTCGCGGACCACCTGGCCGCCGGCGAGTCACTGGTCGACCTGGTGCCCGTCGAGCAGACGCCGCAGATAGTGATGGCGACTACCCGGCTGGCTGACGTGCAGCCCGAGCGGGTGTCCTGGCTATGGCCCGGACGTATCCCGGTCGGCAAGCTGGTCACCCTCGACGGTGATCCCGGACTCGGGAAAATCGACGCTGGCGCTGGACATCACGGCCACCATCACCACGGCCGGGACGTGGCCCGATGGGAGCATCTGCGGGTATCCCGGTGCCGTACTGCTGATGTCAGCAGAAGACGGCCTGGCCGACACCGTGCGGCCCCGCCTCGACGCTGCGGGCGCCGACGTCACCAAGGTGCACGCGGTCGACGGTGTGCCCGTCGACGCTGACGGCACACTTCGCCCGCCGACACTGGCCGATGTTCTGGCACTCGAGGAGGCGATTCACCGCACCGGGGCCCGGCTGCTGGTCATCGACGTCGTCATGGCCTACCTGCCCGACGGCACCGACTCGCATAAAGACCAGGACATCCGGCGGGTGCTCTCAAGGCTCGCCGCGCTGGCTGACCGGACCGGCTGTACGGTGCTGCTGCTGCGCCACCTGAACAAGGCCAAGGGTGGCGATCCGCTCTACCGCGGCGGTGGCTCGATCGGCATCGTCGGCGCCGCTCGAGCCGGCCTGCTCGTCGCGCCCGATCCGGACGATCCCGAACGTCGGGTACTCGCATCGGTCAAGTCCAACCTTGGGCCCGCTCCGGAATCACTGGCGTACCGACTCGTCGGCGAGGTGAGTTCGGGGTCGCTCGGGTGCAATGGGAAGGCCAGACCGGCCATACCGCGCGCAGCCTGCTTTCCGAACCGGCGGTTGGGGACGGCGATAATGCCGCGATTGATCGGTGGTTGACCGAGTTTCTCAAAGACGGTCGGCAAAAGGCTACCGACGTCTACGCCGCGGCCGACGCCTCGGGCTATTCGAAAGACAAGGCCAAGCGGGCGAAGAAGGCTCTCGGCGTCGACGCGGTACGCGACGGTGCCGCTGGAGCCTGGTTCTGGGTGCTACCGAGCCGCACGCCGCAGCAAGGGAGCGACCCCTCAGCAGCGACCCCCGTCTCTTCTCCCTTGCTCCCTTGCTCCCTTGCAGGTCACAACACCCATAACGACCCCCTGGCTACCCAAGGGAGCAAGGGAGCAAGTGACCGAGAGGTCGGGTTGCCACCTGCGTCTCCACCTTCGCCACCTTCGGACACCGCTCCTGGCGGCCTGACCGAGCACACGCCCGGCTTGACGCCGCGTGTCCAACAGATCGCCGCCCGCAATAACGGCAGATTCGCTGCCGACCCCCCCTGCTACCACTGCGACAAACCAGTGACGGGCAAACAAACCGACACGCAAGGGCGCTACGCCCACATCAACTGCCAGCGCGAAGAAGAGGAAGCGAAATGAAAACCGCTACCGTTCGCCAGTCGCGCCGCCTGCGCGACGGCCGCCAGCTCATCGAAGTCGATACCTGTCCGCACTGCGATGCCACGCACTGGCTGATGACCAACGGCACAACGCTCGCGGAATGCCTCACGCACACAAACCGGCCGATGTTCATCGACGGGCTCGGCGATAAGCGAGCCGACCGATGAGCCAGCTCGATGCGCGGCTCGATGCGATCGGCGCCGCACCCGTGCTCCCCGGCGCCCGATCAGTCGTGAACGTCGTTAATGCGGACGTTCGTCCAGGCGCCCGGCGAGCAGTAGGTGATGGTGCGATTCGCCTTGTCGCGCAACTTAACCAGGCCAGACGCCTCGATCTTGATGTCGTAGATGTCACTTTCTGTCTTGCCGATGCTGCCCAGGTTAATGAGGTCTGGTTCAGCTGCGGCATTCCACGTGATGGAGAAGTCGCCGCTGAAGTATCCGTCGTCATCAATTGGCATACCTGGAGCCTCCCATGAAGGCCGGGCGCCTAGTTGCGGGACTGGCAGCGCGACTGCAGGCCAGCCACCCACCGTGCGCCGCGACCATCGTCGTCGACGGCATCCGGCCGCTGCCCCTCGACAAAGCGCTACAGCTCGCGCACCGCATCGCCGACGAGTGCACACCGTGACCAGCTCGCACCCATCGGATAACGGCCTGACCTGCAGGTATGGGGGCGGCCTCGGGTCTTGCGGGCTTTCCCACCTAACCCGAAACGCTTTGAGTCGGGCGTCTATTTACGGACAACTCGCTGTCCGGACAAATTTTAAGGAGTTTTGATGTTCCAAACGCGTTGTGCCGGTTGCGGAAAGAGCTTTGAGGCGATTAAGGCGAACCGCAAATGGTGTTCTGACCTGTGCGGACGGCGTGCGAGGCGGGCGGGTGCCGATAAGTGGGCTCGCGGTGTCGGCTCGCCGGTACCCGGACACAACCCGGTCGTTTACCCGGACAAGCCGGACATCAGCGCGGACGACAACGTCGCGTTCGTCGTGGCTCAGGTCGCTTTCGCGCGTGCGGTCGAACCGGCGTTGTCGTTGCCGCTGGACGTCGTTGACGGGTTGCTGAGCACCGATGACGACTACGACTTCGAGGTGGCATCGGAAGACTACGACGTCGTTCAACGGGTGCTCGTTTCACGGGCCATAGCAGGGCTTGAGGATCTCCAGTCCGCCTCGGATCTCCAGTCCGCCTCGGCGTCTGTTGATGAGGTGTTGGCCCGCCTGAAGCTGCTGACCGATTTCCTCGAGGACCGGATTAGTTCGGGCGTTGTTGCGGCGCTGGCCGCGACGTTGCGCGAGGCGGCCAGCGATGAGTGACGAGCAGAAACCGTTGTTGCATTGGCGGTCGGAGCCCGAGTCGGTGCCGTGCGTGCTGTGCGGCGGTGAGCGCAAATACGTGGCTGATACACCGGCTGAGCCGCGGCGGCGTAGTTGGTGGCGCCGCACAGAACCGAATCCTGATCGCTGCCCCACGTGCGGGGCGCGGTGACGCGGTTCTGCCGCGCCTGTAAGCGGTTCCGTGCGTCGGACGATTTCTGGAAAAAGCAGGCACGGTGTAAATCGTGTTCGGTGGCGGCGAAACAGGCTCGGCAGGCCGAGAGTCCGGGTCGTGATGCGGAACTTAAACGCGCGCAACGTGCTCGGGCGAAGCTACGCCAGCAGACCGCCGAGAAGGCCCTCTGGCACATCGTTTCCGGGCATCGGCGCATCATCGCCGAGTTCGCGGATGATCTCGACGCCGAGCGGGCCGACGAACTGGCCGATGAGCTGTCCGGGTTGTTCCTGGCTGGTGTGGCAGCGGCTGAGGATGAGCTGGGCCTGCCCGCCGGGTCTGCACTCCAAATCCTTTCTGCGAGACGACAAGACCCGCCGCAAGGGTAGGAACGAAAGGAGAATCCATTGGACGCAACAGGTTTGGTCCGCTGGGATGACGTACGCGCCGCGGAGCGGCTGCTAGATGAGGCTATCGCACGCCGCGACGCATTAAGCGAGCCCTCGAATTGGGAGGCGCACGAAAGCCTCGACACCGAAGGACGCCGCCACATCCACATGCACGCCGCGCAATTCGAGCTGCGCGAGCACGCCGACCAACAGCTTCAGCGGGCGCGTGACCGGGTGATCGCTGTCCGGCGCGCATGGGCCGGACTCGACGGAAGGGCGGCGCTCTAATGCAGCGTGTCGAATCCTACGGATTGCGTGGACTGCTGGGCGAGCCGCGCCGCGGGTCGGACATCTCCCGGCGTACCGCAACAATGCGCCGGCCTAATCCGCTGTTCAATGACGAGTACGAGCAGCGCGGCCGCGCCGGCCATTTCGAGTACCGCGCGGACGGTGACGTGTTGATCCTGACCGGGTATGCATCGGTCTTCAACGCTCCCTACGAGGTCTATGGCGGGCCGCCGATGGGGTGGACGGAGACCATTGACCGCCGCGCGTTCGACCAAACACTGTCGGAGAAGCCTGATCTGCATCTGCTGATCAACCATGAGGGTATGCCTCTTGCCAGGACCAAGTCCGGCACCCTCCAGTTGTCCGCGGACAACCACGGGTTGAAGGTGACGGCGCAGCTGGACCGTTCTGATCCTGATGTGCAGCGTATCGAGCCCAAGATGCAGCGCGGCGACATGAACGAAATGTCGTTCGCGTTCCGCGTTCTCAAGCAGGTGTGGAGCGAAAACGACACTCAGCGCCGCATCACCGAGATCAGCCTCGACAAGGGGGATGTGTCCCTCGTGAACTTCGGCGCCAACCCGGCAACGTCGGCCCAACTGATCGGAGCCTAGAAATGTTCACCCCCCGCGAGCAAGCCAGCTCCATCTACAACTTTGTCCGCAGCATGGGCCGCGCCAAGGTCCGCGGGGCGGACATGGATGAGGTCGACCGAGATCGCCTGGCCATGCTCGACCGTGCCGAGGGCACCATTACCCGCGCGATCGGCACGCCACGCATTCTCGCGGTCGAGCCCGGCGACGAGCAGCTCGAGCAGATGCTGCGGCACGTCGCAACGATCCGCGACGCACTCCAGCCCACCTAAGAGACCAGGCGCGCGCGGGCAAGGGGATCAAACCCCTAGTGCCGCCCTCGCTGCAGCCGGAGGCGGGTCCAGGGCCGGGAACTAAACCCCGGCTCTGGGCTGTGCCGCTGCCAACCCCTGGGGGTTGGGCGGGCATGTCAAAGTCGCCGCAACCCAAAATCCCTGACTGCAGCTTCCCATCTGGTCTACTTACCACTTTTTTCCACTTAAAACCGCGGTATTCCGGCAAACTCGCGTGTTTCCAGCAAACATTCCGCCGGTTCCCGCAAACATCGACCCAACGTAGATCCGGGGCTCGTCTAGCTGATCCAGCCCGTTGCGTGTCCGTACTTCCCCCACCTCCAGGGGGACCCCCCAAGGGTCGTCTGGCAGACCCCATGCCTCAAGCCGCGATCCGCGTTACACACCACACCGGGTTTGAGGGGTGCCTCGTGCTAGCGCGGATTTCTGGCGCAATCTTCCAGAATTTCTTGCTTCGCTATCCCGGTTTCCATTTCAAGTTTGTCCAACAAGCAGCCCGCGACGTGGACCAGACCAACGATCAATTTCAGGTGGCCGTAGGGCTCTGCGAGGTACGGCCCGACACGGGTTCCCATGACCTCGACCTTATCGGGGGAGTCACTCCAGGCGCCTATGACGTCGACTGCTCGACTCTCAAAGCTTTCGTGGTACGCCATATTCGGAGCCTGCCATGAAAGCCGGCCCCCAAGGCTGCGGTTGACGAGACGCCGTTGCCGTGGCGGCCCCGCTCGACCGGTTCGGCGCGGTTCGCCGCATTCTGCGACAAGTTCGTGAAGGTGCCGAAGGGTACGGGCGCGCCGCCGCCCGGGCGCAATCCGCGTTGCACACTCCTAGGAGGTGTGTGTGAGGGGCAGCCTTCGCGGAATCCGGAATCCCAATACCTGGGCACCGGCGCCTTTCGAGTATCCAGACTCATGATCGCTGTCAGCGACCACTTTCTTCCAAAGATCCATGACGAAGTACTGGGTCTTTCCACCACTGGAAGTCGTCACTTTCAGGACGCCACTTCGCAGAACTTCGTAGGTGTCGTCATCGTCATGTTCGCTGTCTGGAAGGTCCGTGTAGCTCACTGTGAATGCCATGTCTGGAGCCTGGCATGAAGGCGGGGGCCAAAGGCCGCAGTTGACCAAACCGCTGCCCTTCTGTCCGCGCTCGTTGGGTGCTGCCCGGTTCGGTGCGTTCTGCGAGAAGTTCGTGAAGGGTGCCGAAGGGCACGGGTGCGCGCACACCGCTGCGGTTGCGTGACTGGCAGCGGGATCTGGGTGGGTTCGGTGCTCGACGCGGACCCGCAGCCGCGTTTTGGTGACCGATCTAGGTGGCGTTGGAGATCCGTACAGTCGCCGGGCCGTCGAGCGTTTTGCAGTGTGTGTTGAGCGGTGGCCCGTACACGGTCTGATCGCATGTGCGGCAGGTCCAGGTGGTGTGGCCGCCGCCGTGACCGAGGCAGGCTTGGTGACCGACGAGGACTTGGTTAGCGCCGAGAGGATGCCCGTTCGGGCATCGGCTAGGTGGTCGGGTGATCCACTTCCCGGCCGTGGTCTGAACTAACTCGCCCAGCACAATTACCAGCCTATCCGCGTAACGGGGCAGACGCGGACGTCGATGGTGGCCAGGGCGTACTAACCGAGTAAAGGTCGGCCCGCCACCCAAGCGGATGACGGGCGCTGGACACAAGGCGATCAGCAGGGGCCGATGACGAACAGAACTCCGCGCACTCGGGCTGGCCTGTCCAACAGAAACTCCAGGCGCCCGCACCATCCATGCCCCACTGGTGGAGCGGACGAGATCGCCCACCGTGGGAATGAACAAAGGCTGGCTAGTTTCCGTTGCAACAAAGGGGAGATGCAAAGGAGCACGACCATGCGAATCAAACTGACCTACATCGCACCGCTGTTGGCGGCGGGTGCTGCTGCGGCAGCGATCGCCGCTGCACCAACGGCTGCGGCAGCAAGTGGGCAGACCTGCTCGGGAAATATCTGCCAGTCGCCCGGCAATGTTCAGGTCAACAACGTCCCTCCCCCCGTTCAGTACCACCCTTACGGAGACGTGCCGTTTCTGCTCGGCGGCCACGGTGGCCTTCACGGTGGCATGGACTGACACGTAGTAGTCGCAGCAGTCGGCCCGCCAACCTTGGGGGGATCTCAGATGGCGGGCCGAACACTTGATAAACGGACGCTGGCCCGATTCGGTTCGATCCCCGCGAACAGGCGTCTCGATGATGGCGCGGGCGGCGTTCAGGAGTGCGACAACCCCGTCACACCTAGCGTCCCCGTGCCCACATTTTGCCCACACTTGCCCACGAAACTGTGTGATCAAGTGTGAATGACCGTGATGTCTTTTCGCTGGTAGAGCAGTTTTCGGCCCCCTGAACTGGGGTGCGAGTAGATCGAGCAGATCACCTCGGCGATGGTGGGGGTCGCCGGTACGTTAACCTGAACACCGTTCAAGACAGCAGGAGGGTGGTCGGGTGACGCGCGTCGGTCTTTCCCCGCTGGCCTGGCTCGACGACGTCGAGAAGCAGCGGCGCGCGGCCGGACTGCGTCGAACCCTGCGCACCCGGCCGCCCGTCGGCGCCGAGGTCGACCTGGCCTCCAACGACTATCTGGGCCTGTCGCAGCACCCTGAGGTGATCGGCGGCGGCGTCGAGGCGCTGCGCACCTGGGGTGCGGGCTCGACCGGTTCGCGCCTGGTCACCGGCAACACCGAACTGCACGAAGGCTTCGAAACCGCTCTCGCGGATTTCGTCGGCTCCGAGTCGGCGCTGGTGTTCTCGGCGGGCTACACCGCCAACCTCGGCGCGGTGGTGGCGCTGTCCGGGGCGGGATCGTTGTTGGTGTCCGACGCGCTCACCCATGCGTCGCTGGTGGACGCCTGCCGACTGTCGCGCGCCCGCGTCGTGGTGACGCCGCACCGTGATGTCTCCGCCGTCGAGGCGGCGTTGTCCGCGCGCGACGAGGAGCACGCCGTCGTGGTGACCGACTCGGTGTTCTCCGCCGACGGGGTACTGGCGCCGCTGCGCGCCCTGCACGACGTGTGCCGCAGGCACGGTGCACTGCTGATCGTCGACGAAGCGCACGGCCTTGGCGTGCGGGGTAGCGGCGGCCGCGGCCTGCTGCACGAGGTCGGCCTCGCCGGTGCGCCGGACGTGGTGATGACGACGACGCTGTCCAAGGCGCTTGGCAGCCAGGGCGGTGTGGTGCTGGGACCCGCGGCGGTGCGCGCGCACCTGATCGACGCCGCGCGGCCGTTCATCTTCGACACCGGCCTCGCTCCCGCCGCCGTCGGTGCCGCGTGGGCCGCGCTGCGGGTGCTGATCGACGAGCCGTGGCGCGCGCACGCCGTGCTGGATCATGCGGCGGCCCTGGCGGAGATGTGCGGCGTTTCCGAGCTCCCGGATTCGGCGGTGGTGTCGGTCATCCTCGGCGAGCCGGAGGTGGCGTTCGCCGCGGCCGTCGCGTGCCTGGATCGCGGCGTGCGGGTCGGCTGCTTCCGTCCGCCGACCGTCCCCGCCGGGACGTCGAGGTTGAGGCTGACGGCACGGGCATCGCTGTCTGACGACGAAATGGCTTTGGCCCGAGCGGTTCTCACCGAAGTGTTGTCGTTGTCGCCACGCCCGTGAGCATTCTGGTCGTCACGGGCACCGATACCGGCGTCGGCAAGACGGTGGCCACTGCGGCGCTTGCGTGTAGTGCGCGGTTGGCAGGCGTCGACGTCGCGGTGTGCAAGCCCGTCCAGACCGGCAGCCCGCGCGACGACGACCTCGCCGATGTGGCGCGACTGGCCGGGGTGAACGCGCTCTATGGGACATGGCGCTATCCCGAACCGCTGGCACCCGCGGCGGCCGCGGAGCGTGCGGGGATGGGGTTGCCGACGCGTGACGAGCTGGTGGCATCGGTCGCGGCGGTCGACGCGAAGTTGACGCTCGTCGAGGGCGCGGGTGGGCTGTTGGTCGAACTGGGTGCCGGCGGGGTGACGCTGCGCGACCTCGCCCGCGACCTGGCCGCACCCGTGCTTGTCGTCGTTTCACCGGGTCTCGGTACCCTGAACCACACCGCGCTCACCTTGGAAGCGCTTGCCGCTCAGGATATTCCATGCGTGGGACTGGTGATCGGGGCGTGGCCGCGGGACCCGGGTGTTGCCGAGGTGGGCAATCGCGACGCGCTCGGCAGGCTGGCTGCGGTGCGGGCGGTGCTGCCCGCGGGTGCGGGAGCGATGAGCGCGGCCGATTTCGAGGCGATGAGTGCGGTGGCGTTCGACGCGCAGTGGGTCACGAACCTGGCCGGCTGATGGTCCACTCCGTCGAGATGGTCTTCGACCCGGATACCGAGGAAGCGGTCCGGCAGATCTGGGACGGGCTGCGCGAGGCCGGCATCCCGAGTCAGGCACCTGCGAGCCGTCCGCACGCCACGCTGACGGTCGCCGAGCGGATCGATCCCGAGGTGGACGCTTTGTTGGCCCCACTCGCGGACCGGTTTCCGTTCCCCTGCCGGATCGGCGCGCCGCTGTTGTTCGGCCGTTCCCAGCTGATCCTCACGCGGCTCGTGGTGCCGACGGCGGAGCTGCTCGACGTGCACGCCGAGGTGTATCGGCTCTGTGTGCCGCATCAGGAGCCGGGGCCGATGGCGAACTCGCTGCCGGGTCAGTGGACCTGTCACGTGACCCTGGCTCGGCGGCTGCACGGAAGTCAGCTCGGCCGCGCGTTACGAATCGCCGGTCGGCCATCGGAGATTCCGGGCCAGGTAGTGGGCCTACGGCGGTGGGACGGCAACGCCAAGCGCGAAACTGCAGTTACTGAGAGAAATGTCAAGTGAAGCACACAATAGGTGCGATCTCGCAGGATCAGCTGACGGTCGCCGCAACACTTTTCGGCACGCACATCCGCCACGCGTCGATCACCAGCTCGCGCACTTCCTCGAGGTCGATCGCGTCGAGCCGGACGTGAATCCAGTTGTATCGCATGTCCGACTTGCGGGGCAGCATGAACTTGTCGGGCTCCGCGGCCACCAACGCGGCGCGTTCCTCCTTGGGAAAGCCGACGCCCATCACCGTCTCGTCCCGCGAGAACGCGACGAACACGATGCGCCCGACCCGGAACTTGATCTGGTCGCGGACCACCACCTCGTACGACCGAGGCAGAGACGCGGTGATGCGCCGGACATCGTCGACCGTAATCACGTGGCCGACGTTAGTCGCGCCCCCCGACAACCGAGTCGCTGTGCGCGGCGATGCCGTCGACGAGAAGGCGCAGCCCGAACTCGAACCGCGCGCTGGGGTCGTCCGATAGCACCGACTGTTCGTCGGGCAGCTCGGCGCCCGCGGCGTCCCACTGCAGGCGTGACTGCTCGTCGACGGTGAAGCCGAGCACGTAGTAGACGATCGTGCGGGCCGCCAGCTCGGCGTGCGTGGGGTCGACGCCGGCGTCGGCCGCCGCACCGCTCAGTTGCGTGAGAATCCGTGCCATTGCATCCGACTGTCCTGCCGCGAAGCTCGCCGACACCAACTCGGCGCCGTCGGTGTGCGACAACAGCGCGTCGCGCAGCCTGCCGCAGGTTCCCGCCACTCGGTCGCGCCAGCCGCCGGACACGTCGCCGACCGATTCGAGGATCCGGTCGGCGACGGCGCCGAGTAGCTCCTGCTTGTTGGCGAAATGCCAGTACAGCGCGCCGGGGGAGACGTTGAGCTCGCGGGCCAGCCGTCGCATGGTCAGGTCGGCGATCCCGTAGGAGTCCAGCAGCGAGGTCGCCGCGTCGACCACGTCGCGTTTGTGGAGCTGCACACCGGTACCCTAACCTGAACGGCGTTCAAGTTTGGCAGCAGGAGGGCGACGGGTGAGCGACATTCTGGCGGAGGCTCGCGAGCAGGTACTGGAGCGCGGCGAGGGCCTGAACCAGGAGCAGACACTGCGGGTGCTGCAGCTGCCCGACGATCGGCTCGACGAACTGCTGGCGCTGGCGCATGAGGTGCGGATGGCGTGGTGCGGACCCGACGTCGAGGTCGAGGGCATCATCAGCCTGAAGACAGGCGGCTGTCCTGAGGATTGCCACTTCTGTTCGCAGTCAGGGCTTTTCGCTTCGCCGGTGCGCAGCGCGTGGCTGGACGTCCCGAGCCTGGTCGAGGCCGCCAAGCAGACCGCCAAGACGGGCGCGACGGAGTTCTGCATCGTCGCGGCCGTCCGCGGACCCGACGAGCGGCTGCTGGCACAGGTCGCCGCGGGCATCGAGGCGATCCGCAACGAGGTCGACATCCAGATCGCGTGCTCGCTCGGCATGCTGACCGAGGAGCAGGTCGAGCGGCTCGCGGAGATGGGCGTGCACCGCTACAACCACAACTTGGAGACCGCCCGGTCGTTCTTCACCAACGTCGTCACCACACACACCTGGGAGGAGCGCTGGGACACCCTGCAGATGGTCCGCGAGGCGGGCATGGAGGTGTGTTGCGGTGGCATCCTCGGCATGGGCGAGACCCTCGAACAGCGCGCGGAGTTCGCGGCGAACCTCACCGAGCTGGATCCGCACGAGGTCCCGCTGAACTTCCTGAACCCGCGGCCGGGCACCCCGTTCGGCGATCTCGAGGTGATGTCTGCGTCGGAGGCGCTGAAAGCCGTCGCCGCGTTCCGCCTCGCGCTGCCGCGCACGATGCTGCGCTTCGCAGGCGGCCGTGAGATCACACTGGGCGACCTCGGCGCCAAGAAGGGCATTCTCGGCGGCATCAACGCCGTCATCGTCGGCAACTACCTGACCACGCTCGGCAGGCCCGCCGAGGCCGATCTCGAACTGCTCGACGATCTGCAGATGCCGATCAAAGCGCTCAACGCCAGCCTCTAGGCGTGGTTGCCGGCAAGGCCATGGCCAAGTTCAACGTCTACACTGGCGAGCCCGCGGGCGGAGCAGTCCCGACCGCCGCGCAACTGGGCCTGGAGCCACCCCGGTTCTGCGCCGAGTGCGGCCGTCGCATGGTGGTGCAGGTGCGCCCCGACGGCTGGTCGGCGAAATGCTCCCGCCACGGTGAGCAGGACTCGAAGGACCTTGAGGACAAGCGATGAGCGCTCGCGCGAACAGCCGAGGACAGCGATGAATGAGGTTGTCCCGCCGCGTGTTTCGCGTCGCAGGGCCTTGGTGAGCACGGCTGCAGGCCTGACGATCGCCGGGGCGCTGATCGGGGCGTTGTGGGCGTGGCTGGCACCGCCGATCCACGGCGTCGTCGCGCTGACCAAGAGCGGCGAGCGGGTCAAGGCGTATCTGGGCAACGAGGCGGACCATTTCTTCATCGCGGCGTTTCTGGTCGTGGGCCTGGTCTCGGTGCTGTCGGTCGTCGCCGCGGTGCTGGTGTGGAAATGGCGTGCCCATCGGGGCCCTGCGATGGTGGCCGCGCTGGCGATCGGTTCGGCTGCGGCAGCGGGTGCCTCGGCGGGCGTCGGCGCGGTGCTGGTGCACTGGCGTTACGGCGCGATCGACATCGCCAGTGCGCCGGTGTCGCCGGAGCACCGCGTGCACTACGTCGTCGAGGCGCCCGCGGTGTTCTTCGGGCACGGGCCGCTGCAGATCGCGGCGACGATCCTGTTTCCTGCCGCCGTTGCCGCGCTTGTCTACGCGCTGATGGCGGTGTCGACACAACGCGACGATCTCGGCGCCTGGCCGCCGGTCGAACAACCGCTCGGGCCGCCCGTTACAGCGGAGAGCGCTCTACCGTCCGCCCAGTGACGACCTTCGCGGCGATCTTCGCCAGTCGAGCCATGCCGACATAGGTCATCGGGTTCAGCAGCGTCGGCCACTTCGTGCGGACCAGGTGCTCGGTCAGCGGCTTCGCGTTGAATCGGTCGGTCAGCCACCGCAGCGTCATCGGCGCCGACATCGGGTGCAGGAGTAGGTGTTCGCTGAACATGTCGCGGTGATAGGTGACGCTTGCGCCGCCGGCCGAATACGTGGCGGCGAGATCGTCGATGTCCTCGACAGAGATCAGCAGGTCGTGGACGGCCTGCACGATCAGCACCGGAGGGCTGGGCACCGCCGCGCCGAGCTTGATCTCGTCGAAAACATGCTGCACCTCGGGCGTGTCGAGGATCTGCTCCAGCGGCGCGTCGAGCATGTCGCCCATGTCCTTCTTGAACATCCGGACGACAGCTTCCGCGGTGGTCATCTTGTGCAGCCGCTGCAGCAGCGTCTTCCCCTCCTCATTGACATGTTCTTGAATGACCTCGTTGAGTTCCGGATAGATGTCCGCTAGGGCGGCAACGACAAGCGCGGGCAGCCCGGCCATGTGCGAGCCGTTGAGCCGGCGGAAGGTGTGGCCGAGGTCGCCGACGGGCGATCCAAGGACCGCGCCGACGATGTTGAGTTCGGGCGCGTAGGAGCCGCACATCTCGGCGGCCCACGCGCTGGCCAGACCGCCACCCGAGTAGCCCCAGAGGCCGATCGGCGCCGTCGGTGACAGGCCCAGGCGCTCCGTGCTCAGCGCCGCGCGCAGCCCGTCTAGGACGTGATAACCCGGCTCGTACGGCGCGCCCCACATACCTTTGCGCCCCTCGTGGTCGGGCACCGACACCGCCCAGCCCTCGGCCACGGCGGCGGCGATCAGCAGGAACTCGAACTGCGCAACCGATCCGGTCGCCAGCGCGCGCCGGCGCAGCGCATACGAGGGGAAGCACCTCGACGTGACCGCGTCGATCGCGCACTGGTAGGAGAGCACCGGCGTGACAGCCTCCGGCCCGCGTTCGGCGGGCACGATCACCGTTGTGGCGGCTGCCTCCGGATTGTCATGCATGTCGGTGGTCCGGTACAACAGCTGGGTGGCCGTAATGCGTTGCGGGATCAGCCCGAGAAACGCCAGCTCAACGTCGCGGCTGCGGAGCACGGTCCCCGGGCGGGAATGCTGGAAACCTGCGGGTGGGTCGTAGAACGGGTCGTCAGAGGGTAGCCGGGGGCGGATGCCCCGCTGCAGTTCTTCGTGCTGCGGTTGCCCTATCCACTCGGCGCCGGTAGCCGGAGCCGCGCTGCCCAAGTCCATCCGGGCATTCTTACTTAAGAAGGCATTAAGAATCCAGTCGACTCACCCAGGAGGGCGCAACGCTGCGAATTCGTCGGTCACCCGGTATCGCGAGTCGGTGAAGCGGTACAGCGCGGCGGGGCGGCCACCGCTGCGTCCCGACCGCGCCGTGGTCCCGGTGCGGGTGATGACGGTACGACGCTCGAGCACGCGCTGAAGGTTGGTGGCGTCGACCTGATAGCCCTGCGCCGCGCTGTAGATGTCCCGCAGTGTGGACAGTGCGAATTCCCTTGGCGCGAGGGCAAATCCGATGTTCGTGTAGGACATCTTGGCGACCAGTCGGGTGCGCGCGTGCTCGACCATCGGGCCGTGATCGAAGGCCATCGGTGGTAGCTCGCTGACCGGATGCCACTGGGTGTCCGGCGGCAGTTCGGGGGTGGCGGGGGAGGGCACCAGCCCGAGGAAGGTCGACGCGATCGTGCGGACGCCAGGGACGCGGTGTGGATCCGAGAACACGGCGAGCTGTTCGAGGTGAGCAAGTTCACGCAGATCGACTTTCTCGGCCAGTTGGCGGCGAACCGAGCTGGTCATGTCTTCGTCATCGCCGAGCCGGCCGCCCGGAAGTGACCACTTTCCGGCCTCGGGTTCGAGTGCACGCTGCCACAACAACACGTGAAGTGCGGGTTTACGGGAATTGACGCCCCGAACCTGGAACACGACGGCGAGCACCTCATGTGCGGTGCTAATATGTGACATGTTTTCGATTATAAGTCGAAAACCTGGACGGGAGTAAGGAGGCGGCGATGACGGTTCTCGACCGCATGCCCGCTAACGATCTGGCCAACCGAATCGTCGCCGGTCCGACCGGTTTTTCCGGGGTCGACGGGGATGAGGAATGGGCCGCCGAGGTGCGCCGCCTGGCCGATCTGCGCGGCGCGACGCTGCTGGCGCACAACTACCAGCTCCCGGCCATCCAGGACGTCGCCGATCATGTCGGTGACTCGCTCGCGCTGTCGCGGATCGCCGCCGACGTTCCCGAAGGCTCCATCGTGTTCTGCGGCGTGCACTTCATGGCCGAGACGGCGAAGATCCTCAGCCCAGACAAGACAGTGCTGATCCCGGATCAGCGGGCGGGCTGCTCGCTTGCAGACTCGATCACCGCCGACGAACTGCGAGACTGGAAGGCCGAGCATCCCGGCGCGGTCGTCGTGTCCTACGTCAACACCACGGCCGCGGTCAAGGCCGAGACCGACATCTGCTGCACGTCGTCGAACGCGGTCGAGGTCGTCGCCTCGATCCCCGAGGACCGCGAGGTGTTGTTCTGCCCGGACCAGTTCCTCGGCGCCCACGTGCGACGCGTCACCGGCCGCAAGAACCTGCACGTGTGGGCGGGCGAATGCCATGTCCACGCCGGCATCAACGGGGACGAGCTTGCCGACCAGGCCCGCAGTCACCCGGACGCCGAACTGTATGTGCATCCCGAATGTGGTTGTGCCACATCGGCTTTGTACCTGGCAGGCGAGGGCGCATTCCCCGAGGACCGAGTCAAGATCCTGTCCACGGGCGGCATGCTGGACGCGGCACGTGAAACACACGCGCGTCAGGTGCTCGTCGCCACCGAGGTCGGCATGCTGCACCAATTGCGCCGCGCCGCACCGGAAGTCGACTTCCGTGCCGTCAACGACCGGGCCTCATGCAAGTACATGAAGATGATCACGCCTGCCGCGCTTCTCCGCTGCCTGGTGGAAGGCAAGGACGAGGTCGACGTGGATCCCGATATCGCCCGGCTGGCCCGCGCCAGCGTGCAGCGGATGATCGAGATCGGCACGCCCGGCGGCGGAGAATGATCGCGTCCTGCGGCGGTCGCGGCCATTGGCAGCAGCGCGCCGACGTCGTCGTCATCGGCACCGGCGTCGCGGGTCTCGTCGCGGCGCTGGCGGCGCACCGCAGCGGCCGAAAAGTGGTGGTGCTGAGCAAGGCCGGCGATACGGCGACCTTCTACGCACAGGGCGGCATCGCCGTCGTGCTGCCCGACACCGAGGATTCGATCGACCAACACGTCGCCGATACGCTCGCCGCGGGTGCCGGGCTCTGCGATCCGGATGCGGTGCGCTCCATCGTGGCCGACGGGTACCGCGCGGTCGCCGCTCTGGTCGACAACGGAGCGCGGTTCGACGAGTCGGCGCCGGGACAGTGGGCGCTCACCCGCGAGGGCGGGCATTCGCGACGCCGGATCATCCACGCCGGCGGCGATGCCACGGGTGCCGAGGTGCAGCGGGCGCTCGACAACGCCGCGACCCGGCTGGACATCCGGCGCAATCACATCGCGATCGAGTTGCTCCACGCCGATGGCGCCGTGACCGGTGTGCTCGTGCTGAGCGACGACGGGCTCGGCATCGTGCACGCCCCTTCGGTGATCCTGGCGACCGGAGGTCTGGGCCATCTCTACACCGCGACCACCAACCCCGAGGGTTCGACGGGTGATGGCGTCGCATTGGCGATGTGGGCGGGTGTTCCGGTCAGCGACCTCGAGTTCATCCAGTTCCACCCGACCATGCTGTTCGACGGTGCAGCCGGGGGCCGGCGCCCGCTGATCACCGAGGCCGTACGGGGTGAGGGCGCGGTTCTCATTGACCGGCAGGGAAATTCGGTGACAGCCGGGGTGCATCCGATGGGCGACCTCGCTCCGCGAGACGTGGTCGCGGCGGCCATCGACGCACGGATGGTCGAAACGGGCGATCCATGTGTGTACCTCGATGCTCGCGGCATCAAGGGGTTCACGCGGCGGTTCCCCACCGTCACGGCGGCGTGCCGGGCCGCAGGCATCGATCCGACGCGGGAACCGATTCCGGTGGTGCCGGGCGCGCACTACAGCTGCGGCGGCGTGGTGACCGACGTGAACGGCCGCACCGAACTGGCGGGCCTTTTCGCGGCTGGGGAGGTGGCCCGCACCGGCCTGCATGGTGCAAACCGGTTGGCGTCCAACAGCCTTCTCGAGGGCTTGGTCGTCGGCGGGCGGGCAGGGAATGCGGCCGCGGCGCACGCCGTGAATGCCGGGCTGAGCCAGGCGACGCTGCCTGAGCAGTCCGTGCATCGCGCCTTGCCGCGGGCAGACCTGCAACGTGGGATGTCTCGCTACGCGTCGGTGGTCCGCGACGGCGACGGCCTCGAGCGGCTGGCGAAGGAACTCGACACCGCGACGCCACGCGTTCTCAAGTCCCGCCGCGACGTCGAAGACGTCGCACTCACCACCGCAGCGGGCGCCGTCGCGGCCGCGGCCCTGGCCCGCACCGAGACACGCGGCTGCCATCACCGTTCCGACTACCCGGCCACCGACCCGGAGCTGGCGCACAGCCTGTTGCCTGCGGTGGTGTGCTGATGGAGCTCAGTGCCGACGAGCTGACCGAGGCGCGCAGGGTGATCGCGCGCGCCCTGGACGAGGATCTGCGCTACGGGCCCGATGTCACCACGTTGGCGACGGTGCCCGCCGACGCGACGACCACCGCGTCGATGGTGACCCGTGAGCCCGGCGTGATCGCCGGCGTCGACATCGCGCTCCTCGTGCTCGACGAGGTGATCGGGCCAGACGGCTATCGGGTCAAACACCGCGTGGACGATGGCGCACGCCTGGAGGCCGGCGCCGCAGCGCTGATCGTCGACGCGCCGACGCAAGGTCTGCTGACTGCGGAGCGCACGATGCTGAACCTGGTGTGTCACCTTTCGGGCATCGCATCGACGACGGCGGCGTGGGTCGACGCGGTGGAGGGCACCAAGGCCAAGATCCGCGACACTCGCAAGACGCTGCCAGGGCTTCGCGCGCTGCAGAAGTACGCGGTGCGCGCCGGCGGGGGCGTCAACCATCGCATGGGTCTCGGCGACGCCGCGCTGATCAAGGACAACCACGTCGTCGCGGCGGGTTCTGTGGTGGCCGCGCTGCGGGCCGTCCGCGACGCCGCACCGGACTTCGAGTGCGAGGTCGAGGTCGACTCGCTCGAGCAGCTCGACGAGGTGCTCGCTGAGGATGTGGAACTCGTTCTGCTGGACAACTTTCCGGTGTGGCAGACACAGATCGCGGTGCAGCGGCGCGACGCCCGCGCGCCGCAGACGAAACTCGAGTCATCCGGCGGTCTCTCGCTGGACACTGCGGCCGAGTACGCGGGTACGGGCGTCGACTATCTGGCCGTCGGTGCCCTCACCCACTCAGTGCGCGTACTGGATATCGGGCTCGACGTTTAGCCTTGGGCGCCGACGCAATCGGCACTTGCCCTTTCCTGAGCAACATACTCAGCACTTTCTGGGAAACTCGAAAAGCCTTTGGGCGGCATAATTCGAATTTGTCTGCAAACCACCCAGCGAAACAGTTGCGCCGCGACTCGCGGGTGCGGCACGGCACTCGCGTGGTCGCGTCGCCGTTACTATCGGCCTCATGCCGGAGTCATCGTCGTCCGAGTCCACCGCCGAGTACAGCGACCGCGACGGGTCGAGCCTGGGTCGCATATTGCTCCCCATCACCCTCGTCATCGCCATCCTCGCTGCCGCACTGTCCGGGTGGCTGCTGTATCGCCATATGCAGGAGGGCCCTCAGGACGCGCCGAATTACACGGCCGCGCAACGCGCTGACGCCAAACAGAAAATCTGTTCGACGATGGACCTGGTGCGCAAGGGGGTGTCGCTCAACACCAATCTGCAACCACCCGGTGGACCGGAGGATGTCACCGGCGCCCTGGCCGTGGCGGCCAACGCCCGGGTATCGCTTTACGACGGCGGCCAGTACCTGCTCGCCCGGCTTGATCCGGCGACGCCACCCGAGCTCGCCGATCCCGTGAAGAAGTTCGCCAACCTCTTGATGGACATCGGTGCGGCGGCCACGTCGGGCGCGCAGAACTCCGAGCCCGAGCAAGCGGCACGCCTGAAGGATGCTGACGCGACCAACACCACCATCGCAGAATTGTGCAAATAACCATGGTTGCGCCAGCAACGGTGGTTTTACCACACTCGATCGTGCTTTTGGTCGTGTAATAGGCGTTTGCGAAATTGTCAGGGTGATTACGCGAATCGGGGGAACAGTCGCAGCGCATTCACGCGATCGATCGCTGCGCGGTCCTCGTCGGTGAGAACAGTGCTGCTCTCGATGCCGTACTTCTCTGCCTGCAGCACCGCTGGCGTCACGTAGGGGAAGTCGCTGCCGAACAGCACGTGTGACGTGGGGACGAACTGCTTGAGCGCGCCGAACACGAATTCCGAGGTCGACAGCGCGGTGTCGTAATGCATCTTCTGCAGCAGGGCCAGGCCGTCGGTCTTCGGGGCGCGGTCTCGCAGTTCGGGCAGGTACGACGCGCCCGCGATGCGCCACGCGAGGTACGGAATGGCGCCGCCGGCGTGCGACACGATGTACCGGATGGACGTATACCGCTCCAACGTCCCGCTGTACAGCATGTTCGCGACGGCGCGGGTGGTGTCGAAGGTGAACTCGGCCACGCCGAAAGGAATCGTCAGGCCTCCGTCGGCGCCGGGCGGGAGCGTCGTCGGATGGATGAACACGACCGCCTTGCGCCGCTCGAGCTCCTCGAACAGTGGATCGAACGACGGGTCACCCAGATAGCGGTCGCCCTGGCTGGAGTAAAGCACGACGCCGTCGAACCCCAAACTGTCGTAGGCGTATTCGAGCTCATCGAGGGCCGCATCGACGTCCGGCAGCGGCATCGTGGCGAAGCCGCCGAAATGCTCGGGGTCGTCGCGGAAGACGTTCGCGACGAACTCGTTGGTCTCTCGTGCGAGCTTCACCGCGAACCCGGTGTCGCCGCCCCAGTACACGCCGGGCGAGGGCGACGCCACCGCAGCGTCGATGCCCAATTCGCCCATCGTGTCGTGAGCCCGCGCCAGGCTCCACGACGGAACCTCCGGGCCACCCGTCCACGGGATGTTCAGACTGTTCAGTGCCGAAACGAAGTTCGGCGGCAGGATGTGGTGGTGTACGTCAATGCGTCGCGGGTTGGTGTTCATGTCCAACACCCTGGCTCCGTCGGGCCCTGCACACCCTAGGGAAGACCCCTAAAAACTTTGGGGTTGCAGGCCCTGACCAGTGCTAATTTCATCCGGTGGAGCAGGTCTTCGTGGGCCGGGACGCCGAGCTCACGACCATCTCCCAGCGGCTTGCGGCGGCCGCCGACGGCCACGCGGGAGTGGTGTGGATCGAAGCCGACGCTGGATTCGGCAAGACTGCGCTCGTGCGCCGGATACTCGGCACGCTGCCTGACGGATTCGTGGTGATCTCCGCCGAGGCCGACGAACTCGCCCGTGAGCAACCGTTCGGAGTGGCTTCTCAACTCGGTGCCACCCGCACCGCCGACCCATTGGGGGTCGGGCTCGAGCTGCTGAGGTTGACCGGGGAACGGCAGGACCATCGCCCGGCGCTGGTCGTGGTGGAGGACATGCATTGGGCCGACGCGCGCTCCCGCGAGGCGCTCGCGTCGATGGCTCGTCGGCTCGACGCGGAGTGCGTCGCCCTTCTGCTCACGAGCCGCCCCGGTGGCGGGGACGCCGACGGCTGGGATCGCATCGTCAACGACGAGATGAGGTGCTGCACAATCCGCCTAGGAGCGGTATCCGAGCAGCAGGTCGGCGAGTGGGCGCACCGGATCGGTATCGGGCTCACGGCCGCCCAGGCCGCACGGCTGCACCGGCACACCGGCGGGCATCCGCTCTATGTCAAGACGCTGCTTCACGAACTGACGTCGGAGCAGCTCACGTCGAGCATGCATGATCTCCCTGCCCCGCGGTCGTTGGCCTCCGCGACGATCGGGGCGCTGGCCGAGCTGCCCGAGAATGCGAATCAGCTCGCGTCGGCGCTGGCGGTGCTCGGCCAGCGCACCCCGCTTGCAGTGGTCGCCCGGGTGGCCGGAGTCGCCGAGCCGGCCGCCGCGCTGGAGAGCCTGCTCAAAACCGGCTTCCTGCAGTGGTTTCCAGAGCAGAGGGATACGCCGATCGACTTTGTGCATCCGCTCTATCGGCTCGCGGTGTACGACGATCTCTCGCCGACGCGGCGGCAGCTGTTGCATCGCGCGGCCGCGGGGAATCTCGGTCGTGTCGCGGGGTGGCCGCACCGCGTTGCGGCGGCTGACAGCGCCGACGATCGGCTGGCCGATGAGCTCGACACGGGCGCGGCTGACGAGATCCACCGGGGGAATCCGAGTTTGGCGGCCAAGTACCTGTTGTGGGCGGCGCCACTGACGTCGCGACGCGCTGTGGCCGACACGCGGCTGCTCAGGGGCGCACGACTGTTACTCGCCGATGGCCAGCTCGACCGCGTCGTCGAGCTTCTGCACGACATCGAGGCCTGCGACCCCACACCGCTGCGCGATCTGGTGCTCGGCAGCTACGCGTACGAGGCGGGGGACGCCGACAGCGCGCAGCGGCTGTTATCCGTTGCAGCGACACACGAGGACGCGGACCAAGGCATCCGGGCCGATGCGCACGTGCGGTTGAGCAGTATCTACGTCATGCGGGGCGAGCCGCGACGACAGGCGCAGGCGGCAGAAGCCGCACTTGCCCTCGACGCCGCAAATGACGAAATCGCCCGTACCGCTTGGGGTTCGCTAGTGTCGGCCGAGTTCACCCTCAACGGAGCACCGGCCGCGCTCACGGTGCTGGGGCGGCGGCTGCCGGATCACGCGGGTGAGATCGACGGCGCGGACGCGGAGCTGTTGGTGGTGCGGGGGTTGCTCAAGCTGTTTGCGGCCGAAACCCGCGCCGGCATCAACGATCTTCGGGCCGCGATTCAGATGTCCAGGGACGGGCACTCGCATCAGCATCTGCCCGCTGCGCACGCCTTCCTGGCCCGTGGCCTGTTCGTCGTCGGGGACTGGGACGAGGCACTGGTCCACACGAGGGTGGCCAGGGCGATCGCCGATGACGCCCGCCACGGCTGGATGCGTGGCCGCGCGGAATTCGTGTCCGGCGCCGTCGCAGCGGCGCGCGGCCAATGGGACGACGCACAAGCGTCTCTCGCCGAGGTCGAGCGAGCGGCAGCGGGCACGGTGGATACGACGTGGGCCGAAATGCTGGCTCGCATCCTGAAATCCGCGATCTGCCGGGCCCGGGCCGACGCGGAGGGCGTCATCGACGCGCTACGGCCGTTGGCGTCCGACACCCGAATCGTCGTCTCCCAGATGGCGATGATGGCCTGGTGGCCGATCCTGATCGAGGGCCTGATCGAGGCCGGTGAAACCGCAGACGCCGCTGTCGAACTCGACCGGCTGACGCGTTACGTCGAGGACACCGGAATGGACATCGGCGGCCAACTTGCCGGGCTGCGGGCGCGGCTGGCCGCCGCCGCTGGGCAGCCCGATGAGGCAGCGCGGCTGTTCGAGCTCGCGATCGCGACCATCCGGCCCGACGACGGGTTGCTGGATCGCGCACTGTTGCGGCACCGCTATGGCCGCCTGCTGCATGCGCGTGGCAATCGCCGTGAGGCCGTCGACCACCTGCGTGCCGCACACGAGATGTTCGCAGGCGTCAGCGCAGAGCCGTACCGGCAAGCGGTCGCCGACGACCTGGCGTCGTGTGGAATCCGAACGGCGACAGAGCGATCGCCGCTGGACTTCACCGAGCGTGAACAGGACGTCGTGGCGCTGGTCCGAAAGGGCATGACGAACAAGGAGATCGCGCAGCAGATGTACGTCAGCGAGAAGGCCGTCGAGTATCACTTGCGCAACGTCTACGGCAAGCTCGGCATCAGCTCGCGCCGTGAGCTCCGCCTGCAGGGCTGAGCAGAGTTCGCGCCGCCGCCTTGGCGGCATCGAGTGCGGCGGCATCTCCGGCGATCCGCGAGAGGATGAGCGCGCCTTCGAGGAGGGCGATCACGGCGAGTGCGGTCTGGTCCGCGTCCCCGGTTGGCCAGCCGTCGGCGCGCAGCCGATCCGCGACGGCCAAACACCAGCCGCCGAAGGCCCGTCCCGACGCTTCACGCACCTGCGGGCTGGCGTTCACCGACTCCGTGGCTACGGGTTCGATGGGACAGCCGTCCCGCTGATCGGACGATAGCCCGGCACTCATCAGGTCGATCCAAGCGTCGACGATGTCGGCGACGGCCAGGTCGCTGTCCAGGAATCTCCTCAGCCGCCGCTCGATGTCGCTGCCGACAACCTCCACGACGGCTGCCGCAAGCTCTTGCTTGCCGTCGGGGAAATGGTGATAGAGCGACCCGGCCTTGACGTCGGCGGACTCCAGAATCTGGTTCACACCCGTCGCGGCATAGCCCTGCCTGCGGAACAGCGTGGCGGCGCTGTCCAGCAGCGCGGCTCGGCTTCGATCCGGACGAGGCATCCCTTGACTTTACTTGAAAGGTCACTCAACAATACTTGAAAGGTCGCTAAAGAAAGGTCCGAGATGCACCAGTTGATGTTCGAGGCGGCGGGCGAATACGCCTGGCGAGAGGCTCCGGACCCGGAGATCGCGGCACCCCAGCAGGCGCTCGTCCGGCCGGTGGCGGTGGCGTGTTGCGACCTCGATGTGGCGGTTGCCGAGGGCCGGTTGCCGATGCCGCCGGGCCACGCCGTGGGCCACGAGGGGATGGCCGAGGTCGTCGCGGTCGGCGATGCCGTCCGCGACTTCAAGGCCGGCGACCGGGTGATCGTTCCGTTCCAGATCAACTGCGGACAATGTGCTGCCTGCCGGCGGGGCGTGACGGGGACGTGCGCGTCGTTGCCGTTGATGGCGATGTACGGCATGGCGCCACTGGCCGGCCTCGACGGAGGTGGCTTCATGGCGGACTTGTTGCTGGTGCCGTATGCCGACGCGATGCTCGTGGGCGTTCCCGACGCCGTCGATCCGGTCGCGATCGCGTCGCTGTCGGACAACATTCCCGACGGTTGGCGTGCCGTCGGCCCGTACCGCATGGAACTGGCCGCACTCGACCCTGCGGACCGCCGTGTCCTGGTGGCGGGCCGCCTCTCGATCGGGTTGTATGCCGCCGCGTTCGCGTCGGCCTACGGTGCGCAGGTCGATTATGTGGACACCGATCCCCAGCGGCTGACGATGGCCGAAAAGCTCGGCGCCACAGTGCATGACCGGCTGAAGCCAGACAAGTCGTGGGACCCGTACCCGATCACCGTGCACACCACAGCGGATCCTGCGGTGCTCGCGGCGACGATGCGCGCCACCTGGCCCGACGGGGTGTGCACCGACACCGGCATCTACTACCAGGGCGCGGTCGAGATGCCGCTGCTGTCGATGTACACCCGTGGGCTGAGGTTCGTCACCGGCCGGGTGAATGCGCGCGCCGTGATCCCCGAGATCCTCGACTTAGTCGCGGCGCGTTGCGATCTCGCGCCCGCCGTGGATCGCGTCGTCGGCTGGGAGGACGCCCCCCGGGCGTGGCCGGCGATGACGGGCAAGACGGTCTTCACGCGCTGAGAGCTACACCGTGGCAGCCCCGCGGCGCACCAGCGACAGCACCACCGCCGCCGTGGCGAACAACCCGGAGAACACCCGGTTGAGGATCGTTTGCTTGCGCGGCGTGTGCAGCCACTTCACCAGCCGAACCGAAAGGCCGGTGTAGAGCCCCATGACGACGAGGTCGACGGCGACCATGGTCACTCCGACGGCGAGGTACTGCGGCAGCAATGGATCGGTCGGCACCACGAACTGCGGCAGCACCGCGAGGAAGAACACCAGGCCTTTGGGGTTGGTCGCGTTGACCAGGAACCCGCGCACCAACAGCGCCACCCGACCGCCGTCCATCGCCTTGCCGATGTGTTCGCGCAGGTCGACGGTCGCGGTGCGCCATTGCCGCGCCGCCAGAAAGACCAGGTACGCGACGCCGATCCACTTGATGATGTTGAACGCCAGGATCGAGTTCGCGACCGCCGCACCCAGTCCGACCGCGACCAGCGCGAGTTGCAGCATCAGGCCGACCTCGAGACCGAGGATGCTCCAGTAGCCGCGCCGCACACCGTGTGTCAGGCCCGTCGCCATCGACTGGATGGCACCGGCACCCGGCGACACGCTGATCGCGATCGCCGCTCCAAAGAACGTCAGCCAGACTTCCCACGCCATGGGGTCAGTTTGTCAGCGCGGTCAAGCGATATCGGCGACGAAGATCGCGACTCTGTTCGCCTGCGCTCGAGCCATGAACGGCAGCCCCTCGGCACCGCTTCCGGCGGGCACGATCCGCGGGTTGACGAGGTGGACGTCGCGACGGACGAAATGCAGATCGGCCTCGCCCGCGGCCAGCACGTTCTTCACCCAGTCGGTCTTGCCGTGGCCCAGCGCGATCGCCACCGCATCGCCCTTTCGGTACGCGGTCACGATCGTTTCGTACGGCTTACCGGACTTGCGGCCGCGATGCTTGATCGTCGCCATGCCCGGCAGGTAGCGGACGAACGGCTTGATCACCGGGTTGAAGTACTTGACCTGAAAGTTCTCCACCGCGACCGGGAACACCATCGGCACACCGGGTGCGTTGTTGGGGTGGTCTTTACGAGATGCAGCGGACATGGCCATGAATCTAGTCGTTCGGCGGCGACGCCAGCGCCCGCCGCAGTGCGGCCGGCGTCTGACCGACGTGATCGCGGACCGTGCGCGTGAGGTGTGCCTGGTCGGCGAAGCCGAGTGAGGCCGCCACATCCGCGATGCCGGCTTCGTCTCGAGCAAGCTCGTCGAGCGCCCACCCGACTCGAACGCGATTGCGATACTTGGTCACCGACACCCCGAGAACGCGCGGAAACGCTCTGCTCAATCGGTACGGTGACGCGCCGACCACCTCCGCCAACCCGAACAGGCCGTCAGCCGCCGGGTGGCGGTCATGGATGGCAGTCCGTGCCCGCTCCACGAGCCGATGGTCGAATGGGCCGCCCGCGTCGTGCAGAGGCGTTCTGCGCGCGGTGTTGCGCAGCGCGGCGGCCAGCAGTCGTACCAACTCCTCGGCGAGCCGGTAGTCGACGTCTGCCCGCCCCGCCGCGAGCAGCCTGCGGTGGGCGAGTTCCGTCCGCGCATCGACGTAGACCGTCGACATGGGCATCGGAGCCGGTTCACCCGTCAGCCGCCGCCACGACGCAGTGTTGAGCTGCGCCGAGGTGCACGTGTCGCCGCCGCGCGGATGAGCGAACTGCTCCTCCTCGCCGGGCTCGCCCACGTAACCGGTCGTGCGGTCCAGGTCGACCGTGCCGCCGGGACCTCGCCGCCGGAATCGACCGGTCCGAACCAGGACAAGCCGCGCGGCGGTCGGGCGCTCGACAGGTGACCAACCTGCGCACTGCGGCAGGCAAGACCAGGCGCTGATGCTGAACTCAGGCCGGGTGGCGACGGTCTGCGATGACAGCACGCCCCGACGCTATTCGCAGCCTCCGACACCGCAAGAATCGTCAAGACCACACGGCGACGGATCGCGATGCTCTGGTCATGGCATCAATACGCACCGAATTCATTGTCGAAGCCGACGCGGAGCGGGTCTGGAAGACGGTCGGGGACTGGGCGAACGGTCCGGCCGACATGGCCCGCGGTCACGTCGTCTCGTCCAGCGCCGACGGACCCGTTCGCGTCGTGACATTCGCCGACGGCCGGATCGCCCGCGAGCGGCTGGTCACCTGCGACGACGCGGCGCGCAGGATCGTCTACTCGGTGATCGGCGACGACGTCCGGCCCGAGCACGACAACGCGGTCATGGAGATCGTCGCGGACGGGGAAGGTCGTTGCCGGTTCGTCTGGTCGCGCGACGTGCTGCCCGACGAACTGGCTCAGCCGTTTCTTGCAGCGATGCGCGAGGCAGGCGCGGTCATCAGGCGGACACTCGAGGATCGGTAATCGATTTTTGTTCGCGTAGCCCGATCAGGGACAATCGAGTCGATGGCCCAGTTCACGATGACCCGTATCGACCTGCGAAACCGCTCCCTGAGCGCGGCGCAACTGCGTGCTGCGCTGCCACGAGGCGGTGTGGACGTGGACGCGGTCGTGCCCAAGGTGCGCCCGATTGTCGACGCGGTGGCCGAGCGGGGCGCAGACGCCGCCCTCGAGTACGGCGAGTCGTTCGACAGGGTGCGGCCCGCGACCGTCCGCGTGCCGGCCGCCGAACTCGACGCCGCGCTCACCGCTCTACACGCCGATGTCCGCGCGGCTCTGCAGGTGGCGATCGACCGGGCCCGCGCCGTGCATGCCGACCAGCGGCGCACCGACACCACCACCACCCTCGCGCCCGGTGCGACCGTCACCGAACGCTGGGTGCCCGTCGAACGCGTCGGCCTCTACGTGCCGGGCGGTAACGCCGTCTACCCGTCGAGCGTGGTGATGAACGTGGTGCCCGCGCAGACCGCGGGTGTGGACTCGCTGGTGATCGCCAGCCCGCCGCAGGCCGAATTTGGTGGCCTGCCGCACCCGACCATCCTGGCCGCCGCGCGGCTGCTCGGGGTCGACGAGGTCTGGGCGGTCGGCGGTGCGCAGTCCGTCGCGCTGCTGGCCTATGGCGGCACCGACACCGATGGCGCCGAACTCGCGCCTGTCGACATGATCACCGGGCCGGGCAACATCTACGTCACGGCAGCCAAGCGGATCTGCCGTTCACAGGTCGGCATCGACGCAGAGGCCGGTCCCACCGAGATCGCGATCCTCGCCGACCACACGGCGGACCCGGTGCACGTCGCCGCCGACCTGATCAGCCAGGCGGAGCACGACGAGATGGCGGCCAGCGTGCTCGTCACCGACAGCACGAAGCTGGCCGACGCCACCGACAGGGAACTCGCGAACCAGCTCGAGACGACCGTACACCGCGAGCGGGTGACCGCGGCGCTGACGGGGAAGCAGTCGGCGATCGTGCTCGTCGACGACCTCGACGCAGGCGTGCGCACCGTCAACGCCTATGCCGCCGAACACCTGGAGATCCAGACCGTCGACGCACGCGAGGTGGCGGGCCGAATCCGTTCGGCTGGCGCGGTTTTCGTTGGCGCCTATTCACCAGTCAGCCTTGGCGACTACTGCGCCGGATCCAACCACGTGCTGCCCACCGCGGGCTGTGCCCGGCACTCCAGCGGATTGTCGGTGCAGACCTTCCTCAAGGGCATTCATGTCGTCGACTACGACGAGGCCGCGCTCAAGGACGTGTCCGGATACGTGATCACGCTGTCGCAGGCCGAAAACCTGCCCGCCCACGGCGAGGCGGTCAGGCGGAGGTTCGAGGCGTGACGCCAGGCAATAAGGTGACGCTCGCCGATCTGCCGTTGCGCGAGGACCTGCGCGGCAAATCGCCTTACGGTGCACCGCAGTTGGACGTTCCGGTGCGGCTCAACACCAACGAGAACCCGCATCCGCCTACACAGGCACTCGTCGACGACGTGACGGCCTCCGTGCAAGCGGTGGCCGGTGACCTTCACCGCTATCCCGACCGCGACGCGGTGGCGCTGCGCACCGACCTGGCTGCATACCTGACGGCGCAGACCGGCACGCAGCTTGGCGTCGAAAACGTTTGGGCCGCCAACGGTTCCAACGAGATCCTGCAGCAGCTGTTACAGGCGTTCGGCGGGCCCGGCCGCACCGCGATCGGCTTCGTGCCGTCATATTCGATGCACCCGATCATCTCCGACGGCACCCAGACCCAGTGGCTGGTGGCCAACCGTGCGGACGACTTCAGCCTCGACACTGATGTCGCGGTGCAGGCGATCACGCAGCACACACCCGACATTGTGTTCGTCGCCAGCCCGAATAACCCGTCGGGACAAAGTGTTCGGCTCGACGAGCTGAGCCGCCTTCTCGACGCGATGACCAAGGGCATTCTCATTCTCGACGAGGCCTACGGGGAGTTCTCGTCGCAGCCCAGCGCGGTCAAGCTGCTCGACGAGTACCCGACCAAGCTCGTGGTCACTCGCACCATGAGCAAGGCGTTCGCGTTCGCCGGTGGCCGACTCGGCTATCTGATCGCGACACCCGCCGTCATCGATGCGATGTTGCTGGTGCGCCTGCCGTACCACTTGTCGTCCGTCACGCAGGCAGCCGCACGTGCCGCGCTGCGCCACGCCGACGACACACTCGGCAGCGTCGCAAAGCTGATCGCCGAACGTGACCGTGTCACAGAAGCGTTGACGGACATGGGTTTTCGGGTGATTCCCAGTGACGCCAACTTCGTGCTGTTCGGGGAGTTCGCCGACGCGCCCGCGACCTGGCAGCGCTACCTCGACGCGGGCATCCTCATCCGCGACGTCGGTATCCCCGGATATCTGCGCGCCACCACAGGGCTGGCCGAGGAGAACGACGCGCTGCTCAAAGCCAGCGCTGAAATAGGAGCACAGTGACCGAACCACGTCGCGCGAAGATCGAACGCAAGACCAAGGAATCCGACATCGTCGTCGAGCTGGACCTCGACGGCACCGGCGTCGTGGACGTCGACACCGGCGTGCCGTTCTTCGACCACATGCTGACCTCGCTGGGCACCCACGCCAGCTTCGACCTGACCGTGCAGGCCAAGGGCGACATCGAGATCGAGGGCCACCACACCATCGAGGACACCGCGATCGTGCTCGGCCAGGCGCTGGGCCAGGCCCTGGGGGACAAGAAGGGGATCCGCCGGTTCGGTGACGCGTGGATCCCGATGGACGAGACGCTCGCCCATGCGGCCGTGGATGTGTCGGGCCGGCCGTACTTCGTCCACACCGGCGAGCCGGAGTTCATGGTGGAGTTCACGATCGCCGGTTCCAGTGCGCCCTACCACACCGTGGTGAACCGCCACGTGTTCGAATCGCTGGCCTTCAACGCCCGCATCGCGCTGCACGTGCGCACGCTGTACGGCCGCGACCCGCACCACATCACCGAGGCGCAGTACAAGGCCGTCGCCCGCGCGCTGCGCCAGGCCGTGGAGTACGACCCGCGTGTCAGCGGCGTGCCATCCAC
Organism: uncultured Actinomycetota bacterium; assembly: GCA_963698965.1. GTDB lineage: Bacteria > Actinomycetota > Actinomycetes > Mycobacteriales > Mycobacteriaceae > Mycobacterium. Next base: position 128,338 of record CAVOSY010000027.1, read on the forward strand.
CAAAGGCACACTGTGACAGCGAAAGTCGTCGTACTCGACTACGGCTCCGGCAACCTGCGGTCAGCTCAGCGGGCGCTGCAGCGGGTCGGCGCCGACGTCGAGGTCACCGCGGACAGCGACGCGGCCCTCAACGCCGACGGTCTCGTCGTGCCGGGCGTCGGCGCGTTCGAGGCGTGCATGACCGGGCTGCGAAAGATCAGTGGGGACAAGATCATCGCCGACCGGGTGGCGGCGGGCAGGCCGGTGCTCGGCGTGTGCGTCGGCATGCAGATCCTGTTCGCGCGGGGCGTCGAGTTCGGCCTGGAAACCACGGGCTGCGGGCAGTGGCCGGGCGCTGTCGTGCGGCTGGACGCCCCCGTCATCCCACACATGGGCTGGAATGTCGTCGACGCGCCCGCGGGCACCACGCTGTTCAAGGGCATCGATGCGACGACCCGGTTCTACTTCGTGCACTCCTACGCCGCGCAGCAGTGGGAGGGCAACCCGGACGCGCTGCTGACCTGGGCGACTCATAGCGTGCCGTTCCTTGCCGCGGTGGAGGACGGCCCCTTGTCGGCCACCCAGTTCCACCCGGAGAAGAGCGGCGATGCTGGTGCCGTGTTGCTGGGCAACTGGGTCGGAGCACTAGGTTGACCGACGTGCGATTGATTCTGTTGCCTGCCGTCGACGTCGTGGACGGCAAGGCGGTGCGCCTGGTCCAAGGCCAGGCGGGCAGCGAAACCGAGTACGGCTCCGCCCTTGACGCCGCGATGACCTGGCAGCGCGACGGCGCCGAGTGGATCCATCTTGTGGACCTCGACGCCGCCTTCGGCCGCGGCTCCAACCGGGAACTGCTCGCCGAAGTGGTCGGCAAGCTCGACGTCGCGGTCGAGCTGTCGGGCGGCATCCGCGACGACGAGTCGCTGACGGCGGCACTGGCCACCGGCTGCGCACGCGTCAACCTCGGCACCGCGGCACTGGAGAACCCCCAGTGGTGCGCCAAGGTGGTCGCCGAGCACGGTGATCGAGTGGCCGTCGGCCTGGACGTCAAGATCGACTCCTCCTCGCCTGGCGGCGGGTTCCGACTCCGCGGGCGCGGCTGGGAGACCGACGGCGGCGATCTGTGGAACGTGCTGGAACGCCTTGACCGAGAGGGCTGCTCGCGATTCGTCGTCACCGACGTCACCAAGGACGGCACGCTCAATGGTCCGAACCTCGAACTGCTCACCAAGGTCACCGAGCGCACCGACGCCCCGGTGATCGCCTCCGGCGGGGTCTCCAGCCTGGATGACCTTCGCGCCATCGCCACACTCACCGACCGCGGCGTCGAAGGCGCGATCGTCGGGAAGGCCTTGTACGCCGGCCGATTCACGCTGCCGCAGGCGCTGGCCGCGGTGGCCCAGTAGGACGCCGATGGCGCTGGACGAGACCGATCTCGACGGCCTGGTTGCGGAGGCGGCCGCGATTCTGGACGAGGCCGCGCGGCCGTTCATCGAGGGGCACCGCGCCGAGTCGGCGGTGCAGAAGAAGGGCAACGATTTCGCTACCGAGGTTGACCTGGCCATCGAACGCCAGGTGGTCGAGGCGCTCACCGCCAAGACCGGGATCGAGGTGCACGGCGAGGAGTTCGGCGGCGCCGACGTCGACTCACCGCTGGTGTGGGTGCTCGACCCGATCGACGGCACGTTCAACTACGCGGCGGGCTCGCCGATGGCGGCGATCCTGCTGGGTCTGCTTCGTGATGGTGAACCGGTCGCGGGGCTGACGTGGGTGCCGTTCACGGGCGAGCGGTTCACCGCTGTAGTGGGTAAGCCTCTGCGCAGCAACGGAGTCGAGCAACCTCGGTTGCCAACCGCGAAGCTGGCCGACTCCATCGTCGGTGTCAGCACGTTCAACGTCGACTCCCGTGGCAAGGTGCCGGGGCGCTATCGGCTGGCGGTGATCGAGAACCTCAGCCGCAAGTGTTCGCGAATGCGGATGCACGGCGCCACGGGCATCGACTTCGCCTACACCGCGGGCGGAATTCTGGGCGGTGCGATCAGTTTCGGCTCGCATGTCTGGGATCACGCCGCCGGTGTCGCGCTGGTGCGGGCGGCGGGCGGCGTCGTAACGAACCTGGACGGCAGCGACTGGACCACGAAGTCGCGCTCGGCGCTGGTCGGGGCGCCCGGCGTGCACGGCGAGCTCCTGGAACTGCTGAATTCCGTTGGCGATCCGGGGGACTACTGATGAACCCCAAAGACCTGGCGGTCCGCATCATCCCGTGCCTGGATGTCGATGACGGCCGCGTGGTAAAGGGCGTCAACTTCCAAAACCTGCGCGACGCAGGCGATCCCGTCGAATTGGCCGCGACGTACGACAAAGAGGGCGCCGACGAGCTGACATTCCTTGACGTGACCGCCTCGTCGTCGGGCCGGGCCACGATGCTGGAGGTCGTCAAGCGCACCGCAGAGCAGGTGTTCATCCCGCTCACGGTCGGCGGTGGTGTGCGCTCGATCGCCGATGTCGACGCGCTGCTTCGGGCCGGCGCCGACAAGGTGTCGGTCAACACCGCCGCGATCGCAAGGCCGGAACTGCTGGCCGAACTGTCCCGGCAATTCGGGTCGCAATGCATCGTGTTGTCCGTCGACGCGCGCACCGTCCCGCAGGGTGAGGAGCCGACGCCGTCTGGGTGGGAGGTCACCACACACGGGGGCAGGCGTGGCACCGGGATCGACGCCATCGAATGGGCGACCCGTGGAGCCGAACTCGGCGTGGGGGAGATCCTGCTCAACTCGATGGACTACGACGGGACCAAGGCGGGTTTCGACCTGAAGATGCTGAGGGCGGTGCGCGGCGCGGTGTCCGTGCCGGTGATCGCCAGCGGTGGCGCGGGCGCGGTGGAACATTTCGCGCCTGCCGTTGTTGCAGGAGCCGACGCCGTGTTGGCCGCCAGCGTCTTCCATTTCGGGGAGCTGACCATCGGCCAGGTGAAGGCGGCGATGGCGGCGGAAGGGATCGTGGTGCGGTGATGAGCGCTTGCGCGAAGAACAGACTGTTATGAGTCTGGATGCAGGCATCGCGTCGCGGTTGAAACGCGATGCGAACGGACTGTTCACGGCCGTCGCGCAGGAGCGTGGCACCGGCCAGGTGTTGATGGTGGCGTGGATGGACGACCTGGCCCTGGCTCGCACGCTGGAAACGCGCAAGGCGACCTACTACTCGCGCTCCCGGCAACAGCACTGGGTCAAGGGTGAGACGTCCGGCCACACCCAGTACGTGCACTCGGTGCGGCTGGATTGTGACGGCGACACCGTGCTGCTCGAGGTGGACCAGGTAGGTGCGGCATGCCACACCGGTGATCACACCTGCTTCGATGCCGATCTGCTGCTGGCGCCGGAACACTAGGACATAATCCGGGCCATGCGAAAAGCCATCGCGCTGGCGGTCCTGGCCCTCACCGCGTTGGCGGCACGACGTTATCTGGCGATGCAGGACGCCATCGCGACGGTGGCGCCCGATCTTCGTAGCCCGCTGCTGCCGTTCGTGCCTGCCGTCGGGCGCCCGCGGTTGCTTCCGCTCTTCCGCATGAACGCGCGGATTCCCACGCCATCGGGCCGTGGTGTCACCGTTACGGAGCGTCACGTCGGTGAGCCGGCCGTCCGTGTGTTGATCACGTCGCCGACGGACAGTCAACCACTACGGCCGGGCGTGCTCTGGATACACGGCGGTGGTTATGTCGTGGGCTCGCCGCAATTCGAGGCGTTCGGAACCGGGCGACTCGCAAGGGATCTCGGCGTCGTCGCGGTCTCGCCGGATTACCGGCTGGCACCCGAACATCCGTTCCCCGCCGCGCTCGACGATTGCATGGCCGCGCTGCGATGGATGCGTGCGAACGCCGACGAGCTCGGCATCGACGCGGACCGCATCGCCGTCATGGGGGCCAGTGCCGGTGGCGGACTTGCCGCCGCGGTCGCGCAGCGCAGCCACGACGAGGGCATTCCATTGCGGGCGCAGGTCCTGGTGTACGCGATGCTCGACGACCGCTCCGCGCTGCGCGAGGATCACGCAGGCCGCGGCAGGTTCATATGGACGCCGGCATCCAATCGGTTCGGCTGGACGGCGTACCTGGGCCGCGAGCCGCGGATGTCGGACGCGCCCGAGTACGCGGCGCCTGCGAGGCGCGAAAACCTGACCGGCCTGCCCCCGGCGTGGGTTGGAGTCGGTGAGCTCGACTTGTTCTACGACGAGGATGTCGACTACGCCGAGAAGCTGAGGGCCAGCGGCGTCCCGTGCACCCTGGTCACCGTTCCCGGTATGTATCACGGAGCGGACGGGCTGGCGCCGAAAGCGCTGTCACTGAAGAACTTTCACCCGAATGCGATGGATCACCTGCGGAGCTATCTGTAGCCGATCCACTAGGAGACTGTGACAATGCCCCGCTTCGCCGACCGCGTCGCCCTCGTCACTGGGGCCAGCTCTGGAATCGGTCGCGCCACCGCACTGCGGCTGGCAGAGCAGGGCGCCGCCGTCGCACTCGTCGCCCTCCCCGGCGACGATCTCGAATCGGCAGCGGCCGAATGCCGTTCCACCGGAACGGCCGCTGTCGCCGTGCCTGCCGACGTCGCCGACTCCCGTGAGGTGGCCGCCGCGTTCGACCACGCCGAGACCCTCGGCCCTGTCTCGGCGGTCTTCAGCAATGCGGGCATCTCGATCGTCGGCCCCGCGGTGTCGCTGACTGACGACGACTGGTTGCGACAGCTGCACGTCAACCTGTCCGGCAGCTTCTACGTGGTGCGCGAAGCCGCCCGGCGGATGATTCCGCGGCGCAGCGGCGCCATCGTCGTGACCGGCTCCGAACTCGGGCTGCTCGGCCAGCCGGGTTACGTCGGCTACACGGCGACGAAGGGCGGCGTGCTCGCCATGACGCGCGCTTTCGCCGCGGAACTGGCCGTGCACGGAATCCGGGTGAACAGTGTCTCGCCGGGAACGACCGAAACGCCAATGTTGATGGCCGAATTCGCCGCCGCGCCCGACCCCGCGCGGGAGCGCGCGGAGAATGAGTCCACCATTCCGATGGGTCGATTCGGGCAACCCGGAGACATCGCGGCAGCCGTTGCCTTCCTGTTGTCCGACGAAGCCGCCTACATCACCGGCGCCAACCTGGTCGTCGACGGAGGGCGCACATCGTGTTTCACCATCGGCACCCTCGGTGGGTCGCAGGATTAGACGTCGATGCGAGTGGCCTTGGCGCGGGCCGACCACCGGCCGTCGTCGTAGCGGACCTCTACGGGGTGCGCGAACGCGGCGGTGACGTTCTCGGTCGTCACGGTTTCGCGGGCGGGCCCCGTAGCGACCGTGCGGCCGTCGGCGATGAGCAGCGCATGCGTCGTGGTGGTCGGCAGCTCCTCGAGGTGGTGCGTGACGAGGATCGACGCCACCTCGGGGTGGGTCTCGTCGAGTGTGTCGATGGTCTCGAGCAGTTGCTCCCGCGCCGCCACGTCGAGACCGGTGGTCGGTTCGTCGAGCAGCAACAGCCGCGGGTCCGAAATCAGTGCGCGCGCAATGAGAGTGCGTCCGCGCTCACCGTGCGAGAGCGTCGGCCACACGTCGTCGGCCCTGCGGGACAGGCCCACCGTCTCGATCATCGCGTCAGCGCGTCCCAGTTCGTCCGCAGTAGGTGTCCAGCGGTTCGGGATGTCGATCGTGGCGGTGATGCCGGTGAGCACCACCTGGCGGACGGTCAACGCGTATTGCAGGCGATGCCGCGGATTGACGTGTCCGATCGCATGGCGCAGCTGCGACAGGTCGACGCGGCCCATCTGCTGGCCGAGGATGCGCACGGTTCCCGACGTGGGAAAGGTGACGGCGGCGCAGAAGCCGAGCAGCGTGCTCTTGCCTGCACCGTTGGGCCCGAGGAGGGCCCAGTGCTCGCCCTCGTGCACCGTCAGCGAGATGCCGTCGATGATCTGCTTGCCGTCCCGGCGAAACCTCACATCGGCGAGTTCCAGAACCGGCGTCACGCGGACTGCCGCTGCCGCAACGTCTCCAGCGCCTTGTCGGCGTGGGTGTCCATGCTGAACTCGCTCGCGATCACGTCGAGCACGGTGCGGTCGGTGTCGATCACGAACGTCGTGCGTTTGACGGGCATGAGCTTGCCGAGCAGGCCGCGCTTGACGCCGAACTGGGTGGCGACGGCGCCATCGGTGTCGGAAAGCAGCGGATAGTCGAACTTTTCCTTGTCGGCGAACTTCGCTTGCTTTTCAACCGCATCGGCGCTGATGCCGACGCGGCTGGCGCCGACGGCGGCGAACTCGGAAGCCAGGTCACGGAAGTGGCAGGCCTCCTTGGTGCAGCCCGGCGTCATCGCCGCGGGGTAGAAGAACAGCACGATCGGGCCGTTGGCGAGCAGCTCTGTGAGGCTTCGTACGGTGCCCGTCTGATCCGGCAGTTCGAATTCGGCTACCTGGTCACCACGTTTCATGACCGTTCACGCTACGCCGGTCGATTTGGAACCGTCTGGGAGGATTACCTGGTGCAAACGACCGCCAACCTCGCGATAACCACCTCGCGCGAGGACTTCCGGGCGCTGGCCGCCGAGCACCGCGTAGTGCCGGTGACCCGCAAGGTGCTCGCCGACAGTGAGACCCCGCTGTCGGCGTATCGCAAGCTGGCCGCCAACCGGCCCGGGACGTTCTTACTGGAGTCGGCCGAGAATGGCAGGTCGTGGTCGCGGTGGTCGTTCATTGGCGCGGGCGCGCCGTCCGCGCTGACGGTGCGTGACGGCGAGGCGGTGTGGCTGGGCGTCACGCCCAAGGACGCGCCACGCGGCGGGGACCCGCTGCAGGCGCTGCGCGCGACGCTCGAGCTGCTGAAGACCGAGCCGCTGTCCGGCCTGCCGCCGCTGTCCAGCGGCCTGGTCGGGTTCTTCGCGTACGACATGGTCCGAAGGCTGGAGCGGCTGCCGTCGCTGGCGGTGGACGATCTCGGGCTGCCCGACATGCTGTTGCTACTGGCCACCGACATCGCCGCGGTCGACCACCATGAGGGCACCATCACGCTGATCGCCAACGCGGTGAACTGGAACGGCACCGACGAGCGGGTGGACTGGGCATACGACGACGCGGTCGCCCGCCTCGACGTGATGACCGCCGCGCTTGGCGAGCATCTGCCGTCGACCGTGGCGACGTTCAGCCGGCCCGAGCCCTTGCACCGCTCGCAGCGCACGCTGGAGGAGTACGGGGCGATCGTCGAGAAGCTCGTCGGTGACATCGAGGCAGGCGAGGCATTCCAGGTGGTGCCGTCGCAGCGGTTCGAGATGGACACGGACGCCGACCCGATCGACGTGTACCGGATGCTGCGGGTGTCCAACCCCAGCCCGTACATGTACCTGCTGAACGTGCCCAATGAGGCTGGCGGACTGGACTTCTCGATCGTCGGCTCGAGCCCAGAGGCGCTGGTGACGGTCATGGACGGCCGGGCGACCACGCACCCGATCGCAGGAACGCGCTGGCGCGGGCAGACCGAAGAAGAGGACCTGCTGCTGGAGAAGGAGCTGCAGGAGGACGAGAAGGAGCGCGCCGAGCACCTGATGCTCGTCGACCTCGGCCGCAACGATCTCGGCCGGGTCTGTCAGCCGGGCACGGTGCGCGTGGAGGACTACAGCCACATTGAGCGCTACAGCCACGTCATGCACCTGGTGTCGACGGTGACCGGGCTGCTCGCGCCCGGTAAGACGGCGCTGGACGCGGTCACCGCATGCTTCCCTGCGGGCACGCTTTCGGGTGCGCCGAAGGTGCGGGCGATGGAACTCATCGAGGAGGTCGAGAAGACCCGGCGCGGCGTTTACGGCGGCGTGCTGGGGTACCTGGACTTCGCGGGCAACGCCGACTTCGCGATCGCGATCCGCACCGCGCTGATGCGCAACGGCACCGCGTATGTGCAGGCAGGCGGGGGAGTCGTGGCCGACTCGAACGGGCCATACGAGTACACCGAGGCGGCGAACAAGGCCAAGGCGGTCCTCAACGCGATCGCGGCGGCGGAAACGCTGACCGAGCCGTGATCCGCCTGGCCCAGCTCCTGCTCCTGCTGTCGGCGGGGGCGCTGTGGGGGGCTTCGCGCATGGTGTGGGTCGAGGTCGCTTCGTTCGACGGGCTCGGGCAGCCAAAGACCACCGCATTGAACGGCACATCGTGGTCGACGGCGCTGGTGCCGCTGGCGGTCCTGCTGCTGGCCGCCGCGGTGGCGGCGCTGGCGGTGCGGGGCTGGCCGCTGCGGTTGCTCGCGGTGCTGGTCGCCGCGGCAAGCGCGGGGATGGCCTACCTGGCCATCAGCCTGTGGGTGATTCGCGACGTCGCGGTGCGGGCCGCGCATCTCGCCAACGTTTCGGTGGCGGATCTGACCGGTACGCAACGCCATTACGGTGGCGCGATCGTCACATTGGTGGCTGCGGTGGTCACGCTCGTCGGTGCGGTGCTGCTCGTGCGCTCAGCGGCTAGAGCCAAGCCGGAGGCGGCCCGCTATGCCCGCCGTAGTGCGCCCGCACCGGAGCAGGCCGCAGTGCCGTCTGAGCGCGCGATCTGGGACGCCCTCGACGAGGGTCGCGACCCGACCGATCCGGAGAACAAGGGTCGGTGATCGATCGTGCTGTGGTGGCGACTACCCTTCGATGAAGATCAAAACGCGCTTACAGGAAGGACCGCGACGCGTATGAGTTCGGCGACTGTGCTCGACTCCATCATCGAGGGAGTTCGCGCCGACGTTGCCGCTCGTGAAGCCGTCATCCCACTTGCCGAGATCAAGGAGAAGGCCAAGCAGGCGCCGCCGCCGCTGGACGTGCTCGCAGCGCTTCGCGAACCGGGCATCGGCGTGATCGCGGAAGTGAAGCGGGCGAGCCCATCGCGCGGCGAGCTGGCATCGATCTCCGATCCGGCGAAGCTGGCGCGCGCATACGAGGACGGCGGAGCGCGCATCATCAGCGTGCTGACCGAGCAGCGCCGATTCAACGGCTCGCTCGATGACCTCGACGCAGTGCGCGCCGCGGTGTCAATCCCGGTGTTGCGCAAGGACTTCATCGTCCGGCCGTATCAGATTCACGAGGCTCGTGCGCACGGCGCCGACATGCTGCTGCTGATTGTCGCCGCGCTGGAGCAGTCGGTATTGGTGTCGATGCTGGATCGCACGGAGTCGCTGGGCATGACGGCGTTGGTCGAGGTTCACACCGAGGAGGAGGCCGACCGCGCGCTGCAAGCGGGCGCGAAGGTCATCGGTGTCAATGCGCGCGATCTCAAGACACTCGACGTCGATCGTGATTGCTTCGCGCGTATCGCGCCGGGGTTGCCGAGCAAGGTCATTCGGGTCGCGGAGTCGGGCATACGCGGCACCGCGGATCTGCTCGCCTACGCGGGGGCCGGCGCCGACGCGGTGCTCGTCGGCGAGGGACTCGTCACCAGTGGCGATCCCCGTAGCGCCGTTGCCGATTTGGTCACCGCAGGCACGCATCCGTCCTGCCCGAAACCCGCGCGCTGACAAGTGGCCGATCTCGCCGGCCCGGAGCTGCCGCGTTCGAGCGCGGCCGTGGCCGAACCGACCGTCCACGATCCTGATGCGCGTGGCCATTTCGGTGTCTACGGCGGGCGGTTCGTCCCCGAGGCGCTGATGGCGGTGATCGAGGAGGTCACTGCCGCGTATGAGAAGGCCCGCGGCGACCAGGCTTTCCTCGACGAGTTGGACCGGCTGCAGCGGCACTACAGCGGGCGGCCGTCCCCGTTGTATGAAGCGGAGCGCCTTTCGGAGCATGCGGGTGGCGCACGGATTTTCCTGAAGCGAGAAGACCTCAACCACACCGGATCTCACAAGATCAACAACGTGCTGGGGCAGGCGCTGCTGGCGCGTCAGATGGGCAAGACGCGGGTGATCGCCGAAACCGGTGCTGGACAGCATGGGGTGGCGACCGCGACGGCGTGCGCGCTGCTGGGCATCGAGTGTGTCATCTACATGGGCGCGATCGACACCGCGCGGCAGGCGCTGAACGTGGCGCGGATGCGGCTGTTGGGCGCGACGGTCGTTTCGGTCGAGGCCGGCTCCAAGACCTTGAAGGACGCGATCAACGAGGCGTTCCGCGACTGGGTCACCAACGCGGACAACACCTACTACTGTTTCGGCACTGCCGCGGGCCCGCATCCGTTCCCGACCATGGTGCGTGACTTTCAGCGGGTGATCGGCCTGGAAGCGCGGGTGCAGATCGTCGAGCAGGCGGGCCGGTTGCCCGACGCTGTGACGGCGTGCGTGGGCGGTGGCTCGAATGCGATTGGAATCTTCCACGCGTTCATCGACGATCCGGGAGTTCGACTCGTCGGCTACGAGGCGGCGGGTGACGGTGTCGAGACGGGGCGCCACGCCGCGACGTTCACCGGTGGCTCGCCGGGTGCGTTTCAAGGATCGTTCTCGTATCTGTTGCAGGACGAGGACGGGCAGACTATCGAATCGCATTCGATTTCAGCTGGTTTGGACTATCCCGGCGTCGGCCCGGAGCATGCCTTCCTCAAGGACGCCGGCCGAGCGGAGTATTGGCCGATCACCGACACCGAGGCGATGGATGCCTTCTCGATGTTGTGCCGCACCGAGGGCATCATTCCCGCCATCGAATCCGCGCATGCCGTCGCGGGCGCTTTGAAGCTGGGCGTCGAGTTGGGCAGCGGGTCGATCATCCTGCTGAACATGTCCGGCCGCGGCGACAAGGATGTCGAGACTGCGGCCAAGTGGTTCGGCCTGTTGGATGGTGCGTCATGAGTCGGCTTTCCAGGTTGTTCGACGAGTGCCGGGCGGAGGGCCGGTCGGCGTTGATCGGGTACCTGCCGACGGGGTTCCCCGACGTGCCGACGTCGATCTCCGCGATGACGGCCATGGTCGAATCCGGTTGCGATATCATTGAAGTCGGTATCGCGTACTCCGATCCGGGGATGGACGGGCCTGTTATCGCGGCGGCGACGGAGGCTGCATTGCGCGGGGGGGTCCGGGTGCGTGACGCGCTGGCTGCGGTCGAGGCGATCAGCAAGGCAGGCGGCCGGGCCGTGGTGATGACCTACTGGAATCCGGTGTTGCGCTGGGGTGTTGACGCGTTCGCTCGCGACCTGGCCTCTGCGGGTGGACTGGGCATGATCACGCCCGACTTGATTCCTGATGAGGCCGACGAGTGGTTGGCCGTATCCGATGCCCGCGATTTGGACCGGATCTTCTTGGTGGCACCGTCGTCGACGCCGGAGCGGTTGGCGGCAACTGTTCAGGCGTCGCGCGGATTCGTATACGCCGCTTCGACAATGGGCGTGACGGGTGCACGTGATGCGGTGTCGGTGGCGGCGCCCGAGCTGGTGCGCCGGGTGAAGGCGGTGTCGGACATTCCGGTGGGCGTCGGGCTTGGGGTGCGGTCCCGCGAACAGGCGGCGGAGATCGGCGCCTTTGCGGACGGGGTCATCGTGGGCTCGGCGTTGGTGTCGGCGTTGAAGGACGGTATTCCGGCGGTGCGGTCGCTGACCGAGGAACTCGCCGACGGTGTGCGGCAGAGGATTACTGCGTGACGACGACTTACCTGGCGTACATACCGAGCCCGCCCCAGGGCGTTTGGCATCTCTGGGTCATTCCGATTCGGGCGTATGCGCTTTTCATCATCGTGGGCATCATTGTCGCGCTGATTCTCGGCGACCGGCGGTGGGTGGCCCGCGGCGGTCAACCCGGGGTCATCTACGACATCGCGTTGTGGGCCGTGCCGTTCGGCCTCATCGGTGGCCGGCTTTACCACGTCATGACGGACTGGCGGACCTACTTCAGCGACGACGGTGCGGGACTGGCGGGGGCGCTGCGGATCTGGGACGGCGGCCTCGGCATTTGGGGCGCGGTGGCCCTGGGCGGCGTCGGAGCGTGGATCGGGTGCCGGCAGAAGGGCATTCCGCTGCCGGCGTTCGGTGACGCGATCGCGCCGGGAATCGTTCTGGCGCAGGCCATTGGCCGGCTGGGCAATTACTTCAACCAGGAGCTGTACGGGCGCCCGACGACCTTGCCGTGGGGCCTGGAAGTGTATGAGCGGCGGGATGCCAGCGGCGCTCTCGACTCGCTGAACGGTGTGTCGACAGGTCAATTGGTGGGTATCTTCCACCCGACGTTCTTGTACGAGTTGCTGTGGAATGTACTGATTTTCGCGGCACTGATCTATATCGACCGCCGGTTCAAGATCGGCCACGGCCGATTGTTCGCGATGTATGTGGCCGGCTACTGCTTCGGGCGGTTCTGGATCGAGCTGATGCGCAGTGACGTCGCCACACACATCGCGGGAATTCGCGTCAACTCGTTCACGTCGACGTTCGTGTTCATCGGCGCGGTGGTGTACATCATGGTCGCGCCGAAGGGTCGAGAGGATCCTGCCTCCCTCGCCGGCAAGCCGGAGGTCGAGGAAGAAGACGAGGTCGAGGCGTTCGCCAAGGAACTCACGGCGGTGGCTGCTACGACCGGCGTCGTCGCCGCCGCCAAGGCCGCCGGTGAGGCGGAGGACGAAGACGCGAAGGTTGCCGTAAAGGACGCGGTCGAGGACAGCGTTGAGGATGAGGCGGCGGAGGAGCCCGAAGGGCCTGAGGCCGCGCCCGAGGTTCATGAAGCGGCGGTGGAAGCGGCTGACGACGCTGAGGCCGTCGCCGATGAGTTCGCCGCGGAGCCAGCCGCCGGGGCCGACGAAGAACCCGAAGCCGACTCCGAAGACGTGCCCGCGGCTGGCCTGGGCGCGGTCGAGGGTGAAGAAGCGACCGAGGCGCTGGAAGCCGCGCCCGAGGTTCATGAAGCGGCGGTAGAAGCCGCCGATGAGGCTGAGGCCGTCGCCGACGAGGTCGCCGCTGGGGACGAAGCCGCGGAAGCCGAGGAGCCGGAGGCTGAGGCCGAGGAGGCGCCTGAAGCCGAGGCGGAAGGCGACCACGAACCAGAAGTTGAAGCGCCAGAGGCCGATTCGGCTGAGCCGGAGGCGGGTCTGGGTGCGGTCGAGGGTGAAGAAGCGAGCGACGCGGTGGCGGCGGCCCCCGAGGTTCATGAAGCGGCGGTAGAAGCCGCGGACGAGGCTGAGGCCGTCGCCGATGAGGTCGCCGCTAGAGATGAAGCCGCGGAAGCCGAAGAGGCGGTGCCTGAGGCCGAAGAGGCGCCTGAAGCCGAAGAGCCGGAGGCGGGTCTGGGTTCGGTCGAGGGTGAGGAAGCTGCCGAGGCGGTGGCGGCGGCGCCCGAGGTTCATGAAGCGGCGGTTGAGGCCACCGATGAGGCCGAGACCGTCGCCGATGAGGTGGCATCCGAGGATGAAGAACCGGCCGCTTCGGAGGCGGCAGCCGAAGCCGAAGAACTTGCGGCGGATGTAGCCGAGGCGCCTTCGGAGGACATCGAGGCGGCCGAGGAGTTCGCCGAGGCGGGTGAGGAAGCGGAGCCGGCGGAAGCCGCTGCCGAGTCGGAGGACTCCGAACCCGATGAGCCCGACACCGAGGACGCCGAAGCCGCGGTCGGAGAGGCCGCTGCCGAGTCGGAGGACTCCGAACCCGATGAGCCCGATCACCGAGGACGCCGAAGCCGCGGTCGGAGAGGCCGAGGCCGAGTCATCCGAAGAAAAGGCCGCCGAGGAAGCGGAAGCCGTCGCCGAGGAAGCTGATTCTGCTGCTGAGGACGAACCCAAGACGGGCGTCCTCGAGGAGGCGAAGGTCGACGAGCCCGAGCCGACCCCGGAGCCCGCGACGGCTCGGAAGACCGGCGGACGGCTGAGCCGCTGGCTGCGCCGTAATCGCTGACCGACGCGAGAGCCGCGTGGGCGTTCTGGACGATGGCACGCCGACCACTGTGCTCTGAGTGCCGACCGGCCCCGAGGAGTTGAATCGGTTCGGCTGTCCGGCTGGCCACCCCGGATTCCTGAGCAGCCGATCTTCTACTCCGTGCTCAATGAGGGTCGTGCACGAGTTCGGTGATTTATCCACAGGGCCGGAATCTCTGCTGCTGAAAGTGTCGGCCAACGGACCTATGTCAGATGCGCGCGAAGGCGGATCGTTGCCTCATGCGAACGTGCGCGCTTATACTGGGCTTGAAGTGGTCAGCTATGCTGGTGAGCATGTGAGGAGCTGGGCGGTCAGGGCTGTCCTGGCGCTGGGTGGCGGCGGGATGATCAGGGACTAGGTCCGCGCACGATGCGCTCCACGGTCATGGTTTCGGGCGTCGATCGCGCGACGGACGGCGTGGTCGCCTGTGTCGGCGTATCTTGGACACCGTTGGCGCCGTCGCGGACCGGTCAGTTTCGGTGCGCGTGCGTAGCGACCACGATCGGCGCGTGGCAAATCTCGTCGAGCACCAGCACTGCGACAGTGTCGTGAGCTGCGGGCGCAACCGACCTCGGTGACCGCAGGAACGATCTTCTGCATCGCACGCGACAGCCGTCGTTCGAGCACACGGTTGCGCCGGGTGCAGGTGATCTGCGCTTGATGCACCTCACAGACAGAACGGCGCGTCGGCCAAGAATCTGCACGACATGCTCGGTTTGGGCTCTTATGAGACCGCGTGGGCCTGGTTGCACAAGCTGCGCCGGGCGATGGTGCGCCCCGATCGAGAGTTGCTCACCGATGTGGTGGAAGTTGACGAGTCCGTCATCGGTGGCCGCGCCACCGGCAGGCAAGGCGGCCTCCACGAGCAAGGCGCCGGTAATGATCGCAGTGGAAAACGTTGGCACAGAAGTGAATCGGAAACTTCGCCTCGGTCGAGTTCGCCTCGGCGTGGTCGACGCCCCCGGGTCGAAACAGCTTGAGTCGAACTTCGCTCGCACACCGACCGTCGACGATCTGGTGTCCGCTGATTCGCACCGACGGCGCCGCGGATGTTCCGCGTCGTTGGCGTTCCCCGAGGGCTACAAGCACCGAGTACCATCTCCGGCTAGCATCGGCGCCAGCCGCGAACCAGGGCACGTCACCCTAGCACGGGCCAGCACCGGGTCAGCGCTCGCTACTGAAACGGCTGGAACTGCGCGGCACGCATCACTACCGCGTGGAACGCGAACTGAGCTGCAGTACTACCTCGAGCGAGTTGCGACCATCCGTTTCAATGCCGGCGCAGTGTTGGCACACCGCGCGCGGAATGCTGTTCTACCGCACTGCCTGCAGCGAAGCGGTCAACGACCGATCTCGGTCACCGCCCGACTGCACGGCCAACGTCATCCAGCGCGCAGGCCACCGAGGCCGAACGCAGACCAACGACATGCAACGCTCGAACGCGCGCATCTCACTGAGGCAATGAGCCTATCAGCGAGTTCGGATGAGTCAACTGCTAGTCCACTTAAGCAGATAAGCAGTATGTATGTTCGAGTTGCTGGAACCTCCCGCCGCCGCGGATCCCGCTGCGCTGCTGGATGACGTGCGCGCGGCGTCGCGGGCCGAGACGCGGGCGGCTGCACAGCGACTCACAGGGATATGGAACCTCCACAGGGTGCGCCAGCGGGAAAACGGCGACCGCGCATTGTGGGCAGTGGACACGTGGGACGCGGTGGCCGCGGAGGTGGCCGCGGCGCTGAACATTCCGCTCATGCTGGCGGGCAGCTTCGTGCGGCTGGCTAAAGCGATGTACGAACGTCTACCGCTGCTCGGCATGGTGTTGGCGGCGGGACAGATTGACTACCGCTCGTTCCAGACGATGGTGTACCGCACCGATCTGATCACCGACCCCGACACTCTCGCAGTCGTCGACGGACAGCTCGCCAGCCGCGCGCCCCGCTGGACCGCGCTGTCACAGGGGAAGTTGGGCCTCGAGGTCGACCGGATCGTCGCGAAGGCCGACCAGGACGCGGTGCGCCGGCGCAAGGAGCGTGTCGAGGACCGCGAGGTGGTCGTCGTTGATACCGGGGAAGGGATGGCCGCGGTGTGCGCCAACGTCTTCGCGACTGACGGGCACGCCTTCGAGCAGCGGTTGGATGCCCTCGCGGCCACGGTATGCGACGCCGATCCGCGCACCAAACAACAGCGACGCGCGGACGCGATGGGCGCCATGGCCGCCCGAGCAGACCGACTGGGTTGCCAATGCGGCAAGCCTGATTGCCCGGCCGGCGGGAAGGCGGCCGCGGCTCAGGTAGTCCTGCACCTTGTGGCCGACCAGGCGACCGTCGACGGGACGTCCGACAAGCCCGGCTATCTGGCGGGTTGCGACGACCTCATTCCGGCGGAACTCGTTGCAGAACTTGCGGAGTCTGCCAAAGTGCGGCCGCTGTTCAACCCGATGGACACTCCGCCGGAACCGGGCTATGTGCCCTCGGCCAAGCTGGCCGAGTTCATCCGCTGGCGTGACATGACCTGCCGAGCGCCTGGTTGCGATGTCCCCGCGAGCCAGTGCGACATCGACCATGTAATCCCTTACGGCGATGGTGGTCTCACGCATGCGTCGAACCTGAACTGCAAGTGTCGCCGGCATCACCTCATGAAGACGTTCTGCGGCTGGAATGAAAAGCAGCTTTCGGACGGCACCGTGATTTTCACGCTTCCAGATGGCCAGACGTATGTGACGACACCCGGTAGCGCGCTGTTGTTTCCAAGTCTGTGCGTCCCAACCGGCGAGCTCGATATTCCCGAGCCCCCAGTTGACGACCGGTGCGTCGATCGGACGGCAATGATGCCCAAGCGGCGGCGCACGCGCGCGCAGAACCGCGCGCAGCGCATCGAAGCTGAACGACGACAGAACCGCCAATTCCGAGAAGCGAGACGTGCGGCAAGCGATGCCTCCTACGCCGGGCTCATGACACCCACGGAGGGGGACGGCGAACCGCCGCCCTTCTGATCTGCAGTGGTTAACCGCCCAATACTTGGCGGGTTTCATTACTTACGACCGGACCTCTGACTCTGGCATGCTGGGTGCCATGACGGAGCCGCAGTTCAGTGGCAGCGAGAGCGGAAGCCCCTTTCCGCCACCCCCGCAGCAGCAGGCTTACCCGCCTCCTGGCCAATATCCGCCTCCCCCAGGGCAGTACCCGCCCCCGCCGGGGCAGTACCCGCCGCCGTACCCGGCGGCCTATCTGGATCCGGCGGCGCCGTTCGGCCGTCATCCGCTGACCGGCGAGCCGTTGTCCGACAAATCGAAGGTCGTCGCGGGACTCTTGCAGTTGCTCGGATTATTCGGCCTCGTCGGCATTGGCCGCATCTATCTCGGCTACACCGGACTGGGCATCGCGCAACTCGTCGTCGGGCTGATCACCTGCGGCATCGGCGCGATCGTCTGGGGCATCGTCGACGCGGTCCTGATCCTCACCGACAAGGTCCGCGACCCGGAGGGGCGTCCACTGCGCGATGGCACCTAGCGCCACCAGCCGGGGACGGCTCTACGGCGCACTCGGCACCGGCGCCGTGCTGGTTGGCGGACTCGCCTACGTCGGTTTCGGCGATCCCCACAGCCCACACTTCATGTTCCCGGTCTGCCCGTTCAAGGCGCTGACGGGCTGGAACTGCCCCGGCTGTGGCGGCTTGCGGATGGCCCACGACGTGCTGCACGGCGACTTCGCCGCCGCCGTCGTCGACAACGCGTTCCTCCTCGTCGGCCTGCCGATGCTCGCGGCCTGGCTTCTGGTGCGCTGGCACCGCGGGCAGTCGTTGATGCCCAGGCCCGCGGTCGTCGTCATCGCCATCGCGGCCGTCACCTGGACGGTGGTGCGAAATCTGCCCGGGTTCCCGCTGGTCCCGACGCTTCTCAGCGGGTAGTCGCGCACCTGCGCTGATACACTCGACAACCGGGCCGGTGCAGTCCCGGACCATGATTTTCCGGACTGCGGAGGTACCGTCCAATGCTGTTTTCGGCATTGCCAGACCGTCAGGGCTTGTACGACCCTGAGAACGAGTCGGACTCGTGTGGCGTCGCCATGGTCACCGACATCCAAGGGCGCCGCTCGCACAGCATCGTTGCCGACGGGCTCATCGCGCTGGAACACCTCGAACACCGCGGCGCCGCGGGCGCAGAGCCCAACAGCGGCGACGGTGCAGGCATCCTCATCCAGCTGCCCGTCGAACTCCTCAGAGAGGTCGTCGACTTCGAACTACCGGCCGCGACCGAGGACGGCTGCAACACCTTTGCTGCCGGCATCTGTTTTATGCCGCAGGATGCCGAGGCCCGCGCTGTCGCCCGCGCGCAGGTCGAGGCCATCGCCGACGAGGAGGGGCTGCAAGTCCTTGGCTGGCGTGAGGTGCCTGTTGACCCGGGCGGCGCCGAAGTCGGCGTAACGGCACTGGGCTGCATGCCCTACATGGCGCAGCTGTTCGTCTCCGCTCCAGAAAACAACATCGGCGGTATCGATCTCGATCGGCGGGCGTACGCCGTGCGTAAACGCGCCGAGCGCAACGGGGTGTACTTCCCGTCACTGTCCAGCCGCACCATGGTCTACAAGGGCATGCTCACGACAATGCAGCTGCCCCAATACTTTCCGGACCTGCGCGACGAACGATGCATGAGTGCGATCGCGATCGTGCACAGCCGGTTCTCGACCAACACGTTTCCGTCTTGGCCGCTTGCGCACCCGTTCCGCTTCGTCGCGCACAACGGTGAGATCAACACCGTCCGCGGCAACCGCAACCGCATGCATGCCCGCGAAGCGATGCTCGCCAGCGCCAAGATCCCCGGCGACCTGTCGCGGCTCTCACCGATCTGCACGCCGGAGGCATCCGACTCGGCGTCCTTCGACGAGGTGCTCGAACTGCTGCACCTCGGCGGCCGCAGCCTGCCGCACGCAGTGCTGATGATGATTCCCGAGGCGTGGGAGAACAACACCACCATGGACCCCGCCGAACGCGCGTTCTGGCGGTTCCACGCCTCCCTCATGGAGCCGTGGGACGGCCCCGCTTGCGTGACGTTCACCGACGGCACGCTCGTGGGAGCGGTGTTGGACCGCAACGGGTTACGGCCGGGCCGCTGGTGGCGCACCATCGACGACAAAGTCATCCTTGCCAGCGAAAGCGGCGTGCTCGACGTGCCGTCCGCCGAAATCGTCGCCAAGGGTCGGCTCCAGCCCGGCAAGATGTTCCTGATCGACACCGCGCAGGGCCGCATCGTCTCCGACGACGAGATCAAGGAGGAGCTGGGCAGGCAAGAGCCCTACGGCGAATGGCTGCACGCCGGCCTGCTCGACCTCAAGACGCTTCCCGACCGCGTGCGCGTCCAGCCCAACCACGAATCGGTGGTACGACGCCAGATCTCGTTCGGCTACACCGAAGAGGACCTCCGCATCCTGCTCACCCCGATGGCCGCATCGGGTGCCGAGCCGCTCGGCTCGATGGGCACCGACACCCCGACCGCCGTGCTGTCGCAACGGTCCCGGCTTCTTTACGATTACTTCGTCGAACTGTTCGCCCAGGTGACCAACCCGCCGCTGGACGCCATCCGCGAAGAGGTCGTCACGTCGATGGCCCGCATCATGGGCCCGGAGCAGAACCTGCTCGAGCCGACCGCCGCGTCCTGCCGCCAGATCGTGTTGCGCTGGCCCGTTCTGGACAACGACGAACTCAACAAGATCGTCCACATCAACGACGATCACGAGCATCCCGGCCTCAGGACAGCCGTGCTCAAGGCCCTCTACGAGGTAGAACGCGGTGGCGAGGGCCTCGCCGACGCGCTCGACGACCTGCGGCACCGGGCGTGCGACGCGATCGCCAAAGGCGCACGCACGCTGGTCATCTCGGATCGCGACTCCGACCACACCAGGGCGCCGATCCCGTCGCTCCTGGCTGTCTCTGCGGTACACCACCACCTCGTCCGCACCAAGGAGCGCACCAACGTCGCCCTCGTCGTGGAAAGCGGCGACGCCCGCGAGGTGCACCACATCGCGATGCTCATCGGGTTCGGTGCGGCTGCCGTCAACCCGTACCTGGCCTTCGAGTCCATCGAGGACCTCATCCGCGAAGGCGAACTCACCGGCATCGAACCGGCCACCGCCGTACGCAATTACCTCAAGGCGCTCGGCAAGGGCGTGATGAAGGTGATGAGCAAGATGGGCATCTCGACCGTCGCCTCCTACACCGCCGCGCAGGCGTTCGAGGCCGTCGGCATCAACAAGGACGTCGTCAACGAGTACTTCACCGGTACGCCAAGCCAACTCGGCGGTGCCGGGCTGGACGTGATCGCCGAAGAAGTCAAACAGCGGCACCGCCGCGCCTATCCGGAGAACCCGACCGAGCGTGTGCATCGGCGGCTCGAGGTGGGCGGTGAATACGCCTTCCGGCGCGAAGGCGAGCTGCACCTGTTCACCCCGGAAGTCGTGTTCCTGCTACAACATTCGACCCGCACCGGTCGGCATGACATCTTCGGCCAGTACTCCGACGAAGTGAACCGGTTGTCCAAAGAAGGCGGCACTCTCAGGGGCCTGTTCGAGTTCAAGCAGGGCCTGCGGCCACCCGTGCCGCTGGAAGAAGTCGAATCGGTCGAGTCGATCGTGACCCGCTTCAACACCGGCGCGATGAGCTACGGGTCGATCTCCGCCGAGGCGCACGAGACCATGGCCATAGCCATGAACAACCTCGGCGGCCGGTCCAACTCCGGCGAGGGCGGTGAGGACGTCGACCGTCTCTACGACCCGAAACGCCGTAGCGCGGTCAAGCAGGTCGCATCGGGCCGCTTCGGCGTCACCAGCGACTACCTGGTCAACGCCACGGACATCCAGATCAAGATGGCTCAGGGCGCCAAACCCGGTGAGGGCGGCCAGCTTCCGGGCTTCAAGGTCTATCCGAACATCGCCAAAACCCGGCACTCGACGCCCGGCGTCGGGCTTATCAGCCCGCCACCGCACCACGACATCTATTCGATCGAGGACCTCGCCCAGCTCATCCACGACCTGAAGAACGCCAACCAGGACGCCCGCATCCACGTGAAGCTGGTCAGCTCCGTGGGTGTGGGCACCGTCGCGGCAGGCGTGTCCAAGGCACACGCCGACGTCGTCCTGATCTCGGGCTACGACGGCGGCACCGGCGCCGCGCCGCTGACGAGCCTTAAACATGCGGGCGTGCCATGGGAGATCGGCCTCGCCGACACCCAGCAGACGTTGATGCTCAACGGCCTGAGGGACCGGATCACCGTGCAATGCGACGGTGGCATGCGCACCGCACGCGACGTGATCGTCGCCGCCCTCCTGGGCGCGGAGGAGTACGGCTTCGCCACCGCGCCGCTTGTGGTGTCCGGCTGCATCATGATGCGGGTCTGCCACCTCGACACCTGTCCGGTCGGCGTCGCCACCCAAAACCCGGAACTTCGTGCCAGATTCAACGGTAAGCCGGAGTTCGTCGAGAACTTCTTCCGCTTCATCGCCGAAGACATCCGGCGCTATCTGGCCGAGCTCGGGTTCCGCAGCATCGACGAGGCCGTCGGCCACGCCGAGGTGCTCGACACCGACAGCGGCGTCTCGCACTGGAAGGCAAAGGGCATCGACCTGACACCGGTGTTCGCCGTCCCGGAGAACGTGACCCAGCGGCGACGGGTCCGTGGTCAGGACCACGGCCTCGAACAAGCGCTGGACCGCACGCTGATCCAGCTTGCGGAGGGTGCGCTCGAGGATGCGCATCCGGTGCGGCTCGAGCTCCCGGTGCGCAACGTCAACCGCACCGTCGGCACGCTCCTCGGTTCCGAGGTCACGCGCCGCTACGGCGCGCAGGGTCTGCCCGACGACACCATTCACGTCACGCTCACCGGCTCGGCGGGGCAGTCGATCGGCGCGTTCCTGCCGCCCGGCATCACCCTGGAGCTGATCGGCGACGCCAACGACTATGTCGGCAAGGGCCTTTCGGGTGGCCGCGTCATCGTCCGGCCGCCCGACGACGTGTTGTTCCTGCCGGAGGACAACGTGATCGCAGGCAACACGTTGTTGTTCGGCGCGACGTCCGGCGAGATCTACCTGCGTGGGCGGGTGGGCGAGCGGTTCGCCGCGCGTAACTCCGGCGCGCTTACCGTTGTCGAGGGTGTCGGCGACCACGCCTGCGAGTACATGACGGGTGGCCGGGTCGTGGTGCTCGGCAAGACCGGCCGCAACATGGCGGCGGGGATGTCCGGCGGCATCGCATTCGTGCTGGGCCTCGATCCCGCCAAGGTCAATGCCGAAATGGTCGAGCTGCAGCGCCTCGAGCCCGAGGACCTGATCTGGCTGCACGACGTCATCGCCAAGCACGCCGCCTGCACCCACAGCACCCTGGCCACCTCGGTGCTGTCCGACTGGCCAAGGCGCAGCGCGCAGTTCACGAAGATCATGCCCCGCGACTACCAGCGCGTCCTGGAGGCCACCTTGGTGGCCAAGCGGGAGGGCAGGGACGTCGACACCGCGATCATGGAGGCCAGCCGTGGCTGACCCACACGGGTTCCTGAAGATACCCAAGGTCGAGGCTGCGAAGCGACCGGTCGACGAGCGGGTCGGCGACTGGCACGAGGTGTACGAGCGCCAGGACCCGCACGAGCGGGCGGGCGAGGTGTCGCAGCAGGCCGGCCGCTGCATGGACTGCGGAATCCCGTTCTGCCACTCGGGAACCGCGGGCTGTCCACTGGGCAACCTCATCCCCGAGTGGAACGACCTAGTCCGGCGGGGCCGCTGGGATGCAGCCAGCGACCGCCTGCACGCCACCAACAACTTCCCGGAGTTCACCGGCCGGCTGTGCCCCGCGCCGTGTGAGGCCGCCTGTGTGCTGTCCATCGCCGAGGAGCAGACCGGCGGCAGCGTCACGATCAAGCGGATCGAGCAGACCATCGCCGACCAGGCGTGGATGGACGGCATCGTCGAACCGCAACCCGCCGCGATCTCGACCGGCAAGAAAGTGGCCGTCGTAGGCTCCGGGCCCGCCGGACTTGCTGCGGCACAACAACTCACGCGGGCAGGCCACGATGTCACCGTCTACGAGCGCGACGACCGCATCGGCGGCCTGATGCGCTACGGCATCCCCGAGTACAAGCTGGAGAAGCGCACGCTGAACCAGCGGCTGGCCCAGATGCGCGCGGAGGGAACCCGCTTCGTCACCGAATGCGAGGTCGGGGTCGACCTGCCCGTCGAGCAGCTGCGGAACCAGTACGACTCGGTCGTGCTCGCCGTTGGCGCGCTGAGGGGCCGCGACACCGACGTCGAGGGCCGCCACCTCGAGGGCGTGCACCTGGCGATGGAGCACCTGGTGCCCGCCAACAAGGAATGCGAGGGCGACGGGCTGAGCCCGCTCTCCGCCAAGGACAAGCACGTGGTGATCATCGGCGGCGGCGACACCGGCGCCGACTGCCTCGGCACCGCGCACCGCCAGGGCGCCAGGTCGGTGACCCAACTGGACTACAACCCCGAGCCGCCGGAATACCGCGACGAATCGCGCTCGCCATGGCCGATGTGGCCGATCTTGCTGCGCACCAGACTGTCGCCGGCGCACGCCGAGGGCGGCGCGCGCCGCTACGAGGTCGCGGTGCAGCGATTCCTCGGCGACGAGTACGGGCACCTGCGGGCCATCGAGATCGCCGAAGTCAAGGTCGAACGTGACGCCGACGGGCGCAGGCACATCACCCCGGTGGGGGCATCGCTTGAGATTCCCTGTGAATTGGCGTTGCTGGCGATCGGGTTCGACGGCGTCGAACACATGCCACTGCTGGACGGACTCGGCCTGAAACTCAACCGGCGTGGCGCTTTGCCGTGCGGTTCGGATTGGCAGACAGACACCCCCGGCGTGTTTGTCTGCGGCGACGCGCACCGTGGTGCGTCGCTGATCGTGTGGGCCATCGCGGAGGGCCGAAGTGCCGCCTACGCCGTCGACACCTACCTGATGGGCGACTCGGATCTGCCCGAGCCCGTGAAGCCCGGAGCCATTCCCCTGGCCGTCGTCTGAACCGATTCACGACTATGCTCATCAGTCGTGAATAGACGCGGAAAGATCGTCTGTACGCTTGGCCCTGCCACCGCCAGCGACGAGACCCTCAGGGCCCTGGTGGAGGCCGGGATGGACGTGGCACGGCTGAACTTCAGCCACGGCGACTACGCCGATCACGAGGCCAGTTACAAGCGCGTACGCGCCGCCTCCGACCTGACCGGACACGCCGTCGGCATCCTGGCCGACCTGCAGGGCCCCAAGATCCGCCTCGGCCGGTTCAAGGATGGCCCGACCTTCTGGGCCAACGGTGAAACCGTCCGCATCACCGTCGATGATTGCGAAGGCAATCACGACAGGGTGTCCACCACGTACAAGCAGCTGGCCGACGACGCTCAGAAGGGCGATCGGCTGCTCGTCGACGACGGCAAGGTTGGCCTCGTCGTCGATGACGTCGAAGGAAACGACGTCATCTGCACGGTCACCGAGGGTGGCCCGGTCAGCAACAACAAGGGCCTCTCGCTGCCCGGCATGAACGTGTCCGTGCCTGCGCTCTCACAGAAGGACATCGAGGACCTCGAGTTCGCGCTGAAAGTCGGGGTCGACCTGGTCGCGCTGTCGTTCGTCCGGTCGCCCGCCGATATCGAGCTCGTGCACGAGGTCATGGACCGCGTCGGACGCCGGGTGCCCGTCATCGCCAAGCTCGAAAAGCCGGACGCCATCGACAATCTCGAGGCGATCGTGCTGGCGTTCGACGCGATCATGGTCGCGCGCGGTGATCTCGGCGTCGAGCTGCCGCTCGAGGAAGTGCCGTTGGTGCAGAAGCGCGCCATCCAAATGGCAAGGGAGAACGCCAAACCCGTCATCGTCGCCACCCAGATGCTGGAGTCGATGATCGAAAATTCTCGGCCGACGCGTGCCGAGGCGTCCGATGTCGCCAACGCGGTGCTCGACGGCGCAGACGCGGTGATGCTGTCCGGCGAGACGTCGGTGGGCAAGTATCCGCTGGAGGCCGTCAAGACGATGGCCCGCATCATCTCGGCGGTCGAGGAGAACTCGGTTGCCGCACCGCCTCTCGCGCATGTGCCCCGCACCAAGCGCGGCGTCATTTCCTACGCGGCCCGTGACATCGGTGAACGGCTGGACGCCAAGGCGCTTGTCGCGTTCACCCAATCCGGCGACACCGTGCGCAGGCTGGCTCGCTTGCACACGCCGCTGCCGGTGCTGGCGTTCACCGCGCTGCCCGAGGTGCGCAGCCAACTGGCGCTGACCTGGGGGACAGAGACGTTCATCGTGCCGCACATGAACAGCACCGACAACATGATCCGTCAGGTGGACAAGTCGCTGCTGGAGCTCGGCCGCTACAAGCGCGGTGAGCTGGTGGTCATCGTCGCCGGTGCGCCACCTGGCACAGTAGGCTCGACGAACCTGATCCACGTGCATCGGATCGGGGAGGAAGACGTCTAGTCGGACGACGATAAGGCGGCAGCCGCGGGCTAGGAGGGACTGAGTGTCGACAGCGGATTTCGATGAGCTGCTGGCGGTACTCGACCTCAAGCAAATAGCCGACGACATGTTCGTCGGCTCCCATCCGAGCAAGAACCCGGTGCGCACGTTCGGCGGTCAGATGATGGCGCAGGCGTTCGTGGCCGGCAGCCGGACGGTTTCGGAGAAGCTGCCGCCGAGCAACATCTCGACGCACTTCATCGCCGGCGGCGACCCCGAAAAGGACCTCGAATTCCAGGTGGTGCGGCTGCGAGACGAACGCCGGTTCGCCAACCGCCGCGTTGACGTCATGCAGGACGGCCGGCTGCTGACCACGGCGATGGTCTCCTACCTTGCCGGCGGTCGGAGCATCGAGCATGGCATCGAACCGCCCGAGCTGCCGGACCCTGAGTCGGTGCCGCCCATCGACGAGCTCCTGCGCGGTTACGAGGACGTCGTCCCACATTTCGTGAATGCGCTGCGCCCGATCGACTGGCGGTACACCAACGATCCGACCTGGGTGATGCGCGACAAAGCGGAGCGGCTCACCTACAACCGGGTCTGGATGAAGGCCGAAGGCACCATGCCCGACGACCCGGCGCTGAACTGTGCGGCGCTGGTGTACTCGTCAGACACCACTGTGCTGGACTCGATCATCACCACGCACGGGCTGTCGTGGGGCTACGACCGGATCTTTGCCGCGACCACGAACCACTCAGTGTGGTTTCACCGGCCGGTGCGCTTTGACGAATGGGTGCTGTACTCCACATCGTCGCCGGTGGCTGCGGACTCGCGCGGTCTCGGGACGGGGCATTTCTTCGACCGGTCGGGTCAGTTGTTGGCGACCGTCGTGCAGGAGGGCATCGTCATGTACTTCCCCGGTGCAAACAGGTAGCGGGCGTAACCTTTTGCTGTGAGCGATTCGCGCGTCAATTTTGCCCCGCGGTTGCGGGCCCGCGAACGGGTCGTCGTCCATGTCGATTCGCCCGCCGCCCGCTGGATCGGTGCGCTGGCGGTGCTCAGCCTGTTCTGTTGGTTGATCATCCTGCTGACTCGCGACCACGACCGCGACTGGCAGGCCGCGGGCCGGCTGGCGTGGTCGCTGACCCTTCTCACCGCCGTCGCACTGATCGCCCGCGGCATCTTCCTCGGCAGGCCGGTCACGGCCGCACACGCCTGGCTGGCGTTGGCGGCGGTGCTCGCCGGACTCGGGGCACACATGCTGGTGTTCGACGTGCCCGGCAATCTGCTCATCGCGTCTGCAGGCGGGCTGTTGATGTGGCCGACCGCGGCGCGGCCGAATCCTGCTGAGCTGCCCCGGATTTGGGCTCTGGTGGATATGACCGAGGGCGACCCGCTTGCGCCGTTCGCCATGCAGCCGTCGAAGTGCTATCACTTCAACGCCGACGGCACGGCGGCCATCGCCTACCGCACGCGGATGGGTTATGCGGTGGTCAGCGGCGACCCGATCGGCGACGAAACCTGTTTCGCCGAGCTTGTCGCCGACTTCGCCACGATGTGCCACGGCCGCGGTTGGCGCATGGTCGTGCTGGGCTGCAGCCAGCGGCGGCTGGAACTGTGGGCCGATGCGACGGTGCTCGGCCAGTCGCTGCATGCGGTGCCGATCGGGCGCGACGTGGTCATCGACGTCGCGACGTTCGACATGGTCGGGCGTAAGTACCGCAACCTGCGGCAGGCGGTGCAGCGCACACAGAACGTCGGTGTCACCACGGAGGTTGTTTCCGAGCAGGGCCTCGACGACCGCATGCTTGCCGAGCTGACGGAGGTGCTGCTGGCGTCACCGAGCGGAGCACGCACCCAGCGGGGGTTCTCGATGTGCCTCGACGGTGCACTCGAGGGCCGCTATCCCGGGGTGCAGCTGATCGTCGCCCGCGACAACCACGGCCGGGTGCAGGGCTTTCACCGGTATACGACGGCCGGGCGGGGCAGCGAGGTATCGCTCGACGTGCCGTGGCGGCGCCGCGGCGCGCCCAACGGTATCGACGAGCGGCTGTCGGTGGACATGATCGCGTGGGCCCGCGACAACGGGGGGCAGCGGCTGTCGTTGGCCTTCGCGGCGTTCCCCGAGATCTTCAACGACAAGGACCGGGGCAAGATCTCGAGCCTGATCTACGTGGCGATCCACCTCGGCGACGCGCTGATCGCACTCGAATCGCTGTACCGCTATCTGCGCAAATTCCACGTGCTCGGCGATCGCCGATATGTGATGGCGTCGCTGACGCAGTTGCTGCCGCTGCTGGTCGTGCTGCTGTCGCTGGAGTTCCTGCCGAGGCGGCGCCAGCTGGGCTAGGGGGTCGGCGTGACGGTGATCGAGAACTGGTTCTCGACGCGTTCGCGGAACTGGTCGGCGCACTTCTGGATCGCCTGCTGGTCGGAGCCCGCCTTGGAAAGGCAGTCGACGTAGTCCGTCCCGCCGACCTGTTGGAAGACGCCGATCCAGATCGGGATGAAGATGAGCGACACGATGATCGCCAAGAACCCCAACACGATTCCCGCGATCGCAACGCCGCCGTTAGTGGCTTGACCGCTTTTGACGCGGCCTCGCGCGACGAATCCGATGATGACGGCGATCACACCGAGGATGACGCCGCCGGCCACCGTCCAGCAGAACATCAGTCCGATGATCGCGAGCACCAGGGCGGTGATGCCGAGCCCGTTGCGTGGCCCGGTCGGCGGATACGTGTATCCGGCGTAGGGCAGCGGTGGCGGCGGCGGGTAGCTGCCGGGGTACGCACCCCACTGAGGTGGGGGAGGTGGCGGCGGCGGTTCGCTCATGCCGGTGAGGCTACTCGCCAGAACTGAGATTGAGTACGGGACAACAAACGTCGTCGGGCAGGTGATGGGTGGCGACGACGACCGTGCGTTCGGCAGGGAAAAGGGCGCCAGGGGTGAGGAGTTCGCTCAGCAGTTGGCTGCCGTCCGAGGCATCGAGGTGTTCGGTCGGCTCGTCGAGTAGCACGGTCGGCACCGCCGAGACCAGCGCCCGCGCGAGCAGCAGCCGCCTGCGCTGTCCGGCCGAGACGGCCGAGGCGCCGCCGACGAGGATCGTCGCCAGGCCGTTGGGCAACGCGTCGAGCCAGTCGCCAAGGCCCACGCGCTGCAGGGCATTTCGCAGCTCGTGGTCGGTGGCATCGCCGCGGGCAACGAGCAGATTGTCGCGTACGGTGGTGGCGAACAGATGCGCATCCTCGGCGAAAAACGCTGTTTGCGAAGGGTTTTCGGCCATAGCCATCAACAGCGTGGTCTTGCCCGCACCGCTGGGTCCGGTGACGGCGAGCCGGGCACCCGGTTCGAGCGACACGGGCGCCACCGGCGGCCGCCTGCGCACGTCGCTGTCGGGTTCGGTGAGTTCGCGCAACCGGCGCGCGGCGATCCGCGAGCGGGTGAGTTGCACTGCGGCAGCGGGTAACGCCACGGTCGCCTCGAACGCCGACAGCGGCAACAGCATCAGTATCGCCGCGGTCATCGGTGAAACCGCGTCCGCGATCCCGATCGCGGCGACGACGCCGCCGAGCACGCTGACACCGACGGCAGCGGTCGGTGCGGCGGCCGCCACCGCCGCGGGCGCGGCGGCCCGGTCGGTGGCGCGGCCCCACGCGCCGTGCCGGTGCTCGGATTCGGCGATTGCATCGTCGAGGCGGCCCGCGACCCGCAATTCGGGCGCGTGCTCTAGCGCCAACATCACCGCGACGTCACGGCCGGAATGATGTTGTGCCGCAACGTTCTCTGCGGCGGCGGCGGCGCAGGCCGCCAGCCATGGCGCGGCCACACCTGCAATCGTCAGACAGACCGCGAGCACCACGCCCGCAGCGGGGGAAATCAGGGCGATCGTCGCGACGGCGGCCACTGAAAGCACGGCTGCGACCGCAATCGGCAACACCGCGCGCACCAGCAGATCGGACAGCTCGTCGACAGAGGCGCCGATACGGGCCACCAATTCGCCGCTGTGCAATCGCATCACGACGTCGGCGGGCGCGTCGGCAAGCCTGCGGTACAAGGTCTCGCGAGCACTCGCCGCGGCCCGCAGCGCGGTGTCGTGAGAGGCCAACCGCTGGCAGTAGCCGAGCACACCGCGCGAGATGCCGAGCGCGCGCACGGCCACCACCGCGACCGTAAGGTCCAGCACGGGGGGCATCTGCCAGGCCCGGGTGATCAGCCATGCCGAGACACCGGCCAGCGCCAGCGCGCTGCCGAGCGACAGCACACCCAGCGCCACGGCCAGCAGCAGCCGCGGCAGCCGTGGGCGCAACAGGTCACGCATCGACCATGCTCCCCATATAAAGCACCTTTTCCCCGATGGCCAGCACCGGTTCGCGGTGGCCGACGACGAGCACCGTCGCCCCGGCCCGTGCGCGCGCCACGATGGCCTGCAGGACGCGGGCTTCCATGGGCGCATCGAGGTGCGACGTCGGCTCGTCGAGCAGGAGTAGCGGTGCGGCCGAACAGAGCACCCGCGCGAGGCCGAGTCGCTGTCGCTGACCCAGTGACAGGCCGACCCCTCCGCGGCCTATCACCGTGTCCAGTCCGTCCGGCAGCACGGCCAGCACCTCGTCGAAACCCGCGGCGCGGCAGGCGCTGTCGAGGTCGGCAAGCGTCCCGAACAGCGCGAGGTTGTCGCGGATGCTGCCGGGTACCAACACGGGACGCTGAGCGAGCCATGCCACCTGAGCCCACCACGCCCGTGGATCCAGGTCGGCGACGTCAATGCCGTCGATCCGGACGTCGCCTGGGCTCAACCCGAGAATGGTCTGCAGCAGTGTCGTTTTGCCAACACCATTGGGCCCTGTCAACACCGTTACCAGACCAGGTTCGACGTCGGCGCCCAGCGCACCGATATGGATCGTCGCGCCCTCCGCCGCCACGGTGCGCGTGCCCGCAGGCGGCGTGTGCAGCGTGTCGAGTAGCCGGAACGCCTTCTCCGCGGCCGTCTTTCCATCCTGGGCGGCGTGGAACTCCACGCCGACGCGGCGCAGTGGCCAGAAGACCTCCGGTGCCAGCAGCAGGGCGGTCAGAGCGGCCGCAAGCGTCACGTCGCCGAAGACAAGGCGCAGGCCGACACTGACCGCGACGAGCGCGACACCGAGGGTGGCCAGCAGTTCCAGTACCAGCGCCGAGAGAAACGCGATACGCAGGGTGGCCATTGCCGACCGGCGATGGGCTGCACCGAGTTCGGCGATCCGCTGTGCGGATCCGCCCACCCGGCCGAGCGCCCGCAGCGTGGGAATCCCCGCCACCAGGTCCAGCAGCCGTGACTGTAGCGTGGTCATCGCGGCGAGTGCCGCCGCGGACCGGTCGCGCGTGAGCATGCCGATGAGCACCATGAAGATCGGGATGAGCGGCAGCGCGATCAGCACGATCACCGCAGAGGAGACATCGTAGGCCGCGATGACCACGACCGCGGCCGGGGTGAGAATGCCCGCGAGGAACAGCGAGGGTAGGTAAGCGGTGAAGTAGGGCCGCAGCCCGTCGAGGCCCCGGGTGATCAACGCGGCCGCCGAATCACGGTGCCCGGCGAGTTGACGCGGCGGCAGCGCGGTGACCGTGCGCAGCACCTCGCCGGCCAGATCCCCGATGACCGCCGTCGCCCCCCGCTGAGACAGCCTGCCCTGCCACCAGTGCGCGACCGTGCGGGTCATCCACAGCGCCACCAGGATCCACAACTGCCCTGCCCAGTGCGCCACCGTGCGCGTCGCCGGGTCGGTGACGACGCCGGCGACGATGTGCGCCAGCACCACGGCGGACACGATGGTGGCGCCGCTGATCACCACACCGCACGCCACCGATGCGGCCAGGAAGCGCCGCATCGCCGGGGAGGCCTGGAAGAGGTTCAGCTCGATCGCCTCGCCAGCCCGATGGACGCGGGTATCGCCTCGGCGGTGATGCGGCGGCGGAACACCCAGTATGTCCACGCCTGGTAGCCGATCACCAGTGGCAGCAACGTGAGCGACGCCCAAGTCATGATCTTCAGCGTGTACGGGGTCGACGACCCGTTGTAGATCGTCACGCTCCACTCCGGGTTGAGCGTGGACGGCAACAGGTTTGGGTACATCGAACCGAACAACAGCACGACGACGGCCGCGATGACGACCACCGTGGACACGAACGCCCACCCCTCGCGGCGCCCGGTCCACATCAGAGCGACCGCCGTCAACAGCGCGACGACCGCGATGCCGAGAGCCAGCCAGGTCCAGCCCTTGCCGTGCGCCAGTTGTGTCCACAAGCCGAACCCGCCTGCCAGCACAATGGCCGGGACCGCCAATATCCGCGCGAACCGGAATGCGTCGTCGTGTACCGGGCCTGCGGTCTTGAGCGCGATGAACACGGCGCCGTAAAAGGCGAACAGCGACGCGGTCGCCAGCCCGCCGAGCAGCGTGTAGGGGTTGAGCACATCGCCGATCGACAGGTGCACGCGGTGGTCGGCGTCGATGGGCAAGCCGCGCACCAGGATTGCGAACGCCACGCCCCACAGGATCGCGGGCAGCCACGACCCGATCGCGATGCCGGCGTCGGCGGCTGCCCGCCACCGTGGGTCGTCGATCTTGCCGCGCCATTCGATACTCACGATGCGCAGGATCATCGCGAACAGGATCGCCAACAGCGGCAGGTACAGCGACGAGAACACCGTCGCGTACCAGTTGGGAAATGCCGCGAACATCGCCGCGCCCGCGGTGATCAGCCACACCTCGTTGGCGTCCCAGACGGGCCCGATGGTGTTCAGCACTGCGCGCCTGCGCTTTTCGGGATCACCTTCACCGGCCGCGCCCAGCGGCACCATCAGCATGCCGACGCCGAAGTCGAACCCCTCGAGGACCAGGAAGCCGAGGAACAGCGCCGCGATGAGGAAGAACCACAGTTCTTGAAGTCCCACGATCTAGTCCTCTCAGTAGGCGAAGGACAGGGGAGCCACGTCGTCCGAGTCGGGCGGTGCGGGCGGTGCGGGTTCGGAGTCGTGTTCCTGTGGTCCTTCGACGATGTAGCGGCGCATCAACCAGAACCAGATCACCGCCAGCACGCCGTAGAGGAGGGTGAACACGGACAGCGAAAAGAACACCATCCCGGCCGAGTGGTCGGACACGCCGTGTTGCACGGTCAGCCGCACCATCTGGTCGCCGGTCGGATTGGGCACCACTACCCATGGCTGTCTGCCCATTTCGGTGAACACCCACCCGGCGGAGTTGGCAAGGAACGGCGTCGGAATGGTGAGCAGCGCGGCCCACCCGAACCAGCGCTGGTCGGGTATTCGCCCGCGACGTGTGAGCCACAGTGCCAACAGCGCGAAAGCCACTGGGACCGCCAAGAATCCGATCATCGCCCGGAACGCCCAATACGTGACGAACAGGTTGGGCCGGTAGTCGCCGGGGCCGAACTTCTGCTCGTATTGCAGCTGGAGGTCCTTGACGCCCTGCAGCGTGACACCGGTGAACTTGCTCTCTGCCAGGAAGGGCAGCACGTAAGGCACCTCGATGGCATGTGTGACGCTGTCGCAGTTGTTGTGCGTACCGACTGTCAGGACCGAGAAGTCGGGATCGTATTCGGTGTGGCACAACGATTCCGCAGACGCCATCTTCATCGGCTGCTGGACGAACATCAGCTTGCCCTGGAAGTCGCCGGTGAAGAACAGTCCCGCCGCGGCCGCCAGTACGATCAGGCTGCCCGCGATCGTCGCCGGCCGATACATCGTCGTGGCGTCCGCGGATTCCTCCGGTCGCTTGTGCGTGCGGACCATCAGCCATGCGGACACCCCCGCGACGAACGCCCCGGCGGTCAGCAGTGATGCGGCGACGACATGAAGGAACGCCCATATCGCGGTGTTGTTCGTCAGCAGTGCGCCGAAGTCGACCAGTTCGGCCCGTTTCGTTTCGGGATTGAATCGGGCCCCCACCGGATGCTGCATGAACGAATTCGCCGCGATGATGAAGAACGCCGAGGCGTTCACCCCGAACGCGACGATCCAGATGCAGGCCAGGTGGACCAGTCGCGGCAACCGGCTCCAGCCGAAGATCCACAGTCCGAGGAACGTCGATTCGAAGAAGAACGCGATCAAGCCTTCGAACGCCAGTGGCGCGCCGAAGATGTCACCGACGAAGCGGGAGTATTCGCTCCAGTTCATGCCGAACTGGAATTCCTGCACGATTCCCGTCGCGACGCCGATCGCGAAGTTGATCAGGAACAACTTCCCGAAGAACCGCGTCAGGCGGTACCAGCCGGTGTTGCCCGTGACGACCCAGGCGGTTTGCATCGCCGCGATGAGCGGCGCAAGACCGATTGTGAGCGGGACGAAGATGAAGTGGTAGACGGTGGTGATTCCGAACTGCCACCGCGAGACGTCAAGGGCATCCATGCGCCACTCCCAGGCTTAGAGTCCTACCTACGACACATTGTAGTAGCGATTTGGCCTGGTTCGATAGGGCCATAGTGCCCGCTTTGCCGAGACGTACGGGCCTACCCTGTCGGCTGGACAGGCGGTGGCGCGGTCAGCT
The DNA here is from genome assembly GCA_963698965.1 of uncultured Actinomycetota bacterium. GTDB lineage: Bacteria > Actinomycetota > Actinomycetes > Mycobacteriales > Mycobacteriaceae > Mycobacterium. Next base: position 162,110 of record CAVOSY010000027.1, read on the forward strand.
TCTCCTTGACCGCTGCGACGTCCTTACCCGCTTTGCGGATGCCGAAGGCGGAAATCACCTCGAAGACCCCGAGGATGATCAGCCAGATACCCACGACAAGCGTCAATACCGCGAGCGAGTCGAGCGGACTGCCCATCACCACGACGCCGGCGATTATGGAGATGATGCCGAAGAAGATCTCCCACCCTCGTCCCGGCATTCCGGGATCGCTGATGGCCGACACCGTGGTAGCCACGCCGCGGAAGATGAAGCCGACTCCGATCCAGATGGCCAGCAGAAGCAATGCGTAGCCCTCACCGAAGTGGCGGAAAGCGAGCACGGCCAGGATCAGCGACGCGGCGCCACTGATGAACAGCAGCACCCGCCCGCCTGCCGAGACATGCAAGCTGAAGGCGAATATCACTTGCGCTATGCCGGTGATCAAAAGGTAAGCGCCGAAGAAGATCGCGGCGACAATTATCGTCTTGCCTGGCCATGCCAAAACCAGAATGCCAAGGATGACCGCGAGAATCCCTGACAGCAGCGTGGATTTCCACAGATGTTGCAACATGGGCGGAGGTGCAGGGCTTTCCATGCGCGAAGTGTGGCACAACCGGCCCTAATTGACGCGTATTTCAGCCGTTGTTCAACCTCCCGCAAAGTATGGCGGGCTCCAGCGCAAATACCCCGCTCCAAGCTCAAAGTTCGAGATTGCCTTAATGCAAAATGAGTTCGCTTTAATGAGTGGGCGAGTGATCCCTGTTCAGCACACCTGGTCTGTGCCATCCAGCAAACAAGCAGCTCGATGACGAAGACGGCGTTTCGCGGCACCACCGGCGCGCTTGCGGCCCTTTTAGAAGTTCATCGACTACTTGGACAAGTTAAGGGCGTTTCCTACAAAATCCGGACGGAGATCATCCGGGTCGTCAAGCAACTCTGTCTCGACAGTTCCAGGCAGGATGGTTCGACGTGGGAGGCTGGGATACACGCTCATGACAGAGTCAGGGCTGGATACACGCCGAGGCAACGAACCTCATCCAGGCGGCGGTCCCTGCCTACTGTCCCAACGCGTGGGGTTGATCGGCCGCTTCCGTTCTCCTGCCAGCGCATTAAGTCTCTACTACTGTTCCGTTACCGGTGCTGCGCGCCGGACCCACGAAGCAGAAAGTAGAGGCAATCGTGTCAGCTGGATGTCAAGGCGGACCAATGAAGTTCTGGCGCATCGCAGCAGTGTTTGCTGCGACCGGCGCACTCGTGCTGTCGGGATGCTCGAGTAAGAGCGAGCAGAGCAGCGGACCGACGACGGCCACCTCGGCGGTGAACGCCGAGAAGGTCGATGCAATCGCCAACACCGTGCCCGAGGCCATCAAGTCGTCCGGAAAGCTGATCGTCGGCGTCAACATTCCGTACACCCCCAACGAGTTCAAGGATCGACAGCGGCAAGATCGTCGGCTTCGACGTCGATCTGATGAACGCGATCGCCGCCACGCTCGGCCTGACCGGCGGAGTACCGCGAGGCGGACTTCGCGAAGATCATCCCGTCGATCCAGGGCGACACCTTCAACGTCGGCATGTCGTCGTTCACCGACACCAAGGAACGCGAGCAGACGGTCGACTTCGTCACGTACTTCTCGGCCGGCATCCTGTGGGCCCAAAAGGCGGGCGCCGGGATCGACCCGAACAATGCGTGCGGGAAGAAGGTCTCGGTCCAGGCCACCACGACCGAGGAAACCGATGGAGCTGCCTGCCAAGAGCAAGGCGTGCACCGACGCCGGCAAGCCGGCGATCGACATCATCAAGTTCGACGGCCAGGACGCGGCCACCAACGCCGTGGTGCTCGGCCAGTCCGACGCGATGTCGGCCGACTCGCCGGTGACGCTGTACGCGGTCAAGCAGAGCAACGGCAAGCTCGAGACCGCCGGCGAGATCGCCGACGCGGCGCCGTATGGCTGGCCGGTGAAGAAGGGCTCGCCGCTCGCGCAGTCGCTCCAGCAGGCGCTCGAGCACCTGATCGAAACCGGCACTTACAAGCAGATCGCCACGAACTGGGGCGTCGAGAAGGGCATCATCGACAAGCCGGTCATCAACGGCGCGATCAGCTAGGTACGAGGCTCGCAAATGACTGATGTCGATACGTCGCCATCCACCAGCCCAGCCGCGATCGATGCTGTCCCGCTGCGTCATCCGTGGCGGTGGGTGGCGGCGGTCGTCATCGTTATCCTGGTAGTGCTGTTTCTCTACGGGATGGCTACCAACCCGGCCTACCGATGGCCGTCTTGCGGAGTACCTCTTCAACGACCGGATCATGTTCGGTGTATGGAACACCTTGCAGCTGACCGTCTACTCGATGGTGCTCGCGATCGTGCTTGGCGTGGTCCTCGCGGTCATGCGGCTGTCGCCCAACCCGTCTTCCGGTCGGTGTCGTGGGTGTACCTGTGGATCTTCCGCGGCACGCCGATATACGTGCAGTTGGCGTTCTGGGGCCTGATCCCGACGATCTATGCGAACATCCAGCTGGGTGTGCCATTCGGGCCGTCGTTCTTCCATCTCAATCTGCAGGCGCTGTCCATCCCGTTTATCCTCGCGATGCTCGGCCTGGCCCTGAACGAGGCCGCCTACATGGCCGAAATCATCCGTGCCGGAATCAGTTCCGTGCCGGAGGGCCAGTCGGAGGCCTCGACGGCATTGGGCATGTCGTGGGGGATGACGATGCAGCGCACCGTGATTCCGCAGGCGATGCGGGTGATCATTCCGCCGACCGGCAACGAGGTCATCAGCATGCTGAAGACCACATCGCTGGTGACGGCCGTGCCCTACGCGTTTGACTTGTACAGCATCGCCACCCGCGAGATCGCCGCCCGGACCTTCGAGCCCGTCCCGCTGGCGCTGGTGGCGGTGACCTGGTATCTGCGTGGTGACAAGCATCTTGATGGTCGGCCAGTATTACCTGGAGCGGTATTACTCCCGCGGGGCAAGCCGAAAGTTGACCACCAAACAGCTTGAGGCGTTGGCCAAGGCGCAGCAGATAGGTGAGGCGGGGCACGTATGACGACGACACAAGAATCCAGGCCGATGGTGCTCGCCGAGAGCGTCTGCAAGAACTTCGGCGCCCTGCAAGTCCTGAAGGGCATCACGCTCGAGGTCGGCAAGGGCCAGGTGCTGGTCATGGTCGGCCCGTCGGGCTCGGGCAAGTCGACGTTCCTGCGCTGTATCAACCATCTCGAGCAGGTCAACGCGGGCCGGCTGTACGTCGACGGTGATTTGATCGGTTACCGCGAAAAAAAACGGGGTGACAAGCTGTACGAGATTTCGCCCCGTGACGCCGCCAAGCAGCGCCGCGACATCGGCATGGTGTTCCAGCACTTCAACCTCTTCCCGCATCGCACCGCGCTCGAGAACCTCGTCGAGGCGCCGATACACGTCAAGGGGGTCAAGAAGGCTGAGGCTGTGGCGCGGGCAAAGGATCTGCTGGATCAAGTGGGGATGGCGGAAAAGGCCACCGCCTATCCGGCACAGCTGTCCGGCGGCCAGCAGCAACGCGTGGCGATCGCCCGCGCGCTCGCGATGAACCCCAAGCTGATGCTGTTCGACGAGCCGACCTCGGCGCTCGACCCCGAGCTGGTCGGCGAGGTGCTGGAGGTGATGAAAAAGCTGGCCCAAGAAGGCATGACGATGGTGGTCGTTACCCACGAGATGGGCTTCGCCCGCGAGGTCGCCGACCAACTCGTGTTCATGGACGGCGGCGTCGTCGTGGAGAGCGGACCTCCCCGTGAGGTACTGGCAAACCCGAAACACGAACGCACGAAAGCATTTCTGTCCAAGGTGCTGTAGTGCGTGAGCCGGACCCTGTCACCCCGCTGTGGCGGGCGGCGCAGGTATTCCGGCTGCTGAGTTGCCTTTACGCGCTCGGCTTCCAGATCGCGATCAATCCCGACCTCGACCACCCGACGGTCGGCTGGCTGCTGTTCGCCGTCCTGATCGGCTGGAGCGTTGCCTGCGCGGTGGCATATCTGCAGGGATTCGGTCGCAGGCGCGCCTGGGTGATCGCCGAAATCGTCGTGGTGGTCGCGCTGGTGCTGTCCACCGAGTTCGTCGCCTCTGCGCAGTGGGCGCTGGACAACCAGTCATGGCCGACGACGTTGTGGGCCACGAACGCAACGATCTCCGCGGCGATCCAGTTGGGTCCGATCCCCGGCATGCTCGCCGGTGTGGCGGTGATGATCGCGAGCACGGTCGTGAAGGGCTTCATCAACTACGACCTCGGCCGCAACGCGACAATCGTCATCGAGCTGGCGGTAGGCCTCGCGGTGGGCATGGCAGCGCAGACCGCCAGGCGCGCCCACGCCGAACTGGAACGCGCGACCAGGCTTGCGGCCTCGCTGGAAGAACGTGACCGGCTGTCGCGTCAGGTGCACGACGGCGCGATACAAGTTCTCGCGCTGGTGGCTCGGCGTGGGCGCGAAATCGGCGGGGAGACAGCCCAGTTGGCCGAACTGGCCGGTGAGCAGGAGCGCGCGTTGCGGCGGCTGGTCAGCGCGGCCGGTGCCGAGCCGCGGACGGGTGCGATGGCCGACGTCGGGGCGCTGCTGCGGCGGCGAGCGTCGGATCGCATCTCGGTCAGCGTGCCCGCGGAGCCGGTGTTGCTCGGCTCGGCGGTGGCCGACGAGCTGTGCGCGGCGGCGGCCAACGCGTTGGACAATGCCGCGGCGCACGCCGGACCCGAGGCCCGTGCCTACGTCCTGCTGGAGGACCTCGGCGACTCGGTCACCGTGAGCATCCGCGACGACGGTGTCGGCATCGCCGAGGGCAGGTTGGAGGAAGCGGTCGCCGAGGGCCGCGTCGGGGTTGCCAGATCGATTGTGGGACGGATGAATTGGCTGGGTGGCAGCGCGAAGCTGACCACCGCGCCGGGATGTGGGACGGAATGGGAACTGACGGTACCCCGACGGTGATGGTCGTCGACGACCATCCGATCTGGCGCGAAGCAGTGGCCCGCGATCTCACCGAGGACGGCTTCGCTGTCGTCGCGACCGCGGACGGGGTGGCCGCGGCTCGGCGCCGCGCGGCCGTCGTGCACCCCGACGTGGTGGTGATGGACATGCAGTTGTCGGACGGCGACGGCGCCCAGGCTACCGCCGAGGTGCTCGCGGTTTCGCCGTCGTCACGCATCCTGGTGCTCTCGGCGTCCGACGAGCGCGATGACGTCCTGGAGGCGGTGAAGGCAGGCGCCACAGGCTATCTCGTCAAGAGCGCATCGAAGCAGGAACTCGGCGACGCGGTGCGCGCGACCGCTGACGGGCGTGCGGTGTTCACTCCTGGGTTGGCGGGACTTGTGTTGGGGGAGTACCGGCGCATCGCGCAATCCGCTACCACCGGCCCGCCTGGGACGTCGGTGCCTAGCCTGACGGAACGGGAAACCGAGATACTGCGCCACGTCGCCAAGGGTTTGACGGCCAAACAGATCGCGGCCCGGCTCTCGCTGAGCCACCGCACAGTCGAGAACCACGTGCAGGCCACCTTCCGCAAGCTTCAGGTCGCCAACCGGGTCGAACTGGCCCGCTATGCGATCGAACACGGCTTGGACAAGGAGTAGTCGAGTAGTCCTACTCATCCGCTTTCGCCCGCGCGCTGTGACGCTGTTTGACATGACCGAATCGCCTCATCGCGCCGTCATTTCCCGGTTGTCCGCGGACTTCGCCACGATCTCGCAGCAGCTGGCCCGGGCGTCCGCGGATCTGACCGAGCTGGATCGCCTGTTATCGGAGCAGCCTCAGCCCGCCGCGCAGCCACAGGCCACGCCTTACGTCCCACCTGCGGTGCCGTACTGGCCGCAGTACCCAACGCCGTACGGGCCGCGCCCATATGTTCCCCCGCCACCTCCGCCCGTTCCGGCGAAGCCCAGGCAGGACCGCTCCGAAGGCTGGATCGGCAAGATGCTGGCTGTAGCCGGCGTCGCGGTCACCCTGATCGGCGTCGTGTTGCTGCTGGTGCTGGCGGCCCAGGCGGGCATTCTGCGTCCCGAGTTCCGAGTCGCCGGCGGCGCCGTGCTCGCCATGGCATTGGTGGCCACGGCGTGGTGGCTGTCCGGCAGGCCTGGTGGACGCGTCGGCGCGATCGCGCTGGCCGCCACGGGCGTCGCGGCGGCCTACATCGACGTCATCGCCGTCACGACGATCTACCACTGGGTGCCCGCACCCCTCGGGCTGGTCATAGCCGCGGTCGTCGGCGGCGGCGGTTTGACCCTGGCCAGGCGCTGGGATTCCCAGCATCTCGGCCTGCTGGTGCTGGTGCCGCTGATCGTGCTGGCTCCGGTGGTCACCGACGGCATCACGCTGCTGCTCGTCGGTTTCATGCTGGCGCTGACCGCCGCCTCGCTGCCGGTGCAGCTCGGCAAGGACTGGATCTGGCTGCACGCGTCGCGCACGGCGGCCAGCACGGTCCCGCTGCTCGTTGCGCTGGCCGGGGTGTACTTCGACGACGGCCGCGATCTGTGGCTCGCGGGCGCCTGCGGCATCGCCGCTGTGCTGGCCGTCGCTGGGGCGCTGATCCTGTTGCCGCGCATGGTAAATCGGGCCGCCATGGCCCTGCTGACCGCCGCAGGTGTGGTGCCCGTGCTGTCCGTCTCGCTGGCCGTCGACCGGGTCGTGGCCGCATCGATGGCGGCGGCACTGGCCGCGGCGCTGCTGGCGATCGTGCTGACCGGTCTGCCGGGAGTGACGGGCGTAGTGCGCCAGATCTGGTCTGCGCTGTCGGCGATCTCGGTGCTGATCGCGGTGACGGTCGCGTTCGACGGGTACATCGCGGGTCCGGTTCTGCTGGCGATGTCCGTCGTGGTCGCGATCGCGGGGCGCCGCGATGAGGTCGCGCGGTGGGCGGCGATCGGGTTCGGTGTCGTCGGTGGCGGCATCTTCGGCAGCTACGCCCCGCCGAGCACATTGGTGGAAGCGACCGAGACGACCGCCGCTGCGGGCATCTCTACATTGGTCGCGAGCCTGCTGCTGGTGGCATCGGCGATCACGATCGCGTGGTCGTGGAAGTTCGCCTCGGGGCAGCAAGGAGCCGTTGTCTGGGCGGGTGCGGCAGCGGTGATCGCGTACGCCGTCACCGCGTTCACCGTCACCGCCGGTGTGCTGGTGGGCGGCGACAACGGTGGCTTCTTCGCAGGACACATGGCGGCGACGATCTGCTGGATCGCGATGGCGGCCGCGCTGTTCGGCTACGCGGCGCGCCTGACTAAAGCGGACCGGTCGCTGCCGATCGGCGGAGGGTTGGCGCTGGTCGCCGCGGCGATGGCGAAGCTGTTCCTGTTCGACCTCGGCACACTCGACGGCATCTTCCGAGTGGTGGTGTTCATCGTCGTCGGGCTTGTCCTGCTGGGCATGGGCGCGGGCTACGCGCGGCTGCTGGAGAGGCAGGACCAGCAGCAGGACCACGCCGGTGTGACCGGGGCGACACTTTAATCTGGACTCATTCCAGATTAGCGGGGCGTTGATCGAGGCATGAGCACCACAACACGTCGCACAGACACACAAGTACACGGATTTCAGGCATCGCCCGAGTTGAGCGCCAACCTGCAGCGGGTCTTGGTCGACCTGATCGAGCTGCACCTGCAGGGCAAGCAGGCACATTGGAACGTCGTCGGGACCAACTTCCGCGACCTGCATCTCCAACTCGACGAGCTCGTCGACTTTGCCCGCGAAGGCAGCGACACCATCGCCGAGCGGATGCGGGCGCTGGACGTCGTGCCGGACGGGCGGTCGGACACCGTCGCGGCGAACACCACGTTGCCGGAGTTCCCGCCCTACGAGCTCAACACCGGAGAGGTCGTCGACCTGATCACGGGCCGGGTGTATGCGGCCGTCGACACGATCCGCACCGTGCATGACGCGGTCGACGCCGAGGATCCCAGCACCGCCGATATCCTGCATCAGCTGATCGACGGCCTGGAGAAGCTGGCCTGGCTGATCAAGTCGGAGAACCGCAAGGTCTAAGCAGGCCGCCCGGACGAGGTGACGGCTGCGCTACTGGAACTGCTGGCGAGGCACTAGGCACTGCCTGCGGCGGCGCGGTGTTCGACCGGGTGCCGAATGGCTTCGTCGTTACGCCGCCCGACCAGGTACCAGGTGTGCATCACGCCCTTGCCCTTGATGTCGACCTCGCCGCGCTCCTCGAGTAGGAATGCGTGGTTGAGCCGCTCATAGACGTCGTGCGGCACCTGGATTCGGCCCTCGACATCTGTGGTCTCCATCCGGGCCGCGACGTTGACGGCGTCACCCCACACGTCATAGAAGAACTTGCGTGCCCCGACGACTCCGGCGACCACGGGCCCGGCTGCGAGGCCGATCCGCAGTGGCACCTCCCGTCCCTGCGGATCTTTCAGACCCGCAACCGCCTCGGCCATGTCCAGCGCGAGGCAGGCCAGTGCCTCGATGTGATCGTCGCGGGGCTCCGGTACTCCGCTGACGACCATGTACGAGTCGCCGCTGGTCTTGACCTTCTCCAGGCCGTGACGGTCGACCAGGGCGTCGAGATCGGTGTAGAGCCGGTCGAGAAACCGCACCAGTTCGGTTGGCGCGGTGTCACTGGCGCGCTTGGTGTAGCCGGCGATGTCGGCGAACAGGATCGACGCGTCGTCGTATTTGTCGGCGATGATGTTGCGCGATGGGTCTTTCAGCCGCTGGGCGATCGTGGCCGGCAGGATATTGGTGAGCAGTCGTTCAGACCGTTCGTACTCGGACTCCATCGCTTCGCGGGCGCGACGGATTTCCCGCAGCGCGTACCAGACCACCGCGACGACCATCACCCAGGCGGAGATCACCGAGAGGATGAAGCCCAGTCGGAATGACCAATCCGGTTGCACGCCAGTGTTGTAGGGAACGAGGATCGCGAGAACGATGACCGTCGTGGCGCCCAAGGCAGCGAGTACCGATGCGAGCCCGATGTGCTCGACGCCAAGGATCAGCACCATGAGGGTGGCCGCCACCAAGTAGTAGAAGGGGAGACCCGAGCCGGTGCCGAGGTGCCAGCACAGGACCGTGATGGATGTATAGGCGACGAAGAAGAACACCAGTGGCGCAACCAGTTCACCGAACCGGTACAACAGCGGAATCATCAGAAAGATCGCGCCGCTGGCCAGGTTCAGCATGGGGATCCACAGCACGTCCTGGCCCACGATCAGGCCTTGGATGCCGAAGAAGAGGCCGACGGCAGCGCCGATCCGGGCTGTGACGGTCAGAACCCTGAGGTGACGCGCAACGGTCTCGCCATCGTGCCGCGTCCGCGCGGGGACACGGCTTTCGAGCGCCACGTCCGGCACGCAGACGGGTCGGCCCTTGACCGCCACGAGCTAAGCGTAACGCGGCAGGGCTGCGCCGACCTGGGCTTTTCTTAGCCAGACGACATCCGGGCGGCGTCGCGGGCCCGCAGTGCCAGCCACAACTCGTGGCGGTCCTGCGCGGAGTCCATTCGCCGCCCGGTCAGTCGTTCGATCGCTTCGATGCGGTTGCGCATGGTGTGCCGGTGGACCCGCAGCGCGGTGGCGGCTGATCCCCAGTGCCCGTTGTGTTCCAGGAACGCGGTGAGTCCGCGTAGCAGCTCACCCGATCGATCCGTCGCGTCCAGCGGCCCGAGTACTGCATCGGCGTATGCCTGAAGGGGTTGCGCCCCAACCGTGTTGAGCAACACCCGGCTGCTGGCGATGTCCTCGGCGTGCATGTGCTTGCCTTGCAGCCGGCTGGCAGGCAACGCCGAGCGGGCTTGACGGAGCGAGACCACCAGCGCACCCGGCCGCACCGCGATGCCGATGCCCGCCGCCCGGCCGCCAGCCAATGTGCCGAGGACGCCCGGCAGATCGGTGTCGAGCGGTACGGCCAGTTCGACCACCTCGCCCACGACGCGCACCAAGGCGGCAGGCAGGGTGATCAGCAGGTCGGCGGCCAGGTCGTCGGCATCGTCCGGCGCGGCGACAACAACAGGCTGTACGTGGCGGGGTGGGGCATCGTGATGGTGATCATCGCCTGCGTGCTGCAGGACGTGGTCAGCGCGCTCACCATCGCCTACGACATTCTTGTCGGCGGTCTGCTGGTGCCGATCCTGGGCGGCCTGATCTGGCGACGTGGTACGAATGTCGGCGCGCTGGCAGCGATGGCGGTCGGAACCGTGGTGACCCTGGCGACGATGTTCAAGTTCGGCATCGAGGCGAACGAGCCGATCTACTTCGGACTGGCCTGCGGACTTGTGGTGTTCGTGATCGGCAGCCTCGTCAGCAAGCCCACAGATCCTGCGGTGCTCGCCGAGTGGGACCGCCGCAGCAGCGGACGCGAGGCTGAAGCGGCGCCCGCGCTGGCGTCATAGGCGGCTCGCCGCGAACGCGGCGGCCTGCCCGGTAGCGCCGGACGAAATGTACTGACCGTGGGCGTCGAGGCTGACGCCGTCGGTCGAGCACACCAGGTCGCCGGGCACACAGAGGTCGATGGTCTTCGGCCCGAATGCGGGACTGAGCACGTTTAGTGGGCCGCCGCCGAACTTGCGTGACGGATTCCCGAAAAGGACGACGGCGGCCACATGGTCGGCCACGTCTGGGGGTAGCGGACTGGGATCTCCCCACGCCGTACCGGTCGGCGCCGTGAGGAGTCCGACCACGTCGGCACCCTGGGAATAACCGCCCAGCACGATCTTGGTCGACGGGCATGCCTGGACCGTCTGTTCGATGTGTGCGAGTGCGTCCTGTGCGCCCGCGGTCGTCGAGGGTCCGAAGTCGAGGGAGCCCGGGTAGTCGACTGCGTACACGCTCATCGTGCGGTTTCCGATCTGCGTGCGCAGCGTGTCGACAAAAGACTGCCCCACCCGGCTGAGCCCGGGCGAACCGCTGGTACCGCGCGCGAACACGACGTGAATGTCGGTGCAGGGGTCGGCATTCGACGCCGGTACACCGGCCGCCCACTTCAGTCCGCCGAGAACCGAGAGCAGCGCTGCGAGGATGACGAGCACTCGGATCGAACGCACCGGTTCATCCTGGCACGGATGCGCCAAGAAGACGCCGTGCCTCAGCTGACTCGCAGAGTCGCCCGCGTCACCTTGGCCTTCATCGGCTGACCTCTACGAGGGTGCGCTATCGAGCTCGCGTACCCTAGCCTTGCTTCTTTGCAAGCCCGAGTGGCGGAATTGGTAGACGCGCCGGACTCAAAATCCGGTGGTGGCAACACCGTGTGGGTTCGAGTCCCACCTCGGGTACTTATTCGGCGTGGACGCCGTCCAGTTCCAGTTCCACTGCGACCACCCTGCCCGCGACGGCCGAGAACATCAGCCGACCTAACTCTGCCTGTTGCATGCCCCGCGGTCGCTGATCGCGCGTGGGACCGCCACAATGTGTCTCATGACCGGGTCACCGACCGACGCCGACAAGCCGCGCCGTGTTCTCGTCGCCGAAGACGAGGCGCTCATCCGGCTGGACTTGGCCGAGATGCTGCGCGAAGAAGGCTACGAGGTCGTCGGCGAGGCCGGCGACGGGCAGGAGGCGGTCGATCTGGCCGAGAGCCTCAAGCCCGATCTGGTGATCATGGACGTCAAGATGCCGCGTCGCGACGGCATCGACGCCGCGTCGGAGATCGCAAGCAAGCGGATCGCGCCGATCGTCATCCTCACCGCGTTCAGCCAGCGCGACCTGGTCGAGCGGGCTCGCGATGCGGGCGCCATGGCGTATCTCGTCAAACCGTTCAACATCACCGACCTCATTCCCGCCATCGAGGTGGCGGTGAGCCGGTTCAGCGAGATCACCGCGCTGGAGAACGAGGTCGCGACGATGTCGGACCGGTTGGAGACCCGCAAGCTGGTCGAGCGCGCCAAGGGTTTGCTGCAGACAAAGCAGGCGATGACCGAGCCCGAGGCGTTCAAGTGGATCCAGCGCGCAGCGATGGATCGCCGGACCACGATGAAGCGCGTCGCCGAGGTGGTGCTGGAAACCCTCGATGCGCCTGAGAAGGCGTAAATACTGCGTTTCCGACGCGCTGTTGATAACGATTTAGCAGCCGGTCGGCGGTGCGCGTTTTCCAACATCACGCGACACGGCCCCCCGTTGGCTATGGTCTTCCCGAAGCATCGCCGCCCCGATCGACCTGGGCTGGTGCGTCGATGCCGATGAAAACATTGACCCGGAGGTGAAGCGTGCGCGGTCGCATGGCACGGAATGCATTTGCTCTCGGTAGTGCCGGATTGGTTGTGCTCGGCATTGCCGCCTGCAACCAGTCCAAGCCGGAAGCGGAGTCGTCGCAGACCCCGCTGAAGATCGTCGAGCAGGTGCAGATCGACGAGAACGGTAAGGAAGTCAAAACCGCCGAGGGTGCCGCGCCTGCCGACCCCGCCGGGGATGGCAAGGCGACCTGCCCGCCGGTGTCGATCGCGATGGCGGGTGCGCTCAACGGCCCCGACGCGGCGCTCGGCATCAACATCAAGAACGGCGTCCAGATGGCCATCGACAAGCACAACGCCGCCAACCCCGGCTGCCAGGTGCAGTTGAAGCCGTTCGACACCGAGGGCGATCCGCAGAAGGCCACCGCGATCGCGCCGCAGATCGTCGACGACCAGTACACGATCGGCCTGGTCGGCCCGGCGTTCTCCGGTGAGACGAAGGCCACCGGGACCGTGTTCGATCAGGCGGGCCTTGTCGCCACCACCGCGTCGGCCACCAACCCCACGCTGAGCCAGAACGGCTGGAAGACGTTCTTCCGTGGCCTGGCCAACGATGCCGTGCAGGGCCCGGCGGTCGCCAACTACATGAAGAACACGCTCGGCTACAAGAAGGTCTGCGTCGTCGACGACAGCACCGACTACGGCCTCGGCCTGGCCTCGGCGATACGCGAGACGCTGGGTCCGGTCGCCGATTCGGCGTGCAACATCTCCGTGAAGAAGGGCGATAAGGACTTCTCCGCCGCGGTGACTCAGGTCAAGGGCGCCAGCCCCGATGCCGTGTTCTACAGCGGCTACTACTCGGAGGCGGCACCGTTCGCCCAGCAGCTCAAGGACGGCGGCTTCGAAGGCGTCTTCGTCAGCGCCGACGGCACCAAGGATCCCGAGTTCGTCAAGCAGGGGGGCGAAGCGACGAAGGGCGCCATCCTGTCCTGCCCGTGCGGCCCGGCCACCGGGGCGTTCGCCGACGAATACACGAAGAAGTTCAACACCGCTCCCGGCACGTACAGCACCGAGGGCTATGACCTGGGCACTATCCTGCTCAAGGGCATCGACTCCGGGGCGATCACGCGTCCCGCGCTGCTGGACTTCGTGAAGAACTACAAGGGTCAGGGGACGGCCCGTGAGTACCAGTGGACTCCCACCGGTGAGCTCACCACCAACCTGATCTGGATCTTCAAAGTTCAGTAGTCGCTGAAGCGAGGCGCGTCCGAGACCGATTGGCTCGGGCGCGTTTTCGCTCCGAGTAACCGGCGAGGAGCCGCCACCGGATGATTCACGAGTGCGTCGACCAGTACGCCTGCCTGGCCGCCAACATCAACTTCAACCTAGAAGGCCTGCGAATTGGCTTCTGGCAGTTGACGATCGACGGACTTGCCTGGGGCGCTATCTATGCGCTGGTGGCAGTCGGCTACACGCTGGTGTTCGGCGTGCTGCGGCTGATCAACTTCGCCCACTCCGAGATCTTCATGCTGGGCATGTTCGGCGCCTACTTCGCGCTCGACATCATCATGGGCTTCACACCCAGCGGCAATGCCTATAACAAGGGCATCGCGCTGACGGTGCTGTACCTGGGCATCGCGATGCTGTTCGCGATGCTGGTGTCGGGGTCGGCGGCGGTCGGGCTGGAGTTCATCGCCTACCGGCCGCTGCGAAGACGCAACGCCCGCTCGCTGACCTTCCTGATCACCGCCATCGGCATGTCGTTCGTGTTGCAGGAGTTCGTGCACTTCGTTCTGCCCAAGCTGCTCAAGGGATATGGCGGCAGCAATGCGCAACAGCCGATCATCCTGGTGCAGCCCAAGACACAGTTCACCATCTTCGGCGCCTCGGTCTCCAACGTCACGATCGTGATCATCGTCGCGGCGACGATCTTCGCGGTGCTCACGGATTTCGCGATCAACCGCACGAAATTCGGCCGGGGAATTCGCGCCGTCGCCCAGGACTCGACTACCGCGACGCTGATGGGTGTGTCGCGCGAACGCATCATCATGATGACGTTCCTGATCGGCGGGCTGCTCGCAGGCGCCGCGGCGCTGCTGTACACCCTCAAGGTTCCGCAGGGCATCATCTACTCGGGCGGATTTCTGTTGGGTATCAAGGCGTTCTCGGCGGCGGTGCTCGGCGGTATCGGCAACCTGCGTGGTGCTCTGCTGGGCGGTCTGCTGCTTGGCATCATGGAGAACTACGGCCAGGCCGTGTTCGGCACCCAGTGGCGCGACGTGGTGGCGTTCGTGCTGCTGGTTCTGGTGCTGCTGTTCCGGCCGACCGGCATACTCGGTGAAAGCCTCGGGAAGGCACGGGCATGAGCGGCAAGCGAGGAGCCGAAGGCGGATCGCGCATCGGCACCGTGCTGGCGCCCGGCGACCGCCTCCGGGAGTGGTGGGATGGCCTGTCCCGAGTGCAGAAGTGGGGCTTCGGCATTCCGCTGTTCGGGGCGCTGGCGCTGCTGCCGCTGTACACGCCGCCGTTCCTTAACACGCCCGGCATCAGCTTTGGCGGCACCATGGCCCAATTCGCGATGGTGGCCATCATCGCGATCGGGCTGAACGTGGTCGTCGGCCAGGCCGGCCTGCTCGACCTTGGCTACGTCGGTTTCTACGCCGTCGGCGCGTACACCGTCGCACTGCTCACCAGCCCGGACAGCCCGTGGAACAGGTTGGGTCCGACCGGGGCCTTCAGCGCCCCCTGGGCGTGGCTGTCCTGTGTGCCGCTGGCGATGGCGATGACCGCGCTCGCCGGCCTCATCCTGGGTTTTCCCACGTTGCGCCTGCGCGGTGACTACCTGGCGATCGTTACGCTGGGATTCGGCGAGATCATCCGCCTGATGGCCGACAACCTGGCCGACATCACCAACGGCCCGCGCGGGCTGAATCGGGTGGCGTATCCGAGGCTGGGGGAGAGCGAGAGACTTCCCGAGGGCGTGTTCTCCAGCGGGAACTCCTCGGGCCACGCCAACTACGGCACCTGGTGGTTCTGGCTGGGCATCATCCTGATGGCCGGGATCCTGCTGCTGGTGGGCAACCTGGAACGCAGCCGGGTCGGACGCGCCTGGGTCGCGATCCGCGACGACGAGGACGCCGCGGAAGTGATGGGTGTCAACACGTTTCGGTTCAAGCTATGGGCGTTCGTGATCGGCGCGGCGATCGGCGGGCTGTCCGGCGCGCTCTACGCAGGCCAGGTGCAGTACGTCGCACCGCCGAGCTTCAACATCATCAACTCGATGCTGTTCCTGTGCGCGGTGGTGCTCGGCGGGCAGGGCAACAAGCTGGGCGTGATCTTCGGGGCTTTCATCATCGTCTATCTGCCGAATCGGCTGCTCGGCGTGCACTTCCTCGGCATCAACATGGGCGATCTGAAGTACCTGTTCTTCGGCCTGGCGTTGGTCGTCATGATGATCTTCCGGCCCGAAGGTCTATTCCCGGCCCGCCAGCAACTGCTGGCGTACGGCAAGGCTGCACGTGATCTGCTGATGAAACCCGGCCCCATCGGGAAGGAGCCGGTGAAATGACGATCGAGGAGCTGGCAGGCGTCCACCGCGAGATCCACGCAGGCGAAGGCGAAGTCCTTCTGGAGACAAAGGATTTGACCGTGAAATTCGGCGGCCTGGTGGCGCTGGATTCGGTGACGTTCAACATCCGCCGGGGCGAGATTCTCGGCATGATCGGGCCCAACGGCGCCGGCAAGACCACCTGCTTCAACGCGATCACCGGTGTCTACCGGCCGAGCTCCGGGACCGTGACCTTCGACGGCGCGCCGCTGGGCAGGATCAAGCGTCACCGGATCACCCGCCGCGGTATCGCCCGCACCTTCCAGAACATTCGGCTGTTCGGCGAGATGACCGCGCTGGAGAATGTCATGGTCGGAACCGATGCCCGACACAAGACCTCGGTTCCCGGTGCCCTCGTTCGCACCCCACGCCACCGTCGCGAGGAACACTCGGCGATCGAACGCGCCGCGGCGCTGCTGCATTTCGTCGGCATCGCCCACCGCGGCGAGGAGAAGGCCAAGAACCTGCCCTACGGCGACCAGCGCAGGCTGGAGATCGCCCGAGCCTTGGCCACCGAACCGAAGTTGCTGTGCCTAGACGAGCCGGCAGCCGGGTTCAACCCCAGCGAGAAGGCCGCCCTGATGGACCTGATCCGCAAGATCCGCGACGACGGCTACACGGTGCTGCTCATCGAGCACGACATGCGGGTGGTCATGGGTGTCACCGACCGCATCGTGGTGCTGGAGTTCGGTCGCAAGATCGCCGACGGCCTGCCATCCGAGATTCGTGAAGATCCGAAGGTCATTGCCGCCTACCTGGGGGTGCCCGATGACGAGCTCGAGTGACGCCGACGAACGGCCCGTCCTGCTGGAGGCTCGCGACATCGTCGTGCACTACGGCCGGATCGAAGCGCTGCACGGAGTCTCCGTGGTGGTGCGGGAGGGCGAGCTGGTGACAATGCTGGGCGCGAACGGCGCCGGCAAGACCACGATGATGCGCGCCCTTTCGGGACTGCGTCCACTGTCGGCGGGCTCGGTGTGGTTCGAGGGACGCGACATCACCCGGGTCAAAGCGCACCGCCGGGTCGTCGACGGGCTGATCCAGGCGCCGGAGGGCCGCGGGGTCTTTCCCGGAATGACCGTCACTGAGAACCTGGAAATGGGTTGCTACGGACGCAAATTCGCATCCAAGGCCGAACACAACGAACGGCTGGACTGGGTGCTGGAGACGTTCCCGCGGTTGGCCGAACGGAAAAACCAGGTGGGTGGCACGCTGTCCGGTGGCGAGCAGCAGATGCTGGCGATCGGTCGCGCGCTGATGGCCCGGCCGAAGGTGCTGCTGCTGGACGAGCCGTCGATGGGCCTGGCGCCGATGGTGATATCGCAGATCTTCAAGATCATCGCCGAGATCAACTCGCAGGGCACCACGGTGCTGCTCGTCGAGCAGAACGCGCAGCAGGCGTTGAGCCGTTCCGACCGGGCCTACATTCTGGAGACCGGCGAGGTCACCAGGGAGGGCAAGGCGCGAGAGTTGTTGGACGACGACAGCATTCGCGCGGCATACCTCGGCGTCGCCTAACTCCCGCTCTAACTTCGGCGAGCGTGCGTGTTTGCACGCCGACGCACCGTCAATCGCGTACAAATGCGCACGCTCGCGCGTAGCAAGTGCGCACCTACCGCACGCGGAAGCGCTTCACCCACGACGTCGCGCCGGAAACGAGAACCAATCGGCTGGGCGCAACACCCAGATGTTTGGCAAGCAGCCTGACGACGGCTTCGTTCGCCTTGCCCTCGACGGCCGGCTGACGGACGTAGACGGTCAGCTCACCATCGACGGCGGTCTCGACGAGCGGCCCCTTGCGGCTGCCGGGTTTCACCCGCACGGAAATGACGTCAACCATCCGCTATTCCATGACCCGCGCCTCAAGCGCGTTGAGCACCGCGACATGCTCCGGCGTAACGGCGATATGCATCATGACTTCATTGCCCGCAGGTTCGAAGTCGAACGTGAAGAACGAGCAGCACTCGCTTTCTCGCCGGGCCAGGTCGCGGGCGGGCGCCTCGACGATGCGCCGCAGCACGACGTCGAGTCGCTGCGGCTCCGGGCGCTCCGCGCGCACGACGAAGGCGAACAAGTCGTTGAACTCCGCCAGCCGCAGCGGCCGTTCCTCCGTCGGTAGCTTGCAAGCGTCCGGCGCCCAATCCTCGGGCATCGCCATGGGAAGACGATAACCCTCAGCGGGACTGTCGCATCCGCATCCACGGCCAGGTCATCAGCGCCCACACGATCAAGACCAGCGTGGCCGCGGTGACGATGTACCACGGCCAGGGGCCCAACACGTCCAACAGAGACGCGGTCGAGGGTTTCCGGTTGAGGAAGCCGTAGTTGGTTCCGGCGATGCTGTTGAACGTGAAAGTAAAGGTCGCCCACACCAGCGTGACGACGACTGCGAATCGAAAGTCGCGCCAATCTGGCCGCATGCCGCGACCCCAGGTGAGATAGATGGCCGCCCAAACGACCAGCAAGTGAATGGCCCAGAAGGCCAGGAACTGATAGTGCGGAAAGTCCGGGCCTTGTAGCGCAGGCGATATCAACGCCTGTGTGCTCAGCACGAGCCCCCAGTAATAGGTGAGTGCGTACGCCCACTGCTTCTGCGACCACAAGGCGTAGGCGGCTACGACGGTCGCGAGATCGGTCAGCTGCAGCGGCACCGAGTAGTCGATCGACGGTGGGGTGACGATGTAGATCAGGATCGCGGCGTAGATGAGAGCGGTTACGGCCCCGAGAATTCGACCGAGCCGTCGCGCCTGCGGTTGGGTCTGCCTGCGCCCGACGCGCACCAAAAGTGCGGCGCCGACGACGAACACCGCGAGCGTGGCCCAGTGCGACGGGCCATAGGCAGTGAACTGCCTAGCGAGCAACAATGACCGACGACCCGTGGCCGAACAGTCCCTGGTTGGCGGTGACGCCGACGGTGGCGCCCTCGACCTGGCGACCCGTCGCCTGACCCTTGAGCTGCCAGGTCAGCTCGCAGACCTGTGCGATTGCCTGGGCGGGTATCGCTTCGCCGAAACAGGCCAGGCCGCCCGACGGGTTGACCGGGATGCGGCCGCCGAGCGTCGTCGCCCCGCTGCGCAGCAGTTGCTCGGCCTCACCCTTCGGGCACAGGCCGAGGTGCTCATACCAATCCAATTCCAGTGCGGTGGACAGGTCGTAGACTTCGGCCAGGCTCAGGTCCTCGGGTCCGATGCCGGCCTCGGCGTAGGCGGCGTCGAGGATCTGGTCCTTGAACACCCGATCCGGCGCGGGCACTGCCGCGGTGGAATCCGTTGCAATATCCGGTAATTCGGGCAGATGCTGCGGGTAGCGCGGCGTCACGGTGGACACCGCGCGCACCGAAGGCACGCCATCGAGCGAACCGAGATGCTTCTTCGCGAACGCGGCGCTCGCCACGATCAGTGCCGCCGCACCGTCGGAGGTGGCGCAGATGTCCAGCAGCCGAAGCGGATCGGCCACCACCGGGCTGGCCAACACATCCTCGACAGAGGCCTCCTTGCGGAACCGGGCGTTGGGATTCTCCAGGCCGTGCTTGGCGTTCTTGACCTTCACGGTCGCGAAGTCTTCGAGTGAGGCGCCGTAGAGATCCATGCGCCTGCGGGCCAGCAGCGCGAAATACACGGGGTTGGTCGCGCCGATCAGGTGGAAGCGTTGCCAGTCGGGGTCGTTCTTGCGTTCGCCGCCGACCGGGGCGAAAAACCCCTTGGGGGTGGTGTCGGCGCCGATGACGAGCGCGACGTCGCAGAATCCGGCCAGGATCTGTGCGCGGGCGCTCTGCAGCGCTTGGGATCCGCTGGCGCATGCGGCGTACGACGAGGACACCGGCACGCCGTTCCAGCCCAGCTTCTGCGCGAACGTCGCGCCCGCGACGAAGCCGGGGTAGCCGTTGCGGATCGTGTCGGCGCCCGCAACCAGCTGGATCTGGCGCCAGTCGAGGCCAGCCTCGGCAAGCGCGGCTCGCGCCGCGGCGACGCCGTATTCGGTGAAGTCGTTGCCCCACTTGCCCCATGGGTGCATGCCCGCACCGAGGATGTAGAGCGGTTCGGGACTCATGACGCGATCCTCCAGGCGTAGACGACGCGCTCGACGCCGTCGTCGTCGACGAACAGCGGCATGGTGGCCAACTCCATCTTCATGCCGACCTTCAGGTCCGCGGCCAGCGTGCCCTCGACGACCTTGGCAAGCACGATCAGGCCCTCGTCGGCCAATTGCACTGCGGCGACGGCGAATGGCTCGAACGGATCGGGTGACGGATACGGCGGCGGTGGGGCGTAACGGTTCTCGGTGTAGCTCCACAGCGTGCCGCGTCGCGACAGCGGTACCTGCGCCAGCTCGTCGCCGTCACAAGCGGGATTCGGGCAGTTGTTGGCGCGCGGCGGGAACACATACGTGCCGCACTGATGGCACTTGGCACCGATCAGGTACGGCGCACCGGAGCCGTCTGTCGCGAACCAGCCGTCGATCGCGGGTTTGGTAGATGCAGCTGACACCCGGTCAGCGTAACCGAGTCGCCGCGGTGGAACTGAAACGTGTTCCAGTTCCGGTACGCCGCGCCACCGCGTACTTGGGATCGGTAGCGAACCAGCCAATGTGCACTTGTGCGCGAGTAGCGTCCCGGGCATCACCGTCCGGGCCGGAAAGATCGGAGACGTCGATGGGACTGTTCAAGAAGGCGAAGGAAGCGGCGCAGCAGGCACAGCAGGCCTTCGCCCAGCAGCCGCAGGGTGACGGGATGGTGCAGGTCCAGGGCGCCGGCGGGATGATGGACCCGGCCATGTTCGGTGGGCCGTCGACCCGCTCGGTGGCGGCGGACGATCCGATCTGGCAGCCGATCAACGGCATCTCGCTGCAGGACTACGCCGACCTCGCGCGTGACGCGCAGGCTCGCGGCGTCACCGACGAGGCAGGAATGATCGCGATCGCCCAGGAGCGTGGGTGGAATCCGGCGGATACCAAGGCGGCGCTCGACGGCTGGGTGCAGCGGATGGGCCAGTCGATGGCCGTCGGGCAGCAGTTCCGCAAGTTGCTGGGCTACTGAGCGGCGTCCAGCAGGATGCGTACCAGGTCGTCCGGGTTGTCCCGCATCAGGTTGTGTGCGCCGTCGAGTTCATGGACGTTCCAGTTCGGGTCGTTCTTGACCCGTTCGTATGACGGCCGCAACGGCGAATCGCCCGGCCATTTCAGCGCATACACAAAGTCGCGTCGCCGGAACCTGTTCAGATCGCCTGTCAGCCTGATCCGCTGGAGGAACGACGCGAGCGGATGGGCACTCGCGCGCGGGTCGAAGAACGGCATCGGGGGGACGCCGTAGCCGGTGTCGTCGACATCGAGGTACCACTGCCGCTCGTCGTCATTGACCAGATGCCAACACGATTCACCGTCCCGGGGCACCAGCGCATCGAGATACACCAGCGCGTCGACCCTTTCGGGAATCCGATCGGCGACGCCCGTGATCACCATGCCGCCGTAGCTGTGGCCGACCAGCACCAGATTCTCGGCGTCGGGTTCGGCCGACAGCGCAGACAGCACGTCGGTGATGTGCGTCTCGAGGTTCACGCCGGCATGCGCGAGGTGCGCGCGCTCGGCGACGCCTGTCAGCGTGATGGCCAGCACCCGGTGCCCACCCGAACGCAGCGCCGCGGTCAGGTCGTCGAAGCACCATGCGCCGTGGCAGGCGCCTGGCACCAGCACATAGATCGTCATCAGCGGACCCTGTCGGCGTCGGTGTCGGTGCGGTACTTGCCGGTCACCCGGGCCAGGTCCGCAGGCCGTTGGCTGGCGCCGGTGACGTGCATCTCGCGGTTGGCTTGCACGACGTCCGCGGTCTCGGGCCGACGGATGTCCTCGTAGGTCCGCAACCCGCCGTCGAAGTCACGCGCCAACGCATCGGCAAGCACGCGCGCGTCGACGATCGCCTGCGAACCACCATTGGCGCCAACGGGATACATCGGATGGGCGGCATCGCCGAGCAGCGTGACCCGCCCTCGTCCCCACCACGGCAGCACGTTCCGGTCGACCATCGGGTACTCCAGCACGGGCTCGGTGCGCCGCACCAGATCCGCGGCGTCCAGGAAGCCGAGATCCCAGTTCGTCAAGTGCGCCAGGATCGCCGTGCGGTCGCCGGGCTGATTCCACTTGGCGTCGCCCGGCAACGGTCCGGGCTCCGATTCGGGCAGCATCACCACCCAGTTGATCAGGCCGTCGCCGATCGGGTATGTGACGAGGTCAATTCCGTTGGGGTCCTTGACGATCACCATCGTGTGGCCGTCGAGCAACTCACCGGGAGCCGCACCTCTGAACATCCGCACACCCGACCACAGCAGCGGGTCGGGTTCCGGATGCAGCTGCGTCCGCACCGCGGAATGAATGCCGTCAGCGCCGACCAGCACATCCGCCGTGAAGTCGCCTGCCGCCGTGTGCACCCGCACCCCGCCTCCGGATTCGTCGAAGCTGTGCAAATCGGCACCCGTACGAACAACATCGGGGCCCAGCCGTTCTCGCAGCGCCGACAGCAACAGCATCTGCAGCTGCCCGCGGTGCACCGAATACTGCGGGTAGCCGTAGCCGCCGTCGATGCCACGCGGCTCACGGAACAGCAGTGTGCCTTCGGTGTCGTAATACGAGATCGAGGCGGGCGCGACGGCGACCTTCGACAGCTCGTCGCCCAGCCCGAGCGCATACAGCTCGCTGACGGCGTGCGGCAGCAGGTTGATCCCCACGCCCAGCGGCCGCAGGTGCGAGGCGCGTTCGAGAACGGTCGACCCGATGCCGCGTGCGTGCAACGTCAATGCGGCGGTCAGCCCGCCAATGCCACCACCTGCAATCAATACGTCCGCCATGTCGTCTCCTTCCCTCGCTATCCAGCGTTGGCGTCGACGTCCTATAAGTCCAATATCGATATGAGCCAGAAACTATAATCAGTAGTTATGGAACTTCGGCAGCTCGAGTACTTCGTCGCCGTGGCCGAGGAAGCCAACTTCACCCGCGCCGCCGAGCGCATCCGCGTCGCGCAGCCGGCGGTCAGCGCCCAGATTCAGCGGCTGGAACGCGAGGTGGGTCAGTCGCTGCTTGACCGGTCGCGTCGCGCCGTGCGGTTGACCGCCGCGGGCGAGGCCGCGCTGCCGTACGCAAGGGCGGCGCTCGCGGCCGTCGCCGATATCCACGTCGCGGTCGACGAACTCACGCAATTGGTGCGCGGGACCGTCACGATCGGCACGGTGACAACGCACAGCGTCGACATTCCTTCGCTGCTCGCCGATTTCCACGCCGAACATCCGAGTGTCGAAATCACGCTCAGCACAGACAGTTCCGATGCGTTGATCGATAAGGTGCGCACCGGGCAGCTGGACACGGCGATCGTGTCTGTCGGGCCCGACGAGCGACCGGACGGCCTCGATGTGGAAGTCGTCACCGACGAAGCCATCGCCGCCGCGGTATCCCCGACCGACGAGTTGGCGTCTCGCAAGACCATCCGGCTGAAGGACTTGGCCGACCGCCGGCTCATCGCGCTGCCCGTGGGGGCGGGCATCCGGCGTCAGTTCGACGCCGCGTGCGCCAGAGCCGGGGTGACGCCGCGAATCGCGTTCGAGGCCAGCACACCGCTGGCGCTCGCCGACCTGGCGGAGCGGGGCCTCGGGGTGGCGATCGTGCCCGGCTCCGTATCGCGGAATCGCGACGGCTTGCGTGCGCTGGCGATCGTCCCGGAACTGCGGGGCCGACTCGTGCTGGCATGGCGGTCGGACGGCCCGATGAGCCCGGCGGCACGTGTGCTGGTTGGTAGGGCTCGGCGGCTACTGCGTGTCGGCGGCGGTGCATAGAGTAGGCCCGTGACCGCAAGCGCAACCGCCGAGAAGCCCATATTGATGCTGCTGGACGGCAATTCGCTGGCGTACCGGGCGTTTTACGCGCTGCCCGCCGAGAACTTCAAGACCCAGGGTGGCCTGACCACCAACGCGGTCTACGGCTTCACCGCGATGCTGATCAACCTGCTGCGTGACGAACAGCCGTCGCACATCGCCGCCGCCTTCGACGTCTCGCGGCAGACCTTCCGTGTCGACAAGTATCCGGAATACAAGGCGGGCCGGTCGTCCACGCCCGACGAGTTCCGGGGGCAGATCGACATCACCAAGGAGGTGCTCGTCGCGCTGGGCATCACCGTGCTCGCCGAACCGGGGTTCGAGGCCGACGACATCATCGCCACCCTGGCCACGCAGGCCGAGGACGAGGGGTACCGGGTGCTTGTCGTCACCGGCGACCGCGACTCGCTGCAGTTGGTCAGCGACGACGTCACCGTGCTGTACCCGCGCAAGGGCGTCAGCGAGTTGACCCGGTTCACCCCGGATGCCGTCGTCGAGAAGTACGGGCTGACCCCGCAGCAGTACCCCGACTTCGCGGCCCTGCGCGGCGACCCCAGCGACAACCTGCCTGGCATCCCCGGCGTTGGGGAGAAGACGGCGACGAAGTGGATCGCCGAGTACGGGTCGCTTCAGTCGTTGGTGGACAACGTCGACGGGGTCAAGGGCAAGGTCGGCGACGCGTTGCGGGCCAACCTCTCGAGCGTGGTGTTGAACCGTGAGCTGACCGACCTGGTCAAGGACGTCCCACTGGCGCAGACGCCCGACACGCTGCGGATGCAGCCGTGGGACCGGGACCACATCCATCGCCTCTTCGACGACCTGGAGTTCCGGGTGTTGCGGGACCGCCTGTTCGACACGCTGGCATCGGCCGACCCCGAGGTGGATCAGGGTTTCGACGTCAAGGGCGGGGCGCTCGAGTCAGGCGAGTTGGCCGCCTGGCTGGGCGAGCACAGGGAGGGCGACCGGTTCGGGATGGCGGTGGTCGGCACGCACCTGGCGTTCGACGCAGACGCCACGGCGCTGGCGATCGTCGCCGCAGATGGCGACGGCCGCTACCTCGACACCGCGACCCTGCACCCCGACGACGAGGCCGCGCTGTCCTCCTGGCTGGCCGATCCAGCGCAGCCGAAGGCCTTGCACGAGGCGAAGCTCGCCATGCACGACGTCGAAGGCCGCGGGTGGAAGCTGGCCGGCGTCACGTCCGACACCGCGTTGGCCGCGTATCTGGTGCGCCCCGGGCAGCGCAGCTTCGCGCTCGACGACCTGTCGCTGCGCTACCTGAAACGCGAGCTGCGTGCCGATAACCCTGAGCAGCAACAACTTTCGCTGCTCGACGACAGCGAGGGCGTCGACGACCAGGCCGTGCAGACCGTGATCCTGCGGGCCAGTGCCGTCATGGACCTGGCGGATGCGCTCGACGAGGAGCTGGCGCGCATCGACTCGTCGGAGCTGCTGGGCAACATGGAGCTGCCGGTCCAGCGGGCACTCGCAGAGATGGAGACCGCGGGTATCGCCGTCGACCTCAAGCTGCTGTCCGAACTGCAGAGCGAGTTCGCCGACCAGATCCGCGACGCGGCAGAGGCGGCCTACGCGGTGATCGGCAAGCAGATCAACCTCGGCTCGCCCAAGCAGCTGCAGGTGGTGCTGTTCGACGAGCTCGAGATGCCGAAGACCAAGCGCACCAAGACCGGGTACACCACCGACGCGGATGCGCTGCAGTCGCTCTTCGACAAGACCGGGCACCCGTTCCTGCAGCACCTGCTGGCCCACCGCGACGCGACGCGGCTGAAGGTCACCGTCGACGGGCTGCTGAACTCGGTGGCCTCCGACGGCCGGATTCATACCACCTTCAACCAGACCATCGCCGCCACCGGGCGGCTGTCGTCGACCGAGCCGAACCTGCAGAACATCCCGATCCGCACGGATGCCGGGCGCCGGATCCGGGACGCGTTCGTCGTCGGCAAGGGCTACCACGAGCTGATGACGGCCGACTACAGCCAGATCGAGATGCGCATCATGGCCCACCTGTCGGGAGACGAGGGCCTCATCGAGGCGTTCCGGACGGGCGAGGACCTGCACTCCTTCGTGGCGTCGCGGGCATTCTCGGTGCCCATCGACGAGGTGACCGGCGAACTGCGGCGCAGGGTGAAGGCGATGTCCTACGGGCTGGCGTACGGGCTGTCCGCCTACGGCCTGGCCGCGCAGCTGAAGATCTCCACCGAGGAAGCCAAGGTGCAGATGGAGCAGTACTTCGACCGGTTCGGCGGAGTGCGCGACTACCTGCGGGACGTCGTCGACCAGGCGCGCAAGGACGGCTACACCTCGACGGTGTTCGGCAGGCGGCGCTATCTGCCGGAGCTGGACAGCAGCAACCGCAACGTCCGCGAGGCCGCCGAACGGGCCGCGCTCAACGCGCCGATCCAGGGCAGCGCCGCCGACATCATCAAGGTCGCGATGATCAACGTCGACAAGGCTCTCAAGGACGCCGGCCTGAAGTCCCGCATGCTGCTTCAGGTGCACGACGAGCTTCTGTTCGAGGTTGCGTCCGGCGAGCGTGACGAGGTCGAGAAGTTGGTGCGCGAGCAGATGGGCAGCGCCTACCCGCTGGATGTACCGCTCGAGGTCAGCGTCGGCTTCGGCCGGAGTTGGGACTCCGCCGCCCACTAGGCGCGCGATACTCCGCCATGGCCTGCAGTGCAGGCGCCGCCGCGCGGGCGGCATACACGCCGTACGCCTCCTCGTTGAGCAGCGCCTCCACCCGCTGATCACCGAAGCCGCGATCGATCCGGTCCCGTACGAACGCCAGTTCCACCACCTGAGCAGCGAAGTTCTTGACCGCTTTGCCCGCAGGCCGGCCGCCGAGCCGGGTCGCCTCGCCGATCGCGAGCTTGCGGTCGCGGATCGAGCCCAACCACGTCGCCTCGTTGGGGGTCACCAGACCCGCCGAGACCATGTCCGGCAGTTTGGCGGCTACGACGCGCTGCTCTCTGCGGCGGCTCTGGACGCCGAGCACGATCGCCAGCACGAAGATGGGCACCATCCAGCACACGTAGACGCCGAAGTAGGTCTCGATTCCGAGCAACGACGAGCCGTTCCACAGCCCGTGCATGATCACCGCGCCCAGATAGCCCAGCAGGATGCAGCCGGCCTTGGCGAGGCCGTTGCGCTGCTGCATGGCGAAGTACACCCCGATGCCGGTCATGGTGGTGAACAACGGGTGGGCGAACGGCGCCATGATCAGTCGCATCGCCGCGGTCACCAGCGAAGCGCCGAGTGTCTCACCGCCGCCGATGTAGAGAATGTCCTCGAGCCACGCGAAACCCGCCGCGACCAGGCCCGCGTATACCAGGCAGTCCGTCAGCGAGTTGAGCTCGTTGCGACGCCGCCCGGTCATCATGAGCACCAGAAACAGGCCCTTGGCCGCCTCTTCGGTCAGCGGTGCGCCGAGCACGACCGTCACCGGGCTCACCGATTCTGGCGCGCCCGGGTTGATGGCGGCCTCGGTGACCAGCTGCAATACCGACGCGATCACGACGGCGACCGACGCGCCCCAGAGGAAGGCGAGGACCAGGAGCCGAGGCGGTTCCGGCTCCCACCGGTCCAGCCACAGGTAGGCGAGCACGACAACCGTCATCGCGACGCTGGACAGGACGAACCCGATCGAGGTGCCGACGGGGTTGACCGCAGTCAGCACGATCACGATCAGTCCCGCGACCGTGCCCATCGCGATGATTGCGCCCAGCGGGGCCCCGACCTTCCGGATTCGCCTCTGAAAAGGGGGAGGCAACGGTGGGCCGACGGGACCCGGCGGGGGCTGCGCGCCTGCGTATGACACCACAGCAGCGTAGCCTCGCAATGATCATGATCGGCGAGCTCGGGGGACCGGGTTTGTCCAGCATGTGCACAGTCGAGTAACCTCGACATGTACCCGTCTGTGCTCTGTTTCGGTCTGGGCGGGTTCGCACCAACAATCACGTCACTTAGTCCCTACGACCCAACCTGTCCGGAGCAACCCACCACATGCCAAGTCCCTCCGTCACCTCGCCGCAAGTAGCCGTCAACGACATCGGCTCGAGCGAGGACTTTCTCGCCGCCATCGACAAAACCATCAAATACTTCAACGATGGCGACATCGTCGAAGGGACAATCGTCAAGGTTGACCGTGACGAAGTCCTGCTCGACATCGGTTACAAGACTGAAGGCGTCATCCCTTCCCGTGAGCTGTCCATCAAGCACGACGTCGACCCCAATGAGGTTGTGTCCGTCGGCGATGAGGTCGAAGCTCTGGTCCTCACCAAGGAGGACAAAGAAGGCCGCCTGATCCTGTCCAAGAAGCGCGCCCAGTACGAGCGCGCCTGGGGCACCATCGAAGAGCTCAAGGAGAAGGACGAGGCCGTCAAGGGCACCGTCATCGAGGTCGTCAAGGGCGGCCTGATCCTCGACATCGGCCTGCGCGGCTTCCTGCCTGCGTCGCTGGTCGAGATGCGTCGCGTCCGCGATCTGCAGCCGTACATCGGCAAGGAGATCGAGGCCAAGATCATCGAACTCGACAAGAACCGCAACAACGTGGTGCTCTCGCGTCGTGCCTGGCTGGAGCAGACCCAGTCCGAGGTGCGCAGTGAGTTCCTCAACCAGCTGCAGAAGGGCGCGATCCGCAAGGGTGTGGTGTCCTCGATCGTCAACTTCGGCGCCTTCGTCGATCTCGGCGGTGTCGACGGCCTGGTCCACGTGTCCGAGCTGTCCTGGAAGCACATCGACCATCCGTCCGAGGTCGTTCAGGTCGGCGACGAGGTCACCGTCGAGGTGCTCGACGTCGACATGGATCGCGAGCGGGTTTCGCTGTCGCTCAAAGCGACTCAGGAAGACCCGTGGCGCCACTTCGCCCGTACCCACGCCATCGGCCAGATCGTGCCCGGCAAGGTCACCAAGCTGGTGCCGTTCGGCGCGTTCGTCCGCGTCGAGGAGGGCATCGAGGGCCTGGTGCACATCTCCGAGCTGTCCGAGCGCCACGTCGAGGTCCCGGACCAGGTGGTGCAGGTCGGCGACGACGCGATGGTCAAGGTCATCGACATCGACCTGGAGCGCCGCCGCATCTCGCTGAGCCTCAAGCAGGCCAACGAGGACTACACCGAGGAGTTCGACCCCTCGAAGTACGGCATGGCCGACAGCTACGACGAGCAGGGCAACTACATCTTCCCCGAGGGCTTCGACTCCGAGACCAACGAATGGCTCGATGGCTTCGAGAAGCAGCGCGAGGAGTGGGAGTCCCGCTACGCCGAGGCGGAGCGCAGGCACAAGATGCACACCGCGCAGATGGAGAAGTTCGCTGCGGCCGAAGCCGAAGAAGCAGCGCGGCCGTCGTCTTCAGCCAACGGCGCGTCGCGCTCCGAGGAGCCAGCGGCCGGAGGCTCGCTGGCCAGCGATGCCCAGCTGGCCGCGCTGCGGGAGAAGCTCGCCGGCAGCGCCTAGACGGCGGGATGCTTCGCATCGGTCTGACCGGCGGTATCGGCGCCGGTAAGTCGACGGTGTCCGCCGCGTTCGCCGAATGTGGCGGCATCATCGTCGATGGTGACGTGATCGCACGCGAGGTCGTCGAACCCGGCACCGAGGGGCTCTCGCAGCTTGTCGAGGCGTTCGGTGAGGACATCCTGCTGCCGGACGGCGCGCTGAACCGGCCCGCGTTGGCGGCCAGGGCGTTCGTCGACGACGAGAAGCGGGCCGCGCTGAACGGCATCGTGCACCCGTTGGTCGCCCGCCGCCGTGAGGAGATCCTCAACGCGGTGCACGAAGACGCCGTGGTCGTCGAGGACATCCCGCTGCTCGTGGAAACCGGCTTGGCGCCGCTGTTCCCACTCGTGGTCGTGGTCACGGCCGATATAGAAACCCGAGTGACGCGGGTCGTCGCGCGGGGGATGGACGAGGCGGACGCCCGCGCACGCATCAAGGCGCAGGCGCCCGAAGACCAGCGGCGCGCGATAGCCGATGTGCTGCTGGACAATTCGGGTTCTCAGGGCGAGCTCGTCGAGAAGGCCCGAGACGTCTGGTACGACCGCGTGCTGCCGCTGGCGCACAACATCCGTATGCGGCAGTGCGCGCCGGCCGCTTACGAGCTCGTGCCGTACCAGCCGACCTGGCCCGACGACGCGCGCCGAATCATCAAGCGCATCGAAATGGCATGTGGCGCAAAGGCCTTGCGGGTGGACCACATCGGATCGACGGCGGTGCCAGGGATGGACGCCAAGGATGTCATCGACGTCCAGGTGACTGTCGCGTCCCTGGACGCGGCCGATGAGATCAGCGACGCGTTGGCCAATGTCGGCTACCCGCGCAGGGAACACATCACCGCGGACTGGTCGCACACAAGCGATTCAGCGCTGTGGCGCAAGCGGTTTCACTGCGCCGCCGATCCGGGGCGACCAGTCAACATCCACGTCAGAGTCGACGGTTGGCCGGGTCAGCAGTTCGCGTTGCTGTTCCGGGACTGGTTGGCCGCGAACTCCGGCGTACGGGTGGATTATCTTGCCGCCAAGCGTCGGGCGCTGTCGGCGGCCGACTACGCCGAAGCCAAAGAGCCATGGTTCGCCGACGCATACGAGCGCGCCTGGGCATGGGCCAAGAGCACGGGATGGCGGCCCTAGGCCCTGGTCATCAGGCGGCGGCAGGCGGGGGCGCCTCGGCAGGAGGAGCGGCCGGAGCGGCAGTCGTGGGGATCTGACCGGCGATCGGAGTGTCAAGCGGGGCGCCGCACTGCAGCACGCCGTACAGCGGGTCGTCCTTGACGTGGAAGAGCCTCGGCGCGATGAACTGATCGGCCTGGGCGACGATCTGGTCGTCAACCAGGATTTCGCAGTGCAGATTCGATCCGTACGGCCACTGGATCGAGATTTCCATGCCTGCTTTTTTGGGGTCGTCCAGGACGGTGTTGACCTCGAACGTAATGCCCGGCAGCAACGTCGGCTGCTCGCTGTTGACGTTCACGTCGTCGATCTTGTACGCGACCACCGCTCCCCGGGACGTCCCGTCGGCGCGTGCGCGGTAGGTGATGTTGTGCTTCAACTGATCGCCAGGGGCAGGCTGTATTTCCTGGGGTCCGGTGGGTCCGGTATCCGGGTCGGCCAGCGCGGTTGCCGGAATTAACAGTGCGCCGGCCCCGACCACCGCTGCGGCCGCGATCGCCAGCCATCCGCGCTTGGTGGAGCTCATGGCAGCCGACATTACAGCGCCCGGCTGACCGGCAGGCACGCCGTTGCCGGCCAGCAGCTGGTGGCTGGCCCGGTCAGGACGCTTGGACCTGCGGTTATCTACCATCACAAGATCATCGGCGCGCGGCGGTCAGCTGTTACCGCCGACCGGCTGACACCGAGGGCATCACATCGAGGTTCGTCCGCCGATTCGACGACGGATCACCCGCGTGCCACACCGGGGACAGGCCGGATCAGGATCCGCCCGCGCCCGCGTCAGCCAAGGACGGCACGCAACCGTGCCCGACCGCGGTCCGCAGCACCCGCTTCATGGTGCTGTGCAGACCACGTACGTCGTCTGCGTCGAGGCTGGTCACAGCCCTTTACGGCGGCAACCGCGCTTGCCAGAGGATCTCGTCGGTGAGCAGGTTGCCCAGTCCCGCTACGACCGACTGGTCCATCAACGCCGGTTTCAACGCGCCTCGTCGGCCCTGCAGTGCCCTCCGGAACGAGGGCAGATCGAGGCCGAGCGCATCGGGACCTTGCTTGCCCATCACCTCGGCTGTCTCGTCGTCATCGGCGGCCAGCCAGATGCCGCGCAGCT
This sequence comes from uncultured Actinomycetota bacterium, assembly GCA_963698965.1. Lineage (GTDB taxonomy): Bacteria > Actinomycetota > Actinomycetes > Mycobacteriales > Mycobacteriaceae > Mycobacterium. Next base: position 193,460 of record CAVOSY010000027.1, read on the forward strand.
TGCGGAGGTCGGCATAGCGCAATTCGCCACGATCCAAGCTGATCACGAGACGCTCGTAGCCTTTTTGGTCTGCGCCGTCGGATGCGTAGTAGGGCTGGCGTGCGAGCGCCGGCGCCGTCGTGTTCCGCAGCACCCTGCGTGACGCACGTCGACGTGGCGCACCCGCCGCGCCGGCAGCTTGTCCGCCAGCTCGCGGCGGAACCCCTCCACATCGGCAACTCAGGCATGGAGTTTCGAAAGACGTTGCATGGGCCGGGACAACGCGCGTGCATGCTTGCGCATATCGGCCCACGGATCTCCTTGCTCGGCAAGCCGTTTCGGTACATCGCGAATGGTGAACCGGTCGGACCGCATGCCACGGGCGCTCAGCTCATCCCACTCCAGCGGTGTGGCGACCGGCGCGGCACGGCGGGCACGCACCGCGTACGGCGCGACGGCTGTCTGCGCGTAGGCGTTGCGCATCACGTCGATGTATATGCGGTCGCCACGCTTGTTTTTCCGCTGCTCGACCGTGCGATAAGCGGGGTCGTCCGCCGCGACTACGTCGGCGACGTCGCGCGCGAACTGTCTGACCGAGTCGAAGCCGGGTCCGCGGCTCAGCGGCGCGACGACATGCAGTCCTCGAGATCCGGTCGTCTTCAGGTACGGTGCAAGGCCGAGATCCCGCAGCACGTCGGCACAGGCTTGAGCGGCCGCCCGCACCGGCGCGAAGTCCCCGGCGGACGGGTCCAGGTCGAAGATGACCTGATCTGGTTCGTCGAGCCGGTCGCGACGCGACAGCCACGAATGCACGGTGACACAGTTCTGGTTGGCCAGCCATATCAGGGCCTCGCGGCGGTCGGCGACCGGATGGACGACGGTGCCATCGTCCTTGGCGACCTCGGCCGCTCCCATCCAGTCCGGCAACGCACCGCGGAAGTCTTGCTGGACAAACCCCTGCTGGTCGATTCCACGAGGATATCGCCACAATGTCAGCGGTCTTTCCTTCAGGTGCGGCAGCATCACACCTGCCACCTCTGCGGAGTAGTCGACCAGGTCGCCCTTCGTGATGCCGTCGTCGGGGAACAGCACTCGGTCCGGATGGGTGATGTCGACCTTGACGGCCATCAGTGCGTCTCCCTCACGACCTCGTCGGGCTTCTTGTCGGTGCGCAGACCGAGATATCGCGGATGGCGCAGCTTGCCGTCACGGGTCCACTCGCCGAACGCCACCTGCGCCACCAACTTCGGTCGCACCCAACGGGCCCCGGACTCGCGGACCGCACCACTGGTGATCGGCGACGTCTTCTGTTCGGTGCGTGACAATCGGTCGTGCAGGGTGCGCAGTGTGGCGTCGTCGAATCCCGTGCCGACCTTGCCCGCGTAGACAAGGTCTGCGCCTTGGTAGTAGCCGAGCAGCAGCGCGCCGAGCCCGACCCGGCTGCCCTTTGGGGCGGTATACCCGACGATCACGAACTCCTGGTCGCGGCTGCACTTGAATTTCAACCAGTTCCGCGAACGCCCGCCCTCGTAGTGCGATTCAGCGAGCTTGGCGATCACGCCTTCGTCCCCGCGTTCGCACGCGGCGCGATATGCCGTCTCACCGTCGGTGACACGGTGTGTGGTGTAGCGCAGCGGATCTTCGAACCGAAAGTTATTGCGCAACAAACGTTTACGCAGTATTAGCGGCTGTGCAGCGATGTCGTCATTGTCCAGGTGCAGCAGGTCGAACACGTAATAGAAAACCGGGATACGCGACGCCCGCGCCTCCTCGGGATTGGTGATGCCCGAGCGGCCCTGCAGCCGTGCGAAGCTCGTCCGCCGTCCCTCGAAGGCCACGATCTCGCCGTCCATCACGAACCGGGTGGGGTCCTGTTTCGCCAGTGCCTCGGTGATTTCGGGGTAGGTGTTGTTCAGCGGCAACCGGTTCCGAGACAGCAACCGCATTCGATCGCCGTCGCGGAAGGCGAGACCACGCACCCCGTCCAGCTTGCGCTCGAAGATCCAATCGGGATCCGAGAATCGCTCATCGGTCAGCGTGGCGAGTGTCGGCGGCGTCCAGTCTGGGACCTTCACGACAACTCGTCGAGGGTGCGGCCCGACCGCACCGATTCCGGCTGGCTGTGAACCGGTTTACGGCGCCCATCGGCGTCTTCGTCGGACTTCTTGACCAGCAGCCAAGCCTCGTCCTTGCCGCCGCGAAGGCGGGTGAGTGCGAAGCCGCCGTGTAACTTTTCGCCGTCCAGCCGGAACGACAAATGCCCGCGCTCCAGGCCCTCGGCCATGTCGCGGTCGCTGGTGTACGTGCCGCGGTCCCAGACGATGACGCGGCCCGCGCCGTACTCGCCCTTCGGAATGACGCCCTCGAAGTCCTCGTAGTCCATCGGGTGGTCCTCGGTGGGGCATGCCATCCGCTTGTCCTTTGGATTGATGGACGGCCCCTTCGGCACCGCCCATGACACCAGCACACCGTCGATCTCCAGGCGGAAGTCGTAGTGGTCCGTGCTGGCGGCGTGGTGCTGGATGACGAAGCGGGGGTGTTTGCGCGACCCGCTGCGACGACGACCGCGCGGTTCCGGACTGCGCCCCGACCGCCGCTTCTCGCGGTATTCCTTCAACGTCATGCCCTGGGCATACCCGCCCGGGATCCGCGCTACGCGCTGCGCCAGGTCAAGGTCATTCCTTGGGCGGCGAGCCAGCGGTTGAGGTCGTAGTCGTACCTGGACAGCCCGTCGATGGCGGAAACGGCCGTCTGCACGGCCCGCTCGCCGGTCTCCGGGCTCAAAAGGCCATGGCGGACGGCGGTCAGCAACTCGTCGACGTCGGACAGCTCGACGCCGATACCGGTACGCACGACGAGATCGAGGTAATGGTCCTCGGCATGCCACGCTTTGGCGCCGGACCGGTACCGGCCGACGTCGAGGTAGTAGTCCTGATCGAGTTCGTAACCGGGGTTGAAATGGAACACCGTGGCCCGCAGGCCCAGAGACGGCAGCAGCCACGACTCCATGTAATGGAACTGCGCGCGGCCGGGCGTGGGTCGCGCCATGTACAGGCCCCAGGGTTCGACGGTGTAGACGTCAACGGCCCGCACGATGCCCTTCGGATCGGTGTTGGTGCGGGCGACCAGGTCGAACGTTTCGTGCTTGGGAGCGTGGATGTTGTCAGCATAGGCGGCCGTGCGGTTGTGGGCCGTGCTATGAGATCGCGGTGCGCAGGGCCGCCTCGAGGGCGCGATGGACATCGCGCAGTGGGCGGATATCGCGGCGGGCCCGGCACAGCAGGATCGCGCCTTCGATCGCCGCAATCACCAGCGTGGCTAATCGCCGCGCATCCGTGCGACCGATGCCGGCATCGAGCATTGTGCGTGCGATCAGATCCTGCCAGCGGGCGAACGCGTCGGCAGCCGCCGCGGTAGCGGCCGACCCCGCGTCGGCCTCGGCTGCCACCGCGACGATCGGACAACCGGCGCGAAAATTGCTGTCCTCGAGCACCTCTCGCCAGGCGTCCACAAAGACGCCGAGGGCGGCGATCGGGTCGCCTTGCTGCGTTGCCCGCGCTAGCCGTCGTTCGATCACGGCGCCGGCCCACTCCACTGTGTCGGCCGCAAGCTGTTCCTTGCCGTCCGGGAAATGGTGGTAGATCGAACCGCGCGGCGCGCCGCTGTGCGCGATGACGTCGCGAAAACCCGTGCCGCTGTAGCCGTTCTCCCTGAACAGCAAAGCGGCGCTTCGGATCATCTGGTTTCGGCTATCGCTGGTTATGACACTCAACATAGTCTATATTTGGCACTATGCCAACTGTCATAGTCGAAAAGCGCGGCCACGTTCTGCACATGGGGCTCAACCGGCCGGAAAAGCGAAATGCCTTCAACACGGAGATGCTGGACGAACTCGGCCGCGCCTACGAACGCCTTGAACGCGACGACGAGCTACGCGCGGGCGTCCTCTATGCGCAGGGCGACAACTTCACCGCCGGGCTCGATCTCGCCGAAGTGGGACCGCGCCTCATGGCTGGGTCGCTTGACTGGCCCGAGGACGCCCGCAATCCCTGGCGCAATGACGGACGACCGTGGACGAAGCCAATCGTCGCTGCCGCGCAAGGGTGGTGCCTGACGCTTGGCATCGAACTCCTGCTGGCCGCCGACATCCGGATCGCGAGTGGCGATGTGCGCTTCGCCCAACTCGAGGTCCAGCGGGGCATCTATCCGTTCGGCGGGGCCACCACGCGGCTACCACGCGAGGCGGGTTGGGGCAATGCGATGCGCTGGCTGCTGACCGGCGACGAATTCGATGCCGCCGAGGCTCTGCGGATCGGCCTCGTCCAGGAGGTTGTCGAACCCGGCGCTCAGCTCGACCGGGCCGTGGAGCTCGCGGAACGGATCGCAACGCGGTCGGCGCCGCTGGGGGTGCGAACCACGCTTGCCGCTGCCCAGCGCGCGAATCGCGAGGGTGAGCGGGCAGCCGAGGACCGCTTCGTCGACGATGTCGTCGCCTTGTTCAAGACACAGGACGGGGCGGAGGGTATCCAGTCCTTCATCGAACGACGTCAAGGACGGTTCGTCGGGGCGTGAGCATCGCGGGAACAGCCGATGTCGGTGGGGGGTTCTACCCTGGTGAACATGGCTTTCGCTACCGAACACCCCGTGCTTGCGCACTCGGAGTATCGCGCTGTCGAGGAGATCGTCCGGGCGGGCGGTCGCTTCGAGGTGGTCAGCCAGTATGCGCCCGCGGGTGACCAGCCGGCGGCCATCGACGAGCTGGAGCGCCGGATCATCGCGGGGGAGCGCGACGTGGTGCTGTTGGGCGCCACCGGTACGGGTAAATCGGCGACGACCGCGTGGCTGATCGAGCGGCTGCAGCGGCCGACCCTGGTGATGGCGCCGAACAAGACGCTGGCCGCGCAGCTGGCCAACGAGCTACGAGAGATGTTGCCGCACAACGCTGTTGAGTATTTCGTCTCGTACTACGACTACTACCAGCCCGAGGCGTACATCGCGCAGACCGACACCTATATCGAGAAGGACAGCTCGATCAACGACGACGTCGAGCGGCTACGGCATTCGGCGACATCGAGCCTGCTGTCCCGTCGTGACGTGGTGGTGGTCGCGTCGGTGTCGTGCATCTACGGCCTGGGCACGCCTCAGTCGTACCTGGACCGCTCGGTCGAGCTGCAGGTGGGCGAGGAGGTCCCGCGCGACGCCCTGCTGCGGCTACTCGTCGACGTCCAGTACACCCGCAACGACATGGCCTTCACCCGTGGCTCGTTCCGCGTTCGCGGCGACACCGTTGAGATCATCCCGTCGTATGAGGAGCTGGCGGTGCGTATCGAGTTCTTCGGCGACGAGATCGAGTCGCTCTATTACATGCATCCATTGACGGGTGACGTGGTTCGCAAGGTGGACTCGCTGCGGGTATTCCCGGCTACGCACTACGTGGCAGGCCCCGAGCGGATGGCGCACGCGATTTCGACCATCGAGCAGGAACTCGAGGAGCGGCTGGCGGAGCTCGAAGGCCAGGGAAAGCTGCTCGAGGCGCAGCGGCTCCGGATGCGCACCAACTACGACGTCGAGATGATGCGTCAGGTCGGGTTCTGCTCGGGCATCGAGAACTACTCGCGGCACATCGACGCCAGGCCCGCCGGGTCGGCACCGGCGACGCTGCTCGACTACTTCCCCGAGGACTTCCTGCTCGTCATCGACGAGTCACACGTCACCGTGCCCCAGATCGGCGGCATGTACGAGGGCGACATCTCGCGCAAACGCAACCTCGTCGACTTCGGTTTCCGGTTACCGTCGGCGATCGACAATCGGCCGCTGACGTGGGAGGAGTTCGCGGACCGGATCGGGCAGACGGTGTATCTGTCCGCCACGCCGGGGCCCTATGAGCTCAGCCAGTCCAGTGGCGAGTTCGTCGAGCAGGTGATCCGCCCGACGGGCCTGGTTGACCCGAAGGTGGTCGTCAAGCCGACGAAGGGTCAGATCGACGACCTGATCGGCGAGATCCGCAAACGCGCCGAGGCCGACGAGCGGGTGCTGGTCACGACGTTGACCAAGAAGATGGCCGAGGACCTGACGGACTACCTCTTGGAACTGGGCATCCGGGTGCGCTACCTGCACTCCGAGGTCGACACGCTGCGTCGTGTCGAGCTGCTGCGGCAACTGCGGCTCGGCGACTACGACGTGCTGGTGGGGATCAACCTGCTGCGCGAGGGCCTTGACCTGCCCGAGGTGTCGCTGGTGGCGATCCTCGACGCCGACAAGGAAGGGTTTCTGCGGTCTGCGCGCAGCCTGATTCAGACGATCGGGCGCGCGGCGCGCAATGTGTCGGGTGAGGTGCACATGTACGCCGACAAGATCACCGATTCGATGCGGGAGGCCATCGACGAGACTGACCGTCGGCGGGCCAAGCAGATCGCGTACAACCAGGAGCACGGCATCGACCCGAAGCCGTTGCGCAAGAAGATCGCAGACATCCTCGACCAGGTGTACCGCGAGGCCGACGACGTCGAGGTCGGCGGCTCGGGCCGCAACGCTTCGCGTGGTCGCCGCGCTCAGGGTGAGCCGGGCCGGGCCGTCAGCGCAGGCATCATCGAGGGCCGCGACACCTCGAACATGCCGCGCGCTGAACTCGCCGACCTGATCAAGGATCTGACCGAGCAGATGATGGCTGCCGCGCGGGATCTGCAATTCGAGTTGGCGGCCCGCATCCGCGACGAAATCGCCGACCTGAAGAAGGAACTGCGCGGCATGGACGCCGCCGGGCTCAAATAACTTGACCTCAACACCGGTTGAGCTCCTAACGTGAGCCGGGTGACCACCGCGACGATCACCACGGGCAGCTGGCGTGAGCTGCTGGGCCCGAAGAACCTCGGGGCCTCGACCGTGCTCGCCGGCGGTGTGGCGCTCTACGCGACCAACGAATTCCTGACCATCAGCCTGATGCCGAGCGCCGTCGCCGACATCGGCGGTCACCGTTACTACGCGTGGGTGACCACCGTGTACCTGGTGGCTTCGGTGGTGGCGGCGACCACCGTGCACTCGCTGCTACTGAGGTTGGGTCCGCGCTTGGCATATCTGTTGGGTCTGACTGTGTTCGGCACAGGCAGCCTGGCGTGTGCGGCCGCACCGACCATGGAGGTTCTGCTGCTGGGCCGTGCGGTCCAGGGAGCGGCGGGCGGCCTGCTGGCCGGCCTCGGCTACGCGGTCATCAACACCGCACTGCCCAGTACGTTGTGGACCAAGGCCTCCGCGTTGGTGTCCGCGATGTGGGGTGTCGGCACGCTGGTGGGGCCCGCGGCGGGCGGACTGTTCGCGCAATTCGGTTCGTGGCGTTGGGCGTTCGGTGTGCTGGTGATCCTGACGGTGGTGATGGCCGGTCTTGTGCCCGTCGCGTTGCCGGCGCGGCGCGAGGCCGAGGTCGATGACGCGCGCATTCCGATTCCCGTTTGGTCACTGCTGCTGCTGGGCGCGGCCGCGCTCGCCGTGAGCGTGGCGGGGATCCCGCACGATTGGCGCGCAACCGTGGCGCTGCTGGCCCTCGGCGCCGCACTGGTCGCGGTGTTCATCTACGTCGACCGCCGCCTGCCCGCGGCAGTGCTTCCGCCGAGCACCTTCGGCTCCGGCCCGCTCAAGTGGATCTACCTCACTCTCGGGATGTTGATGGCCGCCACGATGGCCGACATGTATGTGCCGCTGTTCGGTCAGCGGCTGGCGCACCTCACACCCGTCGCCGCCGGTTTCCTCGGCGCGGGGCTGGCCATCGGGTGGACGGTCGGCGAGATCAGCAGCGCGTCTCTGCGCAACAACCGCGTGATAGTACGCACGGTGTCCGTCGCGCCGCTGGTGATGGCGATCGGGCTGGCGCTGGCCGCGCTGACGCAGTACGAGGAGGCTTCGATCGGGCTTGTCGTGATGTGGGCGCTGGCGCTGCTGATCACCGGCGTCGGGGTCGGTATCGCGTGGCCGCACCTGTCCGCGTGGGCCATGAGCTGCGTCGACGACCCCGCTGAGGGGCCGGCGGCGGCAGCGGCCATCAACACCGTGCAGTTGATCTGTGGCGCGTTCGGCGCCGGGCTGGCCGGCGTGGTGGTCAACCTTACGGAGACCGGCGACGCGACTCCGGCGCGCTGGCTATTCGCCACCTTCGCCGCGCTCGCCGCCCTCGTGGTGGTCGCGTCTATAAGAAGTGGACGTCGGACAGGTCAATCGACACCATGAGGTCGGAAGGGATGGGCCTGCCTGCCTCGTCACACCGATAGGCCCGCCTCTTGGTGGGCACCCGAATGCCGTTGGCCTCCACCAACTCCGAAACGTACTGGATGGCCGAGAAGCCGCCTGCTACGTCGACGCGGTAGTCGTGCCGCGCCAGCAGCAGATCCGGCCCGAAGTAGAACTCCTGCATAGTGCTGTGGCCTGCGAAACCAGGGCCGAACTCGACCTGGAAGCCGGTGAGTTCCTCGCCGTTGTCCACGACCGGTTCGAGTTCGCGGACGGACATGCCCGGCAGGGCCAACAGAAACGGGCTCGTGAGGTAGGTCCACAGCGCGTAGCCGTTGAAATACGCGCGCTGCAACGGATCCCACGGCGTCGTCAGGGTATGGCCATCGAAGGAGTCGCGCGGGCGAAGCCGTTCGGCCACGAGGGTGCCGTCGAGTTTCTCGATGGCGACCCGGTCCGGCGTGAAGTCCGTCCGTTGATCGTCGGCCCCGAACGGTCGGACCGATGACCATTCGTGCTGCAGCGCGGCCGCCATGTGTCGCGACGTCGGATCCTGTGGCATGCCCTTCATTTCGAACAGCAGGCCGCCGCTGACGATGGTCGCCTCGACGCGGGTGAACTGCTGCCAACGCTCGAAGCCGCCGTGCGCGTCCAGCACCCTGGTCAACGGGTCGGTCGTCATGGTTTGTCCTCAGAGCACGGGCAGCAGGCGCCGCAGAATCGTAGCCGAAGACGCGGCGGCCTGGTCGACGAATGCCGTGAAGTCGAACAGGGCGTTGCCTCCCGCGAGGTCGGACAGCGCCCGGATGATGAGCCAGGGGATGCCGAAGGCCTCACAGACCTGGGCGACGGCGCCGCCTTCCATCTCGACCGCCTGTCCGCCCAGCTCGTTCAACAAGCGGTTGCGGGTGGTCTCGCAATTCAGATACTGGTCGCCGGACAGCACTGTGCCATAGACGATTTGGCCCGGAACCGAGACGCCCTCCAGCCATTGCTTGACGCGATCGAGCAGTGCGGGGTCGGCGGGGTAGCCGAGTCGATCAGTGGGGTTGATGACGGGTGCATAGCCGGGCTGGTACGTCTGCACACGCTCGTTCTCCAGCACGCCCGCGTCGTGTTGAATGACGAGATCGGCCACGACGATGTCGCCGATGGAGAGTCGCGGATCCAGGCCGCCGGCCACACCGGAGAAAACGACTGTGCGGCAGCCGAATCGGTCGGCCAGAAGCGTGGTGACCAGCGCGGCGTTGACCTTGCCCATACCCGAGCCCGCCAGCACCACGTCATGGCCGTCGATCGTGCCGGTGACGAAGACCGTGTGCGCCGCCTCCTCGGTGTCCGAGTCGATGAGAATGGCGCGAAGGTGCGCGAGCTCCTGCGGGATCGCGCAGATCAAACCTATGGGCACGCTATCAATCTAGAGCTCATGGTCGGCCTTGAGGATCTCGCCGGCGCGCTCACCGATCACCATGCAGGGCGCCATGGTGTTTCCGGTGGCGATCCGCGGCATGATCGAGCCGTCGGCGATCCGAAGCCGCTCGATTCCATAGACCCTGAGATCTCCGTCGACGACGGCGCGGTCGTCCTGGCCCATCTTCGCGGTACATGTCTGGTGCCAATACGACTGCGCAGTCGCGCGCACGTAATCCTCGAGATCACCTCCGCACAGGGGTGCCGCAACCCGCTTGATATACGGCCGCAGTGGAGCCGAATCGGCGATCTCCTGGCACAGCTGGACGCCGGCGATGACCGCGTTCACATCCCGGGAGTCGGCGAGCATATTCGCTTCAATGTCAACTGGATCGAGCGCGTTCGGTCCGGTGAGACGGACTCGGCCCCGGCTCTCGGGGCGTACGACGCCCGGGCATATCGTGCAGCCGTATTCCGGGATGTCGACGCGGGCCGCGAGGTCCGGAAGCGGCAACGGAAATCCCAAGAGGCACGCCTGGATATCCGGGGTGTCCAGCGCCTCATCGCTTTTCCAGAAGAGCGTCGCATACGATTCGGGGCTGAGCGCCGTCACCTGCTGTCGGTACTCCCAGATGCAGGGGACCAGCACGTGGTCCTGAAAGTTCTGGCCGACGCCGGGCAGGTGCTGTGTGACGGGGATGCCGAATCGCCGCAATTCGTCCGCATCGCCGATGCCGGACTGCATCAGCAGTTTCGGGGTATGGATCGCACCCATCGAGACGATCACTTCGGATCCCGCTCTGACCCGGCGAGTCTTGCCGCGATGGTGAAACTCCACACCGGTGACCCGGTTGCCCCGCAGGGTCAGCCGGGTGATCAGCGCATGGGGGAGAACCGTGAGATTCGGCCGCTCGAGGTAGGGCGCGACGTACGAGCGAAAAGCGGACTGCCGCAGCCCGTTGCGCACGCGAACATCGCAAATCGACGCGCCGCCGTCGCCCTCCATCATCCGGCCGTTGTTGCTGTCAAAGGACGGAATCCCCACGGATTCGGCGCCCTTGACGACCGCCGTGGCGATGCCGTGGGGATCGGGTGAGGGCTCGACGAACGCCAGACCACCGGAGCCGCGGTAGTGAGGATCCGGTCGGCCGTGCCAGTCCTCCATGCGGCGGTAGATGTTGAGTACCGACTGATAGTTCCACGATTTGTCGCCCGCCTCGGCGGCGAAGTAGTCCCAGTCGTTCTGATGACCGCGGACCCAGGCCATCACGTTGATACCGGATCCGCCGCCAAGAACCTTGCCCATCGAGAGCGCGAGGGAGCGGCCATTGACGTGGGGGCTCGGTTGGGCGAAGAAGCGCCAGTCGCGGTCGCTGCCCAGATTGGCGGGCCACTGCGAGGCGTCCAGCACCTGCGGCACGTCGCCGCTGCCGCCTGCCTCCAACAACAGCACACCCACTTCGGGGTTCTCCGCGAGGCGACGGGCGACCACGGAACCCGACGAGCCGGCGCCACAGACGATGAAGTCGTACTGCGCCGCAATCTGTTTCGATGTCATGGCGCTCAGACTCGCTGTCACGGGCGCGTACTGTCTCTCCCGCTGCCGCTACTCTGCCGTTGCAGCTAGCGGTAATCCGGTGCGAGTTCCGGCTAGTCGGGTTCGTCGTCGAACTGGCGGATCGCCGTTACGCCGTCGATGCCGGCCAACACCGTCGGCGCAGTGAGGATCCCCCTGCCCGACAGGGTCAGCATGACGCCCGCGGTCCCCGCGCCTACGTGCTCGCCCGCGGAGTCGGCCGCGAGGTCGGTGAGCTGCCACTGGCGCCGGTCGCAGACCTGGAGGAGGTGGCTCATCACGCCGCGGCCCTCTTCATAGGTGACGTGCATGGTGACCGACCCCGCCAACCGGGCGGACAGTCGTTTCGCCAGCGGCATGAAGCCCACGATGATGAGAAAGTGCATCACCGTCACCGTGACGGCCAGCAACAGCAGGCCTGCTCCGGCCGCCATGCCGATGGCCGCAGACTCCCACACCGCGGCCGCGGTGGTCAGCCCGTGCACCGAGCCGCGGCGGAAGATGATGATGCCCGCACCGAGAAAGCCAATGCCCGAGACGATTTGGGCCGCGACACGGGATGGATCGACAACGACGAGACCGTCCTGCAGCACGTCGGAGAAGCCGTACTTGCTGATGAGCAGGATCAGCGCCGCTGCGGTGCCGACGATGGTCTGCGTGCGCAGGCCCGCGCTCTTTCCCTGGATCTCGCGTTCGAGGCCGATCAACGACGTGAGTCCGAACGCGACGAACAGCTCGACGATCTGTCGCGTCCCCTGTCCGGGGCCGCCGAAGAACGGCGGATCGGCCAGCCAGACCTGCATGTCAACAAATTAACCCGGCGACCTTGCACCGATGACTTTCGGCGCGCCGCGGAGTCCGTATTTCCGAGGCCGATTGGTTAGGAGATGCACAATGCCCACAACCCCCACCGCTTATCCGGACGTCGCTACCCGCGAGGAATGGCTTGCCGCCCGCAAGAAGCTGCTGGCGCGCGAACGCGAGGTTACCCATCTGCGTGACGCCGTCAATGCCGAGCGACGCCGGCTCCCGATGGTGAAGGTGGAAAAGGACTACGTGTTCGAGGGTCCGGACGGCGAACTGCGCCTGATCGACATGTTCGAGGGTCACCCACAGCTGTACATACATCACTTCATGTGGATCGACGCGGTCGACAAGGGTTGCCCGAGTTGCACGATGGCCGCGGATCTCACCTTCACGGAGAAGGATCGCGCATTGCTGGACGCCAAGGGCGTGACGTTCGCCGCGGTGTCGCGTGCGCCGTATGCCAGCATCGCGGGGTACAAGGCCGAGCATGCCTGGACGTTCCCGTGGTACTCGTCGCGTGACAACGACTTCACCTACGACTTCCACGTCACGTTGGACCCGAAGCGGGCGGCGATCGAATACAACTACATGTCCATCGACGAGTTGCACGTCGCAGGCTTCGATGACGAGGTCCTGCGCGGCGACTGGCCGGGCGCCAGCGTGTTTCTGCGGCGCGGTGACGAGGTGTTCCACACCTATTCGGCGTTCGCGCGGGGGCTGGACCACTCCGCGCCGGGCTATCCGTACCTCGATCTCACCCCCTACGGCAGGCAAGAGACGTGGGAGGACTCGCCCGCGGGGTGGCCGCAGGGCGTTGACGCAGTCGGCGTGCCGATGGACGAGCAGTAGCGATCAGCGCGATCCAAAGGCTGGGCCGGTGCCGGCCACGATGGCAGGGTCATGTCCCGTTGCGGGTGTGGCTGAGTGGCTAGGCACCGGCCTGCAAAGCCGTTTACGCGGGTTCGAATCCCGCCACTCGCTCCAGCGTCGTCATGCCTTATTCAAACGTCTGGCGCGCCCAATCGGCGAAGGACGTCCACGCGATGTCGGGGTTGCTGTCGCGCAGGGCCTCGACGTCCACGCGGTAGCCCGGACCGTTAAGGAACTGCCACATCGCAAACATGTCGGGATTGCGAATCGACTCGAGCGGTGTCTGGTCGTGCCGCACCGAACGGCCCAGCAGATCGCCGAGCAGGTCGGCCATCCGCCGCGGCGTGACAGCGTCACTTGCCAGCTCGATGCGCTGTCCGACATAAGCGTTCGGATCGCGGAGTACCTTCGCCACAAAGGCTCCCAGGTCTGAGCGGGCCAACTGTTGCAAGAGACGATCGGGTGGAAGCGGTAGATCGAGTATTCCCGCGCGGATCCTTTGCTCACCGCCTAACGCATTGTCGAAGAAGTACGTCGGCCCGACGATCGTGTACGGCAATCCGGTTGAAACTAGCTCATTTTCGATGATCGCCTTGCTTTCGAAATGAGGTACTCCCGTGTGCTGGTCGGCGCTGGCGACTGAGCTGAAGACCAGGTGCGGAACCTGTGCTTCGACAGCCGCGGCCAGGATGGCATGGCCTTGCGCCACCTCGGCGTCAACACCGGTCTCGAACGGAGTGGTGAGCGCAAACACCGCGTCGACGCCGCGCATGGCTGCACCCAGCGTGGCCGTGTCGTCAAGCGAGCCCGCGACCACGTCGACGCCGCGGTCGGCAAGCCCTCGGGCCGACGGCGCGTCAGGCCGTCGAACCATTGCCCGCAGCGGCCTCCCGCGGTCGAGCAGCGCCGCGGCGACCGCGCCGCCCTGGCCGCCGGTCGCGCCCAGCACCAGAATGGGCCGGTCGGTCATATGTCGCCTCTGAGGCGATGCGGGTCGACCTCGAGTGCGCCGCGGTCCCAGCCGCCAGTGTCGGCCGCCGCAGCGTAGGTGCTGTGGAGAAAGGTCGAGAGGGTCCGGTCGGGATTGACGGCGGTCCGCACAGACTCATAGGGCAGCAGAAATTGCTTGTACTCGTCGCTGTAGTAGGCGGCATCCGGTTCCACGCGATACCCCGCGAAACCCTCCGGTTCGGGGTACGCATACGAATAGAACGCGCCCTCCTCGCCGCCGCCGGGCCAGAAGCCGCAGCTACTCAGTTCCCGCGAGTAGCCTTCGGCCATTACCCAGTCGGGACAGTTGGGGGCTCCGCCGGCATGCTGCGGTGCGGGACGACCCGAAAAGCGTGTGCAAGCCAAATCCAAAGCACCCCAGAAGAAATGAACTGGGCTCACTTTGCCTGCAAACGATGCTCGGAATTGGAGGATCACACGGTGGGCCTGCACCAGTTGCTGCCAGAACATGCGTGCAGCGTCGGCGTCGTACGCGGCATGCTCGTAGTCTTCGGCGAACGGAATCGAGGGGTCGACCTCGTTGGGGTGCGCTACGATCCGCGTCTCAATGCCCAAACTGTCCAGCGCAGAGAGAGTTTCAGCGTAGAACTCGGCCACCGGCCTGGCGACGAGTGGCACCGAACGCTCGCTCCCGTCGCTGTGCCGGATGGCCAGCACATTGGCTACGAAGTCGAATTCCATATCGAATACCGCGGTGCCGTATGGGATCGCGCCGGTTGTCAATCCGCGGGGACTGACGTAGGACGTCACCTGCCACCAATGGTTGATCAGCGGCATGTGCGCCAAGCGAATTTTGCCGACGATCTGAGCCCACATGTGCAAGGTGTCGCGGGTCGGGGTCCAGTCGGCGACACGCAACGACGGCCATCCGTACGTCCTGGCGGGCTCCTCCATATCGGCTCCTCTCGACAATGAAATCGAACATACGAGGGTCTACGCGCGGGGTCTAGCGATCAGGGCCGTATCGCTTCGAGGCCGAACTGACCGCAACACGTTGCGCGATAGTCGTGCGCGACTGCTGCGCCTTCCTTAACGTTTCCAGCAATGGACGATCCACCCCCTCGCTCGGTCAATCCGACCCTGCGCGACGCGATGACCCGGCGGTTGCATCGACGGTCAGTCGTCAACGGAACGATCACGTTGCCCGCCGCGCCGAGCATGATCGACCAGTACTTGTCCATGTGTGAGTCGCTGTTCACGACCGTGGGCAGACCTTTCACGGCCGAGCAACTCAACCAGGTCAGGGCGGTACTCGAGGGCCAGCTTGCGGAGGCATACAAGAACTCGCCGCGGTCGAACATCGTCATCTCGTTTGACGCCCCCGTCGGCACGGTCCTCAACTATCACGTCAAGGCCGAATGGTGGACGGTCGAGGGCGCATACGAGAACTGGATCAACACTCGCAAGCCACCGCTGTTCGGAACCGAACCGGATGCCCGCGTGTGGACCCTGGCGAACCAGGCAAGCGATCCGACGGCGTATCCGGTGCTCGATATCGGCGGAGGAACCGGGCGCAACGCCCTGGCCATGGCGCGGCGCGGCCACCCGGTCGATGTGGTGGAGATGACCCCGAAGTTCGCCGACATGATTCGCGCGGACGCCGAGCGCGAGTCGCTCGATGTGCGCGTGATCGAGCGTGACGTCTTCTCCACCGACGATGATCTGCGGCGTGACTACCGGCTGATCCTGCTCTCTGAGGTGGTATCCGACTTCCGCACGGCGCAGCAGCTGCGCGCCGTATTCGAACTCGCCACACAGTGCTTGGTCGGCAGTGGACAGCTGGTGTTCAACGCGTTTCTCGCAAGGCCCGGATATACGCCCGACGAGGTTGCGCGCGAGCTCGGACAGCAGTGCTACACAACCATTTTCACGGCACAAGAGTTGTCGGCCGCGGCGTCCGGGTTACCTCTGCAGCTGGTCTCCGATGAGTCCGTGTACGAGTACGAACAGGCGCACCTGCCCGAGGGAGCCTGGCCACCCACGAGCTGGTATGCCGACTGGGTCAGCGGTCGCGACGTGTTCGACCTCCCGCGCGAGGAATGTCCCATCGACATGCGCTGGCTGGTGTATCAGAAACCGAACTGGTAGGCGGCACCGTGGCCAAACTCGAGCTGTCCCGCGAACTGTCGCTGACCCCCGAGGATGCGTGGGCGCATGTCTCCAATCTGGCCGCCCTCGGGGACTGGCTGGTGATGCATCAAGGGTGGCGTGGTGAGGTTCCTGCGGAACTCACTACCGGGGCGACCCTTGTGGGTGTCGCGGGCGCCAAGGGGCTGCGCAATCGGGTCACGTGGACGGTGCGGGAGGTCGAGCCGCCACGGCTCCTCGAGATGACTGGCGACGGTGTTGGCGGCACCAAGTACGCGATGCGGATGACGGTCTCGCCGACCGCATCCGGTTGTGCGTTCACGTTCAAGCTGGATCTGGGTGGCAGACCTCTGTTCGGGCCGATCGGGGTGGCCGCCGCGCGGGCGGTGAAGGGCGATATCGAACGATCGATCGAGCGGTTCGAAGCGCTGTACAGCCGACCCCTGTAAGGGAAGTTGCTCGTAAACACATTGTGCTGCACAGTGTTTCGCCTCGTAGTCATCGATGAGGCACCGCTTCGCAACGTTTCGAAAAACGCGACAATTCTCTCTTGAGTAACTCCAGTAACAGCGGGAACGATCAGTCGGTGGCCGTACCGTCGACGAAATCAGGAAGGGCCACATCTCGTCCCGTACTCTTCCACCATGGTGAGGATCGCGTGCTGCCAGATCGATCCCTCGATCGGCGATCTGGCCGCCAACGCCGAGGTGATCGAGGCGCAGATTAATGAGGCGGTCGGGGTCGGCGCCGATGTGGTCGTGCTGCCGGAGCTCGCCACGTCCGGCTACATGTTCGCCGACGCCGAAGAAGCACGGGCTGCGGCGCTCACGTCTGCAGACTCCGCGTTCACGAAATGGTCTGCGGCCGCTGGTGATTCGATTGTCATCGGCGGCTTCTGCGAACTGGGCGACGACGCACGACTTTACAACAGCGCGGTGATGGTCGATACCGACGGCGTGATCGCCACCTATCGCAAGACCCACCTGTGGGACCGGGAGAAGCTGATCTTCACTCCGGGCGATGCGCTTCCGCCGGTCGTCAAGACGAAGCATGGTGCTATCGCGGTGATGGTCTGCTACGACCTGGAGTTCGGTGAGCTCACCCGCCGGGTCGCGCTGGACCGGGCGGAGCTGATCACCGCCCCGGTGAACTGGCCGCTGTTTCCCCGGCCCGAGGGTGAGCGGCCAGGAGAGGTCATCACCGCCATGTCGACCGCCAGAACCAACAAGGTCGCGATCGCGTGTTGTGACCGGGCAGGCGTGGAGCGTGGCCAGCCGTGGACGGAGGGCAGCGCGATCATCGATCCCGACGGGTGGGTCCTCGCCTCGGCGGGCCCTGGCGCCGCGATGGCGGTCGCCGACGTCGACCTCGCCGCCACGCATGACAAGAAGCTCACCGAGCACGTCGATCTGCTTGCTGACCGCCGCGTCGACCTCTACTAGCGCATCAGCGCCTCGAGGATCTCGCGGCCGTACGCCTCAGCTGCTCCGCGGCGAACCGCAGATCCGACACCACGACGTCCGAGCGGGCCCGACGAACGGCGTCCCGGCCTTGTCCTCCTGATCGCCGGGTTGTTCGCCGACCAGCATCATGTCGGCGGCTGGCGCGCCCGCCCCGAACACCGTCTGGTTCGAATTCCGCGGCTGTCACCACACGTCGGTTACCCCTATCGGGTCGACTTCACCACCTGCGCGAAGCTGAACTGCCAGCGTTCGACGATGTGGAACCCCATGCCGTGGGGCACCTGATATGCCGGTGCCCGCTTCAGCCGGGGTCCGGGATCCAATGCCAGGCCGGTCTCACGGTCCGGCACGGTGCGGTCGCGGTCCGACACCGTCCACAACACGGTGCAGTGACGGACCCTGTCGGCGACGCCCCAGATGCCGAGGTGCGCATCCCACAACCGGTTACGTTGCCGGGCGGTCAAACCGCGGCCGGGGTCGACGAGTTCCTCGTAGGCGGCGGGCCGCGCCGCGGTCAACGACCTGATCGGGCCGGGCTGCCACGTCGCCGTGTTGTCCAGGATGAGGCAATCGCCCGGGGACGCGTGCGTGGCGATGACGTCGGCGACCTGGCTGTAGTCCATACCGTCCTTGGCATACGGGCCGCGCTGGCCCAGCACGTAGTTCGGGGTGGCCGCGAGTGCGAACGCGGCCAACACGGCCGTGACGCCTTCGCGCGTTCGGAAAACGGCCACTATGCAGACCGCTATCAGCACGGCCATCGCGGGCGATGTGTAGCAGAGATAGCGCGCGTGGTAGATCGGTCGCTGCACTATCGAGTAGACAAGCAGCACCGCGGTGGGAAGTGCGATCCACGTGAGCGCGATGACTGCGAGTTGCCCCTTCATGGGCCCCCACGAGCGCCGCATGACCATCGGAGCCGCCAGGACCACGGCCGCCAGCAGCGCGAACGGGACACTGTGGTCGAAGTACTGCTCTTGCGCGATCTCCACGACTGTGCCCGGCCTAATCGGCGATATCCATCTGACCTGCGCGATCTGGGTGCGGCTGAACGCCAGGAAGGGGGCGACGACCAGCAACGCCACTGTCGACGTCGCAGCCCACCACACCACCGGCGCCCGCTTCTCGGCGACCACCGCGACCACGACCGCATGCACCAAGACCATCAACACCACGAATATGTTCAGCAGCGTCGACAACACCAAGGCAGGCCCGTACAGCATCCACAGCGTCCGCGCGTTCCGTCGGGCTGCCGCGACCACCAACACGGTCAACCAGACCGCAGCTGCTGCCGTGAGCGCGTATGACCTGGCCTCGACGCCGGCCCACGTGACACGCGGGAGGATCGCGAAGACGATGCCCGCGCAGACCGCAACGGTGCGAGTCGAGAACTGCTTAGCCACAACGACAACGCCTGCCGCGGCGATCCCGACGGCCAGACAGCTGGACAGTCGGGACCAGAATTCGGTCGCGGGGAAGATCGCGAACCAGCCGTGCATCAAAAGGTAGTAGAGGCCGTGCACCGCATCGATGTTGTGGATTAGCCGCCACAATTCAGGCACCGTTCGAGTCGACGCGGATATCGTCGCCGCCTCGTCGAACCAGAGCGACGGCCGAGCGGCGCCCGCCGCGCAGACCGCCGCGGCGAACACCGCAACGATCGCGGGGTCGCACCACCCGGCCCGAACCCGCGATCGCTCTCGTTGTTGGACGCGCGCAAGGCGCGGCGCTCTGGTTGAGAGATCCACTTGGCCGCCCTGTACCCCTTTCCGTGACGGCAAAACCGTAACCCGCCCCTAGCCTGCGCGCTCGCTAAAGCCCGCTACCACCGGCTATTTGACGGCGTCGTAGAGATTGGTCACGACTTTCCTTGCGGCCGTGGCATGTTCGACGGGTTGATCTGGATCACGTCGGCAATGCCGTTGCGACACGGGCGTTCAGACGGGCAACGACGTCGGATCCATCACTTAAGGTGCGCTTGCGCCCAAACGGCCAGTTACGATCGGGTGTCGTGAATTGCGCCCCTGGTCAACGAGCAACGGGTTACTGTCTCGGGTGGCGTTGCAACTGACACTGGGAGGGATTGGATGAGCGGCTACACGACCATCGTGGTCGGCACGGACGGATCAGATTCGTCGCTGCGCGCGGTGGACAAAGCCGGCCAGATCGCCGCCGGGTCGGACGCCAAGGTGATCGTGGCGACGGCGTACTTCCCGCAGAGCGAGGACCAGCGTGCCGCGGATGTGCTGAAGGACGAAGGCTACAAGATGGCGGGCAACGCGCCGATCTACGCCATCCTGCGTGAGGCCAGGGACCGCGCGAAAGCGGCTGGCGCCGAGAACGTCGAGGAGAGGCCTGTCGTGGGCGCGCCCGTCGACGCGCTGGTCGACCTCGCAGAGGAAGTCAAGGCCGATCTGCTTGTCGTAGGCAACGTCGGGCTGAGCACCATCGCCGGGCGACTGCTCGGTTCCGTGCCTGCCAACGTCGCACGCCGGTCCAAGACCGACGTGCTCATCGTCCACACAACGCCCTGACGCGCGTCAGGTACCCGACGCCTTCGCGATCTCGGCGATCGCGGCATCCAGCGTCTTGTTGAACTCGTCGTCGCTCTGCTGGGCGGTGAGTCCTTCCGTCAGCGCCCGCGAGAAGCTCGCGATGACACCGCTGTTGCGGGCGAGCTTCTCGCACGCCTCGTCCCGGCTGTAGCCGCCCGAAAGCGCCACCACCCGCACCACCTTCGGGTGATCTACGAGCTGCTTGTAGAGGTTGTCGGTGTCGGGCAGTGTCAGCTTGAGCATGACCGCCTGGTCGCGAAGCGCGTTGACGCCTGCGAGCAGTGCCTCGTTGAGCTGGTCCTCGGCCTCGGCCTTACGCGGGCTCTTGATGTCGACCTCGGGCTCGATGATCGGCACAAGGCCCTTCGCCAGCACCTGCTGTGCCACCGCGAACTGCTGCTCGACGACCGCGTCCAGCCCGGCTCCCGGCAGCTTGATGAAGGACCGTTCCTTGGTGCCGAAGATCCCTTTCTCGACCGCACGATCCAACAGGGCGTCGAGGCCCGGCATCGGCTTCATGACCTGTGCGCCGTCCTTCTCGTCGGCCAGACCCTTGTCGATCTTCAGGAACGGCACGACATTCTTCACGTTCCACAGGTAGTCAGCAGACGGACGTCCCTCGATCTCGCGGTCCATCGTCATCTCGAACAGGATCGCGCCCATGATGCGGTCGCCGTCGAAGGCGGGGCTGGTGATGATCCGGGCCCGCATCTCGTGCACCAGGTCGAACATCTGCTCGTCGCCGGAGTAGGCGTCCTCGGGGATGCCGTAGAGCTTCAGCGCCTTAGGCGTGCTGCCGCCGCTCTGGTCGAGCGCGGCGATGAAGCCGGCGCCGCTCTTGGCCTTCTTGAACTGGTCGTTGTTCATGTCTGCCCATTCTTCTTCACCAAGAAATCTAGCGCTGCCCGAATTGTCATTTGCCGGGCAGCTGCCTCAAATTCCGACCTTCGCCCGTTCTCCGGTGCGAAACTCGAACTGACGGGGAGGACGATGATGACGTCAACACTGCACAGGGCGGGAATTGCGCGTCGGGAGAACGGCGTTCCACCCCCGGACGTACCGCTGGCCGATATCGACCTCGGAACGCTCGAGTTCTGGGCGCGCGATGACGACCTGCGCGACGGAGCGTTCGCGACGCTGCGACGGGAGTCGCCGATCACCTTCTTCGAGGTTATGGAGTTCCCTGGCTTCCCTGCGGGCGGCGGCCATTGGGCGCTCACCAGGTTCGACGACGTCCACCATGCCAGTCGCCACCCCGAGATCTTCAGCTCCATTCCGACAAGCACGTCCCTCAACGATGTGGCGCCCGAGGTCGCGGAGTTCACAGGGTCGATGATCAACCTTGACGACCCGCGTCACCTCCGGCTGCGCACGATCGTCAACCGGGCGTTCACGCCGAAGGTGGTGGCCCGCATCGAGGGCAGCGTGCGAGACCGGGCGCGCACGATCGTGACCAACATGGTCGCCAATCATCGCGACGCCGAAGCCGACTTCGTCGCCGAGGCTTCCAGCTTGCTGCCGCTGCAAGTCATCTGCGACATGATGGGCATTCCAGAAGAAGACGAGGCGAAAGTCTTTCACTGGACCACCGTGTTGTTGGGTTTCGGCGACGACGAAGTGTCCGGCGAATTCGCCGAAGTCGTCGCGGTGGTGGCCGAAATCGCCGACTACGCCATTCGTCTCGCCGAGGAGCGGCGAGCGAATCCCGGCGACGACCTCACGACCAGCCTGGTGCATGCCGAGGTCGACGGTGAGCGGCTGACGTCGGCTGAGATCGCGTCGTTCTTCATGCTGTTATCGGCCGCGGGAAACGAAACAACGCGCAATGCCATCAGTCACGGCATGGTGGCACTCACCCGCTATCCCGAGGAACGAGAGAAGTGGTGGTCGGATTTCGATGGTGTGGCCAACACCGCCGTCGAGGAGATCGTCCGATGGGCGTCGCCGGTTATCTTCATGCGGCGCAACCTGACTCAGGACATCGAGATGGGCGGAATCGAGATGAAGGCCGGGGACAAGGTATCCCTGTGGTACAACTCGGGCAACCGCGACGAGGCCAAGTTCGCCAATCCGTGGTTCTTCGACGTGACCCGGGAACCCAACCCGCACGTCGGGTATGGGGGCGGCGGCGCCCACTTCTGCCTGGGAGCGAATCTGGCGCGCCGTGAGATACGGGTGATGTTCGAAGAACTGCACCGCCAGATACCCGACATCGTCGCGGTCGAGGAGCCCGCGATCCTGCGCTCGGCGTTCATCCACGGCATCAAGCGGTTACCGGTCACCTGGACGGTGCCCGCCTGAGCGGGCCTACCAACCGCGCTGCTGCCACTCGTCAAGATGCGGACGCTCCGTCCCGAGCGTGGTGTCGTCTCCGTGCCCGGGGTACACGACCGTCGAGTCTCCGTAGACGTCGAACACCCGGCTCGTCACGTCCCCGAGCAGGTGCTCGAAGTCGCCGTCTTTCCACGTCTTGCCGACGCCGCCGGGGAACAGGCAGTCGCCGGTGAACAGGTGCGTGGCTTCGTCCGCTCCGTCGAGGGCCAGTGCGACCGATCCGGGGGTGTGGCCTTGCAGATGGATGACATCGAAGGACAGCTCACCGATCTTGACGGTGTCGCCGTGGGCCAGGGTGCGGTCCGGCTTGACCGGCAGCGGTCCCGAGTCGAGCCGGTGCGCGGCGGTCGGCACTCCGGTGGCCTTGGTGACCGCCTCCAGCGCCAGCCAGTGGTCCTGGTGCTGGTGGCTGGTGACGATCAGCGACAGCTTCGGGGCCAAACGCTCGATCAGCTCGAGGAGGATCTCGGCGTCATTGGCGGCGTCGATGAGTAGCGTCTCGCCCGTCTGGGAACACGTGACCAGGTAGGTGTTGTTGTCCATCGGGCCCACCGATACCTTGACGATCGACGCGCCCGGCAGGGTGCGTCTCGCCGCGGTCCTGGGTTCGACGTGGCCGGTGTAGTTGTCGTCGACGGTTGTCATCTTCCCGCCTCAGTCGGGGTGGTCATGGTGCTCACGTTACAAGTCGGCACGCAGCGGCCGCGAAGTTGTCGGTGGGTGGACATAGCATGGGCATGAATTCTGTCTGCGGGAGGAAACCGGGTGTCTGACCGCCTGATCATCAAGGGTGCGCGTGAGCACAACCTGCGAAGCATCGACCTTGACTTACCGCGCGACGCGCTGATCGTTTTCACCGGATTGTCCGGGTCGGGCAAGTCGTCGCTGGCGTTCGACACGATCTTCGCCGAAGGGCAGCGCCGCTACGTCGAGTCGCTCTCGGCGTACGCGCGGCAGTTCCTCGGCCAGATGGACAAGCCCGACGTCGACTTCATCGAAGGTCTGTCGCCCGCGGTGTCCATCGACCAGAAGTCCACGAACCGCAACCCCCGGTCGACCGTGGGCACCATCACCGAGGTCTACGACTACCTGCGCCTCCTGTACGCCCGCGCCGGCACGCCGCACTGCCCGGTCTGCGGTGAGCGGATCGCCCGCCAGACCCCGCAGCAGATCGTCGACCAGGTGCTCGCCATGCCCGAAGGCACCCGGTTCCAGGTGCTGGCGCCGGTGGTGCGCACCCGCAAGGGCGAGTTCGTCGACCTGTTCGACAAGCTCAACTCACAGGGCTACAGCCGCGTTCGCGTCGACGGGGTGGTGCACTCGCTGACGGACCCGCCGACGCTGAAGAAGCAGGAGAAGCACGACATCGAGGTGGTCGTCGACCGCCTGACCGTCAAGGCGAGCGCCAAACAGCGGTTGACCGATTCGGTGGAGACGGCGCTCAATCTCGCCGACGGCATCGTGGTGCTGGAGTTCGTCGACCGCGAAGACGACCACCCGCACCGTGAGCAGCGGTTTTCCGAGAAGCTCGCCTGCCCCAACGGCCACCCGCTGGCCGTCGACGACCTCGAGCCCCGGTCGTTCTCGTTCAACTCGCCCTACGGCGCCTGCCCCGAGTGCACCGGCCTCGGCGTCAAGAAGGAGGTCGATCCCGACCTCGTCGTCCCCGACCCGGAGCTGACGCTCGCCGAAGGCGCGATCGCGCCGTGGTCGATGGGCCAGACGGCCGAGTACTTCACCAGGATGTTGTCGGGTCTCGGTGATCAGCTCGGATTCGACGTCGACACCCCTTGGAAGAAGCTTCCGGCCAAGGCGCGCAAGGCGATTCTCGAGGGCTGCGACGAGCAGGTGCACGTGCGGTACCGCAACCGCTACGGCCGAACCCGTTCGTACTACGCCGATTTCGAAGGCGTGATGGCGTTCCTGCAGCGCAAGATGGAGCAGACGGACTCCGAGCAGATGAAGGAGCGCTACGAGGGCTTCATGCGCGACGTGCCGTGCCCGGAATGCAACGGCACCAGGTTGAAGCCGGAGATCCTGGCCGTGACGCTGGCGGCGGATCGCAACCACAAGTCGATCGCCGAGGTCGCCGAGCTGTCGATCGCCGAATGCGCGGAGTTCCTCAACGCGCTGACGCTCGGAGCGCGCGAGCAGGCGATTGCGGGCCAGGTGCTCAAGGAGATCCAGTCGCGGCTCGGCTTCCTCCTCGACGTCGGGCTCGAATATCTGTCGCTGTCTCGGGCGGCGGCCACGCTGTCCGGCGGTGAGGCACAACGTATCCGGTTGGCGACGCAGATCGGCTCTGGGCTCGTCGGTGTGCTCTACGTGCTCGACGAGCCGTCGATCGGGCTGCATCAGCGCGACAACCGCCGACTGATCGAAACCCTCATCCGGCTGAGGGATCTGGGCAACACGCTGATCGTCGTCGAGCACGACCTCGACACCATCGCCCACGCCGACTGGGTGGTCGACATCGGCCCGGCGGCGGGGGAGCACGGCGGCCGCATCGTGCACAGCGGCCCGTACGACGAGCTACTGACAAATCCGAATTCCCTTACCGGAGCGTATCTTTCGGGCAAGGAGCAGATCGAGGTCCCTGCCATCCGGCGGCCGACCGACCGCAAGCGCCAGCTCACCGTTGTTGGTGCGCGCGAACACAACCTGCGAGAGATCGACGTGTCGTTCCCGCTGGGCGTGCTCACGTCGGTGACGGGCGTGTCGGGTTCCGGGAAGTCCACACTGGTCAACGACATCCTGGCCGCGGTGCTGGCGAACAAGCTCAACGGCGCCCGCCAGGTGCCTGGCCGGCACACGCGGGTCACGGGGCTGGACAAGGTGGACAAGCTGGTCCGCGTCGACCAGTCGCCGATCGGCCGCACGCCGCGGTCGAATCCGGCCACGTACACCGGTGTGTTCGACAAGATCCGCACCCTGTTCGCCGCCACCACGGAGGCGAAGGTGCGCGGGTATCAGCCGGGCCGATTCTCGTTCAACGTCAAGGGCGGTCGCTGCGAGGCGTGCTCCGGCGACGGCACCATCAAGATCGAGATGAACTTCCTGCCCGACGTGTACGTGCCGTGTGAGGTGTGCCAGGGCGCGCGGTACAACCGGGAGACGCTCGAGGTGCACTACAAGGGCAAGACCATCGCCGAGGTGCTCGACATGTCGATCGAGGACGCGGCGGAGTTCTTCAAGCCGATCACCTCGATCCACCGCTACCTCCAGACGCTGGTCGACGTCGGGCTCGGCTACGTGCGGCTGGGGCAGCCGGCGCCGACGCTGTCCGGCGGTGAGGCGCAGCGCGTGAAGTTGGCGTCCGAACTGCAGAAGCGCTCGACCGGTCGCACGGTGTACATCCTCGACGAGCCGACCACGGGCCTGCACTTCGAGGACATCCGCAAGCTGCTCGGCGTCATCAACGGGCTTGTCGACAAGGGCAATACGGTCATCGTCATCGAGCACAACCTCGACGTGATCAAGACCTCAGACTGGATTGTCGACATGGGTCCCGAGGGCGGGGGCAGCGGCGGGACAGTGGTGGCGTCGGGAACGCCGGAGGACGTCGCCGCGAATCCCGACAGCTACACCGGGCACTTCCTCGCGGAGACGCTGGGCGTGCCGCGGACCGCGCCGGCCAAGCGCCGCAGCGGCCGCAAGGCCAGTGCCTGATACCTGCCACCGGGTACCGCAGGACTCCGGTTGATCAGGTGTCTGTTTGGCCGTTAGCTGCGCAGACATCGAACGTCCGTCACGCAATCCTTATCGACTATGACGTTGATGATTGCCACCTCGGCCGCAGCGGTGATCACTGGCTTCTTCGTCGAGTGGGCCCAGCGCCGTTGCGAACTGTGGGCGCAGCTCCGCGACAAGGATCTGTGAGCCGCCTCACCGCAGTCAGAGGGATATGCACCGGCTCGAATGTGATAGCCCATGCGATATCACGTTTTCACCTGGCTTCATGCCAGGCTCGGCGGTGCAGATGTGGCAGGTGTGACGGCCCGCTCAGACCCTTAGCCCCTGACTCCGCTAGCGTTTCGACATCGGCGATGGGAAGCGCGGGCTGACGCGCACACCGTCCAGCCACACCGTCAGTTCATCGGCGCGCCGCTGCAATGCCCGCTTCGCATCCCGGCCCGCGTCCTCGAGCAGCCTGACTTCGACCCGGCCGTCAGCGTTCTGACCCCAACCGCCGACGATCCGGCCTTTCCACCATGCCGTGGTCCCGCCGTTGCCGTTGCTGTCGAACACCTGGCCACGATGTTCCCCGAGATACCAGTCGCGGTTGTACCAGCCCATCGTCGTGACATCCAGGCCGGGCAGCAGCGCGCACCACGGGTCGACGTCCGGTTCGGCTTCGAGGTCGTCGGGCAGCGCGAAACCCGGGGTGCCATCCAGATCGACTTCGACCGCGTCGATGTCGCGCAGTGCCTGTCGCGCCCACGTCAGCGTGTTGCCGAACCACCACTTGATGTCCGTGACGGTGGCGGGCCCGAACGTACGCAGCCATCTGCGCACCAGTTGGGTACGTGCGACCTCCGGCGCTTCCGGCGCCGACACCGGCGGTAGCCATGCGCCCATCGGCGTCCAGCGGGGACGCGATATCGTCCACGCGCCGTCGTTGGGTCCCCGGACGATGTCGCCGCGTACCGATAGCACTGTCAAAACCCTTGGTGCCAAAGGTGTCTCGCCGCCCCAGCGCTTACCCGGTGCATAGTCGAAGCGGCCTGCCAGCTCGGGGAGCGCCTCGCGCAGCTCTTTCGCACTGGCGTCGCCGTGTTCCGTGAGGTGCCGCAACACCGCCGCGCACGCAGTGTCCAGCCACGCGTCACCGTCGTCGGTGATACCCGCCTTCTGCGCGTCGGCAACCAGCCGCCTGCGCTCGTTGTCGGCCACCCGGTCGCTGGCGCCGGACTGGATCAACGGCAGGTCATCGGCCCGCACCGTCCACAGTGTGCGGCGCATTGCCAGGTGTTTGACGACCGTGCGGTGTTCGTAGAGTTCGGCGTCCAGATCGGCGACGGCGAACCCCGGCAGCCGCGCCCACAGCGACAGATACGGCGTGGCCGGATCCGTGGCATGCACGCCGACGAGGTCCGTCACCACCCGGTCGATCGAACCCGCCGATTCAACAAGGAAATGGCGCCGCGCCAGCCGCGCCCGTCGCTCCTCAACCGTGAATGACCGCATCGCCGAGGAACCGTACCTGTGCATGCCGACAAAGTTTGGGATCGGTAGCGATCCGGCCGATCTTGACTAGGCCCACGACGGACGCCATCGGGGCGACGTACGACGAAGGGAAAGAGCGATGAATCGAGTTGTCGTGGGTTTGGTCGGGCTGACCACCGCAGCAGCTGTGCTGGTGGGTTGCTCGGACAACAAGAGCGGTCCGGCTCCGGCAACGGCCGCGGGAGGCGCACAGGTCAGCACGGGTGGCAGCACCGAGGTCAAGGTGGACGGCAAGGACCTGTCCGGCGTCGACCTGAGCTCGGTGACCTGCGTCAAGCAGAGCGGCAAGATCAACGTCGCCAGCGGCGCGATCAACGGCCAGGCGGGCTTGGCGGTCGTGATGACCGACGCGAACCCTCCGACCGTCGACTCGCTGGGCATGACAGTTGACGGCAACGCGCTGGCGGTCACCAACACCATGGGCGCGAAGGTCGGCTCCGCTGACGTGAAGGTCGACGGCAGCACCTACACCATCAGCGGTGAAGCCTCGGGCGCCGACATCAAGAACCCGATGGCAGGGATGGTCACCAAGCCGTTCACCGTGAAGGTGAGCTGCAGCTGATCGCTCCCCCTTCCGGAGCGGCGGGCATGCCTCCTGCGCCCGCCGCTTCTTATCATTCAGTCGTGACGATCGTCGGCGACCTTGATCGCGCGCGTCGGTTGATTTTCGCCGCGGACGAGGAGGCGGCGAAGGACTTGCTGCTGTCTCTCGGGGAGCAGATCGAAGAGGCCGACCGGGACGATCTGATGCTCGAGGTCTACGCACAGCTCGGCGAGATATATCTGGTCCGCACCGCGTACAACGGTGTCGAGGAGTGCCTCCGCCGCATGACCGACTGCCTGGCCGTCTACCAGTCGATCCGGGCGGGCACCAATCCGGAAGCGGCCGCCAAGGTGACGATGTCCGATGCCGGCGTCGACCACATGATCTGCCGGTATTCGCGCCGGGCGCAGTTCCTCCGGACGGGCCTGGCCGCTGCCGCGCACGGCGACCACGAGGCTGCGGAGGCCGGGTTGCTGGTCCTGACCGACGACGCTGAAGCGACATTCCCCGATCTCGCCGCGGAACACGGGTTCCTCATCACCTATGCGCGGATTCTCTGCGCCACCGCGCTCTGCGACGACGACCTGCACGTGCGGTCAGTCCCGCTGTGGGAGCAGGTGATAGACGCCATTGAGAACATCCGGGACGACGACGAGTTCGACGACTTCCTGCTCGTCGTCGGCGCCACCGGGTACGGCAGGTTCTGTGTCGAGACCGGCCGGCTGCCGGCGGCCGAGCCGTGGCTTCAGCGTGCCGGCGCCCGCGCACGGAAGCGCGGATGGCGATTGGCTACGGCCAGAACGCAATTGGAACGGTCGACGGCGAAATGGTCGGCGGGCGATCGAGCAGAGTGCCAACGCCTTGTCCACGAAGCCTATCCCGCGATCGCCGAACATCTGCGAGCCCACGACGTGTCGAGGTGCTGGCTGTATTTCGGCCTCCTTAGCCTGTCCATCCAGGCGTTGGACGATGCCGACGAGCGCCTCAGCCATGCCGAACGACATTGGCGCGAGGTCGAGAAGCCCTTGCACATCCACCGTATTCTGTTGCAGCGGAGCTGGGTCGATATCTTCCGCGGCGACTTCGCGGCGGCCAAGGAACGCGCAAACGAGGCCCGCGGGTTGCTGGACGCATGGCCCCGGCACAGCTGGCTGCAGTACGCCCGGCTCGACGACCATCTGGGCAGCATCCTTCGCGCGGAGGCGTTGGCCGACCCCGAGCACGCAGCGGCCAACTTCGAGAAGGCCGCTGAGCTCAAGGTCCCAGCGGCCCTTGCCGTCGATTCGGTGCGCCACTCGATGACCGATGCCGACGCGCGAATGCGGTGGGCGACGCACGTCTCTGCGCGAATCCTGGCAGGCGCCTTCGCCGTCGCGTATGAATGGGGGAACACCGAACTCGTCAGCGAACTGGTCGAATATCACAGCGCCCGAGGAAGTTTCAGCACCGAACCATACGAGCAAGCCGCCGACTGGACTGAGGTCGCTACGGCGGCGGTGCCCGTCGACACGGTTGACGAGTACGCGCTCGTCGCGGCGGGGTCGGCGTCGTCGGAAGGTGGTGCGCTGACCCGGCTCGGGCCGCTGCCGCCGTTGCAGATGGACCCGACCACCGCTCCGATCATGAGCCGCTATCGCGCGCTGGCGTGCGAACGGTACTGCTGTGAGGTCACCGCCGACGAGGCCGCCTGGTCGACGTGGCCGTAACCCTCGTTCTTCGCTTCGCCGACGTCGGCATCGCCACATACGCCAGCCTTCGGGTGGTCGGGCAGCCGGCGAGAACCGTCACCTGGGCGGTACAGGAATCGGATCTGCTTGCGGCGCTTGATCAACTGTCGACGGCGCTGCCGGATCCGCGCGTGTCCGAGACACGCCGCGACGCCATCGAGCGTGCCATCGCAACCGGCCCGTTCGCAGCGCCAGACACCGAACTTGCGATCGCCCGCACCCTGGGAATGCAGTTTCTGTCGCCCGAGGCGTGGCAGCTGTTGAGCGACTGTGTCGCATCGCCGCGCGCCGCGCTGTTCGTATCACCGAGCGCCCGGCTGGCGCGGGTGCCGTGGGGTCTGCTCGCGATGCCGAGCGACGACGGCTACCGCCTCATGGAACTCGCGGATGTGCTGATGGCGGCGCCGTCGAACATCGTCCACTCGAGGCGGAAACCGGCCTGTTGGGACGACCGCCGCGACGGTCCGCCGCTGTTGATTCTCGATCCGCGGGTGCCCGGGCAGCGCCCCGACTCGGCCCTTGGCTCGGTGCTCGGCAAGCCATCCGCGGAAACAGCGCTGGCTCAACACTTTACGCAGCTGATGGCACGCCGTGCGGTGCTGCCCGACGTCTCCAGTGCGGTCGAGTTGTTCCGGCGCACCGACGCCGATCGCCCGTGGCTGGGACGCCAGCTCGATCGTCAACCGAGCCGGCTACTATACGTCGGCCACGCGACCGCAGCAGACGGCGATGTCGGCCACGCCGACCGCGCCGCAGTGCACCTCGCCGATGAGCGCCCGCTGACCGCAGCGGATCTGATGTCAGCGAAACTGTCGATGCCGCCCCGAATCGCCATGGTGGCCTGCGCATCCGGCGGTGACTACCAGTTCGACGAGGCGACGGGCCTGGTGGCCGCGATGATCCTCGGCGGCGCGCAACTGGTGACCGCCACACTGTGGTCACTACCGACGGCGGCGGGATACCGCCAGTTCGCCCCTGCCGCAGGGGATCATGACCCGATGGCTGAGGTGATCATCGCCGTCGACCACGCGCATGAAGCTCCGGACGCGGGGAGCGCCGTGAACCACTGGCAGCGGGTGCAGATGCGACGATGGCGAGGCGGCGACACCGGCGCAAGCCCGTTGTATTGGGCGGCGCTGGCCACATTCGCCGTGGACGGCGTGCGATGAGGCGTCAGGTCGGCGCCACGCAGACGACCACCGCGGACTCGTCGCCCGACCGGTAGTAGGCGTCGATGATGCTGCCAGGGGATACATTTGCCAGCGACGACGCGGGGATCAGCGCCGTCTCGTGGGCGGGAAACTGTCCACCGCCCGGCTTTCGCACCATCACGTCGAGCACGACCTCGCGATGGTCCTCCCGCGAGGCCCCCATGGTGCGCATGCCGGTGACCACCCCTCGTGACTTGGTGCCATGCCGGATCAGGTGAAGCTGATCGTCGGTGATCAGGCCTTTTCGGATGAGCATGTCGTCGAATGCCGCCTGGACGACCAGCATGTCCGCGGCGGTGACCAAACGTTCATCCACCTCGTCGGAATCGGGTTTTTCCTCGGCGATGGGGCGTGTGTTGGTGAACAGCGTGGCCGCGGTACCGGCCACGATGAAAACGAAGAAACCGACGGCGATCAGATCGTCGACTGCCAGTCCCAGCAACAGTGCACTAAACATGCAATTAGGGTCTGCTCTTGCGCTGGCTACCGAACCCAACTTTATGCTGGAGAGATGAGCGCGGGTTCCGAAGTGGCGACGGCGATTGCCGTCAGCCAACCGCGCCGCGCCGTGATCGATCGCGCATGGCGCGCTATCGGGCCTGGGGTCGAGGTGCTCAGCGGCGACGACGGCGGGCCGCTCCGTCGCACCGTCAAACGGATCCTGGACCCGCTGGTGCTGCGGCTGCGGGCGAACGCTGCGTACTCGGCCCCGTTCGTCGATGCCGACACCGCGGTGGCTATGCATGATCTGATCGTCGGGCACAGTGCCCAATTACGCTCGGCTGCAGCGTGGTTCGAGCTCCTAAAACGGGAGCGGCGCCGGCTGCGCATCACCACGGGCAATGCGCAGGAACTGTATTTCCCCGTCTGCTTCGAGCTGGCGGTGACGAAAGGCCCACCCGCGCAACAGGATGACGGTTCCGCAAAGGCGGTGCTGCTGGAGATTCACGGTGACCGCGACCGCACCGCGATGGAGGTGCTCAATCAGTACGTGGCTGACCCGAAGGTGGTCGCCGTGCTGACCGATCAGCTCGACCGCAGCTGGAGCGACGTACGGGCGGGCTCGGAGATCACCGGTCCGTTCCTGGCGGGCCTCACCACCGTGCTCGGGTTCGCACAGAGCCACACCGGGGCGGCTGCGCGGCAGCGGGTCTGGTCGGCGCTGATTGCGGATGCCACGCCGTACAACCTCGGCGCGAAGGCACACACCGGGGGGGCCGGACTGCCTTGGTCGATCGCGGAGCTCGGCCTGAGTTCCGTTGAGCCGCAACCTCCCCCCGCGGTCGTGAGCGGGCCCGGCAGCGATCGGCCGCTGAACCGCTGCGTCGTCGACCGGGTGCGAGCGACCCTACGGCGCGCGATGGACCGAGAGGAATTGCCGGACATCCCGATGCTGTGTGCAGAAGAGGTCGATCGGTCGTGCGCGCCATGGGGTCTGTTGGCGGAGGACAAGCAGGCCACGCTGATCGCCGGGATCGAGGTCGGCGCATGCCTTGCGCCGCTTGCCGAATCGGCGCAACCCCGCTATGACTTGGCGACCCAGATCCAGGCGCGGCTGCGCAAGGAAGCGTACGTGCTGCACGCCCGCCGTTATCTCGCCGAGGACGGCCCAATGCATCCTCGGCAGCAGCAGGTGATCGACGACCTCGCCGCGTTTGCCCGCCCGTACCTGAGCCGATTGTGGGCGCGACTACACGGGCGCGACGTCTGGCAGGAGCCCTGTGAAGACGTCGATGACGTCCGCACGCTGCTCGAGGGGGTGGCGCGGTCGGTGAGCCTCGATCACCGGCAGCGGATCAAGGCGATGCTCGAATTGCAGGTGGCCGGATGAGACTCGTTGTGGATTCGGGGCTGTGGAGCACTGGCCAACATGCGGCCCCCACACCGCTGGTCACCGTGCTGGAGGTCAGCGGGGCCGTGCTGTCGTGGGCCGTCGACGACCCGGCCGCCGTTGCCCAGATCACGTTCACCGATCCGGTCCGCGCGGATTGGCTCTGGCGGGTCCTCGGCGAGGCAGGACACGTCACGCTGGCAGCGGCGCTGGACGGACGGACACCCGACGCGGCCATCGAAGTCACCGGCGTCGACCTGCGGCCGGAATCACTCGAACCGCTGCGCCGCCTGGCCCTGGGGCATTGGCTGCGCCGGTGGTGGCCCGCCAGCCGGCGCGACGGCATCGCGGTTCTCGACGGCGCGCTTCTCGATGCCGAGATCGCGGTGCTGACGGCCCGCGCCGAGGACTTCTTCACCGACGACACCGTCGACTCCGACGTGTCGGCCCTTCTACGTCCACACACCGCGGCGCTTGGTGCGCACCTGCGCGGCGGCGACCCGCGGGTGGTGGAACTAGTGCGGATCTGCGCAGACCTCGCCGACGACGTCGGTGTGGCGTTCGGCGAGGCAGACGCGGTGGCGGCCGTGCGCCGCGACGACTACGCGCTGGCCGCAGGACCGGATTCACGCGGGCACGGATCCAACGCGATCGCGACGGGAAACGACTCGGTCAACTGGGCCGCCGTCCCGCCCGGCGTCTTCGACGCGGCCGAGGACACCGTCGAGTGGCGTGTCGAGGCCGCCGACGGGGTTACGAAAGCCGTTGTGCACGTTGAGTTGTCGGGATCCGGACTGGCGGAGGGGATCACCGTACGGCTGCGGTCCGGCGGCCTCGGCGGTGCAGGCGTGCTCGACGCCGACGGTGTAGCGACGTTCCCAGTCATGGACGAGGCCCAGCAACTCGTCACGGAATCGGCTGCGTGGGATCATGATTGGCGGACGGCGACCGTCACGGTGGGGGCCGATGTCGAGGAGTCGCCGCACACGCGGGAGCGGATCCGAGACTTCGTGCGGGCGCGGCTGCGTGCGCCTGCCCACGATGCGTTCCTGGCCGAAGTTCTGGCCGCGGAGTCGGACTACTGACTGTCGTCCTCTTCGGGGTGCATTGACTTGCGGATCTCGGCGAGCCGTTCGGCGGCGGCACGCTGGCGCGCGTCGTACTGCTCCTCGACGGTGCGACCCTCCGGTGTGTCAGCGGCCAGTTCCGACGCGCCGATAGCGGTGCCGTAGCGCGTCTCGATCTTCTCGCGCACCGATTCGAAGGTCGGCACGCCGCCCGCTGTGTAGCCGGTGTCGACGGGCGCGGCCGGTGGGGGCGCGGGCGTGGTTTCGGCCGGCTTCGCCTCCATGGGCTCGGCCTCGACTGGCGTGGCCTCAGCGGCGGGCTCGTCGGACATGGGCTCACGGTACCCGGCTTTGTTCGAACCGCCGTGACCCTTTTCGTGCGGTGGGACACTGCCTCCATGGTCCGGCAACCGGACACGCACTACGCGCAGGGCCCTGAAGGCAACGTCGCCTACCAGGTCGTCGGTGATGGCCCGATCGATCTGGTGGTGGTTCCGGGCTGGTTTTCCCACGTCGACCTGCAGTGGGAAGACGCTCTGTGGCGGACGTATATCGGGGAGCTGGCGTCGTTTGCGCGGGTCATCCTGTACGACAAGCGCGGCACCGGTCTGTCTGATCCGGTTGACGGGGTGCCCACCGTCGAGAACCGCGTCGATGACTTGCGCACAGTGATGGATGCCGCCCGCAGTGAACGCGCCGCATTGTTCGGGTTCTCGGAGGGCGGCCCGATCAGCCTGATGTTCGCCGCCACCTATCCGGAGCGCGTCCACGCGTTGGTCGTCTACGGAAGCGGCGCGGGCGGGCGAGCCGATGATCTTGATGCGGCGACGCGGCATAGCGTATTCGAAATCGTCGCGCGATTGCGGGCGACGATCGATCACTGGGGCGAGGGCCAGACCATCGATTGGGCAGCGCCGAGCCTGTGTCACAACGACCAGGCCCGCAAGCGCATCGGCAGGTTTGAGCGAGCCGCGATGAGCCCGAAGATGGCGCTAATCACCTGGCAGGCGGTTCTCCGGCAGCGGGATATGCAGGACATCCTCGCCAACGTCCGGGTTCCGACGCTCGTGCTGCATCGCAAACACGATGCAATTCCCGTAGAGCTGGGGCGCGATCTCGCGGCACGGGTGAAGGGTGCGCGGCTAGTCGAACTCGAAGGCGTCGACCACCTTCCGTGGGTCGGTGACATGAAGTCGGTCACCGGCGAGATGGAGGAGTTCCTGACCGGACACCGACACGAGCACCCGCCCGACCGAGTGCTGGCGACCGTGATGTTCACCGACATCGTCGACTCCACGCGGCATGCTGCCGAGCTTGGTGACCAACGCTGGCGCGAGCTGCTTGAACGTCACAATGAGATAGCGCACGCCGAGATCGATTCGTTCCAAGGACAGTTCATCAAGGACACCGGCGACGGTCTGCTGGCGACGTTCGATGGTCCGACGCGAGCGGTCTTGTGCGCCACCGCACTTGCCGAACGCATGCCGCAAATCGGCGTCGACATTCGAAGCGGCCTACACACGGGCGAATGCGTGCGACGCCACGAGGACATCGGTGGAATCGCGGTCCACATTGCCGCGCGAATCGCATCGCAGGCGACCGCGGGGGAGGTGCTCGTGTCCAACACAGTGAAAGAGCTTGTCTACGGTTCGGGAATCAGCTTCGAAGACCGGGGTGCTCACGACCTCAGAGGCGTCCCCGGTGAGTGGCGGCTATTCGCGCCGGCGGGCTATCACGATCCTGTTGAGGACGCGCTGACCGCCGCCCAGCAGTTCTAGGCTCACTTGGCCGCCGCCTGCAGATTCTGCTTGGAGTGTGGCGGCGCGGGCGGTGGCGGAGCCGGCGGCACCGTCTGCGTCGAGGCAGGCAGCGGGATGACGGGCACACCAGGAGTGCGGAGTTGCCCCGCCAGCCATGGCAGCCCCACGCCGAACGCGCGCGCGGCGAAGGGCCAGTCGTGCCTGCCCGCCTGCATCACCACCGCGCAACTGATGCCGTTGGCACTGCCCGTCGCGCACAGTGAGTTCGCCGCCGCGGTTTGGTTGTTGGGGTTCGCCGCGGCATTCACCACGCGTGGCTTCGCCGACGGGATGCCGTTGATGTCGAACCAGCCTGCCACTCCGGCGTAGGGCCCATGGCGGGTGATGACCGTCGTCGGATCGAACGCCGCGTAGGCTGCGACATTCCCGCCGAACAGGCGCTGAATGGTCTGGGCCTTGTTCCCCGAATTGGGCGTGAGGTCACCCGCGATGTCCTCGAATGCGCTGAACATATTCGGATGCATCACGGTCAGGTCGACCGCGCATGTGCCGCCCATCGACCATCCAACGACGCCCCAGCTGGCGCGGTTGGGCGAGACGCGGTAGTTCGAAATCATGAACGGTACAACATCTTTGGTGAGGTGATCGGCGGCGTTACCACGGGTGCCGTTCACGCATTCGGTGTCGTTGTTGAAAGCGCCGCCCGAGTCGACGAATACGAACACCGGCGCGTTCCCGCCGTGCGCGGCCGCGAAGTCGTCGATCGTCTTGACCGCGTTGCCCGCCCGCATCCAGTCGGCGGGAGTGTTGAACTCGCCGCCGACCATCATGACCGTCGGTAAGCGCGGCGGGGGATCGGTGGCGTACCACGCCGGCGGAAGATAGACGAGCTCACCGCGGTGTTTGAAGCCCGACCCGGAGTCGGGAATGCTGACCGGCACGACCGTGCCCTGCAGCGGGATCGCATGGCGTTTCTGCATCGCGACCACCGTGCCCGTGTCCGTCTGATCGGGCAACGGTCCCGAGGTCAGCTGGTTCCATGCATTCTGCACGGTGGGGAAGTAGCCGACCCACAGGTTCAACGCCAGCGCCGAGCACAACACGGACACCGGCACGGCCAGCGTCGACACCCCGCGCCGCCACCAGCGTGCGCCGCGCCAGCCGGCGACCAGCACCGCGGCCGCGACGCCGGAGAGCCCGACCCAGACCCAGAGCGAATACGGGGCAGGGTTGTCTTCATCACCCAATCCTTGCGAAGCGATGTACCAGTACGCCGCCACCGCGAGCGCGACCCCGACCAGCGCGGCCCACGGCAGCCACACCAGGCGCCAGCGCCGGTTGCGCCACCCGATCGCGGCGATCAGGAGGATCCCTGCGATGACTTGCACGGTTATCGGGAGCCATCCGTGCATCAGCGAAATGTGGTGGCGCAACGGCTCGGGTAACGTCACGGCAACAATCGTGGACGCGTTTCCTTGGGGCTGCCTGTGAGCGATCTGCTAACGCGGTTTGGCTAATGGGAACGGCAGAGTTTCGCGGATGCTGCGCCCGGTGATCAGCATGACGACCCGGTCCACGCCCATGCCGAGTCCACCTGTCGGCGGCATTGCGTACTCCATCGCCTGCAGGAAGTCCTCGTCGAGTTCCATCGCCTCGGGATCGCCGCCCGCGGCAAGCAGCGACTGCTCCTGCAGCCGCCTGCGCTGCTCGACGGGATCCGTCAGCTCGCTGTAGGCGGTGCCCAACTCGACGCCCCACGCCACCAGGTCCCAGCGTTCGGCCACCCCGGGAATGCTGCGGTGGGGTCGAGTCAGCGGCGACACCGACGTCGGGAAGTCCTTGTAGAAGGTGGGCTCTTTCGTGCGCTCCTCGACGAGCCGCTCGTACAGTTCGAGCACCACCGCGCCGGCGTCCCAGTGGGTCAGGTAGGGGATGCCCGCGGCGTCACAAAGCCTGCGCAGCGCAGCCAGATCAGTGTCGGGGCCGATCTGTTCGCCCAGCGCCTCGGACACCGCGCCGTGCACGCTCTTCACCGTCCACTCACCGGAGATGTCGATGGGTTCGAGAACACCGCCATCGCGGGGACGCAGGAACACGTGCGCACCGTTGGCGGCCTGTGCGGCGTTCTGGATCAGCTCGCGGCACCCGTCGATCCACACGTTGTAGTCGGCATGCGCCTGGTAGGCCTCCAGCAGTGTGAATTCCGGGTTGTGACTGAAGTCGACGCCCTCGTTGCGGAATGCGCGCCCGAGCTCGAAGACCCGCTCGACACCGCCGACGCAGAGCCGCTTGAGGTACAACTCGGGCGCGATGCGAAGGTACAGGTCGAGGTCGTAGGCGTTGATATGAGTGAGGAACGGCCTGGCGTTGGCGCCGCCGTGGATCTGCTGCAGGATCGGTGTCTCGACCTCCAAAAACCCCTTGCCGACCAGGGTTTCGCGGATCGAATGCAGCACACCGCTACGCGCGCGGATCAGGTCGCGGGCCTCGGTGTTGATCGCCAGGTCGACGTAGCGGGCCCGCACGCGCGCTTCCTGGTCGGTGAGCCCCTTCCACTTGTCCGGCAGCGGACGCAGGCACTTGCCGATCAACCGCCACGCGTGCACCAGCAGCGACTGGGTGCCCGACTTGCTGCGACCCATCGAACCGCTGACCTCGATCAGGTCACCGAGGTCGATGGCATGGGTGAAGTCCGCTGTCGTGCCCTTTTCCAGCAGCGAATTGCCAAGCAGCAGTTGGACTTCGCCGGACCAGTCGCGCAGGTCGGCGAACAGCACGCCGCCGTAGTCGCGGATCCGCAAGATCCGACCGGCCACAGTCACGTCGGTGTCGTCGCTTGCGTCGACGGCCTGTGCCACGGTATGGCTTGGCGCCTCGCCGACGGGATAGGCATCGAGACCATCGGCTTGCAGCGACTTGAGCTTGGCCATCCGCACGCGCACCTGCTCAGGCAGCCGTGCTGCATCGGCTTCTGGCAGATCGGCCTGAAGTCCGCTGAGGTCGGGCGCGCTGCCGTCGGGGTGCAACAAGCCCGTGGCGACCAGGTTCTCCGGAGCCGAGATGTGTTGTCCGGTGTGCGGCTGCGGGTTCCGCCGCGAGAACGGCAGCACCAGAAAGCCCTCGGCGATCACCGATGCCACGCCGACCCGGGGCACCAGCCTGGCGTCCTCGTAGCACGCATACCGCGGCACCCACTCGGGTTGATACTTCATGTTCGAGCGATAGAGCGTTTCCAGCTGCCACCAACGGGAGAAGAACACCAACAGGCCCCGCCACAGCCGGGCGACCGGGCCCGCGCCAAGCTGTGCGCCCTGCTCGAACGCCGTCCGGAACATCGCGAAGTTCAGCGAGATCCGGGTCACCCCAATGCCTTCGGACTGCATGCACAGCTCGCTGACCATCAATTCGATTGTGCCGTTGGGGGATTGAGGGGAGCGGCGCATGAGGTCCAGTGACACCCCGTTGTTGCCCCACGGGACCAGCGACAGCATCGCAACCACTTGGTCATTTCCCGCGGCGCTCTGCACCGCTTCGACCAACAGGCAGTCGCCGTCGGCGGGGTCGCCGACGCGACCGAGGGCCATCGAGAAGCCGCGCTCGGTCTCGGTGTCCCGCCAGGCATCGGCCCGCGCAACCACCCGGGCCATCTCGTCGCTGCTGAGGTCGCGGTGGCGTCGGATCCGAACGGTTGCGCCAGCGCGCCGCGCCCGCGTCACCGCCTGCCGGACCGCGCGCATATCGGGACCGGAGAGCCGGAAGTTGTCCGGATGCAGGATCGCCTCGTCGCCCAGTTGCAGCGCGTTGAGGCCGGCCTGGCGGAAGGCCTCGGCGCCCGTCAGGCTGGCACCCATCACCCCGGGCGCCCAACCGTACGTTTGGCACAGCGCCAGCCATGCGTGAATGGCCTGCTGCCACGCCTTCGGGTCGCCGACGGGGTCGCCACTGGCCAGGCAGACACCGACTTCGACCCGGTAGGTGATCGCGGCCCGGCCGTTGGGCGCGAACACGACCGCCTTGTCGCGGCGGGTCGCGAAGTAGCCAAGCGAATCGTTCTTGCCGAACAGCTCGAGCAGGCCGCGGATCGCGGATTCGTCCTCGCCCGTGAGCGCGTTCTCGGCACGCTGCGACTGAAACAGCACGATCGCGGCGACCATCAGTGCGACCGCGCCGAAGAGGCCGAGCAGCGCATTGACGAAGACATGTGGGTGGCCGCTGAATGAATCGGGGTCGGCGCCCGCGAACGCACTGACCCGGTTGAGCGCGTACAAGAACCGGTCCTCGCGGGCCAGGCTTCCCGGGAACACCTCCAAAAGGGCCCAGCCGACGAGCGTGCCGATGGCCATGCCGGTGACCAGCGTGGCTGCCGCCTTGACCAGCGCTCCGCGCCGGACCTTCGCCCAGAACTCCTTACGGGCCAGCAGCAGGAACAGGATCGAAGAGATGTGGAAGGCGAGGCCGATCACCTCGCCGATGTCGTCCATCACCGACTTCGGGCTGGTGACGAGGCCGCCGACATTCCACGCGATCGACGCGAGCATGTAGCCGATCAGGATCCACCACGCGATGCGCTTGCGGGCCGCGAGCGCTGCCGCCAGCAAGACCAACACGAAGGCCCAGGCGAAGCTGGTGTCGGGGAAGTTGAAGATGTAGTCGTTGACGAACTCGCGAGGCTCCCTGATGACCCACCGGATGCCCGGCGAGATGCTCGCGACGAGGGACAGGGTGGCGATGATGCCGACTGTCCAGCCGGCCGCCGCGGGCACCCACGAGTATCGGGACGCCCGACGCGTCAACGTGGCGGTCATAGGCCGCGAGGATATTCGCTAATGCTCAGAAAAGGTTGTGACTACGCCCAGCTACCAGACAGGGCCGGTGTACTTCTCGCCCGGACCCTGGCCAGGTTCGTCCGGTGCGGCACTGGATTCGCGGAACGCCAGCTGCAAAGTCTTCAACCCGTCGCGCACCGGCCCGGCGTGCGGTCCCAGATACTCGGCGGACGCCGTGACCAACCCGGCCAGCGCTGTGATCAGCCGGCGTGCTTCGTCGAGGTCGCGGGTTGGGCTGTCGTCCGGATCCTCCGCCGACAGGCCGAGCTTCTCGGCCGCCGCGCTCATCAACATGACCGCCGAGCGGGTGATCACCTCGACCGCCGGAATCTCGGAAAGCTCACGGATGTTAGTTGGATCGGTCATGCCTGCTAGACTGGCACGCGCGACCGTCCCGGCGTACGCCAGGGACAGCAAGTGGAGTCCCACTCCCACCGCTGACCATATCGGTTCAGCGGTCCGGTCACAGGCATCCGATGCCTGTCCTGGTCGGCTTTGGGCCCTGCTTTGAGCAGGGCCTTTCTGTTCAATTGAGCAGAGCGCTGATGGTGTGGGATTCCTAGAGGACAACGTAGGAGGCCCCATCAGCACTGAGACCCGTGTCAACGAGCGCATTCGAGTCCCTGAAGTTCGTCTCATCGGACCAGGTGGCGAGCAGGTAGGCATTGTGCGCATCGAAGACGCCCTCCGCGTCGCCGCGGATGCCGATCTCGACCTTGTCGAAGTAGCCCCGGACGCCAAACCGCCGGTTTGCAAGATCATGGACTACGGCAAGTTCAAGTACGAGACGGCTCAGAAGGCACGCGAGTCTCGCAAGAATCAGCAGCAGACCGTCGTCAAGGAACAGAAGCTGCGGCCGAAGATCGACCCTCACGACTACGAGACCAAGAAGGGTCACGTTGTCCGCTTCCTGCAAGCGGGGTCGAAGGTCAAGGTCACCATCATGTTCCGCGGACGTGAGCAGTCGCGGCCCGAGCTGGGCTACCGGCTGCTGCAGCGGCTGGGCGCCGACGTCGCCGACTATGGCTTCGTCGAGACGTCGGCCAAACAGGACGGCCGCAACATGACGATGGTGCTGGCTCCGCACCGCGGCGCGAAGACTCGCGCCAAGGCGGCGCAGCAGGCCGAGGCTCCCAGAGAGCAGGCCGCACCCGAAGAACCAGACGTATCGCAGAACTGAGATAAGAGAACTGAGGACAAATGCCCAAGGCGAAGACCCACAGCGGCGCTTCCAAGCGGTTCCGGCTGACCGGAACCGGAAAAGTCGTGCGCCAGAAGGCCAATCGTCGGCACCTGCTCGAGCACAAGCCGACGAAGCGCACCCGGCGGCTCGACGGTCGCACCGAGGTCGCGGCCAACGACCGCAAGCGCATCAAGAAGCTGCTGAACGGCTGAGCTCGAGCCCGTACCAAGACCCGAGTGAGATAGGAAGACTTTCATGGCACGCGTGAAGCGCGCAGTAAACGCGCAGAAGAAGCGCCGCACAGTACTCAAGGCATCGAAGGGCTATCGCGGTCAGCGGTCGCGCCTGTATCGCAAAGCCAAAGAGCAGCAGCTGCATTCGTTGACTTATGCCTACCGTGACCGGCGTGCCCGTAAGGGCGAGTTTCGCAAGCTGTGGATCTCCCGGATCAACGCCGCAGCCCGCGCCAACGACATCACGTACAACAGGCTCATCCAGGGGCTCAAGGCCGCAGGCGTCGAGGTCGATCGCAAGAACCTCGCCGAGATCGCGGTCAGCGACCCGGCCGCCTTCACCGCCCTGGTCGAGGTAGCCAAGGCTGCGCTGCCCACGGATGTGAACGCTCCGTCGGGCGAGGCTGCCTGACGCTCACCGAGCGCTCCGCCCGGGTGGCGGCGGCGGTCAAACTGCACCGTCAGGTGGTTAGGCGCCGGGAAGCGCGCTTTCTCGCCGAGGGACCGAACCTCGTCGAGGCAGCGTTGCGGCGTGGTCTCGTGTCGGAGGTGTTCGCTACCGAAAACGCCTCGGCGCGATTCGGTGGGATGCTGGCTGGCGTGCCGGTCCAACTGGTGACCGAGCGGGCGGCAAAAGCGTTGTCGGACACCGTGACTCCGGTGGGACTGGTGGCGGTGTGTGCGGTGCCGGACGTGGCACTGGACGATGTCGTTGCGGACCGGCCACGGCTCGTGGCCGTGGCGGTGGAGATCTCTGAGCCCGGCAACGCCGGGACGCTGATCCGCATCGCCGACGCGATGGGCGCCGACGCCGTGGTGCTGGCCGGGCACAGCGTCGACCCCTACAACGGCAAGTGTCTGCGGGCGTCGGCGGGCAGCATCTTCTCCATCCCGGTGGTGTCCGACCCCGACGCCGCAGCCGTCGTCGGCGCGCTGAGCGACGCCGGCGTACAAGTGCTGGCGACCACCGTCGACGGTGAGGTCAGCCTCGACGAGGCCGACCTGTCAGGGCCGACCGCGTGGCTGTTCGGTCCGGAGGCGCACGGCCTGCCGGCTGAACTCGCGGACACGGCGACGCACCGGGTGCGGATCCCGATGCCGGGCAGCGCCGAGAGTCTCAACGTCGCGTCCGCCGCCTCGATCTGCCTGTACCAGAGCGCACAAGCGCACCGCGTGTAACGCGCCATGGCGAGAAAACGTGCCGAATCGCGCCACTGCGTTACATGCGGTGACTAGGCGCCGCTCAACAACCCCTTGGCGACGTGGGTGATCTGCACCTCGTTGCTTCCGGCGTAGATCATCAGCGATTTGGCGTCGCGGGCCAGCTGCTCCACGCGGTACTCGGTCATGTAGCCATTGCCCCCAAACAGCTGCACCGCATCCATCGCGACGTCGGTGGCAGCCTGCGAGCAGTACCACTTGATCGCCGACGCCTCGGGTAGCGAGATCGGCTTGCCCTTTTGTGCCGACTCGATGACCCGAAACAGGATGTTGCGCACGTTCATTCGGGCGACTTCCATGTTGGCCAGCTTGAGCTGGATCAGCTGGAAATGCCCGATCTCCTGGCCCCACAGCTGGCGGCTCTTCGCATAGTCGACGCAGAGCCGCAGACATTCCTCGATGACGCCAAGCGCCATCGCCGCTACGCCGATCCGTTCGGCGGAGAAGTTGGACCGCGCGCTGGCGCGCCCGTCGCCTGCCGAGCTGCCTTCGGTTTCGCCCAGCAGCCGGTCGCGGCCCAGCCGGACGTTGTTGAAGAACAGCTCACCGGTGCGCGAGCTGTGAATCCCCATCTTGCGGAATGGCTTTGACTGGACGAAGCCCTCCATGCCACGGTCCAGCACGAAGGTCAGTACCCTGCGGTCGCGCTTGTCGACGCCGGGTTCGTCGAGTTTCGCGTAAACCACGATCACGTCGGCATCGGGACCGTTGGTGATGAATGTCTTCTGGCCGTTGAGGATGTAGTCGTCACCATCGCGTACGACGTAGGACTTCATGCCGCCGAACGCATCCGACCCGGCGTCGGGTTCGGTGATCGCCCACGCGCCGATCTTGTCGTAGGTGACGAGATCCGGCAGCCAGCGCTCCTGTTGGGCCGGCGTGCCGCGGCCCATGATCGTGGGCACCGTCAGCCCGAGGCTGACGCCCATACCGGTGACGATGCCCATCGACACCCGGCACAGCTCGCTGACCACGACGAAGCCCATGCTGCCGGAGCCCGCGCCGAACATCCCGCCCGAGGACGGCTTTTCGGACGACTCGCCTCCCTCGCGCAGGCGGGCGAGCCGCTTGTTGAGCGAGTCGCGGGCCATCTCGGCGATACCGAACGTCGCGAACAGCTTGCGGATGACGGGGTAGGGCGCCATCTCGCCGCTTTCCAGCTCGTCGACGTGAGGGCGAATCTCTTTATCCACGAACTCGCGCACGGCGTCGCGCACAGCGAGATCGACGTCAGACCATTCCAGCATGCGTTCAGGCTGCCTTACCGCGGTCGCGCGCCGGACGCAGCCCAGCCAACGAGAACGTGGTGTGCACCAGCGACCCTGCGCGGTCGAGCAGTGTTTTGCGCGGCGGCACATAGTGCATCGACAGGCCATGGCGGTCGCGGGGCGGCGCCATGAACGCGGGTGCCTCGACCAGCGGCGCATCGGCGGGTAGGCGCCCCTCGGCGCGGCGGTACGCGGCCAGGGCGCGGGGGTGCAGCCGGATCTCGTCAGGCACCGCGACGAACGCCAGCTCAACGAGCTTGCCGAACAGCCGCAGCAGCACCTCGTCGCCCGGCGTCCACCGCATGCCCGCTTTTTCCCGCACCGCCTCGTCGAACAGTCCGGCCGCGATCCACCGCTGCGCTCCGACCATCGGCTTGAA
This sequence comes from uncultured Actinomycetota bacterium, assembly GCA_963698965.1. Lineage (GTDB taxonomy): Bacteria > Actinomycetota > Actinomycetes > Mycobacteriales > Mycobacteriaceae > Mycobacterium. Next base: position 238,246 of record CAVOSY010000027.1, read on the forward strand.
CAGCTGGTCCCACACCGCCGTCGGCATCAACACGAACCACGGTTTGGGGATGCGGATCGTGAAGATGTCCAGCGTGGCCTTGTTGATCTCGAGCTCTTCGCTGCACTTGCGTTCCCAGTACTCCTGGAATTCGTCCCAGCTGCCGGGTACCGGCCGCATGCTCATGCCGTACATCCGGTACCACTGCACGTGCTCGTCGAACAGCTGGCGCTTCTCGGCCTCGGTCAGCCCGCCGCAGAAGTACTCGGCGGTCTTGATGATCAACATGAAGAACGTGGCGTGGGCCCAGTAGAACGTCTCCGGATGCAACGCGTGATAGCGACGGCCTCCGGCGTCGACGCCCTTGATCGTCTTGTGGTAGCTCTTGATTTGCTCACCGGTCTGCGGGGCGCGCTCGCCGTCGTAGACGACGCCCATGATCGGGTACACCGAGCGCGCGACGCGCTGAAGAGGCTCGCGCAGCAGGATGGAGTGGTCCTCGACGCCCGCACCGAGTTCGGGATACATGTTTTGGATCGCACCGATCCAGACGCCCAGCATGCCCGTGCGCAGATCGCCGAAGTACTTCCACGTCAGCGAGTCGGGGCCAAGAGGGGTGCCCGTGTTTGCGGTCGTCGTTGAGCGCACGCTTCAACGATAATGTTGACAACGCACGTTGTCTACGATTGGCGGCGCAAGTGTTATCCGTGCTCCATCGCCGCGCCACACGCTTGTGACCAGCCCGTTTACCGGCGATGAAGAGCGGCACCTACGCTTGCGCCTGTGAATGTCGAGTCGTTCGACGAACGATCCGGCGGTATCGGGGAAATCGACGGGGTGCCGGATAGCCCGGCTCCGCCGCAACGGTCATCCGGACCGATGACGTGGCTGAAGGACACCAATCACAGCCCGGCTGTCATTGCCTTCCTTCGCCGCGCGCGTCGCGCGCTACCGGGTGATCCCGAGTTCGGTGATCCGTTGTCGGCGGACGGAGTTGGGGGCCCACGCGCCGCCGCCAGGGCCGCCGATCGGTTGCTGGAGCGCGAGGCGGTGACACGCGAAGTGAGCCTGGGTGCACTCCAGGTGTGGCAGGCGCTGACGGAGCGGGTGTCAGGTAAGCCCGCGAATCGTGAGGTGACGCTCGTTTTCACCGACCTGGTCGGTTTCTCGACGTGGTCGCTGAGCGTCGGGGACGAGGCGACGCTGCGGTTGTTGCGCCGGGTTTCCCAGGTCGTCGAGCCACCACTGCTGGAGGCGGGTGGTCACATCGTCAAGCGGATGGGCGACGGCATCATGGCCGTGTTTCCGGAACCCGTCACCGCTGTGCGCGCCGCCATAGCCGCCCGTGACGCGGTGAAAGCCGTTGAGGTGGACGGCTATACACCGCGGATGCGGGTGGGCATTCACACCGGCCGCCCGCAGCGGATCGGTTCGGACTGGCTCGGGGTGGACGTGAACATCGCGGCGCGTGTGATGGAACGCGCAACCAGGGGCGAACTGGTGGTATCGGCACCCACGCTGGAGCGAATTCCCGACGAGGACTTCGAATCTCTGGGTGTGACAGCGAAACGGCTTCGCAGGCAGGTCTTTACGGCCAAGCAGGGCGGCGTGCCCGCCGACCTCACCATGTATCGACTGAAAACTCGCAGGCAGTTGCCAGGCAGCAAAGACGATGACGGCGAAACACTGGACGCATAGTAGTTTGGAAATGTTGTTCAGATTGCTCGCCCGGCTGGTGCGGGTCCGCGTCACCGTGGCCTATGCGGTGATCGTGACCTCCGTCACCATCGTTTTGTATGCTCTCGGCCCGCAGGTGCAGGACCGGGTGATCCGCCACGTCAGCACCAATCTGCACAACCTCAGGCATGGCCACTTCGGCACGCTGGTGGGCAGTGCGTTCGTCGTTGACGCCGGGCCCATCTATGTGTGGTTGCCCGGGCTGGTCTGCCTGCTTGCAATCGCGGAGTTGACCTATCGCAGCGGCCTGCTGCTCGTGGCGTTCGCGACCGGACACATCGGTGCCACCCTGCTGGTTGCCGCCGGCCTGACCACCGCGGTGGAGCTGGGCTGGCTGCCGATATCGGTCAGCCGCGCGACCGACGTCGGCATGAGCTACGGGGCCGCAGCGGTGCTGGGCTCGCTGACCGCGGCGATACCGGCGCGCTGGCGGCCCGCATGGATCGGATGGTTCATCGCGGTCGGGATGGCGGTGGTGGCGGTTGGCCGTGATTTCACCGACGTCGGACATGCGGTGGCACTGGCGCTGGGCATGTTGATCGCGACGCGGTTCCGTCGGCCTGAGCGCTGGACATCGGCGCGGTTCGTGATGCTCGCAGGCGCGGCGGGATTCGGCTACCTGGTGCTGGCCAGCACCGACATGCTGGTCGCGACGGCCGCCGGGCTTGCCGGTGCCGTGGTCGGCGAGGCGGTCGCGCGGCTTCGCTCGACGCGCGAACCGGCAGCTATCGCACCGCCGGTGACCTGTCCGACCTAGGACGTCGAAGCAGGGACCGGGCCTCTGAGGATCTAGACCCCCCGGTCGCAGGAATCTCCAGGAGTAGCCGCGGAGAAATGCCTGCGAAGCGCGATCAGGGCATCGCCTATGATCGCCGGGTGGCTGATCAGCCCATGGACCTGTCAGAAGAAGCGCTGACCAAAGCCGTCAGCGCGGCCCAGCATGCCTTCGACCTGGCCGCCGATCTGGAGGAGCTCGCCCGCGTTAAGACCGAGCACCTCGGCGACCGCTCGCCGATCGCGTTGGCACGGCAGGCGCTCGGTTCCCTCGCCAAGGCCGACCGAGCGGACGCAGGCAAGCGGGTCAACGTGGCGCGCACCGACGCGCAGCGCGCCTACGACGAGCGCCTCGCCGCCCTGCGGGCCGAGCGCGACGCCGCCGTGCTGGTCGCCGAGCGCATCGACGTGACGTTGCCGTCGACCCGCCAGCCGATCGGTGCCCGGCATCCGATCACCATCCTGGCCGAGCACATCGCCGACACGTTCGTCGCGATGGGCTGGGAGCTGGCGGAGGGCCCCGAGGTCGAGACCGAGCAGTTCAACTTCGACGCGCTGAACTTCCCGCCCGATCATCCGGCGCGCAGCGAACAGGACACCTTCTACGTCGCGCCCGACGGCTCGCGCCAGGTGTTGCGCACCCACACCTCGCCGGTGCAGATCCGCGCGCTGCTGGAGCGCGACCTGCCGGTGTACATCATCTCGATCGGCAGGACCTTCCGCACCGACGAACTCGACGCGACCCACACCCCGGTGTTCCACCAGGTGGAAGGACTCGCGGTGGACAAGGGCCTGACGATGGCCCACCTGCGCGGCACGCTCGACGCGTTCGCCCGCTCGGAGTTCGGGCCACACGGCCGCACCCGCTTGCGGCCGCACTTCTTCCCGTTCACCGAGCCGTCCGCCGAGGTCGATGTCTACTTTGCAAACAAGAAGGGCGGCCCCGGCTGGGTGGAGTGGGGCGGCTGCGGCATGGTCAATCCGAATGTGTTGCGCGCCTGTGGCATTGACCCAGAGGTCTACTCCGGGTTCGCGTTCGGCATGGGGCTGGAGCGCACCCTGCAGTTCCGCAACGGCATTTCCGACATGCGCGACATGGTCGAGGGCGATGTCCGCTTCTCGCTGCCGTTCGGGGTAGGGGCCTGATGCGGCTTCCATACAGCTGGCTGCGCGACGTCGTCCAGGCCGGCGCTCCGGGCTGGGACGTGAGTCCGTACGAGCTGGAAAACACACTCATTCGCATCGGTCATGAGGTCGAAGATGTCATCCCCGTCGGGCCCGTTACGGGTCCGCTGACCGTCGGCCGGGTCGTCGAGATCGACGAACTCACCGAGTTCAAGAAGCCGATCCGGGCCGTCAAGGTCGATGTCGGCGAACCCGAAACGCGTGACATCGTCTGCGGAGCAACCAATTTCGCCGTCGGAGACCTCGTAGTCGTTGCGCTCCCCGGCACCGTCCTGCCAGGGGATTTCACGATCGCCACGCGCAAGACCTATGGCCGCACCTCCGACGGGATGATCTGCTCGACGGCCGAACTCAACTTGGGCACTGACCATTCCGGCATCGTGGTCCTTCCGCCGGGCACCGCGGATCCGGGAACCCCGGCCGCTGACGTGCTCGGGCTGGACGACGTGGTGTTCCACCTGGCGATCACGCCCGACCGCGGCTACTGCCTTTCGGTGCGCGGCATGGCGCGCGAAATCGCCTGCGCCTATGACCTCGACTACGTCGACCCGGCGGACGTGCCGCCACTGCCCGCCGACGGTGAAGCCCTGCCGGTGACCATCGAGCCCGGCACCGGGGTGATCCGCTTCGGCCTGCGGCCCGTCACCGGCATCGACCCGACGGCGGTGTCGCCGTGGTGGATGCAGCGTCGGCTGTTGCTCAGCGGCATCCGCGCGATCTCGCCTGCCGTCGACGTCACGAACTACGTGATGCTCGAGCTCGGCCACCCGATGCACGCCCACGACAGCCGCCTGATCACCGGCGGCTTCAAGGTTCGCTTCGCCGAGCCGGGGGAGACGGTCCTCACGCTCGACGACATCGAACGCAAGCTCGACCCCCGTGACGTGCTGATCGTCGACGACGTCGCGACCGCGGCCATTGGTGGCGTCATGGGTGCGGGAACGACCGAGGTTCGCGACACCACCACCGACGTGATGCTGGAGGCGGCCGTGTGGGATCCCGCCGCGGTGTCACGGACCCAGCGCCGGTTGCATCTGACCAGCGAAGCGGGGCGCCGCTACGAGCGCACTGTGGATCCGGCCGTGTCGATGCCTGCGCTGGACCGCGCCGCCACGCTGTTGGCCGATATCGCAGGCGGCACAATCGAACCCAGGCTGACGGACTGGCGCGGTGACCCGCCGCGGGACGACTGGTCGCAGCCGCCGGTCAGCATGGCCGTCGACCTGCCCGACCGGATGGCAGGCGTCGACTACGCCGACGGCACCACGCAGCGCAGACTCACCCAGATCGGCGCCGACGTGGTGACCGACGGCGACCGGGTGACGGCGACCCCGCCGAGCTGGCGGCCCGACCTGCGTGAGCCCGCCGACCTCGTCGAGGAGGTGCTGCGACTGGAGGGCCTCGAGATCATCCCCTCGGTGCTGCCGCAGGCGCCTGCGGGCAGCGGCCTCACCCCGATCCAGAAGCGCCGCCGCGCCATCGGAAAGTCGTTGGCGCTCAACGGCTACGTCGAGATCCTTCCGACGCCGTTCCTGCCTGCGGGCGTGTTCGACCAATTGGGCCTGCCCGCCGACGACCCGCGCCGCACCACCACCCAGGTGCTCAACCCGCTGGAGTCCGACCGCCCGCAGCTGGCCACCACGCTGTTGCCAGGACTGCTGGAGGCGTTGGCGCGCAACGTGTCTCGCGGCGCGTTCGACGCCGCGCTGTACGCGATCGCTCAGGTCGTCGAGCCCACTTCGGAAACCCGTGCCGTCGAACGCATTCCGAACAGCCGCAGGCCCACCGACGAGGAGATCGCCATACTCGACGCGTCGCTCCCGCGGCAGCCGCAGCACGTCGGCGTGGTCATGGCAGGCCTGCGTGAGCCGGCGGGGCCGTGGGGTCGCGGTCGGCCGGCGGAAGCGTGGGATGCGTTCGAGGCCGTGCGTGTCATCGGCCGAGCCGCCGGTGTCGAGTTGACACTGCGGGCCGCGCAATACCTGCCGTGGCATCCCGGCCGCTGCGCCGAGGTGCTGGTCCGCGACACCGTCGTCGGACATGCCGGCCAACTGCATCCGGCGGTCGTGGAACGCGGGGGCCTGCCGAAGGGCACCTGCGCGGTCGAGCTTGACCTGGACGCCATCCCGATGACCGAGACGCTGCCGGCGCCCGCGGTATCGCCGTTCCCGGCCGTCTTCCAGGACGTCAGCCTGATCGTCGGCGAGGACGTCGCCGCGCAGACGGTGGTAGACGCCGTACGCGACGGCGCGGGCGAACTGCTCGAGGACGTCCGGCTGTTCGACGTCTACACCGGCCCGCAGATCGGCGACGGGCGCAAGTCGGTGACGCTGGCGCTGCGCTTCCGCGCCGCCGATCGCACGCTCACCGAGGACGAGGCCAGCGCCGCTCGCGACGCCGCCGTGCGGACCGCTGCCGACCGCGTCGGCGCCGAGCAGCGCGCCTAATTCTCAGACTCCTCTGTGGCGATCGGCTCGAAATCCGCCGCCGCCGCTTTGGTGCGGTAGTGGTCCATGAACGCCCGGTAGGTCGCGTCGTCGCCCTGGGCTCGGGCCACGAGCGCCTGCAGCCGCAGCAGCGGCAGTTCGTGCAAGACAAAGCCTGGCTCGCTCGGTACGGCGGCCAGCCGATCGATCGCCGACAGCGCTTCTTGAAGGTCTCCTTCGGCGCCGCGATCAAGCAGCGATTCCACGAGGACCGTCGTGGCGACTCCCAAGGAGATCACCCCACCCGTGTCATACATGTCGGCGATCGCGGATCGCGACAATTCGATGGCGTCGTCGAGATCGCCGTTGCGGGCCTTCTCCCGCGCCATCGCGGGGTCGACGAGCGCCAGCGCGTTCATGGTGAAGCCCTGCTTGACCGCAGCGTCACGGGCTCGTGACAGGAGGTCGACGCCCTCCCGCTGAAGACCGTCGTGGTGAACAAGAACCAGTCCCCGGGCTAGTTGTGCCTGAACCAGCGTGAAGTCATCGCCGGCTTGCTCGGCGATTTGCAACGCCTCGGCGGTTTCACGCAGGGCAACCGAGTCGGCGAGGCGTGCGCCGATGGGGATCGAGAGGATGTACTTGTACATGATCGCCGCAACGTGGCTTGTCGGGTAGAGCGGCGCAGCCATCGCGATCGCCGTGTCGGCATCGGATCGCCATCCTTTGATGCCCAGGCACAATCGGTACAGGCCGCGCATCCGGGTGGCTCCTGCCAGCGGGGAGCCCATGAACATGTAGCCCATCGCGCGGTCACCGTCGGACAGTTCGATGACACGCTCCGCCAAGCGCAGGGCTTCGGTCATCTCGCCTATCTCCGACTTGGCGTAAGTAACGGCCAGGAGAAGGCCGCAGGTCAATCCTGGGTCCGCGATTGATTCGATCAGCGCCGCCAGCTCCGAGCTCAGCTGAGCTGCCTCTCGGTGGCGGTTGTGCCCAGCCAACGCCATGACGATGCCAGCCATGCCGATCGCGAGAGAAGTCTTATCGCCGCTGAGCGCGCATAACTCGCGCAGCTGCTCGAAGCCCGTATCCGCGGCGCTGCCACCGGTCAACCACAGGGTGCCGCACAACACAGTAAGGGCTGCAATCTGCTTCGCGATCCGATCGGGCTCATCGGGAGGCAGCCTGTCGGCGACGTGACGGGCCCGCTGCCAGCTGGTCCTGGCCGCGGCGCGGTCACGGTTGGTCGACCAACTCCCGGCACGCATGTGCCAGTCGAAGGCCGCGCGCAGATCCCCGGCGGCCTCCAAGTGTTCGGCAATCAGCGCGGCGTTCTGGTCAGTCGAGCCGGGGTTGTTCTCCTGGATCGCGGCCGCCACCCGCTGGTGCACCTCGGCCCGGGCGGCCCTCAATTGCGACTCATAGGCCACCGACCGGATGAGCGGGTGCCGAAACGCATACTCGGCACGTGGGTCGAACTGCACTTGGTCGATGAGATCGACCCGCAACAGTTCGGCGATGGCGTCGTCCGATCCGCTGCTCTCTTCCAGAACGGTGCTCAGGAGATCGGGGCGGAACCGAGTGCCAATGACCGCTCCGGCGTACAACGCGTGCTTGGCCGCGGCGCTAAGGCGATCAACGCGCGCGGCTATGGCGGCCTGCAGGGTCACGGGCACGCTGATATCCGCGCCGTCATCGCGGCACACGTAGCCGCCGCGGTCGCCCTCGAGCACGCCGCGTTCGGCCAGGTCCCGGACGATTTCACTGGCGAAGAACGGATTTCCGGCGGCTCTTTCCGCTATCCGGGCCGTCAGCTCGGCGACCGAGGGGTGCGTGCCCAGCGCCGCGACGGTCAACGCCACGGTCTGCGCAGTGTTCAATGGCGTCAGCGGGATCGCCATAGCACCCGGTACACGCGCGAGCGCTCCCCGGTATTCGGGGCGGTAAGTGATCAGCACCAGCGACTTGGTTTGCCTGATCGCATCGATGAATTCGACGAGCATGGACTCGCTGGCCTCGTCGATCCAGTGTGCGTCCTCGATTACGTACATCGCCGGTGTGTTGCGTTCGAGCGCGACCGCTTTCAACAGCGCGCTCAGACGTCGCTGGCGCGCGTCGGGCGTGATAGCCGGCAGGGCGACTTGCGGATCGCCGATACCGAGCAGGTCGTCAAGTAAGCGAAGATCTTCGGGATCCGCGTCTGCGATGTGTGAGCGCACATGCGCCCGGGCAGCATCAGGGGCGGTGTCGCGGATCCCGAACACCGACCGCAGCAGCCGGACCGCGACGCCGTAGGGCACGTCGCGCGCATGCGACTCGCTGAAGGTCAGATACATCGGAATGCCGCGGGCGGCAGCCATTCTCGCTGCCTCCTTCGCTGTACGGCTCTTACCGATGCCAGGTGGTCCGGTCACCCGGGCTACACGGCTCTCCCCATTGATCGACTGATCGATTAGTACGGCCAGCGTGTACATCTCCCGTGTGCGCCCGACCAGGGTGGGCTCCCACCGGAGCGGCCGAGTGTGCTCGGCACCGGCGGCCAACAGACGACGCGTGGGTACAGCGGCGTCGGCGCCTTTGATGTGCACATACTCGATTTCGCCCAGCGCAGCCGAATGCTCGACCAGTCGCGCGGTGGACTCGCTGAGCACCACCCCACCGGCCGGGGCCACCGACTCCATCCGTTGGGCCATTCCGACCTGTTCGCCTATCGCGGTGTAACCCATGGGTCCAGAGCCGACCTCGCCGGCTATCACTTGCCCGGAATTCAGCCCGATTCGTAGCTGCAGCGAGACGCCGTCACGCGTCTTGACCTCCGAGGTCAGGCTTCGGATCTCGTCTTGGACGCCCAACGCTGCGAGACATGCGCGAAACGCGTGATCTTCGAGTGCGGTCGGCGCACCGAAAACCGCCATAATCCCGTCACCGGTGAACTGATTCACGGTGCCGCCGTACCTTTGCACCACCAGCGTCGCACGCTCGACCAATTGCGTCATGATCTCGCGAAGTCGCTCCGCACCTACGGCGTTGGCGATATCCATCGACCGCACCACATCGGCGAACATGACCGTGACTTGCTTGTACTCGGCAAGTTCGGAGGCCGCCGTCACCGCCGAACCGCATCCGTCGCAAAACCGAGCGCCCTCGCGCAGTCGCAGACCACATGCTCGGCATGATCCTGCCGCCATCCGACCCCTCCGACGCTGATCCGCGGTCCGGTCGGGACTACGGATTCGCCAACGATAAAGCCCCCTGGTCGGCAGGGAGCCCGGATCGGAAGGTCGTTCAATCCGCTGCCCGACGTCGGTGATCGTTTCGGCAGAATCCGCCCGTTCGTCCTGCGTACGGCGGACAATTCCGCTATGGCGTGGAAACTTCGGGGAACGTACGTCGAAACCTGTTCGTGCGACTTTTTCTGTCCTTGCAATTTCAATCTGGCCAACGGTGCCGACTACGACCGTTGCCGCGCGACACTCGTCTTCAACATCACCGACGGCGACGTCGAGGGCACCGATGTGAGTGGGCTCGCGGTGGTGGTCATTATCGACACGCCCAAGGTCATGACGGAGGGCAATTGGCAGCTTGGCACCGTCATCGACGCCAAGGCCTCCGACGAACAGGCCGAAAAGCTGCAAGCCGTGTTCGGCGGTGAACTCGGTGGTCCGATGGCAGTGCTGGGACCGCTGATAGGGGAAAACCTCGGCGTCCAGCGTGCACCCATCGAGGTGCGTGACGACGGACTGCGGCATAGCGTACGCATCGGCGACGCAACGGGTTTCGATGTCGAGGACGTCGTGCCGTTCGGTGTCGAGACCGGTGAGCCTGCGCGGGTCACAGGCATCTTCCATCCCGCCGGCTCGGAATTCCGTGTGGCCAAGGCCACTTCGGCCGATATCAGCCTGTTCGGCATCGAATATCAGGGCAAGTCGGGCATCAGCTCTTCACAGTTCTCGTGGGCCGCCTGATCGCGTGACTGCGCCGGCGGAGGGCCTTCGGCCGGTCTACACGGCGGCGCGCGCCCGGCTCGGACTGATCGCGCTGCTGTTTGCTCTTGCGGCACTCGCGTGGTGGTTCACCGTCGACCGGATGCGCGGCATGGACAACGGGCCGGGTACGGACCTCGGAACGCTTGGCTGGTTCCTCGGCGTCTGGCTCGTGATGATGGCCGCGATGATGTTTCCGTCGGTGTCGCCGACGGTTGCGCTCTACTCGCAGATGACGAAGAAGCGGTCGCCCATGGCGCCGCTGATCTTCGTGTGCGGATATCTGCTGACCTGGACGGCGGCCGGTCTGCTCGCGTTCGGGATCTCTGAAATCGGTGGTCGGCTGTTCGGCGAGACGCTGGCCTGGAATCGCGCAGGCCGGTGGTTGGCGGGCGGAATCCTCGTCGTCGCGGCGATATACGAACTGACGCCACTCAAAGAGGTGTGTCTACGGCACTGCCGCAGTCCGCTGGGATTCCTGCTCGGCTCATGGCGCGACGGCCTGACCGGAGCACTGCAGATGGGCGCGAAGCACGGCGCATGGTGCGTCGGCTGCTGCTGGGCGCTGATGGCCGCGTTGTTCGCGCTCGGCGTGATGAGCATCGCGTGGATGGCGTTCGTCGCGGCGCTGATCGCCGCCGAGAAAACACTGCCATGGGGTCGCGCAGTCACCTACGGGACCGCGGCGATCCTTCTTGCGCTGGGTGTTCTGATCGTCGCGGCTCCCGATGCGATCCCGGGTCTGACGATTCCTGACGACGGATCGACGGGCGACATGGCGCCGATGCCGGGTATGGCCAGCGGCTAGGCCGCTGCCTCGGACCTCACGGCCAGCCGGGCCGGGCTGCGGCCGAGCACCTGGCGCCACGGAATCTCGGCGGGATCCTCGGTCAGGTGCAGGGGCGGATCGGCGGCGAGCACCGCGCGCACGGACTCCTCCACAGCGACCTTCGCCAGCGCGGTGCCCAGGCAGTAGTGGGTGCCCGCGCCGAAGTTCAGCAGCTTCGGCGTGTCGGGCCGGGTGAAGCGTTCGGGGTCAAAGCGGTCCGGTTCGGACCACGCCGATGTGTCACGACAGGCCGCGGCGATGCACAGAAACACCATCGACCCGGCCGGAATCGTCGTCCCGTGCAGGTCGATCGGTGCCCTGCATTTCGGTGATCGCCGTGGTGGCGTCGGCGATCTGTTCGAGAGTCATGACCCCGAACACCGGGCTGAGCGCTTCGGCCCATTTCGTGAACACCGCATCGTCACCGTCGGGAACTCCGAGCAGCCGGCAGATCAACCGGGTCCCCACCGACGAGGCCGAGAGGAGGTCGCCGCCGTCCCGGGCTGCGGCCACGGCAGTCGCGGCCATGTCCGTGGCCGTCGAACGTAGTGCGCCGACCGACCGGGGCGTGAAGGCCCGGGACACAAGCGACCGGGTGCGCCGGTGGTAGTCGCCCTCGGTGGTGAACATCAACCTGCCGTACCAGTCGCGCAGCGGTCCGTCGGTGATTCCCATTAAGTCGAACAACGTGAGACCGATGCCCTCCAGCCGCGGATCGTGCGCCAGCGCCTCCACGTCGTGTTGGCGGAGAACGACCTTGGAACCCGTTATCTCGTCGGTGGCCAACGGTCCTTGCCGCGCCGCCTCGCGCAGCATTTCGTGCAAGTCTGCGCCGAACGTGCTGGTCAAATCGATTAATGTGTGTCCCCCCATGCGGGGATTATGGGCTGCGCGTCCGTGCCCAAACGGCGGAACGTCGAAGACGGTCTCGAGGCGCTTGCCGACGCAAACAGCCAGCTCATAAATCGATTTGCAACACTGTGCATAACCATGCAGAATCGCTGCATGACGTCTGTCGCGGTCGCCGGTGCCAGCGGATACGCCGGCGGAGAGATCCTCCGGCTTCTCCTTGGCCATCCGGCGTACGCGGACGGACGGCTGACCATCGGCGCACTGACCGCCGCGGCCAGCGCCGGCACGACCGTCGCCGAGCACCACCCGCATCTGCTGCCGCTCGCGAACCGGGTGCTCGACGCCACCGACGTCGACGCACTGACGGGCCACGACGTGGTGTTCCTCGCCCTGCCGCACGGGCACTCCGCGGCGTTGGCCGAGCAGCTCGGCCCGGACACGGTGGTCATCGATTGCGGCGCCGACTTCCGACTCACCGACCCGGCGGCGTGGGAGAAGTTCTACGGCTCTGCCCACGCGGGCAGCTGGCCGTACGGGTTGCCCGAGCTGCCCGGCGCACGCGACCGGTTGCGCAACGCCAAGCGGATCGCCGTCCCTGGCTGCTATCCGACCGCTGCCCTGCTGGCGCTGTGGCCCGCGATCGCCGAAGACCTCGTCGAGCCCGCGGTCACCGTTGTCGCCGTCAGCGGCACATCGGGAGCAGGCCGCGCCGCCAAGACCGACCTGCTCGGCTCCGAGGTCATCGGATCCGCCCGTGCCTACAACATCGGTGGTAAACACCGCCACACCCCGGAGATCGCCCAGGGCCTCAAAGCAGTGACCGACAAGGACGTCACGGTGTCGTTCACGCCAGTGCTGATCCCGACGTCCCGCGGCATCCTGGCCACCTGCACGGCTCGCACCGCCGCGCCGCTGTCGCAGCTGCGCGCAGCCTACGAAAAGGCTTATGATGCAGAGCCTTTCGTGCACCTGTTGCCCGAAGGCCAGCTGCCGAAGACCGGCGCGGTGATCGGCAGCAACGCCGCGCAGCTGGCTGTCGCCCTGGATGAAGAGGCCGAAACGTTCGTCGCGATCGCCGCCATCGACAACCTGGTCAAGGGGACGGGCGGCGCGGCGGTGCAGTCGATGAACCTCGCGCTGGGTTGGCCTGAAACGGAAGGACTGTCGATCGTGGGAGTGGCGCCGTGACCGAACTATCCATCGACACCCGGCTCGTCCGGACCCAGGGTGTCACCGCGCCTGCGGGGTTCCGCGCCACAGGGATCGCGGCAGGCATCAAGGCATCCGGCGCGCTCGACCTGGCCCTGGTGTTCAACGAGGGCCCCGACTACGCCGCTGCGGGAGTGTTCACCCGCAACAAGGTCAGAGCCGCGCCGGTGCTGTGGTCGCAGCAGGTGCTGACCACCGGGCGGCTGCGCGCCGTGATCCTCAATTCCGGTGGCGCCAATGCCTGCACCGGGCCGCTGGGCTTCCAGGACACGCACGCCACGGCCGAGGCTGTCGCCGCCGCGCTGTCCGACTGGGGCACGGAAACCGGGGCCATCGAGGTGGCGGTCTGCTCGACCGGGCTGATCGGCGATCGGCTTCCGATGGACAAGGTGCTGGCCGGCGTCACCGAGGTGGTGCACGAGATGGCGGGCGGGTTGACCGGCGGCGAGGAGGCCGCCCGCGCCATCATGACCACCGACACGGTGCCCAAACAGGTTGCGCTGCATCACAGTGGCAACTGGACCGTCGGCGGCATGGCCAAGGGTGCGGGCATGCTGGCGCCGTCGCTGGCCACCATGCTGACCGTCATCACCACCGATGCCGTCGCCGACGCCGCCGCCCTGGACCACGCGCTGCGGAGAGCGAGCGCACTCACCTTCGACCGCCTGGACGTCGACGGCAGCTGTTCCACCAACGACACCGTGCTGCTGCTGGCCTCCGGTGCCAGTGAGATCACGCCCAGCCAAGCCGAATTGGACGAGGCCGTGCTGCGGGTGTGCGACGACCTGTGCGCACAGTTGCAGGCCGACGCCGAGGGCGTCACCAAGCGCATCGTCGTCACCGTGACGGGCGCCGCCTCTGAGGAGGAGGCGCTGACAGCCGCCCGTGTGGTGGCGCGGGACAACCTGGTGAAGACCGCGCTGTTCGGCTCCGACGCGAACTGGGGTCGGGTGCTGGCCGCGGTCGGCATGGCGCCTGTGACACTCGATGCCGACCGGATCAGCGTGTCGTTCAACGGCTCTCCGGTGTGTATCGACGGCACCGGCGCTCCGGGCGCCCGCGATGTCGATTTGTCCGGCGCCGACATCGACGTCAGCATCGACCTCGGCGTCGGGACGGAATGCGCGAGCATCCGCACCACCGATCTGTCCCACGGCTACGTCGAAGAGAACTCGGCGTACAGCTCATGACCCTTGCGACGCCCGTCAAGGCGCAGGTGCTGGCGGCCGCGCTGCCGTGGCTCAAACAGATGCACGACAGGATCGTCGTCGTCAAGTACGGCGGCAACGCTATGACCGACGACGTGCTGAAGGCCGCGTTCGCCGCCGACATGGTGTTCCTGCGCAACTGTGGTATCCACCCGGTGGTCGTGCACGGCGGTGGCCCGCAGATCAGCGCGATGCTCAAAAGGCTTGGCATCGAAGGCGATTTCAAGGGCGGCTTCCGGGTCACCACGCCGGAGGTGCTCGACGTGGCGCGCATGGTGCTATTCGGCCAGGTCGGCCGTGAGCTGGTGAACCTGATCAACGCGCACGGCCCGTATGCTGTCGGCGTCACCGGTGAGGACGCGCAACTGTTCACCGCTGTCCGGCGCCACGTCACCGTCGACGGCGTGGCCACCGACATCGGCCTGGTCGGCGATGTTGAACACGTCGACGCGGCGGCGCTGCTGGATCTGATTGGCGCGGGCCGCATCCCGGTGGTTTCGACAATCGCTCCCGACACGGACGGCGTCGTGCACAACATCAACGCCGATACCGCCGCTGCCGCGCTGGCGGAGGCGCTCGGCGCGGAGAAGCTGGTCATGCTGACCGATGTCGAGGGCCTCTACACCAGCTGGCCCGACCGGGACTCGTTGGTCAGCGAGATCGACACCGCCGCATTGACGCAGCTGCTGCCGAGGCTGGAGGCAGGCATGGTGCCCAAGATCGAGGCGTGCCTGCGCGCCGTATCGGGCGGGGTGCCGAGCGCACATGTCATCGACGGCCGCGTCGAACACTGCGTGCTGGCCGAATTGTTCACCGACGAAGGGACAGGCACCAAGGTGGTCGCTGCATGAGCACGCTCCTGGAGCGCTGGTCGGGCGTGATGATGAACAACTACGGCACGCCGCCGCTGGCCCTGGCCACCGGTGACGGTGCGGTGGTGACCGATGTCGACGGCAAGTCGTATATCGATCTGCTCGGCGGCATCGCGGTCAACATCCTCGGCCACCGACACCCGGCTGTGATCGAGGCCGTCACCCAACAGCTCAACACGCTCGGGCACACGTCGAACCTGTACGCGACCGAACCCGGTATCGCGCTTGCCGAATCGCTTGTCGGGCTGCTGGGCGCCGAGGCGCGGGTGTTCTTCTGCAACTCCGGCACCGAGGCCAACGAGGTCGCGTTCAAGATCACCCGGCTCACCGGGCGCACGAAACTCGTTGCCGCCCAAGGCGCATTTCACGGCCGCACAATGGGTTCACTCGCGCTGACGGGTCAGCCGTCCAAGCAAGAGCCGTTCGCGCCCCTGCCCGGCGATGTCACCCACGTCCCCTACGGCGACACCGAGGCGCTCGCCGCTGCCGTCGACGACTCGACCGCGGCGGTGTTCCTCGAGCCGATCATGGGGGAGGGCGGCGTCGTCGTCCCGCCCGCCGGCTACCTTGTCGCCGCGCGCGACATCACGTCGAAGCACGGCGCGCTGCTGGTACTCGACGAGGTGCAGACCGGGATGGGCCGCACCGGAGCGTTTTTCGCGCACCAGCATGACGGCGTCACGCCCGACATCGTGACACTGGCCAAGGGCTTGGGCGGCGGTCTGCCGATCGGCGCGTGTCTCGCGGTGGGTAAGACCGCGGATCTGCTGACTCCCGGGCTGCACGGCAGCACGTTCGGTGGCAACCCGGTCTGCACGGCCGCCGCGCTTGCGGTGCTCAAGGTGCTGGCCGACGACGATCTGATCGGCCGCGCCGACGTGCTCGGCAAGATGCTGTCTCACGGCATCGAGGCGCTGGGGCATCCGCTCGTCGACCACGTCCGCGGGCGCGGACTGCTGCAGGGTGTCGTGCTCTCCTCCGAAGTAGCCAAACCCGTTGAGACAGCAGCCCGCTATGCTGGGTTCCTGGTCAACGCCGCCGCGCCGGATGTGGTCCGGCTGGCCCCGCCGCTGGTGATCACCGAGGGCCAGATCGACGATTTCGTGATCGCGCTGCCGGACGTGCTCGACAAGGCGGCTGCGTCATGACACGTCATTTCCTGCGTGACGACGACCTCACACCGGATGAGCAGGCCGAGGTGCTGGCGCTGGCCAGCGAGCTCAAGACGAATCCGTTCAGCGCCCGGCCGCTCGACGGGCCGCGCGGTGTTGCGGTCATCTTCGACAAGAACTCCACCCGCACCCGGTTCTCGTTCGAGGTCGGCATCGCGCAACTCGGCGGCCACGCAGTCGTGGTGGACGGCCGCAGCACCCAGCTCGGGCGCGAGGAGACACTGGAGGACACCGGGAAGGTGTTGTCCCGCTACGTCGAAGCGATCGTGTGGCGCACATTCGCACAGGAGCGCCTCACCTCGATGGCCGCCGGGTCGACCGTGCCGGTCGTCAACGCGCTGTCCGACGAATTCCACCCGTGCCAGGTGCTCGCCGACCTGCAGACACTCGACGAACGCCTGGGCACGTTGAACGGGCTGCGGCTCTCCTACTTCGGCGACGGCGCCAACAACATGGCGCACTCGTTGATGCTCGGCGGGGTTACCGCAGGCATACATGTCACCGTCGCCGCCCCCGCCGGTTTCGAGCCCAACCCGCAGTTCGTCGCGGCCGCCGAGAAACGTGCCGCCGACACCGGCGCCTCGGTGACCTTGACGGCGGATCCACGGGCGGCCGCCGACGGCGCGGACGTCCTCGTCACCGACACCTGGACGTCGATGGGCCAGGAAAACGACGGACTGGACCGGGTGGGGCCGTTCCAGCCGTTCCA
This sequence comes from uncultured Actinomycetota bacterium, assembly GCA_963698965.1. Classification (GTDB taxonomy): domain Bacteria; phylum Actinomycetota; class Actinomycetes; order Mycobacteriales; family Mycobacteriaceae; genus Mycobacterium. The sequence continues at coordinate 255,184 of CAVOSY010000027.1, forward strand.
GATCAACACGGCGCTACTCGCCCGGGCGCAGCGGAATGCGATTGTGCTGCATTGCCTTCCGGCGCACCGCGGACACGAGATCACCGACGAGGTGATCGACGGACCGCACAGTGCGGTGTGGGACGAGGCGGAGAACCGGTTGCACGCGCAGAAGGCGCTGCTGGTGTGGCTTCTGGAGCGATCGGCATGACCTCCCCGACGCGGGTGGGCCGACAGGCCCGCATCGTCTCGATCCTGTCGTCGGAATCGGTGCACAGCCAGACCGAACTGGCCGCGATGCTTGCCGGCGAAGGCATCGACGTCACGCAGGCCACGCTGTCACGCGATCTCGAGGAACTCGGCGCGGTCAAGCTGCGCGGTGCGGACGGCGGCGTCGGCGTCTACGTCGTGCCCGAGGACGGCAGCCCGGTGCGCGGGGTTTCCGGTGGCACCGAACGCATGTCGCGGCTTCTGGGTGAGCTGTTGGCGTCCACCGATGCCAGCGGCAACCTCGCCGTGCTGCGCACTCCGCCAGGAGCAGCGCACTATCTTGCCAGTGCGATCGACCGCGCCGCCCTGCCGTATGTGGTCGGCACCATCGCGGGCGACGACACCATCCTGGTGGTGGCCCGTGAGCCGATGAGCGGCGCCGAGCTGGCCGCAAAGCTGGAAAGCATCCAACAAAAGGAGATTGGTTAATGTCTGAGCGCGTCATCTTGGCGTATTCCGGTGGTTTGGACACCTCGGTGGCGATCAGCTGGATCGGCAAGGAGACCGGACGTGAAGTCGTCGCGGTGGCCATCGATCTCGGCCAGGGCGGCGAGGACATGGAGGTCGTCCGCAAGCGTGCCCTGGATTGCGGCGCGGTCGAGGCCGTCGTTATCGACGCCAAAGACGAGTTCGCGGAGGAGTACTGCCTGCCCGCGATCAAGTCGAACGCGCTCTATATGGACCGCTACCCGCTGGTGTCGGCACTGAGCAGGCCACTGATCGTCAAGCACCTGGTGGCCGCTGCACGCGAGTACGGTGGCGGCATCGTCGCCCACGGCTGCACCGGAAAGGGCAACGACCAGGTCCGGTTCGAGGTCGGATTCGCCTCGCTGGCACCGGATCTCGAGGTGCTCGCCCCGGTTCGCGACTACGCGTGGACACGGGAAAAGGCCATCGCGTTCGCGGAGGAGAACGCAATCCCGATCAACGTCACCAAGCGCTCACCGTTCTCGATCGACCAGAATGTATGGGGCAGGGCCGTGGAGACCGGGTTCCTCGAGCACCTGTGGAACGCGCCCACCAAGGACGTCTACGACTACACCGAGGACCCGACCGTCAACTGGAGCAGCCCCGACGAGGTCATCGTCGGATTCGATAAGGGCGTGCCGGTCTCGATCGACGGCAAGCCGGTCACCGTGCTGCAGGCCATCGAGGAGCTCAACGAGCGCGCCGGTTCGCAGGGCGTCGGCAGGCTGGACGTGGTCGAGGACCGGCTGGTCGGCATCAAGAGCCGCGAAATCTACGAGGCGCCAGGCGCGATGGTGCTCATCACCGCGCACACCGAACTCGAGCACGTCACGCTGGAACGCGAGCTCGGCCGGTTCAAGCGGACGACGGACCAGAAGTGGGGCGAGCTGGTGTATGACGGCTTGTGGTACTCGCCGCTGAAGACCGCGCTCGAATCGTTCGTCGCGAAGACGCAGGAGCATGTGTCGGGCGAGATCCGGATGGTGTTGCACGGCGGGCACATTGCCGTCAACGGCAGGCGCAGCGCAGAGTCGCTGTACGACTTCAATCTCGCCACCTACGACGAGGGCGACACGTTCGATCAGTCGGCGGCGAAGGGCTTCGTGCACGTGCACGGCCTGTCGTCCAAGATCTCTGCCCGTAGGGATCTCGCCGGCCAGTGAGCACCAACCCCAGCACCGCGAGCGACCGTGTCTGCACAACGACACGCCACAATTTGTGTACAAATGCGGACGCTCGCGCGGCGGTGAGGGGCCAGTGAGCACCAACGAGGGATCGCTCTGGGGCGGCCGGTTCGCCGACGGACCGTCTGACGCGCTTGCCGCGCTGAGCAAGTCGACCCATTTCGACTGGGTGCTGGCGCCGTACGACGTCGCAGCGTCGAAAGCCCACGCGCAGGTGCTGTTTCGGGCCGGGCTGCTGACTGCGGAGCAGCGCGATGGCCTGCTCGTGGGCCTCGACAGCCTCGGCGCGGACGTCGCCGACGGTAGCTTCGGACCCCTTCCCACCGACGAGGACGTGCATGGTGCGTTGGAACGCGGTCTGATCGACCGCGTCGGCGACGAGCTCGGCGGGCGGCTGCGGGCAGGCAGGTCGCGAAATGACCAGGTGGCCACGCTGTTTCGGATGTGGCTGCGGGACGCGGTGCGGCGGGTCGCCGACGGTGTCCTCGCCGTCGTGAACGCGCTGGCCACGCAGGCGGCCGCGCATCCGACGGCGATCATGCCGGGCAAGACCCACCTGCAGTCCGCACAGCCGGTGCTGCTGGCGCATCATCTGCTCGCACACGCACACCCACTGCTGCGGGATGTCGACCGGCTCGCCGACTTCGACAAGCGGGCCGCGGTGTCGCCGTACGGGTCCGGGGCACTGGCCGGGTCGTCGCTGGGTCTGGATCCCGACGCAATCGCCGACGAACTCGGCTTCGACGCGGCGGCCGACAATTCGATCGACGCGACCGCGGCCCGTGACTTCGCGGCCGAGGCGGCCTTCGCGCTGTCGATGATCGCGGTCGACCTGTCTCGGCTGGCCGAGGACATCATCCTCTGGAGCACAACCGAATTCGGGTACGTCACGCTGCACGACTCGTGGTCGACGGGCAGCTCGATCATGCCGCAGAAGAAGAACCCCGACATCGCGGAGCTGGCTCGCGGTAAATCCGGCAGGCTGATCGGCAATCTCACCGGGCTGCTGGCCACGCTCAAGGCGCAGCCGCTCGCCTACAACCGCGATCTCCAAGAGGACAAGGAGCCGGTGTTCGACTCGGTCGCCCAGCTCGAGCTGCTGCTGCCCGCGATGGCGGGCCTTGTCGGCACGCTGCGCTTCGACGTCGACCGGATGGCTGAGCTCGCGCCGCTGGGCTACACCCTGGCCACCGACGTCGCGGAATGGTTGGTGCGCAGGGGAGTGCCGTTCAGGGTCGCGCACGAAGCCGCGGGCGCGGCGGTGCGTGCCGCCGAGGCCCGCGGCGTCGGGCTCGAGGACCTCGAAGACGCCGAGCTTGCCGGCATCCACCCTGAGCTGACGGCGCAGGTGCGCGAGGTGCTCACCGTCGACGGGTCGGTCAACTCCCGCGACGCGCGCGGCGGCACCGCCCCGATTCAGGTCGCCAAGCAGCTGGGCGTCGTGCGCGATACCGCCGACCGGCTGCGGGCACGGTTGCGGCGCTAACCCGTCACCGCGTCGACCATCGCCTCGAACATTTCGTCGGCGTGATCGGGGGTCAGGCCGACGGCGGTGGCGCCGAAACGGCCGTCGACTGCGAGGCACGACAACATGTGCAAGACGACTCCGGTGCCCGTTTCGGGATCGAACTGGAGTCCGGCGGCGCGGATCGCCTCGATCACGGATGACGGTGGGCGGCCCGTCCAGGCAGGGTCGTCGACGTTGTCGGTGGAGCGATAAGCGCGGGCGGTGGCGTCGCGATCGCTGACCCATTGTCCGCGCTCGGCGTCGTAGTGCCCGGCGACGAGGTTGCGCAGTGCCGCGTATGGGTGTGTGGTGCCTCCCTTGCGCAGGTTGATCTCCAGGGCGCGCCTGCTCCAGTCGCCGGGCTGGTCACACACGGTGACGAAATCGATGCCGATGCGGCCGATAACCCCGCGACGTGCGAGTTCGCCTGCGACCACGATCCCGTCCTGCGCGAGCTGTGGGGCGTAGTCAGTGTCGGCGGGAACGCGGCAGCCCATGAACACCTGCCCGTTGGCCCCACCGACCAGCTGCTCGTGAGTCGAAAGCACCCGGATGCCCAGCGAGCCGCTCGACGTAGTGCGACAGCAATGACTCTCCGACGCTGTAGGAAGCCAACGCTATGACGACGTGGTCGATGTCTGAGCCCGGCTCGTTCGCAGCCAGCACAGCGGGCAAATGGGATTGCAAAGACGCATCGAGACAGTTAGACGCGGGCGACTTCCCGGTCGGCGGGTTCGCCGGCGTTGCGGCCGCGTTTCCCGCTCTCCCAGAGCGGGCCGAACACGAACCACAGGCCGACGACCGCCCACGCACGCCCGATCCACCACCACAGGCTCGGCTGATCCTCCGGTGCCGCGAAGAACAGGTTGAGCACGACGAGCACGACGGACGCGATCGCCACGGTGCCGACGACCCGGTACCACTCGCGCATCAGATGCGCGACCCGTTCGGGGCCGTGTTTGGGCCTGGGCTGCGGCGCAGGCCCGCCCGCGAACCGGTGGGCGAACCGCACGTCAAACCATCGGACGAGCGCGGGACCGAACGCCAGGCTCGACCCCAGGTAGAACCCGGCGAGCACGTGCACCACTCCGACGTCGGCGCCGCGGTGCAGATCGATCGCCGTCGCGATCACCAACACCGCGTCGAGCGTCGGAATACCCGCGAGCACGACGGTGCTGGTGCGGCGCAAACCAACCAGGTACCGAAGGACCATGCCAAGGCCCAGCAGCACCCACAGCCCGATCTCGCAGCCCACTATCACCGCGGCGATCGGATTCTCCGCGAAGAACGTCAGCATTGTCTCCTCGACTTCCATCGTTTTGGTAGCACGTTTGTACTAATACAGTAGCACACCCGTGCTAACATGCTGACGTGCCCAAATTGATCGACCAGGACAGCCGTCGCCACGAAATCGCGCATGCGGTTTGGCGCATCGTGCTGCGCGACGGCGTGTCGGCCGTGTCGATCCGCGACGTGGCGGCAGAGGCGGGCCTGGCCGTCGGTTCGGTCCGGCATGTGTTCGGCAGCAAGGCCGAATTACTCGAGTACTCAATGGCATTGGTGCACGAGCAGACCCGCGACCGGGTGGCCGCCCACTTCGCGATCAAGGATCCGCGCAAGTTCGCCGAGGCGGTGCTGGCCGAACTGCTGCCGCTGGACGATCAGCGCCGAACGGAGATGGCCGTCAACATGGCCGTCGTTGCCGAGAGCCCGTCACACCCCGGCCTGCGCCGGGTGGCGCTCGACGCCCAACAGGCAGTCTCCGAAGCGTGCGCTGCGGTGCTCACCCGGCTGCGCCACGATGACCTCATCCGGCCAGGCGCCGACATGGCTTACGAGGCCGAGCGGCTGCACGCTCTGGTCGACGGGCTTGCCTTACACGCGCTTACCGCAGAGCGAAAAGATTTGCGGCCCAAGGCGATTCTCGCGGTGCTCCGCGCGCACCTGGCGGAGCTGGCGCCGACCTAGCCGCCGACTATCGTTGCGGCGCAGCGCCGTCTTCGGGCGATCATCGTTGCGCCCACCTCTAAGCGACAAAGTCGCTCCCACAACGACTCTGTCGGTCAGAGGCGGGCATTTGCACCATTCCCCTGCGCTCCGGACACTCCGGCCGCATCACTCCTCGGCGGCCGCTAGCCAGGCCTCTTCGAGACTTTCCTTGCGCTCCAGCAGTTCTTGTAGCTGGCCATTGAGCTCGCCGAGTCGCACGTGATCCGACGCCGCCTCCGCCATCGATTCGTGCAGCGCCGTGATCTGGTCGTCGAGCCTGCCCAGCTGCCCCTCGATGCGGGCCATCTCCTTGCCTGCCCTTCGCTCGCGAGCCGACGCCGACTCGCCCCGCTGCGGTTCGGCGCGGGCGGGCGCGTCGGATACAGCCGCCGCCCGGTCCTCGAGGTACTGCTCGATGCCGCCGGGCAGCAGATCGCACCGGCCACCGCCCGTCAGCGCATAGGTGACGTCGCTGACCCGCTCCAGGAAGTACCGGTCGTGCGTCACGACGATCAACGTTCCCGGCCAGGCGTCGAGGTAGTCCTCGATCACGGTCAGCGTGTCGATGTCCAGGTCGTTGGTCGGCTCGTCGAGCAACAGCACGTTCGGTTCGTCGAGCAGCAGCCGCAGGAACTGCAGCCGGCGCCGCTCGCCGCCGGACAGTTCGGCAACCCGCGCGGTCAGCTTGTCGCCGGTGAAGCCGAAGTCCCTCAGCAGGGTGTCGGCGCTGATCTCGCGCCCGCCCGCCAATTCGGTTACGCGGCGGCGGTTCTCGATGGCATCGAGAACCCGCTCGGCGCCGTCCAGTTCGGCCACCGCCTGGCTCAGGTAGCCGATCCTCAGGGTGGTGCCGCGCTTGATGGTGCCCGCCGTCGGCTGCAGTTCGCCGTCCAGCAGGCGCAACACGGAGGTCTTGCCGGTGCCGTTCACGCCGACGAGGCCGATGCGGGCACCGGGACCGATCGACCAGTCGAGGCGGTCCAGAATCACCCGGTCAGCCAGCTCGAGCCGCACCCGGTGCAGGTCGAATACGTCCTTGCCCAAGCGCGTCGTCGCAAAGCGCTGCAGCACAAGCGAATCACGCGGCGGCGGCTCGTTGGCGATCAGTTCGTTGGCCGCCTGGATCCGGAACTTGGGTTTCGACGTGCGTGCAGGCGGGCCGCGCCGTAGCCACGCGAGTTCCTTGCGCATGAGATTACGTCGCCGTGCCTCCGTGCCCGCCGCCAGCCGCATCCGCTCGGCACGCGCGAGGACGTAGGCCGCGTACCCGCCGTCGTACGCGTCGACCTCGCCGCCATGCACCTCCCACGTCCGCGTGCACACCGCGTCGAGAAACCAGCGGTCGTGGCTCACCACGATCAATGCCTTGGCCCGCCGCGCGTTGAGGTGCTCCGCGAGCCATCCGATCACCTCCACGTCGAGATGGTTGGTCGGCTCGTCGAGCACCAGCACGTCGTGGCCCGCCAGCAGCACTTCAGCCAGTGCCACCCGGCGACGCTCTCCACCGGAGAGCCGACCCACGTCGGAGTCGAGATCGACCCCGGCGAGCAGATGTGAGACGACCGCCCGGGTGTCCGGTTCGGCGGCCCAGATGTGGTCGGGCCTGCCGCCGACGATCACGTGGCGGACCGTGGCACCCGCCGCGAAGTCGTCGGCCTGCCGCAGGTAGCCCACCGAGAGGCCCGAGGTGTGGGTGACCCGGCCCGAATCGGGCGGCCGGGATCCCGTCAACACCTGCAGCAGCGTCGTCTTGCCGTCGCCGTTGCGCCCGACGACGCCGATCGCATCGCCCTCCTCGACGCCGAGGCTGACCGCGTCGAGCAGCGTGCGGGTGCCGTAGCCAACGGTCGCCCGCTCAACATTGATCAGGTTCGCCATCGCCCGCCGATGATAGGTCGACCGCCTGCCTAAACGCGCAGGCCCACCAGGCGGCTGTGCCATGATGGGCGGCGTTGGTCGGGAGACTGGCGGCGGCAAAAGGGGAGTGGGTCGTGGTGGACCTTTCTGCGATAACCAGGCCTGTGGGGCGGCTGGTGGCGACCGCGCAGAACGGCCTGGAAGTGCTGCGGTACGGCGGCCTGGAAACCGGCGCGGTGCCATCTCCGTTCCAGATCATCCAGAGCGTCCCGATGTACCGGCTGCGGCGTTACTTCCCGCCGGACGCGCGGCCGGGAGCCAAGCGGCCAGGGCCCCCGGTGCTGATGGTGCACCCGATGATGATGTCGGCCGACATGTGGGACGTCACCCGCGACGCCGGCGCGGTCGGGATCCTGCACACCGCGGGAATCGACCCGTGGGTCATCGACTTCGGCTCACCCGACAAGGTCGAGGGCGGCATGGACCGCAACCTCGCCGACCATGTCGTCGCGCTGAGCGAGGCCATCGACACCGTCAAAGAGGTCACGGGCCGCGACGTCCACCTGGCGGGCTATTCGCAGGGTGGGATGTTCGCCTATCAGACCGCGGCCTATCGCCGGTCCAAGGACCTCGCCAGCATCGTGGCGTTCGGTGCACCGGTCGACACGCTGGCCGGATTGCCGATGAATCTGCCTGCGAGCCTCGCGCCCGCCGCCGCCGACTTCATGGCCGATCACGTCTTCTCCCGGATCGACATTCCAGGGTGGCTGGCGCGTACCGGCTTCCAGATGCTCGACCCGATCAAGACCGCGCAATCGCGGCTGGAATTCCTGTGGCAGCTGCACGACCGCGAGGCGCTGTTGCCGCGCGAACAGCAGCGCCGATTCCTGGCCTCCGAGGGTTGGATCGCCTGGTCCGGGCCCGCCATCTCCGAGCTGCTCAAGCAGTTCATCGCCCACAACCGGATGATCACCGGCGGCTTCTCCATCCACGGCGACCTTGTGACGCTGTCCGACATCGACTGCCCCGTACTGGCGGTCGTCGGCGAGGTCGACGACATCGGGCAGCCCGCCTCGGTCCGTGGTATCAAGCGGGCCGCGCCACAGGCCGACGTCTACGAATTCATGATTCGCGCAGGGCATTTCGGCCTTGTCGTTGGGTCAAAGGCAGCGACGCAGACGTGGCCGACCGTCGCGCAGTGGGTCAAGTGGATCGACGGCACAGGCGAGCAGCCGGCGGGCGTCGCTCCAATGCCGCTGCAGCCCGCCGAGCACGCCGAAAGCGGCGTCTCGTTCAGTTCTCGCGTGGCGCACACCACCGCCGCCGCGACCGAGCTGGCCTTCAGCCTGGCGCGAACCGCCGCCGACGCAATCGTTGCCGCCAACAAGTCCGCGCGGACACTCGCCATCGAGACATATCGCACCTTGCCGAGGCTCGCGCGCCTCGGCCAGATCAACGACCACACCAGGATCTCGCTCGGCCGCATCATGTCGGAACAGGCTCGCGAGGTGCCGCAGGGGGAGTGCCTGCTGTTCGACGGCCGCGTCCACACCTTCGAAGCGGTGGATCGCCGGATCAACAACGTCGTCCGCGGCCTCATCGAGGTTGGCGTGCGGCAGGGCGCGCACGTAGGGGTGCTGATGGAGACGCGGCCCAGCGCGCTCGTCGCGATCGCCGCGTTGTCGCGGCTGGGCGCCGTTGCGGTCTTGATGCCGCCGGACGTGGACCTCACCACCGCCGCACGGCTCGGAGCGGTGTCGGAGATCATTGCCGATCCGAGCAACCTGGAGGCGGCTCGCGGGCTTGATATGCGCGTGCTGGTGCTCGGTGGGGGCGAATCGCGCGATCTGCATCTGTCCGACCAGTCCGACGTCATCGACATGGAGAAGATCGACCCCGACGTCGTCGACCTGCCCGGCTGGTACCGGCCCAACCCAGGGCTTGCGCGCGACCTGGCGTTCGTCGGGTTCAGCGACATCGGCGGCGAGCTCGTCGCCCGCCAGATCACAAACTATCGATGGGCGCTGTCCGCGTTCGGTACGGCGTCGGCCGCCAACCTCGGCCGCGCCGACACCGTCTACTGCCTCACTCCGTTGCATCACCAGTCCGGGCTTCTGGTGAGCCTCGGCGGTGCTGTCGTGGGCGGCTCGCGCATCGCGCTGTCGCGGGGGTTGCGCCCGGACCGCTTCCTACAGGAGATACGTCAGTACGGCGTGACGGTGGTGTCGTACACCTGGGCGATGCTGCGTGAGGTCATCGACGATCCGGCGTTCTCGCTGACCGGCAGCCACCCGGTGCGGCTGTTCATCGGATCCGGCATGCCGGTGGGCCTGTGGAAGCGGGTCATCGACGTGTTCGCACCGGCGCATGTGGTGGAGTTCTTCGCCACCACCGACGGTCAGGCGGTGCTGGCCAACGTCTCCGGCGCCAAGCTGGGCGGCAAGGGCAGGCCCCTGCCGGGCGGCGGCGACGTCGAACTGGCCGCCTACGACGCCGTAGACGACCTCATCCTCGAGGACGAGCGCGGCTTCGTGCGGAGAGCCGACACGAACGAGGTCGGCATGCTGCTGGCCCACCCACGCGGTCCCGTCGATCCGACGGCGTCGGTCAAACGTGGTGTGTTCGCTCCCGCCGACACGTGGGTGTCCACCGAGTACCTGTTCCGCCGAGACGAGGACGGCGACTACTGGCTGGTCGACAACCGCGGCGCAGTGATTCACACGGCGCGCGGCACGGTCTACGCCGCACCCGTCAACGACGCCGTCGGCCAGCTCGGAGCGGTGGATCTGGCCGTGACGTACGGGGTGGATGCGAACGGCCAGCAGCTGGCGGTCACGGCACTGGCGCTGTCGCCGGGTGGGAGCATTCCGTCGGCGGATCTGAACGAGGCACTGGCCGATCTGCCCGTCGGGAACCCGCCCGACATCGTGCACGTGGTGCCCGAGATGGAGCTCAGCGCCTCCTACCGTCCGCTGGTCAGCCCGCTGAAAGCCCAGGGCATCCCCAAGCCCTCCCGTAACGCCTGGTATCTGGATCCCGATACGAATCGGTACAGGAGGTTGACCGTCGCAGTACGCACCGAGATCGCCGGCGCTGCGCAGTGAGCTCTGCCTCAGAGTTGGCTCGCTGTTAGGCTTCCGCTGGCGGCAGGAGGAGTGATGAGTTTGCAGACCGGTATGAATCGCCAGCGCTGGGTTCACGTCGTCACGGCTGGGCTGGCATGCGGCGCCATGGCAGCCGCCGTCATGGGCGGTCTCGGCGCGCCGACAGTGTGGGCCGACCCTGCGGCGGACCCGAGCGCGCAGAGCGACGCCCCGCCGGTGATGACCGCCGACGAAGCGCTGGCCATCATCGACAGGGATTACGACATCGGTGCGGGCGGCGGTCAGCTGTCCACTCTGATTCACGACGTGATGAAACTTCGTGCCCTGGGCTTCAAGCCCTCGAATACGAACAAGGAAGCGATCACGAAGGCCCTGGACTACCGACCGAACCAGGCCCCGCTGATCCAGGCTTTGCAGGAGACGCTGTCCTACCAGCGCAAGATGCAGGCGCTTGCGCAGAACGCGAACAACCCGTCGCAACCGGGGTTCAGCATCGGCGGGCCGCCGCCGGGCATGGGCGCGCCGGTGGCGCCGGGCGTTCCGGTTAATCCGGGTGCCAGCCCGGGTGTCGGCGTCTTGCTTCCGTCGGGCTAGCCTGCCGTCGTGGTCGACGAAAAACTGCTGAGCATCCTCGTGTGCCCCGAAGACCGCGGGCCGCTGCTGCTGGTCGACGACGAGTTTCTGTACAACCCGCGACTGCGCCGCGCATACCGCATCGACGACGGCATCCCGGTGCTTCTCGTCGACGAGGCGGTCGCGGTGACCGCCGACGCCGAGCATCAGCGGATGCTGGACCGAGCCTCAGGCGAGGCCGGGTAGTTCACCGGTGAGGTAGCGCTGCAGATTGGGCGCGATGGTCTCGGCGATCTGCTCGACAGGCAATGACTTGAACGGCTCCAGCTCCAGGATGTAGCGGGCCATCACGACGCCCACCAACTGCGATGCGACGAACTGCACGCGGATTCGTCCGCTGCCTGGGGGATTGTCGACGCGGGACCCGACCTCGGCGACGATGACTTCTTGAAGAAACGAGCGGATGAGCGAGACTTCGTTGCCCGCCAGGATGGACCGCAGCGTGGCGATGAATCCCTTGCCCATCTCCGAGTCCCACAGCGGCAACAGGATCGACGGCAGCGTGTAACCGATCTGCTCGACCGGCACGTCTCGAAGCGGACCGATGACCGCCATGGGGTCGATCGGGATGTGGATAGCGGCGGCGAACAGCTGGGTCTTGGTGCCGAAGTAGTGGTGCACCAACGCGGGGTCGACCCCCGCATCCTTGGCGATCGCCCGTATCGAAGTCTTGTCAATCCCGTTGCGGGCAAACAGATTACGAGCACTTTCCAGGATGCGTTCGCGAGTGTCGGAGGTCCCTGGCGGGCGCCCGGGACGCTTTCGTTCGAGTTCGGCTGTCAATCTATGGTGTCCTTCGTCGAAGCGTCGCCGCGGCCAGGCACAGCGCGAGTACCGCGAACCCGATCACGACCGCGATGTCGCGCACCGCGATGGCCGTCGGCTCCGAGTACGCGCCGACCTGTTGCAGCGCTTCCAGAGCGTAGCTTGCGGGCAGCACATTGCTGATCCACTGCAGCCAGTCCGGCAGCACATCGCGGGGCACAATGATGCCGCACAGCAGCAGCTGCGGGGCGATCACCACCGGCATGAACTGCACCGCCTGAAACTCGGTGCGGGCGAACGCACTACACAGCAGACCCAGCCCCACGCCCAGCACGGCGTTGATGATCGCGATGATGAACACCAGAATCGGGCTGCCCTTGGTGTCGAGGCCGAGGAACAGATACGACACCAAGCACGCCAGCGTGGCCTGTGCCGCGGCCGCGATCGAGAACGCGGTGCCGTACGCCGCGAGCAGGTCGAGCCTGCGCAGCGGTGTGGTCAAGATGCGCTCCAACGTTCCCGAAACCCGTTCTCGCTGCATCGTTATCGACGTGATCAGGAACATCACGATGAGCGGGAACACGCCAAGCATGATCAGGCAGGCGTTGTTGAACGGCGACGGGGTGCCTGGTCGGTGCGGCGCATTCTGGAACATGAAGTACATCAGCGTGATGATCAAGCTGGGCACGACGAGGATCATCGCGACGCTGCGGTGATCGGCGGCGAGCTGGCGCAGGATTCGCCCGGTGGTGGCGAAGTAGGCCTGCGGGCTCAGCCGGCCACGGCTGCGGTGCTGTGCCGGATGACGGACAGAAACGCTTCCTCCAGTGACTGACATCCGGTGTCCTCTCGTAGCTTGGTGGGTGTGGTGTGCGCCAGCAGGTGTCCTTCGCGCATCAGCAGCAGGTCGCCGCAATGGTCGGCCTCGTCCATCACGTGGCTCGACACGACCAATGTCGTTCCGCACCGGGCGAGTTGGTGGAACTGCTCCCAGAGGTCGACGCGCAGCACGGGGTCAAGGCCCACGGTGGGCTCGTCGAGCACGAGCAGTTCGGGATGCGCCACCAGCGCGCAGGCCAGTGAGACTCGCGTCCGTTGACCGCCGGAAAGGTTGCCGCACAACGCAGTTCGATGATCGTCGAGGCCGACGGCCGCGACCGCTTCGTCAGCGGCCTGGGTGTCGGTGCCGTACAGGGCGCCGAAATAGCGCACGTTGTCGATGATCCGCAGATCGTTGTAGATGGTCGGGTCCTGGGTCACGTAGCCGACGCGGTGCCGCAGTTCGGCCGAACCTGCCGGGCGACCCAGCACGGTCACCGTTCCCTCGGCGACGATCTGCGTGCCGACGATGCTTCGCATCAGCGTTGTCTTGCCGCAGCCTGACGGGCCCAGCAGACCCGTGATGGTGCCGCGGGCGATCTGGACCGAGATGTTCTCCAGCGCGACCCGTTTACCGCGGACGACCCGCAGATTCTGAACGTCGATGGCCGGTTCCATGCCGCTGCGGAGTAATTCATCGCTCGATGAACTCATCATGTGATGAATAGTCCTCCCCGCTGGTAGGCGTGTCAAGGGCCGCAGGCAGAATCGCTCGGGTGAGCGCCGAGTTGCTGTCTGTAGATCCCGTGACCGCGGCCCGGCGGCTGCTCGGTGCGGCGCTGACGGGGCGGGATGTGAGCGCCGTGGTCATCGAGGTGGAGGCCTACGGAGGGCCGCCCGACGGGCCGTGGCCGGACGCCGCGTCGCACTCCTTTCGCGGTCGCGGGGGGCGCAACTGGGTGATGTTCGGTCCCGCCGGGCGGCTGTACACCTACCGAAGCCACGGCATTCACGTCTGCGCAAACGTGGTGTGCGCGACGGAGGAGGTGGCGGGCGCTGTGCTGTTGCGCGCCGCCGCGGTCGAGGGGGGCCTCGACGTCGCCCAGGCTCGTCGCGGTGACTCGACGCGGCCGTCCGCGCTGGCTCGCGGACCCGGCAATTTGTGCTCGGCCCTCGGAATCACCATGGACGACAACGGAATTGATCTCTTCGACGCAAAGAGTCCGGTTCGGTTGGCGCTCGGTGACGAACACATCGGTGTCGACGGCCCACGAGTCGGCGTGAGCAAGGCGGCCGACCGGCCGTGGCGGTTCTGGCTGGCCGGTCGTTCAGAGGTGTCGCTGTACCGCCGCAGTCCGCGGGCACCCGCGCCCGGCGACAGCGATTGAGCCGTCGGCTCAGTCGTCGGCAGGCCCGAGCGTCAATGCGGGTGGCCGGAGCCGGGCGCACCGCGGCCCGCCACATTCGTCGGTGAGATCCACCCGAGCGACGACGTAGTCCGTCTCGGCGACGAGCGGCACCAGGTCGGCGAGCATCAGCTTGGCCCGGCGGAACATCGTGAACGAGCCGTCGGCGTCGACGTCACCCCAGGTGAGGTAGACAAACCGAGCCCCGCGTCTGCCTTGCACGGCGGAGCCGCAGAAGTCCAGCCCACCCTCGCGGACAACAACGTCGAGTGGGATCGTCCACGACGGCGACTCGGCGTCGCCGCGCACCAGCTCGCGCGGCTCCCTGCCGACCTGAATGCCGACGTGGACGTTGTCGTAGCACTCATCGCTGGACTGCCACGCGCGGCCCGGCAGGTGATGACCCCGGATCTGCAACAACATCGGCATCGACCGTAGGGGAAGATCGGGGTCATGGGTACGTCGATCCTCGACGAGTTGGAATGGCGTGGACTGATTGCGCAGTCCACCGACCGGGACGCCTTGGCGGCCGAGTTGGAATCCGGACCTGTCACCGTCTACTCGGGCTTCGACCCCACGGCACCGAGCCTGCACGCGGGACACCTCATCCCGCTGCTGACGCTGCGGCGTCTTCAGCGAGCCGGGCATCGGCCGATCGTGTTGGCCGGCGGCGCCACCGGCATGATCGGCGACCCGCGCGACACCGGCGAGCGGACCTTGAACACCGCCGACACCGTCGCGGAGTGGGCCGATCGGATCCGCGGGCAGCTGGAGCGGTTCGTGGATTTCGATCACTCGCCCACCGGCGCCATCGTGCAGAACAACCTGTCGTGGACGAGCGAGCTGTCCGCGATCGCGTTCCTCCGCGACATCGGCAAGCACTTCTCCGTCAACGTGATGCTCGATCGGGACACGGTCCGGCGCCGATTGGAAGGCGAAGGCATCTCCTACACGGAGTTCAGCTACATGCTGTTGCAGGCCTACGACTACGTGGAGCTGCACCGGCGGTACGGCTGCGCGCTGCAGATCGGCGGCTCGGATCAGTGGGGCAACATCATCGCCGGGGTGAGGCTGGTGCGCCAGACGGCGGGCGCGACGGTGCACGCGCTGACCACGCCGTTGGTGACGGATTCAGAGGGCAAGAAGTTCGGCAAGTCGACCGGCGGCGGCAGCCTCTGGCTCGACCCCGACATGACAAGCCCGTACGCCTGGTACCAGTACTTCGTCAACACCGCGGACGCCGACGTCGTCCGCTACCTGCGGTGGTTCACCTTCCTGTCGCGCGACGAGCTTGCCGAACTGGAACAGGCGACTGCGGAGCGGCCGCATGAACGAGCGGCGCAACGGCGGTTGGCACGCGAGCTGACCACGCTGGTGCACGGTGAGGCCGCGACGGCCGCGGTCGAACATGCCAGCCAGGCGCTGTTCGGCCGGGCGGAGTTGTCCCAGCTCGACGAGCCGACGCTCGCGGCTGCGTTGCGGGAGGCATCGGTCGCCGAACTCAAACCCGGCGGGCCAGACGCCATCACCGACCTGCTGGTGGCGAGTGGATTGTCGGCCAGCAAAGGTGCAGCGCGGCGGACGATCGGCGAGGGCGGCGCCTACGTCAACAACGTGCGGATCGACAGCGAGGAGTGGGTGCCGCAGCCAACGGACTTCCTGCACGGCCGCTGGCTGGTGCTCCGCCGCGGCAAGCGGAATATCGCCGGGGTCGAGCGCGTTGGGTGATTTGTCGGAGTCATTTGACTCTGACCGTAAGAGGTTGCGTGAGGCCGGGAACAAACTCGTCTGCCCGTGCGTTGAACCTCTTGACGGAGCCGACGCACCCCGGTGCGCACGATAGGTAGCGAGCCGAAAGACACGCCCTATCAGCCCATTTGACTCCGAGTTTTCCCTCACGTAACTTGTTGACTCGTCGCTGCGACACGGGCCCAGCCCGAAGAGCGCGGCGGCTCCCAGAGGGAAGCCCCACTTCGGTGGGTTCCTGATCGTCCGCACTACGAGTACGCGGCTTTTGCCGCGGGCTAGTCGCGCGGCCGAGCGGGTGTGTTGTTTGAGAACTCAATAGTGTGTTTGGTGGTTTTTGTTTGTTGTTGTTTTTGTCTGCCTCTTTTTCCCGTTTAGGGGTGGATGTTTTTTGATGCCAGTTTTTGGTGTCTTGTTTGATGATCGGATTTTTCTGATTCGAATTCGACCTGTCTTTCGGGGTGGGTGGTTTTTGTTTGGAGAGTTTGATTCTGGCTCAGGACGAACGCTGGCGGCGTGCTTAACACATGCAAGTCGAACGGAAAGGCCCTTCGGGGTGCTCGAGTGGCGAACGGGTGAGTAACACGTGGGTGATCTGCCCTGCACTTTGGGATAAGCCTGGGAAACTGGGTCTAATACCGGATAGGACTCCGAGATGCATGTCTTGGGGTGGAAAGCTTTTGCGGTGTGGGATGGGCCCGCGGCCTATCAGCTTGTTGGTGGGGTGATGGCCTACCAAGGCGACGACGGGTAGCCGGCCTGAGAGGGTGTCCGGCCACACTGGGACTGAGATACGGCCCAGACTCCTACGGGAGGCAGCAGTGGGGAATATTGCACAATGGGCGCAAGCCTGATGCAGCGACGCCGCGTGAGGGATGACGGCCTTCGGGTTGTAAACCTCTTTCAGTACCGACGAAGCGTAAGTGACGGTAGGTACAGAAGAAGCACCGGCCAACTACGTGCCAGCAGCCGCGGTAATACGTAGGGTGCGAGCGTTGTCCGGAATTACTGGGCGTAAAGAGCTCGTAGGTGGTTTGTCGCGTTGTTCGTGAAAACTCACAGCTTAACTGTGGGCGTGCGGGCGATACGGGCAGACTGGAGTACTGCAGGGGAGACTGGAATTCCTGGTGTAGCGGTGGAATGCGCAGATATCAGGAGGAACACCGGTGGCGAAGGCGGGTCTCTGGGCAGTAACTGACGCTGAGGAGCGAAAGCGTGGGGAGCGAACAGGATTAGATACCCTGGTAGTCCACGCCGTAAACGGTGGGTACTAGGTGTGGGTTTCCTTCCTTGGGATCCGTGCCGTAGCTAACGCATTAAGTACCCCGCCTGGGGAGTACGGCCGCAAGGCTAAAACTCAAAGAAATTGACGGGGGCCCGCACAAGCGGCGGAGCATGTGGATTAATTCGATGCAACGCGAAGAACCTTACCTGGGTTTGACATGCACAGGACGACTGCAGAGATGTGGTTTCCCTTGTGGCCTGTGTGCAGGTGGTGCATGGCTGTCGTCAGCTCGTGTCGTGAGATGTTGGGTTAAGTCCCGCAACGAGCGCAACCCTTGTCTCATGTTGCCAGCGCGTTATGGCGGGGACTCGTGAGAGACTGCCGGGGTCAACTCGGAGGAAGGTGGGGATGACGTCAAGTCATCATGCCCCTTATGTCCAGGGCTTCACACATGCTACAATGGCCGGTACAAAGGGCTGCGATGCCGTGAGGTGGAGCGAATCCTTTCAAAGCCGGTCTCAGTTCGGATCGGGGTCTGCAACTCGACCCCGTGAAGTCGGAGTCGCTAGTAATCGCAGATCAGCAACGCTGCGGTGAATACGTTCCCGGGCCTTGTACACACCGCCCGTCACGTCATGAAAGTCGGTAACACCCGAAGCCGGTGGCCTAACCCCGTGTGGGAGGGAGCCGTCGAAGGTGGGATCGGCGATTGGGACGAAGTCGTAACAAGGTAGCCGTACCGGAAGGTGCGGCTGGATCACCTCCTTTCTAAGGAGCACCACGAGAGACATCCCCAGTTGGTGGGGGTGTGAGCCGTGAGGAACCCGTGTGCTGTAGTGGCGCCGGGTTTGGTGCACAACAAACGTTGAGCCGCAACGGGATTCAGCTTCGGTTGGATTTTGCGGTGATGGATTGCCAGACACACTATTGGGCTTTGAGACAACAGGCCCGTCACCTCTTCGTCCCGAGTGTGGGAAACCGGAGGTGGGTTGACCTGAAGTGCTGGGTCGGCTTCCGACGCGGAAGTTTGGTTGTTGTCGCCTCGCTTTGGTGGTGGGGTGTGGTGTTTGATTTGTGGATAGTGGTTGCGAGCATCTGGCACGCATGGTGGTCACCGCCCTTGGGGGTGGTGGTTTTCTGTGTGTGTTGATGTGCAATTTTGAAATCCTGCATGCGCCTGTTGGTGTGTGTGGGTGACTCATTTTTTGGTTTTTGTGTTGTAAGTGTGTAAGGGCGCATGGTGGATGCCTTGGCACTGGGAGCCGATGAAGGACGTGGGAGGCTGCGATATGCCTCGGGGAGTTGTCAACCGAGCGTGGATCCGAGGATGTCCGAATGGGGAAACCCGGCACGAGTGATGTCGTGTCACCCGTACCTGAATACATAGGGTGCGGGGGGGAACGCGGGGAAGTGAAACATCTCAGTACCCGTAGGAAGAGAAAACAATTGTGATTCCGTGAGTAGTGGCGAGCGAAAGCGGAGGATGGCTAAACCGTAGGCATGTGATACCCGGCGGGGGTTGTGTGTGCGGTGTTGTGGGGCGTTTCTTCTCTGGTCCGCCGGCCAGGGCGAAAGTCATAAACTGTTGGGTTAGTCGAAGTGGCCTGGGATGGTCTGTCGGAGAGGGTGAGAGCCCCGTAGACGAAAACTCGACGGCTTTCGTGGAATGTCCCCGAGTAGCAGCGGGCCCGTGGAATCTGCTGTGAATCTGCCGGGACCACCCGGTAAGCCTGAATACTTCTCAGTGACCGATAGCGGATAGTACCGTGAGGGAATGGTGAAAAGTACCCCGGGAGGGGAGTGAAAGAGTACCTGAAACCGTGCGCTTACAATCCGTCAGAGCCTTCTCTTTTGGGTGGGGTGATGGCGTGCCTTTTGAAGAATGAGCCTGCGAGTCAGGGACATGTCGCGAGGTTAACCCGGGTGGGGTAGCCGCAGCGAAAGCGAGTCTGAATAGGGCGTATCCACACAACAGTGTGTGGTGTAGTGGTGTGTTCTGGACCCGAAGCGGAGTGATCTACCCATGGCCAGGGTGAAGCAGCAGTAAGATGTTGTGGAGGCCCGAACCCACTTAGGTTGAAGACTGAGGGGATGAGTTGTGGGTAGGGGTGAAAGGCCAATCAAACTCCGTGATAGCTGGTTCTCCCCGAAATGCATTTAGGTGCAGCGTTGCGTGTAGCACTGCGGAGGTAGAGCTACTGGATGGCCGATGGGCCCTACTAGGTTACTGACGTCAGCCAAACTCCGAATGCCGCAGTGTAGTGCGTGGCAGTGAGACGGCGGGGGATAAGCTCCGTGCGTCGAGAGGGAAACAGCCCAGATCGCCGGCTAAGGCCCCTAAGCGTGTGCTAAGTGGAAAAGGATGTGCAGTCGCGAAGACAACCAGGAGGTTGGCTTAGAAGCAGCCACCCTTGAAAGAGTGCGTAATAGCTCACTGGTCAAGTGATTGTGCGCCGATAATGTAGCGGGGCTCAAGCACACCGCCGAAGCCGCGGCAATGGTCCGCGAGGATTGTTGGGTAGGGGAGCGTCCTGCATCCGGTGAAGCCACGGAGTGATCCAGTGGTGGAGGGTGTGGGAGTGAGAATGCAGGCATGAGTAGCGATAAGGCAAGTGAGAACCTTGCCCGCCGAAAGACCAAGGGTTCCTGGGCCAGGCCAGTCCGCCCAGGGTGAGTCGGGACCTAAGGCGAGGCCGACAGGCGTAGTCGATGGACAACGGGTTGATATTCCCGTACCCGTGTATGTGCGTCCCTGACGAATCCATTCTGCTAACCACCCAAAAGGTGGTTCATCAATCCCTTCGGGGTGCGAGGACCGCCGGCTGCGTGGGACCCGGATGGGTAGTAGTCAAGCGATGGGGTGACGCAGGAAGGTAGCCGTACCAGTCAGTGGTAATACTGGGGCAAACCGGTAGGGAGACATCTAGGTAAATCCGGGTGTCATGTTCCCGAGAGGTGATGCATAGCCGAGTGAGGCGAATTCGGTGATCCTATGCTGCCGAGAAAAGCCTCTAGCGAGGACATACACGGCCCGTACCCCAAACCAACACAGGTGGTCAGGTAGAGAATACCGAGGCGTACGAGTGAACTATGGTTAAGGAACTCGGCAAAATACCCCCGTAACTTCGGGAGAAGGGGGACCGGACCAACGTGAACACCCTTGCGGTGGGAGCGGGATCCGGTGGCACAAACCAGTGAGAAGCGACTGTTTACTAAAAACACAGGTCCGTGCGAAGTCGCAAGACGAGGTATACGGACTGACGCCTGCCCGGTGCTGGAAGGTTAAGAGGACCGGTTAACCCTTTCGGGGGTGAAGCTGAGAATTTAAGCCCCAGTAAACGGCGGTGGTAACTATAACCATCCTAAGGTAGCGAAATTCCTTGTCGGGTAAGTTCCGACCTGCACGAATGGCGTAACGACTTCTCAACTGTCTCAACCATAGACTCGGCGAAATTGCACTACGAGTAAAGATGCTCGTTACGCGCGGCAGGACGAAAAGACCCCGGGACCTTCACTACAACTTGGTATTGGTGCTCGATACGGTTTGTGTAGGATAGGTGGGAGACTGTGAAACATTCACGCCAGTGAGTGTGGAGTCATTGTTGAAATACCACTCTGATCGTATTGGGCCTCTAACCTCGAACCGTCTATCCGGTTCAGGGACAGTGCCTGGTGGGTAGTTTAACTGGGGCGGTTGCCTCCTAAAATGTAACGGAGGCGCCCAAAGGTTCCCTCAACCTGGACGGCAATCAGGTGTTGAGTGTAAGTGCACAAGGGAGCTTGACTGCGAGACCTACACGTCAAGCAGGGACGAAAGTCGGGACTAGTGATCCGGCACCCCCGAGTGGAAGGGGTGTCGCTCAACGGATAAAAGGTACCCCGGGGATAACAGGCTGATCTTCCCCAAGAGTCCATATCGACGGGATGGTTTGGCACCTCGATGTCGGCTCGTCGCATCCTGGGGCTGGAGCAGGTCCCAAGGGTTGGGCTGTTCGCCCATTAAAGCGGCACGCGAGCTGGGTTTAGAACGTCGTGAGACAGTTCGGTCTCTATCCGCCGCGCGCGTCAGAAGCTTGAGGAAACCTGTCCCTAGTACGAGAGGACCGGGACGGACGAACCTCTGGTCCACCAGTTGTCCCACCAGGGGCACCGCTGGATAGCCACGTTCGGACAGGATAACCGCTGAAAGCATCTAAGCGGGAAACCCCCTCCAAGACCAGGCTTCTCACCCTTTTCAGAGGGATAAGGCCCCCCGCAGACCACGGGATCAATAGACCAGACCTATAAACGTAGCAATACGACAGGGAACTGGCACTAACCGGCCGAAAACTTACACACAAACTCGCAACCACACCACAGGGATCAAACAAACAGATCCCACACCCCACCACCAAAAACACACCCCCCACCACAACGTGGGACACCATAAAAAGTGAATAAAGTTACGGCGGTCCATAGCGGCAGGGAAACGCCCGGACCCATCCCGAACCCGGAAGCTAAGCCTGCCAGCGCCGATGATACTACCCAACCCGGGTGGAAAAGTAGGACACCGCCGAACACACATTAGAATCACCCCCCACAATTGCGTGGGGGGTGATTCTATATTCGCCATAATTCGACAATTCACTTCTTGAATTGTCGGGACTGGCAAATAAGTGTAGAAAGGCATACGTGGTCCAGGACAGGCAGGGTGCAAGCGACCGGCGCGGTCCCCGGCGTTCGGCGCCGCGTACTTCGGGGTCCGATCGCGCCCGCCGCGCCCAGCCCAAACCCGAGGGTGAAGCACCGCGGCCCCAGGGTCCGCCGATTCCCACCGACATCGAAGCCAAGCAATTGTCGCCCGAAATCCGAGGCGAACTAACGACTTTGGATCGCGCGACGGCCGACGTCGTGGCGCGGCATCTCGTCGCCGCAGGCGAACTCCTGGACGACGACCCCGAGGCCGCGTTGGCTCACGCCCGCGCCGCCCGCGCGCGCTCCGGGCGTATCGCCGCGGTTCGCGAAGCGGTCGGCATCGCTGCCTACCACTGCGGTGACTGGGCCCAGGCATTGGCCGAACTGCGTGCGGCCCGCCGGATGGGCAGCAAGTCGCCGCTACTTGCGCTGATCGCTGATTGCGAACGTGGCGTCGGCCGCCCGGAACGCGCGGTCGAGCTGTCCCGCACACCCGAAGCTGCGCAGCTCACCGGAGACGACGCTGATGAGCTGCGCATCGTCGTGGCAGGCGCCCGCTCCGACCTCGGGCAGCACGAACAGGCCCTGGCGATTCTGTCGACCCCGCAACTGGATCCGGCCCGCACCGGACAGACGGCCGCCAGGCTGTTCTACGCGTACGCAGAAACATTGCTCGCGCTCGGCCGCAACCAAGAAGCTCTGCAATGGTTCATCAACACCGCGGCCGCCGACATCGAAGGTGTCACCGACGCCGAAGAGCGCATCACGGAGCTCGCCTGATCGTGAGCACCCTTGCGCAGGAACATGATTGCCTACTTCTCGATCTTGACGGCACGGTCTTCCGCGGTCACGAAGCCACGCCCGGCGCCGTCGAGACGCTCGCGGCAGTCCGCTCCCGCGTCCTGTTCGTCACGAACAACGCCTCCCGCGGACCGGCCGAAGTCGCCCAGCACCTGTGTGCCATGGGCTTCACCGCCAAACCCGACGACATCGTCACCAGTGCGCAAAGCGCCGCACGTCTACTGCAGGAACAGCTGCAGCCCGGCGCCGCCGTCCTCATCGTCGGCACCGACTCGCTTGCCGCCGAAGTCCGCAATGTGGGCCTCAAGCCCGTTCGGCTGTGGTCCGACGATCCGGTCGCCGTTGTGCAAGGTCATTCGCCACAGACCGGCTGGGCGGACCTCGCAGAAGCGGCGCTGGCCATCCGAGGCGGGGCACTGTGGGTCGCCGCGAACGTCGACAAGACTCTGCCGTCCGAACGCGGACTGCTGCCAGGAAACGGTGCGATGGTGGCCGCCCTGCGCGCCGCCACCGACAGCGACCCGCTGGTGGCCGGCAAGCCCGAGCCGACCCTGTTGACGGATGCGTTGGCGCGCGGCAAGTTTCGCACCCCACTCGTCGTCGGCGACCGTCTCGATACCGACATAGCGGGCGCCAACGCCGCCGGTTTGCCCAGCCTGCACGTGCTCTCCGGAGTCAGCACCGCCGCCGATACCGTGCGCGCCGACGTGGGGCAACGGCCTAACTACATCGCCCAGGATCTCCGCTCGCTCAACGCCCGTGCCGACAGCCTCCGCATCGGGCCACACCCGGCGTGGGACGTCGACGTCGGCCCTACGGCCGTGACCGTGCAGTCCACCGGCCGGGACCCAGGAGACTCGTTGTCGGTGGTCCGTGCGACCGCCGGCGCAGTGTGGAACGCCCAGCTCGACGCGCGGCGCGTCGTCTTGATGGCGCTCGACGATACGGCGCGACAGGCCATGGAGCGCTGGTCCCTGCTCAGTCCGCCGAATCGGCTAGCGTGAACACCGAGATGAGTACCGACCCCGACCAGATCCGCGCCCAGATCGCGGAGTTGCTGGCAGATGTACCCGACCCCGCCCAGGAGGGTTCCAACTTCGACGAGCTCGCCGAATCGGACATCGACACCATTGCCGCGCGGCTCGAGGAGGCCCACGACCTGCTGGTGCGCGCGCTGGAATCGGTAGAGAAGGGCTAACCGCTCGTGACGCGGCGCGCTCGTGTTGACGCCGAGTTGGTGCGGCGCGGTCTCGCGCGCTCCCGGCAGCAGGCCGCTGAGCTGATCGGCGCCGGTCGAGTCTCCATCGATGGCCTGCCGGCGGCTAAACCCGCCACCGCGATCGCCGTCACCGCCTCTCTCACGGTGGAAGGCGATGACGAACGCACGTGGGTCTCCCGCGGCGCGCACAAGTTGATCGGCGCGCTCGACGCGTTCGGCCTCCCGGTCGACAACCGTCGCTGCCTGGACGCGGGCGCCTCCACCGGTGGTTTCACCGAAGTGCTGCTGGACCGCGGCGCTGGCGAGGTCGTCGCCGTCGATGTCGGCTACGGCCAGTTGGCGTGGTCACTGCGCACCGATCCGCGGGTGATCGTCCTCGAACGCACCAACGTCCGTGAACTGACCGCTGACGCGATCGGGGGAACAGTCGACGTCGTGGTCGCTGACCTGTCGTTCATCTCGCTGGCAACGGTGCTGCCCGCGCTGACCTCCTGCGCGTCAGGCGACGCGGATATCGTTCCTATGGTGAAGCCGCAATTTGAGGTCGGTAAGGATCGGGTCGGTGCGGGCGGAGTCGTGTCGGACCCGGACCTCCGCGCGGACGCGGTGCTTGCCGTCGCGCGCCGGGCCGCCGAACTCCAGTGGCAGCCCGTCGGTGTCACCGCAAGCCCGTTGCCTGGTCCATCCGGCAACGTCGAGTACTTCCTGCACCTGCGGGCCGGGGCCGACAGCCCGCTGGACGGCGAACGGCTCGAGCACGCAGTGCGCCAGGCCGTTGCGGAGGGCCCGCAATGACGTGCGAACGCACCATCCTGCTGGTGGTGCACACGGGTCGCGATGAGGCCACCGAGGTCGCGCGCCGCGTGGAGAAAGTGCTGGGCGACAACGACATTGGGCTCCGCGTGCTCTCCGCCGAAGCCGTCGACCGCGGGCCGGTACACCTGGCGCCCGACGACATGCGGGCCCTCGGAGTCGAGATCGAGGTGGTCGACGCCGACGAGCGCGCGGCCGAAGGCTGCGAACTTGTCCTCGTCCTCGGCGGTGACGGGACGTTCCTGCGCGCCGCTGAACTGGCTCGCAACGTCGAAATCCCAGTGCTGGGAGTCAATCTCGGCCGCATCGGCTTCCTCGCCGAGGCCGAGGCCGACCACATCGATACCGTGCTCGAGCACGTCGTCAAGCGGGACTACCGCGTCGAGGAACGCATGACGCTCGACGTCGTGGTGCGCGCCGACGGCAAGATCATCGACAGTGGCTGGGCACTGAACGAGGCCAGTCTCGAGAAAGGGCCTCGGCTCGGCGTATTGGGAGCGGTGCTCGAGGTCGACGGGCGGCCGGTGTCTGCGTTCGGCTGTGACGGCGTGCTTGTGGCGACACCCACTGGGTCCACCGCATGGGCGTTCTCGGCCGGGGGGCCGATCGTGTGGCCCGATCTGGAAGCAATCCTGGTGGTGCCCAACAACGCTCACGCATTGTTCGCGCGGCCGATGGTGACCAGTCCGAACGCCGCCATCGCGATCGAAATCGAAGCGGACGGCCACGATGCGCTGGTGTTCTGCGACGGTCGCCGCGAGATGATCGTCCCCGCAGGCGGCCGGTTGGAGGTGACGCGCTGCGGCACCCCGCTGAAGTGGGTGCGCCTGGACAGCGCGCCGTTCACCGACCGCCTCGTGCGCAAGTTCCGGTTGCCGGTCACGGGGTGGCGCGGACAGTAGTGCTAGCCGAAATCCGTATCGAGTCCCTGGGATCCATCAGCACCGCGACCGCCGAGTTCGATCGCGGGTTCACCGTGCTGACCGGTGAGACCGGCACGGGCAAGACCATGGTCGTGACGGGCCTGCACCTGCTCGGCGGTGCCCGCGCCGACGCCACCCGGGTGCGCTCCGGCGCCGACCGTGCGGTGGTCGAAGGACGTTTCACCACAACCGAACTCGGCGACGGGGTAGCCGTCAAGGTCGACGACGTCCTCGAGTCTTCTGGCGCGGACCGCGACGACGACGGCAGCGTCATCGCCGCCCGGTCGGTCAGCCGCGACGGGCCGTCACGGGCCTACCTCGGCGGCCGCAGCGTGCCCGCCAAATCGCTGAGCACGTTCACCACCGAACTGCTTGCGCTGCACGGCCAGAACGACCAGCTACGGCTGATGCGTCCCGAAGAGCAACGGGCGGCTCTCGATCGTTTCGTCGACGTCGAATCACAATTGAAGAACTATCGACGGGTCCGCGCCGACTGGCGCGACGCCCGCCGCGATCTCGCCGACCGCAAACAACGAGCACGGGAGCTCGCGCAGGAAGCCGACCGACTCAAGTTCGGACTCAACGAAATCGACACCGTCGCACCCGAACCCGGCGAGGACGACACTCTGGTCGACGACATCCGCCGACTGTCCGAACTCGACGCGCTGCGCGAAGCCGCGCAGACGGCACGCGCGGCACTCTCCGGCCTTGACGACGATCCGGCCGATGCGTCGGCGGCCCACAGCGTCGGACACGCGAAGTCGGCGTTGGAGGCGACAGACGATTCGGCCTTGCGGGCGCTGGGCGAGCAGCTGGCGGGTGCGTTGGCCGTAGTCTCCGACGTCTCAACAGAGCTCGGTGATTATTTGGCCGGATTGCCCAGCGACGCCAGCACTTTGGAGGCGAAGCTGGCCCGGCAGGCCGAGCTGCGCACGCTCACCCGCAAGTATGCCGCCGACATCGACGGCGTGCTGCGATGGGCTCTTGAGTCACGCGATCGGCTGGTGCAGCTCGATGTCTCGGAGGACGCGCTGGCCGAACTCGAACGCCGCGTCGGCGAGCTCGAGGCGAAAGTCGTCAGCGCCGCAACCGAACTCACCAAGGCGCGAACCAAGGCCGCCAAGGGTCTCGCGAAGGCGGTGACCGCCGAGTTGACGGGGCTCGCCATGGCCGACGCCGCGTTCACGGTCTCGGTCGCCGACATCCCGGCCCGCGCTGACGACTCCGCACCGCTCACCCTGCCGTCGGGGGTCACGGTCCACGCCGGGCATGACGGCGTCGATGCCGTCGAGTTCGGCTTCGCAGCACACCGCGGCACCGACGTGTTGTCGTTGAGCAAGAGCGCGTCGGGCGGCGAGCTGTCCCGGGTCATGCTTGCGCTGGAGGTGGTGCTCGCGGCCTCTGCAGAGGGCACCACGATGGTCTTCGACGAGGTCGACGCCGGGGTTGGCGGTCGCGCCGCGGTACAGATCGGCCGGCGGCTTGCCCGGCTTGCTCGAACGCACCAGGTCATCGTCGTCACGCACCTGCCGCAGGTCGCCGCATATGCCGATGTGCACCTGGTCGTCGACAGTGGCGGCAGAAACAGGTCCAGCGGAGTGCGCCGCCTCGACGATGACGACCGCGTCGCCGAACTGGCGCGGATGCTGGCCGGGTTGGGAGAGTCGGACAGCGGACGTGCGCACGCCCGTGAGCTTCTGGACGCAGCGCAGAGCGACCGCGCGGACTAAGCGCCGTGTCGACCGGCGTCGACTTCCGCCGGCAACCTCATCGAACTGTTCGAGGCGTACCAGGGTCGAAGCCTCGTGTTGCAAATGTGACAAAAGGTACTTCTGAGGCTGATGTTACGGCGCGCCTCCACCTTCTAGCTGCCGTTCCTCGACAGAATCGGCCCCATGAAGATGTCAGCGCTGCTATCCCGTTCTGCCAGCTCACGGCCGGGCATCACCGGTACCGCCCGGGTTGATCGCGACATCGATCGGCTACTGAGGCGAGTCACCCCGGGTGACATCGTCGTCATCGACGCTCTGGACCTTGACCGGATCACCGCCGACGCGCTCGTCGAGGCAAACGTCGCCGCGGTCGTCAACGCGTCGCCGTCCATCTCCGGTCGCTACCCCAACCTCGGACCGGAGGTGCTCGTGACCAACGGCGTCATCCTGATCGACGAGACTGGGCCCGAGGTCTTCAAGAAGGTCAAGGACGGCGCACGCGTGCGACTCCACGAAGGTGGGGTGTACTCCGGAGACCGCAGGCTGATCCTCGGCACCGAGCGCACCGACCACGAGATCCACGAACTGATGCACGAGGCGAAGAGCGGCTTGGTGGCTCACCTCGAGGCGTTCGCCGGCAACACGATCGAGTTCATCCGCAGTGAGAGCCCGCTGCTGATCGACGGCATCGGCATCCCCGACATCGACGTCGACATCAGCCGCAGGCACGTGGTGGTCGTCGCCGAGGAGCTCAGCGCCGCCACCGACCTGAAGGCGCTCAAGCCGTTCATCAAGGAGTACCAGCCGGTCCTGGTCGGCGTCGGCAGCGGCGCCGACGTCCTGCGCAAGGCCGGTTATCGGCCGCAGCTCATCGTCGGCGACCCCGACAAGATCAGCGGCGAGACGCTGCGATGCGGCGCCCAGGTGGTGCTGCCTGCAGACGCCGACGGCCATGCCGCCGGTCTCGAGCGCATCCAGGATCTGGGTGTGGGGGCGATGACGTTTCCCGCCGCAGGCTCCGCCGCCGACCTGGCGCTGCTGCTGTGCGATCACCATGGCGCATCGCTGATCGTCACCGCGGGCCACACCGCGAGCATCGAGGAGTTCTTCGACCGGTCACGGCAGCGCACCAACCCGTCGACGTTCCTGACCCGGCTCAAGGTCGGCGAGAAGCTGGTCGACGCCAAAGCCGTTGCCACCCTGTACCGCAGCAGGGTGTCGGGCGGCGCCATCGCACTGCTGGTGCTGGCGATGCTGATCGCGGTGATCGCCGCCTTGTGGGTGTCACGCGCCGACGTCGCGGTGCTCGACTGGATCGCCGACTACTGGAATCGGTTCTCGCTCTGGGTTCAGGGCTGGGTCACCTAGGGAGCCCTCATGATTTCCCTACGCACACACGCGATTTCGCTCGCGGCAGTGTTCCTCGCGCTGGCCATCGGGGTGGCGCTCGGTTCGGGCCTGCTGTCGAACACGGTGCTGTCCGGTCTGCGCGACGACAAGAACCAACTGCAGAATCAGATCAACACGCTCACCGACGACAAGAACGCGCTGAACGAAAAGCTGAACGCCGCAGGCGAATTTGATGCACAGATGTCGCCGCGAATCCTGCACGAGGCGCTGGCGGGCAAGTCCGTCGTGGTGTTCCGCACCCCCGACGCCAATGACGACGACGTGGACGCCCTGACTCGGATGGTGGGGCAGGCCGGTGGCGCGGTCACCGGGACGATCGCGTTGACCCAGGAGTTCGTGGACGCCAACTCTGCGGAGAAGTTGCTGTCGGTGGTGAACTCGCCGATCGTGCCGGCCGGGGCGCAGCTGAGCACCACGTCGGTGGACCAGGGATCGCAGGCGGGCGACCTGTTGGGAATCGCTCTGCTGATCAACAAGGATCCCAAGGTTCAGGTGGTCGACGATGCGCAGCGCGACACCGTGCTCGCGGCGCTACGCGACACCGGTTTTGTGACGTACGGCACCCAGCGGATCGGTCCCGCCAACACCGCGCTGATCGTCACCGGCGGGGGGTTGAGCGAGAACGCAGGCAACCAGGGTGCGACCGTCGCCCGGTTCGCCGCAGGCCTGACCCCGCACGGTTCGGGCACCGTCGTCGCGGGACGTGACGGCTCCGCATCCGGCACCGCCGCGGTGGCGGTGACCAGGTCTGACGCCGCCCTGAACAGCGCGGTGAGCACGGTCGACGACGTCGACGCCGAGTCCGGCCGCATCACCACGGTGCTGGCGCTGAGTGACCTGATCAACGGCGGACGGCCCGGTCAGTACGGCGTCGGCCAGGGCGCGTCATCGGTAACGCTGCCGCAATAGTCCCGTTGCACGCCGGGGCCCACCGTGGCACGCGGGGGCCCACCCAGTGGCGTGTCAGCGACGGCATGTCGGCGTCGGTGTTAAGGTGGGGTTCCGTGGGTCGGCAGGCCCCAAGCTAGGACTCAGCCTAGAAAAGTAAGCCCTGCCCGTCGTCACGGAGGTTGCTCTTGCCAGCGTTACGCAAGCACCCGCAATCCGCCACCAAGCACCTCTTCGTAACCGGCGGCGTGGTTTCCTCACTCGGCAAGGGCCTGACGGCGTCCAGCCTCGGCCAGTTGCTGACGGCGCGGGGCTTGCAGGTGACCATGCAGAAGCTGGACCCGTACCTCAACGTCGACCCCGGCACCATGAACCCCTTCCAGCACGGCGAGGTGTTCGTCACCGAGGATGGTGCCGAGACCGACCTCGACGTCGGACACTACGAGCGCTTCCTCGACCGCAACCTGTCCGGTTCGGCCAATGTCACGACGGGACAGGTGTATTCGTCGGTGATCGCCAAGGAGCGTCGCGGCGAGTACCTCGGCGACACCGTGCAGGTCATCCCGCACATCACCGACGAGATCAAGAGCCGGATCCTGGAAATGGCCCAACCCGACGCGGATGGGCACCGGCCCGATGTGGTGATCACCGAAATCGGCGGCACGGTCGGCGATATCGAGTCCCTGCCCTTCCTGGAAGCCGCGCGGCAGGTGCGGCACGAGGTCGGCAGGGAGAACTGCTTCTTCCTGCACTGCTCGCTGGTGCCCTACATGGCGCCCTCGGGCGAACTCAAGACCAAGCCCACGCAGCACTCGGTGGCGGCGCTGCGCAGCATCGGTATCACCCCGGACGCGCTCATCCTGCGCTGCGATCGGGACGTGCCCGAACCGCTGAAGAACAAGATCGCCCTGATGTGCGACGTCGATATCGACGGCGTGATCTCCACTCCCGACGCGCCGTCGATCTACGACATTCCCAAGGTGTTGCACCGTGAGGAACTCGATGCCTACGTGGTGCGCCGACTGAATTTGCCGTTCCGCGACGTCGACTGGACCCAGTGGAACGATCTCCTTCAGCGCGTGCACGAGCCGCAGGAGACGGTGCGGATCGCCTTGGTGGGCAAGTACATTGACCTCTCCGATGCCTATCTGTCGGTGGCAGAGGCACTACGGGCCGGTGGGTTCAAGCACCGCGCCAAGGTCGAGATGCGCTGGGTGGCCTCCGACGACTGCGAAACCGAGAGCGGTGCCGCCGCCGCGCTGAGCGACGTGCACGGTGTGCTGATCCCAGGCGGTTTCGGCATTCGTGGCATCGAGGGCAAGATCGGCGCGATCTCGTACGCCCGCAAGCGGGGCCTGCCGGTTCTCGGCCTGTGCCTGGGGTTGCAGTGCATCGTCATCGAGGCGGCGCGCTCGGTCGGGCTCACCGAGGCCAACTCCGCGGAGTTCGATCCGAAGACGCCGGACCCGGTGATCTCCACGATGGCCGACCAGCGCGACGCGGTCGCCGGGGAGGCGGACCTCGGCGGCACCATGCGACTCGGTGCGTATCCCGCCGTGCTGGAGGCGGGTTCGATTGTGGCGCAGGCATATCAGGCCACCGAAGTATCGGAGCGGCACCGCCACCGTTACGAGGTGAACAACGAGTACCGCGACCGCATCGCCGAAAGCGGGCTGAGGTTCTCCGGCACCTCCCCGGACAGGCATCTGGTGGAATTCGTCGAGTACGACGCCGATGTCCATCCGTTCATCGTCGGCACCCAGGCGCACCCGGAACTCAAGAGCCGGCCCACCAGGCCGCATCCGCTGTTCGTCGCGTTCATCGGCGCTGCGCTGAAGTACAAGGCCGAAGAACGATTGCCGGGCATGGACATTCCAGAGCAGCGGTCGAACGGTGTCGAGCATGCGGACAACGTGGCGCAACTGCTGCAAGAACCCGCGGCCCGTGGCTGAACACGACTTCGGGACGGTCTCATCCGAAACGCTTTACATCGGAAACATTTTCGCGCTGCGCGCCGACGAGGTCCGGATGCCGCACGGCAACGTCGCGCGCCGCGAAGTGATCGAGCATTACGGCGCGGTGGCCGTCCTGGCGTTGGACCAGGCCAACAACGTCGTCATGGTCTACCAGTACCGTCATCCTGTCGGCCGTCGGCTGTGGGAACTGCCTGCGGGGCTGCTGGACCTCGGCGGTGAAGCACCGCACATCTCGGCCGCTCGCGAACTCAAGGAAGAGGCCGGGCTGGAGGCCGCCGAGTGGCGGGTGCTGGTCGACCTGGTGTCGGCGCCCGGATTCAGCGACGAAGGCGTGCGGGTGTACCTCGCTACCGGGATCACCGACGTCGGCCGGCCGGACGCCCACGACGAGGAAGCCGATCTTCAGGTGAAGTGGTTTCCCCTCGACGAGGCCAGGCGTATGGTGCTGGCCGGCGAGATCGTGAATTCCATTGCGGTAGCCGGCATTCTGGCCGCCCACGACGTCGAGGACCCGTCGTCACTTCGACCTGTCGACGCCCCGTGGATCGACAGGTCGAAAGCCTTCGCCGCCAGGCGGGCCGACACATGACCACCTTCCGGCCCGCCCTGGATGACCAGCTTCAGGGCTACCTCGACCACCTCACGATCGAGCGCGGCGTCGCGGCCAACACCCTGAGTTCGTATCGCCGCGATCTGCGCCGTTACGCCGAGCACCTGACCGAGCGGGGCATCGACGATCTGGCCAAGGTCACCGAGGCGGATGTCAGCGAGTTTCTGGTATCGCTGCGCCGTGGCGATCCCGACACGAAAACCACGCCGCTGTCGGCGGTATCGGCGGCCCGCGCGGTGGTCGCCGTGCGGGGGCTGCACCGCTTCGCGGCCTCCGAGGGGCTCACGGAGGTGGACGTCGCGCGGGCGGTCAAGCCGCCCACCCCGAGCCGTCGGCTGCCCAAGAGCCTGACCATCGACGAGGTGCTGGCCCTGCTCGAAGGCGCCGGCGGCGACACCGAGGCCGACGGGCCGCTGACCCTGCGTAACCGCGCACTGCTGGAGCTGCTGTACTCGACCGGCGCCCGGATCTCGGAGGGGGTCGGGCTGGACATCGACGACATCGACACCCAAGCACGGTCGGCGCTCCTGCGCGGTAAGGGCGGCAAGCAGCGGCTGGTGCCGATCGGCAGGCCGGCAGTCACCGCGCTCGAGGCTTACCTGGTGCGTGGTCGTCCCGAGCTGGCCCGCCGCGGCCGGGGCACGCCCGCGATCTTCCTCAACGCCCGCGGCGGCCGGCTGTCGCGGCAGAGCGCGTGGCAGGTGCTGCAGGACGCTGCCGAACGCGCAGGCATCAAGGCTGCGGTGTCGCCGCACGTGTTGCGTCACTCGTTTGCCACCCATCTGCTCGACGGCGGCGCCGACGTCCGTGTCGTACAGGAGTTGCTCGGCCACGCGTCGGTGACGACCACGCAGATCTACACCATGGTTACCGTGCACGCGCTGCGCGAGGTCTGGGCCGGGGCGCATCCCCGGGCGAGGTGAACGTTCTCGCGGCATCGCGCGTTGGAACCGGGTATGACCGACGTTGCCGTTATTGGAGCAGGTCCGGCGGGTGTCTCGGTGGCGTTGAGCCTGCGTGACCGCGGGCTGTCTGCCCTGTTGATCGAACGGGGTGACCACGTGGGTTCGTCGTGGCGAGGTCGCTACGACCGGCTGAAACTGAACACCGGCAGACCGTTCTCCCACCTTCCGAACCGGCCGTACCCCAGAGGGACGGCCATGTTTCCGACACGCGACGACGTTGTCGCCCACCTCGACCGGCACGCCCATGAAAGCGGGATCGAGCTGCGGCTGGGTACCGAAGTCACCCGCATCGACCGGCAAGCGACCCGTTGGCGACTGGAAACCTCGACAGGCGACATCGATGCGCGACAGGTCGTGGTGGCCAACGGTAACCAGCACACACCGCGGATTCCCGAATGGCCCGGGGAGTTCATGGGCGAAGTGCTGCACTCGTCGGCCTACCGCAACCCCGGTCCGTATCAGGGCAAGAACGTGCTGGTTGTTGGGGGCGGGTCGTCCGGGATGGAGATCGCCCACGACCTCGCCACGGGCGGCGCGGCCAAGGTCTGGCTGGCGGTGCGGACCCCGCCGAACATCATGCTGCGGTCGCTTCCCGGTGGCCTGCCGGGCGATCTGGTCTCCCTCCCGCTATATCGCGCCCCCGTCCGTATCGCCGACGCGATCAGCCGGGCGGCGCGCCGCAAGAACCTCCGCGACCTGAGCGAGTTCGGATTGCCGATCCCGGAAGAGGGCGTGTTCTCGCGGGTGAAACGTCTCGATCAGGTGCCGTCGCTGGTCGACATGGATGTCATCGACGCCATCAAGGACGGTTCGATCGAGGTGGTCGCGGCGGTTGACTCCTTCGACCGGGACAAGGTCGTCCTCGTCGACGGATCGCGGCTGGACGCGGATACCGTCGTTCTGGCCACCGGTTACCGGCGTGGTCTGGAACCGCTCGTCGGCCACCTCGGCGTGCTGGACGACAGGGGTAAGCCCGTCGCTTCGGGAGTGCGGCCCGCCGCGGAAGGGCTGCGGTTCATCGGCTACGACATCCGGCCGTCGCTCATCGGTCACATGGCCAAGCTGTCGAAGCGCATGGCGAAGCGGATCGCCCGCGAACTATCAGCCGACTAGGTACTCCGACTCCAGCACGACATCGGGAACCAGCGTCTGATACTCGCCGTGGGTCTTGTGCTCGACGGTGTCGAACAGCTTGCCCTGCTGCTCCTTCATGAACCCGCGGTACTTCGGCGAGCCCGGAATCAGCATGTTGTCGGCAACCACGATCGACCCGCGGTGCAGCCAGCCGCGGTCGCGAATGCTCTGCAGATCGGCCAGGTAGGCGGCCTTGTCGTGATCGATGAACAGCAGGTCGAGCGTGCCGGCGCCGAACCCGTGTTCGCGGGCCAGCGTGTCGAGGGTCAGGCCGCCGTCGCCGATCGTCCCGACCACACACGTGACCCGGTCATCGACGCCGGCGTGCGCCCAAATACGCCGCGCCACTTCGGCGTTGGCGGCCGAGAGCTCGACCGAGAACACCTTGGCCGATGGAGCGGCGCGGGCGATTCGCAGCGAGCCGTAGCCGCAGTAGGTCCCCAGTTCCAGCGCCACGCCCGCGTTGGCGCGGCGGACCGCGGCGTCGAGCAGCTCGCCCTTCTCGTCGCCGACGTTGATCAAGAACGACCTCTCGTATGCGAACTGGTCGACCTTGGCGATCACGTCGTCGATGTCGCCCCGGCGTGCGTCGGCGACGACGTAGTCGGCAGCGGCGGCTTCGCGCCCGTCGCCGATCTGGCCGGTCTTGGTGATGTTGCGAGCCCCGATCGCCAGCCGCCAGAACGACCAGCGCAGAAACGGCACCCGCTGCTTCAGGGTCATGATCGCCAGCGTATGCGGACGGCCGGATCGATTGGGTTCTACGTTGCCCGCGGGTCTGCCAGACCAGGCAGTCACCTCCCGTTAAACTTGCCCGGATGTCCGGAATGGGTGTGGTCGGCCTGACCAGCGACGGTCGGGCATGACCGACGACGGGGCAACCGCCGAATTCGGCTTGACCGGCCGCCCGCCCCGGCCCGTTCCCGAGCCCACCCCGAAGACTGTGCACGGCCCGGCCAAGGTCATCGCGATGTGCAACCAGAAGGGCGGCGTCGGAAAGACGACGTCGACCATCAACCTGGGCGCCAGCCTGGCCGAGTACGGTCGGCGGGTGCTGCTGGTGGACCTCGATCCGCAGGGCGCGCTGTCAGCGGGGCTCGGGGTGCAGCACTACGAACTCGAGCACACGGTGCACAACCTGCTGGTCGAGCCCCGGGTGTCGATCGACGACGTACTGATCCACACCCGCGTTCCGGGCATGGACCTGGCGCCGAGCAACATCGACCTGTCCGCCGCCGAGATTCAGTTGGTGAATGAGGTGGGCCGCGAGCAGTCACTGGCCCGCTCGTTGTATCCGGTGCTCGACCGCTACGACTATGTGCTGATCGACTGCCAGCCGTCGCTGGGGCTGCTCACCGTGAACGGGCTGGCGTGCAGTGATGGCGTGATCATCCCGACCGAGTGTGAGTACTTCTCGCTGCGCGGCCTCGCGCTGCTGACGGACACCGTCGACAAGGTGCACGATCGGCTGAACCCGAAGCTGTCGATCAGCGGCATCCTGATCACCCGATACGATCCCCGCACCGTCAACTCCCGCGAAGTGATGGCCAGGGTCCTGGAGAGGTTCGGCGATCTGGTGTTCGACACCGTCATCACCCGCACGGTGCGCTTCCCCGAGACGAGCGTCGCAGGCGAACCGATCACCACGTGGGCACCGAAATCCGGTGGGGCCGAAGCATATCGGTCGTTGGCGCGCGAGGTCATCTCCCGGTTCGGCGCGTGAACACGGAAATCGAGCCGGAAGAGCAGACCCAACAGAGCGGCTTCCAGGTCCGGCTGAGCAATTTCGAGGGGCCGTTCGACCTGCTGCTGCAGTTGATCTTCGCGCACCGCCTCGACGTCACCGAGGTGGCGCTGCATCAGGTAACGGACGACTTCATCGCGTACACCAAGGCGATCGGCCCGCAGATGGAGCTCGAGGAGACGACCGCGTTCCTCGTCGTCGCCGCCACGCTGCTGGACCTCAAGGCCGCCCGGCTGCTGCCCGCCGGCGAAGTGCACGACGAGGACGACCTCGCGCTGCTGGAGGTCCGCGACCTGCTGTTCGCACGGCTGCTGCAGTACCGGGCGTTCAAGCACGTCGCGGAGATGTTCGCCGAACTCGAGGCCGCGGCACTGCGCAGCTATCCGCGGTCGGTGTCGCTGGAGAAGCGCTACGAGGAGCTGCTGCCCGAGGTGATGCTGGGCGTCGACGCGGAGAGCTTCGCGCAGATCGCGGCGGCCGCGTTCACGCCGCGGCCGGTGCCGACGGTGGCCACCGACCATCTGCACCAGGTCATCGTGTCGGTGCCCGAGCAGGTCAGCAATCTGATGAATCTGCTGGAGAGCCGGGGCATCGGGCAATGGGCGACGTTCTCCGAGCTGGTGGCCGACTGCGGGGCGCCGATCGAGATCGTCGGCCGGTTCCTGGCGCTGCTCGAGCTGTATCGGTCGCGGGCGGTAGCATTCGATCAATCAGAACCGCTTGGTGTGCTCCAGGTTTCGTGGACCGGAGAGCGGCCGGCCAATGACCACCTCGCGGCGGAAGTAGACCAACATGAATGACGAAATCCCCACGGATATCCACACGGATCTTCCCACCGACCTGGACCTGGGCATCGACGTCGCGACCGCACCCGAGCTGGAGGACTCCGAACTCGGTGCGGCCCTCGAGGCGCTGCTGTTGGTGGTGGACACGCCGGTGACGGTGGAGCAGCTCGCCGTCGCTACCGAGCAGCCGGCCTACCGGGTGGGGGCCAAGTTGCAGTTGATGGCCGAAGAGCTCACGGCCCGCGACAGCGGTATCGATCTGCGGGAAGCCGGCGGCGGCTGGCGGATGTACACGCGGGCGCGATTCGCGCCGTATGTCGAGCGGCTGCTGCTCGACGGCGCCAGGTCGAAGCTGACCCGCGCGGCGCTGGAGACGCTGGCGGTGGTCGCGTACCGGCAGCCCGTGACGCGGGCCCGGGTGAGCGCGGTGCGCGGCGTGAACGTGGACGCGGTGATGCGCACGCTGCTGGCGCGCGGGCTGATCACCGAGGCCGGCACCGATCCCGACAGCGGCGCGGTAACGTTCGCGACGACCGAGCTGTTCCTGGAACGGCTGGGCCTGACGTCGTTGACCGACCTGCCCGACATCGCGCCGCTGTTGCCCGACGTCGACGTCATCGACGACCTGAGCGAATCCCTTGGCGAAGAGCCACGTTTCATGAAGCTCAGCGGTGCCCGGGCGGCCGAGGCGCCGATGTCGTTCGACGTGGACCAGGAGTGACATGGCGGACTCGGAGGGCGTGCGTCTGCAGAAGGTGTTGTCGCAGGCCGGAATCGCGTCGCGGCGCGTCGCCGAGAAGATGATCCTCGACGGCCGGGTCGAGGTCGACGACCGCGTGGTCACCGAGCTGGGCACCCGGGTGGACCCGGACGTTTCGGTGATCCGCGTCGACGGCGCCCGCATCACGGTCGATGACACGCTGGTGCATCTCGCGATCAACAAGCCGCGGGGGATGCATTCGACGATGTCCGACGACCGCGGGCGGCCGTGCATCGGCGACCTTGTCGAGCATCGAGTGCGGGGCAACAAGAAGCTGTTTCACGTAGGGCGTCTTGACGCCGACACCGAAGGGCTGATGTTGTTGACCAACGACGGTGAACTCGCACACCGGTTGATGCATCCGTCGTTCGAGGTGCCCAAGACGTACGTGGCAACCGTCGACGGCTCGGTGCCGCGGGGGCTGGGCCGCAAGCTGCGCGCCGGGGTAGAACTGGACGACGGGCCTGCGCATGTCGACGATTTCGCCCTTGTCGACAGGGTGCCCGGCAAGACGCTGGTGCGGGTGACGCTGCACGAGGGCCGCAAGCGGATCGTGCGGCGGCTGTTGGCGGCGGTCGGATATCCGGTGCAGGAGTTGGTACGCACGGACATCGGCTCAGTGTCGTTGGGCGACCAACGGCCCGGCAGCATCCGGGTGTTGAGCCGCAAGGAGGTCGGGGAGTTGTACAAGGCGGTGGGGTTGTGAGCTCCTCGCTGGTCATCGCGGTCGACGGACCCGCAGGCACCGGAAAGTCATCGGTGTCACGGGGTTTGGCGCGTTCATTGGACGCACGCTATCTGGATACCGGCGCGATGTACCGGATCGTGACGCTCGCGGTGCTACGTGCCGGGGTCGATCTTGGCGACGTGGACGCTATCGGGGCAACCGCGGCGAACGTCGACCTCGCAGTCGGGTATGACCCCGAGGAGGATCGCTCTTACCTTGCCGGCGAAGATGTTTCGGTCGAGATCCGCGGCGACGAGGTGACCAAGGCGGTCTCGGCGGTCTCGGCCGTTCCCGCGGTGCGCACGCGGTTGGTGCAGATGCAGCGCGAACTGGCGGCGGGCCAGGGGAGCGTCGTCGTCGAGGGCCGCGACATCGGCTCCGTGGTGCTGCCCGACGCCGACGTCAAGATCTTCCTCACCGCGTCGGCCGAGGAACGCGCACGGCGGCGCAACGACCAGAACGTCGCGTCCGGGCTGGGCGACGACTACGAAGCCGTGCTGGCCGACGTCAAGCGCCGCGATCACCTGGATTCGACGCGGAAGGTGTCGCCGTTGCGGGCGGCCGACGATGCGTTGGTGGTCGATACCAGCGACATGACCGAGGCAGAGGTGATCGCGCATCTTCTGGATCTCGTCACACAACATGCCGGGGCGCCGCGATGAGCTCACACGACTCTGAGGCAACCTGGGCCGACGAAAGCGATTGGGAGCTCGGCGCGGAAGAGGTCGCCGAGGCGATCGAGGAAGCCGCGGCACCGCCACCGGTGGTGGCCGTCGTGGGCCGCCCGAACGTCGGCAAGTCGACGTTGGTGAACCGCATCCTCGGCCGCCGCGAGGCGGTGGTGCAGGACGTGCCCGGTGTGACCCGCGACCGGGTGTCGTATGACGCGCTGTGGTCGGGGCGGCGGTTCGTCGTGCAGGACACCGGCGGATGGGAGCCGGACGCAAAAGGTCTGCAGCAGTTGGTGGCCGAGCAGGCTTCGGTGGCAATGCGCACCGCAGACGCGATCGTCTTCGTCGTTGATGCGACGGTAGGGGCGACAACAGCCGATGACGCGGCGGCGCGACTCTTGCAGCGGTCGGGCAAGCCAGTCTTCTTGGCGGCCAACAAGGTTGACAACGAGCGTCTCGAGGCAGACGCAGCGGAGCTGTGGTCCTTGGGGCTTGGCGAGCCGTATCCGGTCAGTGCGATGCACGGGCGCGGCGTGGCCGATCTTCTGGACAAGGTCGTCGATTCACTGCCAGCGGTGTCCGAGATGGCGTCGGGCGGGGGAGGCCCGCGACGGGTTGCGTTGGTGGGCAAGCCGAATGTGGGCAAGAGCTCGCTGCTGAATCGGCTGGCCGGTGACGAGCGCTCCGTGGTGCACGACGTGGCGGGCACCACCGTCGACCCGGTCGACTCGCTGATCGAAATGGACGGCAAAATCTGGCGTTTCGTCGATACGGCGGGATTGCGCCGCAAGGTCGCGCAGGCGAGCGGACACGAGTTCTATGCGTCGGTGCGCACGCACGGCGCCATCGATGCCGCCGAGGTGGCCGTCGTGTTGATCGACGCATCGCAGCCGCTGACCGAACAGGACCAGCGGGTGCTGTCGATGGTGATCGAGGCGGGCAGGGCTTTGGTGCTGGCGTTCAACAAGTGGGACCTGGTCGACGAGGATCGCCGCTACCTGCTGGACCGGGAGATCGAGCGCGAACTGGCGCAGTTGGAGTGGGCGCCGCGGGTCAACATCTCGGCCAAGACGGGCCGGGCGGTGCAGAGACTGGTGCCCGCGCTGGAGAAGTCGCTTGCGTCGTGGGACACCCGGGTGCCGACGGGGCGGTTGAACACCTTCTTCAAGGAGGTGGTGGCCGCCACGCCGCCACCGGTCCGGGGCGGCAAGCAACCCCGAATTCTTTTCGCCACGCAGGCGACTGCGCGTCCGCCGACATTTGTGTTGTTCACCACAGGTTTTCTCGAGGCCGGATACCGCCGGTTCCTGGAGCGGCGGTTACGCGAGACGTTCGGCTTCAAGGGCAGCCCGATCCGGATCAACTTAAGGGTGCGGGAAAAGAGGGGCGCGAAGTCTCGCTAGGGTTAGCCAAGTGCCCGTTTCCCACATGATCCTGATCGCCCTGGCGGGCGTCGGGGCGGGAGCGATCAACGCGGTCGTCGGCTCGGGTACTCTGATCACCTTTCCGACCCTGGTGGCGCTGGGCTATCCGCCGGTGACGGCGACGATGTCGAATGCGGTCGGCCTGGTTGCCGGCGGCGTCTCGGGTACCTGGGGATATCGGCGTGAGCTACGCGGCCAGTGGGACCGGCTGCGCTGGCAGATCCCGGCGTCGCTGATCGGCGCGGGTCTCGGGTCATGGCTGCTGCTGCACCTGCCGGAGACGGTGTTC
Source organism: uncultured Actinomycetota bacterium (assembly GCA_963698965.1). Taxonomy (GTDB): domain Bacteria; phylum Actinomycetota; class Actinomycetes; order Mycobacteriales; family Mycobacteriaceae; genus Mycobacterium. The sequence goes on from CAVOSY010000027.1 coordinate 295,661, forward strand.
GAAAAGGTCGTGCCTGTCCTGCTGGTGCTGGCGCTGGGTCTGGTGGTGGTCGGGCCGCGCATCCAGGAGTGGGCGCGACGGCGCGCCGAGTTATCCGGCCAGTCCCCGGAACACGTGAGCGGACGACAGATGGCCGCGCTGGTGTTCGGCACGTTCGTGATCGGGATCTACGGCGGCTATTTCACGGCGGCGCAGGGCATCATGCTGATCGCGGCGATGAGTGCACTGCTGCCGGAGGACATGCAGCGGATGAACGCCGCGAAGAACCTGCTGTCGTTGCTGGTGAACATCGTTGCGGCGGTGGCCTACACCGTCGTCGCATTCGACAGGATCAGCTGGGAGGCGGCGGGATTGATCGCGGTGGGTTCCCTGGTCGGAGGATTCCTCGGCGCACACTACGGACGCCGGCTGTCGCCGAATGCATTGCGAGCGGCGATCGTGATGGTCGGCGCCATCGGGCTGTATCGGCTCGTAACCGTTTAGGGGCGAGGGTCGGTCTGCGGTAGGCTTTCGACCTGCTGCCGGCGATCCCGGCAGCACCGCGGGCTGTGGCGCAGTTTGGTAGCGCACTTGACTGGGGGTCAAGTGGTCGCAGGTTCAAATCCTGTCAGCCCGACCAGAGAACAGCAGGTCAGAGGCGGTTTCGGAGAGATCGGGAGCCGCCTTTTCGATACCCGCCCGGGGTATGTACAGCAACGGGTACAGCAACCCGGCGTTCTTACCAGTGCCGTCATCGCGTATGGCCGATCAATCGTCGACGTGCGCGTGACGGTTATGACTCGGGAGCGAGAGCGCGACGTCGATGCTCGCTGGCGGGACGCCGATGAACTCGTCGCGCAGCGAATTTCAATACGTAAGCCTGGTGCGCGGAGTCGATCGAGGTGAACGACCTGGATGCTGCATCGTCGCGATCTTGCTCGCGCCTCCTGTACACCGATGGGGTCACGACGATCCCGCCTGCAGCGCCAACGTCGCTGACGGTAGACGCCAGTCGCGCGCCATGTCTTCGGCTCGAGCTCGGAACTGGTGTACCGGCGACACTCGATGACGACGATCGCCCGAGCGTCGGTCGATGCCCTTTCGGTCGATCTCGCACTCATGCCAGACTCGCCGACGAGCATTTGCTTGCTCGCTTGCACCCAGTCCAGCCCGCGGATACGCCGGTCGCTTAAGTTGCCCGACCACTAGCGCGCTCACAGCCCGAGCCAGCGCCCGCTCAGCCCGTCGACCGCGGCCCGCGCCGTGTCGTCGCTCGTGTGCCCGTACACGTCGCCGGTGACCGCGATCGAGGAGTGCCCGAGCAGGTCGGCCACCGCCTTGATGTGCACGCCCGCCTCGAGCCAGGCCACCGCCGCGGAGTGCCGCAGCGTGTGCACGCCGACACCCTCGACGCCCGCCGCCTTCGCGGCGCCCTCGATCACCCGCAGGAGGTTGCGCGGATCCACCGGGGCGCCGAGCTCGGTGGTGAACACCAGACCCGGTTCCGGCCACTGGTCGCCGGCCCGCAGCCGCTCGGCCTTCTGCTCGGTGCGGTGCCGGCGCAGCATCGCCACCACGGCCGGCGACAGCGGCACGGTGCGCCGCGACGCGGTCGGTCTTGGGCTCGCTGATCACCAGCCGGTCACCGATGCGGCCGATCGTCGCCGCGACCCGCAGCACCCCGGCGTCGAGGTCGACGCGGTCCCACGACAGCGCCAGCGCCTCACCCTTGCGCAGCCCGGTGGCCGCGATCAGCACCAGCGCGGGGTGATAGCGCGAGCCCGCTGCGGCCGCGCAGCACCGCCGCCACGTCGCCGGCGTCCAGGTGCCTGGCCTCCTGCGCGCCACGCCCGGACGCTTCACCAGGGCCGCGGGATTGCGGGCCAGCAGCCCGTCGCGCACCGCACCGTCCAGGCCGGCCCGCAGCACGGTGTAGATCGACCGGATCGTCGAGTCGGACAGCGCCCGGGCGCCGGTGGGCTGGTCGGCCCGCATCGCCAGCACCAGCGCCTCGACGTCGGTGGGCTGGAGCCGGTCCAGCGGGATCGCACCGAACGGTGCCGGCTCCAGGTGCTGCGGCACAGGTTCGCGTACAGCTCCCGCGTCGACTGGTTTGCGGTCGGACACGGCCAGCGTGGTCACCCGCCAGTGCGCCAGCCAGTCCCCGACGGTCTGGCTGGCGTCGCGGACCGGTGCGCCGGCCTCGAGCCGTTCGCGCGCCGTCTTGAGCTTGTCGCGCACGTCCGCGCGGGTGCGCCCATAGACGGTGTGCCGCTTGGTCTTCCCGTCCTCGTCGATGTAGGTGATGGCACCCTCGTAGCGCACCAGCTTGCCGTCGCGCATCCGCTGGTAGATCGAGCCCTCACCGTTGGAGTTCTTCGCCATCGTTATGCCTTCTCTCGTGGTGGCAGCAGCCCGTCGCTGCGGCACTTCTCGACGTAGCGGGCGCGGTGCGTTCGGAGACCCGAAGCACCTCGTGGATCACTTGCACCGGTCGACCCCCGTCGGTGTGCCGGCGATAGAGGTCGGCCACTTGTTGCAGGCGTTGCGACGGAACTCGTGGACGGCCGCGGCCGGGCTGGCGGACACCGCGCCGCGCGCGCTGGGCGTTTCTGCGGTCTGCCGGTGTCGGCGCCGCCTGGGAGAGACTGCCATCAGGCTCCTCGTGTGCGGTACACAGCGCGACAGCCTGCTCGACCAAGCTGTCGATATGCACGCCCCTCAGGTCCGTCGGGCGTATCTCCGGCCCGTCGGGATGCGCAAGCAGCTTAAGCTCAGTGCACACCGGAACACCTTGGCGCACTTCGATTCTCAGCGATATCGCCGGGCGCGTGCCGTTGCTGCGTAGCTCAACGGATACGTCGGAAGGCACCCAGCCGTCGCGCACCTTGACCGGAATCGCGACGTTGCGGACCCGGGCCCGCATCACCCCCGGTATTTCGTGATGCTCCGCCATTCGCCCACCCCTGACATAATGAAAAGGTTTTTTTGTCAGGGGTCATCCTGCCATTCATGCGCGACAATGGCAACGTCAGCCGCAACACAGGCTGTCAACCGCGGACAGCACGGAGATGCTATGACCATCAGTCCCGAACAACTACTCACCCCCATTCCGGACGCCTGCGCCGCTCTCGGCAGTATCAGCAGGACCACGCTTTACGAACTGATCAGTCGGCGCGAGCTCGTCAAGGTCAACATCGGCCGCCGCGGCTTCATCACCACGGAAAGCCTTGTGGCATACGTGGATCGGCTCAGCGAGGCCGCCTCAGCGTAATGCCCCCGAACATGGAGAGGCCGTTCCGGCTGTCTCTCCGAAACGGCACTCACCAGTCGCTCACGAGGAGCTGAGAACAGTATGACAGCCCGCGACGATTCCCTCGACGCTGTCGCGTCGGCGGTGTCGTGATGAGCGACTACCTCGAATTCCTGAAGCGACTCATGGATCTCGGCGCCGTCGTCTGGATCGCCGACCATGGCCGCAACGGCCAGGAGTTCAACCGGCCGGCCGGATGGCAGAACCTCACCGCCGCCGACAACGATGCCCGGCTTAAAGCGTTCCAGCCGGGCCGTCACGCCGTCGCGGTGAACACCGGCCTGCCAATCACCACGGTCGACGCGGATACGCGCAACGGTGCCGACATTGCCAAGGTGCAGCAGCTCCTCGCCGACCTCAAGGTGGTCATCCTCGCCGAGGTCGACACGCCGGGCGGTGGCAAGCACTGGCACGTTCCCGGACACCCCGACCTGCCGACCACACACTTCAAGAGCGGTGATTACCGCGGTGTCGACATCCAGTCACACGGTGCCAATGTGTTCCTCCCCGGCACGCTGCGGCCGAAGTACAACGGTGCCGGCTACACGATCGTGTTCGATGACCTCAATAAGTACGACCCCGCCGACCCGGCACAGGCGGCCGGCGCGCAGGCGCTCACCGATTGGGTTGCCGCGCAGCGCACCAAGACGGCCAAAGCGAAGGCACGCAAAGCGTCCGGTGAGTGGAAACTGTCGCCTAAATGGAACGGCGTCCCGCCCGATATGCGGCAGAAGAAATACCTCGAATCGGCACTCAACGGTGAAGTCGCCAAAGTCACTCGGGCGAAGAGCCATCGCAATGATGCGCTGTTCGAGGCGGCACTCAAGCTCGGCTCCTACGTCGAGGGTGCTGGTCTGCCCGAACAGGAGGTGTGGACCGCACTAGAGCAAGCCGCCGATGCCGTTGGGCTCGTCCAATGGACCGGCGTGCAACAGGTCAAGGCCACCATCGCATCGGGGCTGCGCAGCGGGCGGCACAATCCTCGCGCGGTACCGCGTAGCTTCATCGACAGTAAGGCGGGGCTACTCGCACTCGACCTCGCCAATGAGGTAATGGCCTCTGTCACTTGCGGATTCGGGCATCCGGATCGCCAATTCTATGTGTACGACTCCGGGGTCTGGCAGCCTGACGAAGACTGCATCCGCGGAGAGATAGCGCGACTGCTCGGCAACAAACATCGGCCGGCGCATACCAAGCCCGTGCTTGACCGCATCCAATACTCTTCTAGCACACCGATACTCGAGGATAAGCCGCTAAGCCAGTACATCAACTGCCCAAATGGCATGCTGGACTGGAAAACTGGGACACTGTATAAGCACTCGCCCGACTATCTGTCGACTGTGCAGCTACCGGTGGAGTACAACCCGGCCGCTAGGTGCCCGGACTTCGAGGTGTTCATCGCCGAGGTACTGCCGCCCGACCTGTTCTTGCCGACGCCCGAATGCCCGCAAGGTTTCATCTGGGAGTTGCTCGGATACCTGCTGTACAGCGGCAACCCGCTGCAGGTCGCGATATTGCTGCACGGTCTAGGGCGCAACGGCAAGGGTGTTCTAATACGAGTACTTAAGGCGCTGCTCGGCGAACAGAATTACTCCGCTGTCGGACTGCATGAACTGGTAGAGAACAGGTTCCGCGCCGCCACCCTGTTCCGCCGGCTGGCCAACCTTGCCGGTGACCTTGACGCGAAGTGGCTGGAATCGACCGCGACGTTTAAGAAGATCACCGGCAACGACGTTCTCCAAGCTGAGCACAAATACGGCGCGTCGTTCCATTTCACGCCGTGGTGCGTACCTCTCTACAGCATCAACAAACCGTTTGGCAGCGCCGACAGCTCCGAGGGTTGGGTCGCGAGGTGGATCATCGTGCCGTTCCCGAATTCGTTCGTCGGCCGCGAGGACCGCGGGCTCGATGCGAAGCTACAAACCACCGCGGAACTCCAGGGCATCATGCGCCGCGGTGTCGAGGCGCTGCCGGCGTTGATGGCCAGAGGTAACGGCGGCCGGTTCGCGGACCTGAAATCGCTGACCGACGCCAAGACCGCTTTCGTCGTCGCGTCCGACGCGGTGCGCGCTTGGCTAGATGAGTACTGCGACATCGAGCCCGGACAGAACCTGTTCCTTCCGCGGCGCGATATGTACCAGAAATATCTACTGCACGCCGACACCTCGAAGCCACTGTCCGCACGCGAGTTTTACAACAGGCTGTCGCAGATCGCCGGCATTCGAGCAACCAAACGACAGGGCATCCAAGGATTCGCCGGAATCGGATTCAAGTCCGGGAGCCAGCGAACATGGCCGTGACCCGAAATTGCCCCTCATTTTGCCCCTCGTATTTCCCCTGGTCGCAGGCGCTAAATGGCACTCCCAGGGGCAAAAGGGGCAAGTTACTCTTACCCTCCCCCGTACGCGCGCGTAGGAAAAAGGGTAGGTACAACCTCCCCCTTTTGCCCCTCGAACGAATCGCCGCAGATCAGACCCAGCAAACGTGGGGGCAATCGGGGGGCAAATTCCCTCCGCTGCTGCGTTTCAGCACTGCTGGGCGGGCAAGAGGCGGCACAGCACTCAACAACAGAGGAGAAAAATGATCGACACCACGGCGGCGACACTCACACTGGAGCGGTTCGCCGCCCTAGAGTCGTGCTGGCCCGAATACCTCGGCGACGGGGTACTGCTGGCACGTATCCATCCGCGCAACAACCGGCCGGTCGGTGACGAGGAAGTGTTAGCCCGCGCGCTGGTGTTCATCCCGCCGCGCACATACGGCGGCCTACTTGGTGCACCAGTGGAGCGGGCCGAAGGGCATCTAGCCCGCCTGACCATCCGCACGACGAACCTCACCGGTGACGAGTACGGGCGGCTATACGCTCAGACTCTGCTGACGGTGCTGACGCTGCCGGTGATCGAGCTGTCATGATGGACGAACGCCTGATTGAATACGTCACCTGCGACCGGTGCGGCGGAGACCTCGGCGACTCCCCCGGCACCCTCGGTTGGGACGACGGGACCACACAGACCCTGCTGCAAATCTGTACCGAGTGCCGGGCCGAGATCGACGAATTCATCAAACCGTCGCCGCTCATCGAGGCGGTTAACCGTCCCATTGTCAGCCGAGAAGGGCACGCGCTACTCGTCGCGATGTACGACGGCGACGTTGCCATCTTCGACGTTGGCGGCCCGCCGACACCCATCCTGCGGTTTGATATCGGCACGGTACGGGCACTAGCGGCCGATCTGCTCAAAGCTGTCCGTGTCCGCGGGCCGCGGGTCAAGCCGAGGGAGAATAAGAGGGTGTCCACCGATGACGTGCGCCCCAGTCTCGCGCGGCTGGATGCCCGGGTGCGGGAATGCTGGCTGCACCTGCTGCGCGGATATCCGACGTACCTCTCACTGCTGCGCCACCTGTGGCTGGACTGCAACGCGGCCGGAAACGTGCCCTCGATGCTGGTGAGCTTCGGTCGTGTCTTCAAGGCCACCGCGATCGACTCGCAAGGATGGGAACTCGCGTGCGCACGGCTCGAGAGTGACATCGAATACGATCGCGAAATCGCAAAGGAGGCATTGTGACCGACATGACTGGAGTCACCCAGCACCCACGTGCGATGGCCGGCGAGGATCCTAGGGGCATTTTGGTGTTTTCGTTCCTGCCACCGGCCCTCGACAACGCGGAGAACTCCACAGCGGCGGCTGATTTCGATCGGCGGAGACTCAAGCCCAGAGGGTTCACTCGTGACGCTAGCGCGGCCGAGGTCGAACTATTGCAGTTCCTGGGCTATCAGGTGCCGGCCGGCCTACAGACCGTCGTCACGTTCAAATCGAAGGCGCTACGGCACAGAAGCTGGCCCGCACTACAGGAGGTATCGAACCCGTGACCGAACCCATCGAACCCATCGCGAGGACACCGCGACGTGGTCGCAGGAACCCGAACCGGAACCCCTCCCCCAAGGGGAGGAAGATTCCGACGCGCCCGACGATGACACGAACTTGATGACAGGACACGCGCATACGTCGCCAAGCTCAAGCGTGAGGCGCAAGGGTTGCGGACCAAGCTGCGCGATGCCGAGGAGATAGCCGGCGCGGCAGCAGCACGTGAGACCGTCCACACCCGTGAGGCAGTAGCGGCGGCAGCAGCACAGGCCGGCCTGATCGACGGCAGTGACATCTTCCTCGCGCACCCCGACCGCGGACCCGTTCCTCGATGAATTCCACGAGGTGGTCGGGAGCAAGGTCGCCGAGGCCACGGAGGCACTGCTGGCACGCAAACCGTACTTAGGCAGGACCCGTCGGCGCGCCACCGTCAGATCGGCCGATGGAAGGCCTGAGGCCAGGCGCCAGTCCGCAACCGAAACAGGACACCACGCCGACTTGGTCTGCGGCGCTGCACGGCCGGAGCAGATAGACTCGCAGCTAGACCTCCTGGAGGGGTTGACCGCATAGGTCCTGGTGGCCGGCGGTGCGCACAATCCACGCGCGACGATTCGCGCACCCTCCATCAGGAGTCTCCCAATGGCTATGACCACCGGCGGCAGCACCGCCATCTTCTCACCGGCAGCAAGTCGAATCGCTTGTGATTCAACCACTTATCGAGAGAGTCGTTGCGGCGCAGGCATCGCAAGTCGTCCAGATCAACAGTCACCCGGTGTTGGTGCCACGGGTGACCCAGGATGCGACGGCGAGCTGGACTTTGGAGGATACCGAGATAAGCGTTACGCGACGTTGTGACGGACCAAATGACTTGCACGCCAAGCAAATTGGCCGCTTTAACGGTACTGTCGCAACGAGCTTCGGGACGATAGCAGTCCGGCTGCGCTGGCGGTTGTTGGTCAGAGTCATTGTTAGAGATTTGAAAAGAAAGTCGACACGGCGTGGCTCACCGCCGACCACGACTAACGGACCAAGCGGGTTGCCGTCGGCGGCCTCACCACGATCTCCGCGGGCGGGGGATGGACCTCGTTCGACTTGGGCGGAAGCGGCAAAGAGTGCGGCCGAAAGTCTGCACTCGCAGATCACCGAGTTTGTGACCTCGCCGGCAACCGCGTTGACGTTGGCCACAATTCACGAGTTCGGCACGGCCGGACGCAACGTCCCACTACTCCAGCCAAATGTGCAGCAGCCGTCTGTACGTCAAATCGCCGGGGTGCCCGTGCTGGTGTCCCCAAGCTGCGCCGCGGACACTGTCTGGGGCGATTCCACAGCAGCACGCACTGCTGGTGATGAGGCAGCCTGCGACCGTGGTCAGTGATGGAAGTGTGTTCTTCACAAAGGATTCCACGGCTATCCGGGCGACCACCAGAATCGGATTCTGCTTCACCTATCCCGCCGCGGTGGTCAAGGTCACCAAGGTCTGATGATGACCAAGCGTGAGGTAAAGCAGGTGCTCGCGAGCTATCGGCGTGCCGACGGCTCAATGGGTTACGCGCTGGCCGGCGAGACTGTCGACGTTGACCCGAAGGATCTCAACCGGTTCGACAAGGCCAACGGAGCAGGGGAGGGGAAGCCGGCGGCGAAGAAAGCGGCACCGCGCCGCAAGTAGAGCACGGCCGGCGGTCAGGCCCGCGCGTTCGTCGCCACCATCTTCCAGCGGGTGAGCGCGTGAACCGGGTCCTACCTTGCCCGTGGCCTGACCGCTGGCCCACCCCACGAGGAGAACAACGTGGCTGCATATGCAGACATTGATGATCTGACCGGCACGCTTCCCGCGTGCACTCACTGCGGCCGAACAGGCACAGGCAACGGTGATGTTGGACGACGCCTCGTTTCTGTTGTCGGTCAAGGCACCAGGGTTACAGGCCGCGGTCGATGGCGGCGACCCCGTCATCACTCAGGCCGCCATGATTACCACAGTCGTGATGGTGAAGAGGGCACTGTTGGCACAGGCGGCACAGCAGACCAACACGCCTGGCGTCGACCAGGTGTCGCAACAGTTCGGGCCATACAGCACCAGCGTCAAGTACCGCTCCGACGACGGCGGCCTGTGGTTGTATGCCTCGGAGCTGGACGCGCTGCTCGGTCTGTTACGTGGTGACACGAGTGCAGCGGTGAGCATGCGATCGGCAGGGCTGTGATGTCTACGTGGGGACCACGACGTGGCGTACCGCAGACCACACGCGCGCGGATCCTGTTGCGTGACAGAGGTGAGTGCCAGCTGAGGATCGACGGGTGCTGCGCGTACATGGCCACCGAGGTCGACCACTCGGCGACACGTACGACGACAGCGACGAGAACTTGCGGCGGTGTGCTCACCGTGTCACCGCGTTCGCACCATGGCGCAGTCCGAGCAGGTAGCGCAGCCAACGCGGCCAGACGCGCGGCGCGTCGGAAGCTACCGCAGACGCCTCACCCCGGTGAGCGGTGACGGACGGGGGTGACCTCCCCAAGGGGGGTGCGCCGACTCCTCCCGGTATGCATGATCGCCTAGAGGGCACGCATGTTATTTCAACCACGGTGGGGGAGAATGCCTGTATGAGTGCTGTATCGCCCGGCCAGAAGCTGCGCACGTCGCTCGATGAGATGCTTGACGACGAATCTCGCGTGGACTGCACAGGAGCTGGCCATCCTCGACTCCATCGAGGACGCGGCCGACCGAGTCGCATTGCTACGCCCTCTGATTTCGCGCGCTGGTGGCCGATCCGACCGGACCGAGTCCCGGCTAGCCAGCTTGCAGACCGCGCTGCACCAGCTCGAAGGCGACCTTTCCGCTGGATCAACAAGCTCAATCCGACGCTGCAGCCGACCACCAAGTAGCGCCATCATCAGGAGATGGCCCTAACCCGTTGGCATCGGCGCGAATGCCTAGGACCCGTGGTACGCGCGGCGCCGAGCCCGAGTTGCGCGAGTACCTGCGCGATTGGGAGGAAGGCTTTATGGTGCGCTCCGTCAGCACGATGATGAAAGACGGCGTCGCATCGGGGCAATACGCGCTCGATGCTCTGTCGCCGAGGGTTGATGCGTTGGCCAACGGTGACGAGGTCCGCCACATTCACGGCTGGTTACTGCCGGATGGACATTGGGCGCGCAGGCTCGGTGTCAATCGGGACTGGACGCTCGGCGCCGACGATGTGCTCCGGCCGTACGAGCCGCCGCCGGGTACGCCGAAGTTCGCGCCGCCGGGGAATCGGAAGCAGCGCCGGGCCACCGGCTGGCGCTAGTCCAGCAGATCCATCAGGCACGCCTCGACGGTCGTCCCGCGCAGCTTCGCCCATCCGCGCAGTGCACCCAGCGCGATGTCGATGAGCGAGTCCGTCATGGCGATCATCGGGTTCATGCTGTGGTCAATGTCGCGCTCGAGCTCGTCCCGCGGGTCGGATGTGAAAGCCAGAATCATCCTCGCCGCCATGTTCTTGTGCTCGTCCATCAGCGCTGGGCCAGCTTGCGGGTCACGTTGACTTGCCGCTGCCACGCCACAGCGCAGCGAAATACACTGGCAGAGTTGACTTTTCGGGCCAGTTGGCAAAAACCGTTGCAGCGGCATCCGTCCGGGTGGCTGCGGAGCTCGTGAAGCCGGTCCTGGACGTATCTCCGCGTGATCAGCGCCCCGGCTTCGTCGGCCTGGTTGAATAGGCGGAGCGAGACGAGCTCGACATTCATTTCACGGACGAGACGAGCGCCAGTCACGACGAGAGTGTCGCACCCACGGTGGCACGGGCGTGTCATAAATCGATCGGCCGCCGATACAGCAACCGGTACAGCAACCCGCTCCATTCCTGGGGTGTTCGCGGCCGTTCGCCGATGTCCAGACAATGCCGCTGAGCTGCGGAAACGGTCACCCACGGACACCGGCGGACACCAGACTTATACCTGGGGGTCAAGTGGTCGCAGGTTCAAATCCTGTCAGCCCGACAACCATCGCCGCAGCTCAACTACGCTTTCCGGCCGCTCGCACACGCGGCTGTGCGATCCGAATGTGATGCCTGTCCACCACCCATGGCCACCCACTCACCTGGTGACGTTGCCGGCGCCCCGCGTGTGGCGCCTAGGCGTCAGTTGACGCTAAGCTGGTAGCCGCACCTTTGTCGCCATAGCGCGGTGCTTTGCGCCGGGATAGGCGCCGGTCTGAGACCCGGGCAGACATTCCTTATCCGTCTGCCCGAAGGATCTCCGATGTCCCGCACCACCCCTCCCCGTCGTATTCCGCTGCCCGAGCGCCCGCGCCGGCTGGTGTTGTCCACCGAGGCCGCCGCGTACCTGAACGTGTCCGTCAACACGCTGCGCAAGTACGTCGCCGCCGGTGACATCACCGCCCGGCGCGTCGGGCCGCGGCTGCTCAAGTACGACCCCGCCGAGCTGGAAGCCTTCACCCGCAGGGCCGGCGGCGCATGAGCGGCCGATTGACCGCGGTCAACCCGGCCACCGGACGGCCCTGGACCCTCAAGGACGCCGTCTTCGCGGTGCTGCCGGAAGCCAAGACCGCCGCCGGTCTCGTCGTCGCGGCCCGCACCCTGTACTACAAGGTCCGCCCGCGCCTGCAGAAGCTCACGGCACCGACACGGTGCTGAAGTACCACTACTTCGCGACAGCACCTGCTGCCCGACTACCAGCGCAACGATCGCGGAGCTGGACGGCCTGTACTACGAGCCGCGCGGCGAGCTGCATCACCCGCACACCGGCGAGGTGATCCGGCTCGGCACCCGCGAGGTGGAAGCCTATGCGTTGCCGGAATGGGAGTTCGACAAGATCCTCTACATCGAGAAGTCGGGCCTGCAGGCTCAGCTCGCGCCGTACCAGATCGGCCAGCGCTACGACATGGCCATCATCTACGGCAACGGGTACTCGCCGATCGCATGCCGGGACCTGTTGGCCCGCTCCGCCGTTCGTGAGATCACGATCTTCGTCCTGCACGACGGTGACCTCGACGGGTACGTCATCGCCCGCACCCTCGGCGAGGCCACAAAACGCATGCCCAACCACAGCGTCGAGGTTATCGACTTGGGTTTGACTGTGCCGCAGGCTATTTCGGAGGGATTGGAGACCGAGACCGACGTCCGCAAGTGCGCCCTACCGAGTGAGCTGGTGCTCGACGATGACGCGCTGCGGTGGTTCACCGGCACACCGTTTTCAGCGCCCGAGCGGCAAGACCCAGTACAACATCACCCGCTGCGAGCTCAACGCGTTCTCCAGCCGACGGCCTCGCCGAGTTCATCGAGGCCCGGCTTGCGGACCACGGTGTCGTGCCGAAGCTGGTGCCGCCGCCGGAGGTGCTCGACCCGCATGTGGAGGAAACCCGCGACGATCACCTCGACACCCTGATCTGGGACTTACTGCAGAGAGCTGATCGATTTCGGCGAGGTTGTGACCCAGGTCAAAGAGCGCCATCCGGAGGTGGTCGGCATCATCGACGAGGCGCGGGTGCGGGACTGGTTCGACGCCACCGCTCGCAACACCACGAAGCCGTGGACGACGGCCGTGGAGCGGCTCATCGACGAGGACATCGAGGCTGTGACCGCGGTCAACGAGACCGTTCGCGAGCTGGTCGTCGAGCAGCTGGGGCGGACGCGATGACCGACGAGAACTACTTCGAGCTGGGGATCCAGCACGGCGGCGTGCCGATCACGCTGCCGCTGCGCTGCCGCGGGGCGCACGCGACGCCGCTTGGTTTGACGACGACCCGGACAGCCCGACCTTCGGCGTGACGCCGCTGCGCGTCAACGCCTTCCACGACGTGGCCGTGACCGCCAACGTCGAGGAACACTTCGACCGCCCCGAGCTGTCCCGGGTGATGATGCTTTTCTATGGGCCACCGGGGTGCACCCACTCGGTGCACATGCCTCCCGAGCAGGCCCGGCGGCTGGCAGCGCAGCTACTGGACGCGGCCGACGGGGTCGAGTACCTGCGGGCGATGGGGACGGACTCGTGAGCCAGAACCGCGCCGGCCAACAAGGAACTGCGCGACGCTGCTGCGGGCCATCGAGCGGGCCGGCGGCACCGGTGGTCTTCTCCCGCCGGCACTGGAAGGTGTACCTCGACGGCGCGCTGCTGGCCACCATCTCCGGCAGTTGCAGCGACCGCCGGGCCCACCACCGCATGCGGGCCGACCTGCGCCGGGCCGGGCTGGACGTGCAGGTGCCGCGGTGAGACGCGGCGACGAAAACCAATAGGAGACAACATGTCTGGGGAGAGCATGGACGAGCACAGCTTTTGGTTCGACGTCCCGGCTACTACGGATCGCGCCGAAGAGGCCAGAAAACTCAGGGCGGCAGAGCGCAAGGCCGCGCGTGAGAAGGCACGCTATGCGGGCCGCCGAGGCTCGCCGCCAGGAACTTCTGGCCAAGGCGATCCGCGAGCACGAGGGCAAGGACCGCGGATGAGCATGACGATCGCCGACCAGCTCCCGACGCGCATCGCCGCTGCGATCACCGACGACGGCATACGCTGCGTCCTGTGCGATCGCCTATGGCCGAAAGACGAAATGCCACTGTGGCACACCCATGTGGTGTCGGACATCAAGCCGGTCGCTACCTGCTCCTGTGACGGGGACCCCAAGGAGCCACGCTGGCACGGGTTCGAAGTCTTCAATAGCAAGGGGTGTCTGGTGGCGGCCAGCGTCGTGTGCCCGCAATGCGTCACGACCAAGGGCTTGGAGGCCGCTGTGCGCGCGACATGCTTCAAGGCGATGTGCACCGACCGGAACACGAACTGAGACGCCATGTCTGACAACTATTTCGAGTTCGGGCTTGAGCATGGCGGCGTTGCGATCCACTGCCACTGCGGCGCTGGGACACTCGACGACGTGCAGTCCTGGGACGGCGACCCGGACTCACCGACTTTCGGCATGACACCGCTGCGGGTCCATGCCTTTCACGACGTGGCCGTCGTGGCCGACGTCGAGGAACACCCCGGCCGCCGCGAGCTGTCCCGGCCGCAGATGATCTTCTGGGGCCCGCGGGGATGCAGCCATAGCATGCACCTGAGTACCGAGGCGGCCCGGAGGTTGGCGCATCAACTGATCGAGTCGGCCGACGAGGTCGACCGGCTACGCAACGAAAACCGATAGGAGACACCATGAGTGACAAACCGTCCCACTGGGACTGGCTGGCCGAGACGCCGAGCGATCCGAGACGGCTGCGTCCGAACCGCCGGAGCCGGGATCGCCCTCCGCGGAGCTGGCTGGCGAGCTGGGCGGTCACCGCGGCGGCGACCCGATGAACGACCGGGCCGACGAAGCGGCGCAGTGGTGCGAGCGCATCATGCTCGCCGAGCGCCGCGAGCGGCTGCTGGCGCAGTACTACTCGACCGACGATGTCTGGCTGCTGAACCGGTTGCGCGGCGTGATCGATGACTGCCTGTCCTGGAATTCCACCGACCGGCCGCTGTTCTGCCACCACCGGCTTGGGCACCGGTTCGACGGCCCGGGTTACGGCCGGTACGGCGAAGGACTTCGGGACCGGGCTGGACCTGTCCGAGCCGGTGTTCAACCTCGGTGGCGTCGGTCCTGGGGGTGATGGCGGAGTCACCCGATGGTCCCGACCGTGTTCATGTCCACGCCTGCACTCCGCTGGACCATTACGGTCTGGCTCAAGTTCGACAAAGAACGCCTGCATAAAACCTGCGATTGGCGGCTCGCCAAGAATTGTGAAAATCGCCGGCAGTTTGTCTTGGCGATCCCATTAGGCAATTGGATCGTGTATTACGTCACGTGCTCGCCGTGCGCGAAAGAACTGGCTAATAGGATCTGAAAATGAACGTTGAACTGACTGGATCGAGGCCTGCCTGGCAGGAATATTTACGGGAGTCACCAGTCACCGCCGTATTTTTTGCTGAATCCGCGGCGCGACGCCGTGTTTGCTGAAGTCGGCACGGCAACTCTTCGCGACCCGATAACGAACCCGGCAGGCATTAGAATTGACCGCCAAACACAACTCTCGGCGACCTATTACGGTCGCCGAGAGCGGTCAGCCCACCATTTCCCAGAAAGTGAACTGATGCCAAGTCTAAAGCACGATCACGACAGCGCACAGCGTCACGATCCGCACCTGCACCTGGTGCCCGCCACACTCGACCTTTCTGGTCCGGTCCCGATGGTCGACGGCATTCCGGTCTGGCCGATCTTCGGCTCCTCGTCCAACGGGCAGCTCTACCCCGAACACCTGGACATGCTCGCCCGCAGCGGCATCAGCCCGGAATTCGCGGCGCAGCGCGGCTACGAGACCGTCGTGAACGCTACCTGCCTGAAAGCGCTGGGCCTGGCCAAGGCCGCCCAAAAGCTGGTTCCCGGCGTGATGTTCCCGCTGCTGCGCGCCGACGAATCCGGGCGGGCTGGCAGTACCGGCCCGACAACCCGAGAATGCGCAACGGCAAACTGGCCAAATACGAAATGCCCGTGGGCCAGCGCAACGTCGTCGACGTGCCGCCCGGTGTCGGGTGGCTGGCTGTCCGACGCCGCCTACGACCTGTGGATCACCGAAGGGACCAAGAAAGGCTGATTGCGGGGCGGCCCGTGGATTGTGCATCGTCGCGATCAACGGCGTCTACGGCTGGCTGAGCAAGGGTGCGGCACTGCCGGACTGGCGTGACATCCTGTTGCAGGGGCGGCGGGTGATCCTGGCGTTCGACAGCGACGTTTTACGAAAACCGCAGGTGCTCAAGGCTTTACGTGACTTCGCGGCCTGGCTGGAAACCAAGGGTGCCCGCGTCGAGTACCTGCACCTGCCCGACAACGGCGACGGCAAAGTCGGGCTGGACGACTACCTGGTGGACGGGCACACCATCACAGACCTGTACGGGCTGGTGAAAGACAAGCCGCCAGGCGACGACGGGCAATCAGTGGTCGGCCACGACGACGGGGCCAGGTTCTTCGCCAAGGGCATCGGGCTGCTGGCCCAAGACCTCGCCAACGACGTGATGGCTCGGCGTCACCTGCGGATTCAATGAGGCAGCCCGACAACTCTACGTTTACGACAACGGAGTGTGGCGACCCAACCGGGACCACATCGAGGAGGAGATCGCCAGGCTTCTGGGCAACCGGTACCGGCCCTCCCATGCACGGGCCGTGCTCGACCTGATCGGGTTCTCGCCCGACACCGCCCGCATCACCTGCGACCCGCAGCCGCGCTACATCAACGTGCCCAACGGGATGCTGGACTGGGCCAGCGGTGAGATGCTGGGGCATTCGCCCGACTACCGCTCCACCGTGCAACTGCCCGTCGAGTACCACCCCGAAGCCATCTGCGGCGCCTTCGAGAAGTGGCTCGCCGAGGTGCTGCCACCGGACTGCTACGAATCAACTTGCGACAGTGAGGGATTTATCTGGGAAGTCATCGGATACACCATGTATTCCGGCAACCCGCTGCACGCAGCCGTGCTGCTGTACGGCAAGGGCCGCAACGGCAAGGGCACGCTGATACGGGTGCTCAAGGCCCTGCTCGGGGAGCGCAACTGCTCAGCGGTCGGACTGCACGAACTGACCGAGAACAGGTTCCGCACGGCCACCCTGTACGGCAAGCTGGCCAACCTGGCAGGCGACCTCGACTCCCGCTGGATCGCCAACACCGCAGCCTTCAAGGCGATCACCGGAGGTGATCTGGTTCAGGCCGAGCACAAGTTCGGTCATCCGTTCGAGTTCACCCCGTGGGCGTTCCCGTTCTACTCGGCCAACAAAGCTTTCGGCTCTGCCGATTCCTCAGAGGGCTGGGTGTCGCGCTGGACTGTGGTGCCGTTCCCCAACACATTCGATGACGACCCGGATCGCGGCCTGGACGCGGTGCTGGCGGCCCCCGACGAGCTTCGCGGTGTCATGGCCCGTGGTGTGCGGGCGCTGCCCGCGCTGATGGCGCGCGGCCGTTTCCTGCAACCCGAGTCGGTGATCGCCGCCAAGACGGCGTTCATCGAGGCATCCGATGCGGTGCGGTCATGGGTCGGCGAGTACTGCACCCTAGGACTTCGATGCCTGGACGCCGCGCGCCAAGTTGTACTCCATCTACCAGTCGCGGACCTGCACGGACGGTTCGAAGACACTCGGCGCACGGGAGTTCTACAACCGCATCGAGCAGATTGGCGGGATCGTCGCAGCAAAGCGTGACGGGGTCCGCGGCTTCCGTGGGATCAGGCCGATCGGGAGGGCAGGGAGGGGCAGGTAGAGGGCAGGTACGTGCCCTCTCTGGCGAGCCTTCTACCAGCGGAAACGGGGCCGAAGGGCAGAAAGGGCAGGTTTGAAAAGCCCTAATGCGCGATTTCTCTACGGTTTCTGTAGCCGGGGGGTAAAGGTTCAAAGGTTTAAAGGTAGGTAGATAAAGGGAAGGGGGCCCGAGCTGCCCTTTGTGCCCTCTCGGCCCCCTCGAAACGGAGGTGTGCCGATGCCTTGTCGGACGGCCAGCAAACATGGGAGAGAGGGGAGCGCCTGGACACGGGAGGTGGGCAGCGGAGGAATGCCTCAGCGGCGAACCGCGACAACGGCCGCGCTGACCTGGGAGAATGGCGACATGAGCGCGCAACCCCATGGTAGGGCCGACCTCTTGCGAGACCTGCAAGCCGGTGAAAACCAATGCACGGCACGAAGTAAACGCACCGGCCAACGGTGCAGGCGGCCAAGTTCATTGGGCAGCAACGTATGTCGCGCCCACGGAAGCGCTGCTCCGCAGACCCGGGCGAAAGCCCAACGCCGCCTTGCCCAGGCTAGCGACGTGCTCGTGCAACGCCTGCTGTCGCTGGCACTCGACGGCGACACCCCGGACAATGTCGCGCTCTCGGCGATTATCGCCGCCCTGGACCGCGCGGGCATTAAGCGTGAAAACGGCTGCGACGGTTGAGGTTACGGTCCGGCCGTTTGAGCGGGTGTTCGACGCGATTACCGCCGGGCCGAGAGACCCGGAGCAGCCCGCCCTGGAGGCTCCGAACGACGAGGACAGGCTCGACGCCGAGGCGATCGACGTGGAGATTGTCGACCCCGACGCCGACCCGAGTCTCGGTCTGGACGCCGAGGACGCCGAGATCGTGGACGCCGGGTACACCGACGCCGAGGACACGCAAGCACAGCCCTTGGGTACCACCACCACCCCACCCACCCGGCGGGCGTTCGCCGCTCTCCGGGCAGCTCAGCCCCGAAACGAACGCCCTGGGGATGAGCACACCCCCCGACGCGAACGGGCTGATGACACTTGAGGCCGCCGTGTCCGCCGCCGCCGAGCTGACCCGGCAGGCCCGGCAGCGGGAGGCAGCCCGCATCCGCAACGCACGACGACGGTGACCGGGCGTCTCAGAACTTTAGTTCTGAGACAGCGCGAGCGAGTGTCAAAGCGGCACCGAAATCGCCAGCTCGGCTGCGTCTCAAAAGTTGATGTCAAAACGCAAGTGTTCGTAACTCGCGCTTCTGCGACTTATGAGACAATGGGATCATGACACCAGCCAAGGCCAGACCGGCGCACAGCTCGGCTACGCGCGCGTGTCCACCGGCCATCAGTCGCTCGACCAACAGCTCGACGCGCTCACAGCGGCCGGGGTCGACCCCGAGCGCGTCTATCGCGACAAGCTCTCCGGCACGTCGACCCGCGAGCAGCGGCCCGGCCTGGCCGCGCTGCTGGACTACGCCCGGCCCGGTGACGCCATCGTGGTCGTCGGCATAGATCGGTTGGGCCGCAACGCCGCCGAAGTCATGACGACGATTCGCGAGCTGCGCGACCGCGAGATCGTGTTGCGGTCGCTGCGCGAGGGAATCGACACATCCAACGCGACCGGCCGCATGGTCGCCGGCGTGCTCGCCAGCCTGGCCGAGCTTGAGCTTGAGCTAGGCCGGGAACGCCGGGCCGCTGCACGGGAAGCACGCCGGGCACGCGGGCAAGCCATCGGCCGACCCAAGGCACTCGACAAGTCCAAGGCCGCGCTGGCACGCCGGATGCACGCCAGCGGCGAACCGGTCTCCACGATCGCGGCCACGCTCGGTGTTTCTCGTGCGACGGTGTACCGGGTGCTGGCCGAGCAAGACGACGACAGCAGAGCAACCGCGCGGCCCAAGGCGCAAATCAGCGAAAACCCGTACAGCACCAAACAATCTCTAGGACAACGACCATGGCTTACATCCGCAGTCACGAAACCAAGCAACGCGCACGCGGCAAGACGGTCAAGACCTACGCGGTGGTGTACCGCGCGAAAGTCCGCACCGACGACGGCCGCGTGGTGAGCCGGTTGCGTCAGGAAACGCACGCCACAAAGGCCGCTGCTGAGGCACGCGTAGCCGAGCTGAACGCACATCGGCACAGTCACACCACCGATCCGGCCGAACAACGCAAGCGCGGCCAACGTAGCCTCGCCGACTGGTCGGCCGACTGGCTGGCGTCGCAGCGGGTGAAGGTCGCCAGCGGCCAACTCAAAGCGCGCACCCTCGACGAGTACGGCCGGTTGCTGGATCGCTACGTGCTGCCGGAGCTGGGCCACGTGCCGATCGCCGCGGTCACACCGGCCCAGCTTGAGCAGTTGATCGGCGAGGCTAGCCACCGATGAAAAGCGCCGGGGTGGGGGAGACCTGCACCCGAAGACCGTTAAACACGCATGGCACGTCGCGCGACAGGTGTTTCGCTACGCGCTGCGCCACGACGCCTTGGCGGCGAATCCGGTTGATCGCGTCGACTTTTCCCCGAACCGCGCAACGGGGGATCGGCAGAATTTCGAGCCGCACCCGCTGACCCCCGAGCAGATTTCCGACGTGTGCGCGGCGCTGCGTGGCGAGCGGCCCGGCCGCGACGGTAAGCCGCTCCCGGCCTATCCGGTGTACGCGCTCATGGTCGAATTCGCCGCGTACACCGGGCTGCGGGCGTCCGAGCTGGCCGGTTTGGAGGTCGCCGATCTGTACTTTTCGCCGGTTCCGGTTGCTGCGCAACCGAAATGCTCGGTTCACGTCGAGCGCACCAAGACCAAGGCCAAGCGCGCCGGTGAGGGGTGGATCGTCGGTACGCCCAAGTCGAAGCGCTCCCGGCGCTCGGTGCCGTTGCCCGGCTGGCTCGCCGCGAAGATGGCCGACTACCTCGCGCATGTCACCCGCGAGCCGCCGAGCCGGATGCGCCGTTGTGGCCGGGTCGGCGCCGAGCCGAGCAGCCCGAGCCGGGCAACGGCGTCGGAGTGGCTGACGGCGCTCGATTGGTCCCAGCCGGTGGAGCTGGGCACGTTCTACCGGTACGCGTTCGCCCAGGCGCTGCGGGCGGTTGGGTTACCGGTGACGACACGGGCGGCGTCCGCAGACGGCATGAACCAGCGTTGCACGGCGTGCGACTGCACGATCTGCGACACACCGCTGCCGTGGCGTGGCTTGCGGCCGGCGTGCCCGTGGTGCAGGTGTCGCGATGGCTCGGTCACGCGCAGCCGACGATCACGATCAATGTGTACGGCGATTGGGTTCCGGAAACGGTTGACAATCCGCTACCGGAGCCGGTGACGCGAAATGTCGTTGTCTCTATGCGACATCGCGATAGCGGTTAGGTCGACCGGACCCTGTTAGTTCGGCTGCAGCGGTGTGAACGTGATAGCCACCCTTGCCCGCAGTTCTGGAGCAATTATCATCCCTGTGGATCAAGATCGCTTATGCGGCTAAGCGGACTTTCTTAAGCGACCGAGAGTGAGCGCTTTAGGTGTAGGCCACGTGGACCCGCTCGATGGCGCTCTAGAACCGGAGCGGAGCCCGCTCATAAGGACGTCGACCGGTTCCCAGATTCCTGGAGTTGCCACGGCCGGAACCCTGTTGCATATCTCGTTGAGAGAGGGTGCTGGCCGCTGGGTTCGAGGCTCGGTGTGAGACAAGGCTCGCGGTGGGTCCATGGCGGTTGGGGATCGCCGGACGTCTCCTGCCGCGCAGCACACTCGGAGCGTGGCATTGCCGAAAAGGGGGCCGACCTTTCAGCGACTGCGCTGACTGATGTAGGTAAATGCTTCTCGCGCTCCGAGCGGCCGCGTCGAATTATTGAGACGCACGAAGAAGGCGTCAGCTTGCCCCGTTTGAGTTGTCCATACGGGGGAGGCACTCGGTTTTACTGTCACCCGACAAATCGTTCGCCCATCCAGCTCATCGAACCGGATGCGGACATTCGCGGTCGCAGCGCCACCTATCCCGTTCTCCAACAATGTGGTTAGGTGATTCTCGTAGTAGTCCAAGTCCTGGCGCTTAGGTAAGGCCTGCACGTCCTTCTCTATGCCAATTACGGAGCCGTCGTCGGCAATGCCAATGAGTAGCACTCCGCCTTGCGCGTTCATCAGCCCGGAAACTGACTTCACGATCACCTGCTCCAAGGCCTTAGTGGTCCCACCAGAGGTTGAGTCGAATCGCATAGAGCTTTTGAATTCGAGCGTCTGGCTTTCAGGCATGACGATGAGGTCGGCGATTGCGAACGCATCCTCAGCGTCAACGACTGTGGAGTCGGCCGTGAACGGATCGTCTGCTGCCATCGCCTCTAAGTCATCAGGCTTCTCCGGGGTCTCCACGAACAGCTCGCGTCCTGTGTCCTTCTCGACATAGCTGAACGAAACCTTCGCGTACTCATGAGGCGAAATGACCTTGAGTTGAGTGACGCTGTGGTCCTGACGGACGTAAAACCACTGTCGAACAAAGTTGCAATCTCTGGCCGAACATTCTCATACGGATGTCAGTTACTTTTCGAACGCCTCACCACGTTAGGATCGGGCGTGTCGTTAGATGAATTGGTTGGGGAGCTCGATTTGTTGGGCGACAAGGATAACTATGGGTATATTTTGCAGTGGACGCCGGTCCTACTTACGCGCCACGATGCTGAACTGCTCAATTCAAAGCTAGATGCGCTGGCGGTGCCTTTTGAAAATGCGGTCGGCAGTTATCTCGCCACCAAGCCCGTTTGACCGAACCAAAGATGCCCATCGCAATATGAAAGTGGTTAAGGAGATTTTGCCAATCGGTGCCTGACTGCTTCAACCATTGCTCGACGTCGAACCATTGATTCGTTGTAGCGACTCGCTCTTTAATACGTTCATCTGGAGGCCAGTCTTACTGATAATCGTCCAGAAATCTGTCGCTCAGACGATCAACACTGAGGGTTCAAATCCCTCCGCCACCGCCATGTTTCCACGCCTGTTACCGCAGGTCATTCCTGAAGGAGAGGGGCCGGTCAAGACCAGCGGCTGTGTTGTTTTGGTTCGTTCTGCGAGCTTCCTTGTCCTGGCTGGGCGCGTCGAAGTAGGCGTCGGGGTCAAGGCTCGGGCGGAGCCCGACCGCGTCGCGGCCGCAGGGCCTTGACGGCGACGCCGTTCAGCGCATGCTGTTCAGGGCAGGGAGATCGAAAAGGCTTGTCCTGCTTTCGGCTTGGGCAGCAAGGTGGTCGTTGGCGTCTTCAGTGCCGGTTTCCCGGTGCGGGGCAGGCTGTGGGGCTGCCGGTCATTCCTTCGCCGCTGTGTGCGGCATGAAGCGGTGCGCAGGGACGGTCGGTCGGGATCAATCAGAGGGGGCGACCTCGCCGGGTTCGGGGGTCATGACCTGCACGATCCGCAGCCGGCCGAGTCTGGCTGCTCACGCCGCGCGCGGTGAGCGGTGCAGGGCACGGATGTGGTGATCGCGCACACCGTTAGAAGACGAGCTCGAGCTGTCTTCGAGCGGCGGCCACGGCGCCGATGTTGCGGTTGCCGCGGCGATGAGCGACCTGTTCGCGGATCGCGCCGACGTGACTGGTCTTCGGCAGGATCTTCACCGATTCGATTGCCGCCCACCGCACCGGGCGCGAGCCTTGTTTGGTGATCCGGCCGCGGCGCACCGTGGTGTCGTCGATCGTGCACGCGGTCATTACGTCGACGGGACGCATATCCTCACCAAGGCCCACGAGCCCGATTGAATTCCCCGGCTCTTGGCACTGGTCGAGTCGCAAATCGCTTGTCATGATGGGCACATGGCCGAGCGTGATCGCGACGAAGCCGGCCGACCTCGAAGCACCCGCCCGCGCGACGCTCTAGGCCGACCACTTCCGCAAGGCAGTGAGGGTGTTCCACGCATCCCGGATGACCTCGAGCTGCCGCCAGCCGAAACCCTCGCCTATGCCCAGGACCTGCTGGACCGCGGCTTAGCATTCAACGCGCACGAGGTACTCGAGGCGGCATGGAAGCACGGCCCAGACGATGAGCGGATGCAGTGGCAGGGCCTGGCCCAACTCACTGTCGGCATCACCCACATCCAGCGTGGCAATGTCAGGGGTGCAATAACGCTGCTCCGCCGCGCGTCGGCCCGACTTGCCCACGACGACCGACCGGCACCATACGGCATCGATGCCAATTTGGTCGCCTACGCTGATGCGCTGATCGATGACCTCGCGGCTGGCGCCGAGATCACACCGAAGCGGCTGCGACCCCGTCTGGTTGCCGTCCTACCCCAATAACATGGGGTTGCTGCGGACACGTGGAAGCCGCTCGTCGAGGACTATGCCAAACGCTTCGACGTTGGACGGGCGGCGGTGCCGCGCGGGATCCGACAGAGAGAACCTCACCCGGGCGTAGGCGGATCGAACGCGCCGTGCGATTGGTAGTGCTGAACTTTTTCCGGCTTGGTCATCAGGTAGCGGTCGTCCTCCGGGTAGTACACCGCCCGCTCGATGTCATCGCCGGCGAATCCGCGGATGGCGTCCATCGATGGCCACCAGCTCAACGTAATGACCTCGGCGCGTTCGTCGTCCAGATCGCGAACCGCAATCAGCGCGCCGAGATTGCCTGGCGTCGCATGGTATTCGGCGAGGCCGGTGTCGCGGATGTAAGCGACGTATTCGTCGGCCAGCTCTCGGCGAAGCTCGGCGCGCCATTCTCGAAGGATTGTCATGGTCACCGCGATTCTATGCGATTTCGCGCGGTTTCTCGGAGGGGCTCCACACGATCGGCGGAGCCGGTGAAGAGGAAGTTGTCGGAAGCCCAGCACCGGAAGACGACAGCGCCGAGCCGTGCATTCCGACGCGGTCGATCTGGCGCGGCCAGCGTGAATGCCGTTTCAGTGCAGCCCGTTCCGCCTGACAAGCGGAAGTTCCCTTGTCAAGTTTCTACACCTATGTGTTGGCACGACACAGCGCGTGCGCCCACCCCACGGCGTAATGGTTGTAGGCCCGCGGTGTCCCGAAATCATCGACCTTGGATGCCCGCCAAGCCGTTGAGCGTGGTCATCTGCGCAGCGCCAGGTTGGCGAGGCAGTCGTTGAGGATTGATCCGCCGACGTTGTCGAAGTACAGGTCGATGCCGTCCGGGCAGGTTTCGCGAAGCCGTTTCGCGACCTTTTCGTTCTTGTAGTCGATCGCCTCGTCGAAGCCCAGTTCGTTGACGATGAACGCGCACTTGTCGGCGCCGCCCGCGATGCCGACGACCTTCTTCGCGCCCTTGATCTTCGCGATCTGCCCTGCGGCCGAACCGGTCGCGCCCGCGGCGCCGGACACGACGACAACGTCGCCCTCCTTCACCTGCCCCACGTCGGTGATGCCGAAGTAGGCCGTCATCCCGGTGACGCCCAGAATCCCGATGGCGAGCGCCGGGGGCACGCCGTCGGGCAGCACCTGCATCGCGCGCTCGCCGGTGTCGGCAATCACGTATTCCTGCCAGCCGGTCATGCCGAACAACAGCTGGCCAGGCTTATAGGCCTCGGAGCGGCTGTCGATGACCTCGCCGACGCCGCCGCTGCGGATGACGTCATCGATCTGGATCGGCGGCAGGTAGCTCGGAATGTCGTCCATCCACGTGCGGATCGTCGGGTCGATCGACAGGTAGCGAACCTTGACCAGCGCCTCGCCGTCGGCAAGCTCCGGTAATTGGTCGGTCTCCAGCCGGGTCGTGGTCTCGTCCACCAGGCCGGAAGGTCGCCGGGCCAGGACCAAACGCCGATTCTGCTCGCTCACGTGGTGATCTTAGGACGATGGCCGCGGGCGAAGCCCCCGCCCAGCGCAGTGAGGCGCTCGTCGCGCTAAGGGTACCCTTGCTAGACCCCTATTCCGAATTCCGTCACAATAGTGTTGTGAAATTAAGTCCGGAGGTCGGAGCCGCTGTGTCGGCGACATCCGGAGCCGCTGTGTCGGCGACATCCGGCCACGACCGCCACACGCGTGGCGCGATCGTCCAGCTTTTGCTGGAGGCCGGACCCATCACCGCAGGCGAGATCGGCGAGCGCCTCGGCATCTCCGCCGCGGGTGTGCGCAGGCACCTCGACGCGCTGCTCGAGGCCGGTGATGCGCTGTCCAGTGCGGCGGCATCGTGGCAGCACAGCGGCCGCGGCAGGCCCGCCCGGCGCTACCGGCTGACCGCCGCGGGGCGCGCCAAGCTGGGGCACACCTACGACGACCTGGCCGTCGCGGCGATGCGTCAGCTCCGCGAAATCGGCGGCGACGACGCCGTACGGACCTTTGCGCGGCGCCGGATCGACACCATCCTGTCGGGAGTAACCGAGGGATCCGACGAGGTTGAAACCACCGTCGATCGCGTGGCCGACGCACTGACCAAGGCCGGTTACGCCGCCACGACAACCCCGGTCAGCGGGCCGATCCACGGCATACAGCTCTGCCAACACCATTGCCCGGTGTCGCATGTGGCCGAGGAGTTCCCGGAACTGTGCGAAACCGAGCGGGACGCCTTCGCCGAGGTGCTGGGTACCCACGTGCAGCGGTTGGCCACGATCGTCAACGGAGACTGCGCCTGCACCACGCACGTGCCGCTCAGCCAGGACCAGCAACCAGCACTTCAGCGCACAGCCCGCGCCGAAGCCACCACGACCAAGCAAGGAGCGTCGACATGACGACCACGCCCGAGGCCTTGACCCAGGAACAGACCATCGAGTCGCTGGGTCGGTATGGCTATGGCTGGGCCGATTCCGACGTCGCGGGCGCCAGCGCACAGCGCGGGCTGTCCGAGGCCGTCGTGCGCGACATCTCGGGGAAGAAGAACGAGCCGGAGTGGATGCTCGAGAGCCGGCTGAGGGCGCTGCGCACGTTCAACAAGAAGCCGATGCCGAATTGGGGTTCCAACCTCGAGGGCATTCACTTCGACAACATCAAGTACTTCGTGCGGTCCACCGAGAAGCAGGCCGCCACGTGGGACGACCTGCCCGAGGACATCCGCAATACCTACGACAAGCTGGGCATCCCGGAGGCGGAGAAGCAGCGGCTGGTGTCCGGTGTCGCCGCGCAATACGAGTCGGAGGTGGTCTACCACCAGATCCGCGAGGACCTCGAAGCGCAGGGCGTCATCTTCCTGGACACCGACTCGGGCCTGCGTGAGCACCCCGAGCTCTTCAAGCAGTACTTCAGCACGGTGATCCCGGCCGGGGACAACAAGTTCTCGGCGTTGAACACCGCGGTGTGGTCGGGTGGTTCGTTCATCTACGTGCCGCCGGGTGTGCGTGTCGACATCCCGCTGCAGGCCTACTTCCGGATCAACACCGAGAACATGGGCCAGTTCGAGCGGACGCTGATCATTGTCGATGAGGGCGCCTACGTGCACTATGTCGAGGGCTGTACCGCGCCGATCTACAAGAGCGACTCGCTGCACTCGGCGGTGGTCGAGATCATCGTGAAGCCCGGTGGCCGTTGCCGTTACACGACCATCCAGAACTGGTCGAACAACGTCTACAACCTGGTCACCAAGCGGGCCCGCGCCGAGGCCGGCGCCACCATGGAGTGGATCGACGGCAACATCGGCTCGAAGGTCACGATGAAGTACCCGTCCGTGTGGATGACCGGCGAGCATGCCAAGGGCGAGGTGCTGTCGGTGGCGTTCGCCGGCGAGGGCCAGCATCAGGACACCGGCGCCAAGATGCTGCACCTGGCGCCGAACACGTCGAGCAACATCGTGTCCAAGTCGGTGGCCCGCGGCGGCGGCCGCGCGTCTTATCGCGGCCTGGTTCAGGTCAACAAGGGCGCGCACGGATCGCGCTCGAGCGTGAAATGCGATGCGCTGCTTGTCGATACGATCAGCCGCAGCGACACCTACCCGTATGTCGACATCCGCGAGGACGACGTCACGATGGGCCACGAGGCCACCGTGTCCAAGGTCAGCGAGGACCAGCTGTTCTATCTGATGAGCCGCGGCATGACTGAGGACGAGGCGATGGCGATGGTGGTGCGCGGCTTCGTCGAGCCGATCGCCAAGGAACTGCCGATGGAGTACGCGCTGGAGCTCAACCGGCTGATCGAGCTGCAGATGGAAGGCGCTGTCGGCTAGTGGGGCGAGCGAAGCGACGGGAAGAAATCAAGTGGCACAGGACCTGACAGCGACTCTGGAAGGCAGGACCAAGGGCGAGATCTTTACATCGTTCGACGTCGACGCCTTCGAGGTGCCGCACGGACGCGACGAGATCTGGCGGTTCACCCCGCTGAGGCGGTTGCGTGGGCTGCACGACGGCTCCGCACCCGCCACCGGCAGCGCGCACATCGACGTGACCGAACGCCCAGGCGTGACGACCGAGATTGTGCGCCGCGGCGACGAGCGGCTCGGTCAGAGCGGCGTGCCCGCCGACCGGGTTGCCGCCCAGGCCTTTTCGTCGTTCAACAGCGCGACGATCGTCACCGTCGACAAGGACACCCAGGTCGGCGAGCCGATCGAGATCGTCATCACCGGGCCAGGCGAAGGCGCGACGGCCTACGGGCATCTGCAGGTGCGCGTCGGCGAGCTTTCCCAAACCGTGGTCGTCATCGACCAGCGCGGCAGCGGAACCTACGCCGACAACATCGAATTCGTCGTCGGTGACGCGGCGCGGCTGACAGTCGTGTCGATCGCTGACTGGGAAGACGACGCGGTGCACGTCAGCACGCATCACGCCGCGCTCGGCAAGGATGCGGTGCTGCGGCACGTCGCGGTCACCCTCGGCGGCGACGTTGTGCGCCTGACCGCGCGAGCCCGGTTCGACGCCCCTGGTGGGGATGCCGAACTGCTCGGACTGTACTTCGCCGACGACGGTCAGCACTTCGAGTCGCGGCTGCTGGTCGACCATGCTCACCCGAACTGCCGCTCGCATGTGACATACAAGGGCGCGCTGCAAGGAGATCCGGACTCATCACGGCCCGATGCGCACACCGTATGGGTCGGCGACGTGCTGATCCGCGCGGAGGCCACCGGCACCGACACCTTCGAGACCAACCGCAACCTGGTGCTCACCGACGGTGCCCGCGCCGACTCGGTCCCCAACCTCGAGATCGAGACCGGCGAGATCATTGGCGCCGGACACGCCAGTGCCACCGGACGATTCGACGACGAGCAGGTTTTCTACCTGCAGGCCCGCGGCATCCCCGAGGACCAGGCCCGGCGGCTGATCGTCCGGGGTTTCTTCGGCGAGCTGATCCAGAAGATCGCCGTACCGGCCGTCCGCGACCGCCTCACCGACGCCATCGAACACGAACTAGAGATAACGGAATCGAGAACACCCACCTCATGACCACACTGGAAATCAAGGACCTGTACGTCAGCGTCGCCGCGGATACCGAGGCCGACGAGATCCCCATTCTCAAGGGCGTCGACCTCACCGTGAAGTCGGGGGAGACGCACGCGCTGATGGGCCCCAACGGATCCGGCAAGTCCACGCTGTCGTATGCGATCGCTGGGCACCCCAAGTACAAGGTGACGTCCGGCTCGATCACGCTGGATGATCAGGACGTGCTGGACATGAGCGTCGACGAACGCGCCCGCGCCGGTCTGTTCCTCGCCATGCAGTACCCGATCGAGGTACCCGGGGTGTCGATGTCGAACTTCCTGCGCACGGCCGTCACCGCCGTGCGCGGTGAGGCGCCGAAGCTGCGGCACTGGATCAAGGAAGTCAAGGGCGCGATGGACGACCTCGACATCGACCCGGCGTTCTCCGAGCGCAGCGTCAACGAGGGATTCTCCGGCGGCGAGAAGAAGCGCCACGAGATCCTGCAGCTGGCCCTGCTCAAGCCAAAGATCGCGATTCTCGACGAGACCGACTCCGGCCTGGACGTCGACGCGCTGCGCGTGGTCAGCGAGGGTGTGAACCGGTACGCCGAAGAGGTGCACGGCGGAGTCCTGCTGATCACGCACTACACCCGGATCCTGCGCTACATCCAGCCGCAGTTCGTCCACGTCTTCATCGGCGGGCGCATCGTGGAGTCGGGCGGCTCCGAGTTGGCGGACGAGCTCGATGCCAACGGCTATGAGCGCTTCACTCAGGCGGTCGGAGCTTGACATGACGGTGTCGGTTCAGAAGTCGGCCCAGACGTTGGACCTCACCAAGATCAGGGCGGATTTCCCGATCCTCAGCCGGGTGATGCGCGGCGGAAACCAGTTGGCCTACCTGGATTCCGGCGCCACATCGCAGCGGCCGGTGCAGGTCCTCGACGCGGAACGCGAGTTTCTCACCACCTCCAACGGCGCGGTGCACCGCGGTGCGCACCAGTTGATGGAGGAGTCCACCGACGCCTATGAGCAGGGCCGCGCCGGCATCGCGGCGTTCGTCGGCGCCGACGCGAGCGAGCTGGTGTTCACCAAGAACGCCACCGAGGCCATCAATCTGGTCTCCTACGTGCTGGGGGACAGCCGCTTCGAGCATGCCGTCGGTCCGGGTGACGTCATCGTCACCACCGAACTGGAACACCACGCCAACCTGATCCCCTGGCAGGAGTTGGCCCGGCGCACGGGCGCGACGTTGAAGTGGTTCGGAGTCAGCCCCGAGGGCCGTATCGACATCGACTCGCTGGAGCTGGACCGTAACGTGAAGGTCGTTGCATTCAGCCATCATTCGAATGTCACCGGGGCGGTGGCGCCGGTTGCGCAGCTGGTGGCGCGGGCACAGGCGGTCGGAGCGCTGACGCTTCTCGACGCCTGCCAGTCGGTGCCGCACCAGCCGGTGGACCTGCACGCTCTCGGCGTCGACTACGCGGCATTCTCCGGGCATAAGATGCTGGGTCCCAACGGCATTGGCGTGCTCTACGGCCGTCAGGAGTTACTGGACGCGATGCCGCCGTTCATCACCGGCGGCTCGATGATAGAGACCGTCACGATGGAAGAGACCACCTACGCGCCCTCGCCGCAGCGGTTCGAGGCAGGCACCCCGATGACGTCGCAGGTCGTCGGGTTGGCGGCGGCCGCGCGCTACCTGAGCGCGGTCGGAATGGACGCCGTTGAGGCACACGAGGCCGAACTGGTGGCCGCCGCGCTGGAAGGACTGTCGGAGGTGCCCGGTGTCCGTATCGTCGGGCCGACCTCCCTCGTCGGTCGCGGTTCTCCGGTCAGCTTCGTCGTCGACGGCATCCACGCGCACGACGTCGGCCAGGTCCTCGATGACGACGGCGTGGCCGTGCGGGTCGGCCACCACTGCGCGTGGCCGCTGCACCGCAGGTTTGGCATTGCGGGGACCGCGCGGGCATCCTTCGCGCTGTACAACACGCTTGACGAGGTGGATCGGCTGGTGGGGGGCGTCAAGCGCGCCGTCGAATTCTTCGGCAGGGACTAGGGTTTCGCCGTGAGAATGGAGCAGTTGTACCAGGAAGTGATCCTGGACCACTACAAGCACCCGCACCACCGAGGGCTGCGCGCGCCGTTCGGCGCCGAGGTGCGCCACGTCAACCCGATTTGCGGCGACGAGGTCACGCTGCGGGTTGCGCTGTCCGACGACGGCGAGCAGGTGGTCGACGTCTCCTACGACGGGCTGGGCTGCTCCATCAGCCAGGCCGCGACGTCGGTGCTCACCGACCTGGTGATCGGTGAGACGGTCGGCGATGCGTTGAAGACAGTCGCGGCGTTCAACGAGATGATTTTGTCCCGGGGCAAGATTGAGGGCGACGAAGATGTACTCGGCGATGGCATTGCCTTCGCCGGGGTGGCCAAGTATCCGGCGCGGATCAAATGCGCGCTGCTGGGCTGGATGGCCTTCAAAGACGCAGTGGCGCAAGCCAGTGAGGAGATGCCAGATGAGCGAAACCGCAGTGCCTGACGACGAGTTTCTCGCCGATCTCGAGGAGGCGATGCGCGACGTCGTCGACCCGGAGCTGGGCATCAACGTCGTGGACCTCGGCCTGGTCTACGACCTGAACTTCGAAGAGGGCGATGCTGGCAAGGTGGCGCTTATCGACATGACGCTGACGTCGGCGGCGTGTCCGCTCACCGACGTGATCGAGGATCAGTCGCGCACCGCCCTGGTGGGTGCCGGGCTGGTCAACGAGATCAAGATCAACTGGGTGTGGAATCCGCCGTGGGGCCCGGACAAGATCACCGAAGACGGCCGCGAACAGCTGCGCGCGCTGGGCTTCACCGTCTAGACGCCGCTGATTCTGACGGCGTTGATCGCCGCCGCACACCGCGGCCGCGATCAGGTGAAAACGTCGTTGAGGGTCACGGTCTGTAGGTTGCGGCTGGTGATCAGGTTGGCGAGCTGGTCGTAGCAGTGCGTGATCGTGGGCAGATTGGCATGTGCCAGGACAATTTGTTGGGGCGCGAACGATTGCGCAGCACTCGCGACGAGATTGGCCGGACTCTCCGGTAGCGAGTCCCCGACGGTGCCACTCCACAGTGTCACGGTCGTGTAGCCGAGATCCGCTGCGACCCGGTCGGTGTCGGGCGTGTGCACGCCGTACGGCGGCCGGAAGTACGGCGTTCCATCGGTGCCGTTCACCGAACCCATCGATCCCCGCGCTGTGCGCGTCGAGAAGAGGAAACCCGTTGGTCGAGCGCTACGTGACCGACCACGATCCGTTCAACCGGCCAATTCAAACGCCAAAGATCGAGCCACCCAGCTACAGCGACATCGCCGAGTTCCGAAAGCGTCTCGGTTTCGATTCGGGGTTGTGGTAACGAAAACCGTCCCGCTAGCCTGCGGCTGACTGCGCCAAACGCCTGGTCGCTTGACAGCAGCGCAGCAAGGTCCTTAAGCAGCCACGCGGACGCGAAGAGCCGCCCGAAGATCATCAAGTCGCGACTTCCAAGGCGGCCAGAGTGGATTCAACTCTTCGAATTCTAGATCGTTGCCATCAACCACAACGAGACCGTACATGTTGGCTCCGTCCCAGTACGCAACGTCATTCCCATTGTAGGCGAAACGGATTCGCCAGTAATTACGATCTCGGTCAGCGAAATGCGTTGAAATAACGAATCGTTCTAGTGCTGCGTGCACTGCCTCGATGTCGAGCTGCTCAACTGGACGACGGACCGCCATGGCCTCTGTACGGTACTCCGGCGCAATGCCGGTCGATGGATTGTAACGGCGTACTGTTTCTGCGCGCCACTCCACCTCGTGTGAGGTGATGCCGAGTGGGCCGAGCGCGAAGTCGACGATCTCGGCGTATTAAGTTCGCCAGCAAGTAGCTCCAAATGACCAAGGAGCGCGGCCGACTGCTTCATATCTGGCTCGGCTTTCCGCAGCAGATCAGCATCAATGCAAAATATGGGATCCACGATGAGGTGCCTGACAATATGACGGAGTTCGCGTCTGAGCGCCAGCGGTTCACGGTAAGAGTTGTCATGCGAGAGAGCACGCAGTGTAGTTACGCGGCTACCCGCTTCCTCGAGCACTTGAAGAGCGGCGTTGCGCTCATCCTCGTCAAGAGTTGCAAGCATCCCCAGCTCATCGGTCGCTCCCCAAAGAAGTTTCCATGTCGCTATTTGGGCGCCTATTGCTGTCGCCGGATCGACGACATCTTTCAACAAGAGTTGTGCCAGTAGATGATTGAAGATCGCCGCATTGTGGATTGCAAGTACCGGCCCAAGCTCCTCGACGAAGCCTCTATCACACGTAGCGGCCGCATACCGTTTGACGAAGCGGTTAAAAGCCATGCGAGTCCTCGTGCTTGCGGATAGATGGCTACGGTCGCTCTCATCGGTGTCTTCCGACTGTTCGTCGGCGTCTTCGTCAGCCGTACTAGTGGTGTGTCCTTCAAATAATTGGCAGTGGGTGGGTATGATTTGGGGTGTGAGCAAACCCGTTCCCGCATTGTCGGTGACCGATGCCCAGCGTGAGGTATTGGAGTCGTTGGCCCGTTCGCAGTCTGGGCCTCATCGGGAAGTGGTGCGGGCCAAGGCGTTGATGATGGCTGCCGACGGCGCGTCAAACGCGACGATCGCTGCCAGGTTGTCGGTGTCACGGAGCACGGTGGCGAACTGGCGCACGCGTTTCACCGAGGACGGTCTGGTCAAGTTCGGGCAGGTCCGCGCGGGTCGGGGCCGCAAGTCCTCGATCCCGGACGCCACGATCGAGAAAATCGTGACACTCACCAAGGAATACCGCCCGGAGGGTGAGACACATTGGAGCACAAGGACGATGGCGGGGGTCGCCGGGGTGTCGAAGAGCACTGTGCAGCGGGTATGGAAGGAGTTAGGTCTCAAACCGCACCGAGTCGACACGTTCAAGGTGTCGGGCGACCCGAAGTTCGAGGAGAAGCTCGTCGATGTCGTGGGTCTGTATCTGAACCCGCCGCAGAACGCGATCGTGCTGTGCGCCGACGAGAAGTCCTCGGTGCAGGCGCTCGACCGCACGCAGGCGTCGCTGCCGATGATCAAGGGCCGCGGGCAGACGATGACCCACGACTACAAACGCAACGGCACCACCACCCTCTTCGCAGCGTTGAACGTGTTCACCGGCATGGTGATCGGACAATGCCTACCGCGACACCGCCGCCAGGAGTTTCTCAAATTCCTGCGCACCATCGACCGAGAGGTTCCCACGGGTCTACAGATCCACTTGATCCTGGACAACTACAGCACCCACAAGCACGCCGACGTGCGACAGTGGTTGGACAAGCACCCCCGCTTCCACCTGCACTTCACCCCAACCTCCTCGTCGTGGCTCAACCAGGTGGAACGCTGGTTCCGCGAGCTGACCGACAAAGCGCTGCGGCGCGGCACCTTCGGGTCAGTGCCCGACCTGATCGCCGCGATCCAGGAATACATCGACACTCACAACAACGACCCCAAACCCTACGTGTGGACTGCGACCGCCGAATCCATCCTCGCCAAGGTGGCACGCGCACGTACCACCCTGGCACTGTCAACTAGTTGAGGGACACACCACTAGTTGGTCTTGCGAGATCATCTTCATCCCCGGCGTCGGCCGACAGACCAAGGTCTCCGAGTTTTCCGGAGATTGCTGCTAATACGACTTGGATGTCGGTTGGGTCGACGCCTCGCTGTGAACGACGGTAGTGGTACGCCCTGTAGCGGGGATCCCGGCGTATGCGCTCCCAGTCGAGGTCCTCCCAGCGGAGGGCGGCGTCGACTCCGTCGTCGCTATCAGCTGGCGGCGTCGCGATCCGCCACGCGGATTGTGGATCGAAAATCAGTGTCCCGTCCAGCTCTTGGAGGAGCTGGAAAAGTTCCGCGTCGTCGTCGGGGAGGGTCCCGGATCTAGGCAGCAGCTCACGGCTCTGTATACGGTCCAACCTTCCCCGCAATGCCGAGAGCTGATATGGCCAGGATACTGGGGATCATCGTCGATGTGAACCTCAATTAGTCCTCGCTCGGCGATTGTGCCCGCTTCGCGCGGATCGATCGAAATCAGGAGGCGATCGACGTGGATGGTGATCTTTGCAACGGTGATTGGTCCGTCAGGATTGGCAAGGCGAAGGTGGAAACCCGGGTTGAGGGGACGGTCAAACACTAGTGTGAGAGTTGTTCCGTCCAACTGGCTCCACAGGAGGACGGGTCCCGCTACGTCCTCCTTCGGCTCATCATCGATGCGGATTGTCACCCCTGCATCCCGTGGGTGACCGATATCGACCATCGTCAGGGGCGCGTAAACAGAATCGAAATCACCGCGATTTCCGACATTAATCAAACCCAGCTCGATGTTCCCGCGTGGGCTTGGAAGAAGTAGGGCCGATACCGACAGGTTGGAAGATCCCGTTAGTAAGGCCTCGTGACTGGCTCCGATTAAGTGAATCCACTTCGCGTGCAAGTAGGTTGTTGGCTCGTCGCGTACTTCGATCAACGTGCAGCTTGCCCCTTGCGTCGCTGCGAGAATGTCGTGTAGCCGGTCTGCGTCGACTGACGTACCGCGGCTGATCAGCACGCGCAACCGTCCGGGGTGGAAACGCCCAATGATGTCGGAAATCGCCCGGCAAGCCGGGTCGTGGAACGGGGCGTAGACGATTGCCTCGTTGACTTCCCAGTTCACCGTTTCGGCAAGTTGGTCAAGGAGCGGAGTCTCCATGTTGTGTCGGAGCCGGCCCGGCTCAGACGGTGGCGGTTCAGGCAACCACGTGGAATGGGACCAAACTAGATCGAGCATTTCCGACACCGGAGGATCGAGGGAACCGGCATCCCGCATTCCGGCAATCAGACTTCGTAACATCACAAACTCCGGAAGGTGTTCTCGCCGGCCATCCTGATAACGGAAGAGGTGCCATAGTTCCCCCGATGATGCGTAGCCATCCTGGCCGAGATTTCCCGAGCCGGCTAAGCCTGAATCCACCGATCGACTGTGGTCTCGGTGGTGAGTTTCGTTGTGTGGCAGCGGCTGGGGTGAGAGCGTGGTTGAGTGCCCGACCTCGGTGTCGGGTTGTCCCACTGGGTCTTTCGTCTCGGGGGTGGTTTGGTGTTTGCTGTTAGCCGATGATCGGGATGTGTCGATGGAACACGCTGTCGAACAGCATGTTCCACGCGGTTTCCCACGGCCAGTCGGTCGGTAGGTGCAGCGTCAGTCGGCGGGCGGAGGAACGCGATACGGGCCGGTACTGAGATGAGCGTGCGGCGGATGCTGGCGGTGGTGGCTTTCACCAACCGCGGGGCGCCGGTGAGGGTGGCGGCGGCGCGGGTGAGGTCGATACCGCGGATCAGGGCGTGGGGCCATGGGCTCCGGACGAATGCCGCGTGCGCCATGTCCGGGACGACGACATCGTCGACGTACCGACCGCGCCCGCGCAGCAGGCGGCGGTCCTCAACCCTCCGGACGCGGGCGCCGACGAATCGCCCCATGATCTGTTCACGCATCGTTCGCACCTCCAGCGGTGGAGGCCAACTTGGCCACGGCTTCGGCGACGCCCTCGAGGATCGATGCGTATCCCGTGCAACGACACAGGTTGCCGGAGAGCTCTTTTTTGATCTGCGCCTTCGTCGGCGTCGGGTTGTCCGCCAGCAGGCACCGCACCGTCATGAGGAATCCCGGTGCGCAGAACGCGCACTGGAATGCGTGGCGCTCCCACATCGCCTGCTGGATGAGCCCCAAGCCGTCACCGTCGCCGAGCGACTCGACGGTCTCGACGATCGCTCCCTCCGCCTGCAGCGCCAGCATCAAGCAGGAACGGACGGGCTGACCGTCGACCGCCACCGTGCACGCACCACACACACCGTGCTCGCAACCGAGATGAGTGCCGGTGAGCCCGAGGTGGTCGCGAAGCAATTCGGCCAGGGTCGTCCGACCCTCGACCACCGCGTGCTCGTCCCGACCGTTGACCCGGACGGTGATCTCCGGCATCAGACGCCCGCCCGTTCGGTGGCCCGCGCCGCGGCCTCGGCGAGCCCGCGGCGGGTGAGCACCCCCGCAACATGCGCCCTGTACTCGGACGATGCGTGGTCGTCAGCGCGCGCCTCCAATGCACCCGACACGACCTTCGCTGCCTCCGCAAAGAGCGCGGGGTCGGGAGCGTTGCCGTCGAGCAACTGCTCGGCCTCGGCGACGCGCACCGGCGTGCTGGCTACACCGAAGAACGACAACGCCGGTCGCCGCAGCAACCCGGCCTCGTCGATCTCGAGCGTCGTCACCAGCCCGACCAACGCGAAGTCCCCGTGTCGCCTGCTCACCTCCAGCACCGACCATCCCGCGCGTGGGGCCCATGCGGGGAAGCGCACTCCGACGAGCAACTCGTCCTCCCCCAGCGCGGATGACAGATATCCCTCGAAGAAGTCACCCGCACCCATCGTCCGCTGTCGCGCCGGGCCCTGCACGATCATTTCCGCGCCGACCGCCAGGGCAACTGCCGGCAGTTCCGCCGCCGGATCGGCATGGGCCAAGCTCCCGCACACCGTCCCCCGACTCCGGATCGCCCGATGACCGACGTGCGGCATGGCGCCGGCTACCGCGGGCGCGGCGGCGGCCATCACATCGGACCTCTCGACCCGTGCGTGTGTCACTGTCGCTCCGACCGAGACAGTGCCGTCGTCATCCACCTCGATCGACTGCAAGCCTTGGCACCCGGCCGATGTCGATGAGATGCCCGAGATGGGTCAGCCGGAGGGCGAGCACCGGAAGAAGGCTTTGCCCACCAGCAAGCACCTTGCCGTCGCCGCCGTACGTTTCGAGCAGTGCGACCGCCTCGTCGACCGTGTCCGGTCGGTGGTAGTCGAATGGCGACATCTTCACTACGCGTCTCCCTCTGACCGGCCTGGATAGTACGCGTTGTACGACGGCGGGTCCTTCGTTTCACAGACAACGCGAGACCACCTCGAGGAAGACCAGGCCCTCGTCGCCCTCAAACTCGCGCACGGCGGCCAGTCCGGTGGAAACCCGCTCGACGAAGCCCCCTCTAAGCGAGCGCAATTGCACTGTCAGTCGTGGGACTGGGTGGGCACACTTTGGGCACACTCACTGTCCACCGAGGTCAATTCTGGTGAATCACAACGAATGTCATTTTGCAGCTCAGCGCCGGTTCGGCTTAGAGACCAGCACCCCGAAGCGGGTTCGATTCCCGGCAGCTCCACAGAGAATCCACTGGTTAGAGCCAAAAATTCCGGCCGGTCTTCTTTTTCAGCAACATCTCGTCAACATCTGTCGGTTAAGGTCGCCAATCACGGTCTCGTGCAACGCCATCGGCGTGACCGCTGTGCGCGCCCTCGATGAAGTCGATGCCGTCGTACGGGCGGTGCTCCAGGCCGAGGCGAGGTGGCGGTGTTGCGGAATCAGTCTCGGGGATCCACGCCTGGCACGGCTCCGACTGGCGGTGACCACGATGCCCAGCGCCGCGATGGCCGCATACCCGTGCGGCTGAATCTCCTTACCGCCGAAGCCGCCGTCCATGCGCAGGCACTGCACGGTGACCTCGTGGTACTGCTTGCCCAGCACGTGCGAGAATCACGAACCAACAAGGAGCACCAAATGTCGAACCCCAGCCCCGGATACTCGATCACGGTCCGCGTCACCGCCCCGGTCGGTGTCGGCACCACCGCTGCCCTGGCCGGGGCGGTGGCGTCTGTCAAGGGCGCCGTGACCGCGCTGGATGTCATGGAGAGTCACGCCGACAGCATGGTAGTCGACGTCACCTGCGACGCCTCCGACTCGCGCACGCCGACCAGATCGCCACCGCCATTGCCGACGTGCCCGGCGTCGTGGTCGGCAAGGTCAGCGACCGCACATTCCTGCTCCACCTCGGCGGGAAGCTCGAAGTGGTGCCGAAGGTTCCGCTCAAACACCGGGACGACCTCTCCCGTGCATACACACCAGGAGTTGCGAGGGTGTGCTTGGCCATCGCCGAGAACCCGGAGGACGTGCGACGATTGACGATCAAACGCAATACCGTCGCAGTCGTCACCGATGGGTCAGCGGTGCTGGGCTTGGGAAACATCGGTGCTGCCGCCTCACTGCCGGTGATGGAGGGCAAGGCCGCGCTGTTCAAGCAGTTCGCAGGCGTCGATGCGTGGCCGGTGTGCCTGGACACCCAGGACACGGACATGATCGTGGAGATGGTGCGGGCGATGGCACCGGTGTACGGCGGTATCAACCTTGAGGACATCTCTGCCCCGCGATCTTCGAGATCGAGGCGCGGCTGCGTGAGATGCTCGACATTCCGGTGTTCCACGACGACCAGCACGGCACGGCGATCGTGGTTCTCGCGGCGCTGACGAACGCGCTTCGCGTGGTCGAGAAGGATCTCGAGACCGCGCGGATCGTCGTGTCGGGTGTCGGCGCGGCCGGGCACGCGATCATTCGCCTGCTGGTCGCACTGGGTGCGTCGCACATCGTGGCGTGTGGCCGGAACGGGATCCTTTCCCCGAGCGACACTGCGGATCCCTTTCGTCGTGGATCGCGGAGAACACCAATCCCGATGCGCGGTCCGGTTCACTCAGCGACGCGCTGGTAGGTGCCGATGTGTTCATCGGTGTTTCGGCGCCAAACATCCTCACCGGCAACGATATTGCCGCGATGGCCGCGAACTCGGTCGTCTTCGCTCTCGCGAACCCGATCCCCGAGGTCGATCCGTTAGTCGCCGGAGAGCATGCCGCCGTCGTGGCCACCGGCCGATCCGATTTCCCGAACCAGATCAACGATGTGCTCGCGTTCCCGGGTGTCTTTCGCGGCCTGCTCGACGCACACGCCGTGGACATCACCGACGACATGCTCATCGCGGCCGCGCGCGCGATTTCGGATTCGGTACTCCCGCCGAACTCAACGCCACCTACATCGTGCCGAGCGTGTTCGACGCAGCGGTTGCACCGGCGGTCGCCGCAGCGGTTCGTGAGGTTGCGGGTAAGGGTGCCGAGTCCGATGTCTGATAAGTTGACCTGCTGTTTCGCGCACCGCGTGTGATCACGCGTCGTGAATCAATCGCCCTGTCTGATTGCCTTGGCTGCGGCCTTGACGATTTCCCATAGTGGGCTATCCGTCTTTATGTAATACACCCGTGGGTCGCCGTCCGGCCGCTCTTCGTCGTAGCAAGCCCGCTCGCGCCAACCGGTCGAGCTCTTGCCGGATCGCCGTGCGCGCTCCGACGGATTCAGGTGGTTCTGATTGGTAGAACTGGTCTTTCGGGTGGTTGAGGATCCACAGCATCAGCGGCAGGCGACAAGGCCGACCGAAGATGTCGTTGCTGACGCGTGTGGCGTCCATCGCAGGTTCCCGGGACTAGTAACATGTTTCTTGTTACAAGATAGAAGCTAAAGTACTCGAAGGCTAGGACACAGAGGCAAGATGACAAAGGCTGTCAATCCGAGCGAAAGGCCCCGCGATGGTTCCTCCTGACCAATCGCTGCCGGTGTGATGCAGGCTGAAGCTTCCGCACAGAGCCTCCGCGACGTCACATCGCTTCGAGATGCAGCTGCGCACCTTGTCGATACCGCGACGTCGATTGGCTGTTATCACTTAGTCGCTGTGAACGCGGCTGCCGAACCGCTCACGACGGCGGCTGCATTGTTGAGCAACGGAAAACTCGGATGGAGCGACACGCATCACTCGACAGCAGACAAAGTCCTGATTGTCGATGCCGCAACAGTCACCGGCAATCTGACGCGATCCTGCGCTTCTTACCTTCGCGAAAATGGCGCCTCGTGGATAGGGGCAGTTATCTACGACCGAGTCAGACCTGATCTAGATGGACGACAAGACGACGAACCGACCATCGATTTCTTAACGTCGCTTCGAAAGCACTGCTAGAGAAGCGATTTGGCCGCCAACGCGGCCGCCGTCGCTTCCACCAACTCTTCATCCACACCGAGGTTCCGAGCTGCTAGGAATGCATCGTCTTTCTTGCCACCACACGCGTGGCCCACTTCTTTCCCGTTCATGACGGCGATGGGTGCGCCGCCTACCCGGCATGCGCTAAGTACAGCTCCCTCCAGGCGAAGCCGGTTTCTGGTACGCCCCGTCACCCGCGCTTGCGGGTGGTAATCAGATTCTAAGAGGACACCCGCGGCTAGATCGAGACCGCTGAGCGCTCCAGCGAACGCATTACGCGCCTCGTGGGTCTGGGTGGACTCATCGTGGCTCGGATTCGGTACATGCTCGATGTGCGGTGAGACCAGCGAATCGGTTGAAGCATCCAAAAGCACGCCTCTAATGACCCGGCGACTCCCGCGCTTTCCCACGTGCAATCCCAAGACCAACACGATCGCGAACCTACACTTTTGAGTCGTGACTTTGGGCTCGCACCGGGCCCGAGCTGTTCGACAAGCGTTACCGGTTGCTGGCATCTGATTGGCGGCGGCGGTTTCGGGGAGGTTTGGAGGGCCTTCGATACACGCCGCAATTACGAGGTCGCCCTGAAGTTGATTAGAAGCCGCGATCGCGGCGCGACGTGGCACGAAGCCAGCCTTCTTACCGCACTGAGAAGCGAGCACATTCTCGAAGTCAACAATGCCGATGTCGCTGTCGACGTTCCATATCTCGACACCGCGCTTGCGGACTGCTCGCTTGACGCACGATGCGAGCCGCACGGAACAGAGCCGGGACAGGCCGTGGACTGGATGAGGCGTGCACTTCGCGGCCTCGACCTCTGCCACATTGGCGAGGGCTGCTACATCGTGACGTAAAGCCGCAAAACGTTTTTCTCGACCTCGGCCGGCGTCGCGAAGCTAGGTGACTTCGGTGCCGCGGCCCTCATGGATGCAGCCGGCACCGCTGCGCCAGGCGGTGACCTGCGCATCCGCGCTCCAGAACTCCTTGAGGGCGGCCTGAGCCTCGATTTCATCCGATGCTCTACTCGGCCGCATGCACTCTCTATGCCCTCGTGACCGGACAACTTCCCTTCGCGGGGATCACGCAACAGGTGGATTCGTCGACGCGATCGTTCAAGCGAATTACCCCGGGTAACGGACCTGGCACCCCATGTCAGCCAGGCTCTTGCAGAGAAAATCAGGACCGGTATGTCGACTAAGAGGCTGTTAATAAATAACACGCTGGTTTATGGCGGGCCGTGGGCGCGTTGTGGAACGAGCGTGTAGTTCCATTCGCCGTGGAAGTCGTGGCGACGCAACGCGCGTTGTTCGAGGCCGCCCATCTGCTGGTCGGTGATCTTGATGCCCTTGGGGTAGCTGCCGGTGTCCAGTTCGGCGTGCACGGTCAGCCCGGCGCGGGTGGTGGTCGCGGCGATGGTGTTGACGATGACCTCATGGCTCTCGAGTGGCCGGCCGCGCCAGTTCATCGAGATGTGCGAGAACAGCCGGTGCTCGATCTTGTTCCATTTGGATGTTCCGGGCGGCAGGTGGCAGACGGTGATGGCGAGCCCGGTCTCGTCGGCGAGGTGGCCGAGCTCGGTCTTCCATAATCGGGTGCGGTAGCCGTTGGAGCCGCCACCGTCGGCGCAGATCAGCAGCCGCCGCGCCTGCGGGTAGGTATCGGATCCGGTGGTGCGCCACCAGGTTCGGATGGTCGCCACGGCGAACTCGGCGGTGTCGTGGTCGGTGCCCACCGACACCCATCCGGAGTCGGCGGCGAGGTCGTAGACGCCGTACGGGATCGCCTTGCCCAGGTCCTTAGCCATGAAGTCGTGCACGTTGGTGTGCTCGGGCTGGCCTTTCGGCTGCCATTCCCGCCCACCGTTCTTGAACTTGCCGACCAGTTCCTTCTTCTTGGTGTCCACGCTGATCACCGGGTCACCGCTGTCCTGGTGCTCGCGCACCCGGTCGTTGAGATAGCGGAACTGGGCGTCGCGGTCCGGGTGCTGGCCGCCCTCGATCGTCTTCGCGTTGGCCTGCAGGCTGAACCCCTCCGCCTTGAGCAGTTTCGCCACCGTGGGCGGCGAAACCGCATGTCCGGCAGCCGACATCGCCTCGGCGAGGTGGCGCACCGACTTCGTCGTCCACCGCAGCGGCGATTCCGGATCGCCCCGCGAGGTGGGGTCGACCAGTGACAACAGCGTGGTCCGCACTGCCGGATCGGTCTCGGTCACCGATTTGCGGCCGCCGCCTTTGCGGCGGGTGCGGCCCAACGGCTCCTCACCGGCCTCGAGCTCGGCCACGCCCTTGGACACCGTCACCGCGCTCACCCCGGCCGCGCGGGCGACCACCTTGATCCCTCCGTGACCCAGCGCGCGCGCCTCGGCGCCCATCACCAGCCGCCGTTGCCGCTCGTCCAGATGCGGCAGCACCGCAGCCAATTTCGCGGCCAGCGACCCCTCCGAGCACACGGCTCCAGCCATACCACGAGCATGACAGCCCGCAGATCAAAAGTAAACGTTATTCTTTAACGCATCAATAACGCCGCAGATCGCTTGAGTTCGGCCGCTGCGTTCGAGCGCTGGCATTGCCTCAGAGAGCTCGTCGATTCATCCCGCATAAAACCCATGCCGGCCATCGTCGATGCTTTGCCGTCACGGGTACCGGAAGCGATATTCAGGTGTGCGT
Organism: uncultured Actinomycetota bacterium; assembly: GCA_963698965.1. Classification (GTDB taxonomy): domain Bacteria; phylum Actinomycetota; class Actinomycetes; order Mycobacteriales; family Mycobacteriaceae; genus Mycobacterium. The sequence goes on from CAVOSY010000027.1 coordinate 338,825, forward strand.
ATTACCGAGCCCAAGGCTAAGCGGCTATCGGTCGAGACGCGGCACCAGCCGTCCAGAAATCGGATTCTGCGCAACACTGCTTCGAGACGACGGAACGTGAGCTTGCCAAAAGACTTCGGGCAGTTTTCAACGACTTTCGTTGACCACGACGCTACTGATCGCCTGATCTGCCTGTCTTCCCTGACTCTCCGCGGCGTCCCGGTGAGGTCAGCCGTGGGCACATTCTGGGCACACTTGGGCACAAACCAAGGCAATCTCAGCGAATTACGTAACATGTGATTCCGCAGCTCACAGCCGGTGCCGCATCGCGACCTGCGGTACGCAGAGGGTTCAAATCCCTCCGCCACCGCTTACTATGCGCGGCAGTCATCTCAGTCGCCAGAGCGAATGGTCGGGTTCTTTTGACGGCTGGTTCGAGTGTCGTCTCGGTATGGGCCCGTCGTGGAGGACGACGAATGCAGCGACGAAGCTGCGGTAGGCCCATACGCCCTCGGGCAGCGCGGTCAGCGGCTCTCGAATGCGCCGCCGGTGAACGAAGTTGCCAATCGCGGCCTGGGCTCTGCTTTCGAAGATGGGTTACCAGGGTGCCGGACGTTGAAACCGGACGCACTCTGGAGGAGCAAATTCGAGGTGGAGCCTTGACCACTGGCAAACCCGACCTGAATTCCCTTTAATCGGCACTAGACCCACCGTCGACACCGACGTGCAGCGCGTCCTCGAGGCG
>CAVOSY010000028.1:0-192548 GCA_963698965.1 uncultured Actinomycetota bacterium
AGGATCTGCTGGTGCACCGGGGCCGGGCGGTGGTGTTCGACAGCATCGAGGACTTCCACGCCCGTATCGACGACCCCGACCTGGACATCGACGAGACCTGCGTGATGGTGTTGCGCGGTTGCGGACCCAAGGGGTACCCAGGCATGCCGGAGGCCGCGAACACCCCGCTACCGGCCAAGCTCCTCGCCGCCGGCGTGCGGGACATGATCCGGATCTGTGACGGCCGGATGAGCGGCACCGCTTACGGCACCGTCGTGCTGCACGTGGCGCCGGAATCGGCTGCGGGCGGGCCGCTTTCACTCGTCCGGGACGGCGACATGATCAGCCTGGATGTGCCCGGCAGGCGGATCGACCTGGATGTCCCCGCCGAGGAGTTGCGTCGCCGCCAACCCTCGGAAGCGGCGGAGGCCGCCTACAGCGCGCCGCTACGCGGCTGGCAGCAGTTGTACGTCGACCACGTGATGCAGGCCGACCGGGGAGTGGATCTGGATTTCCTCGTCGGCTCCAGCGGCGACACCGTAACCCGCGATTCGCACTGACCATGAACCAGCCAACCACCCTTCTCTCCGCCGTCCCGGTGCCCTTTGCCGCCAACGGCGACCTGGACGTCAAAGGCCAGAAAACGCTGCTGCATCACCTGAAGGACACCGGCATCGGTGGCGTGTTCATCTCCGGCACCACCGGCGAATTCACGGCGCTGGAGAACGACGAACGAGCCGTCGTGCTCAGCGCGGCGCTCGAGGTGTACGGGGTGGATGCCGTGTACACACACGTCGGTGCCGCGGCGGCGCGACAGGCCGAAAGCCTTACCGCCCAGGCGGTTGCGCTCGGCGCGCGGAACCTTGCCGCGATCACCCCGTTCTACCTGCCGGCCGGTCCTGCGGCATTGCTCGACTACTACCGCCGGTTGGCCGCCGTCGCCGGTAACGCCCGGATCTATGTCTATCTGTACGCTGCCCGCACCGGCAGCACCGTCACCCCGGATCAACTCGCCGAACTGGCCACGATTCCGTCGGTCGCCGGGGCGAAGATCAGCGGTGAACCGAATTCCGCTGTCCTGCAATATGTTCAGGCGGTCCCGGCCGACTTCGAGGTGTACTCCGGCAACGATGTCGAGTTCGGTGACTTCGTCCGCGCCGGCGGCACCGGTGCCGTGTCCGGGGTTTCCAGCGTCTTTCCGCAGCCATTCCTGGACCTCGCGGATGCGTTGCACCGCAGCGACGACCAGGCGGCCTCCGCGGCGCAGGACCGCGTCAAACAGGCCGTCGACGCGGTCGACGGGGCCGACATCGCTCTGCTGAAGGCGGGCCTGTCCCTGCAAGGCCTGCCGGCGGGCCCGACCCGGGTGGCCCTCGACCAGCCGACTCCCGCGCAGCTGGAAACCCTGCGCACCGCAGTCCGGGACCTCACATGACGGTGTCTGCACGCCAACGCAACTCGTCCGTTTCGCGAAACATGCTACTGGACTGGACAATTCCCGCTCTGTATCTCTGTCCGATCAACATCCCCAACCGGAAGGCAGCCATCTCATGAGTTCTCCACTCCCGACCGAGCGCACCGCCGTTGTCACCGGCGGCGCATCACCCCGGGGCATCGGCCGGGCCACCGCCGACCGGCTGGCCGGTGACGGGTGGTCCGTGGCGATCCTCGACATCGACGAAGCCGCCGCCAAACTCACGGCCGACGAGGTGGCCGACAAGTACTCGGTGTCCACGCTCGGTGTCGGCGCCGACGTCTCGGACGAGAACTCGGTACACGCTGCCATCGCGCAGCTCGAGTCGGCCCTGCCGCCGATCATCGGGCTGGCCAACATCGCCGGGGTCAGTTCACCGACAGAGTTCCTTGACGTCACACCGGCCGAGTGGGACCGGGTGTTCAACGTCAACATGCGCGGCACATTCTTGGTCACCCAACGCGTATTGCCCGCCATGATCGCCGCCGGGGCCGGCCGGATCGTCAGTGTCTCCTCCATCTCCGCGCAGCGTGGCGGCGGGACGTTCTCGAAGGTGCCCTACAGCGCGTCCAAGGCGGCCGTGATCGGGTTCTCGCGGGCGTTGGCCCGGGAGGTCGGGCAGCACAACATCACGGTGAACTCTGTGGCACCCGGGCCGATCGACACCGACATCATGGGTGGCACGCTGACCGACGAGCGCAAGGCGCAGATGAGTGCCGACATCCTCCTGGGCCGGGTCGGCACCGTCCAGGAGGTCGCCGCCCTGCTGTGCTTCCTGATGAGTGAGGACGCCGGCTATATCACCGCGGCGACCTACGACATCAACGGCGGCCTGCAGATCTCGTGACTTTCATTGCCCAGCCCGAGGAGCTCAGATGACCGCCAACGACACCAACACCCGCCGCCCCTCCGCGGAGGAAATCCTCGCCGCCGCCCCGCCCGTGCGGCACGAACCTGCGGCGCGCGAGCGGATCCGGGCCGCTCACGCCGCTGCGGGCCGCCGTATCGGCGTGCTCGACGACGACCCGACCGGCTCGCAAACCGTGCACGATGTCGCCGTCGTCACCGTTTTCGAATCCGACGAGTATGCCGCCGGTCTGGCCGAACCGGGGTCCACCTGCTTCATCCTGACCAACACCCGTAGCTTGCCTGAAGACACTGCCGTCGAAATGAACACCGGAATATCCGCCAGCTTGTTCGCCCTCGGCCAAAGTCTCGGCGGCCCAATGGAAGTCGTCAGCCGCAGTGACTCCACGCTGCGCGGCCACGTTGTCGCCGAGATCGCGGCCATCGACGCCGCCCGGCTTCGCGTGACCGGTGCCGGTTTCGACGGGGTGCTGCTGGTCCCTTGCTTCTTCGAGGCGGGCCGTTTCACCGCAGGCGACATCCACTGGGCCAACGTTTCCGGGCGGCCCATCCCGGCGGGCGAGACGGAGTTCGCCCAGGACTCGACGTTCGGTTATACCTCTTCCAACCTGCGGGACTTCATCGCCGAGAAGAGCCGCGGCGCCATCACCAGCGACGAGGTGCACACCATCTCCCTGGACGACATCCGGCTCGGCGGGCCTGCTCGGGTCGCCGAAATCCTGGGCGGGGTCTCCGGCGGTGCCTTCGTCGTGGTCAATGCGACCGACTATGCCGACCTGGAGATCGTCGTACTTGGGCTCTTGGAGGTGCAGGAGCAGGGCAAGTCGTTCGGATACCGTTGTGGTCCTTCGTTTCCCCGTGCTCTGGCCGGGCTCGAACCTCAAGGCCCGTTGACGGCTGCGCAGATCTGGCCGACCGGTCGTCCGGGCGCCCACGGGCTCGTCGTCGTCGGATCCCACGTGGGCCTGACCAGCCGGCAGGTCGCCAAGGCGCAGGAACGTGGGGGCCTGATAGAGGCCGAACTTGACGTCCCCACCTTGCTGGACGCCGACCGGCGAGACGCCCACGTAGCCGACATCGGCAGGCAAGTCATCGAGGCGCTCGCCACCTCCGATGTGCTGCTGTTCACCAGCCGCACCCTGCTTCGCGGCGGCGACGCCGACGACAGCCTGGCCATCTCCCGCACCGTCTCCACCGCGGTCATCGAGGTGGTCCGGGCCGCACTCGCCGCGCATCCGGCATGGGTCGTCGCCAAAGGCGGCATCACCTCCCACGATGTCGCGGTCCGTGGCCTCGGCATCCGGCGCGCCGAGGTCATCGGCCAACTGTTCCCTGGCATGGTGTCGGTCTTCCGCCCCATCGAGGCGGCACCCGAAGCCGTCGGTATCCCCTACGTCGTGTTCGCCGGCAACGTCGGTGACGACAACAGCCTCGCCGAGGTCGTCGACCTCTTCGCCGGACGCCGATGAGTTGCGGCCAACTCGCTCAATCCACCACTCGCAGAAGGAAACAGCAGATATGACCAACGTCGGATGGATCGGCCTCGGAGCCATGGGTTCTCCCATGGCATCTTTCGTCGCAAAGGCTGGACACGAGGTCACGGCCTTCGATATCGACCCTCAGAAGGCCGCGGCCCTGCGTGGCGACGGCGTCAAAGCCGCGGCCACCGTCAGTGACGCGGCGGCCGACGCCGATGTGCTGGTGTTGATGGTTGCCACCGCCCAGCAGGCCGAATCGGTGCTCTACGGGGAGGGCAAGGCCGCCGCGGCACTCAAAGCGGGCAGCGTTGTGCTGCTGATGGCCACCGTCGGACCAGCAGCCGTCGAGGACTGGGCACGGCGCCTCGCGGTGACCGGCGTGCAGATCGTCGACGCCCCCGTGTCCGGTGGTGCCGCCAGGGCCGGTCAGGGTGATCTGCTGATCATGGTCAGCGGTTCGGAGACCGCGCTCGCCACGGTGCAACCCCTGCTTGACGTGATGGCCCGCAATGCCCCCGTCGTCGGTACCGAACCCGGGGGAGGGCAGAAGGTCAAACTCGTCAATCAGCTGCTGTGCGGGGTGCATATCGCAGTCGCCGCGGAGGCCCTTGCCTACGCCGAGGCGCTCGGCCTGGACGCCGGTGAGACCTGGGAAGTGCTTCGGCACGGCGCAGCCGCGTCGTTCATGCTCGACGACCGCGGCGCCCGGATGATCGACAATCCGAACAACGACATCCGCTCCACCATCGACATTTTCGTCAAGGACATGGGCCTGGTAACCGAAGCGGCCCGCGCGAAGGCCTACCCCACCCCGCTGGCCTCCGCGGCCGAGCAGCTCTACCTCGCCAGCCGCCGCGCCGGCCTCGGACGCGCCGACGACTCCTCCGTCATAGAAATCCTGCGCGGCACCGCCACCGCACTGACCTGACGAAGCGCGATGTTGGGAGGAAGAAGAATATGTCCGATTCGATTGACTTCACGTCGCTGTTCCGGCTCGACGGCCGCAAGGTTGTCGTCGTCGGTGGCGGGAGCGGGCTTGGCCGGGCCGCCAGCATCGCGCTGGCGCAGTACGGCGCCAATCTGGTGGTCGCCGATGTCAACGTGGACGGCCTGAAGGACACCATCGCCGCGATCGAAGGGCAGGGCTACAGCGCCGAATCCGCCGAAGTCGACGTCACCGACACCGAATCTGTCGTCGCACTGGCCGCCGCACATCCCGATACCGAGGTTCTGGTGGCCACACCTGGAATCAACGTGCGCAAGCACGTACTCAACACCACGGACGACGAGTTCGACCGGGTTATCGACGTCAGCCTCAAGGGCACGTACCGCCTCGCCAAGGCGTTCGGACCGGGGCTTGTCGCCCGCGGCAAGGGCAGCATCATCAACTTCTCCAGCTTCCGTGCGCTTGTTGTCGAGCCGGGGCAGGGGCTCTACGCCGCCGCGAAAGGTGGAGTGCTGCAATTGACGAAGGTCCTGGCGGCCGAACTCGGTCCGTCGGGCGTGCGGGTGAACGCGGTCGCACCCGGCCCGTTCGAGACACCTCTCACCCAGCAGATCAAGTCCGATCCCGACTGGTACGGCGCCTACGCGGACAAGACCGCGTTGAAGCGCTGGGCCACGCCCGACGAAATCGTCGGCGCGATTCTGTTCCTGGCATCGGATGCGTCCACATTCGTGACGGGCACCCTGCAGTTGGTCGAAGGCGGATGGACCGCCGTCGACGGCCGCTTCGTCCCGAAGGTCTAACGCATGACGGGGCAGCACGATCAGTCGACCGGGTCGACGTCAGCGCCTATCAGTCGCTGCGGCAGCGACCGGTGACACGGGCCGAGCGGTACGCGCTCGGCAAGAGTCTGCGCAAGCGGGCACACCCGGACCAGCGGCGCCTCGATGATCTCTGGTTACATGGGCCGCTCGGATCGAGTGGACCTGGCGCTATGCACATTCGCCCGGCGCTACGCCGACCAGACCGAAGCCGACCACGCCGCGATGGTCGCCGCCGTCGACCGCGGCATGCTGCCCGTCGAGCGGGGGGTCTAACCCGCCGCGCTGGCTAAGGGTACGGGGTGAAGAACCGCGACTACTCGGACATCATGTACGTCGCCGAACGGTGTCGCTGGCGTTCCCTTTTGGGGCTGTAGGGTGTGATCGGTGTCGTCGCGGGGATTGCGGCCGTCGACTTCCTTACCCCACGGTAGCCAAGCCGCCGTGAATCGGGACGGTTTGTTTCCTCGGTGGACGGCGTTCCAACCTGCCGAGGCGCGCCACTTAGTGTCCGCTAGTGAACCGCCGCAGGAACTGGCGGGTCCGGTCGTGCTGCGGATCGGTCAAAACCTGTTTGGCCGAACCGGATTCGACGATCCGGCCGCCGTCGAGGAAACACACCGTGTCCGCCACCTCGCGAGCGAAGGCCATTTCGTGGGTGGCCATCACGATGGTGCGACCAGAAGTCGCCAGCTCGCCGACGAGGGCCAGTACCTCGCCGACCAGTTCTGGGTCCAGCGCGCTGGTGATCTCGTCGAGCAGCAACAGCCGAGGTTCGTAAGCCAACGCGCGGGCGATGGCCACCCGTTGCTGCTGCCCGCCGGACAGTTTGTCTGGGTAGGCGTCGGCCTTGTCGGCCAGGCCGACGCGGGCCAACAATTCACGGCCGCGTTCCTGGGCGTCGTTCCGCGTTGATCCGTGCACCACTCGCGGCGCCAGCGCGACGTTGGCCAGCGCGGTCATATGCGGGAACAGGTTGAACGACTGGAACACCATGCCCATCGCCTGGCGGGCCTCATCGGCGTCGATGCGCGGGTCGCTGATATCGCGGCCGTCGAGCAGGATCTGGCCATCGTCGATGTCCTCGAGCAGGTCGATGCACCGCAGCAAGGTCGACTTTCCCGATCCGGAAGCACCGATCAGGACGACGACCTGGTGTTCGGCGACGTCGAGGTCCACGCCGTCGAGCACGGACCGATTGTGGTAGGCCTTGACCAGCCCCCGCACCGACAGGATCGGCACGGTGGGTGTCACAACGCGCCCTGTCGGATGGCCACACGCCTGGACGCCCAATCGGCGAGACGTGCCGAAGGCACCGCGAGCGCGACGAACAACAGGCCGGCCACGACATACGGGGTGAAGTTGTAGGTGGTGGCGGCCTGGATCTGTGCGGCCCGTACCGCGTCGACGGCGCCGAGCACCGAGATCAGTCCGCAGTCCTTTTGCAGTGCGACGAAATCGTTGAGCAGCGCCGGCAATACCCGGCGTGTCGCCTGGGGCAGCACCACCAGTCGCATCGTGCGCCGATAGTCGAGCCCCAGCGATTTGGCGGCGGCCAGCTGCGACGGATGGACCGATTCGATGCCTGCCCGAAAGACTTCGGCCACGTAGGCGGAGTAGATCAACACCAACGCGAGACCACCGAGCAGCACCGGGTTGGTCGGCAGTCCGGTCAGCCGCAGCCCCGGCAGGCCGAACCCGACGAGGTACAGGCAGATCAGCAGGGGCAGGCCCCGGAACAGGTCGACATACCCGGTTGCCAACGCCCGCAACGGAAACCACACCGGACCACGCAGCGTCCGCACCGCGGCCAGGCCGAGTCCGAAGATCAGGATCAGCACCTGGCAGACCACGAGCACCCGGACGTTGAGCCACAGTCCGTCCAACAGCGCAGGCAGGCTCTCCCAGCCGACGCGCAGGTTGAAGAACGAGTCGCGTACCCGCGGCCAGCCCGGCGACGATGTCACCGCGAACAGCAGGACCGCGGCGAACACCACGGTCGACACGAGTGCGATCAGCGTCGACCGGCGGGCCCGGGACTGCCGGTAGGCGACCCGGTCGATGGCGGCCGTGGTCACGAAAGCATCGGCGCGCTACCGGCGCCGGCGAGCCATTCCTTCTGCAGGTTGGCCAGCTCGCCGGCATTGCTGAGCTCGTCGACGGCCTTGGAGACACATGCGGTGAGCGGGCTGCCCCTGTCCAGCACGATGCCGAACTGCTCAGCCTTCTCGGTACCGGCGGGCAGCTGGCCGACGATGACCCCGTCGGTCAGTTCACTCTGCACCTCGAAGGCTGTCGGCAGATCCAGCACCAGCGCATCGATCTGGCCGTTGGTCAACGCGGCCTTGGCGTCGTCGTTGTTGTTGAACACCGCGACGGCTGGATTGAGCGCTTTGGCGGCGGTGTAGCTGGTCGTGCCGACCTGGGCGCCGAGCTTGATGCCCTTGAGCCCGTCGAGGGTTTTCACCTGCGCCGCCGGCGAGGACTTCACCGTGACGACCGCCTGGGTGACGTCGAAGTAGGGCGACGAGAAGTCGACGGCCTGCTTTCGTTCCTCGGTGATGGAGAATTCATTGAGGTTGGCGTCGAACGTCTTTGGGCCCGGCGCAATGGCCGCGTTGAACGGCACCCGCACCCACTTCACGTCCTGCTTGGCATATCCGAGCTTGTCGGCGACCGCATAAGCGACCGCGGATTCGAAGCCCTTGCCGTTGGCGGGGTCGTCGTCGATAAACCACGGTGGGTAGGCCGGCTGATCCGTGCCGAAGGTGATGGTCCCCTTGCGTCAGCGTGGTCAGGGAGTCCTTGCTGCACTGTTCCGCCGGCGCTGGACCGGACGACGTGTTGTCCGCGGGAGCACAGGCGCTGCCTGTTGCCAGACCGATGACGGCCAGCACGGACACGAGACAAAAGACGCTGCGCATGGGCGGCATCATCGCGCACCGGACCATTCGGCGCCAACATTCAGATCATGATGACCCGCGCGCCGATGGGCCGTCGGTGATCCTGCCCGGCTCCGGCGTCTAGACATCGGCCTTGGCCATGTAGTAGGCCACGGTCGGGCCGAACGGACGTTTGGACCTACCCCAGGAGATGGTGATGATGCGCCCGCCGTTGCGCGCTGAAACCCATCACCTTTCCCCAGCACATCGTTGAGTCCGCGAGAGCGGCTTACATCTTGGTGTATCGGGCCATGACGAAGCTGTACAGGCCGTAGGTGACGATACCCAGGCCTGCGGCGATCAGCAGCGCTGCTCCGTAGGGTTGGGCCCCAAGTGTTTTCAGGGCGCCGTCGATTCCGGTCGCCTTGTCCGGCTCGGTACGAATGGCCGCGACGATGACCAGTATTCCGGCCCCGCCGATGGCCAGGCCTTTGGCGACGTAACCCACCGTGCCCAGTCGCCGCACCAAGTCACTGGACGTGCCTTTGAGGTCGCCCAGAAAGCTTTGGCTGGCTCCCTTGTAGATGTGATATCCGCCCACCGCGACGATGACGACGCCGCCGGCGATGAGTGTGACAGTGCCGGCCCCGGTCTGCATCAGGCGTGCACTGATCCCGGAGTTCTGGTCACCGGTGGACTTTCCGGCTCCCCGGGCGAATCCGAATGTAGAGTACGCGAGCGCGAAATAGACGACCGCGAGTGCAAAAGCTTTCGCCCGATCCAGGACTTCCGATGCTGCGCGCTGCGATTTCGGGTCGGTCGAACGGCCCACCGCTGTTTCGACGAGCCGCCACAGCGCCATCACTAGGAAGGCGAGTGCGGCGACCCAGAGCGCGACAATGCCACCTGGTTGGGCCGCGACTGCCGAGAGCGCCCCGGATTGATCAGCGCTGCCGACGCCACTGCCCAGAGCGATCCGGATGGCGAGATAGCCGATGGTGAGGTGCAAAAGGCCGCTCACGACATAGCCAGTTCGGGCGAATCGTTCGAAGGTGCTGTTCTGGACGATCTCTGTCGCGGTAGAGGTCGAGGCGAGGTCAGACATTGGGGCCGCTCCTTAACCGGCCGGGCGAATCATCGCCCGGCCGCCACTGCCGTCCAAGGTGGGCGAGGTTACCTAGCTCTGTGCATCGCTGGTGGGCCTTGCTTGCCGTTGGAGGATTCTCGAGCTGTCTCACGGGTTGTGGATTCCGGGCGCGCGGTGTCGTCGAATTCCGTGTCCGGGTCAATCTTGTTGGCACGGGCGAATTCCTGGTTCACTTCGTCGCGGGCGGTGGCCGCGTCGCTGCGACGGATCTGCGCCTGGTGTTCTAGGCCGGTCGCGTGCGCTGCTTTGGCGTCGGCTTCGGCTTGAGCGGCACGGGCCTTGGCCGCCGTCTCATCGGCGAGCGCCTCCCGTTGCCCTACCTTGTGGGACTGTTCGGCGGCTTTGTCGCGGATGTCGCCGGCCTCGACGCGACGGTGTTGGGTGCGTTTGTTACGCGCCACCCACGCGATTGCGGCAATGACCACAACTGCGACGACCGCGACGGCCGCGATCAAAACGATGGTGCTGGTAGTCATGTTGACTCCTAGAGTTGGTCGAGAGGGTAGATGGTTCGAATCGGTTGTGGGCGTTAGGGACTGGGTCTAGCAGAGCGATTTAGTAATAGGTGCGACGGCCGGCGACGGCATGTCCCATCGATCCCATCACCGTGAGGACCACGCCGACGATGAGGACGATGATGCCGATGGTCCACAGGATCGAGATATTGAGGAGAAAACCGGCGACGAGGAGAACGATTCCGAGAACGATCATGGGTATTTGCCTGATTCCTTGTTGGTGGGTGTAACGATCAGCGGGTCAGTGCTTGAAGACGTCTTTGGCTTTGGCCCCTGCCTGCTTGATGTTTCCCTGGGCCTGCTCGACGCGTCCCTCGGTGCGCAGCCTGGTGTTGCCGGTGGCGCGGCCGAAGTACTTCTTGGTGGCGCCCTTAACGGCTTCGGCCTTATGGGCGAGCTTCTTGCCGATGCTCATGTGGGATTCCCTTCGTGTTGTGGCGATTGCAAAACCGACCGCGGCCGGGTATCGCCCGGAGTTCGTTGTTACCGCCTAATCGGGTTCGGTGCTACCAGGTTGTGTCGCGTTGCGCGTGCCGGCATTGTTCAGCACTCCGACGATTCCGCGATCACGGCGACGGCCAAAACAGCTGATCTCACTGATGACGATCATGGCGACGCCTCTGATTCCGGTGCTCATCTGCCAGTACACTCCTAATTAGATCGCCTGTCAACAATGTTGACACACAATGTGAGTCTACAGTGTGGAACAGGGTCTACAGCGTCGAACAGAAGGGAGTGCTGCTCCGATGACGCAACAGCCAACTCGCACGGCCCCCGACGGTGAGTCATCCGAGGCGGTCGGCCGCGACAGCGGTCAGATCACCAGGTCCCTCATTCTGCGAACGGCGCTGGGGATCATCGACCGTGACGGGGTGGATGCACTATCCATGCGCCGACTCAGCGACGCCGTGGACCGCGACACGACGGTGCTCTACCGGCACGTCCCCAGCAAAGCCGCCGTGCTCGACGGTGTCGCCGAGATCGTCTTGAGCCAAGTCTCGGTGGACACCGCCGATGGCGCACAAGTCTTATATCTTGCGGTCTACGAGGGGCGCCAGCGTTTCCCCATGTCGGCCAGCGTAGGGGACCGTTATCCCGCGTCCGTCACCGCAGTCGGCACCGCACTGCTGTCCGAGTTGACGCCGACCCAGATCGCCGAACTCTACTGGGACACGAGCAATCTCGTCGGATTCACCAAGAAATCCACCTCCACCCTCGCGGAACTGCAGGAGAAGCTGGAACGCACCCGCGAGCGCGGGTACGCCGTCGACGAAGGGGAAGTCCATCCGACCGTACTCGGACTAGCCATCCCCATCCCGGGCGGCTCCGGTGAACCGTCATTCGCCATCGGCGTTTCCATCGTCCACCCCACCGGCTCTGCCGACGAACGCGACACCATCCTCGACGCACTGCGCCGCGCCGCAGACAGCCTCACCCGACCCCGACTGCTCACCGCGTGATGATGGGATAGCGAGAGCCAATTCACCCGACCGCCGCAGCCGTTGGTTGTGTTCGACTGTTGAGCCTTTCGGTGACCGCCGGGATGACACGGTCCGCCATGTACTGGATGCGTTCCGAACCGGATTCGATTGACTCCCCTGGGAACTGCGCCCAGGAGTGGAAGTCGCGGATCTGCGGGTAATTCATGGCCAGCGCCACGAGTTCGTCCACGGCCATCGACGCATCCATCAGGCGATAGGCGCCTGCGTCGAGCACGGCCTGCGAGCTGGTGTACTGCGACGGTTGGTCGGGGCCTTCGAACGAGCCCCATTCGATGTACTTGTTCATCTGGTAGAGCACGTTCTCGCTGACCTGGGCCCATACGCGTTCGGGATCGTCGGCGACGATCGTCCACTGGCTGGCATAGACACGGCCCTCGGAAACGTCGCGCCCATGGCGTTGGAGGGCGTCGAGATACACCTGGCAGTGGTCGTTCGACAGCGTGATGACACCGTCTCCAACCCGCGCGGCGCGGTCGATGCCCACGGGTGACTGGGCGCCGACCAGGAGTCGCGGCGTGACCTCCGGCGCCGGTGTGACGGGCAGTGCTGGAAGCGAAAGTCGTTTGCCCTCATAACCGTCGGCGCTTCCACTCCAGGCCCGGCGGATGATCGCGATGGCGTCCTCGAGGAGGCTGGGCCGGTGTTTGACGGTCCGGCCGAAGCCGCTGAACTCGAGCTCGCGGTACCCGAGTCCGACGCCGAGCTCGAAGCGGTTGCCGGTCATCAGCGATAGCGCGGTTGCATCTTCGGCGAGGCGGATGGGGTTGTGCAGGCCGGCGACGATGATGTTGGTTCCGATACGCATCGACGATGTGCGCGCACCCAGTGCGGCGGCCATCATCAACGGTGATGACGCGTAGTCGTCGTCGGCAAAGTGGTGCTCGCTCAGCCAGACTGAACCGAATCCGAGACGCTCCGCCCACACCGCCTGGTCGATGGTCTGGCGGTACAGTTCGCCAGCCGGCACCCGCCATTGCGCCGGATTGCGGAAGTCGTACCAGAGCCCGAAGGTCGGGGTCCCTGGCGGTTGTGAAGTGGTCATGATGCCTCCTTGCATTGGGCGGTTTAGGTGAAAAGCATTCCGCCGTCGATCAGGACGGACTGGCCTGTCATGTAGTTCGAATCGGGTCCGGCCAGGTACGACACGAAAGCCGCGACGTCTTCGCCAGTGGAGACCCGGCCCAGCGTGATGCCTTGAGCCATTGCCTTCATCGACTCGCCGTCGCCGACGTTGTTGATGGCGCCGAGGTCGCGGTCGACCTCGACCCACATATGGGTGTCGACGATGCCCGGGCAGTAGGCGTTGACGGTAATGCCGTGCTCCGCCCATTCCTGCGCTGCGGCCTGAGTCAGCGCGCGTACCCCGAATTTGGATGAGCTGTACACCCCAAGCAGCCCGAACCCCTTGTGTCCGGCGATCGAGCACGCGCCGATGATCTTGCCGCCGGCGCCCTGCTTGATCATCTGCCGTGCCGCCTCGGTGTAGCAAAGGAATACGCCGCGTCCATTGACGGCGTGCACCTTGTCGTACTCCCCGGGGGTCACGTCGAGCAAGGCCTTGGTCTGGGCGATGCCGGCGTTGGCGACGAACACGTCCAGTGACCCCAGGTTGTCGGCGGTATCGGCGACAAGCCGGCGGACGGAGTCGTGGTCGGAGACGTCGCCGGTCAGCGCGGTGGCGCGGACGCCGAGGTCCTCGAGTTCCTTTCGGGTGACCTCGAGTTCGCTCTTCATCGACGGCAGGTCGGACACGGCGACGTCGTGCCCGTCCTGAGCTAGTCGTAGGGCAATGGCCTTGCCGATGCCGCGGGCGGCGCCGGTCACGTGTGCGACGGTCATGAGTTCTCCTTTTGGTCGTGAAAGTGGTTGTGGCTCAGGCGGTTGGGTCGACGAGCAGCTTCGTCTTGCGGCCGGCGCGGAGCTCCTCGAAGCCCTGTTCCAGCACCTCGGTCATGGGAATGGTGTCGACCCAGCCGGTGGTGTCGTAGTGACCCTGGGCCATGAGGGCGATGACGGCGCGGTAATCGTCGCCGGTGTAGCAGATGGTGCCCTGGATGCGGCGCTCTCGGAGCACGAGGTTGATCAAAGGGGTCGTAAGCGGCTTGTCATAGATGGCCACGCTGATCAACGGGCGTCGCTCGCCGACGCAGTTCAGCGCCGACTCGATCGCGGGCGCCACACCCGCGGCGTCGAACGCCGCATCCACGCCGTCGCCGTCGGTGCGGTCGGCGATCAGCTCGGGCACGTCGACGGTGGTCGGGTCGAGGGTCCGGGCGCCGAGTGCCTCGATCGAGTTGCGACGGGTGGGAGAGGGTTCGATGACGTCGATCTCGGTCAGCCCCATGCCGCGCAGTGCGAACCACAATCCGATGCCTATCGGACCCGCGCCGTAGATCAGAGCCTGGCTCTGATCGCGGACGTCGCCGAGAATGGCGGCGTGGTAGGCGACGGACATCGGTTCGACGAGCGCCCCCACCTCTAGGGGGATGCTGTCGGGAAGCGCATGGAGCTGATTGCGGGGCACCACCGTGTATTCGGCCATGCCGCCGTCGGCCATGAGGCCGTGGAACCCCACCGAGGTGCAGAGGTTGTAGTGGCCACTTTTGCAGGGCCGGCAATGCCCGCATCGGTAAATGGGCTCGATAGCGACCCGGTCACCTTCAGCGACGTCCTTCACGTCGACGCCTACCTCGGTCACGACGCCGGAGAACTCGTGCCCGATGACCAGCGGCATTGCCTTACCTGTCAACGGGTGTGGCTGATCGGGTGGAATGAAGATGGGACCGTCGAAGTACTCGTGCAGGTCGGTGCCACATATCCCGTTCCGGCTGACCCGGACTTTGACCTGGCCTTCGGCGGGCGAGGGTTCAGGAATGTCCTCGATCTCCATTTTTTGATTGCCGTAGTACATCGCTGCGCGCATGATTTCTCCTGTTGCTCAGAGGATTCGGACGAGCTTCTTGTTGGCGAACTCGTCCAGGCCAAACCGGCCGAGTTCGCGCCCGATACCGGAGCTCTTCACTCCACCGAACGGCAGGTCCGGTGCGCTCTTGACGGTGGTGTTGACCCCCACCATGCCGACGTCGAGGCGGTTGGCGATCTCGTCGGCCTGGTCGTCATCGCCAGTGAAGACAGCGCTGCCCAATCCGTACGGTGAGTCGTTGGCCAAGGTGATCGCATCCTCGACCGAATTCACTTGGTACAGAACGGCTACGGGTCCGAACAATTCTTCGTGGTAGGCGCGCATATCCGGAGTGACGCCGGTGAGCACCGTAGCCGGGTAGTAGGCTCCCGGCCCCCCGGGAACGTCGCCGCCGAGGTGAACTGTGGCGCCTTTGGCGACGGCGTCGTCGACTTGAGCGACAAGATCGGTGCGGGCCGCCAGCGAGGCCATCGGACCCAGCCGGGTCTCCTCGAGCGTCGGATCGCCGGTCCGCCACTCTCGGGCCTTGGACACGAACCCGTCGAGGAACTCGTCGAAGATCGACGATTCGACGATCATTCGCTTCGACGAAGTACAGACTTGTCCGGCATTGCCGAATCGGCCTGTCACTGCGGCTAACACCGCCTTGTCGATGTCGGCGCCCGGGAGCACGATGAAGGGGTCAGAGCCACCGAGCTCCAGCACGGCCTTCTTGAGATGCTTGCCGGCCAGCTCGCCCACCGCGCTGCCGGCGCGTTCTGACCCGGTCAGCGAAACACCCTGCAGCAGCGGGCTGGCGATCATGTTCGCCACCTGCTCGGTCGTGGCGAAGATATTTTGGTATACATCGGCGGGGGCGCCTGCCGCTTCCAGGAGCTCGGCCAGCCGCATGGCCTGCTGCGGGCAGTTGGCGGCGTGCTTCAGCAGAATCGTGTTGCCCAGCAGCAGGTTCGGCGCCACGAAGCGTGCCGCCTGATAGTAGGGAAAGTTCCAGGGCATGATTCCGAGCAGCGCGCCGATCGGTGCGGTACGGACAAGGGCTGTACCTGACCCGGCAATGTCGAGTGTCTCGTCGGCCAGCAGGTCCGGCCCCTTCGTGGCGTAGTACTCGAAGATCGCCGCTGATAGCTCGACTTCACCCTTGGCCTGGGTGACAGGCTTGCCCATCTCCAGGGTCATGAGCCGGGCGAGATCGGCGGCGTGCCCTCGGAAGAGGTCCGCGACCCGTCCGATAACCGCGGCGCGCTCCTTCAGGTCTACCTCGCGCCAGTTGAGGTAGGCCTGGTGCGCTCGGGTTAGCGCGCGGTCGGCCGCGTCGTCCGACATCGTGTCGAACCGTTGGACTACTTCTCCGGTCGCGGGATTGACGGTCGCGTACTTGGACATCAGTGCTCAGGCCTCCGCGAGAACGTCGGCGCTGGAAAGGAATCCGGGGTATCCCGACGCGGATTCGGTGGAGGTGATCGACCGGTACTCCTTCATCCCGCCGAGATAGAACATCACCGTCCGCTTCTTGCCGGGGATGTTCGCGCCGAAGATCCACGACGCGGCGCGCGGGAACAGCGTCTGGTCGGCGATTTCCGCGCAGGTGTCCGTCCACGCCGTTTCGACCTCGGGTTTCACGTCGAGCCAGCCGGCCTCACTCGCCGTCAGGTGACTGATGGCTTCGGCGATCCACTCGACCTGGGTCTCGATCGTCGGCGGCAGGTTGGTGAAGGGACCATTCGGGCCCAAGATCATGAACATGTTCGGGAACCCGGTGGTGGCCACTCCGAGATAGCTGGTGGGTCCGTCAGCCCAGTGATCCCGCAGCCCTTGTCCGTTACGGCCTCGGATGTCGACGCGCTTGTAGTTGCCGTCGACCGCGTCAAACCCGGTGGCGAGAATCAGAACGTCGAGTTCGTGCAGAGTGCCATCCGTAGTGACGATGCCCTTTTCCGTGACGTGGGTGATCGGGGTTTCCTTCAGGTTCACCATCGAGACGTTGGGCCGGTTGAAGGTTTCGTAATAGCCGGAGTCACAGAGGGGACGGCGGGCGTGTAGACCGGTGGGCATCAGCTTGCGACGGGTCTCCGGATCCTTGACGATCTTGGCGACCTTGCGGCGGATGAAGCTCGCGGCTTCCTCATTGGCGGCCTCGTCGGTGGCGATGTCGCAGAAGGTCTCGAACATGAAGCGGAATCCACCGCCGTTCTGCCAGGCCTGCTCGAAGATGCGTTCACGCTCCTCGGCGCTCACGCTGAACGTCTCACGTTCGCTTTCCACGAAGCCCATCGCGACGCTGGAGTTGTGGACCTGATTCCAGTTGGCGTCGAAGTCGTCGCGGTGCGACTGCAGTTCGGCGGCCGACAGTTCGCGGTTTCCGGCAGGCACGCTGTACTGCGGGGTGCGCTGGAAGGACGTCAGGCGTCCGACGATTGGCGCGATGGCGGTGATGACCTGATTGCCGGTCGACCCGTTGCCGATCACGCCGACGCGCTTGCCGGTCAGATCCAGGTCCTCGGGCCACGCGCCGGTGTGCACGAGACGCCCCTCGAAGTCGTTCATGCCAGGGAAGTCGGGCACGTTGGTGGCCGACAACAGCCCGAGACCGTTGACGAGGAAGCGGCATTCGAAGGTGACGCCGCGGTCGGTGTGCACGGTCCAGATCCCGGCGACCTCGTCGAACGACGCCTCGGTCATCGCGGTTTCCAGGGCGATGTGCTCGCGGAGGTCGTACCGATCGACGACGCCGTTGAGGTACTCGAGGATCTCGGGCTGGCGGACGAACTTCGTCTTCCACGGCGTCTGGGCGTAGAGGTCGCGGTCGAAGGAGTACTGATAGACGAAGCTCTCGGAGTCCGACAGGGCGCCCGGGTACTTGTTCCAGTACCAGGTGCCTCCGACGCCGCCGGCCTTGTCAAGCGCCACGGCGTCGAGGCCCAGGTCATTGCGCAGCTTGTGCAGCATGTAGATGCCACCGAATCCGGCGCCGACGACGAGTGCGTCGACTCGGCGGGTGGGCTCTGTGCCGATTGCAGCCATGAGAATGCTCCTCGGTTCTCAGCACCGGTGTGGTGCAGTTCACTTTCCTGGCACCATGGTGTGCGGATACACCACGACCTGCGGTGTTCCGATTTGGAACACCCGAACCAATGCCGACCGACAGCGATTGATACCTCAGACGCAAAGGTTCGGGCCTGATTGTGTAATGGAGTTTCCGAGAAGTTGGGCGCACAGTGATAGCGCGAGGCGTCGGTGAGGGAGCAGGAGATGTCCGACGAAGTGCGGCAGGCCCGGGAGGAGCTGATGCGCCTCGGACTGCTCGGCGATGTGCGCACGGACGGTGTCGTCCCGGACCTCGTCGTACGTAGCTGGCGGCGATCCATCAGCAGCAGAGCCGATGGCGCCAACCCTGCTCAGCGGCTCACCGAGATCGACACCGATTCGATCCTGTGCCGCGCCGCCGACCCTGTGCTCGACCGCTGGCAGTCACATTTGACCGATACCGGAACCACGCTGTTCCTCAGCGACCGGGCTGGCGCCATCGTCGCGCGTCGCGCGAGCGACAGCAGTATTCGCCGACGGCTCGACAACGTCCATGCCGCAGAGGGTTTCGACTACTCCGAAGACGCGATCGGTACCAACGGACTGGGCACGTCGATGGTGGAGAAGCGGGCGCTGCTCATCTCAGGCAGTCAGCACTACAACGACGCGCTGGCGACACTGGCCTGCGCGGCCGCTCCGGTTTGCACGCCATCCGGTTCGGTAATCGGGTCCATCTCGCTGGGCGGTCCCATCGAATCGGCGAACCCACTCATGCTTTCGCTCACCCGGGAGATCGGCCAGCAGATAGAGGAGCGGCTGCGCAGCTCCGCACGTCCGCAAGACCTGGCATTGGCCATGTCCTTCACCAGGTACACGAACTCTCAGCGGCCGACCGTCGTGATGGATAGCGAATCGATCCTGGCCAACACCCCTGGACTGCCGTATATCGACGTGACCTCGCATGTCATGTTGTGGGAGCTGCTGAACAGTCACGACTGGGCGTCGTCGAGCACTCTGATCCTGCGGCCAGACGAAACGACGGTGGAGGTGGTCGCGCGCCGAGTTCTCGACGGGCCCTGTGCCCACTTCGTATTGCACTTCACCGACCTCGAACAGGTCACGGGCCGAAGTGTCGAGCCGACGCGCGGCCTCCGCGTTCGACCACTGATCGCAGGGACGGCTGCGAAGCGCCCAGCGGTGCTCGTTGTCGACGGCCCAGCAGGATCGGGGCGTGCCACCGCTGTCGAATCGCTCTGCGGAGAACGGTTGCCCGGGAACAGCTTTGAGCACATTATCGCCGATGCGGCAGGGGCGACCGACTGGACCGCGGCGCAAACGCTGCTCAGCGACGGGGCCGATGTCGTGCTGCGGCGCGCTGAGCTCATCCACGAGGTCGACGCGGATCAGTTGTCGGCCGTCGTGGACGGCCATCGGTCGGCGACGATCACCGGGAAGCGCACCAACACGCTGCTTATCACGGTGGATCGGGACCGATGCTGCGCGCCTGTGCTGGCGATACTCGACGAAATCGGTTATGCGGCAAGGACGCAGCCGTTGGCGTCGACGCCGGAACGCATACCCACTGTAGTGAAGCGGGTCCTCGATCAGGTAGATCCCGGCGGGCGGCACACGATGTCACCCGCTGCGCTGCAGTCTTTTGTGCAGTGGAGCTGGCCGGGAAACATGACCGAACTCGTAGGAACGCTCGCAGCCTTGGTCAAACAGGTGCCATCGTCGGTGATCGAGCGTAAGCACCTTCCCCGTCACCTGCAACAGGCGCCTCCGCGACGTCGTATGACGCTCCTGGAAACCGCCGAACGGGACGCGATCATCAAGGCACTCGATGCGGCGTCGGGCAACAAGTCCGAGGCCGCCGAGCTGTTGGGCATGGGCAGAACGACCCTGTACCGGAAGCTGCGTCAGCTCGGTTTGGACACCGGCGAAACCTCACTTTAAGGCGTCAATCCGTCGGCGTGGCAGCCTCTTCGAGCGTCAACAGCTCATGTATGACCGCTCGCAGTGCAGGGCTTTTGTCGTCACGTCGCCATGCCGCGCGCAGATGTACGTCGCCACTCGCGGGCACTGATTCGTCGAGTGGGATGAACACCACGTGTGGATCGGTGACGTTGCTCGCCACTGACGCCAAGGTCAGGTGACTGCCCACCTGGGCACTGACCAGCGCCAGGGCGGTTTGCGTGTCGGGGGCTACCTGCACGACATCGGCGACGAAGCCGCACGCGCGTGCAAGGCGCCGTAACCGGTCGGGCAGCACCGAACCCTCATGCGGGGGCAGCGAGACGAAGGAGTCTGCGGATAGCTGGGATATCGACAGCCGGCGGGCGCCGGCCAGCACGTGTGTGTCCGGTACTGCCATCACCAGTGAGTCGCGCATGACGACGCGTGCGTTGATATCCGCCGGGATGACGTCCCAGCGGCCCAGCGCGATATCGGTCTCGCCGGCCAGCAGTCGCTTCATCGCCGGTTGCGCGAAGTTCTGGCTGGACATCTCCAGCACGATGCCCGGCCGCTGCGAGCGCACGGCCCTGGCCAGCCGAGCCACCAGCCCGTGGGTGGAAACACCGGCGAAGGCGATTCGCACCGTGCCCACTTCACCGTGATCGGCCGAGGCGACAGCGGCGCGGGCGCGGCGCAGCGCCTCGAGAACTTCTTTGGCTGGTTCTACAAGGGCTTGACCCGACGAGGTCAGGCGTACCGAGCGGGTGTTGCGATCGAACAACATCGTCCCCAGCTCGCGCTCGAGTTGCTTGATCGTTCGGCTCAGCGGTGGCTGCGCGACGTGTAACCGCTCGGCTGCACGGCCGAAATGCAACTCCTCGGCGACCGCAAGGAAAGATCGGATCTCGTTGATGTCCATGTCGTCCCACCACAATTATTTCTCTCAGAGTAATACACAGGGACCAATTAGGTATTGGACTGACAGTAATCTGCTGCGCGATAGTGATCTCATGTACACCGGTAATCCCGACGTCCCCGACGACGTGTTCAGCGATGTCCTCAAGCAGATCTCGGTCTTCGTGCGGACCAAGGTCATGCCACGTGAGTTGGAGATCATGGCCACCGACGCCATCCCTGCCGATCTGCGTGGGCAAGCCGCCGAGATGGGATTGTTCGGGTATGCCATCCCTCAGGACTGGGGCGGGCTGGGCCTCGACCTCGTCCAGGACGCCGAGGTCGCCATGGAACTCGGCTACACATCCTTGGCGCTGCGCTCGATGTTCGGCACCAACAACGGAATCGCCGGACAGGTACTAGTTGGGTTCGGCACCGACGAACAAAAGGCGCGGTGGCTGCCCGACATCGCATCCGGCGACGTGGTGGCCGCGTTCGCGCTGACCGAACCCGGGGCCGGTTCCAATCCCGCCGGCCTTAAAACCACGGCGAAGCCCGACGGTGACGACTGGATCGTCAACGGCAACAAGCAGTTCATCACGAACGCCACCGAGGCCGGTCTGTTCGTGGTGTTCGCGCGTACCGCGGCCGCGACCGAGACCAGCACAGGAATCGCGGTTTTCCTGGTGCCTGCCGATGCTCCGGGTATCACCGTAGGGGCCAAAGACGCCAAGATGGGGCAAGAGGGTTCTCGCACAGCCGAAGTCACTTTCGCGGACGTGCGTGTCGGACCGCAGGCGCTGGTCGGCGGTGACGGCGACATCGGCTATCGGGCCGCGATGACATCCCTGGCGCGCGGCCGTATCCACATGGCGGCCCTGGCAGTGGGCAGCGCGCAGCGCGCGCTCGACGAATCGGTCGCTTACGCGGCGACGGCGACCCAGGGCGGCACCCCGATCGGGAACTTTCAACTCGTGCAGGCGATGATCGCCGACCAACAGACCGGAGTGATGGCGGGCCGAGCACTTGCACGTGAAGCCGCGCGACTGTACGTCACAGGCGAAGACCGGCGCATCGCACCGTCGGCCGCCAAACTGTTCTGCACCGAAATGGCTGGAAAGACAGCCGATTTGGCGGTGCAGGTGCACGGCGGGTCCGGGTACATGCGTGAGGTGGCCGTTGAGCGGATCTATCGCGACGTCAGACTGATGCGTCTTTATGAGGGAACAAGCGAAATCCAACGCCTGATCATCGGAGGGGGACTTGTCCGCCAGGCTCAACGGAGCGCCTCATGACCCTTCCGCTCGAAGGGATCACGGTCGTCGCGATCGAGCAGGCGGTCGCCGCACCGCTTGCCACCCGCAGTCTCGCAGATCTCGGAGCGCGCGTCATCAAGGTGGAGCGCATCGATGGCGGTGATCTCGCGCGCGGCTACGACGGTGTCGTCCACGGCACCGGCGCTCATTTCGTGTGGCTCAACCGCGGCAAGGAGTCCTTGGCCGTCGACCTCAAGAGCGAGCAGGGCCGTGGAATTGTGCGGCATCTGGTCGATAGTGCCGATGTCTTCCTGCAGAACCTTGCACCAGGTGCCGCGGATCGCCTGGGATTCGGCGCTGACGAACTCCGTTGCGCAAGAGACGAATTGATTGTCGTCAACATGTCGGGATTCGGCCGCGGCGGCCCGATGGAACAGCGCAAGGCCTACGACATGCTCATCCAGGCCGAAGCCGGCCTCATCTCGATCACCGGGACGCCCGACGCGGCCGTCAAGACTGGCATACCGACAGCCGACATCGCGGCGGGCATGTACGCCTCACAGGCCGTGCTCGCCGCACTGCTTCGACGCTGCCGCACCGGTGAAGGGGCCACCATCGACGTCGCGATGCTGGATGCCACGGTCGAATGGATGGGACACGCCCTCTACACGCAGATGCATACCGGTGGTCAGCCACCTCGCATGGGCCTCAGCCACAGTTCCATCGCGCCCTACGACGCCTACCCGACCACCGACGGTGAAGTACTCATCGGCGTGCAGAACGATCGGGGCTGGCGCGCATTGGTCACCGAGGTCTTCGAAGCGCCGGAATTGGCCGACGATCCACGATTCGCCACGAATATCGCACGTGTCCGGAATCGTCACGAATGCGATGCCGCCGTCGCCTCGTACACCGTGCGCTGGACGGCGGCTGACCTCGATGGCCGGTTGGCGGCGGCGGGAATTCCCGCCGCACAGGTCAAACACCTCAACCAGGTCCTCAATCACCCCCAGCTGCGGCAGCGCGATCGCTGGCGCACAGTCGGCACCGAATACGCCTCGACCGAGGCGCTGCTGCCGCCGGCCACCTTCGCCGACGTGGAGGCGCGCATGGGTGACGTGCCCGCGCTCGGCCAACACACGCACTCGCTACTCCTCGAATCCGGCATGAATCCGGACGCCGCCGATGACGCGATCGCGCAACGAATTGCGTACCAGGCCGACCAGTTCCAGCCCGTGTCACGCTGAAAGGACTTTCAATGCTTACAGGACGCACCGCCGTCATCACCGGAGGCGCTCAAGGCATCGGCCTCGCGATCGCACGCAGATTCGCCACCCAAGGTGCCCGAATCGTCATTGGTGACCTGGACGAGACCAAGGCCAAGGAAGCCGCCGCGTCGCTGAGCGCCGACGCCATTGGCGTCCGCTGCGACGTCGCTTCCGCGGCGGACGTGGCGGCTCTGCTCGATGCCGCGACCGCGGCCTTTAAAACGGTGAACGTCATGGTGAACAACGCAGGCATCACCCGCGACGCCACCATGCGAAAAATGACCGAGCAACAGTTCGACGACGTCATCACCGTCCATCTTCGCGGCTGCTGGAACGGCACGCGACAGGCCGCAGCGATCATGCGGGAGAACGGCGGAGGCTCGATCATCAACATGTCGTCGATCTCGGGCAAGGTCGGCTTCGTCGGGCAGACCAATTATTCGGCGGCGAAGGCTGGCATTGTCGGACTGTCCAAGGCGGCCGCCAAAGAAGTGGCGCACCTGGGCGTCCGTGTCAACGTGATCCAGCCGGGATTGATCCGTACGCCCATGACCGAGGCCATGCCGCAAAACGTCTGGGAACAGAAACTCGCCGAAGTTCCCATGCAACGGGCCGGCGAGCCGGACGAGATCGCCTCAGTGGCACTGTTCTACGCCTCAGACTTGTCGTCCTATATGACTGGGACCGTGGCCGAAGTGACAGGTGGCCGTTACATGTGATGCAGGAACTGATCGCTCGATCGCATTCGCGACACGGCCCCCGCGGTGCCCATCACGCTCAGCCGCAGAGCGCGGTGCGTGCCCTGCCTTGCCGCCGAGATTTCCCGCCCGTAAGACGGTAACGCAACCAACTCACGCGTGACGTGGGACCGCGACCAGAGGTTGACGGGAATGCGTCGGACACGCGTTCGAGGTGCAGCGCCAACACCTTTCGACGTATCCGCAAGTCGCGACACGTAGTTTCGCGTGCTTTCGCGTTTTGAGTCTCGTTGTTTCTGCAGGTCGAGACGGGTCGGGTTCGATTCCCGGCAGCACCACCAAAAAGGCCCAGGTCAGGAACGTGATTTCCGGCCTGGGCCTTTCTGAGTCAACACTAGTTCCGGGGTGGCGGGATGTTGTTCGGGCCTGGCAGGAATGCGCCAGCCCTGTATGCCGAAGCATCGCGTCGTGTCGGCGACGCCCGGACTAGTCGATGTCCCACTGACTGTGAAGCGTTCACGCAGAACGGGTTCGGTGCGCGTTCAGAGTGGCGGCGACGCGTTCACGCGCTCCGCTGCTTCGGCTGACGCGAGCAACGGGCTACTCGGCGAGCCGGTTGACGAGAGCCGTGAAGACGGTGGGCAGCCGCGTTGCCGCCGGCACGATCCGTGACCGCACCGCTGGGTAGGCGCTGGCCTGCAGCGCCGCCGCCGTCAGCATGCGGTACTGGCGGGACATGCGGCGCCATTGGCGGTCATAGTCGGCGGGCCGGTCGGCGGCGACGCACCCGACGAGCAACTCGGCACCGCCGAACGCAATGCCCAATCCCTCGCCGGTCAGTGCGTCGACGTATCCCGCTGCGTCACCGACCAACAACACCCGGCCGGCAACCCGGCTGCGCACCTTCTGCCGCAGCGGGCCCGCGGCGAGGTCGCGGCTGTGCGGCCGGCCTTCTACGCGATCGACAAGCGTCGGGAACGATTCGAGGTGCCGGTCGAATCGCCCGCGGCGGGAGGTGAGGATCGTGATCCCGACGCAGTCGTCGGACACCGGGGTGACGTACGCCTCGTCGTCGTCGGACCAGTGCACCTCGACGTTCTCGCTCCAGGGAGCGATTTGGACGTGGCGGCGAATTCCCCACCGGCGCCGGCTATTTGTTGGCACAGCCAGCCCGAGCGCGGTGCGGATCGGCGAGTGCAGCCCGTCTGCAGCGGCGAGGTAGCGGGCGCGAAAGCCACCGCACCGCACCGACATCGCATCCTGACTGACCTCGCCGACGTCGCCCTGCACGACCTTCACGCCGGCCGCTGCCACCGCGTCCAGGAGTGCGCCGTGCAATGCCGTTCTCTGCACTCCACGCCCAACACCGGATCGAAACGCCGCGCTGACGCTCCGATGTCCGTCGTGATAGCTAATGCCGTGCAACGGTTTACCCGGGGGATCTACTCCAAGGCGGTTGAGATGCGCCAAGGAATGCGGCATCAATCCTTCACCGCAGGCCTTGTCTATTGTCCCCGAGCGTTTTTCGATCACGACGACCTCGAGTCCGGCCTTGGCGCCGTACAGCGCCGTCGTGAGCCCAGCCGGGCCTCCACCTGCCACGAGAACGTCGATCATTTCAGGCTCGCAAGGGCTGAGTTCTCGACACCGATCCGCGTGCGTAACAGTGCAGCGTTGAGCACCGTGAACACCAGTGCTGTGATCCATGCGCTGTGCACCAATGGCAGCGCGATTCCCTCGACCACCACGGCGACATAGTTCGGGTGCGAGAAGAACCGGTACGGGCCGCCAGTGACCCGGGGCGCATCGGGTATGACGACGACGCGGGTGTTCCACTGAGGGCCCAGCGTGGTGATGCACCACCACCGCAGGACCTGAGCCCCGACCACCAGCGCCAACATCGGCCAGCCGAGCAATGGAACGAATGGGCGGTGCAGCGCAATCACTTCCACCAGGCATCCCACCAGCAAGCCGGTGTGCAGTGTGACCATGGTCGGGTAGTGGTGAGCGCCGAACTCGACGCCGCCACGGGCGCGGCTCCACGCGAGGTTACGGGTCGAGACGACCAGTTCAACGACGCGCTCGACCGCGACCGCGGCGATCAGCAATATGTACCAGGACATGAGCAGCGAAGGTCAGTGCCACCGCAGCAGCACGAGCTCTGCGCAGAAACCGGGACCCATTGCCATCAGCACCCCTGGGCTGCCGCTGGCCGGCTGCTTTGCAAGCGTGTCGCGCAATACGTGCAGCACCGACGACGACGACAGGTTCCCGACCTCGCTCAACGAACGCCACGTCAGCTCGAGCGCCTCATCGGGCAACACCAGGGCATCGTTGATCGCTTCGATGACCTTCGGGCCGCCCGGGTGGCTCACCCAGACGCCGATGTCGTCGATCGTCAGCCCATGGCCGGTCAGGAATCCCGTCAGGTCGTCGGCCAGGTGCCGCTCGATGAGGGTGGCAACGTTGGGAGACAGGACGAGCGAGAGTCCGGACGCGCCGAAGTTCCAGCCCATCGTGGTCAGGGAGTCCGGGTACAGACGGCTTCGCGAGTCCACCACAGTGGGCCCATGCGCGCCGATCCGCTCGGCGCGTCGATCACCCACGGCGACCACCGCCGAGGCGCCGTCAGCGAACAGCGCACTTCCGACCATGGTGGCGACCGTCGGCTCGGCACCGGGGTAAGTCAGCGAGCACAACTCGACTGACACCAGTACCGCCACATCGTCGGGCGCACCCCGCAGGTAGTCGTTCAACCGCCCGACGCCGGCCGCTCCGGCGACGCAGCCCAGGCCGAAGAGCGGCACGCGGCGCACATCTGGCCGCAGACCCAGGCGGCCGGCAATGCGGGCGTCCAACGACGGCACCGCCAAGCCGGTCACCGTCGTCGTGACGATCAGATCGACGTCCTCCGGCTTGAGGCCCGCCTCGTCGAGCGCGCTGGACAGGGCGGCACATCCGAGCTCGACCGCGTTCTCGATGAAGATGTCGTTCGCCTCACCGAAGTCAGTAAGGGAGGAGTATCTCTCCAGTGGAAGAACGAAATGGCGACTGTCGACTTTGGCATTCGCGTGTAGTTTCCGGAGGAGATCCTCATGGGCTTCGTAACCCGGAAACCGGACGAACGCGTCGGTGATCTCCTCTTGGGTGTAGCGGTGCGGCGGTAACACACCCTGCACTGCTGCGATAACACTCATATCAACTTTCCCTAGAACGTGGTTGTGGCGTAATTCGGTTCAACGCCCAACCCATTGGTCAATTCGGCATTGAATTGTTGGTGGGTTGGGCTCGCGTCCAACCCTTGCTCGGGTATCGCGGCGGAGTGACCGTCGTTGAGCCCGAGAAGCTTGTGCAGGCGGACCAGGGGCGCGGGAGCCCACCAGTTCCGTCGTCCGAGGACGTGCATGAATGCCGGCACCAGAACCATTCGCACCAAAGTGGCGTCGACGAGGACGGCCAGCGTGAGGCCAAGACCGAACATCCGCATGAACGACACGTTGGACGCAATCAGCGCGGCGAAGGAGATCGACATGATCAATGCGGCAGCGGTAACGACCCGACCGGTGCGGGCGATTCCGCGGGCCACACTCTCGTCGTTGTCGGCGGCTCCGGAAGCCAGCCAGAACTCGCGGATTCGGGAGACCAGGAACACCTCGTAGTCCATCGACAAGCCGAAAGCGATACAGAACAGCAGCACCGGGATGTTGGCGACCAAGATCCCGCTGGGCGTCGTTCCGAACGCGCCGAGGTGCCCATCCTGGAAGATCCACACCATCGCGCCGAATGCGGCAGTGAGCGAAAGGACGTTGAGCACCAACGCTTTCAGAGGCATCACGACGCTGCCCGTCAACAGGAAGAGCAGGATGAACATGATGCCGGCGATCAGCCCGAGCACCAGTGGCAAACGTGATGCGATGGCGTCGACACTGTCTCGATTGATCTGGGCGGTGCCGGTGAAATCGACTTCCTTGCCACCCGGGGTCGGGACCGCGTGCAGGCGGTCGAGCTGGGTTTCGGAGCGGTCGGAGAACAGCGGAGCTGTGCTGTCGACGGTGAGGAACGCGCTGCCTTGAGTCTGGCCCGCCGGTGCTGACTGTCGTCCGACGGCGGCGCCTGCGACATAGGTTGCGGTCGGGGTGGAGACCGCGGAGACGTCGGGCACACGCGACAGGTCAGTGGCGTATTGCTCAATCTCGCCGCGGGCTAGGTCGTCGGTATCGGGGATGACGATGGTCACCGCGGTCTCGGAGTTGATGACGAAGTCGTCGCGCATTTGGTTACCGACCTGGTGCGCGGAGGCCGAGGTAGGCAGCACGCGGTCGTCGGGGAAGCCCCATTTGACGCTCAGGAACGGCAGACCAAGGAACACCAGGAAGGCGACGCCTGCCAGTCCGACCGGCACGGCACGGCGGATGACAAACCTCGTCCAGCGGTACCAGAACTGCTGCTGGAAGGGCTGCGGGACGGGCTCGGACCGGCCCAACAGGCGGCGAACGAGCCGACGGACGTTGAACGAATCCAGCCGGTCGCCGAGCAGGACCAGCGCGGCGGGCGTGACAACCACGGCGGCGACGGCGGCGAACGCAACGACGGCGACACCCGCGTAGGCGAAGGACTTCAGGAAATGCATCGGGAACAACACCATGACCGCCATTGAGAGGGCGACCGTTGTGGCCGAGAACAACACGGTGCGACCCGCCGTGACCACGGTGCGGACGACGGCAACCTCGCGGTCTGCGCCGTCAGCCAACTCGTCGCGGTAGCGGCTGATTATCAACAGCGTGTAGTCGATGGCCAGCGCCAAACCCATGGCGGTGGTGAGGTTGAGTGCGAATATCGAAACGTCGGTGGCAAACGAGATCGTGCGCAGCACCGCAAGGGCGCCGAAAATCGCCATTCCGCCGACGGCCACGGGCAGCGCTGCTGCGATCAGACCGCCAAATATCCAGACCAGCACGAGGAAGCTGAGTGGAATCGCGATCGATTCCATCACCAGCAGGTCGCGCTGCGACTGCTTGGTGATCTGAACGTTGACCATTGCGGCGCCGCCTGTCCGCACGGTGGCGCCGTTACGGTCGTGCGTCACCTGTGCGGAGAGCTCCTCCGCGTATTTCTGCTGGTCGCTTTCGTTTCCCTTGATGCCCGCGACGATTAACCCGGTGTTCCGATCCTTGCTAACGAGATCGGCGGCGGCCTGCGGCGGTGTTGTCCACGGCGAGGCCACATCGACCACATGTGGCGAGCTTCTCAGTTGGTCGACGATTTCAGTGCCCGCGGCCCGAGCGGCCGGGCTGTCGACGCCGTCTGGTGTTGAGACGGTGACAAGCAGCTGCGTGTCACCCTGGCGGAACTTGTCCGTCAGGAGCTGGCTCGCCCTCGCCGATTCCGATGTCGGGTCTTGAAATCCGCTGGCGGACAGGCTGTTTGCGACGGGGACACCAAAGATGGCCAGGGCCAATGTCAGGAGGGCGGCCACGACGATGACGCGTCGTGGACAGGTGATCGCCATCCTTGCAATCTGGTTTAGCAAGGTCCGCTCTTCTGTCAGGACGAACTTAATTCGATCGGCTAATTGCCGGATCTAATTGAGACACGGCGAAAGACGGTGGATTGTTCAACCACGGAATGTGGCCTTGGTCTCACTGCACCCGATGTTGTCGTCCGACCGCGTTTGCTGGCCACCACCAGTCGGGGGAGGTCGTCTACCAAAGGAAGTGACAGGTCAGAGCGGTATTCGCGATCGTCACCAGGGCGGGCGTTGTCATGCATGTGGATTCGCTGATGGCTTACCTTGGAAGAAGCTTTGAACATGCTGCAAAGGTGGTGTGTCGAAAGACGGCGAAGAAAACCAAACTGGAGGGCCGCCATCGGTACCCCGCCCGAAGGCCTTGGCAAGATGGATGTTTCGTGCACGAGCTGGTTATTGAGGACTCGCCCGATCTGCCGCCGCTGTGGGAGGCGTTCGGCGCGTTCAAACGGCCCGACGGCCATTGGGTGCTGCCCGCGCTCAGCCTCGAACTGGCATCGCCTGATGCGGCTCTGCACATCGGCCCGCAGCGCGTCGCGCTCGAAACCGCAGCCTCGACCTCACGAGGGCAATGGCGACAAGGCCGTGACGTCCGCCGCGGCGATCTTCGAGATCGTCGACTGACCGTCGGAACAAGGCTGAGCGTCTGACAAAATGTAAGAATGTCCTGTCAAATTATTGACTCTTGTCGGGCTGCTTGATACAAACCTCACATGAAAGTCGCGGCCTCCATCCCGAGATCGCCGTGGGTGTGCCGGTGCGTTGCTCAACCTCCGGGCGTCGGCGGTTCCGACGCCTAGCTGCCGCGGGCTCGCCACATGCGCGACGCGAGGATTCACCACATGTTTCGACCACCAGGAAGTTAGGCCGATATGAAGATCGGATTGATCACGGACTCCGTCAGCCATCTCCCGTTCGAGCAGGCGCTCGACCTGGCCCAGCAGCTCGGCCTTTCCTCTGTCGAGGTCGCAACGGGCAACTGGTCGGAGGCTCCGCACGCCGACCTCGACGCGCTCGTCTCATCAGAGGAGGCGCGCGCCGAATTCATCGGCAAGATCTCGTCGCGCGGGTTGGCGCTCAGCGCACTGACCGCCAACGGAAATCAACTCCATCCCACCTCGGGCAAGGAGCAGGATCAGGTTGTCCACGACACGATCGAGGTGGCCAGTGGGCTGGGGGTGCCGACCGTCGTCCTGATGTCGGGTCTGCCTGGCGCACATGGCGATTCCAGCCCTAATTGGGTCACCACATCGTGGCCGCCAGAGAACCTCGACATCCTCGACTACCAATGGAATCAGGTCGCCGTCCCATATTGGAAGGAACTGGCCGCGTTCGCGCGCGACAAGGGTGTGAAGTTGGCGGTGGAGGCTTGCGGTGGGCAACTCGTGCACAGCACGTCGACGATGCTGCGACTCATCGAGGCAACGGGCGGCGACGTCGTCGGCGCGAACCTCGACCCCTCGCACCTGATGTGGATGGGTGCGGACATCCCGACGGTGATCAGAACCCTGGGCGACGCGATCTTCCACGTGCATGCCAAGGACATTCGCATCAACGACTGGATCGCGGCGCGCGACGGGTTGTTGGACACGGTGCCCATCACCGAACCGGGTTCGCGCGCATGGAATTACGTAACGCTCGGACTGGGTCATCCCGGCGGCGCGACGTTCTGGGCCGACTTCGTCTACAACCTCCGGTCCGTTGGCTATGACGGCACATTGAACATCGAGCACGAGGATGCGCTGGTGAACTCGGTCGAAGGCGTAGGCCGAGCCGCCGATCTACTCAGGCATGTGGCTTTGGTCGATCCGCCGGACTGGACCCCAGCGAAGGTCTGATAGGCCAAACGACACCGGAGCGTCCCTACGTGACCTAACGCAGGTCCTCCCCGCTAGCTCCCAGGGACTCACGTGGCGCAAAGTGTCACCGCTCGATCATCTCCATCTGCGCCTCGTTGTGATGCCCACCCGACGCCGGTGTGAGCTCGTCCAGCCGCTTCATCTGATCGGCGGTCAGCACGACATTGTCCGCGGCGACGTTCTCCTCGAGCCGGGCGACGCGACGAGTGCCGGGGATTGGGGCGATGTCGTCGCCCTTCGCCAACAGCCAGGCCAAGGCGACCTGCGCAGGAGTGACCCCAGCGTCGGCGGCGACCGCCTGCACCTCGTCCGCGATGCGGAGGTTGCGCTGAAAATTCTCGCCGGTGAAGCGGGGATTGGAAGCGCGGAAGTCGTTGGGGTCGAATTGGTCGATCGAGCGGATGGTGCCCGTCAGGAAGCCCTTGCCGAGCGGCGAGTACGGCACGAAGCCGATGCCGAGCTCACGCAGCAGCGGCAGCACCTGGGGTTCCTGGTCGCGGGTCCACAGTGAGTACTCCGATTGCAGCGCGGTGATCGGGTGCACGGCATGCGCCCGGCGGATGGTCGAGACCCACGCCTCCGACAGCCCGATGTGGCGCACCTTGCCCTCGGCGATCAGTTCGGCGACGGCGCCGACGGTGTCCTCTATCGGGGTGTTGGGGTCGACGCGGTGCTGGTAGTACAGATCGATCCGGTCGGTTCCGAGCCGCCTCAGCGAACCCTCAACGGCGGTGCGGATATTGGCGGGGCTGCTGTCCCGATTCCATGGGCCCTGGCCGGCGTGCGAAACGAGCCCGAATTTGGTGGCCAGTACCACGTCGTCGCGGCGGTCCTTGAGTGCCCGGCCGACGAGTTCCTCGTTGACGTAGGGGCCGTAGATCTCGGCGGTGTCGATGAAGTTCACCCCGAGGTCGAGGGCGCGGTGGATGGTGCGGATGGATTCGTCGTCGTCGGTGCCGGCTCCGGTGTAGCCGTGCGACATGCCCATTGCGCCAAGGCCGATGCGCGCTACTGTCAGGTCGCCGAGTCTTGCGTTCTTCATGTGTGATCCCTTCGTTGTGCCGCTTGGCAATTCGTCTGGCGGAGGCTAGGTGGTCCTAATCGGCTTGGTTATTAATCGCAGTTCGACGCCGTCGGGACGCCGTACTCGTCGTCGGTGACGTGGTCGCCCCACTCGGTCTCGGCCTGCCCCGACGCGGGATCCGGCGTCTCCCACATCGCCAGGTGCGTCATGAAGTGCGTGGGAGCCGCTCCGTGCCAATGCCATTCACCGGGTGGGGTGTAGACGGTGTCGCCGGGACGCATCACCACGACGTCACCGCCACGCGATTGAACCAGGCCGACGCCGTCGGTGACGTGCAGGGTCTGGCCGCACGCGTGGGTGTGCCATGCGGTGCGCGCGCACGGGGCGAACCGCACGGTGTTGACGCGCATCCGCGACGGTTCCTCGCCCTTGGCGATGACGTCGAAGTACACGTCGCCGGTGAACATCTCGGCCGGTCCCTTGGTGGACGTCCCGCGTGGGATCTTCTGCATGTCGTTCCTAATCGGGTTGGTGGGGGACCAGTTTCAGCGTCGTCGAGCGAGCCGTCGCACTGGTGATGGACTTGACCGGGCCGGGGTAGCGGCGGTACTTGCGCTGGTACGCGGCGTCGATCGCGTCGTCGTCGGCTGGATCGCTTCCGTCGACGAAGTCGACGTCAGCCGCCGCGTGGCCTGCGCTCAGCTGTCCGCGGTGGCGGGCCTGGACACCACGAAACCATGCAGCGTCCGGTCCGTTGACCGAGCGGGTGTAGAGCTCGTCGCCGACCCGTACCACCCACACGATCCTCGGCGTGCGCAGCGAGCCGTCACGCCGCATGCCCGCAACGCGCACCTCCTCTGCGCCGCCGTAGCGTGCCAGGTCGGCGTCGGTCCACGTCGTCATCTGATTTCTCCTAGGGCTGGATCAGGACTTTGAGTGATTCCCGTTCGGCCATGGCCTTGTACCCGTCGGGGACCTCGTCCAGACCGACGGTGCGGTCGAACACCTTGCCCGGCTCGACCGTGCCGTCGAGGATGTCGGGCATCAGTTCTTCGATGTACGCGCGGGCCGGGGCAGCGCCGCCGGTGAACGTGACGTTCCGGAACACGGTGTCGAACCCCAGCGGGCCCTCGGTGTACTGCGGCACGCCGATGCGGCTGATCGCACCGCCGGCGCGCGCGATCTTCACGGCGGTCTCGATGGACGGCAGCGTGCCGACGCACTCGAGCACGGCATGCGTGCCGTCACCGCGGGTCAGTTCCAGGACGCGTTCGACGCCCTCGTCGCCGCGGGCGGCGACCACGTCGGTCGCGCCGAATTCACGGCCCAGATCGGTGCGGTCGGTGTGCCTGCCCATCAGGATGATCTGCTCGGCCCCGAGTCGCTTGGCGGCGAGCACGCCGCACAGTCCGACCGCCCCGTCTCCGATCACGGTCACGGTGTGGCCGGGCTGGACGCCCGCGGTGACCGCGCCGTGGTGGCCGGTGCAGTACACGTCGGACAGGGTCAGAAGCGACGGCATCAGCGCGGAGTCCGGGGCGACTGGGAGCTTGACCAGTGTGCCCTGGGCCAGCGGCACTCGCACGGCCTCGCCCTGTCCGGCGTCCACGCCGGGCGCACCCCATCCGCCCCCGTGACGGCAGGCGATCTGCAGCCCGGCCGCGCAGAAGTCACAGGTGTTGTCCGACCAGACGAATGGCGCCACGACCAGGTCACCAGCGGCGAAGCCGGGAACCTCGGAGCCGACCTCCTCGACGATGCCGATGAACTCGTGGCCCATCCGGCGGCCCTGCTCGTTGGCTGGCATCGACTGATACGGCCACAGGTCGCTGCCGCAGATGCAGGCGGCGGTGACGCGGACGATGGCGTCGGTGGGCTCGCGCAGGACGGGATCGGGCACGGTCTCCACACGCACGTCTCCGGCCTGGTACATGACGGTTGCTCTCATGGGACCCAGTCAACGTCGGTTTCCTGTGGGCTGGCAGTGACTGCCTTTCCAGGTGATGACAGAACCCCTCAGGACCCGTCGGACGCTCCTAGCCTGGGTATGTGGACCATCGCAAGGACACCCGCGACTTCCTGACCTCGCGGCGCGCACGGATCACGCCGGAGAATGCCGGATTGCCCGCATACGGCGGAAAGCGCCGAGTGGCCGGGCTGCGCCGCGAGGAGGTCGCGCTGCTGGCCGGGGTGAGCGTCGACTATTACACGCGCCTCGAGCGCGGGAATCTGACGGGAGCATCTGAGAGCGTGTTGTACGCGGTGGCACGGGCGCTGCAACTCGATGACGCCGAACGCGAGCACCTCTTCGACCTGGCCCGTGCGGCCAGTGTGACGCCGCGGACGCGGCGGCGGCACAGCGCTGGCGGGGTGCGCCCGAGTGTGCAACGTGTGCTCGACGCGATGTCCGGAGCGCCGGCCTGGGTGCACAACGACCGGCTGGACTTCCTCGCCGCGAATCGGCTCGGTTACGCGTTGTACTCGGAGTTCTTCACCGATCCGGTCCGGCCAGCGAACAGTGCCAGGTTCATGTTCCTCAATCCGCGATCGCGGGACTTCTATCCGGATTGGGAGCAGATTGCGGACAACACCGTCGCGATCCTGCGCGGTGCAGCGGGGCGTGACCCGTTCGACGAAAAGCTCACCAAGCTGGTTGGCGAATTATCAACCCGCAGCGAAGATTTCCGTACTCGATGGGCTGCACACAACGTGCGTCTGCACCGCACCGGAGTGAAACACCTCCATCATCCGGTGGTGGGTGATCTCGAGCTCACCTACGAGGGGATGGAGTTGCCGTCCGATCGCGGCTTGATGTTGTTCGCCTACACCGCCGAACCTGGGACACCGTCCGAGGACGGACTCAAGCTGCTTGCCAGTTGGGCCGCCACCCAGGAGCTGGGAGACCCGGCAACGTCGGCCTCGTCATTGAAACGACCGACTCACTGAAGTGAGTTCAACAGTGTTGCAACAGTCTGCTTTTCTGTTGCGAAGTCGGGTTGCTTGGCTCGCAACGCCCTAAGGGCGCTGTCGATCTGCGCGTCGAGAACGGTTCAGCGGATGTCGTCCAACGGCTGAAGTCGTCGTCCCAACCGGTTTCGAGGTCCCTGATCCGTGCGGTCGCTCCCCTTTGCGCTCCGGCTTGAAGCGGCGCCAGTGAGGGCGCGGATCTCACAGTCTATGGCGTACCGTTATGCTTGATATCTAACAGTCGTTAGCATTGAATTGTCGCGGATCGAAGAGGTGAGGTTGACGATGAGCGGCTCAGCCCTCTTCATCACGGTTTTTCTCGCTTGCTTGGTCGAAGCCGTTGAAGCGCTGACGATCGTCCTAGCCGCAGGTACTGCGCGTGACTGGCGCTCGTCGATCGCCGGGTCGCTGGCCGGACTGCTCGTTCTGGTGGCGGTCATCGCAGTGCTGGGGCCGGCGATCTCGGCGATTCCTCTCGACGGCTTGCGCCTCTTCGTCGGGGGACTGCTGTTGATCTTCGGGCTTCAGTGGCTGCGGAAGGCGATCTTGCGGGCGAGCGGAAACAAGGCTTTTCGCGACGAGGCGCTGTCATATCAGGTCGCGCTCGCCGAAATACGCAGCGGCCCTGCGCGGCGCCGCGTCACCGACTGGTACGCGTTCACTCTGTCGTTCAAGGGGGTCGTGCTGGAGGGCGTGGAGGTCGCGTTCATCGTTCTGACGTTTGGTGCCAATCAGGGCAGCATTCCGTTGGCGGCGGTTGCCGCGACGACAGCCGTGCTGCTGGTGGCGATTGCCGGCTACGCAATCCGGGCGCCATTGTCGCGCGTGCCAGAAAACAGCCTGAAGTTCGTGGTCGGGGTGATGCTGACCGCCTTCGGCATCTTCTGGGGGGCGGAAGGAGCGGGCGCCCATTGGCCGGGCGACGATATCGCTCTGCTGGTCCTTATTCCTGTAGTTGCTCTTTACGCACTGGCGCTGGTTGCCATGTTTCGACGTCACGAACCGGTCAGCACTGGCGCCGATATCGGTGCGGCTTAGGAGGATTGGTGATTCGCAGAATTCGCGGGTTCGGCAAGTTCTGGTACGACTTCATCGTCGGTGATGACTGGCGGCTGGCGCTAACCGTTGCAGTCGCTCTCGGAGCGACCATCGCGGTGAACCAACTGGCCGATGCGACGTTGTGGTGGATCGTGGTCGCAGCCGTCGTTGCGGCGCTGCCCATGAGCATCTACCGCGGGATACAAGACAAATCGTAAGGGCTCAGAGCCCTCATCGTCCCTCGTCTTCCTCGTCGTACACCCGAGCGGCGTATAGCTCCAAGGCGTCGCTGCATGCGTCCAGAGCCTGCGAGGCCTCGGACCGCTTCGGGGCCCCGTAAGCGTCACGCGTTTGAACCTTCTCATACCAGTTGCGCAGCTTGACCAGCTCGACTTCGTTCTCCTCGAGCTCCCCATAGGTGAAATGGTTTGCCGCGTACTCTTTATCGAGCCCGGCATGAAAATCCACGCACTTGTCCAAGATCTCCTCGTACTCGCTATCCCTGGCGGCCTGAAACAGCGCGATCACATCCTGTGCCCCGGCAACCGCCGAGCAGGAGAGCAATACTGCGGTGCCGTTCATCTCTAAGATTTCGCGTCGCAGGCGCCGAAGGGCGCGTTCGGCATTGCCATCGGCTGGCAGTGCTGCAGCAGAATTCTGCAAGTAGACGGCCCCTAGCGACTTCAACCGCCGCCACACAGTTGCGCGAAGCCGCGTCGGCTCGGCGGGTATCCGATACACCAGCAACAGCCAACCCCGATCGGAGCCGGATCCCGCGTCGTTCGGTTTGGTGGGCTCCCCGGAGTCGGTATCGGTCGCGCTCACTGGCACAGTGTGCCTGAACCCTACGTTGCAACGGTGTCGCAATAACGCTGAGGTGTCGGTGTTGATGTCATCAATACCGGTCGCGTATCCGCAGGTCATTATGGATATTTTCGCGTCGTTTCGCGTAACCATTACCGGCATCCGCGCAGGTCAGCGCGATTTCGCAGCGGGTTCGATTCCCGGCAGCTCCATTGGGCGGCCGCGCCTGTCCTCGTTTCCGGTTTGTACTAGTAATCCCGCCACGTCCGAAGTAAATCGAGATGTCTAGCCACGCAGGCTCAAGCGGTCGACGATCCGGGTTCCGATGTGCCGCAGCAGTTCTGCGGTGCGTTCGGGATCGCGGGAGGTGTCGCCGTCGGCGTAGTCGGCAACGGCGAAGATGTCGGCGAACTGGTTGTTGGCGGTGGCGTCGTCGAGATCGTTACGTCCGACGACGACGATAACGGGGGTCGGCGCGGCGCGCAGTGCGACCGCGGCGGGCAGCTTGCCTTGCAACGTCTGGTGGTCGAGCCGGCCTTCTCCGGTGATGACCAGGTCGGCATCGGCGACGAGCTCGTCGAACTTCAGTAGATCCAGGAAGTACTCCGCGCCGGAGATGGCGGTGGCACCCAAGAGCATGGCGGCGAAGCCGATGCCGCCGGCAGCGCCCGAGCCGGATGCGTGGGCGAAGGCCTCGGCGGTGCCAACACCCGATCGGGTGAATGCCGCGACGAGGTTCTCCAGTCCGGCGTCCAGTTGCGCGACTTGGGTTGCGGTCGCGCCCTTTTGAGGGCCGAACACGGCGGCGGCGCCGGTCAGCCCGAGCAGCGGGCTCGTCACGTCTCCGGCGACAGTGACCTTGACGCCATCGAGATTGACAGCGCGACCCGAGTCGACCCAGTGGATGACGCCCAGGTTCTCGGCGATCGGAGTCAGGAGATGGCCGGTCCGGTCGAGGAAGCGGTAGCCCAACGCGGCGAGCATTCCGACGCCGCCG
Source organism: uncultured Actinomycetota bacterium (assembly GCA_963698965.1). Classification (GTDB taxonomy): domain Bacteria; phylum Actinomycetota; class Actinomycetes; order Mycobacteriales; family Mycobacteriaceae; genus Mycobacterium. Next base: position 37,850 of record CAVOSY010000028.1, read on the forward strand.
TCGGTGCTGGCGCTTCCGCCGAGCGCGAGAAGCAGGCGATTACGGGACAGCTTGAGAGCCGCCCTTATGGCTTCGCCGAAGCCATAGCTCGATGCGGTCATCGGGGCACGGATCCCTCCCGGGAGGGTGGCCAACCCGCAGGTGCTGGCGACCTCGACGATTGCGGTGTCCTCGTCGAAGGCGACGACCCCACGGTGGCTCTCTCCGGTCGCCCCGTGCACGTCCACCGGTAGGGAATGGAACCCACTGGCGAGGGCGGCGGCGACGCTGCCGTCGCCACCGTCGGCCAACGGGAGGGTCCTGGTGGACGCACCGGCCTCGGCGAGCCCCTTCGCCAAGTGGTCGGCGACCTCGGCAGCGGTGAGGCTGCCCTTGAACTTGTCGGGTGCGATGAGGACTCTCATGAGACGTTCCTTCTCCTGTGAAGACGTACAGCGGGGGGTGGTCGTCGTGAGTCGCGTTACCGGCGACTCACGACGTCGCCGTCGGCGGACGTCCGATGGGCAGACCCGTCGTCACTGGACGCGTTGGGCCCCATCGATGCGGAGCCCACGACCGATGTCGGCGCAGCCGCTCCGGCCATGGCCAGCTCGCTTCCGTCCTTGGCCCTGACGAGTTCGTGGTCGGCTGGGTCGTACGGATTGACCTCCAGGTCTTCGCTGGGGTCGTACAAGGGCTCGACGTCTTTGCCTGCGAAGACAGCCCTGGCCCTGGTCACGTCGAGCTCGTGGTTCCACTTCGCGACGAAGAGAGTCGCCACCGCGTTCCCGATGAAGTTGACCAGTGCTCGGCACTCCGACATGAACTTGTCGATGCCGAAGATCAACATGATGCCGACTACGGGGATGTGCCCGATCGTGCTCAAAGTGGCTGTGAGGGCGATGAATCCGCCGCCGGCAACGCCTGCTGCACCCTTGGAGGTCAACAACATCACCGCAAGCAGGCCGATCTGCTGGCCGATCGTGAGGTTGGTGTTGGTGGCCTGCGCGATGTACAGCGCCGCGAGCGATAGATAGATCGCAGCGCCGTCCAGGTTGAAGCTGTATCCGGTCGGAACGACCAGGCCGACGGTGGGCCTGCTGACGCCGGCGTACTCCATCTTCCGCATCAATCCGGGCAGTGCCGGCTCGGCGGTCGAGGTGCCGAGGATCAGCAGAAGTTCCTCGCGTAGGTACTTGAGCATGTGCCAGATGTTGAGGCGCAGATAGGCCATCACCGAACCGAGCACCACGAAGACGAACAGCGCCGAGGTCACATAGAACAGCGCGATCAGTGATCCGAGGCTGGTCAGAGTGGAGACACCGTACTTACCGATCGCGTAGGCCATCGCGCCGAAGGCGCCGAGCGGTGCGAGCTTCATGATGTAGTTCAGGATCTTGAAGATGATCTGCGTGAGCCGGTTGATCATGTCCAGAACCGGGCCGCCGATGTGGCCGACCGCATTGAGTGCGACACCGAACAGCACGGCCATGAAGATGATTTGAAGGATGTCGCCCTCGACGAATGGGCTTACAAAGCTGTCTGGGACGAGGTGGGTGATGAACTCCCACCACTGCTTGGACTCGCCGCTTGTGATCAGCTTCTGGGCTGATTCACTGGCCTCGATCTTCCCGGGGTCGGCGTCGACGCCGTCGCCGACGCGGAACACATTGATCGCGACCAGGCCGAAGATCATCGCGAGGATGGTGCCGACCTGGAAGTACGTGAGCGCCTTGAGGCCGGTCATGCCGACCTTTTTCAGGTCGGCGACACTGGCGATGCCCCCGACGATGGTGAGGAAGACGATGGGGCCGATGAGCATCTTCATCGCGGTGACGAAAGTGGTGCCGATCGGTTCCATCGCGACCCCGGTTTTGGGGCTGAGCCAACCGAGGAGGACCCCGATGACGATTGCCATCAGAACCCAGAAGTAGAGCTGTTGGTACCAGCGCTTCTTGACGTGATTGGGCCGGTAGGCCTCGGTGGTGGTGTGTGTGTCCATGACGTCACCTCTGTATGCGTGTGATTTGTGTGTAGCAGGGCGGCCGGGTCACCGGCCCGAATTCGGATAGCTGCGCCGCATAGAGGTGGCGCCGTGGTGCGGGGATCAGGCCGGGGTGAGGGTCTTCGACAGGGCCGCGATGATCGCGTCGGTCACCTCGTCGGTTTTCGACGTTCCGCCGATGTCGCGGGTGCGAACCCCGCTGCCCGTGGCGGTTTCGATGGCAGCCTCGACTCGACGGGCCTCATCATGCAGACCGAAGTGATCAAGCATCAGAGCTGCGCTGGCAATCGCACCGACCGGGTTGGAGATGCCCTCGCCGGCGATGTCGGGGGCCGATCCGTGAACTGGCTCGAACATGCTGGGGAAGCGACGTTCCGGGTTCAGATTGGCACTGGCCGCGATGCCGAGGCTTCCGGCGAGCGCGGAGCCGAGATCAGACAGGATGTCGGCGTTGAGGTTGGAGGCCACGACTACCGACAGGTCCTCGGGATGCAGGACGAACTTCGCCGACATCGCGTCGACGAGAACGCTCTCGGCCTCAACGTCGGGGTAATCCAGGGCGACTCGCTTGAACACGTCGTCCCAGAGCACCATGCCATATTGCTGGGCGTTGGACTTGGTGACGCTGGAGACCTTCTTCACGGTGCGGGTCCGGGCCAGGTCGAACGCGAAACGCATGATGCGCTCGCAACCCTTGTCGGTGAACAGCGCGGTCTGCAAGGCAACCTCGTTGCCTGGCCCGCGTCCGCTGAGGTTGCGCCCGCCCAAGCCGGCATATTCGCCTTCGCTGTTCTCGCGGATAACGACCCAGTCGAGTTCGGTGTCATCGGCCTTGCGCAGCGGGGAGACGATGCCGGGCAGGAACTTGACTGGCCGGATGTTGGCCCACTGGTCGAAGTTCTGGGTGATGTTCAGCCGCAGACCCCACAGGCTGATGTGGTCGGGCACGTTGCGCCAGCCCACCGCGCCGAAGTAGATGGCGTCGAAGCCTTGCAGGGTATCGAGGCCGTCGTCGGCCATCATCTTGCCGGTCTGCTCGTAGTATTCGCAGCCCCAGGGGAACTCTTCCCAGTCGAAGGCGAATTTGCCGTCGGAGTGGACGGCCAGGGTGTCCAGCACCCGACGGCCGGCGGCCACGACCTCCTTGCCGACTCCGTCGGCTGGGATCGCGGCGATCTTGAATGTCTGCTCTGCCATGGTGGCCTCTCTCAGCTCAGGTGGTGTGGATCACAATTGGTGATGACTCCATTAGCGATCACACCGATTGATTCGTCTAAGACTGAGATTCGATCCGGCGTATAGGCTGGACCTATCTACGCAGGCGGGAGCCTTACACGATGGACATTAGGCAGTTGAAATTCTTCCTCGCCGTGGTCGATCACAACGGTTTCAGTCGCGCCGCGGCGCATCTGTTGGTCGCTCAGCCCTCGCTGTCGCAGGCGATCGCAAGCTTCGAGCGCGAACTCGGGATGCCGCTGTTTCACCGCATCGGCCGCGGTGTCGTCCTGAGCGAAGCGGGCTCCGCACTGGTCGGGCCGGCCCGAGTCGTGCTGCGCGATCTCGATGAGGCCAAGGCGATCATGAGTGAACTGAAGGGACTCCGTGGCGGCCGGATCGACCTAGTCACTATGCCCTCGCCTGGCATGGAACCGCTGACCACCATCCTCACCACGTTTTCGCGCGCCCATCCCGACGTGACGGTGAACGCGGAGGCTGCCTTCACTCCCGAGGAAGTACTCGCGCTCGTCCGAACCGGCTCCGCAGAGATCGGTGTCCTCGGGTCCGCCCAGCCGACGGTGGCCGCTGATCTCGACGTCGTGTCGCTGGAACGTCAAGCCCTGGTGTTGATCTCGGGGCCAGACGATGACGGGCCGACTGACGATTCCATCTCCCGCGAAGACCTCACCGGCTGCCGGCTCATCGTGTCGCAACGCGGATCGCTGATGCGCGCCCTCGTCGACGACGTCCTCGCGAGCGGAATCGAAGTCAGCATTGTCGCCGAAATCGCCCACCGCACATCCATTTTGCCGATGGTCCTCAACGGACTGGGTCGCGCAGTGATGCCCGCGTCGTGGACCGAATCAGCCCGTCGCTCGGGAGCCCGCGTTCAAACAATCACGCCCGAGACCTATCTGCATGTCGCCGCAGTCAGCCGACGCAGTCACCTCACCACACCGGCGACCGCGCTCATGGTCGAAGCCCGTGCCTACGCCGCGCTCGGCAGCCACACCGCCGGCCGTCGCAGTGCCGCGCCAAAGCCACGTCTGTCGACTTGACCGCAACGGACAGCCCGTCTGCCATCCGGTTCAGCGTGTTGATGCCATCAACACCTTTCGCGTATTCGCAGGTCGGCACACCTTGTTCGTCCAGAACGAGCGGTACCAGGACCCCGTCATCATCGAGCGACTGGTGCGCGCCGCACGCCGCGGCGTCAAGGTGCACATCATGGCGCGTGCACCGCACCACCTCAAGGCGAACAAATTGCTGGAAGGTGTGAACGGCCAACGCATCCTCGACGACGTCGGCATCAAGATTCACCGGCTCAAGCACCTCAAGCTGCACGCGAAGATGATCCTCGCCGACCACGAACGGGCCATCGTCGGTTCGATCAACCTGTCGCCGGGCAGCTTCGACCACCGCCGCGAACTGGCGATCGAGGCAACGTGACCACCACCTCCTGAAGCGGTTGAACGAAACGGCGCACCACCATTGGAAGCACTCAGAACGCTTGGGTCCGAGCGACGCAGGCTTGCTGGCCGATCTGGCGCGCCCTGAGGACCGCCGCACCGTCGATCAGTTGGCGCTCCCGATCCCAGCGACGAAAGAGAGTCCGGAAATCCATCCTTCGCTGGCTGACGGTGTAGCGAATGCAAGGCGGTTGCAGCCGACCCGTTGCCCGAACCGGCCTGGCCGGGCAAGCCACGTGCGGAGGGTGAGTCGCTGCGCGGTGCTGATGGGCGCGGGCACCGGCCACAGGAGTTCCGCAGGAGCTTCCCGGCTGGAGCTCTATCCGCAGCCTCACCCTCTGCCGTGATTCACGCTCTGTGCGTACCTCTCTAATGTCAGCAAACATCACGTCGTGTACTCGGCTCGGCTCGGCTCGTGGCAACGCCCGCGCGCTCCCGCGCCGTCGGTTGGGCGCGATGCCTGCTCTGTCGCCGGTGCGGCGGTCATCGGCACCGACCGCGACGCCCGCGGCACCCGACCCGCGGAGATCGTGGCCTTCACCGCGATCGAGTTGATGGCTGCGCTGCACTATCTGCGCGGAACCAACGTCGGCGGCGAGCCGACCGAGCAGCACCCCAGGCGACGCCTGCCCGGTCCGGATCGACATTCCCTCCATCGTGGTCCACCTTCGCGGCGCGCAGGTGGACTCCGAACGCGGCGGACTGCCCAGCGGGCAGGACCTGGCGTTGAAGGCCGCGGCATGGAAGTCTCCCCGACTGTTCGGGGTGGCGGAAAAGCGCTAGCGGGCCGGGCGCGTCGTGGCCAATTCCGAACACCAAATCAGCGCACGACCCTGGCCCGCCTCGAAATGGACTGCCAGCCGAGACATTCCCGAGCCTCCGAAGGAATCCTTTCGCCAGTGGTGGATCAGAACTCACGCAGGAGCTACACCATGACCGGCCGCGACGACGCGAAGGCGGCAGTGCTGGGCCGTATCAGGGAAGCGCTGGCGACGGCACCCCCAGGTGGTTGTCCCTCGTGACTATGATTGCGAATCCCTTGGCGGTGCAGGCGATGTCGAGCGTTTCGCGGAAACCGTCGGCGAGTACCAGGCGCAGGTGCTACGAATCGATGCCGCATCCGTCGCGGCCACGATCGCCTCGCTCATCCCATCGCACAATGGTCGGCCAACGGCGCCCTGACCGACGAGGTGTTATGCATAACGATGCAGCGCAAGGTATCTGGAGGTGCACCGGGAGGCCACGTTGATGCAGACCGAGCTGAGCGGTGAGCCGGTCAGCCCTAGCGTTGGCGGCACAGATCATTTTCCGCACGCACCGTGGCCCGGCGGCCCGGGAAACCAAGTGACGACCGGTTGTGTTGCAGGTCGGTGCGTCAGCTATGAAGCCGGCCCGAAACCCGCTGGCGTGCTTGCGGTAACGGCCGGGGTCGCCAGGCTTGTCACAGGTGCAGCGGGAGGTGTCGTCGTCGTCGCGGTCTGCTGGGTGGCCTGCGGCGCGGCAGGAATCAGAAAGTTTCCGGATCCCGTGACACCACTGTCGCCGAATCCCGCACCTAGCGCTCCCATGGCGATCAGCGCGCTTCCGCCGATAACCGCCGAGCCCAGCTTCCAATGTGTAGCTGTCACCTTGACCACTCCATTCGGTCGGTGATCCGCTCCAGCCACCGGGCAAGGGCCAGACGCGAACCCTCTCCGGACGGGGATAACCAAAGCCGCAATCTGTGAAACCTGAAGTTAGCCAACAGTACTACTGTGGTGTTGCCTTGATCACGCCGCGAGCTCACTGTTGAATTGCTGTAAATGATGCCCTCGGGAGCGTCTAGGCGACTGTGTTGCCAAGATTCTCAGCCCGGGATCAACCCGTGCCGGACTCAACCCCTGTTCCCTGCAGTCGCGGCCGGCCGCATCGTCGTGGTCGATCCCCGGCTTTGTTGGTCACCCGCATACAGAGCCTTAAGGCGGGTATCCGGCAGGACATGGATGTTGATCATCCGGAGTTCGACCAACGCTGGGATGACCAAGAGCACTCGGAAACTGCGACCGAGCGCTTGGACCGCAACTGGTCAAACCTGCCCCAAGAAAGACACAATGCACCACGATCGGCCACTGTCTTGCGAACCGTCTCAAGCAGATGCCGCCCCGTTCCATAATTCGTTGGTGGATATCTTGGCCGACACTGGGTACACCGTTGGTGATTACCTGCTGGACCGGCTGGCTGAGCTTGGGGTTACCGAGATATTCGGCGTGCCCGGGGATTACCAGCTGGAGTTCCTCGATCACATCCTTGCCCATCCCCGGATCCGCTGGGTCGGCGGCGCCAATGAACTCAACGCCGGTTATGCCGCGGACGGTTACGGCCGCCTGCGCGGCATGGCGGCGCTGGTGACCACGTTCGGGGTCGGCGAGTTGTCGGCGGCCAACGCGGTCGCCGGCAGTTACGCCGAGCATGTGCCCGTGGTGCACATCGTCGGCGCGCCGTCGAAGGACACCCAGGGTGCGCGACGGGTGGTGCATCACACGCTGGGCGACGGCGACTTCGAGCATTTCTTGCGGATGAGTCGTGAAATCACCTGTGCACAAGCCAATCTCGTTCCCGCTACCGCGACCCGCGAGATCGACCGGGTGCTCTCGGAGGTGCGTGAGCAAAAGCTACCGGGCTACCTGCTCATCGCCACCGACGTCGCCCGTTTTCCGGTCGAGCCGCCCACCGCGCCGCTGCCCCGCTACACCGGCGGAACCAGTCCACGGGCGCTGGCGCTGTTCACCGAGGCAGCCGCCGAGTTGATTGGTGGCCACCGGGTCACCGTGCTCGCCGATCTGCTGGTGCATCGCCTGCAATGTGTCGATGCGCTCGACGCGCTGCTGGCCGCCGATAGGGTCCCGCATGCCACGCTGATGTGGGGCAAGAGCCTGGTCGACGAGAGTTCGCCGGACTTTCTGGGCATCTACGCCGGCGCCGCTACTCAGGAGCCGGTACGTCGGGCGATCGAGGATGCGCCGGTGCTGGTGACCGCCGGTGTGGTGTTCACCGACATGGTCAGCGGTTTCTTCAGCCAGCGCATCGATCCGGCACGCACCATCGACATCGGCCCCCATCAGAGCGTCATCGCCGGGCACGTGTACGCGCCGCTGGACATGGCCGCGGCGCTGGCTGCGATCACCTCGATCCTCACCGGCCGCGGCATTACCTCAGCGCCGCTGCCCCCCACGCCTGCCCCCGCCCCGAGCAACCCGCCGCCCCGCGACCAACCGTTGACACAGGAATCGTTGTGGGACCGGCTTTCTCAAGCCCTGACACCGGGCAACGTGGTGTTGGCAGACCAGGGCACGTCGTTCTACGGGATGGCCGGACACCGTCTCGCATCTGGTGTGACGTTCATCGGTCAGCCGTTGTGGGGCTCGATCGGCTACACGCTGCCCGCCGCGTTGGGGGCGGGCCTGGCCGAACGGGACCGCCGAACGGTGCTGCTGATCGGCGACGGCGCCGCGCAGTTGACGGTTCAGGAGGTGGGCGCCTTCGCGCGCGAGGGGCTTGCGCCGGTGGTCGTTGTCGTCAACAACGACGGCTACACCGTCGAACGCGCGATCCACGGCGAATCCGCCTATTACAACGACATCGTCGGCTGGCGCTGGACGGACCTGCCCCGCGTGTTGGGCGCACACGACGTGCTAGCCGTGCGGGTGAGCACCTACGGTGAGCTCGACGATGCGTTGGCCGCGGCGGCGGCCGCACGGGACCGGATGGTGCTCATCGAGGCGGTCGTGCCCCGCATGGACATTCCGCCACTTCTCAATGAATTGGCGCAGTCGGCGGCCGCAGCCAACGCGGGGCGACAGGCCTCAGCGAGAGGCGCGCGACTCTAGCGGTCCTTCTACACCAGCATGATGTTGGCTGGCTTGACATCGCGGTGCACCACCCTTCTTGTGGGCGTAGTCAAGCGCGTCCGCCACCGAGGTGATGATCTCGACTATCTGCTGAGGAGGCATGCCCGCCGGGTGTCGATCTGTGGGAGGCGGCTTAGATCATCGCAGTCGATGTCCTCGTGCGCGGCGGTAAGTCATCGTCCTGCGTCGGCGCGCGACGGGCTGTTGGGGCGGTGATCATCACCGAACTGCGTTCGCGCGCTTTGGATTACGGACGCTCAAACTAGGCCATCCTGGCGACGCGACTTTCTGGGCCGACTTCGTGTACAACCTACCGCCGTTGGCAATGACGACGTCTGCCACGCTGTCCCATTTATCCGTCGAACCGTTAGCGGCGCATGCATCCTCGGTGAAGTGGCGTCCAACTGTTGTTTGTACGGCGACTGTGACGTGATCGAGCAGGTTGATGTACTGCCTTGGCAGACCAACCCAAACCACTGTCCGCCGTCGCTCCAGACCTCACTAGTTACGGGTCGGCTCTAAGCTTTGGGCAGCGCGCTGGCAGCCGACTATCGGGGTGTGCGGCGTACCACCCGTTCCTCGATGCGGGTCACACGGCGATGCTCCACGACGAGCCACAGCGCTCCAGCGACCGTTCCGAGCACGGCGATCAGCACCGTCGTGGCCAGCCACTCGTAATGTCGGTAGGCGGCGGCTGCCGCCGTGCCGATCATCCCGAACATTGCCACGGCCAGCAGGATCAACCCGGGCCAGAAGAAGTTGTCCTTCATCGCGATACCAGCGTGCGGTTGCGTGGTCCGGGAGTGATCCGCCGGATCGTGATGCGTGTCTCCCATCACGTCTCCCTCCGTCGTCGGACGCGTTAACAAGATGCTACTCACTCGGCGGACCCGGCGAAATGCAGAATTTTGCCGCGGATCAGCGGCTCGACCGTCGAGGGAATACGGTTGGCCGCGCTACAGCAGCGCCGCTGGTGCGGTCATCGTCACCACGACCAGCGTTAGCGCGCCGAACCTGAACTCGCGCAAGAAGATACCAATGTCGACGGTGCGTACACTTCATCGAATACCCGTGCCCCGACAGTGATGCGCTCGCGTTGGAGAAGGTTACGCGCGACGCTCCAGAGGCTGTAGCCGAATATGCCCGGTAGCGCCAACACACGGCTCTGACGCGCGTCCGCCTCGATTTGGTCAGGTCGAGCCGACGTCGTCGCGGGCGAACATGTCGGGCAGTGAAATTGCCCCAATCGTTGTCACGAGCCACACCACGACCGTTGTGGCCATCCAGGATGCAATGCCGTGAATGGTGAGCCCGTGAGTTAATACCGAGGCGAGAATCAACGCGACGAGGGTCAATGCCAGGCCGGCGCCCCCAAGGAGCAGCGACGCATACTCGTGGGGCAACTTCAAGATCAACACGGACAGGATTGCCTGCACCACCGAGAACACCACCACGGCGACGATGAAACCCGACACCGACAACGAAACACGGGGAACGACCCACGCCGCCACCAGTAGTCCGATCGCCCACGATCCCAGAAGCACAACTGCCCGCAGCAGGGTTTGCCTCATGGTAATGAGCGTAGGTCTCGGGGCTGTGGCTGTGAAGGACCGCGTTGACTCAGACCCCGGATTAGGTCGAGAAGCTGTGCGCGTCGCCCAAATCGTCGGCCCCTAAGGCGTGGTCGACGTCTTGGACGTCCAACCCAGATGCTCGACGCGACGCGTCAACGGACACAACCCATCGCGTTCACAACGTGGTGACCTCGACCCCCGACGCTTCCGGTCGGTTCCCCTACCCCAACGCCACCTGCGACGCCACACCTGATGAGCGTGCTCGGGACACACTCTTCCCAAGGGAGTCCACGAACTCGGACACCCTTCCGGCGACCCCACGAAATATCCCGGGCCGCAAAGAAGCCCGGATCTGTTAAGGCGAGAAGGTGATGCGGTGCCGATACCTAGCCCAGGACACAGCGGCGGCGTGAATGTTGGGTCCGGCTCGTCGGAGCCGTGTTGCAGAGCTAATTGATGATGCTAAGGGTAACTACAGATGAGTGAAGTGACTCGTGAGGAACGGGCGGCGATGACCGACCGGGATCTTTTGGCATCTTCTCGGCCTGCCATGGCGGCGTATCCGCATGACCAAACCGACAAGGTTCGAGCGGCGCTGGAGGGCTCCGGCCGAGCCCCGCCGATCAGGGGTGCTGATCCCGTCGGTCAATTTCGAGGGCGAGTCGCGGAAATCCAAAGTAATTCAACGGATCTCGAGTTAGTAGTCTTTCCCGAGATCCACCTGTGCGGTGACTGTGATAAAGCTGTGGACGCCAACGATCGGCTGCGGTCGGCCGCCGAACCGCTCGACGGGCCCCCGGGTGCGGGCATTGGGGGAGGCGCCGCGGAGCTCGGGATGTGGCTGATACCCGGATCGGTGCCCGAGCTCGGTGACGGCGGTCGTGTGTACAACACGCAGGTGGTGTTCGATCCGACCGGCAATCTTGTCGCGAGCTAATCGCAAGGTGTTTCCGTGGCGGCCGCATGGTCGTCGGGACACGAATTCAAGGTGTTCGACATGCCGGATGCCGGTCGCGCCCCGTCGGTACGGGCGGGTCGATCGTGTGCGATCCGGAGGGGACGGTGATCGGTGACCTGCCGACCGCTGAGCCGGGCGTGCTGCGCGTCGCGCTCGACCTGGACGCGGACACACGGGTGCGCGAGCACGGCACCGAAGGCTTCAACCGGATGTGGTCGCAGATGGCGCCCGATGATCCGGTGATCGATTTACGACGGTGGGGTGCTGAGTGTCGATCAGGCAGCGGCGATCATCCTCCAGGAAGAAGAGCTTCGCAGTTGGGCATGGTGCCACGACCGCGAGGTTGCGAAGCTATCGCCGGATGTGCTGGCTGCTCGGCGCGTGGCGACGTCGCGGAGAGCTCGCGGTGAAGGGGCGCCGGCCTATCTAGAGGATGGTTTCGCGGTCGTGTGAATCCGGTCGAGCCGGGTGGGTTCCTGGATGCTGTAAGGCTGCTTGCTCTCGAGCATGGCGCAGAGATCCGTTGGCAGAGATCTATTGTTTGGTGCCGATCAGGACTTCCAGAGTGACCGGTTCGATGAGTAGTCCGTTATGACGGAACATATGCAGTGTGTCGGTGATTTCTAGTTCGAACGCCGGGAGCCGGTCGCCCAGCAGGCGGCGAAGCGGTAGCGAGGTCGAGTAGAGGTAGCCGATGACCTGGTCGACGGCCCAGGGACGCTCGAATTCGTAGACTCGTCGATCGACGTGCCGGAAGGCTGAACGTGCGAGTATCTGCTCGTGCGGCTGGTGGTCGGCCGGCGAGTTCATGCGACCGGGCAGCGGAGTTGGTGGCACCGAGTCCGGTGGCAGAAAGCGATGCTGGATGTCCTCGACAGCTTGCTGCCATGGGGAGTTCGGGCGCACCAGACAGCTGTCGTTGGCGAGTACTACAGCGCCGTCGTGATCGACGATGGCATCGAGGGCCGTGAGGACCTGCTCGCGATCCATCCAGTGAAACGAGCGGCCCATGGTGACGAGCAGGAAGCGCCCGAAGTCGCCCGGAAGGTCCGCCGAGTTGCCTTGTGCCCAAGTCACGTTGGTGATCCCAGCGGATCGCGCGGATTTGGCGGCCTCGGTGAGCATCTCGGGCTCGGGGTCCATGCCGACTGCTTCAGCGACGTGCGGGGCCAGCGGGATGGTCAGCTGGCCGGTGCCGCAGCCCAAGTCGAGCAGGCGCCTCGTGCCATCGAGAGACAGACCCGTGACGAGGTCGTCGACGAACGCCTGCGGATAGCCCGGCCTATAGCGGGCATAATGCCAGGCGGTCCCTGCGAACAGGCCACTGTCCGGTCCGAGCGGGCTGGTCATGTTGGCCTCACTTGAAGTTGCGGTTCGACGGAAGGATCGCGATGTGCATGTTGGGGTTGTAGGGCCTGTGACGGTGGACCCGGTCCCGATACTCGTTGCGGATTTGTTTGCGTCGTCCGCACCGCGGTGGAGCCAACATGCTTGACGGGCTCGCAGAGCCACCCACGCAGCAGGATCGTCAAACGGTCGCGCTGTTCGGCGAACTCGTGCTGCCATGCCGGGTCATAGTCGACGACCTCAACCGGCATATCGACCACGGACCCAGCGTATTTCGAGTCCGATCGACCGCTATAGGGGACCAGCTCGCGCCATCAGGCCCACGTGCCACCTCCAGCGAGGGTGCGCCGATCACCACGGGATGGGTGACTTTCCGGTTCTTCAGTGGGTGGAGCTGATCGCTTGACTCGGAGACAATCCTCCTATGCCCTTGTTAGCGCCCGACGTCGTTGCAGCAGGGACTCTCCGTGGCGCGGACTGGCGTGGGGGAGCGCACGCTCACTGGGCTGCCGCAGACGCCGTTACCGATGATCTGCTGGGCAGGGTTTCGCTGAAGAATATGGACCTGATCTGCGGTCAGGGTGAGGTGGCATATTGGACGGTGCCAGCGCGACGCCGACAGGATGTCGCATCCCGCGCTGTTGCTGCCCCGACACGGTGGGCGTTCGACGACGTCGGGTTCCACCGCCTGGAATTGACACACTCTGTGCACAATCTGCCGTCGAGCCGGGTTGCCATCGAAGCCGGCTTCGATTTCGTAGGTGTCAAGCGTCGTGCAGGCCTGCACCTCGACGGTTGGCACGACATGCATCTACACGCTCGCATCAACGACACTAAATTGGGTATGGGCAACAGCGTCACCGAGATCCACGCCACGACGATCGACCACAGTCCCGCAGTTACGCGTCTACTGGCACTCGCGATCGGCGATGACCCACACTGTCTGCAGCACGTTGTTCGGCGCTACCGCGATGATCCCGCCGCGGGCCTCCTCGTCGCGGTCGTCGACCACGACACGGCCGGTGTGATCGGCTACTCGGTGGGCGATTCCGCTGTAACCCTGCTTCATATTGCAACCGCGCCACACGCGCGGAACGCTGGCGTGGGCACTCAGTTGCTCGGCGCATTGCGCCGAACGGTCCCCGCCGGGCTGTCGATTGTCGCTGAAACTGACCAGGATGCAGTGGGCTTCTATGCTGCGCACAACTTCGCCGTCACCTCTTTGGGTGAGAAATACCCTGGGGTGGAACGCTTCCGAGTCCAGCTCCGAGCCCCCACCAATCCAAAGCCAGATCCGTGAGCATGGCAGGGCGGAAGCTTTCCGAGGCCGAGATCAACGAACTCTGGGAAGCGTGGACACCCAGTGAAGTCGCACAGCGTATGTCGGGGGTGGCTGCCCAGTGGTACGTCGCGGCCGGTTGGGCGCTCGAGTTGTTCACCGCCGACGCCGCCCGAGAACATGATGACCTCGAAATCGCCGTACCGGCGGCACTATTCGGCGACATCGTGACAGCGTTTCCCGGCTTCGAATGGGATGTCGCGGGAGATGGCCAAGTCTGGCCCTACCCCGACCAGTCGGCAAACCACTATCAGACATGGCTACGCGAACCTGCGACTGGACGCTACCGCGTCGATGTATTTCGTGAACCGCACGTCGGTGATCGGTGGGTGTGCCGGCGCGACGCGTCGATCACCCTGCCCTACAGCGAGCTGATACTTCGCACCAGTGACGGCATCCCGTACGCAATCCCCGAGGCGGCGCTGCTGTTCAAAGCCAAGCAGGTGCGCGAGAAGGACGAAGCTGATTTTGAACGTGCGCTGCCCATGATGAACCGGACACAACGATCCCGACTGATCAGGTGGCTATCCCAAGTTCACCCGGGCCACCCGTGGATTACACGACTCACATACCACGGGCGCTGACACTTCTTAGTCGACGACTGCTGAAACGGAGTAATTGCCAGGCCGAGGACCCCGAATGATTCTTGAGCTGCCACTCACGAACCTCCGGCCTGCCTCAGATCGTCGCTCAGGCCGACATCGTCATCGCCGCCGTCGGCCAGCCTGAACTCATCAAGGGCGTCTGGATCAAACGCGGAGCGGTCGTCATCGACGCCGGATGCAACCCCGGCAACACTACCCATCGTCCTCAGCTGTTCGTGCGGCCCTTCGATGCGTCCACGTTTTTGCTTCCCCACGCTGTGCGAGGGTGTGTGGGGCATGGCCAGTACCGCGACGGCAGTGGCCACCGCGACGACGAGCACACCGGTGAACACCGCAGCCGAACCCGACTTGATGGCGGCCGGTCCAACCGAATGCACATCGCCGGGTCCGAAGATCGAGTTGGCGATCGCGCCGAAGACGGCGACGCCCACGGCGCTACCGAGCGAGCGGGCGAACATATTGTTGCCTGTCACGACGCCGCGCTCATTCCAGCCGACGCTCGACTGGGCTGCGATGAGGGTCGGCACGGCCAGCAGACCCATGCCGCCGCCGATCACCAGGCACACCGCTGCCACCACCGCCACGTTCGGCCGGTGCGCGGCCGCCGCAAGCACCGCCGAGCCGGTGATCACCAGCGTGGCGCCCAATACGGCAGTGTTCTTGAACCCCCACCTCAGATAGAACCGTCCCGCGACACTCGCCGTGGCCGGCCATCCCAGCGTCAACGCGGCCAGGGCGAGGCCTGCGATCACCGGTTGGATCCGCAGTGAGCCCTCGAGAAACGTGGGCACGTATGAGGTCAACCCCATCAGGATGGCGCCGACACCGAACGCGACGATGGTGGTCGCGCACAGCAGTCGGCGGGAGAAGACCCACAGCGGCAGTACCGGGTCGGCGGCCCGTCGCTCAACGAAAACGAAGGCCACGAGGAGTGCGGCGCCCGCCGCGAAGGCGCTGATGCTCGGCGCGGAAGACCATGCCCACGTTTGGCCGCCACCGAGGATTGCGAGGATGAGCACTGTCATCGCGCAGGCCAGCAGCGCCGCCCCGAGAACATCGACGGTCCGGTGGCGGTGGGTGACCTTCTCGTGGAAGTGCCGGCTGAACATCCACGCGGCCAGCAGACACAGCGGGATGTTGATGAGAAAGACGCCGCGCCAGATGCCCAGTTGCGAGAAGACGCCGCCCAGCAGCGGTCCGATGACCGACGAGATGGCCCAGACGCTGGCCAGATAGCCCTGCACTCGTGCTCGCTCGGCCAATGTGTAGATGTCGCCGACGATGGTCATCGCGGTGGGTTGGACGGCGCCCGCGCCGAGGCCCTGAACGGCCCGGAAGATGATCAGCGTCGGCATGTTCCACGCCAATGCACACAGAATCGAGCCCGCGAGGAACAACGCGATTCCCAGCAGCAGGATGGGCTTGCGGCCGAAGATGTCGGAGAGCTTTGCGTAGATCGGCGTGGTGACCGCCTGGCCCAGCAAGTAGGCGGAGAACAGCCACGGGAACTGGTTGAAACCACCCAGTTCGCCGACGATGGACGGCACTGCCGTCGCCAGGACTGTCGAATCGATGGCGACCAGTCCGGTGCTCAGCATCACCGAGATGAGGACCGGTCCGCGCTCGGAGCGGAAGCCGACAGCTGCCTCGTCGGGGATGCCGCTTTTCAGAGACAACGCCGAGGTTCCTTCCGCCGATGAGCCGAAACGCCCAGCCTAGTGCCCGTCACCTGAAGGGTTCCTGGGCGGCACAGGCGCCCGGCCGGGCCGCCATTTATGGTGTTCCCCGTGAGAGGTGTGTTCGTATCAATCGTCGTCGCGGTAGTCGCCTCGCTCGCGTTCGTGGCTGTGGCAGGCGCCGATACGGACGACGAGAACTACCTGAAATTGATCAACGCCAGCGGGCTGGGCTGTGGCCAGGGGCCTTTCAGCTGTCCGACCGGAGACAGCGACATGATTCAGATCGGGCGCGCGATCTGTAGGCAACTCACGCACGGGAATTCCTCGCTGGCGGTGTCACAAGCGATCATTCGCCAGAAGCCGGGCGTGCAGCCCGACATGGTCGTCCGCCTGGTCGCCATCGCGAAGACTGCTTACTGCCCGACCTGAGCGCAGCCGATCAGCAGCCACGGGGGGCCGCTGATTCTCGACGGGTGTCGAGTTTCTATCGTGGCTGGCATGAGCAATGACGCTGATGCCGAACGGGTCGCCGAGCGGGCGCGGGGAGTGGTCGCCGACCACGACCCGAAGACGGTGCCCATCCCTGACTACCTCGGCGCCTGTTACGACGCCGGCCTGTCGTGGGTGCACTTCCCTGAAGGCCTCGGCGGGCTCGGGGTGTCTCGCGGTCTGCAGGCCGTCGCGGACCGCATCCTGCAGGGCGCGGGTGGACCGGTGCCGCTCGGGCTCAATCCGATGGGCTACGGCATGGCCGCGCCGACGATCCGCGAACACGCGCAGAGCGAGGACGTGAAGCGTCAGTGGTTGCGGCCCCTGGCCACCACCGAAGACCTGTGGTGCCAGCTGTTTTCGGAGCCGGGTGCCGGGTCCGATCTGGCGGGACTTGCCACCTCCGCCGTGCGCGACGGGGACGAATGGGTGATCAACGGTCAGAAGGTGTGGACCAGTCTGGCCCATCGAGCGCGCTGGGGGCTGCTGTTGGCCCGCTCCAATCCGGATGTGCCCAAGCACAAGGGATTGTCCTACTTCGTCATCGACATGCACGGCGCCGGCGTCGAGACAAGGCCGCTGCGCCAGCTGACGGGTCAGGCCGAGTTCAACGAGGTCTACTTCACCGACGCGCGCATCCCGGACAAACACCGCCTCGGTGACGTGGGCAACGGCTGGAATGTCGCGATGACGACGCTGATGAACGAACGCACCGCTCTCGGGGGTAGCGGCAGCCGACGCGGCGCGGGCACCATCGCCGACGCCACCGCGCTGTGGGCGTCACGCCCAGAACGTCAGACGCCGGTGCTGCGGGACCGGCTGACGCAGCTGTGGCTGCGCTCGGAAGCGCAGCGCCTCACCTCGGAACGCTCACGTGCCGCCGCCACGGTCGGAGGCCCAGGCCCGGAGGGTTCGATCGGCAAGCTGGTCGGGGCCGAGCTGAATCAGCACATCTATCAGTGGTGCATGGATTTCCTTGGGCCCGAAGGACTTCTGTATCGCGGGTACGAGCAGGGCGCGGCCACCGGGGAGCGCGACTGGCAGGGACCCATCCAGCAGAAGTTCCTGCGCAGCCGTGCCAACACCATCGAAGGCGGCACATCCGAGGTGATGCGCAACATCCTCGGCGAACGCATTCTCGGACTGCCCGGCGACATGCGTGCCGATGCGGGCATGCCGTGGAAGGAGATCCCCCGTGGCTGAGTACAGGTTCACCGACGAGCAGAACCAACTGCGCGACGCGGTGCGCAAGTTCAGCGCCGACCACTTTTCCGAGGAGAAGGTCCGGCAGCTGATGGAGTCGGATCCGCCGTTCGACCCGAAGGTCTGGGCGCGGCTCGGCGGCGAGCTCGGCGTTCTCGGCCTGTCGGTGCCCGAAGCCGACGGCGGCGTGGGCGGCACTCTGGTCGACCAAGCCGTCGCCATCGAGGAACTCGGCGCGCGGTTGGCATGCGGACCACTTTTCGGCACGGTCTACCTCGCGATCCCCGCACTGGTCGCTGCCTCGTCCGGCCCTGCGCGTGACGAGTTGCTCGGCGATCTGATCGAGGGACGGCGCACCGCGGCCGCCGCGGTGGTGGACCGGGCCGGTGTTTTCGACCCGGACGCGGTCACCGTGACCGCCGACGGCGACGCGTTGTCGGGCACGGTAACCCAAGTGGTCGACGGCGGCATCGCCGACGTTTTGCTGGTCGCCGCACGCGGATCCGACGGCGTCGCCCTCTACGCCGTCGACACCGAGGTGGCCGGCGTGCAGCGCACGCCGCTGGCCACGCTCGACCTCACCCGATCCGAGGCGAACGTCACGTTCTCCGACGCCCCGGCGCAGGTGATTGCCGGCCCGGATGAAACCGCGCGCATCCTCGACCATGCGCTACAGGTCGGCGCGGCATTGCTGGCCGTCGAGCAGGTCGGCGCCGCCCAGCATCTGCTGGACCTGTCTGTCGAGTACGCGAAGTCACGGCTGCAGTTCGGCAGGCCCATCGGATCCTTCCAAGGGGTCAAGCACCGCCTTGCGGACCTACTCGTCGACGTCGAACACGCCAGATCGACTGCCTACCACGCGATCTGGGCGCTGACCGACGGATCCGACGACCCGGCATTGGCGACGAGCGTCGCGCAAGCGGTCTGCTCTGCCGCGCTCAGCCATGTCGCCACCGACACCATCCAGGTGCACGGCGGAATCGGGTTCACCTGGGAGCATCAGGCGCACCTCTATTACAAGCGCGCCGCCACCGACGCTGTACTGCTGGGTGGTGCCGAGGAGCACCGCGACCGGGTGGCCGCGATGGTTTTGGACGGTGCCACCGTCGACCGGGTGCCTTGGGTGGCCGACGGCACCGCGGTCTGATAGTGCGCCGTTATGGTCGTACTGAATTAGAGTGCGCCAATAGCGGCAGAATGCTGGGGGACTGACTACCATCCGGCGCGAGTTGCGTGAGCGCGAACAGGCGGGTCGCGGCCCGTAACGCCTCAGCGGGTAGCCTACTCCAGATGCCAAGTCCGCCAGATGATTTCAGTCAACGCTTCGGCAACGATGGAGTCATAGACGATTAAGAGCTGCAGTAGCGAGTAGCCACCGCGATCTGGTTGCGGCCAATTCTTCTCCCATCAGCATCCCGTGCTGGCTCGAAGTGTCCGGCACGCTTGGTGTAGGCGGTGTGGCGACAGTCGCGTGATGCGGCGTCGGAATGCGGTGCGCGGCAATGTGTGCAGGTTGTCGAAGTTAACGACGCAGTCGCTTGGCACCTGGTCGTCGGCGACGGTCAGTTCCAGTTCGGATACCAGGCCCCGACGGGTACGGGTCAATGCGGCGACGACGACCGCGCCGATCCGGTCCGCAACGGGATCTCGGGTGAGGACGAGCACTGGCCGGTCGCCGCCAGGGGTGGCGGCAAACCACAGCTCACCGCGCCGCATCGGCCCAGTCTGCCCAGTCCTCCGCCGGCCCCCAATCGGCGATCTCCGTGAGGGCCTTCTCGTCGTCGGTCAAGGGTTGGTCGGCATAGGCCTGGGCGTCTTGGTCTGCAGCGAGCGCAGCGAGGTGACGGCGCAGCGCGTCGCGAAGCAGCTCGGACCGGTCGATGTCTAGCCGTCGCGCCCACGCGTCCGCCCGGTCCACATCGTCGTCGTCGGCGCGGAAGCTAACCATTGTCATACAGCGATTCTAGTTCGTATGACACCCGCTCGGGTTCGCGATTCCATCTGCACGACGTGGTCGGCTCTGCCAGTAGGTTGCTTCGCCGTGGTGGCGCGAATTGCGCAAACGTCGCGCTTTGCTTTAGGACGGGCGGGTGAATCCGATGTCGTCGCTGATCACGGTGGTCGGACCAATGGGCACCATCTCGGGAGTGCTTGGTCCGAGTGGCACCTTTTGAGCGTCTGTTCCGGCCACCTTTACGAACTCGAGTCGCTCCTTGGCGACCTTTCTAATCAGATCTTCGAAGGCCATGATCGTGAGCTGTTCGCCGGGGCAGCGCCGGTAGCCGAAGCCAAACGGGGCGAAGCCCGCGTAGTCGCAAACGGGCAGCGGGCGATCGTCGGCGACGGCGAACACGGTGCCAAACCCGCTGTTGTGCATTGCGGCCTTACGGCCGTCCTTGACATCGAACGACGTTAGGTCGAAGGGGCACTTCGCCAATCCCATCTGCCGGATCCGTGCCTCGTCGATGTCCTGGCTGGTGGGCGCATGTTGGTAGCGCGACGGATCGAAGTCATCGGGGTTCGACCACTGCACGGGGTCGTGGCTGGTCGAGGTGTGGGGGCTCACAATGAAGCCGAATCGCTCGAAGGCCGGCGGCCGGGTTTCCGTCATCGCCGAAATGCTTCCCGCGTTGGGCGAGATGGTGCGGAACAGTTCCATCACGAAGCGTTCCAGCGGAGTAAACGCCGAGCCGTCGGGACCGTCGAAATTGCCCGCCATCGTCTTGGTGAACCAGTCTTTGGTCTGGGCATCTCCGGTGTCTTTGCCCAGTCTGGTCATGATGTTGTACAGAGTGTTACCCCACTGGCTGAACGCCACGAAGTTGTGGAAGCACTCGAAGACGACGTCCTTGTGGTTGAAGAATTCGCTGTCTTCGCCGTTCTTGATCCAGTACCAACCGAAGGTCTTCTCAGGCTCGGGGGTCTTACCCGACTGGATGTCCTTGAGCCGGTTGTCGATCCAGGTCTTGAGGAAGTCGAGGTTCTTGCGAACCGCCATGTAGTTGTCGTAGACGATCTTCTGCGTGGGGTCGCGATAGGCCAAGACGGTGTTGAAATTCTCCCCGATCTGCCGGACCTGGTCAGGGACGTCCTTGCCCTTGACTCCGAGATGCAGGTCCCAGTACAGATCCCAGAACGTGTCCAGGTAGATCCGCATCAACGGTTTCGCGGCATTCGCAGGGCTGAATAGTTGGTCGAAGAACCCGACGACCTTGGCCTGGTACATCCCCGCGTAAAGATCGGGCGTCACTGCCGACATATAGATGCGCTTACGGCGATTGTCGGGACCGCGCTTCTCCAGCCCCTGCAGAAAGACCGTGACACCGTCCTGCGGGGCGGGTTTCCAGCTCAAACTCAGCAGACCCCACATGTCGTACGGCAGGGCGTTCTCCTTCGTCAGCGCCACGTCGATCATCGGTAACACCGGACGCTCGCCGTCGTAGATGCTGTTCAGGAAACTGGGCAGGACGACATTGTCGACGTAGTCAGCATCGAACTGGGCGACGTATTGGGCACGCAGCTTCGCTACCGCGCCGTCCAGATCGCCAGGGGGGAGTGGCTGGTCACTCGGAGGAGGCGAATTCGGAGGCGACGAGTGCGCACACCCACTCAGAGCAGAAATCGACGCAACGGCACCGGCACCACCTGCAAGAAATGCGCGTCGTCTCAAGTCCGTCAAACCACCCTCAATACTCGGGCTGGGGAAGCACGAAGTGGCCACCTGGCGGTCACCGCGCGGACGTTACGGGGTATTGACCCTGTCGTCAACGAGGGTTTTCAGCGGCGTAGAAGCGACGGCTTGCTGTTGACGCCGTCCGTCAACACCTTTCGCGTGGGCCAGTTCTCGAAGGGGCCGACCGCCGTCGTCTCCTCGGCCGGGGTGTTGTGCCACTTCCCGAAGGCGGATGTCGCGTAGCCGTACTGCTTGAGTACCTCGGCCATCGTCGCACTGCTGCGCGGTATTCTTCCCGCGTACCCGTCCCAGTCATTGGCCAATTCGGCGATCTGACCGTTGCCGATCTCATGGTGGTTACGCCCGGTCAGCAGCGATGCCCGCGTGGGCGAGCACATCGCCGTCGTGTGAAACCTGTTGTAGGAAACCCCTTCTGTGCAGATCCGGTCCATCGTGTCGGTGCGCACCTCGCCGCCGAATGTCGTCGGCGAGCCCGGTGCAGCGTCGTCGATCAGGACGATAGCGATATTGGGCGCGTTCTCGGGCAGCCGGCGTGGAATTACCCGTTGTGCGTATGTCGATTCCTGAAGCGTGCGTCCCGCGATACTTGCCGACGGGGTGGGCGCGAACGGCAATGTCTCCCCACCGAGCAATCTTGGAGCCACCAGGTCGTCTACACGGCCAGGCATTTTCGTCCTCTCACAAGATTCGCCTCGTGACTCTAGAGCCTGCAGTGGGGCTCGAGCGGCAACTTGGAAATCACGATCGACGACGTCGGCCCGCTTCGAGTAACTCCTTCGCGGTCGAAGCTGCGGCGATGGCGGCTATTCTGATTCACCGTCTTGTCGCCGAGCGCGGCGGCGCGCGAGGGTCGGCATCGGAATCAACACTGGTCCGGCGACACTGTCAACATCGCGGCCCGCGTCGAGCAGCTCTCCAGATTACGGCCGACCGAGCCACTTATGCCCCGTTCCGGACGAATCCGAAATGGGGCAGAAGGTGCTGCGCGCTAGGTAGGTCAGGGGACAAAGGCGCGCACGGGGTGCGTGAGCGCCCAGACTGGATGCGTGACGTCAGCCACGTAATGGCGTACCGGGTGACGGTGTCCGCTGGACGGCACCCACGGGTCAGCGGATGCGACGGCTGGTGCCAGCGAGCCGGCGAGTGACAGACCCACGGTCGCCAGCGCTACACCGGCCCCCATCCGCAGCTTGGATACCTTCTTTGCTTTGGCGTTCATAGTTGCGATTCCTCCTTTGGCCTAACGTCCCAGGTGTGGGATGCCTTTAGCGAAAGTGTGGCGCTCGTTGCTTGTCAGATGCTTGCGAGATCGTTGGAATATCCTTGCGTCCGGCATTCAACCGCTGCAACGTCGAATCTTGCGAAAGGAACACGGGCGGAGCGGGCGTCGCGCTTCGAGAGCCGCTGGCCCCGTGGGCGTTGGCAGGTTGCTAATGACCATCACCGCGGCGGGACATTCCACGGCCAGAACCAATCGCTCTTCCATCATGAATCGCGAGATGTTCTTAGTGAAGTCATCATTGGTCTGCCGGAGTGAACGGTCAAACCCTCACGCATTCCGACCAATCCAAACATGTTGGTATCCAAGATGATTCCGGCGCCTACGACCTGAGCCGTCGTCAACAGGACGGGCACACCGAACAGTTGACGACAGCCGGACGCGGACGGGTCACCGATCAGGAAACTGCTGCCGCGTGTTCTTAAGGCGTCGGATCGCCCCGAACGTGGATGGGTTCAGGATCATCAGGTTGGCCTCGGTGAGCGCCGAACCGGTGCGCAGAGCCTCAATTGGTCAGTTCGACGTTGTCCAAAGCCGTAACGTCCGTTCCGGCATCGGCCAAAGCGTCGTGAGTCAGAACACCCGACGTGTGGGTCAGTTGTGTAGGACGACATCGGGCTTCGCTGCACCCTCCGTGGTTGGCGCTGGTGCGAGTGCTGGAGCTGTGAACGATCACCCAGTCACGGGGTAGAGATCGGCCGCGTCGGAAAGTAGTCCAGCAAGCGGTTCTCGTGCGTCTTCCCGAGAACGGCAGGATCAAGCTGTGCGCCACTTCTTTCCGCGCCTCCGCTACGCGCAGCTCGGTGTCGCTGTTGGGCCTGAAGGAACGGGACCAACTGCAGACTGGCGGAGCCTGGGTAGGCGACACGCCGGGCGGGGTGATCGGCTGGGGATGGGGTGCGGGGCATCATAGGTGGCGGATGAACTCTGTGATGGTGGATTGTTCGGGGCAGATCTTGCACAGCGGGCAGACGCGAATTTTGCGAGACCGAAACCGCCTGTTGGACAAGGCGGTTAGCGTAGTCGCTCAGGATCAGGGATCGCTGTTGCCGCCGTCGCTGCATGACTGGTTGGCGGCCGGGGGTCTGGCCCGGTTCATTGCGGTATTGGTCGATGAGCATTTGGATCTTGTCCGTATTCGGGCCGCCAACGCCAGGGACCGCGGCGCGCCGACCCGTGATCCGCGGCTGATGGTACGAATCCTGTTGTACGGCTACATCATCGGGGTGCGCTCGTCGCGGGTGATCGAACGCGAATGCGTCGATGATGTGTGCTTTCGGTGGCTAGCCGCGGGGGCGGCCCCGGACTATCGCGCGATCGCCCGATTCCGCAGGCGGCACCTGGCTGCGATGGGGCATCTATTCGTGCAGGCGTTGGCGCTGTGTCAGGCGGCGGGCGTCGTCCGGCTAGACCGGGTTGCGTTGGACGGGACAAGGGTGCGGGCCAACGTTTTGGCTGCGGAGGTCTCAGCCCTGTTGGCCGACGCCGAACGGATCGATAAGGATGAGGACGCGACGTTCGGCAAAAACAGGCGCGGTGGCGCGGTTTCCGAACAGCCGCGGCGACGCGAAACTGGGCTGGCCGAGATCGGCGCCGCATGCGACGGCGCTGGCGTCGGCGGAGAGGCCACCGGAAGATCGACGGCGCAGCGTCTACTGGTCGGTGCGCTCTTGCTGGCGTTGATGTTCGCGGGCGGCTACGCCGTGGCCGCGCATAAGACCCTCACGCTGTCCGTCGACGGCTTGCCGATGACGGTGTCGACGATGAAGTCGCGGGTGATCGACGTGGTGCGGCAAAACGGCTTCGCCGTCGGCGAGCATGACAGTGTTTATCCAGGCGCCAATCAGCCGGTCCACCAGTCCGACACCATCGTGCTGCGACGCGGCCGGCCGCTGCAGGTGTCAATCGACGGCCAACCAAGCAAGCAGGTGTGGACGACGGCCTTGACCGTCGATGAGGCCCTCAAGCAGCTGTCGATGGGTGATGTCGCCCCCGCCACGATGTCTCGTGCCAGCCGCTTGCCGCTGGCCGGCATGGCACTCCCGTTGGTCAGCGCGAAGCATGTACACATCAACGATGGCGGTGTGATCAGCGATCAGCGCATAGCGGCGCCCACCGTGGGCCAGTTGCTGGCAGCTGCCGGTGCGCCGCTCCAGCAGGATGACAAGGTGGTGCCCCCGGCGTCGTCGCCGATCATCGAGGGCATGCAGATCGTGGTCACCCGCATCCGGGTGCACAACGTCGACGCGCGCATGCCGCTGGGGGCGCCGTTGTGGCGCATCTACGACCCGGCAATGAACATCAGCCGCGAGGTCGTCGTGGACCCCGGCGCTCCCGGCATCCAGAACGTCACCTTCGTCGTCTCGACCGTCAACGGCGTCGAAACCGGCCGACAGCTGGTCTCCCACGATGTCGTGACACCCGCCCGGCCGTCGGTACAGCGGGTCGGTGCCAAGCCGGGCACCCAGGTGCCGCTGGTGAGCAATGGCGCCACGTGGGACGCGCTTGCCTCCTGCGAGTCCAGCGGTAACTGGGCCATCAACACCGGCAACGGTTTCTATGGTGGCGTGCAGTTCAACCAGAACACCTGGGTGCGCCACGGTGGACTGCGGTACGCGCCCCGCGCCGACCTGGCCACCCGAGAAGAACAGATCGCAATAGCCGAGGTCACTCGAGCACGGCAGGGGTGGGGTGCCTGGCCGGTATGCAGCGGCAGAATACGGGCGCGCTGACTATCACGCAGTGGCTCTGGCGGTTTCGCGCTAGTTGACCTAGGTCGCTAGAACATTGAGAGTTGTCTTGAGTTTTCAGGCTACGTTCGATAGGAGTCGGGCCTGGTCGATGGTTTCTGTGATGTGAATGTCTATGGTGTGCAATGCCTTTCGCAAGGGGACCGGTGCCGGTGGTTGATCGGCGGCGAGCAGGGGCCTCAGTAGTCGGTCGTGCAGTTTGGTGTAGAAGATCGCGAACCGCAGGCCGTCGCCGGTGAGCCGGTAGCGGTTCTTGCCGGGGATGCGGGTGATGAGGGCGTTGACGCGCAGCCGGGCCAGATCGTAGCTGGCCTGGTTCATGGTGTAGTTCGCACCGCCGAGCAATCCGGTCATCAAGGCGCGCAGGCTCTTGTTGGTGATGCCGGTGACGGCGAGCACGTTGGTGCATAACGCGCCGGCCAGGGCTTGGACCCGAGGGTCGCCAAACCGTAAGGCTGGGGCCCTCCTGCCATCCTCGGTGAGGGTGGGCCGTGCGATCCGCTCAAAGGCTGGACTCGCAAGGACGCAGCCCTGACCGACGCGTTCAGTATCGAGCAGCGCGGTGTTGACCGCACGGGCCCGGGCCTGCAGTTCGTCGAGATGCTGCAACCGGCGCAGGCAGCCCAGGTCGCCCGGGTCGTTGATCACGGTCTCGATCCGCAGCGCCCGCCCGTCCTTCAAATACTGTTTGATGCGGGAGTGCCGGTAGAAGGCGTTGACGTTGACCTCGGTGCCGTAGGTGACGATCTTCGTCTTGAATTCCCCACGCGCCGGGCGTCCGCGCCGCTGGCCGCGTTTGAAGATGAGCTCGATCAGTTCCGGGCGGCCGATGTCGAGGTTGTCGGTCACCAGCGCCTCGAAGAATGAGCGCGCCCGTCGCGGCGCGTCGAACACCAGGGTGCGTGAGGTCTCGATCTGGCGCATCGACAGCTCCCACCAATAGCCCGCGGCGCGGTCGTGCTCGGTGAGTGGTAGCGGCAGGATCGACCACCAGCGTTGGGCGAACACCCGGATCGCTCCCGGGCCGAGACGGTCGCAGATCGCCTGCAGCCCTGCGGGATCGGTGGCCGAGGCGAATCCGTTGGACAACTCGGCGAACTCGATCCCGTTCTTGGTCGCCTGCCGTTTGGCCCACTCGTGCCCGTTCAGCCAGATCTTCATCGGGTACGGGAAATAGGCGCACACCTTGACGAACCCCGGACCGAAATCGTCGTCCCAGACGTAAAAGTAATAGCAGGTAACCCGTCGGTCGGCCTTGGTGAAAGCGAACCACACCGCACCGCCCGACCCGTTCTTCTTCGTCGCGGTGAACACCGGCGCGAACTCCTGCGCCACTCCGATCGCGGCCACTCCCGCTCGCCCGGTCTTGGCCTGCTTGGCCAGATACCGGTGCATCACCTCGATCTTGCGGTCGTCCTTGCCGAAGCGCACCACCGGGATCACGTTGGCGACGGCGAATCGGTCCACCGCTTTGCGGAACGCGGTGCCCATCTTCTCCATGATCGCCGGCGATCGGATCGGGTAACCCAGATGCGCGGTCATAAACGACGCCACCTGTGCACCGACCTGCAGATTCGGCACATAGCCGTTGAGATAGATCCGATCCAGACACTCCACATCCAGGCCCACATGCCCGTCAAGTACATCGTTTACCGTCACCACCGCAGCCATGACAGCCAGCCTGGTCGGCCAAGTCGGTCCTGGCCAGCGCCCAGCCTCGCGGCGACGCCGCGAATCGTCGGAGGGCAGGCTCGGACCGCTTCTCAACCAGCAGCCAACCCCAACGACCCCACCCAACCCGCCACCCACCTCGGCGGTCCGAGGCTGGCCTCACTGGTTGACCTGAGTCAATAATCTCGCGGCACTTGCCAAACTTCGCCCGAAGTTGCAGTTGTTGCGGAAAAGTGCAAGTAGCCAACACGATAACTGCAGTCTCGGCGCGCTCGTATGGGGCGACCTCGTCGCAACTACTGCCGATGAATTAACGACCTAGTGAGCTCGCGACCATCGGATGACCGAGGACGCGACGCATGCGCGCCCAACAACTTGAGTTGCATCGCCACGGCCCTGAACCTTCCTGGGGTGACATCTCTGCCGCGTCACCGTTAGGAAGTACTGTTCGAACCACAACATCTACACGCCACCAGGGAAGGCAGGCAGCGTATGAGCGTGGCGGTCGTCGACGCTGGTCCGCAGCAGATCAGCCGTTCCGTGGAGGTGCAGGCCCCTGCGGCCGAGTTGTTCGCAATCGTGGCTGATCCGACGCGCCACCACGAGGTGGACGGTTCGGGCACCGTTCGCGGCAATATTCGTGCTCCCGCGAAATTTGGTGTAGGTGCGCGATTTTCGACTCGAATGCGGATGTATGGAATGCCCTACCGCATTACCAGCACTGTCACCGCGCTCGTGGCTGACAAGCTGATCGAGTGGCGTCACCCGGTCGGTCACCGTTGGCGCTGGGAGTTCGAGGCGCTGTCACCGACGTGCACCCGCGTCACCGAGACTTTCGACTACCGCGACACCGGTCGGGTGAAGGACGGGCTGAAGTACTACGAGCGCATGGGTTTCGCCAAGCGCAACGCGGCCGGGATCGAGGCAACCCTGTCCAAGCTACGCGATCGGTACGCGTCGCCTTCCTAATAGTTGACGGCTATCGTGTGCTGATTCGTGCGGCTATACATCGGAGCTCTCTCGCCACAGATCGATACCGGAATCTGAAGCGTACTGGTCGATTTCGCGGAGTTCATCCGGTGTGAAGTCCAGATTCGCAAGGGCGCCCAGATTCTCGTCGAGCTGGGCGACGCTCGACGCTCCGACGAGCGTGGAGGCCACCGTGGGCTCGCGGAGCACCCAGGCCAGCGCAAGCTGCGCCAGCGACTGGCCACGGCGTTCGGCGATACCGGCGAGTCCGCGGAGCCGTTCGCGGACCTGCTCGGTCACCAGCTCGTCGTCAAAGGTCGGACGCGTCGTGGCGCGATCGATGTCAGCGGCGGGCCGCTCCAAATAGCGGTCGGTCAGAAGGCCTTGGGCCAGCGCAGTGAACGCGATCGCTCCCATACCGGCGTTGGCGAGTTCAACGGTCAGCCCGCCCTCGATCCACCGATTGAGCAGTGAGTACGACGGCTGGTGAATCACCAGCGGGGTGCCCAGCCGCTGGGCGATCGCCGCCGCTTCCGCGGTCTTGCCGGCCGAGTAGGACGAAATGCCGACATACCGCGCCTTTCCCGCACGCACCGCGGTGTCGAGGGCGCCGATCGTCTCGTCGAGAGGTGTGGTCGGATCGATGCGGTGCGAGTAGAAGATGTCGACGTAATCGAGCCCGAGGCGGTCGAGCGACTCGTCAAGGCTGGCGAGCAGATAGGCTCGCCCACCGAGCTGACCGTAAGGCCCCGGCCACATGTCCCATCCCGCCTTGGTGGAGATGATCAGTTCGTTGCGATAGGGCTTGAAGTCGCGGCGCAACATCCGGCCGAAGTTCTCCTCGGCCGAGCCGTATGGCGGCCCGTAGTTGTTCGCTAGATCGAAGTGGGTGATCCCACGATCGAACGCGAATCTCAGCACCCGTCGTTGGACGTCGAACGGCCGGTTGTCGCCGAAGTTGTACCAGAGCCCGAGCGAGATCGCCGGCAGCAGAAGCCCGGAGGAGCCCACGCGCCGGTATGGCATCGCGTCATAGCGGTTCCGCTCCGCCACCCAAGGATCGTGCGTGAAGGGAACGTCAGAGATTGCGAGTTCCTCGGACATGGGGCCATCGTAGTTAGACGCCTTCCGAGCTGAACGGAGCGAGACGTCCTCGGACCCCGCGGACTGGTCGCGTCTACTTGCGGGACGCCTCGGCGATCGCCTCGAGAAAGGCTGTTGCCGCGACCGTGGAACCGACCGCGTTGAGGTGCAGCCGGTCGGAGGCGTACCCGTCGTACAGCGCGAAGTACTCCTGATTCTCGTAACGCCCGGACACCCTGGTGTCGTCGGGCTTCGTGGACTCGATCGCGGCCAGGTCGAACAGGTGGCGGCCGCCATACTCGCGGCGGATCAGCGCGTTCAGCCGCTCCCGCGCGACATTATCTTCTTGCCGGAACGGGTCGCTCCGCCCGAGAAGTTTCTTCACCAGTGTCTTCAGCCTCGAGAGTAAGTTCGGCTCGGTGCTCAGGGGCACCGTCACGTGGATGAAGGTGACGCCGGGGAAGTCTCGCTCCAGCGCGGCCATGGTGTCGCGGTACCTGGCGAATATCGCGTCGACATCCGTGCTGGATGTGATGTCGAGCGAGCAGAACTTCATGAGAGCGATGTCGACCCGCCGGCCCATCCCGTCGCGCATCGTGCGGTTGAAGTCTTCGATCTTGAGGAGCGGCTTAGTGTTCTCGCCGATGAATTGGTGGGCGATGAACCCGCCATTGGGAGCGGCCTCGGCGCGCCCCTGCTCGATCGAGGGAGCCGAGACACCGTGGTCGGTGTAGATGGCGGGGATGGCGTTCAGCATGTTCATCCCCACGGATTGGTGACCAAAGAACACCCTTGTATGGGCCACGGCGATCAAGTCCTCCGTCGTGATCGCGGACGCCACGTTGCCTTGTATCGGCATCGGCTTCTCCTTGTTCCAAGGGTCAGCCATCACCACGGCCAGAGCCAGAACTAGCGCGACTACCGCGATAACTGCGGCTACGGGGCGACGGACCCTCCAGCGGGTTGGGGCCAACATGCTCCGCCACCTCCTCGTTACGATCCTCTGGGGGTCAGCATGTGCGTGACTCAGAGCCTACGTCGGCAATGATGAGTTTGCGAAGCACTGAGTTGGCAATCTCTACGGTGGCCGTTCAGCCGCACGGCGTCGACGATCACGACCGCGCGCGGCCATGAACTTCGGGCAGGTGCTTGCGGCGCCAGGCGAGAACCTTCACGCCCGGCAGCAATTGACGCGCCGGATGTCGAGGCGGGTGAGGCACTCACGCTGTTCGTGCCCGGTAGCCTCGTGATTTGATGAAGTTTGTCCCTTAGGTCGACGATGAGATATACCTTTCGGCGTCCGCGACCGCCAGATCACCTGGGCGCAGGCCGGTGGGATGCATTCGACGCGGAACTCTCGGGGACTTGCATCGCGTCTGGGGCGGGATGTTGCGCCCGCACGTAAATTTTCTCGAGTTCGCCGTGTCACCGATCTGCTCGACCTGTCCGGTTGGCGGCAGACGGCACGGCGCGTGTCACGACTTCTCGAGATTGGGTAGCGGCTAGGCGAGCTTCGTCGCCACGAGAATGGCCCACCGCACGCTGAACCAGAGCTTCCCGTCCTCGTCGCGCCAGACTTTTTTGGCACCGAATTTCCGTGTCCCGATCGCTTCAGCGATCAGCCTGCGTGCCCGCGCCGCCTGATCGGTGGATTGCGCCGCTCTGGCCATCCAATCCTCGACGTCCTGGTCGTAGTCGATCGCCTCGACCCTGTCGAGCTCAAGACCTGCGACGCGGATCGTGCGCACCAGCTCCGAGAGCGGCACCGCGCGATTGTGGCTCGGGTCGCGGAGGCGTTCGACATTGTTGTGGTACTCCGCTTCCTCGGTGATTTCCGAGGTTGTCATATCAAATGCGCCCAGAATGCCGCCGGGGCGCAGGACGCGCGCCATCTCTTGGACGGCGGCGGACGGGTCGGGCAGGTGATGGAGCGCCAGGCGGGTTAGCACAAGGTCGAACGCGTTGGCCTCGAATGGAAGCCGAAACGCGTCGGCGACCTCGAAACGGGCGTTCGAGAGACCGACCTCGCGTGCGGTCGCGGCAGCCTTCTCGACCATGGCTGGCGTGAGATCGACCCCGATGTATTCGCGGACGTGCGGCGCGAATGCTTGTGCGAGCAGGCCCGGCCCGCAGGCAACATCGAGTGCGCGCTCGTCGCCTTGCGGAGCCACCGCTTCAATGAAGCGGCGCACCGCCTCCGGCTGGTTCACGTGCGGCGACGTGACGAAGTGGTCCACCTGTGCGGTGAACTGCGTGACGATGTCGCTAGGGTCCATATAGCTCTTTGACTGTTCGGGCGTCACGGCTCTGCCACCTGCGGCCGGTCCGCCAATCGACAGTTTCTTCATGATGTCCACCGGTTCCTTGGATCGTCCCACCGATTCGTATGGGGGGGTGGGTTTTTCATGATCACGATTGTGTTCACCGGCGACGGTACGGCCGTTAAGCGACGGTTTCTCGCTTGTGCGCACAACCCACGTAAGCAGCGATTTTCAGTTTTTGGGCAATGTGCTCACCCTGACCTCGGGATTTGAAAAGTGCCCTTCCTGGACCGATGCGTCACGCGGAAAGGCGGAGATCGTATTCCGGAGCGATATGAAATCGGTTGAAAGACAGTCGATATAGCGTCTCCGGCACCAGTTCATCGGTGAACGCGAATCGCTCACCGACGCAACCGAAGCGCCGACGTGTCGGTGTTCGTTAGTGACGTTCCCATCGTTTCAGGAAGGAGAAATGTGCACACAAAACTAATCAGGACGAGGATGGCCATCATCAGACTGATCGCCCAACCGCCGAAGGTGGCCATCAGCACCCCTGCGCTCGTCGGCGGTATCGCGCCGCCGATGATACCGCCGAGGTTGAAGGCGAGGCCCGCGCCGGTATAGCGGTAGCGGGTGGGAAAGATTTCGGGAGTGAATGACGCTGCAGGCCCATTGGCGAACCCGAGAACGGCGTAGGTGAAGATGATGCCTGCAACAAACAGAATGGGCGAGCCGGTGTCGACCATCAGAATTACCGCAAACGACCAGGGCAGCGCCAGAGCGTAGCCGAAGAGCATCACGCGTCGGCGCCCGATGACATCGCAGATGTCGGCCGAGATCGCGGTGAGCGCAATGATTGTCAGCCCACCGAGCACGCCGACGAAGAGGATAAGGTCTCGCGAATATCCAAGGTGGGTATTGGCATAGCTCATCAGGTAGGTGCCCGCCACGTATCGGAGGGAGAATATTCCGATCACCAAGCCCGAAGCCAGTACGACCTCGCGACGGTGGAAGCGAAAGAGCTCGGCGATCGGCGCCCTGCTCATGTTCCTGCTGGCCCTTTCCTCGGCGAACACCGGTGTCTCGTCGATATTGAGTCGCACGTAGAGAGCGATGACGACCAGGACAGCGCTGAATAGGAAGGGGACTCGCCAGCCCCAGCTCATGAATTCGGGACTCTTCTCACCGATCGTGCTGTTCGCGACGAGGAAAACAAGGTTGGTCAGCACCAGCCCGGCCCCGCCACCGAGCGAGGTGAACATTCCATACGTTCCGCGTTTGGCGGTCGGGGAGTATTCGGCGGTCAGTAGCGCAGACCCGGCCCATTCGCCGCCGAGTGCGAAGCCCTGTAGCAGCCGCAGCGCAAGCAGGATCACCGGTGCGGCAACACCGATGGCCGCTGTGCCAGGAACCAAGCCCACCGCCGTTGTCGACAGGCCCATGATCAGAAGCGTCGCCACCAGGGTGCGTTTGCGGCCGAGGCGATCACCGAAGTGCCCGAAGACGACTGCGCCGAGAGGGCGGGACAGAAATGCCGCTGCAAAGGTCGCCATCGATGCGATCGTTGCCATCGTTGCGCCTAGGTGCGGGAAGAACACCCGTGGAAACACCAGCGCCGCCGCGGTTCCGTAGACGTAGAAGTCGTAGAACTCGATAGTCGACCCGACGAAGCTCGCGAGCCCCACGCGCTTCATCGACGTATGTTGCGCGACGTTGGTATCGGGCAGCACACAGGATGCGGCTGTGTCCCGCAGCTGGGTCGCCGGCTCTTTCATCCCGTCTCCTCGAAATGGGTTGCGTCCGAAGCTACGAGCGCGCGGTCACAGTGGCTCGCTTGCGCGCACAACCCGCGCAACCCGCTGTTTTAGAGCTTTTGCGCATTGTGCTCAGCGATGCTGATACGCTCTGGCCCATGACAGCCGTCTGAGACGGCCGAGTTGATACGCGGTCAGCCGCAGTGCTGCACGGCGTCTACGAGTGCGCTGTCCGCCGACACATCTTGCAAGACAACGTTTGTCAACGTGAGGCGTGCCGTCTACTCGAGATCGGCACTGAGCAGGATCGGCCGCCAATCGGATGCCGGCAACATCGTCGACAATCCACTAATTCACTGTCGAAATTCGCAATCCGGACAGTGCCCTTATCACTTGCGATTACGGTGTCGTTAGTTTGTCCGAACGCGGGAATGAAGGGAGCAAACGTATGTCGGTATCACGCCGAAACATGCGACGCGCGCTGATCGCAACCATGGGCTCCGGGGCACTGGCCGGTGCGGTGCTGTTTGGAGGCGCCACATTTGCGTCTGCTGACCCCCCGTCGCCCGGGTGCACAGCCGGCGACTTGGCCCAGGTGTCGGGCGCAGTCGGGACGGCGATGGCGGGCTATCTATTTGCCCACCCAGACGTCAACGACTTCTTCACGAGCCTTCGCGGATTACCGAACGAGGAGATTCGCGGCAATGTAGCGAACTACATGACCGCCCATCCCCAGGTCGAGTCGGAGATCAACGGGATTCGTCAACCCTTGACCGACTTGAGGACTCGCTGTGATGCCCCTGCACCGGAAGCCGGGGGGCCCCTAGGCCCGCCCTGATCGCCATGAACCAATGTCGAGCATATTCCCCAATTTTTGCGATGTCGGCGTCGTACGCTTTGTCAACAAGACAAGGCGTCCGCCCACCAGACGTAGCTATGTGATCGCGCTAAGGAGTGGTCCAGGATGAGTTGGACACGGGCATGTAAAGCTGCAGCCGCGGCGGTCTTGGCCTTCGCGGCCATCCCTGGGGCTATCGTCGTCATTCACACCCCAGGAGTCGCGAACGCCGACGTGTGCGCCAGTGCAGGCAGGCGCATTTCGGTAAGTGGGTGCGCCAACATCGCCGATGTAGTCGCTCCCTACGTGCCGCCTCCGGCTTACTACGCTCCAATGCCATATGACCCACCGCCGCCGCCCAATGTCACCGGGTGTGTCAGCTACAACGGTCGGTGGGTCAACGCCGGCGGGTGCAATTAAGCGTCGACTCTCTCCAGAACGGCTGAGCGGCAACGACTCCCGGCGGCGTTCGGGACGTACGTCGACCCAGCCCTGGCGGCACGGCTACTGGAGCAGGGTGATGACGTCTTGTCGAACCAGGGTGTAAGCGATCGAGGCCTGTTACTCGTGTCGCTCACGGACGGTGTCGACTCCTCCACAGCCGCCGGACCGATGACGATCGGCGGCCTCGGATCACTTGCCGAGTGCGAACATGAACCGACTCGCGGTCTTCTTCACCTTCACAGCCCAGCGATGATCATGCGCTGATGGCTCCTACCAGCGCAAACACACGGCACGCCGATGTGCGACTCTAGTCCTCATTCCCTTCATTTACCGCGCGTCGAGGGCGTAAATTCTGCGGACAAGCCCACCGGCACACGGTCGCCCCCTTTCCCGGAGCCTGGCGCCCGGGGGTGGACGAACAACCTGGTTGTTACCGGAAGACCATGAACCCAACTTCAACTTCGACTCTGACCGCCCGACTGGCGCGGTGGATTCCGGCAGTCGGGTGGCTCGCGTCGTATCGGCTGAGTTGGCTGCGGATTGACCTCGCCGCCGGTGTCACAGTCGCGGCCTACCTACTGCCGGCCGGGTTGGGCTACGCCTCGCTCGCCAACCTGCCGCCCCAAGCGGGACTCTACGCGTGCATGTTTGGCGGACTGGTCTTCTGGCTGTTCTGCAGTTCGCGGCACACAACCATCTCTGTCACCTCCGCAATCTCGCTGTTGATCGGCTCGACATTGGGCACCATTTCGGGCGGAGACCCGACCCGGTTCACCGCGCTGGCGGCTGGCACGGCCATCCTCGTAGGGCTCATCGCCATCATCGCCTGGCTGGTCAAGGCGGGCTCGATCATCAACTTCATCTCCGAGAGCGTCATGATCGGGTTCAAGTGCGGTGTGGCGTTGTTCCTCGCCAGTACGCAGTTGCCGAAGTTATTTGGCATTCCCGCCGCTCACGGCGATTTCTGGGAGAACAGCGGCACCTTCCTGAAACACCTGAACGAGACTAACTTCGCCGCGCTGACGGTTGGCGGCACGGCGCTGGCGGTGCTCGTGCTCGGGAAGCTCTGCCTCAAGAAGCTCCCCATGTCGTTATTGGTCGTGGTGGCCGGCATCGTGGTTTCGCGCCTTCTCGGACTGGACGAGCGCGGGGTGAAGTTGCTCGGCGACGTGCCTCAAGGCTTGCCGGACCTCGGGCTCCCCGCGGTTCATTGGGCCGACCTGAACGCGATGTTGCCCCTGGCCTTCGCGTGCTTCCTGCTGGCCGCGGTGGAGACGTCTGCCATCGGCCGCACGTTCGCGGCGAAGTACGACCGGCGGCTGGACGCCAACCAGGAATTTCTGGCGCTCGGCGCGTCCAACCTCGCCGCAGGGTTCGGCCAAGGTTTCCCGGTCAGCGGCGGCATGTCGCAATCCGTCGTCAACGAGGGCGGGGGCGCGCGAACGCCGTTGTCCGGCGCCATCGCGGCGGTATTCATTCTGGTGGTGGTGTTGTTCTTCTCGCAGCTGCTGAGCGCGTTGCCCCAACCCGTGTTGGCGGCGGTCGTGTTGGTGGCGGTGGCCAGCCTGTTCAGCCTGTCCGCCCTCAGGCATCTCTGGCGCAGTGATGGCCGGGAATTCGTCATCGCGATGGTCGCCATGTTCGGCGTGCTGGGGCAGGGCCTGCTGCGTGGCGTGGCGATAGGCGCCCTCATCTCGCTCGTGCTGTTGATTCGGCGCGCGTCGCTACCGCCGGTCGCCCTGCTGGGTCGAATCCCCGGCACTCGCCGGTTTTCCGATCGTGAGCGCCATCCGGAGAACGAAACAATTCCCGGCATGCTCGTCTTGCGCCCGGGCGCGAGCTTGCTTTATTTCAACATGAATTACGTGCGCGACACGATAGAGGAACGTGTGCGGGCGGAAAAGGAAACCAAGCTGGTCGTGCTGGATCTGTCCGAAGTGTCGATAGTGGACATGCACGCCGCGGAGATGCTGGCGGGCCTCGCCGGCGAACTCGCCGCGAAGGGCATCAGGATCCAGGCCGTGGAGGCGCACTCGCAGGTGCGTGACCGGTTGCGTAGTGAGGGGCTGGAGGAGAGATTCGGCGGGATCGAACGGTTGCGCACCGTCGCCGACGTGGCGGACGATTTTCTGCGAGGGGGTCTCGGCCAGGAAGATGTCTACTTCGCGCTTGGCGATCTAGGCGCTGACCAACCTCGCGATCGTTCCGGCCGTCAGGGCTGGAAACGCCGTGGCGGTACCGGGAAGCGATGAGCGATCCCGACGTGCCGCCGCACCTGTTGAGCAAATGGCTCGATTGACTGCTGAAAGCCGCCCAAGTCGCGCCCGCAGTACGATTCGGCAATGAGTAAGGGTGGGAAGAATTCGGGCGCGAAGTCCGCGCGAAAGATCCCCAAAAACGTCTACCAAGCCGAACTTTTCCGCCTTCAAACGGAATTCGTGAGATTGCAGGAATGGGCCCGGGAAACCGGGGCCCGGATCGTAATCGTCTTCGAAGGTCGCGATGCTGCGGGCAAGGGTGGGACCATCAAACGCATCACCGAATATCTGAGCCCTCGCGTCGCGCGGATAGCCGCGCTGCCGGCACCCACCGAGCGGGAGCGCGGGCAGTGGTACTACCAGCGCTATATCGCGCACCTGCCGGCGCGGGGTGAGATCGTCCTGTTCGACAGGTCCTGGTACAACCGGGCGGGTGTCGAGAAGGTGATGGGATTCTGTACGCCGCAAGAGCATTCGTTGTTCCTGAGGCAGACGCCCATCTTCGAACAGATGCTCATCGACGACGGCATCATCCTGCGCAAGTACTGGTTCTCGGTATCCGACGAGGAGCAACTGCGACGGTTCAGGTCCCGGCGCAACGATCCTGTTCGGCAGTGGAAGCTCTCGCCGATGGACCTGGAGTCGATCTTTCGGTGGGAGGACTACTCGCGCGCCAAGGACGAGATGATGGTGCACACCGACATCCCGACGAGCCCGTGGTACGTCGTGGAATCCGATAGCAAGAAGCACGCCCGCCTGAACATGATGGCCCACCTGCTGTCCACGATCGACTACGAAGACGTCGAGGCTCCCGTGGTGGACTTGCCGGCGCGCCCGGTGCTGTCGGGCAACTATCACCGACCGCCGCGTGAGCTGTCCACCTATGTCGACGACTTCGTGGCCACCGTGCTGGGGGATCCCGAGTGAAACGTGGTTTTGGCTGTCGCCTGTGTGGGTCGTATAGGTAAAGCTCTCGCCCGGCGCAGTGGTTCGGGCCGAACGGTACTAGTTGCCACAGAAGCCGATCTGGTGACGCGCCTCGTTTTGCCATGGGTGGTGTGACTCGCCGGCCGCTCGAGACAAAAGATCTCGATAACGACTGCGGCAGAGGCGACTGGGGCGTGTTGATGCCGTCAACACCTTTCGCGTATCCGCAGGTTGTTTCGCGTCGTCAGATTCAGTGTTTCTCATCAATATCCGTCGGTTAAGTTCGCCAATCACGGTCTCGTGCAACGCCATCGGCATAGCCGCAGTGCGCGGGCTCTCGATGATGTCGAGGGGTCGTGCGCGGCGCTGTCGTCCGAGGCGAGGTGTCGGTGTTGCGGGCCCTGTCAACGCTATTGCGCGCCAATCTTTCCGCGCCTCCGCTGCGCGGAGCGCGGTGTCGCTGTTGGGGCATCTATTCGTGCAGGCGTTGGCGCTGTGTCAGGCGGCGGGCGTCGTCCGGCTAGACCGGGTTGGGTTGGACGGGACAAGGGTGCGGGCCAACGTTTTGGCTGCGGAGGTCTCAGCCCTGTTGGCCGACGCCGAACGGATCGATAAGGATGAGGACGCGACGTTCGGCAAAAACAGGCGCGGTGGCGCGGTTTCCGAACAGCCGCGGCGACGCGAGACTGGGCTGGCCGAGATCGGCGCCGCATGCGAGGGCGCTGGCGTCGGCGGAGAGGCCACCGGAAGATCGACGGCGCAGCGTCTACTGGTCGGTGCGCTCTTGCTGGCGTTGATGTTCGCGGGCGGCTACGCCGTGGCCGCGCATAAGACCCTCACGCTGTCCGTCGACGGCTTGCCGATGACGGTGTCGACGATGAAGTCGCGGGTGATCGACGTGGTGCGGCAAAACGGCTTCGCCGTCGGCGAGCATGACAGTGTTTATCCAGGCGCCAATCAGCCGGTCCACCAGTCCGACACCATCGTGCTGCGACGCGTCGGCAGGCATTTTCCACAGCTAGACCTCACCCATGCCCCCGAGCAGAGCAGGCGCACGATCGAAAAGCCGACGAAAATCGCGGTGGCGACGCCGCTGACGGCGGCGTGTTCGGCGGCGCCGGCGGAACCGGCGGGTTGGGCATCCCTGGCAAGAGGGGCGGCAAGGGCGGCGCCGGCGGCTCAGGCACCAGCATCGGCAGCACGCGCGCCGGTGGTCCGGGCAATCAGGGCAGTCAAGGCAATGCGGGCCAACCCGGTCACGCGGCGACTGGCAGCGAAGGCGGTGCCGGCGGGGCTGGCGGCGCCGGCGACGAGTCGTAGCCCCCAGGCGCGGCTGC
The DNA here is from genome assembly GCA_963698965.1 of uncultured Actinomycetota bacterium. Classification (GTDB taxonomy): domain Bacteria; phylum Actinomycetota; class Actinomycetes; order Mycobacteriales; family Mycobacteriaceae; genus Mycobacterium. The sequence continues at coordinate 76,867 of CAVOSY010000028.1, forward strand.
CCCGTCGGCCTTTCAAAGGACTTGCCCCCTCTATGCGGGAGGGGGCAAGTCCTCAGCGCTAGCACCTACGCGATTCCGAAGCCACGGCGGAAGTTCTGTGGTTGCGTCCGAGTCCATAAAGTTGATGGACAGGTCCCGACTGGAACGAGGCACTTCCTATGACCGCAGGTTTTCCTGATAGCGCGTTGGCACTTCGTTCGACGGTGACGTCGCAGGGCACGCTGGAACTCTCACTGCTTGACGTCCCTGTTCCAACTCCCGGTCCCAATGAGGTGTTGGTACGCGTGGAAGCCGCGCCGATCAATCCGTCGGACTTGGGAGTCCTCATTCCGGGCGCGGATATGACTACCGCGACGGTGGAGGGCGCACCGGACCGCCCGGTCGTCACGGCATCGTTGGGCGCTGGCGCCCTGGCCGGGCTTTCGGCACGAATCGACAAACCACTTCCGGTGGGTAATGAGGGCGCAGGCACAGTCGTGGCAGCGGGCCAGTCGTCAGCGGCGCAGGCCCTGTTGGGGAAAACGGTGGGAATTGCGGGCGGCGGGATGTACACGCAGTACCGAGTAGTTGATGCTGCCGCGTGTCTGGTGTTGCCGTCGGGCGCAACGGCGAAGGACGGGGCATCGTCGTTTGTCAATCCCTTGACGGCTCTCGGAATGCTGGAAACCATGCGCCGCGAAGGTCATTCGGGTCTGGTGCACACGGCCGCGGCGTCGAATCTTGGCCAGATGCTCGTCAAGCTCTGCATAGCGGACGGGGTGCCGCTCGTCAACATCGTCCGCAAGCCTGACCAAGAGGAACTGCTGCGCTCGCTGGGCGCGGTACACGTCTGCAGCACAACATCGCCGACGTTCACGACAGATCTCGTCGAAGCTCTCAAAGCGACGTCTGCGACGCTTGCGTTCGACGCCACCGGTGGAGGAACGCTGGCAAGTCAGATCCTCAACGGTATGGAGGAAGCGGCCAATTCGACCGCGACGGAGTACTCGCGCTATGGTTCGACCGTCCACAAGCAGGCGTATATCTACGGCGGACTCGATACCAGTCCGACCATCCTCACCAGGAACTTCGGCATGGCATGGGGTATTGGCGGGTGGCTGCTCACCCCGTTCCTCCAGAACGCCGGCGACGAGGTCGTTCGCCGACTGCGAGCCCGGGTGGCTGCGGAGCTCACCACCACGTTTGCGAGTACCTACACCCGTGAGGTTTCCCTTGCCGGCATGCTGCGGCCTGATGCGTTCAACAGCTACGTCAAGCGGGCGACCGGGGAGAAATTCCTCGTCACCCCGCAAGCGCTCCCAACGTAGGAAAAGCAAGCTATCGCGTCGGTCCGGCACCTGCCGCTGCTTGAGCGGCCTGTGCGCATCAGAACGGAACGTCTGCTGCGCTGTTGGTCGGGTTCGCCACGTCGTTGGAAGTGTGGTACCCGAAGATGGTCGGATTCACCGGATCGGTGCCGTATGGCACCAATCCTCACTCTCCCTACGTGTTTGGCTACCACGAGTCGAACCATGACGAGGCGTACACGACCAACGGTCAAGTGGACGTGCCGTTCTGATAGGTAGCGTTCGGGTGGCGGGTTCGCACATTTCAGCGAATGCCCCGGTTGGGCTGGCGGCACCCTTCGACGATTCCCACGATCGCGCCGGTGAGCCGCGAGCGATACCGGAACGCCGACACAGCAATTGGAGGAAGGCAGTCGTTGCGGTCAGTGCGGGCCGCTTGAGACCCGGCAGGCCGTGGGCGCAGGTGATGCTAGGGACCGCGGCGGCCAACGGATTCCCGGCGGCGTGATCTACCTCGAACAACGCCTACCCGTTTTCGCCGAACTGCCGGTGCTGGCGCCTGCCACCTTCGACCGGCTTGGGTCAAGGCGGCCCGTCGGCCTCGCTCCAGCGCCGGACGGCGGGTCGATGTCGAGTTTGACCACCGCGTCGCCCGCTGCAGTGGGACCAGATTCGTGTCGTCACTACGCGAGCAGATGGCGTTCGTGGGAAGAGTCGTCGAGAAGACGCCTCACCGAGTCCGCCGACAGGTCGACCTTTGGCACGAACCCAAGCGCGGGGCTGGCCGCGATCATGTCGGCGAATTCCAGCTCGGAATGGGTGGAGGTCAGTATCACCGCCGGTGACGTCGGCTCACTGCAGAGGCGCTCGGCCAATTCGAATCCGCTCTCGTCGCCGAGATGGATGTCCGCGATCGTCACATCCGGCCGTAGCCTCCTGACGCAACTCAGTGCTTCTCCGATCGTGAATGCGACTCCGACGATGTCAATGCCTTGGTGGCCAAGAAAGTGTGCCGCAGCATGAACGAAAGCAGGGTTGTCGTCGACGATGACGCACCGCAACGCCTTCTCTTCTGACTGCATATCGTCAGTGTGATCCGCCAGCCCGTGGTCATTCATTGCAGATAGCTCCAATCCGCGAGACGTACTAAGCACCGGCACCGACCCGCGCTAAGTGGCCGATGATGAAAACCAGTACGGCAGCGCCACCCCCGAGGAGCAATTGACGCACTCCACAGCGCCACGCGCTTCTCCCGTTGAGGAGCCCCATCGTCGCGCCAACCACGAACAGGGCTGTGCCCGCCGACGCAATGGCAACAAACAGCGCGGTCAGACCCGAATCGAACGCAAACGGCAGTACCACCAAAACCGCGCCGAACGCGAACGCAAGCAGGCTCGAGATCGCGGCCGACCAGGGTGAGCCGAGTTGGCCTGGATCGAGCCCAAGTTGTTCGCGGACCCATGGTGTCCAACGCGGCGTCGCTGTTCTTCATGATGGTCGTCGCCACCCGTCGAGCTTCCTCGGTGTCGAGGCCTTTGGCCCGATAGATCAGTGCCAATTCCTCGCGCTCGGCCTCGGGGTCATCACGCAGTTCCTCCGATTCCAAGCTGATTTCGCGTTCGTAGGATTCTTTCTGGCTACGCATCGAGATGTATTCGCCGACAGACATCGAGAATGCGCCGGCCATCAGTCCCGCCAGGCCCGCGAACAGGATGGTCGTGCTGGACGCCCCCGAGCCGGCGAACCCCATTACAAGCGAGGTGTTCGAGACCAATCCGTCGTTGACGCCAAACACTGCCGCGCGCAACGCCCCTGATCGATCTCCCCGGTGCCAACGCTCACGGCGTCGAATGCTGCGTGGGTCATCCGTCGTATCCGATTCTCGCAGATGGGTGAGCACGCGGGCGTGCGAGCGTTCGTCAATCGCCATCGCCGCGGTCGCGTCCGCGTCGCCCCGGTACCGTCCGGCGTCTACATGCTCGGCGCGCTCGAGGAAGGGCAGCACGGCAAGCACATTTTGTTGTTCGCCCATCACAGCCCTGGCCAGACGGGTGTAGAGCGCCGCGCTGCGTTGTTCGGAGGCCAACAGCTCGTGGAACCGAGCCACCTGAATTCCCTTGCGATGCAGACCCATCAGGTCAATACCCTCCCCGCGGCCGACCCCATCTCCGCACCGGCGCGGGCCGCCTCGACCGTGACAACGGAGTCGGGCGGGCGCACGGCCGTCCTGAGCGGTCGTTGGGATCGAGATATAGCCATAGCTCCAGATTCGCGGTTGGTGCGGTGTATGTCTGCACGGCAGGCATCAATTCACGCTTCATGCTGGTGGTAATCCATTGCGGCAGTGGTGTTGCCGGTGACGGCCGAACCGCCGACCTCGCTGTGGTATCCGGCGACCACGGTTACTACCGAGCTTCGAGGAAGGTGATCACAGCGCGCACTCGGCGGTGATCCTCATCGGTGTCGGGAAGGTTGAGTTTCATCATGATGGAGCGCACATGCTTCTCGACGGTCCCCTCGGTCACCCAGATGCGACGCGCGATACCGGCATTGGAGCGTCCCTCGGCCATCAGCGCCAGCACCTCCTGCTCGCGAGCACTCAGCACGGTCAGTGGATCGTCACGTCGACGTGTCGACACCAGTTCCTGGACCAGACTGGGGTCGATGACCGCGCCGCCGTTGGCAACTCGCCGCAGGTCGTCAACGAACTCGGCGACCTCGGTGACCCGACTCTTGAGCAGGTAGCCGATGCGCTGTCCGCTGGCCAGAAGCTCCATCGCGTGCTCGACCTCGACGTGTGCTGATAAGACCAGGATGGCGGTGTCGGGCAGTTCATCGCGGATCACCCGCGCCGCGGCCAGGCCCTCGGTCGTCCTGGTAGGAGGCATGCGGATGTCGACAACCACAACGTCAGGGTGCTGCGCGCGCGCTTGCGTCAGCAGTTCAGCGCCGTCGCCTACCTGTGCGATGACATTGAAGCCACAGCTGGTCAACAGACTTGCCAAGCCTTCGCGTAACAACACGTCGTCGTCGGCGACGATCAAGCGTGTGCCCTGCATTGCTGACTCGATGTCGGCGTCGGGGGCGCTTCTCGTCCGGACCTGCATGTGAATCGTGTCCCTCCCTGGGTGCGGCTGATGCGTTGGGACAATGGTGCACCCCGTAAGCCCCGGTTACACCACGCCGGAGCAGATCTTCCTGCTGGCCGGTACTGGGTGTTTGCCGCTAACACCCGCGGCAGTTGGGCGCTGACCGCGCATCGCGATCAGATTCGGCGGGGGAGCATTGATTAGGAGTCGACGAGTGTCGGCACAAGCACGTAGACAGCTGCGATCGCGGTCGACCCGCGTCGAAGGGAGCGTCGTCGCAATGAGTCCGGCAAGCGGCTTCTCGCAGCTGACCTTGTGCGCCGTAGGAGCAGAACCCTTGACGGGAGCGCCGGCGAAGCGAGGTGAACATGCGACGGCGCCGAGTAAGTGGCCGATCTGTCGAACTCGAGCGCCGGGCTTGGGATGGCGCTCACGCCTCGCTTCCTTACTGACGCGTCCGAGCCCACCGCTGTGGCTGGGAATCATCGTCGCAGCGGTGTTGATCCTCGGCGAGACCGTGCTCGTAGAGCTGCTGGGACGGGTTGGACCGCGCATGATTTTCGGCGCGGTGTATCTACTTGGCGTACTTGTGATCTCATTCGGGTGGGGAATAGGCCTCTCGGTGGTCACCACACTGGTCAGCGCGGTGGTCTATCTGGAAATCCACCTCGCGACCGGCAATGGGCTGCTCCCGGCCGACCCGCAGAACCTCGTCGCGGTGGCCGTCTTCTTGCCCATCGCCCTATTGACCAACGTCCTGGGCGCCCAGGCGCGGCAGCGCGCCGCCGAAGCCCGGCGCGCGACACGACAGGTCAGTGAGTTGGCCCACGGGCAGGCCGCCCTGCGCCGCGTGGCCACGTTGGTTGCCCACGGCGTCTCACCAGATGAGATTTTCGCCGCGGTGGCCGACGAGGTGGCCAACGCGCTCGGGGTGGGCAACGCCACGCTGTTCCGCTTTCTGGACGCTGCCTCGGGCGAAATCGTCGCGGCCTACGACGAGGGCCCGAGAAAACTGCCGGTCGGCGCGCTGTTGACCCTGGAGGGTGACAACATCCCGGCGTTGGTGCAGCGCACGGGCGCCACCGCACGAATGAACAGCCATCAGCACGCGGCCGGTTCGGCTGCCGCGCTGATCCGAGATCTAGGCCTTGTCTCTGGGGTGGGAGCGCCCATCATCGTCGACGGGCGGCTGTGGGGAGCGGCGATTGTCGGATTCCCCGGATCCGAACCACCCCCACCCGATACCGAAGAGCGGCTGACCGATTTCGCCGAATTGGTCGCGACGGCAATCGCCAACGCCGAAGCTCGTGGCGAGTTGATTGCCTCGCGTGCGCGAATCGTGACGGCGGGCGACGAGGCTAGGCGCCGAATCGAGCGCGACCTGCACGACGGAGCACAACAACGCCTTGTTGCACTCGCGTTGCGAGTCCGGTTGCTGCAGGCATCCCCGCCGACGGACAGCGACCTCCGCCAGCAACTCGCCGACGTCGGTGACGGACTCGCCGAAGCGTCCGAGGAACTACGGCAGGTTTCACACGGCATCCATCCGGCGGTGTTGACCCAAGGGGGGCTGCGCCCGGCTTTGGGCGCGCTGCGCCGCCGCGCTGCCATCCCCGTCGAGCTCAGAGTCGATGTCGAGCGACGACTACCCGAGTCCGTTGAGGTGGCCGCCTATTACGTCGTCGCGGAAGCGCTGACCAACGCCGCCAAGCACGCGTGCGCATCACAGGTCACCGTCGACGTAAATGCCGACGACAAGCTTCTGCGCCTGTCGGTGACAGACGACGGCGTAGGAGGTGCTGTCCCGGGCGGCGGTTCTGGACTGCTCGGGCTCAAGGACCGAGTGGAGGCGCTGGGCGGCCACATCCACCTCACCAGCCGCGATCACCAGGGCACCACACTTGCCGCCGAGATTCCCTGCGGCGCTGTGTGATTCACCGCTCAGCCATCGGGACGCGAGCAGCTAATCAGGTATGTAATCGAACTGATCGGGGTTCGGCCCCGTGCGGCCCGCCTCACCCTTGTCGAGCGCCGTCAACGCGTCGATGTCGGTGTCGGTCAACTCGAAGTCGAACAGCGCGAAGTTCTCTCGAACACGCTGGGGTGTAACCGATTTCGGGAAGACGGTGTCGCCTCGCTGGATGTGCCAGCGCAGCACGACCTGGGCGGGTGTCTTACCCGCGGCTTTGGCGATGCGCTGCACGACCGGGTCACCGAGCACGTTGCCTTGGGCGATCGGTGACCACGCCTCGGTCGCGATGCTGTGCTCAGCGCCATACGCGCGGACCGTGTCGTTGGTGAAATACGGGTGCACCTCGATCTGGTTGACCGCCGGGGTGGTCTCGGTCTGTTGCGCGAGCCGCTGAAGGTGGGGGACCTGGAAGTTCGACACGCCGATGCTGCGCGCGCGCCCCTCGTTCTTGAACTGCTCGAGGGTTTGCCAGGTCGACACGTAGTCACCGTCGTACAGCGTCGGCAGCGGCCAATGGATCAAGAACAAATCGACATAGTCCGTATCGAGTGCCGTCAGTGTGTCATCGAACGCGCGTCTCGCATCGTCGGGACGGTGAAAACCATTGTTGAGCTTGCTGGTGATGTAGACCGCGGACCGGTCCAGACCCGCGGCGCGGATGCCCTGCCCGACGCCGCGTTCGTTCTGATACATCTCCGCTGTGTCGATGTGTCGGTAGCCGATCTGCAGCGCGGTCTCGACCGCATCGGCGGTCTCGTCGGGGGGAATCTGAAACACCCCGAAACCCAATTGCGGAATCAGCGCGCCATCCCGCAGTTCGATCATGGGAACGTCACTCACGTCGTACCTCCTTTACTACCGTCACGGAATCTCCGTGACTTTGTCGTGCGTTGACGGATAACCCGAAGCACCTTGTATCTGCGAGTTCCCGGGCAACGCCCATCCAACTCCTCCACGATCGCCCGCGGGCACGCGACTGACCATGGTGCTGCCGCCAACCATGACTCCGTGACAGCCTCAACGACGACCTACCTGCCAACCGCCGCCATCGCTGGTCATCGCCAGGCGTCTGGCGTGACAGCATCTGCTCTTCAACCGCGGCGACCGAACGCTGTGCAACGCCGAGACTTTGGCGGAATGAGGGTCGGGATCGACTTCGGCACCACGCACACCGTCGCGGCGATCGTCGACAGAGGCAACTACCCCGTCGTGTACTTTGACGGCGTCGACACGTGGCCATCGCTCGTCGCTGGGAACGCCGCTGGAGAGTTGCGCTTCGGTCTGGACGCCGCCGCCGTCCGCCGTGAGGCAGGGTGGTCGGTCGTGCGGTCCTTCAAGCACCTGCTCAACAACGCCGGGCCCCGGACCGAGGTGACGCTGAGCGGGCGCATCCACCGGTTGTCCGATCTTCTGACGGGCTTCCTCGTTCAGCTGAAGAGCGACCTTGTCCGTCGCGCGAACGTCGAATTGGAGCCGGGTGAGCGCATCGAGGCCGCGATCAGCGTTCCGGCCAATGCCTCGAGTGCTCAACGCTTTCTGACGCTGGATGCCTTCCTCACTGCAGGCTTCGAAGTCGTCGTTCTCCTCAATGAGCCGTCCGCCGCGGGTTTCGAATATGCCCACCGTTACCGCTCGACCATCACCGGCAAGCGCGAGTACGTCGTCATCTACGACCTCGGCGGTGGCACGTTCGACGCGTCGCTTGTGAAGATGACCGGGCGGTGGAACGAAGTGGTCACGAGCGAGGGCATCCAACGCCTCGGCGGCGACGACTTCGACGAGATGATCCTGAAGCTCGTCCTGACAGAGTCGAAGCTGCTTCACGAACTGGATCCGACCACGCGTGACCTCCTGCTCGAGGAGTGCACAGCCCGCAAGGAAGCCGTCGGGCCGAACACGCGCCGCTTCCTGGTGGACCTTTCCGAGATCGATCGGCCACCGCTCTCCCGTCCAATCGAAGACGTCTACGCGGCCTGCGCACCGCTCGTCGACAAGACAGTCGAAGTTCTGACCAGCGTCCTGCGCGATCCCGCCAGGCACGGCGGCCACGTGGAGTGGTCAGAGATCGCCGGTATCTACACGGTGGGCGGGGCCGCCGGCTTCCCGTTGGTAGGCCGGATGCTGCGCAAATCCTTCGGTGAAAAGCGCGTGAAGCGCTCACCGCACCCCTTCGCGGCGACGGCCATCGGCCTCGCGGCATTCCTCGACAAGGAGGCCGGCTTCGCGCTCTCCGACCGCTTTTCGCGGCATTTCGGGGTCTTTCGCGAGGCGCACAGTGGCGAAGACGTCGTATTCGACCCCATCCTTCCGAAGGACCTTTCCCTGCCCGCCGGTGGCGAGCCCCCGCTCGTGGTGACGCGGAAGTATCGCGCCGTACACAACATCGGACACTTCCGGTTCGTCGAGTGCAGTCGCCTCACCGACGGCCGCCCAGACGGCGACGTGACGCCCTACGATCCGGTCTTCTTCCCGTTCGATCCGGACTTGCACGACGAGGACGACCTCAGGCACCGGCCGGTTGGCCGCCGGGAGTTCGGGCCGGATGTCGAGGAGTGCTACACCGTCACGCCAAGCGGCGCGGTAGAGGTGATCATCACAACGCGCCCAGCAGGCTTGACGCGGACCTTTCGGCTGGCGCGACACGTGCCTGCGAGCCTGTGATGGACTGAAGGTCAGCTTTTTCTCAGCAAGCGCTTCGAGACTGGCGGAGTGCCACCGATCGCTCCTTCGACCACACCCCCGGTTCCCACTCCGATACCGATGCCCCCGCTGCCCGACCCCGATTTCAGCAGGTTCGGGCACGGGATCTCGCTGCTGGGCGGTTGGCTTCCAGTGACAGCCGAAATCCTGGCGGTCGTCGCGCTGGTCATTGCGATCGGTTGGCGAACCCGTCGCTGGCGATTCGTCTGGGTACCGGTCGCCGCCGCCGTCGGAGTCGCGGTGGCCCTCGGCGCGCGCGCCTACATGAACTCTGAAGGGCTGGCGTCGGACCCGGCACCGTTGCGGCTGTGGCTGTGGACATCGATCTTTGCGGCCTCAATAGCGGTGGCGGTGCTGGGTTTTCGCGGTACGCCATGGTGGCGTCGTGGATTGTCTTTCCTGGCGATTCCCCTGACGCTGCTGTGCACTCTGCTGGTGCTGAACAACTGGGTCGGCTACTACCCGACCGTGCAGAGGGCGTGGGGCGATCTGACCTCGGGCCCGCTACCTGACCAGACCGATATGTCCGCGCTCGACGGCCTGCGCAACACGCATCCCGAAACAGGCAAGTTGGTGCCCGTCGACATCCCCGAGGACGCCAGCGGCTTCAAGCACCGACGCGAATACGTCTACCTCCCGCCGATCTGGTTCACCGGGACGGCACCGCCACCCCTTCCGGCGGTGATGATGATCGCCGGGGAGTTCAGTAACCCGACCAACTGGATGCGGACCGGAAACGCAGTGTCCGTGATCGACGAGTTCGCCAAGGCGCACGCAGGTGCGGCGCCGCTGTTCGTGTTCGTCGACTCCAGCGGGAACTTCAACAACGACACCGAATGCGTGAACGGCCCGCGTGGCGACGCCGCCGACCACCTGACCAAAGACGTCCGCCCGTTCGTGGTGTCTCGATTCGGCGCGTCGCCGGATCCTTCGCAGTGGGGCGTGGTCGGCTGGTCCATGGGTGGCACGTGTGCCATCGACCTCACCGTGATGCATCCCGACCTGTTCACGACCTTCGATGACATCGGCGGTGATCGGGGTCCCAATTCCGGTACCAAGCAACAGACGATCGAGCGCCTGTACGGCGGTGACGCCGCGGCCTGGGCCGCGTTCGACCCACGCACCGTCATGGCGAAGCACGGACCCTATATCGGCGTCGCGGGATACTTCGACGACTCTCAGGAACCTGCCGACGATAAGACAAAGAATCTGCCCGAGCGCCGGCTGAAACGCGATGCGCCAGTGGGATTCGGCGGCCACGACGACGCAGACGAGTTCCGCGAGAAGGGCGCGCTACCGGATCTGTGTGCTGCCGCGCTCAAGGTCGACATCGGATGCTCGTTGCGGGTGTATCCGGGCTACCACACCTGGCAATTCGCCGCGAGGGCTTTCTCCAACGACTTGCCATGGCTGGCAGAGCGGGTGCACACGCCCGGGGTTTGACGATGGCGCGGGGCTTGTGGCGTCAGAACTTTGCAACCGCTCCAGCGTCGATCGGCAGCGCCGCTCCGGTTATGTACTGTGCTTCGTCGGAGGCGAGGAAAAGCACGGCATTGCTGACTGCTCGCGCCTCGATCACTGGCTTCGGCAGCAGATGAAAGTGTCCGATCACCTGTGTCGCGTCGGCCATGGTCGGCTCGGCGAGGTCCGGCCGCACGGTGCGACGAAAGTGGTCGTTGTCGATCATCGGTGTCAGGATGTTGCCGGGGTGTATCGAGTTCACTCTGATCCACTGCGGTGCAAGCTCATTGGCCAGCGAGTTCATCAGGCCGACCACGGCGTGCTTGGCCGAGGCGTAGCCGGCCATATAGCCCCCGCCGCGCAATCCCAGCATCGAGCTCACCAAGATGATCGATCCTCCGCGGCCGTCAGACATATGGGGCAGTGCCACCTTGACCGTGTGCATGACGCCGGTCAGATTGATGTCGAGCATTGTCTGCCACGCAGACTCGTCGATCAGGGCGGCGGGGGAGGGGGACCCAGCGATACCGGCATTGGCCACGACCACATCGGGCCTGCCCAATTCGTCCACTCCCCGTTGCAGCGCGGCGCGAAGACCGTCGAGGTCCCGGACGTCTGCCTTCGCGGTGACGATGCGCCGGTCGAGCTTCTCGACCAGTGCCGCGGTTTCGTCGAGATCCGCTTCCGTCGCACCGGGGTAGCCGGCGCTGCCGATGTCGCTGCACACATCGACCGCGATGATGTCGGCGCCTTCCTCCGCGAGCCGGATGGCGTGTTCGCGGCCCTGGCCCCGCGCTGCACCGGTGATGAACGCGACCTTGTCGGCCACTCTGCCAACTGTGTTCGTCATCGTTACCTCTCGTGCAGAAAGATTGGCCCCTATACCTTGCACGAATCACCGGTGGCGTGGGTACCGTCACGTCGATGAAGCTGATTTCGCCGACCGATTCGTTGTTCCTCATCGGCGAATCCCGTGAACACCCGATGCACGTTGCAGGCCTGCAGCTCTTCGAACCTCCCGAGGAGGGCGGCCCCGATTTCATCCGCGATCTGCACGAGGCGATCGTCGAGCACGATGACTTTCAGCCGACGTTCAGAAAGCATCCCGGCAGACTTCTCGGCGGCTTCGCCAACGTCGCCTGGGAATTCGATGATGACGTCGACATCGATTACCACCTGCGCAGGTCGGCATTGCCGCGTCCCGGCCGAATCCGTGAGCTGCTCGAGCTCACATCCCGGTTACATGGCACGCTGCTCGATCGGCACCGACCATTGTGGGAGGCCCACCTCGTCGAGGGCCTCGAAGACGGCCGCTTCGCGATCTACACGAAGATGCACCACGCGCTGCTCGACGGAGTCTCTGCTCAGCGCCTGACGATTCGGTCGATGACAACGGACCCCGACGATCTCGAAATCCGAGTGCCGTGGACACTCGGCCCGAAGCGAAGGAACAAGGACTCGGGGCAGTCGCGGTCTGCACTGCAGTCAATCACCGGCGCAGTCGGATCGGTTGCCTCGCTGGCCCCGTCCACACTCTCAGTGGCCAGGGCCGCGCTTTTGGAACAGCAATTGACCCTGCCGTTTCGCGCGCCCAAGACGATGTTCAATGTGCCGATCGGGGGAGCGCGACGGGTCGCCGCACAGTCATGGGCGCTGGCGCGCATCCGCGCCGTCAAGTCCGCCGCAGGCGTAACCGTCAACGACGTCGTGCTGGCGATGTGCTCGGGTGCGCTACGCGCCTACCTCATCGAACTCGACGCACTGCCCGACACACCTCTGGTGGCGATGGTTCCGATCAGCCTTCGCGGGCAGGACGAGCAGGACGCGGGCGGCAACATGGTTGGCACGATTCTGTGCAACCTGGCGACCGACACCGCCGACCCCGCCAAGCGGCTCGAGGCGATCAACACCTCGATGCGCGACAACAAGAAGGTGTTCGCCGAGCTTCCACGAAACCAGGCGCTCGCGTTGTCGGCGTTTCTGATGTCCGGCATCGCACTGGCGTTGGTGCCCGGGTTCGTGTCGTCGGCGCCGCCGCCTTTCAACATCGTCATTTCCAACGTTCCCGGTGCGCGCGAACCGTTGTATTGGAAGGGCGCCCGACTCGCCGGCCATTACCCGCTGTCGATCGCGTTGGACGGGCAAGCCCTCAACATCACGCTGACCAACACCGCCGACAACCTCGACTTCGGTCTAGTCGGGTGCCGCCGTAGCGTTCCACACCTGCAGCGACTGCTCATCCACCTCGAGGACTCGTTGGCCGATCTGGAACGAGCTGTCGGAATCGCGAATTGATGCTGTCATTCTCTGCACAACGGGAGTTCTCGGCGTACGGCCCGTCGCACTTGGTGGTGCTCGCGGTGTTCGCCATAGGCGCTGTGCTTCTGGTCTGGATCGGACGCCGGCAGACCGAGTCTCAGGCCCGGCTCCTCGGCCGCGTGCTGGCCGCCCTGATCGTCGCGGCATTCGTCGTGGCGCTGGTGTACAAGCTGATCCGACCCGCCCTCGACACCTCGGTTCCGCTGCAGCTGTGCGACGTCGCGGAACTCACGGCGGCGTATGCCTTGTGGTCGCAACGGCATTGGGCTTTTGTGCTCACCTATTACTGGGGCCTCGTGCTGAGCTCGCAGGCGTTGATCACGCCGGACATCGGCACGCCGGAGGAAGGCGCGCCGGATTTCCCTCACCATCTTTTCCTGACGTTCTTCACGCTTCACGTACTCGTGGTTTGGGCCGCCATCTATCTCACGTGGGGGCAACGGAATCGGCCACGGTGGCGCGACTACCGCTTCGCGATCATCGTGACCCTCGTGTGGGCGGCGTTCACGTTCACCTTCAACGCGATCACGGGAACCAACTACGGCTACCTCAACAGGAAACCGCCCACCGCATCGCTGCTCGACGTGTTGGGCCCCTGGCCGCTCTATCTTCTGGCCGAGGTCGCGATCGTCCTGATCGTGTGGGCCCTGATGACCTGGCCGTGGGAGCGGAGTCGGCGCCACGCAAACGCTGGTCCGAGACTGGCCTGAGGAACTGGTCGACGGGTCCTCCCGGGACGGACGAAGCCACGGACGAGGGCTCCGAACGCGCTCAGCTTGCGATACCTGCCGTGAGTAAGCGCCGCCGCCGTCAATCCGGTGAGCACGCCGAGGATGAAGTACCCGCGGGCACGTCTCTTGTTCGTCAGAATCACCGCCGATGCGATGAAGCCACACATCGCCCCAGTGCCGAACGCCACGAGCAGAATCAGTTGCAGCGGTCCGGCCGCACTCATGTGGCGACCTCCCAGACAATCCGTTCGCAGAAATCGGTTGCCCGATCAAACCACCGTCGTCGTCAGGCCGGAAGTACGCGCCCGTTGTCGTGACCAAACCGAGGATCAGGCGTTACCCCGGTCGGTTGATCCAGGGCGCGTGAGAGTCTCAGGACGGCTCGACAAGATCATGGCGACGAGGCGGCGCGTCCATCGAATGCGTCGCGCGCAAGCTCGATCTCGGACATGTGCCCGTACGCCCAGTCGCGGATCGCGTCGACCGCTTCCGTCAGGCTCTGCCCAAGGGGCGTGAGCCGGTATTCGACCGTCACCGGCACCGTCGGGTAGACGGTCCTGCTCACGAGCCCGTCGCGCTCGAGTGCCCGCAGCGTCTGCGTGAGCATCTTCTGACTCACGCCCTCGATCCGACGGCGCAGCTCGGAGAAACGCAGTGCCTCGTCGCCCTCGAGCGCCGTGATGACAAGCATCGCCCACTTGTCGGCGATGCGGGCGATCACCTGGCGCGTCGGGCAGGCCGCCTTCATCGCGTCCCACCGGATACAGGTTTCCATTGGGTACCTATACCACTTTTAAGTGCTATCTTCCAGATGGAGAGCTTGTCTCATACGGTTCCCACCATGAAGGCATTCGCTGTCGCTCGGGACGACGCTCCCGCGATCGAGATGATCGATGTCGACGCACCAACCCCCAGACGCGATGAGGCGGTCATCGCCGTACACGCGTTCTCGGTCAACAGAGGTGAGACGTTCCTGCTCGAGCGCGAGCCCGCAGGCTGGCGCCCCGGCAAGGACATCTCGGGATCGGTAGTCGCCGCGTGCGCAGACGGCAGCGGTCCGGCCGTCGGAGCGCGGGTGGTCGCCCACGTCGATGCGGGTGGCTGGGCAGAGCTGGTCGCGGTGGGCTCGGATCGTCTGGTCGAGCTCCCGGAATGCGTATCGCATACCGATGCGGCCACACTTCCGCTCGCAGGCCTGACCGCGCTCCGACTCCTGCGGGTTGCGGGACCGCTCTACGGCCGCACCGTGCTGCTCACCGGCGCGTCCGGTGGCGTCGGCCACTTCTTCGTCGAGCTCGCCGCCGCACAGGGAGCGCGCGTGACCGCTGTGACGGCCAGCCCGGCGCGAGGCCAGCGCCTCCTCGAGCTCGGCGCGCACGCGATCGTCACCGACGTGCAGCTCGCGCGCGGTCCGTTCGAGGTCGTCCTCGACTCGGTCGGCGGCGACGCGACGCAGGCCGCCTGGCGCACGCTCACCCCAGAGGGGACCTTCGTCTGGTTCGGACAGGCGAGCAGGAATCCGTCGACGCTCGACTTCTTCGACTGGACGGGCGGCCTGAACGCGACCCTGCGCAAGTTCCACTACCTCGACCCCCTCGACGGGATCCAGGAGGACCTGTCAACGCTCGTCGATCTCACCGCAGCGGGTCGTCTGAGACCCGAGATCGGCTTCCTCGACGATTGGGCGCTCACCGAGAACGCGATCGAGCACCTGCTCGCCCGGCGCCTGCGCGGCCATGCCGTGCTCGCGCTAACCAACCGGAACTGATCGAAACCACACAGAGAGGACCTCAGATGACAACCAATGACAAGGCACTCGCGGTGCGCTGGCCGATGGCCAACGCTCCCGAGTTCGCGTCGATCCACGTCGCCAACAGCACTCGGACAACCGCGGACCCCGGAATCATCTGGGATTGGTTGACCCGCCCCGAGCAGTGGCATCGCTTCTACGCCAACGCCAAGCGCATCCGCCACCGCTCCGGCCCGTGGCCACGACTCGGGCTCGGCAGCCGCTTCTCGTGGATCACCTTCGGGGCTCTCGTGACCACCGAGATCACCGAGTTCGAACCGTATGAGCGCCTTGCCTGGACTGGCGAAGGTCTCGGCGCGACCGCGCATCACGCGTGGCTGCTCGACGCCAGCGGGCCCGACTTGCAGCTCGTGACCGAGGAGACCCAGCGCGGATTCCTGCCGAGGCTGCTCCGGCCGATGATGCGACCGGCGATGCTGCGTCAGCACCAGCTCTGGATCGACCAGCTCGCTCGTCTCGCCGAGAGCGGCGAGACGCCGCCCAAGCCATGATGCTCACGACTATTACAGCGGCGCTGTTGTTCCTTGGCGTCGGCATCGCGAGGCGTCGGGGGCGGCTCGCGCCGATCGCTCGCGAGTTGCGGATGCCGCTGCTGTATCTGCAGCTGAGCGTGAGCGGTCCAGCAGCGCTGGCCGTCGCCCGGCGCGTGTGGTCGCGGCTTCGCGGCCCCGCCAGGCCGGGCATCCGAATGGAGCACCGGACATTTGGTGCTGGGCCGGATGTGTTCACGTATGAGTCGCCCTCGCGAGCCCGGCCGAGCGGCGCGCTGTTGTGGGTGCATGACGGGGGCATGGTGATGGGCGCCGCGCGTCAAGATCACGCATGGTGCGCTCGTCTGGCCGACGAGCTCGGGGCTCTGGTGATCAGCGTCGACTATCGCCTGGCGCCTGAGCATCCGTTTCCGGCCGCGCTCGACGACTGCTATGCCGCGCTGCTTTGGCTGTGCGACAGCGCCGGTGAGCTCGGGGTCGATCCGGCTCGGATAGCGGTGGCAGGCGCGAGCGCCGGCGGCGGGCTTGCGGCGGTGCTTGCCCAGCGCGCCCACGACACCGGGAGCCCGGTCTGCTTTCAGCTGTTGGCCTACCCGATGCTCGATGACCGCACCGTCCTGCGGGCCGCGCCGCAGGACCGCGCGTACACCTGGACGCCGCGATCTAACGGCTACGCCTGGACGGCCTATCTCGGGCGCCCGCCACGTGAGGACGACGACCGTGCGTACATCGCGGCGGCACGACGTGAGGACCTTCGGGGGCTCCCGCCCGCGTGGATCGGCGTTGGCGACATCGATCTCTTCTACCCCGAGGACACCGACTACGCCCGCCGACTCGAAGCGGCAGGGGTGGCGTGCCAGGTGCACGTGGAGCCCGGGATGTATCACGCCGCCGACGTGTTCCTCGACGGCAATGCGCCATCGATGACGCGCTTTCGCGGCGAGATGGTGCGCGTCCTGGCATCGGCGCTGCGATGAGAACCACCGATCAGCGACTCTCACCCGCCGTGGACCAGTTCTCGGAGTCCGGCCACGAGGATGAGGCGTACCGGAACCGATGTCGGCGTCCTCGAACGGTGATTTACGTGTGTGATTTCACGCAGCAGCCTGCAGCGTGATCTCGGAAATCTCCGTCCGGCTTTGGCCATCGGTCGTGCCCAATTTGGTGATCCACACCAAAACATTGGATGTTTTGCTGCGGTCGTGCACTTCTACTCGATTGTGTCCCGGCTGCAGTGGCGTGGTCGGGGTGAGCTCGGTGGTGTCGGCCAGTGTGGCCGGGGTTTCGGTGGGCGAGGAGCGGATCTGAACCTCGGTTCCTGTGCTGGACAAGTCGATCGTGACGGCGCTCAGCGCGGTCGGTTCGGACAGGTGCAGCAACAGACCCTCTCCCTCGACGAAATTCGGGAATGGGACGGGGTCCTTATACGTAACGGTGGGCCACGACGTGTCTGGGTTGCCGTCGATCGCCAGGCTGGCCTTCTGCGGATTGTCTGGGGACCCGCTGGGTGAGAACACGGTCGCACTTACCGGCTTGACGATTGGTCCTGGGCGACTCCAGATGCCGAATCCATCGGTGAACCACAGAACCGCAGCCGCCGCCAACACGATCACACCGACGAGTGCGAAGAGTGCAACTTTCCGGCGCCTTCTGCCTTTCGGTGCCTTGTTGCGCGGCGTCTCAGCACGGACCCGAGGCGACCGTCGCTTGGGACGAGCCCCAGTCGAAAAGTTGACGATTGTGTCTGCGTCGAGGGTGCCACCGTCCCAGACGCCGCTGACCTCGACCTCGTCCCCGTCTGCGAGCTGACCCGCTACGAGTTGAGTTTGGATCTCAACCGGAATGGGAGCACGCCGGTTGTCTGTCGAGTCATGGGGCACGACTTGAAACGACAAGGTCCCGACCTGATGTCGAGTACCGACCGCGCTTTGCTGTACGCGGCGTGCTGTCCCTTGAACGACCACGCGCTCGAGACGTTGGGTGGGTGGACGACCGCTTGAACCGAGGTCCTCGGCGGGACGCAATCCCGTTGTCTGCGAGCCGCTTTGCGGAGGTGGGCCCTGCGTGAGGGCTCGGGCAAAGGCGAGGCAATTCGGGTATCGCTCGTTGGGGTCTTTGGCCAGCGCCCTTGCCAGCACGGCGTCGAGATGGGCGAGATCGGGTCGGCGGTCTGATATTCGCGGTGGCGGCGTATGTAGGTGGTGGCTGATCACGACAGCGCGATTCGAGTCTTGAAAAGGTGGCGCGCCGGTCAGAAGGTGAAAGGTCGTGGCGGCCAACGCATATTGATCCGCGCGCCCGTCAAGCGGCTTGCCCAAGAGTTGCTCGGGAGCTATGTAACTGATGGTTCCCACGGCGATGTTGTCGTCAGTGAGGTTGCTGACATCATCAATTCTGCGAGCGATGCCGAAGTCGGTTAAGAGCACCCTGCGCCGGTGGCCGTCGGGCGCGGTGACGAGGATGTTCTCCGGCTTGACGTCACGATGGAGCAGACGTCGCTCATGACCGAAGTCGAGCGCGTCAGCCACCGCTGTGACGATTTCCGAGACATCTTGTTCGGGCATGCCGCCCGGGTACTGCTCTCGGATCAAATGAGCCGCGTCAGTGCCATCCACGTAGTCCATCGAGATCCACAGCCGGCCGTTGAACTCGCCACGATCGAGAACGCCAACGATATGTGGGTGCCACAGCGTCGCGGCCAATTCGGCCTCGCGGTTGAATCTCGCCCTGAATTCGTCGTCGTTCGCCGAGGCCGACGACAAGATCTTGAGCGCGTCTTGACGAGGCAGACGAGGATGCTGGGCGAGGTAAACCTCGCCCATACCACCGGTGCCGAGCAAGCGCTGAATAACGTAGCCAGCGAAGATCTCACCGTTTTTGAACGGCATCCCCGAAGCCTACAAACCGGCATGGCCAGGCGGCGAATTCGGCCCGCCGATGAATAAGGGCCCGGTAGCAGAGTCACGCTCCTACTACTACTCACCGATCGGCCTGGTGACTTCTCTGACGGGTGGGGCCGCCAGCTTCTTTTCACGCTGCGTGAGCGTGGTGGGCCAGTCCAGCCCGCAGGATGTTGCGTGCGGCGTGTTCGTCAGCGTGGGCGCTGTGACCGCACCGCTGGCAGGTGAACACCGCCTGGGTGACGCGGTTCTCTCGTGCGGCGTGACCGCAGATCTCGCAGCCGTCGGAGGTGTGCCGGGGGTCGACCTCAATGAGTGTGCGTCCAGCGACGAAACCGGCGCTCCGACATGCCACAGACCCTACGAAGCGGCACCGACAAACCCGCCAAACCACACTGGTCGCTAGCCCCGATTCCCCCGACCGCCGGTCCCCTCGGGGCGCACCGATGGACATGCTCGACGGCTAGGATTCCGCACCATGCCGGCGCACCCCCGAACCATCACCGAACCGAGCCGCGAGATCGACGTCATTCACGAGACCGATGTGCTGGTGGTCGGCTCGGGTCCGGGTGGCCTCGCCGCAGCCCTGGCCGCAGCACGCGCCGGCGTGCAGGTCGCTCTCGTCGAACGCTTCGGCTGCTTCGGGGGAAACATCACCGCAGTCGGCGTCGAGGGCTTCGCGTGGTACCGCCACGAACAGACGGTGGAGGCCGGCGGCATCGGGTGGGAGTTCGAGCAACGCGCCAAGGAGATGGGCGCGGCGGTGCCCGAGAGCCAGTCGCTGTCCTACGAACTCGACTCCGAGGGCTTCAAGCTGGTCGCCGACCGGCTGGTGGAGGAGGCCGGCATCCACGCGATGCTGCACCGCCAGGTCGTCGCACCGCTGATGGACGGCGACACGATCATCGGCGTCATCACCGAGTCCAAGGCCGGTCGTGAGGCGATCCTGGGCCGCCGGGTCGTCGACGCGACCGGGGACGCCGACGTGGCCACGCGGGCGGGCGCCCCGGCCCACAAGACGCCAGTCGAAGAGATGATGGCGGCCTCGGTGATGTTCCATCTCGCCGGTGTTGACAAGGCGGCGTTCCTCAAGGGGGTGGCCGAGGATCCGCAGACGTACCGCGACTGGGCCGCAGGCGAATTCGCCGCCGAGACCGACCAGAAGGACGCCGACCTGTACTCGCCGTACCTCGGTAAGCCCTTCGCGAAGGCCATCGCGGACGGCCTGCTCCCTGCGCAGTTGAACACGATCGGCGGCACCTGGGGCGCGATGCACGACACCGGCGAGCTGACCTACATGAACCTGGTGCACCTCGCCGGCTGCGACGGCACCGACCCCGACAGCCTCACCCGCTTCGAGATCGAGGGCCGCAGGCAGGCAATGCTGGCGATCGAGGCGCTGCGCCGCTACACACCGGGCTGCGAAACTGCGCGCCTGCGCAACTTCGGGATGACCATCGGCATCCGCGACACCCGCAAGATCGACGCCGTTTACAACCTCACCGAAGCCGACGTGCGCGAACAGGGCCGGTTCGAGGACAGCATCGGCATCTACCCGGAGTTCATCGACGGCTACGGCGTGCTGGTACTGCCGACGACCGGGCGCTACCTGCAGATCCCGTACCGGTCGCTGCTGCCAAAGGCGGTCCGCCACCTGATGGTGGCCGGGCGTGCCACGGGAGGGGACCGCATCGCGCACGCGGCTACCCGCAACATGTCGTGCTGTGCCGTCACCGGCCAGGGCGCCGGCGTGGCGGCCGCGTTGTCGATCCGCGCGGACCGGCCTTTGGACGACGTGGACATCTCCGCGGTCCAGGCGGAGCTGATCCGCCAGGGCGTCCGGATCAGCTGATGACCTTGGACCAGTTGGCCCCGAGGTACTCCGCCATCTTCTTGCTCTGCGCGTCGGTCGGGACCACCGGCGTGCCGTGAACCGAAGGCAGCGCGCCGAGCAGGTTCTTGTCGACTGTGCCCGCCTTCTCCATCGCGTCTGCGCGCACCGGCCGAGCGAGGCCCTTCAGGAAGAGGTTCTGACCTTCGTCGCTGTAGAGGAACTCTTGCCAGAGCCGAGCCGCGGCAGGGTGCGGTCCGTCCTTGTTGATCGCCTGGAAGTAATAGCCCCCCACGAGCGCGTTGTTCGGCACGAACACCTTCCAGGTGGGGACCTTCTTGGTCTCGGCCGAGTTCAGGTAATCCCAGTCGATGACGACGGGCGTCTGGCCGGATTCGATGGTCGCGGGCGTCGGGTCGACCGGCACGAAGTTGCCGGCGTCCTTGAGCCGTAGGAAGAAGTCGACGCCCTTGGCGATGTCGTCCACCGACCCGCCGTTGGCGATCGCGGTCATCAACACCCCGTTGGCCGCGGCGCTGGCGGTCGTGGGATCACCGTTGAGAGCGACCTTGCCCTTGAACTCGGGCTTGAGCAGGTCGTTGACGTCCTTGAGTTCCGGGACCTTGGACGAGTCGTAGCCAACCGACATGTAGCCCCCGTAGTCGTTGACCCAGGTACCGTTCGGATCCTTGAACTGCGCCGGGATCTCATCGAATGTCGCCACCTTGTACGGCGCGAAAAGACTGGTGTTCGCCAACGCGATCGCCTGTCCCAGGTCGAAGACGTCGGGCGCGGTGCTTCTGCCCTTCTGCTGGTTGGCGGCGTTGATCTCGTCCTGGCTGTTGGCGTCGGGCTGGGCCGGGTTCACCTTGATGCCGTACTTGTTGGAGAAGGTGTCGATGATCTCCTTGTAGTTGGCCCAATCCGGCGGCAGCGCAATGACATTGAGTTCACCCTCGGCCTTCGCGGCTTTCACCAGGCCGTCCATCCCGCCGAAGTCGGCTGCGGAGGTGGCCTCTTTGGCGTTCACACCGGACTCGGTCTGATTGCCGCTTTCCTTCTTCTCGGGGGGTGCGCACCCCGCCAATCCGATGACGACGAGGGCCGACGCGGCTGCGGCTGCGAGGAGCCGTGATCTGGTCATTGCCGAACCTTCCGATGGCAGGAGGCGCCGCAGTTCTGCGGCAGTTACTGGGTTACTGCTGTGAACGGACCCAACTTGGCGTTGGAACCGTACCGCGACATCCGATCATTGGCAGCCGGTTCTGGATTGTCCGCCCATGTTTCCACCAGCCGGCTATTCGCCCGGGCATTGCATAAAACGTTGTTGTGCGACCGCGGACTTACAGGGCGCTGAGCTGCTCACTGTCGACGAAGACGAGGGTGCCGTCGTTGAGTTTGACAGCCCACCGCCGCGCCGCACCCACGATCCGATTCCCACCGATTTCGACAGCCTGCCCCGCGCTCTCCCCGAAGTCCTCGACGATTACGCCGCCCTGTTGTTGATCCGTACCTGGAAAAACGACGACCGGCGCATCTATCGCGAGCGGAGGAGGTGCCGAGTCACCCGCCCCGCGACTGACTCGTTTGGCCATATCGGCCCCCTCTCGACCCAACCCCGAATTTCAGTAGACCACGAACTCGCTGGTTATTGCCGATCAATGAAGCGACTTGTTACGCCAGGAGATGTATTGCTAACTGCAGTTCCGCGTGCACCACGGCGTCGAACGATCGATGACCAGGTCGCCGCGGCGCTGAAAAGTGCTCAATGGCTCGGTTCAGGCTGCATTCAGTCTTTAGAATCGTGCAGATAGCCGCAGGGGGAGGGGCGCCAATGGCCACGGACATCTTCGCCAAGATCGGTGACATCAAAGGCGAATCAGTTGACGCCAAACACAAGGACGAGATCGAAGTGCTCTCGTTCTCGTGGGGTGTCACGAATTCCGGATCGACCTCGACCGGCGGCGGCGGAGGAGCGGGCAAGGCGACGTTCCAGGATCTGTCGATCGTTCACGGCATCGACAAGGCCACACCCGCACTTCTCAAAGCCTGCGCGACCGGACAGCACATCAAGGACGCGACGATCACCCACCGCAAGGCGGGCAAGGGGCAGCAGGAATTCCTCGTCATCAAGCTGAATGACGTGACGATTACCGCTGTCACTCACGCGGGCGCCGAAGACCAGCCATATGCCGAGTCAGTGAGCCTGAAGTTCGCCAAGGTGGACCTCGAGTACAAGCCGCAGCGGTCCGACGGCTCGCTCGACGAGGGGCTGCACTTCAAGTTCGACCTGCAGGCCAACAAGGTCGGATAGCGGTGGAACCGTCGGAGCCGCGGGCGCTGACGGTCGACGAGGCCATCGCGCTGGCGATTCTGCTGCAGAAGCAGCATCACCTGGCCGAGGCGGAACAGCTGTATGCCGGCGTGCTCGACGTGGCGCCGCAGCACCCGGACGCTCTTCACTACAGCGGCCTGCTGGCGCACCAACGAGGCCGAACCGATGAAGCCGTCAACCTCATCGGGCAGAGCCTCGCGCTCAGCCCGAATCAGGCGGACTGGCACAGCAATCTTGGAATCGTTCTGCAATCCAGTGGCCGACTCGGCGACGCGATCGCCGAGTACGAACGCGCGATTGAACTCGACCCCGGCCACGCCAACGCGCACAGCAATCTCGGCGTCCTGCTGCGCGCCGCGGGCAGGTCGCAGGAGGCGGAGGCCGCCTACCGTGCGGCGATCCGCCTGTGTCCTGACCATGTGGATGCCTACACGAACCTCGGCATCCTGCTCAATGGCCTGAACCGCGCGAAGGAAGCCTCGGACTGCTTCTGCAAGGCCATCACGTTGCGTCCCAAACATCCAGACGCCCGGCGACTACTTGCGTTGGCGTACTGCATGATCGGCGAAGTCGACGAAGCCGTCAAGGTGCTCGAGGAGTGGCTACGGGAGGATCCCGGTGATCCGATCGCGGAGCACATGCTGGCCGCCAGTACGGGCCGCGACGTGCCGTCCCGCGCGTCGAATGCGTTCGTGGAGAAGACCTTCGACGCCTTCGCGGCGAGCTTCGAGGCCAAGCTGGAAAGCCTGTCCTACCGTGCGCCGGATCTCGTAGCCGCCGCACTGGCCGATTCCGGACTGGTGGCCGACGGCCGGTTCGAGATACTCGACATCGGCTGCGGAACCGGGCTGTGCGGGCCGCTGCTTCGTCCGTACGCGTCGCGACTCACGGGCGTCGACCTGTCCGCCGGGATGCTCGCGCTCGCCAAGGAAAAGAACATCTACACCGACTTACGGCAGTGCGAGCTGACCGAGTTTCTGCGCGCCCGGCCTGAGGAGTTCGACGTCATGGTCTCCGCCGATACGTTGGTGTATTTCGGTGACCTTGGCGCGTTCTGCGAAGCCGCCGCCGGTGCACTGCGCAGTCCCGGGTTGCTCGTGTTCACCTTGGAACACGCTGTCGGACAGGACAGTATCGACTACCGGCTGGAACTACACGGTCGCTACAGCCACAGCCTCGAGTACGTGAAGCGAGTGCTCACCGAGTCAGGGCTGACCGTGGCAGCCGAATTCGCGGAACTCCGGAACGAGGCAGGCGCACCCGTCGCGGGTTTGGTCATCCGCGCGACGAAGGCTGCCTGACCAGACCGCAGACCACGCCGAAGTGGTCGGATGGAAACACTCGGGGGTGCGTACGCGAAATCGCGTCGGTCCCCAGCAGGTTGATGTGCGCGGCGGCCCAGTCATGTCCCTTGAGAAGCACGCGGTCGAAGCGGACCTGCCTGTGCTTGGGCTTGCTGTCGTATCGCATGTGATTGATGGCCGTGTCTTCGGTGAAGCCGTCATCGTCCGGACGCAGCGTCGGCCAGACGTCGCGATAGGGCAGGGTGATCCGCGCGTTCTCCGTGTCCCGCATGTTGAAGTCGCCGAGGACGACCGCGTCGTCGGCGGATCTCAACGCGCGGAACAACCTGCGCATCTGGCGACCACGCAACCGGACATTGCGTTTGCCGCTTTCGAGATGAACTGAGCAGACAACCAGTGGCTTGCCGTTGACCGTGAATTCAGCCTTCAGGAATCCGCGCGATAGCCGGGTCGGCAGTCTGGTGTAGGTGACCCTCGCGGTCGGCAATCGGGACAACATCAGCATGCCGTAGTTGCCGATCCTGTCGCCGACGACCGCCGCGCTCCGGTAGTGCTCTCTGATCCACGGCTGGCACAGAAAGATGCTCAGTGCTTCGTCAGTGATTTCTTGAAACACCATGACGTCCGGCATTTCTCGGGCCAACAGCTGCGCGATCGCGCGGTACCGTTGATCCGCGAAGTAGGTGTCGAACCAAACGTTGAACGTGGTGAGCGATCAGCTCGTCGCGATCGACCGCACGTGCATCGTCGACACCATTCCAACGATTCGTCGCGGGGTCGTACGTCGTTACCTGGACCGCCCGCCGACGAAAGAACACGGCTCTAAGAAGAACGGGGGACGCCGCGTTCGTCGCACGTCATATCGCTCCCGTTGTCGATGAGCGTGAGTGTCCGCTGCATTTCGGTGGGCGCAATGCCGCCGGTCTCGTTTGTGTACGGATGGTCGAGGAAGAAGACCACGAGCAGGGCCGCGGTCACCATCGCGCTGAAGAAGCCGATGGGTATCGACTGGACAAGGACTCCCTCACGCCGGTCGGCCTGTGCAGACATGTAGGCGAGCGTGAGTGAGGCGCCGATGCAAAGAACGAACCAGAGCGGGAGGGGTACCTGCGGGCTTGCCTCGGCGAGGCGCTCGCGCCGACCCTCTCGGCGCTGTGCCTGCTCGTCGAACCATTGCGCATAGGCGGTCTCCTCGCGCACGCCGTGGGGCTCGGCGATCGCAAACTCGTGGCCCACCTTGTCGATCCAGGACTGCACCAGGTCGCTGGAACGCCCGTCCCTCATCGCAGGCCATTCGTCCTCGACCACGGCGCGCGCATAGCAGACCAGTCCGTCGTGCAGGCGATCGCCCGCAGGCGGCTGGAACACCTCCGCAATGGAGTCGAGTTCGGCGACGGCGATGGCCTCGACACTCGACCCGTTTCGCGCCCGCTGATAGCTCTGGAGCGCGAAAAGGATCACGAACGCGAGCATGACTGCGAACATGGTGCCGATCAGCGACAGCGTGCCGGCGCTGCGGGGCAAGTCAGTGAACCAGCCGCCATCGGGCGCGCGGCGGCGAACGAGAAGCTTGATGGTGATCGCGGCCGTGACCATCAAGATGAGGACGAGTGCGGCGACCCAGATGCGCACGGCGATTTACTTTAGCCGCCATACCGGGTTTACCTGGGGCTAACACTGAAACCGGGTCGCACGACGTCAGGCGTAGTCCAGCGCGAACATTGCGCGTCGCTCCACCGGCACGAGGTCGAGGTATTCGCGATGACGGTCGATGAAGTTGCGGACGAACGGGCAGTAGGGCAGCACCGCCAGCCCCTCCGCCCGAGCGCTGTCCAGCGCGGCCCTGATGAGCAATGTTCCCAGGCCTTCGCCCTTACGCGACGGGTCGATTTCGGTGTGGATGAAGGAGATGACGCCGGGTCGGCGCCGGTACTCGGCGATGCCTACGACTACCCCGTCGATCGCGATCTCGTAGCGCCTGCGCTCAGAGACATCGGTGATGGTTGGCGCGATCCCGGTCGATCGGGCGGTCTCCGTGGTGGTCATGACTGGGAGAGCTGAAGGTAGCGATGCACGAGGGCGATCGCCACACCGCCCTCACCGACGGAGGCCGCAACGCGCTTCACCGATCCGGAGCGGATGTCCCCGACGGCGAAGATCCCCGGTGCGCTCGTTTCGAGCGCGAACGGCTCGCGGTCGGCGGTCCACTGATCCGCCTTCAACGCGTCAGTGCCCGTTGAGACGAAGCCGTGCTCGTCGCGTGAGATCTCCGAGGGAAGCCAGTCGGTAGCCGCTTCGGCGCCGATCAGGACGAAGAGCACCTTCGTATCCCGGCGAGATGTCGCGCCGGTCCGTCGATCGATGACCTCGATCGCGTCGAGCTGTTCGTCTCCGTGCACTGCGACGACCTCGGATCGTGTTTCCACCCGGATGTTCGCTTTCGTCGCGATCTGCTCGATGAGGTAGTGAGACATGCTCTCGGCCAGCGATTCACCCCGCACGAGAAGCGTCACCGATCGGGCGTGGTTGGAGAAGAAGATGGCGGCCTGTCCGGCTGAATTGCCGGCCCCGATCAGGTAGACGTCGTTTCCCTGCGCCAGACCGGCGTCGCTGCGTGCCGCACCGTAGTAGACGCCGGAGCCGACGAATCGGTCGATCGAATCGACCCCGAGACGCCGCCACTCCACGCCCATCGCGAGAACGATCGATCGGGTCCTGAGAACGTCGCCGCCATCCAGCTCGACGGTCATGGCGGCAGGGTCGATGCTCTCGACGCGCCGGGTCACGACGATTTCGGCGCCCAGCCGTTTGGCCTGTTGCAGCGCCCGGCTCGCGAGGTCGTCTCCGGACACGCCGAACGGGAATCCCGTGTAGTTCTCGATCCGGGTCGAGGTGCCTGCCTGACCGCCCGGGGCGAAGGACTCGATCAGCGCAGTCCGCAGGCCCTCGGAGGCGGCGTTGACCGCTGCCGTCAGTCCCGCCGGGCCACCGCCCACGATCACCACGTCGTACTGCGCTCGGCCGGGCGCGACCGTCAGTCCGGCGACTGTGGCAACGGACCGCATCGTCGGGGCGATCAGCCGGGTGCCGTCACGGAGTACCACCACCGGATAGGGCTCGCCCACCGCGGCTCCGAGGGTGCGTCCAACGGCGCCGGCATCGTCGGGATCGAGGCGTTCGTAGGGAATCTGGTTGCGACGGAGGAAGCTGTCGCAGCTGTGAACCCCCGGGTCCAGGCGCGGGCCGATGACGAACAGCGCGGGCTCGGGCGGCTGCGCGGTGGCGCTTCTCAGCATCTCCATGCGCTCCACCGCTGCGGCGCCGACCGTCGCCGAAATCTGTGGGGCCATGGCGGCGAGCGTGTGGAAATTCTCGACGGTCAGCTTGAGCACCCGCGCGGGGTCGACGGCCCGCATGCTGGCGGGCAGCGGCGTACCGAGTGTCATCGGGACCTCGCCTCCGAGCTCGCCCGGTCCCCGCACGCCGATCACTCGTTCGACGCCGTTGACCACCTTCGTCAGCTCGGCCGTTCCTTCGACGACGACGGCCAGGAACCTGCCGTCCCCCTCGTGCGCCACGTATTCGCCGGGGATGAGGTGGATGTCCTCGACGGCGCCGGCAAGGAACTCCAGCTCTTTCTCACCGAGCTCGGAGAAGAGTGGAATGGTGGCCAGCTCTTCGATAGTGAACATGATCGCCTCCCAACCGTGATCACCTGCGGTTTCGAATGATCGATGCGGGAATCGTCTACCGGCCACCGATACCGGCACATGAGGCATTCGCCTCAACTACGGGGCGAGGGAAATCGGGCACCGCTGTTCACCTGCGGTCGAGGTTCGGTGCGGATGCCGTTGCGCGCGCGGCCGTCGCATCCCATAGAGTCGCCCATTAGTGCTTAGCGTGAACGCCATCGGACGCATGACGGCTGTGGTCGCCGTCCTTGTGAGTTTCGTCGTATACGGCGGTGCGCGCGCATCGGCCCTGCCCGGCGGAGATATCGCGGGCGCGCTGACGCTCGGGGGATTGGATCGCACGTATCAGGTGCACGTCCCGACTGGTCTCGACCACCCGGCGGGCCTCGTGATCAATCTGCACGGTGCCGGTATGACCGGAGGCGACCAGGCGGCGGCGACGAACTACGACGCGATCGCCGACCAGCATGGCTTCGTCGTGGCATACCCCGATGGCATCGACCTCAGCTGGGCCGACGGGCGCGGCGCATCGATCCCTGACCGGCAGGGCGTCGACGACGTCGGCTTCCTCGGGGCACTCATCGATCGCCTCTCCCGCGACTATGGAGTCGCTCCTGGCCGGGTCTTCGTCACGGGCACGTCGGCGGGCGCGTTCATGGCGAACCGGTTGGCCTGTGAGCGCGCCGACATCGTTTCCGCCGTCGCGCCGGTTGCCGGGACGTTGGGCATCGCATTTCCGTGCGCGCCGTCGCGACCGGTCTCGGTCCTGCAGGTACACGGAACCGCCGATCCGGTCGTGCCGTTCGGCGGCGGCACGATGCTCGGCCGTGGCGGGTACAGCGACATCGTGGCAGCTCCGGCGATGGCGCAGCGCTGGCGCGATGTGGATGGCTGCCCGGGTCCGCCTGTCGAGAATGTCTCGGGTGCTGTGCACCGGTTCACCGCGGCCGGATGCGCAGGCGGGACCGAGGTCGTCTTCGTCCAGATCGACGGTGGTAGTCACACGTGGCCGACCGGACCAGGCTTCGACACGTCGCAAGAGACGGGGCAGTTCTTCGCCACGCACGGCAGGTGAGCTACCGCGTAATGGCCCAAGAACTCATGCGGTGAATGAACCACAACACTAAGCCAATCGGCGGTAACGTCGATGGCTGACCATGAACATTTGTGTCTTCCTCTCCGCTGCCGACCTCGACGAGCGCTACACCAAGCCGGCGCGCGATCTCGCCGAGCGCATCGGTAAGGGCGGGCACACGCTGGTGTGGGGCGGTTCCAACACCGGGCTGATGAAGGTCGTCGCCGACGGAGTTCGCGAAACCGGCGGACGGCTCGTCGGCATCTCGGTGGCGCTTCTGCGGGACTGGGCCAGGGCAGACGCGGACGAGATGTTATTCGCCGACGATCTCGCGGAACGTAAGGCGTTGCTCCTGGCTCGATCGGACGCGGTGGTGGCGATGGCGGGTGGTCTGGGAACGCTGGACGAGGTGACCGAGATCCTCGAGCTGAAAAAGCATGGGCTGCATGACAAACCGGTGGTGCTGCTGAACACGGCAGGTTTCTACGACGGGTTGATGCTGCAACTGCGGCGGATGGAGGAGGAGGGGTTCTTGCCGGTGCCGCTGGCCGAACTCGCCTTCGTCACCGACGACGGCTCCCGGGCACTCGCCTACCTCGAGGAGTCCTTCTCGCAGCGGTGATCTGCCCTAGTCCCGATGGCGCACGATGTTGATGACATTGCCATCGGGCGCGCGGAGGAGGAACCGGCGCACACCCCACGGCTCCGTGGTCAGCGGGTGCACGATCTCGTATCCGAGCTTCTGCGCTTCCTCGTACGCAGCGTCGACGTCATCCGTGTGAACCGAGATGACGGGATCCTCGGGCGCCTTTGCATCGCGCGAGACGAGTTGGACGTGCGCGCCGCTGTCGGGTGAGGTGTAGCGGGCCACCCAGCCCATGTTGAACTCCTCCGTACTCAGGCCGAGGTAGTCGGTGTAGAAGCTCTTCGCGGCATCGACATCGGCGACTCGAAGGTTGGCCGTGACGCGTTTAGCGCGCATGTCTATCAGCTGTCCTCGGCGTGGCGGGCGAGAAAATCCACCACCGCCCCGGCGAATAGGTCGTTGCGATCACCGGCGACCATATGCCCGGCGCCGCCGACATCGACGAAGTCGATATCCGGAAAGCGTGCGATGAATTCGTCGGCTCGCTCCTGAGTGACGAGATCACTCACCTGACCTCGCACCAGGAGCATGGGCACGCCGCCGCGGAGAATCGCTCCGACCGCCGCATACATGCGATCTACTTCCGTTACCTCGATAGGCGGATGGGCCGAGGTGCCGTCGATGAACTTCGGATCCCAGTGCCAGTACCAGCGACCGTCACGGTGGCGCAGGTTTGTTCGAAGGCCATCGAGATCGGTTGGTCTGGGCCGGTGCGGGTTGTACTCCTGGATCGAGTCGGCGACCTCGTCCAGTGATTCGAATCCTGATGCCATGCGGTCGTTCATGAAGTCGTGTATCCGTGACGCCCCGGATGGGTTCATGTTGGGCACGATGTCGACGAGCACGACCGCGCGGACGGCGGCTGCCGAGAGCTCACCTGCGAGGAGCATTGCCGTGAATCCACCCAGGGAGGCACCTACCAACACCGGTTGCGGAGGAAGCCGCCGCAGCACTTCCAGCACGTCGCCCGCGAAGGTGGTGACGCGGTAATCGCCGTCTTCGGACCAGTCGGACTCACCGTGGCCGCGCAGGTCGACCGTGACCGCTTGCCAGCCACGCTCGGCCACTGCCGCGGCCGCCCTGCCCCACGAGCGGCGGGTTTGACCGCCGCCGTGCAGGAACACCACGGCCGGTGCGAGTGGATCGCCAAGACGATCGGCGACGATGCGGACGCCGTCAACGCCGTCGGTTGCGAATGGTTCAGGTGACGTGTTCACAGTGCGGTCCTAGCGTCGTCCCGACGGGCTGGTAGGACGATTATGCAAGAGCACACACACGTGTCAGACAAAGTCCGAGCCGCCGTCGACGTTCACCGTTGCTCCGGTGACATATCCGTTGCGCCGCGACGCCAGATAGGCGGTGATGGAAGCGATCTCCTCGGGGAGCCCGGCGCGGCCGAGATCGCATGGCTGATGGAAGTTGTTGTCTATCCAGGTCATGACGTCGTGCGGGTCGGTGGCATCGAGTCCGTCGGCGGCGAGGATGTCTTTGAGATTCTCGGTGAAGCTGGCCGTCACAATGGTGCCAGGGCATACACAGTTGACCAGGATGCCGTCCTTGGCAAGGCTTTTCGATAAGTTCTTCGTCACACTGGACAGTGCAGACTTCGATGCCGTGTAGGCGACAATGCGCGGATTTTGCCGCTGAATGGAGTGTGCAGACAGTGTCACGATGCGCGCCCAGTCGGCTGCGCGCAGCAGGGGCAACGCGGCGCGAATGGACCGCACACCCGACATGGTGCCGAGCGTGAATGCCGCCTCCCATTCCGAGTCGTCCATCTGCTCGAAATAGCCATCGCCAGGGCCGATGGTGTGGACCAGGCTGTTCAGCTGTCCCCAGCGTTCGGAGACGGCGGCGAAGCCGGCGGTGATGGAGGCCGCGTCGGCCATGTCCACGCTGATTCCCACAGCTTCAGGAGCCCCCGCCTCGCGTAGCGCTTCCACTGCGGCGTCGAGCGCCCCCCTGCCCCGGGCCATCACGGCGACGCTGGCTCCTTCGGCGGCCAGGGTCTTCGCGATCGCCAGCCCCATACCCTTGCTACCGCCAGTCACAACGGCTTTCGATCCGGTGAAGCCCAGGTCCATCGATTCTCCCTTGGTATCAGTTGCCCGGTGGGTTGTCCGGCGCGACGCCGAGTCCGCGCAAACAGAACCGGAGCGCATGTTCGCGGACGTCGGCGCGTTCGCAATCTCCTGCCGCCCATTGCCGTTCGGTGCTGGCCCAGACCACGCCCTGCACGGACTGTGCTTCGGTCAGCGGATCGATGTCGTGGAACAAGCCTTGGTCCAGGCCGCGCTGGAGTTGTTCGACGAGCGGCTCGAGCATCTCGGCGTATGCGGGCTGGATCAGCTCGGGGGAGGCGAACATCTGCGATTGCGCCTCGAGGGACAGGCGGCGCAGATCGGACTTGATGTTCTCGTCGAACGCGAGGTCGAGTCGGCCGTCGATCCATGCGGCGACCGCCTCAACCGGTGTGGTGGCCTCCGCCATTGTCCTTCTGAGCCGCCGCTTCTCAGCACGAGCCATCTCCAGAAAGACGGCCGCTACCAGCTGGTCCTTTGAATCGAAATGTCGATAGAACGCCCGTGTGCTCAGGCCGGCGCGATCGAGGACCACGGAGACGCTGAGGCCGCGAACACCTTGTTCGCGAACCGATTTCGATGCCGCAGCCACGATGGTGCGGCGCACATCGGGGTCGGGTGCGAGCTTGTCGCGCCTGCGCGTAGTTGGTCGGGTCATGCGCTCGCGTCGTAGGTGCGGAGGTACTCCGCGAACCGTTCGCGGACACCCTCGGGCGTCAGGCCGTAGTCGGCCAGGTCGTAGTCGTGTGCACCGCGAGCGCCAGGCTTGTGGTCGCGCGCCCACCGCTCGACCGAGCGAGCGGTGGCGTCGGTGAAGGTCAGGCCAAGGGCCTCGTAGCCGGCCGCCAGCGTGTTCACCGGATCGGCCTGCAAGTCGGCGAACGCGACGTCGGAAAACCGTTCGTCGCCAGTGCGTTTGCGGAAATCCATCGCGCGCCGGATGCCTTCTGACCAACTGTCCAGCTGTTCGGCGCCGAGTTCCTCGGGGTCGTCGCGGTCGCTACTCCAGCTGCGCACGTAGCGGATGAGGCTGCACACAGAGCCCATCACCTTGGCCGGATCACGGTGACTCCACATGAATTTGGCGTTCGGATACGCCTCGACCAGCGCATCGAGTGCGAACACGTGGACCGGCGTCTTCAGGTGCCACAGGGTCGGTGGGCAGTGCCACTGCAAGAGTTTGAGCACCCGGCGGTGGAACGTGTAGGTCTCCCGCATATCGCAATCCATCAGCCACGCCAGGTAACCGGGAACCCGAACGACACCGTCGAAATGGAAGGTACGAAAGCTCATTCCCATCAGGTCCTGGCATTCCGTCGCGGCGGTCGCTTCGGAGTTGTACAGCGTCTTCATCAACGGGAACATGTCGTTCAGCATTTGCAGGCCTGCTTCGGCTTGCGCGATGCGCGGGTCGGTGTGCTGGGTTGCCGCCTCGGGCGGCGGGGTCGGCGCCTGCGACTCCCACATTCGCAGTGACCGGAACTGGGGGTCGGCGGCGACGAGTTGACTGAGTGCGGTTGTTCCGGTGCGGGGCAGGCCGATGACAAAGACTGGGCCGCCTATGGTTTCGTCGTCGATCTCGGGGTGGTGACTATATGTGTCCTCGATCTTCAGCCGTTGAATGAGGGCGTTGCTGATGGTGGCGTGCTGTATCACCCGACCTATGTCGGAGAGGTCGGCCTCGGTGTTCAACGCATCGACAGTGCGTTCGAGACCCTCTCGGTAATAGGGCGAGCCGAAGTCGTGCAACCCGGTCGCGGCGCGGGCGCCGTCCTCGAGTTCGTCGGCGGAGAAGGTCATCGTGCGAATCTCTCGTGTACGGCACGCCGGCGTCGGTCAAGGATGGATGCCCGCTCATCCGCGGTGAGCCTCTTGGTGTCGGCGGGTAGCGCCGACGCGATGTCTTCGAAGGACACCACCCGGCCTCGCGGTGTCGGCGCAGTCGTAGTGCGCACACAGCGCAGGATCATCGCTCCGTTGCTGTGGCCCGCGGTGTCGAGCCAGTTGGCCACGCCCGGGTCGCGGCCGCACAGCACCACTCGCACCAGGCCGTCGGAGTCGACGACGGCCTGGTGTGCGTTCAGGCTGGACTGATGGCGTCCGTAGTGGATCGTTTCCCACCACGGATTGCCGAGCGAGTAGCTCCAGTAAACGCCTTCGGGCGGTTCGACTTCGAGGATCAGCGCCTCGTCGGCACCCAGTTCCCAGCGGCCGATGACGGGTTTGTTCTCCGCGGCCGCCCCGATCGCGGTGCGGTCGACCGGAGGCAGGAAGCCGTTGGGCGGTGCGGCCGCACCAAACTGGAGAAAGAACTGCAGGTTGTCGTGAACGAACTCGCCGAGGGCGACGAGTTGGCGCGACACCGCGACATACCGATCGACTGTGGTGTTCTCTGCCTCAACAGGATCACCGAGTCGTTCGACGCGCAGCGACGACGGCTTTTCGGTGTCCCAGTCATAGAAGAAGTGCCGAACTGTCAGCGTGGGGTGGGCGCCCTCGATCCGCATCCAGTTCCCGTCGCGCTCCTGCGCGGACAGGACGACTTCGAAGTTGCCGTCGGGGTCTATCTCGAGTTCGTCGACCAATTCGTTTGCGGTGGAGGCGATCCCGTTCATCGTCTGCAGGCCGACATACCGGGCGGTGCCGCGGCTACCGGATAGCCGGTAGCTTTCGCCACCCCGCAGCGTGGCGCGGGTGTACAGGCAGTCCGGGCATTCCATTCCCCACGTCACCAGGTCATCGGTGCTTGTGCGTTGGACACTGAGAATCGGATCGGGATCGAACCGCAACACCTCATCGACGCCCGCGGCGAGCAGAACGAGCAGATGTCGCATCCCCGACGCGAGGTCGACCCGATTTCGACTCACTGGATCGGAGTCAACGATCTGTGCTGCGGCCTCGAGCTTCTGCAGTAGATGCGACCACGCCGCAGATAGGTCCACGTCGTCGCGGTCCGGATCACCGGACAGTGATGCCTCCGCAATCGAGTGCGGTAACCAGGCCAGCGCGCTCACGTTCCCTCCGCCTCTGCGAGTGCGATCGAGTGCATTATCTGAAAACACGATTTTCAGATAACGACGATCACTATCACAGCCCGAAGCCGACGCTGTCAATGCTGAACGGTTCAGGTGGCGTGGTCGCGGTCGGCTGCCAGCGCCGGCAACACCTCATCGGTCAGCAGCTCCACGGACCTCCAGGCTTCGTCGACGGGCATGGCACCTACCAGTGGGTGCAGCACCACGGGATCGCGCGGATTGTCCTTGATGTCGGCAATCAACTGCTCCGGTGTCATGAACCGGTACCGTCCTGCCGCCCTGACGTCGTCGACCGTTTCGATGGTCTCGGCGCCGTGCATGAACGAGTGGACCTGGCCGCCACCCCATCCCGAGTAGACGCGGGCCTCCCAGAAGTAGTGTCCGCCCAACTCGGCCCACGCCCGGTCCGGATCCTCGTGAAGGAAGACCATGCCGCGACTGCGCTCAGGCGGCATGACGACGACGGGTGCGTAGCCGCGCTCGGCGCAGAGCGCGCGATAGTAATCGGCCAGCTCCGGCAGGTGGCTGGGCAGGTTGAGCGGGAGGCCGTACCTCGCCGCGCGTTTCGCGGTGGCGCGCACGCTGCCGCCGACGAACACCGTCGGATGTGGGCGCGTCAACGGTCCAGGGGTGAAGGTGGCCGATGACCACAGCGATGTCAACGTCTCGAGAAGCTCATCCATGAGCCGCGCGCGTTGTTCGAATGGCGTTCCGAACAACTCGTATTCGACGGGTCGATAGCCGAGGCCGATCGTGACGATGAGCCGTCCGCCGCTGATCGTGTCGACGAGTGCGATGTCCTCGGCGAGCCGGACCGGATGCCACAGCGGGCCAAGGGCACAGTCCACGCTGGCGACGAGTCGGCCGGTGCGGGAGAGGAATACCGCGGCCGTCAGGATCGGGTTGCAGCTCCACCCGTGCCCGCTCTGGTGGTGCTCGTCGATGCTGACCGCGCTCACGCCGCGCGTTTCCGCCCACGAGCTGAGTTCCAGTGCTGCCTGCATCCGGTCGCGACGCTCGGCTGGGTCATCCTGCGGGGCAGCGAAGTTGAAGCGCAGGATCGACATCGTCATTGGAATGCCCTCAGGAACATGTCAAAGTCGCCGATGATGTTGCGGTCCACGATCTCGACGCGTATGCGGTCCGGCGATAGGTAGTAGGCGAAGATCGACGGCGCATCGTTGTCGCTCGCGGGACAGAGCTCCAGGGTGAAGCCCTCAGCCTCCAGGGCCGCGGCGGTCGTAGCGAAGTCGTCGGTGAAGTACCCCAGGTGGTGAACGGCGTTGTCAGCGGCTGCGACCCACGGTGTGCCGGGCACCTCTTCGATGAGTTCGATGTGTGGCGCCTGCAGCGAGTAGGCGAATCGAAAGTCGACGGTCTGCTGCCCGGCGTCGGTCCGGATTGTCACCGGACCCGCGATGGCTTTGGTGAAGCTGTACCCGGCGATTGTGGAGAATCGTTCGGCGGCGGCATCGAGGTCGGGTACCACGATGCCGGTGTGGTAGAGGTCCTCGGCCTTGAGTGCTCTCGTCATGACGTCCTATTGGCTGGTGGATGCGCCGTCGACGATGACCAGCGCGCCGCTGGTGTACGAGCTCTGTTCGGTACACAGGAAGGCGATGGTGGACGCGATCTCGGCGGGACTACCCAGGCGCCCCATCGGGATTCGGGCGATTTCGGGATCGATGATCTCGGGAACCGTTTGGGCGATGGCCGTCATGGGTGTGTCGATCATGCCGGGCAGCACGGCGTTCACGCGGATATTGCGCGGCGCCCACTTGACAGCGAGGTTGTGGGTGAGGCTGACGATCCCCGCCTTGGCGGCGCCGTAGCCGGGCACCAGGGTGACGGCGCGCAGCGCCGACAGGGACGCGAGGTTGACCACGCTTGCCCCGCCGGCGGCTCTCGAAGCGGCGAGCACCTTACGTAGTCCGACGGTCAATCGATACGGCCCGGTGAGATTTAGGGCCACTGACGCGTCGAACCCGTCTGGTTCAGCCTCGTTGAGCCCGCCGGGAAAGTTCGCTCCGGCGTTGTTGACCAACACGTCGAGAGTGTTTGTAGCCGAAACCAATTCGCGGATAGACTGTGAGTCGGTCAGGACGAGTTGTCGATACGTCATGCCGGCAAGGTCGGTGTCGTAGTCAGTGGGCTGCGCCCTGGTGCCGGTGATGGTCACGTTGGCCCCCGCGTCTCGGAACAGTGTCGCGGTCGCGTGTCCGATTCCGCTGGTGCCACCGGTGATGAGCGCGTTCGTTCCGGTGAAGTCGAACGTAACTCGCGCTGTCATGCGTAGTCTCCGATCTTGTTGGCCAGCCACGCGGATTCCCAGAAGTTGGTGCTGGACGCGAGTAGTTGTTCGTGTGCGGACCTGAGCGCGGCCCGCGCCCGCGCATTGGCCGGCTCGGTGTGGACCACTTTTTCGGCGAGGTAGATGGCGTGCACCGGGCGGCCCGCCGCCGCATGCTCCTCGGCGCGGGTAAGGAGCGCATCGGCACCGATCAGGTCGACCAGGTCGATGCTGACCTCGTCGGGACCGACGTCGTACAGCTCGGTGGTGGAGCGGTGCTGGAACCAGCCCGAGTAGTTCTCCCAGATCGCTCGCACGTCCCACGACACCTTGCCGTATCCCTGACCCATCTCGAGCTCCGGCGGCAGCCCGATGTCGCGCATCAGGGTGTAGACATCGGTACCGGCGTTCATCCCTTCGACGGTTCGATCGTGAATGTACGTGATCGCATCACGCAGCCGGGTCAGTTCGGCGTGGATTCGCTCTGCTCCTGTGATGGGGTCGAAGTGACCGGTTACCAACATTTCTGGCCGCAGACCGCGAACCCGCTCGATCGAGGCGATAGCCGTGAGCGCGTCGCGATAGCGGTCACCCCGCATCGTGACAAGATTCGGGATATGGCCGAAAACCGGCCCGAAAGTGTTGCCGCACAGGCAGATCTTCTGGTCTGGAAGCCAGACGACCATCGAATCGGTCGTCTCGCCGCCTGGGGTTGCGAGTAGTTCGATCGTGCGTCCGCCGACCGTCAACGTGAATGTGTCGTCGACCTCGACGTCGGCGGCATGACTTGCCTGCGCGGGCAGTCGGTCGCCGAATCGCCGCCGAATGGCCGCGATTCCGCTCACCAGCTTCTCCGAGAACGCGAAAGCGCTGTTGTTTGCCCGGTAGGCGGCCAGCCGGTCGTTGTCGTCGCGCCACTGCCGCCAATTGGCCTGCGCGATGACCTGAGTGGCCGGATCTCGCATCGTGTCGAGGCCGCCTACGTGGTCGTAGTGACCTTGGGTGACGATGATGTAGCGGATCGGGGAGGAGTCAACCGCGTCGAAATTGGCACGGTGCACCTGGCTTTCGAATCCCATGCCGGTGTTCACGACGACCCTGCCGTCGGCGGTGGTCAGCAGGTAGGCGTTCGACAAGCCTGGTGAACACCAGATACCGGGGGCGACCTCCTGCGCGCGTTCGGCCGTGGCCGGTGCGAGCGCATCGGCTCCCGGTCGACTGCGGTAGATCGGCTCTTCGCTCATGTGACGGGGCTTTCGGGCTGGATGTCGAACCGGTCGAAGTAGAAGGCGAAGCGGGCGCGTAGGTCATCGGGTGAGATACCGAAGTGGCCTTGAAGGTCATAGTGAACCGCTCCGTGCTTACCGCGCGGGTTACTGTCCAGATAGGCTTGAAATGCTTTGCGCGCCTTTGATGTCAAATCGACACCCGCCCGCGAGTAGAGATCCTCGAGCAAGCCGATCTCATGACCGTTGAGGTGGTGGAAGGCGATGTCGACGCTGCGGTCCGTCGGTACCGTGTCTCGGTCACGCACACATGCACTGAGTAGCCGCTCGACTCGGTCGGTCCAGTATTCGAGCAACCATTGCGGTTCGATGCTGCGGCGGCGCAGTCGGTCGGAATACGCCATCATCGTGATCGTCGACTGAACCACCGCTACCGGGTCACGATGAGTGAAGGCGACGGTGGCGTCGGGAAACGTCGCCATGAGAGGACGGAGCTGTTCGCAGTGTTGTGGTGACTTGAGCACCCACGTTCGCGGCCCGCGCAGAAACGTCAGTGCTTGCAGAACGGCTTTCATGTAACCGTAGTGGCGCGCCTGGTCGAGGCCAAGGTAGAAGTCGCGCCAGCCTGGCACCCGCGCATGCCATTCCAGCACGTAGGCGGCGAAGTCCAGATCGAGGATCTCGACCTCTTCCTCGATCGCCTCGGGGAAGCGGTCGTGCATCGCCGCGGTGACTGGTGCGCTCACCATCATGGCGTCGTGTTCGTTCTTCGCCCGTGTGTATCGCGGGTCAACGCCGAAGACGTCTGGACCGTTGCCCGGAATCGGCAGCGGCTCTTGGCTTTCCCAGTATGGCAGTGCGCGGCGTCGTGGATCCGCAGCCAGCAGATTGACGAGGTGCGTCGTGCCCGACCGCGGCATCCCCACCACTATGAACGGCTTCTCGATTGGGATCGACTCGATCTCGGGATGGCGCTTCAGCAACTCGGTCAACGACAGCCGATTGCGCAACAACCGGACTACTCGCTGGCGCAGCGTGCCACGGATCAGCTGGGTCAGGCCGTCATCGGCTTCGATCGCCCCGACGTAGGCCTTGACCCGTTCCCAGAATCCGTCCATGTCTGCGAAGTCATCGACGCCCGCCTCGGCGATCGCTTCCTCGACCATCCGCTCGATGTCGAGGTCGACCCGGCGTCGTTCCGTGTGCTCCAGGATTTGCCGTTGCACATCCGACAGTCGCGGCGCCGTCAGATCGTCGAAACGGAGCTCGGCGGTGCCACTGCCCATCGTCAGTCCTCAGCTCCGGGATTGCTCTATTCGAATATTCGACTTACCGTTCGGTATTATGACGCCGAAACTAGACGTCCGACGCGAAGACCGTCAAGTGCCCTCCCCGCCGACGGAGCGGGTCATCGCGGTCATGCACCTGCTGGCCGCCCAGCCAGAGCGGAACTTCTCGCTTGCAGATATCTCCCGCAGCCTCGGTATCAGCCGCGCCACCGGTCACGCCATCTTGACGACGCTTGCGCGGCACCATTGGGTCGTCAAGGACGAGCAGACCGCCGCGTACTCGTGGGGGCCTGCGATGGGCGCCTTGGCCCGACCGACGAACGGC
This sequence comes from uncultured Actinomycetota bacterium, assembly GCA_963698965.1. Taxonomy (GTDB): domain Bacteria; phylum Actinomycetota; class Actinomycetes; order Mycobacteriales; family Mycobacteriaceae; genus Mycobacterium. The sequence goes on from CAVOSY010000028.1 coordinate 116,755, forward strand.
AGCGAGTTCCGTCCGCTCCTACAAGAACTCTCCGACTCCGTTGGCGCGCAGGTCTTCTTGGCGCGCCGCGACGGTGCGTCCCTATTGGTAACGGACTCGGTGGGCGAGTCACTGGCGGCGCCGCCCGTCAAAGCTGGGCTGCGGATGCCACTGGTGGCCCCCTTCGGACGTGACTACGTGGCGTGGGCGGGCGATCGGGCGATCGAGAGGTGGTTGAAAGGCATCGGAACGCCGTCGTCCCGGCTGCGTCAACGGCTCACAGCCGTCCTCTCCGAAGTGCGAGAGCGCGGATACGTGATCGAACGCCTCAGCCGCGAATACGTCCGCGTGTACACGGCTCTGCGTGCGCTGGTCGTCGACTGCGAACCCGACCCCATCACCGCACGACTGGCTGGTGCGTTCGCTGATCTGACCCTCGTCGACTACCTGCCCGACGAGCTCGCGGCGAGTGCCGGCCACCAAATCGCTACCATCTCGGCACCTGTCATCGATGTTGAGGGCGCAGTCGTGATGTCGGTTACCGCCGCTCCGTTCAGCACCTTGAGTCCTGACGAGGTAGACGTTGTGGGCTCAGCCGTCCGCGGTGTCAGCCGTCAGATCGCGACACAGCTGGGTTCGGGCGACTAGTCGCGCGCCAGATTTTCGCCGAACGTGGGTTACCGTCACGCCTCCCGACCGAAACCGTGACACAAGTCCACACTCGGCGTGCGGAAGCTGTACGACGCGGTCGAATAGGCCGATTTAGTCGCGTGCGAGTATCGCCCCGAGTCGCCGTTCCAGGTCGATGTACGCGTCGTCGCCGACGTCGTAGGTCACCGAGAAGATCTGACCGCCGGTGAAGTCGAATCCCGGGGAGTATTCGGTCGATACGGGGTCGGCGCTGTCACGTCCGACGGCCACGCCCTCGCCGCACAGAGAATAGTGGCCACTCTGTGTCCGGAAATCACCGGTGGCGACAGTGTCGTCATCGACATACAGGGTCATCGTGCCGAGAACCTCGAGCTTCTCGCTGACGGAACTCTTGGCGAAATCGACTCCGACCACATGCTTTCCCGATGTGGGGGCAGGGCAACTGAGTTTCTGCTCCGGCGGGATCCCGATGAAGTTGTAGACGAAGTGCAGCTGACCGTCCTTCACGAACATCGTGTAGCCGCCGAAACGTGAACCTTGCGAGACGACCACGCCCGCACTGGATTTCGTGAACTCGACCTCGGCGAGGATCTTGAATGACGACCCGAGTGTTCTGGCGGCTGAAGCCTCCGGAACCTCGCTCGTACCGGGGTAGTAGGTGTAGCGCCGATCCTCCGGTGGCGTCACCTTGTATTCCAGCGAGTGAATGCCTTCCACGCCATAGTCGTTGAGCGGCAGGACGTTGTTCTTCTTCGCTTCCGCCAGCCACAACTGGGAAAGCTCCGTCACCTTCTCGGGATGGTCGGCGGCCACGTCGTGCGCCTCGGAACGGTCCACATCGGTGTGGAAAAGCTGCCAGCGGTCATCGTCGAATCCGCCCTTGTTGATCATGGGGCCGTGTTCGGTCGACACCTTCCACCCGTTGTGCCACAGGCCGCGGGTGCTGAGCATCTCGTAGTACTGCGTTTCCTTGCGGGTAGGCGCAGCGGCGTCGTCGAAGCTGTAACGCATCGACACACCGGCCAGCGGCGTCTGCCGAACACCATCGACGACCTCCGGCATCGTGAGCCCGCAGCATTCGAGGATCGTCGGCACGACGTCCGTGCAGTGGTGGTACTGGTCTCGCACCTCGCCGCGGGCCTTGAACCCCTTGGGCCAGTGGATGATCATCGGGTCAGCGGTGCCGCCCGCGTACTGGGAATAGCGCTTGAACATGCGGTACGGGGTGCTGAATGCGACGGCCCAGCCGGTCGGGTAATGGTTGTAGGTCTCGGGCGAGCCGAGCTTGTCGATCATGGCCAGGTTGTCTTCGATGCTGTCGGGATAGCCGTTGAAGAATCGGTTTTCGTTCACCGAACCGTTCGGGCTGCCCTCGCCTGACGCCCCGTTGTCGGCGCAGTAGAAGATGAGGGTGTTCTCCAGCTGACCGGAATCCTCGAGGTAGTCGATCAACAGCCCGATCTGGACGTCGGTGTACTCCGAATACGCTGCGTACACCTCCGCCATTCGGCTGAACAACGTTTTCTCCTCTTCGGACAGCGAGCCCCAAGGGCGGACGCTGTCGCCGTCGACAAAGGTTCCGGGCGTCATCGGGTTGAGCTTTGTCAGTTCGGTGTTCGGCGGCAGCACGCGCTTCTCGATCATGCGCGCGAGCACCCATTCCCGATAGGCCTCGTAGCCGTCGTCGAACTGGCCCTTGTACTTGTCGATGTACTCCTTCGGAGCGTGATGCGGGGCATGGTTGGCGCCGGGGCAGTACCACATGTACCAGGGCTTGTCGGGTCGCGACTGCTTGGTATCACGAATGAAGCTAATGGCCTTGTCGGAGATGTCCTTTGAGAGGTGGTAGCCGTCCTCGGGCGCGTATGGCTGCTCGACGAAGTGGTTGTCCTCGATCAACGTCGGATACCACTGGTTGGTCTCGCCGCCGATGAAGCCGTAAAACCGGTCATAGCCGAGGCCCAGCGGCCAGTGCTTGCGGTTGGCGCCGATGTCGAACGCATCGACGGGCACGTTGTGGTTCTTGCCCACCCAGAACGTGCTCCAACCGGCGTCACGGAGCACCGTCGCGATCGTCGCGTTCTCGGGCGGGATATGACCGGCGTAGCCGGGAAATCCGGCAGCGGATTCGGCGATGGTTCCGAATCCGTTCTGGTGGTGATTGCGGCCCGTCAGCATCGTGGAGCGGGTCGGCGAGCAGACCGAGGTCGTGTGCCATTGCGAGTAGGTGAGCCCGCCGCTTGCCAGCCGGTCCAGCGTCGGCATATTGATTCGTCCGCCGTACGTGGACCACGCCGCGCACCCGGTGTCGTCGTAAAGGATGACGAGCACATTCGGCGCGTCCTTCGGCGCCTGCTGATCGAGGAAGGCACTCCAATCCGGTACCGAGTCACGGATATCCAGTGCGATCTTGCCGTCGAACTGCGCTGCCATGACCGCTCCTCTCTAGGTCGGCTATGCCCGCTGCACGTTCGGCAACGTGTACGTGCCGTCGAGCAGCGGCTGGGTCGGGACGTACGCCCGCACGATCAACGCGAACTGACCTTCCGGCGCCGGAAGCCAATTGGCCTGCGCCACTTGGCCCGTGGGCGGTTTGTGCGACAAGTGCAGCGTCAGGGATCCATCCGGCGCGAACGCCAGTTCGTTCGCGTCGAGGTTGACGGTGCCGATGTTGTGTCGGCCGTTAGGGCTGGTGGCGGGCATGAAGTAGTCCTGGTCGTACATCGTCAGCGACCAGAAGCCACCCCTGTCCCTGTCCACCGGTGGCAGCGCACCCTGCGGGAAGGTCATCGTGTAGTCGTAGCGGCCGTGTAAGAACGCGTTCTTGGCATCGGTGCCGCGGATGAAGTACATCGCTTCGTGGTAGTCGTTGACGTAGATGTAGACCACTGCCGCCTGCGCGCGGCCGAACCAGTCGGTGCCCCACAACCCGCCGTTTTCCTGACGCTGCCAGCCATTGCCCGTGTCGATGCCCACCTGGTGGTACTTGGCGCTGTCGTGCAACTCGGCGTCGGCTTCCAGGGCGACGCGATCCAGCAGCGCCCGCCAAGCCGGGTCTGCCTCACGCAGCGCGAACAGCGTGCGTGCCTGATCGGCCATCGGCGCGTCGTCAGCGCCGACGGCCCGATTGAAGTCGAGTGCCTTCTCGAGGTCGTCCCAGAAGGTGGTGACATCCACTGGCCGCACACGAAGTAGGTCGGGGTCCGCGGTCACCATCTGCTCTGTGAGTCCCGGCGGGAACACCTTGTTTCGCGCGCTCGCCTCGCAGTCGAACGCCAGGCGACCCGGCTTGTCCTCGCTGAGCGGCACCATGCCGATCTGGTTGAGCACGTCGCGCGCGCGTGCCTTGGCTTCGGGCGTACGCGCGGCGAAGCTGCGCCCGAACACACCGGCCACGTTGGTGGGCGAGTGCAGCACGTCGGTGAAGCCTTCGGGCTTCTCGCCTTTCCAACTCGGCCCTACCAGCAGCAGCTTGCCTCCTGGTGTGCCCGAGGCCGAGCCGAGCTGATGCGTCACGTTCGTGAAGAGATCGACGATCTGGATCGTCCAGTAGTGCCCATCGGGTACCTCGGTCGGAGTCTGGATCACCACAGCCTCGTCGGTGAGGTCGGCGAACCCTGCGCCGTAGATCGTGTCGTTGTTCGGAGTGACCACCTTGCGCTGTGTCGCCGGCATGTAGTCGTCCAGGTAACCCATGCGGCTCTTCGGTGCACCAGGGAAATTCCCCAGCATCGCGCCCGGCTCCGTCATCGCCTGCCACATGCTGGTACGCCCGAAGGTGTCGACGGCGGGGTAGCCCCAGTAGTAGACAATCCGTGCGAGTGACTCGACGTACTTCTCGTTGGCTATTTGCGCAGGCACGCCTGCCGCGTTGGCGAGGTCGGGATGCGCGGGAGCGAATGCACGCGCTGTACGTCGAGGGTTCATGCCGAACCAGACACGCGCGCAAGACGAAACGCTGTATCGCTCGTCACCCAGTCAGGCTAGAAGACGCTGCGGTATCGATCTGCGCATTCGACAAGTTCCGGTCAGATCAGCCGGACCATGTGACCTCGAGGAGATCGGTCATCGAGCGAGATCCCACTGCCCGAAATCGGTCGCTAGCACCTCGTCGACATCCACTTTGATGCCGCCGATCACGACGCCCGGGTCGGACGGGGTAACGACCACAGACTGGTAAAGCACGGCCGCGGGCTCGCGCTCACCGTGAGACCACGCCTTCGTCTGCCAAGCCCACGAGTGTCCTGGAGTGGTCGAGCGCCCGACTACACCGTCGCCGATTGCCCACCCACACGCCTGCGCGTGGCCGTAGATGCCGGTGCGGTCCACTCCCAGCACCGAATTGATTCCGCGAAACCACTGGGCCGCAAGGCTTTTCCAAGTATCCAGGTCGATATCCTCGTCGACGCTGAAGAAGATCGGCGCCGAGTTCGGCCCCCCGGCCGCACCGTGCAGCTGCAGGCCCGTCTGAGCGTCTGCGACGCCGCCGTCGTACCCGCGGGTGAAGTCTGACGGGGTCGGCCAACCGGGCTTGCCGTACTGATAGCAGCTGACGACCTGAAGACCAGCCGCGCGTAGCGCATCCGCATACTCGCGGGTGACCGGCTTGAAATCGAAGTCCGCGCCCGGCCGCAACTCGGACACATAGACCAGGGCTCCGTCGAATCCCGCCGATTTGATCTGATCAGGCGGGACCAACCGCTCCGTGAAGTCGATCAGTCTGAGGTTGGCGGCTGATGCCCTCGGTGTGCCGAGTGTCGCAGCCACCGCCGGAAGGCTCAGGAGAACCGGTGCGGCGAGAGCGTATTTGAGCGCGTCGCGTCTTGAAACAGACAGGAGTTCGCCGCGTCCACCAGGCTCCGGCGAGTCTTGCACGGCGCGAATGGTAACAAAATCCACGCTCAGCAGGTCAGTAGCAGACATCCCGCGATCGGTCCTCCTCCGGCGGCGGCGACGGCGATCTCGGGCCGACGAGCCACCTGGCGGTCGCCTGCCTGTCCGCGCAATTGCAGGCATGCCTCGTGCAGCAGCCAGTAGCCGTGCATGCGGCCCGCCGACAGCTGGCCCCCATACGTGTTGAGTGGCAGTTCGCCGTCGAGCGCGATCCGTGCCGCTCCCTCCACGAACGGGCCGGCCTCACCATCCGCGCAGAATCCCAGCGCCTCGAGCCACGCGAAAGTCAGAAACGTGAAGCCGTCGTAGAGTTCGGCGACGTCCACGTCCGCCGGCCGCAGATCGGTGCGGGACCACATCTCGGCCGCCGCTTCGCACGACGCCATCTTCGGGAAGTCGTCGCGGTGGAACCACCCTCCCGAGCCGTACGCGCCGCCGATCGCCTCCACCGCCACCGGGCGGTTCGGGCAGTCCGTCGCGTAATCCGCATGCGAGACGACAAGTGCGATCGATCCGTCGATCGGCACGTCGCAGTCGAATAACCCGAACGGTGTCGACACCGGGCGCGCGGCGAGGTAGTCGGCCATCGTCATCGGATCTCTGAACGCGGCACGCGGATTGAGCCCGGCGTTGCGCCTGCTGTTGATCGCCAGCCAGCCCAGCTGTTCTTTGGTCGTTCCATAGAGTTCCATGTGACGCCTGCAGTGCATCGCCAGCCAGTTCGCGGCCGAGTAGGAGTGCGCAGCCACCAACTCGTCGATGTCCTCGAACGGCTTGAGCTTGCGCCGCTCTCCCGGCATGCGCGGTTCGATCGGTGGTGAGGCCAGCGGGTTGAGCATCGGTGACGCCGGTTGATTCGTCATTGCCCCGCCCAGCATCGCGACAGTCCGATAGACCAGCACATGTCGCGCCCGTCCCTCGGCAACGGCGCGACAGGCCGACATGACGGGAATGAGCACTCCGCCGGTGTCGAAGCCGAGGGTCTGGTCCGTCGCCTGTAGACCCAAGGCGTCAACTACTTCGGCCGGAGGGGTGTCGCCCAATGTGCCGATTCCGTCGATATCGTTCGCGGTCAGGCCGGCGTCCTCGATGGCAGCGCGTGCAGCCTCCAGCGTCAGCTCCGCTCCCGGGATGCCCGTGCGGCGCCCGATACGCGAGATGCCGAGGCCGCTGATGATCGCGTTCTTCTCGAAGTGGCTCATCGGACACCCATTTCGCCAGCCCTTTCTGCTCCTCGCGCCCGCAGAAATCTATTTTTGTAATGACAGCAGAATGGAATGTACTTTGCTTCTCATGCCAGACGAGGCCCCACCCGCCATCCCGGCGAGGATGCTGCCAAAACTCCACGACCACAATCGGGCGTTTTGGACCGGGGGCGCCGACGGACGACTGATGATCGCCCGGTGCACGCAGTGTGAGTTGTGGGTCAGCCCACCCGCCGCTGACTGCCCTGTCTGTGGCGGAGCCCTCGCGGCACGACCTGTGTCCGGCCGTGGCACCGTGTTCACCTACACCGTCAATTACCAACCGTTCAATCCCGCGGTGCCGGTTCCTTACGCGATCGCGATCGTCCAGCTCGAGGAGCAGGCTGATCTGCGGATAGCAACGAACATCGTTGACTGCGAACCCGACTCGGTCGTCATAGGCCTACCTGTCGAGGTCCGCTTTGAACGCCACGACATCGACGGCGACAGGGTGTACGTTCCCGTGTTCGCGCCGCGAAAGGACCAGGCATGAGTGACGATTACGCCCCCTGCATCACGGGAGTCCACCACTTTTCCGTGACTGTGTGCGACATCGAGGCCAGCGTGGCCTGGTATCAGCGGGTGTTCCGCGCGGACCGTGTGCCGATGGAGTTTCCGCACTACGAAAGGGAGCACACCGGCTACGGCGTGTTGCTCGTCGACACGCGTTCGGGTCTGCTGATTGGGCTGCACACCAACACCGGCAACGGCGGCGAGCAATTCGACGAGGCCCGTACGGGATTGGACCACGTGGGTTTCAACGTCGCCTCGCGTGAGGAGCTGGAGGCCTGGACAGCCTGGCTCGACGAACTCGGTGTCGAGCACTCCGGCATCAGAACCGGAGACCAACCGTTCCCATTCGCCACATTGGTGTTTCGCGACCCTGACAACATTCAGCTCGAACTCTTCACCGTCTGCTGACGCCGCGTCTTAGGCTGCAGGCTATGCCGATCGACCGTGCCGCGCTCGCAGCGGGCAGCATCAGACTTGCGTCGGGTATTTCTTTTCTCGTCGATCCCGTTCGCGCCAACCGGCTCTGGGGCGACCCCGATGAGCCGGCGCCGACGGCGCGACTGCTGTTGCGGTCGATGGGTTATCGCGACGCTCTGATCGGCGGCCTGCTCGCGACCGCGGCGCTGCGAGGCCGGAACACCCGCGGCTGGTTCCTTGCATCCGGCGGCGCGGACGCGGCCGACTTGCTCGGCGGGTTGAGCGTCCACCACGAGATGAAGCTCTCGCAACGGCTCATCGGGCTCGGTGGCGCGGTCGTCGGTATTGGCATCGGGCTCTGGGGTGCGACGCGGCGAAGGCCGCGAGCAGACGCGACCGACTCATAGCGCGGCCAGCACCGCACGCAGTTCGCTGCACAGATCGCCGCTGCCACGGCGGCGCAGCGGACCGTTCCAGTCGGCGAGCAAACGACGAAGCCGTGCGGTGCCGCGTGGGCTGACGGCGCGATGGGCCAGCAGACGTTTTTCCACCCGCTCGATGAGGTCCGCCGCGTCCCACACTGTGGGCACATTCAGCCGGGACGGCGATAGCGACACGACCCGGTCGCACAGCACGACGGTGCCGCGGCGACGCAACTCGGCGGCGAGGTGTTCGCGGTGCCCGATGGAGCTCAATCGCACCATGTGCGCCTCGAGCGTGCTGCCGGGCTCGGGGCTGGCGCCGGCCTCGACGAGCCGGTCCAGGTGGCGTGCACACACCCGAGCGGCGATACGCGCGAAGATCGACGGGTACGCGATGTCGAAAGCGGCGACGGTGGCGTCTGCGGTCAGTGTTGGTGACATGGGACGAGTATTTCGCCGCCGCAACGCATTGTGATTCGGGCGATCCGCCTGTTCACCGGGGGATTCCAGCGTCCCCCGATCGGTGGACAAGAGTGCGAATCTGTTGCGATTGCAATCGATGCGATAAGTCAGCCTGGCGAAACAGACATGTCGGGCCAACCGGCGGGTGCACGATATTCATGTGATCGACGGGGGAGTGCACTACGCGCGCAACGGGGACGTCCGCCTCGCGTACCGCGTATTGGGCGATGGCGACACCACCCTGGTCTGGGTTCCGGGCTGGGTCAGCAATGTCGAATGGCTGGTCGACCCAGATCTGCCGTTTACCCCCTTCTTCGAGCAGCTTGCGCACCGGGCGCGGTTTGTTGCCTGGGATAAGCGCGGTACCGGCCAGTCGGATCCGGTCACCCGTGTTCCGCCGCTCGATGAGCGCATGGACGACCTGCACGCGGTGATGGACGCGGCCGGGGCGGAGTGCCCGGCGCTATTCGGCGTGTCCGAGGGTGGTCCGATGAGCATTCTCTTCGCGGCGACCTATCCGGAACGGGTCCGGTCGCTTGTTCTGTACGGAACGATGCCTCGCTTCACGCCCGAGCCGCCCGACTATCCCTGGGGTATCCCGCCCGACCAGGCGGCCGCATACCAGGAGGAGATCGAAAATCAGTGGGGTGAAGGCGCATTGGCCCACACCTTCTTCGGTCCGATTGCCGACGTGCCTGGTTTCAACGAGATGTACGGCCGAATGCAGCGCGCCTCGGCGAGCCCGATGATGGCGCTAATGCTATGGAAGGCCGTCGCCAAGATCGACGTGCGTCCACTGCTGCAAACCGTCCGTACACCGACGCTCGTCCTCGGCCGACGCGGCGACGAAGTCGCTCCTGTCGAGGCCGCTGCCGCCATGGCCGCGGCGATCCCTGACGCGGAATTCCGGGAACTGCCGCAGGGACCGCACGGCCTCTTCGACGATGCGATGGCATCTGCCATCCTCGACTTCGTCTGCGGCGCAGCGCCTGAGGAGACGGGCGAGCGAGTCCTCTCCACGGTGATGTTCACCGACATCGTCAGCTCGACCGAACTGCTCAGCGCTCAGGGTGACGCGCACTGGCGCCACGAGCTTGATGCCCATGACCGTCTCGTTGACAGATTGCTGTCGAAGTACGGCGGGCAGCGCGCCAAGCACACCGGAGACGGCGTCTTCGCGCTGTTCGACGGGCCGACCAAGGCAGCGCGTTGCGGCCTCGAAATTGTGCCGACCCTCGCCGGACTCGGCATCCACGTCCGGGTCGGCGTGCACATCGGCGAATGTGAGCGGCGCGGAGACGAATGGAGCGGGATGGCGGTCCATGTGGGGGCCCGCATCGGTGGAATGGCAGGGGCCGACGAGGTCCTCGCCAGTCGCACAGTGCGCGACCTGTCAGCGGGCTCCGGACTGCGTTTCGAAAGCCTGGGCGCTCAACACCTCAAGGGGCTGGCCGAAGACACCGAAGTATTCCGGGTCAGTAAACCCGTGGGCGTGCCGTTCTGACGTTGCCGTTATGCCAAGGCCGCCAAGGCTTTCTGGTCCTCGCTGGCGAACGAGTCCTCGAGCGCTAGCGGCGAGTAGTCGAGATCGATCTCTTCGACCGGACGGCCACGCGCGCTGCTGATGGTTCCGAACCGTCGCATCCCCTTGTCGGTGGCGTACTGCTGAATCTCGTCCTCGGCAAGGTCGAAGGGGACCTCGTCGTAGAGCGCATAGGCGTCGGCGGTGTTCTGCAACGCCAGCGGAATCAGCTCGTTCATGCGCGTTTCGAAGACGCCCCAGTTGCGATCGTCTGCGGCGACGTGGCGCCGACAGGTGAACGTGCCCCATGCCATGTGACGTCTCTCGTCGTCACCGATGCGCTTCACCAGTTCCTGCATGCCGGGGAGAATCCCGCGATCCACGCAAATCCGGTGCCACGCATAGTATCCCGTCAGCGCCATCATGCCCTCGATGACGTGGTTATAGGTCGCCGACGCCCGGATCTGCGCGGTGGGTGAGGGATCGGTCGACAGGGCGTCGAGCGATTCCGGAAGTTCCTCGTAGAAGATCTTCCGGTAGTTGGGAAGGTCGTCGAGGTAGTGCTGTAGGTCGCCGGTCAACCCGACCGCGTCGAGCCACATGCGGAAAACCTGAGTGTGTTTGGCTTCCTCGAACGCGAACTGCGTCAGGAACATTTCGTCGCCAAGGCGGCCCTCGGCCCGCATCGCAGCCATGAACGGCTGAATGTCCTGGGTGACTGCTTCCTCGCCTGCGATGAATTCGGCGCACAGTCGTGCGGCCCAGTCGCGTTCGAGGTCGGTCAGCGCCTCCCAGTCGGCCCGGTCGCGCGAGAAGTCGATGTCGGCAGGATTCCAGAACTTGGCGTTGCCGCCGGCGAACAGCTTCAAGGGCAAGCTGTCCCAGTTGAGACCGCCCGCGTCGAGTGAGTGTGAGCGTGTCCTTATCATCCCAATGACCTCCTGTCGATCATGCGGTGGTTGATGTCATCTGCGGCGACTTGGCGAAGGCGGCCGCCAGTACTGCGACGAGCCTGCGCACGGCCAATGCCGGCTGTTCGGGGGTGGGCTCGTCGAGGCCGAGGACGGGGTCCATTCCGCGCACGTACGGCGCGAGCGCCAGGTGGGGGAAGATCAGCAGCAGCAGCGACAACAATGCGTCGGTGTCGGCGTCGGCGCGCAAGTCGCCGCGGGCGTGTGCGTCGCGAACGAGCGGCCGTAGGACTTCCAGGTAATGGCGGTGAATCACCGTCCGCACGCTGATGCGCGCATCGGTGTCGACCTCCAGACTTGCCGCGGCATGAAGCGAGCGTTCCCGCGGATGGTCGGCGAAGTAGGCGACCCACGAGTCGAGCAGGTCGGTAAGGAACTCGAAGAATGGCCTGCCGGGGTCGAGCTCGCGGATGCGGGCCTCCATGTAGGCACGCACCCGCTGGCTGCCGACGTCGGCGATGAACGCGTAGAGGTCACGTTTGTCCGCGAAGTACTGGAAAAGGCTGCCTTTGGCGACTCCGGCCCGCCGGGCGATGACGTTCAGGCTGCCGCGTGAAAACCCGTGCGCCCCGAACTCGGCCTCGGCCGCTTCGATCACCGCCGCGCGACGCGTCGGGTCCAGTCGAGCCCAGGTCACCGTCGGCATCGGCACCTCCTCGCGCCAATATGACCACTGGTCATACTACTGTGAGCCGCGTCACGGTCAAGCCCCGAAGGGTCTCGTCCGAGAGGAGGCGTCGACTCTGCTAGCTGGCGGTGTGAACGATCAGGATGTCGATCTTGGCTTTGCGGGCGACGTCGGCGGGCACCGAGCCAAGAAGCCGCCCGGCCACCGAGTCCAGCCCCACGTCACCGACGACGAGGAGATCTGCTTTGACCTCCTTGGCCAGCTTGATCAGCGCGTCGACGGGGGCGCCGATGACATCCCGCTCTTCGACATCCTGTGCGCCTGCGGCCCTGGCCCGGTCGCGCGCCTCGTGAAGAACTTCATAGACGGCCGCGTCCCCGTGCATCCGGTAGCCCTCGCGTCCGAGGGCGTCCTCGGCGCGCCGATCACTCACCTGATCGGGCGAAGGCGGTCTCGACCAGCCTCCCTTTTCAGCGTGGTGAAAATGGGCGGTTGCCACGATCAGCTTGGCGTTTTCCTGCGCTGCGAATGCGCCTGCCCGCTCGACCGCACGCATCGACGAGTCCGAGCCGTCGGTTCCGACAATCACCGTGCGATAGCCACTCATGGTCGCCTCCTTGCGGTCGGTCGCGCGACACGACATTAACGCCGTTAAGGCCGCCGGGGCAGGGATTTGCCACATAGACGGGCTAACGGAGGCGACTATTGCGTCGGGTCCGGTTCCCGGCGCGCGTGTTCGCGCCACTTCCGGTAGCCGCGGTGGGTGACGAAGGCCCCGATGACGGCGGTGACGCACCAGATCGCAACCGCGGCGTACGCCAACGGCGACGACAGGTCTCCGATCGACGCGCCCAACGCGGTATAGACGAAGGCCCGAGGAGCTGAACCGATGAACGCGCCGACGGCCATCTGCCACAACGGAACGCCCAAAGCGCCGAATGCGTAGCAGGCGAGCGCATCCGAGATGCCGGGGATGAACCGTTGACCGACAACCGCCCACAGTCCCCGCCGTTCGATCAGTTGGTCGAGCCGGTCGGCACGGTCCGTTCCGAGCAGCGCTCGCGCGCTGTCCCTGCCGGCGCGTCTGCCGATGAGGCTGGTGATGATCGCGGTTCCCACCGTCGCGCCGAGCGTGACGAACACCCCCAGCACGGGGCCGAACAGCACACCGCTGCCTGCCGCCAGTATCGGACCCGGCACGAACACCGCGGCAAGGACGGCGGCGACCACGATGTAGGTCAATGGTGCGGCGGGACCCGTGGCTGCCACCGTGCTGCGAACATCCTCGACGTCGACGACGCGTGTGACGGCGACCAGATAGAACAACCCGAGCAGAAATGCTGCGAACAGGGCGAGTCGCACGATGTGGCTCCGCCGGGTGCCCTCGGGGGAGCTGCCGCTGTCGGTCATTCTGGATGACATCCTCCCGGACGATCTTCGTCGATCTGTCAAGGCGGACAGTCGTTTATAAAGCGTCATCAATTGTTGACGTATTCGCTGACGATGCGCCTCTACGAGTCGAAGTTGGTGCCCGCGGTAACCTGTTCCCACTTCGCGATCTCGTTCGCACGCCCCTCCGCGATGTAGCGGTAGGCGGCGAGCGCGTCAGGTCCGAGGAGCAGGAACGCAGGCGGCTCGTTTGATTCAACGGCGGCGATGATCGCGGCACCGGCCTTAGCGGGGTCGCCTGCCTGGTTGCCGTCCATGGTGTCGTTCTCCTTGCGGCGTTGCCCGGCGGTCGCCGCGTAGTCGTCGATGACAGTCGCCGACTGGGTGAGCGAGCGTCCCGCGAAATCGGTGCGGAATGCGCCCGGCTCGACGATGGTGACCGAGATGCCAAGGGGCGCAAGCTCGCCGCGAAGCGCTCCGCTGAGCCCTTCGATCGCGGCCTTCGCAGCGGCGTAGTAGCCCGATCCCACAGGTGTCAGCTGGGCGCCGATCGACGAGATGTTCACGATCGCGCCCGAGCGACGCGCCCGCATGCCCGGCAGCACAGCCTTGATCATCGCGACAGTGCCGAAGAAATGCGTCTCGAACAGCGTCCGGACGTCGACGTCGTCGCCCTCTTCGACTGCTGCGCGGTAGCCATAGCCGGCGTTGTTGACCAGCACGTCGACACCGCCGAACCGCTCTTGGGCTTGTTGCACGGCGGACGCGACCTGCTCGGGTTTGGTGACGTCGAGCGCGGCCGCGAGAACCCGATCGGGTGCGGCGTCGGCCAGGTCGGCCACCCTTGTGACGTCGCGCGCGGTGACGACGGCGTTGTGGCCGGCGCCGATCACGGCATCGGCGAGAGAGCGGCCGAGTCCGGTCGAGCAGCCGGTGATGAGCCAGGTGGACATGTCAGATGATTCCTTTCGACTGCCAGCCAGTATGCGTGATGCGTCTGAGACAAGGCCGCGGTCGACTTCATGCAGTTTCGTTATCGTCAACGTGTGCACCTCGAGGAACTGGAGTGGTTCGTCGCACTCGCTGAGATCGAGCACGTCACCGAGGCCGCCGCGGAGTTGGGCGTCAGCCAGCCGACGTTGTCGCGCGCCTTGGGGCGATTCGAAGCGCAGGTAGGCACGCCGTTGTTCGACCGCGTCAACCGGCGGTTGCGCCTGAACCCGTACGGGCGCATCATGCTCGAGCACGCCCGACGCAGCATCGCCGAGATGCAATCCGCCGTCGAACGGATCGACGCGCTGCGAGATCCCGACACCGGACGGGTGCGAGTGGCATTTCTGCACTCGCTGGCGAGTTGGTATGTGCCGGAACAACTTCGCCGGTTCCGCGAGTCGGCACGGAATATTGCGTTCGACTTGTACCAGGGGCCCGCCCACGAGATCACGCAACGCGTTCTCAACGGTCAAGCCGATATTGCCATCACGTCGCCGCGGCCCAAGGCGCCGGGCCTCGCCTGGCACCGGCTGTACGAGGAGCGGCTGTGCCTGGCTGTTCCGCGCGGACACCGGCTGGCGGCGCGGGCCCGCGTGCGGCTGTCCGCCGCCGCGGCAGAGCCGTTCATCGCGCTCGGGGGCCAGGCCGGTTTGCGGCAGCTCACCGATGAACTGTGGGCTGAGGACAACATCGACCCCGACATCGTCTTCGAGGCGACTGAGATTCCCACGATGGAAGGCCTCGTCGCCGCGGGATTCGGGGTCGCGATCGTCCCGGTGCCTCGCCATCGCGACGACTCGAAAGTCATTCACGTCCCGCTCACCAACCTCGGCGCCAAGCGCGAGGTCGGACTGGTATGGGACCGGGACCGGGCGCTGTCGCCTCCGGGGGAACGCTTTGTGACGTTTCTCAAGGCCACGCCGGCCTGATTTCGGCGTTGCGCTTGCATGATGCGTAATTCACATGAAGCGATGAAAAACGATGCATTGGACACATCACTGCACCGTGCCTAATGTGCCGATGGTGTCCACAGAACAGTTCGCTCCTCCGGTGTGGTCCGGCCACGCACGTGGTTCGGTTGCTTACGGCCGGCTGCTCGCCGCGCTGTTCTGCGCCGGAGTGGCGACGTTCGCTCAGCTGTACTCGCCCCAGGCAGTTCTCCCGCTGATCTCCGCCGACCTGGGTATCGGGGCGGCCGGCGCGTCATTGATGATCTCGGCGTCGACCGTCGGCCTGGCGATCGGGGTGATCCCGTGGTCGACGCTGGCCGACCGCATCGGCCGTGTCAAAGCGATCGCTATTTCGGTCACCGGGGCGACCACCGTCGGTCTTCTGGTTCCGTTCGCGCCCACCTTCCAACTACTGCTGGCCGGCCGCTTCCTCGAAGGGCTGATCCTCGGAGGCGTCCCCGCCATCGCGGTCGCATACCTCACCGAGGAGATCGATCCGGCACACGCCGCAAGGGCGGCGGGCACCTTCGTCGCCGGAACAACGATCGGCGGGCTGGCGGGGCGGTTGGTGTCCAGTCCCGTCGCGGAGATCGCCGGCTGGCGTATCGGTGTCTTCACCGTGGCGGTGCTCTGCGGCATCGCCTCACTGGGCTTCGTCAAGCTCGCCCCGCAGCCTCGAGGCTTCATCCCGTCGAACCGGTCTGGCGCCAATCCCGAAGGCAGCCTCGCCCACCGGTTGCTCGCCAACCTGGGCTCGCGTCGCCAGCTCACCTTGTTCGCCCAGGCGTTCCTGTTGATGGGCGGGTTCGTGGCGCTCTACAACTACCTGGGATTCCGGTTGTCCGGAGCGCCTTTCTACCTACCGCCCTTCGCCGTCAGCCTCGTGTTCCTGGCTTATCTCGCCGGGACGTGGGCGTCGTCTCGCGCCGGTGCGGAGGCGTCGCGGTTCGGGCGCAAGCCGGTATTGCTGATGTCGGTTGCAGTGATGATCGCCGGCGTCGCTATTACGTTGAGCGACAACGTCATCGCGGTCCTGGTCGGTCTGGTGATCGCCACGGCAGGGTTCTTCGGCGCACACTCGATTGCCGCAGGATGGACGGGTCGGTCGGCGCCAGTGGGCAAGGCGCAGGCGTCTTCGCTCTACAACCTGTTCTACTACGGCGGTTCGAGTGTCATCGGGTGGTTCGGCGGGCTGGCCTTCGACGGGTATGGCTGGGTCGCCGTGGCGGTGACGATCATGGTGCTCGCCGTCATCGCGGCGGCCGCGGCAGCGGTGTTCCTGCCCGCCGACTAGCGCGATTAGAGGATGTCCTTGATGTCGTTCTTCAGTGCCTCGGCTTCTGTGCCGAAGACCGCCTGCACGCTGTTTCCGACCTCGACGACGCCTGCCGCCCCGAGACTCTTCAGGCGAGCCTGATCGACCTTGCTCCTGTCGGCGACCTCCATGCGTAAGCGCGTGATACAGGCATCGACGTTCACCAGGTTCTCCCGGCCGCCGAACGCGGCGATCACCTGCTCGGCCTTGCTGTCGACTGCGACGGGCGCCGTCACCGTCGCGGTACCCGACCCGCCGACCGTCATGGCGGTCGCGGACCCAGCACCCTCGCCGAGGTTGGCCGCTTCCTCGGCCTCGAATTCGTCCTCGGGTTCGCGTCCAGGCGTTCTCAGGTTCCATCGCGTGATCGCGAACCGGAACAGCAGGTAGTACACGGCGAAGAACACGACGCCCATCACGATCAGCAGCGGGATGTTCTTCGCAGCGGGAGCCGTGCCGTAGAGGAGCAGGTCGATGAGGCCGGCGGAGAACGAGAAGCCCAGGTGTATGTCGAGCAGGTACGCGATCGCCAGGGACAGTCCCGTCAGCACCGCGTGGATGAGGTACAGCGGGAACGCCACGAACATGAACGCGAACTCGAGGGGTTCCGTGACTCCGGTCAGGAACGCGGTCAGCGCCGCCGCCGCGAGAATGCCGACCGCGACCTTCCGCTGCTTCTTGTTCGCCACGTGGATCATGGCGAGGGCGGCGGCGGGCAGCCCGAACATCAGGATCGGGTAGAAGCCCGACGTGAGGTGGCCTGCCGTGGGATCGCCCGCAGCGAACCGGGTCAACTCACCGGTGACAACTTTGCCGTCCGGCGCCTGATAGTCGCCGTAGAGGAACCAGATATATGAGTTCGGGATGTGGTGCAGGCCGACCGGAATCAGCATCCGGTTGGCGAACCCATAAACAAATGCGCCGAACGCTCCGCTTCCGCCGATGAACCTGCCGAGGCCGGTCAGCCCGGCATCGAAGACCGGGTAGAAGTAGCTCATCGCGAACGCGATGAACAGGCAGGCCAGCGACACCACGATCGGGACGAAGCGTCGGCCGCCGAAGAATCCGATGTAGGTAGGTAACTGGATGGTGTGGTAGCGGTCGAACAGCCACGCGGTGACCAGACCGACCACGATGCCCGCGAACACGCTGTAGTTGATCTGGGCCTGGTCGCCGGCCTTGTCGACCTGGCCTGCGAGCACGATCGGCGACATGGTCTTGAACACCGCCTGCACCACCAGGTAGCCGACGACGGCGGCCAGCGCGGTCGAACCGTCGGCCTTCCTGGCAAATCCGATCGCGACGCCGACGGCAAAGAGCAAGGGAAGGTTGCTGAAAAGCGCGTCACCAGCGGCGGTCATCGCCTTGAAGAAGGACCCGATGACCGGGGCATGGATTCTGCCGAGCAGATCGTCCTGGCCCAGGCGCAGCAGGATGCCCGCCGCGGGCAACACCGCGATCGGCAGCATGAGGCTCTTGCCCAGCCGCTGCAGTTGCGCGAAGCCAGGGAACTGCCGACCCGACTTTGCCGCCGCCCCTTGAGGTTTCGCCGCGTCGCTCATAGCCTATGACCCTCCTCTGCTGCAAATGTCGTCCGCCGCCGAAGCTGAGCGGAAGCCTAGACGAGAACGTGTGAAGTTATGACCGTCTTGCCAACACGCTCGTATTGTTGGTGCGTGACCACGACGTCAGTCCTTGCCCCGGTCGGGGGGCGTGCGGTTCCGCTGCAGGACGTCCCCGACCCCGTCTTCTCCCAGGGCATGGTGGGCTACGGTGCCGCCATCGACCCTCCGCGCGGCGTAGTCGATGCCGTCGCTCCGGTCAGCGGCAAGATCCTGAAGTTGCTGCCGCACGCCTACATCGTGATGACGCCGGACAACGTGGGCATTCTGGTCCACCTCGGGCTGGACACCGTCCAGCTGAACGGCGAGGGCTTCACGACCCACGTCAGCCAGGGCGACGACGTCACCGCGGGCCAGGTCATCATCACCTACGACGTCCCGTCGGTGGAGGCCAAGGGACTCAACCCCATCGTCCCCGTTGTCGTCATGGACGAACGTGAACAGAGCAATGTCATTCCTTCCGACGCGGTGACCGCTGGTGCGGAGATTGCGACCGGTGCAAGCCTTTTCACGGCCAACAAGTAGATGGAAGTCGTTATCCTGGCGGACGCCAAGGAGATCGGCGCGATTGCCGCCGATGCGATCGGTGACTTGATCGACCGAAAGCCGGATGCCGTCCTCGGCCTTGCGACCGGATCATCGCCGCTGGTGATCTACGACGAGCTGGCGACGCGCCGTGCTGCCGGGCTGATCTCATTCGCGCAGGCGCGCGGATTCACCCTCGACGAGTACGTCGGCCTGCCCGCCGACCACCCCGAGCGGTATCGCAATGTCATCGACAAGGTGTTCGTATCCCGGGTCGACTTCGCTCCCGGCGCGGTCCAGGGCCCCGATGGCCTTGCCGCCGACATCCCGGCCGCCTGTGCGGCGTACGAGAACGCGATCCGCGAAGCGGGCGGCGTCGATCTACAGATCCTCGGGATCGGCACCGACGGGCACATCGCATTCAACGAGCCGGGGTCTTCACTGGCCTCCCGAACCCGCATCAAGACGCTGACCAGGCAGACCCGGCTCGACAACGCCCGCTTCTTCGGCGGCGACGTCGACGCTGTGCCGACGCACTGCCTGACCCAGGGGCTGGCGACCATCATGGCGGCCCGGCACGTCATCCTGGTGGCGACCGGTGGCCGCAAGGCCGAAGCCGTGCACCATCTGGTCGAGGGGCCGGTGAGCGCGATGTGGCCTGCGACCACCCTGCAGCATCATCCGCATGTGACGGCGTTGTTGGATGATGCTGCGGCGCACCGGCTTCAGCTCGCCGGTTACTACCGCGAAACCTACCGCTCCAAGCCGCATTGGCAGGGCATCTGAGTGCTGCTGGCCGTCGAAACCCTACTCACGGGCCGAGAACTGTTGCGGCCCGGCTGGATTGAGATTTCGAACGGTATGGTGGCTGCGGTCGGGGCGGGTGCAGCGCCGCGCCCGCCTGATCGTGATCTCGGTGCCGTGACGGTGGTGCCCGGCTTCGTCGACACGCATGTACACGGTGGGGGTGGAGCGAACTTCTCCACCGCGTCGGCCGTGGACACCTCGACCGCGGTGGCGTTGCACCGCAGGCACGGCACCACCACACTCGTCGCCTCGCTGGTCACCGCTAGCCCAGACGAATTGTTGCGCGAGGTAACGGGATTGGCCGACGACGTGCATGCTGGCCTGCTTGCGGGCATCCACCTGGAAGGACCCTGGCTGTCCACCAAGCGGTGCGGCGCCCATCAGCCGTCGCTGATGCGCGATCCGGACCCAACCGAGGTCGACCGCGTGCTCGATGCGGCAGGCGGAGCGATCCGGATGGTGACCTTGGCGCCGGAGCGTGACGGTGCCGTGGCGGCGATCGAGCGGTTCGTCGACAGGGGAGTGGTGGCAGCGGTCGGCCACACCGAGGCCACGTATGCGCAGACGCGGATGGCGATCGCGGCGGGGGCGACGGTCGGCACCCACCTGTTCAACGCGATGCGCCCGATCCACACTCGCGAGCCTGGTCCGGTGATCGCGCTTGTCGAAGACCCCCGGGTGACCGTCGAAATGATCACCGACGGCGTGCACGTCGATCCCGCCCTGTATCGACATGTCGCGTCCAGCGCGGGGGACGACCGGGTGTCGCTGATCACCGATGCGATGGCGGCGACCGGGATGGCCGACGGGGTTTATCACCTCGGGCCGGTGGAGGTGGACGTCGTCGACGGGGTGGCCCGAGTGGCGGGTACGGACACCATTGCGGGCAGCACGGCGACCATGGACCGGGTGTTCCGGTTCGCCGTGACCCATTGCGGGCTGCCCCGTGACGAGGCGCTGATGCTCGGCGTGCGTCAGGCGTCGATCAACCCGGCACGCGCGCTTGGCCTGCCGTGCGCGGGCTTGGTCCCCGGAGCCTCGGCCGATTTGGTGGTGCTGGACGCTGACCTCGCAGTGGCGGGTGTACTGCACCACGGGTCGTGGGTCGTCGACGCGTGAGCGTCGATCGCTGAATTCACTTGCGTCACTTGCGTTTCGCCTATGACTCTCCCCGAATTTCTGTCGGTGGTCGGCGATAGCATTCGCCACATGCGTTCGGATGATCGAAGCGTCGACGCCGCTCTCGAGTTGATCGAGGAGGGCTATTCGATACTGGCCAAAGAGTCGTTCGACACGCAAACCCACCGCGAGTTGTTGGGGGTTCAGAGTCGGCTGGAAGCCGTGTCATGGAAGCAGCCCGCCATCGCGCAGAAGCTGATCGCACGGCTGGCCGCAGAGGCTTCGCCGGTCGAGCTCGGTGGAAAGAATCTGGCCGAAGTGTTGGCCACCCGGTTGCGCATCTCCAGCGATGAAGCACGACGGCGGATCAAGCTGGCAGAGTCATTGGGGCCGCGCACCGCGATCACCGGCGAAGCGTTGGCTTCCTCACGCCGCGGAGGCTCAAGCGGACGGCCTCCTCGGCCCTGAACATCTGCGCGTCATCGAGCGGTTCTTCGACCAGTTGCCCAACTGCGTCGACTATCAGACCCGTGAGCTCGCCGAGGCGGACCTGGCTCGCATCGGCAGCGGATTGGGGCCACGCAGTTTCGCAAAGCCGCCGGTCGGCTCATGGCCCTGATAAACCCCGATGGGGAATTCTCAGACATCGATCGGGCTCGCCGCCGTCACCTGATCATCGGCAAGCAGGAAGCCGACGGGATGAGCAAGATCCGCGGTCTGCTGGATCCCGAAGCACGCGCGACGCTGGATGCGGTCTACGCCAAGTGGGCCGGCCCTGGGATGTGCAATCCCGAAGACGACGCTCCCTGTGTTGACGGCACACCCAGCGAGGCGCATATCCAGAATGATCAGCGCTCGCCTGCACAACGAAACCACGACGCACTCAAAGCCATGGGGCGCAATGTCTTAGCGTCGGGTGAGCTCGGTAAGCACAACGGGCTGCCCTGCACCATCGTTGTTTCCACCACCCTGCGGGAACTGGAGTCCGCGCAAGGCTATGCAGTCACCGGTGGGGGAACCTTGCTGCCGATGAGCGATGTGATCCGACTGGCGTCGCACTCACATCACTACCTGGCGATCTTCGACGAGCACACCAACGAGCCGCTCTATCTCGCCCGAAGTAAGCGGCTTGCCTCTGCGGGACAGCGCATCGTGCTCCACGCCCAAGACCGCGGTTGTACGTTTCCGGGGTGCACCGTGCCGGGCTACGGTTGCCAAGTCCATCATGCCGAACTTGACTGGGCCGACGGTGGTCAAACCAACATCACCGACGAGTGTCTCGCGTGTGGACCACACAACCGCCTGGTCAAATCCGCCGGGTGGTGCACGCGAAAACGCAAAGACGGCCGCACCGAATGGATTTCTACCACCACCCCGAGAGGTACCTGATAGCCGAAGAAGAGGACGAAGGGTAGATCCGATGCCGCAGGGCGATTCCGTGCGTCTTCACAGCGAAAACGTTGTTGCTCCATTGCTTCTGGGAGAACCGTGGTGGGTATGGCGGTCGCATCGCGATGCGTGGGTTCGCTGTTGGCTGCGGTCATCGGCGCCATGATGTTTGCCCCGGCGGCGCCGGCCGAACCGGTGGACACCGGCGAATCGGCGCAATCGGTGATCGACAACCTCAAAGCCGAGGGCTACAACGTCGTGATCAACTGGTTGACGGGCTACGACACCGTCCCGTTGGCGGTGTGCACGGTGGAGAGCGTCGACAACCCCGACGATTCAAACCCGAAACCGGGTGCGTTCACGACCGTCTATGTCGACGTGTCGTGCCCGAACCATCCCGACGAATAAGGCCCACGTCAGCAAACCGATCCGAAGTCTCTTCACAAATTGACGTTTCCGCAGACGCCGCACGGGTATCCGCCTCTTTGAGACGCAGGAGGTCTGGAGATGCCCGCTTGGAGCTGGTTCGTCATAGCAGCAGTCGTCGTGATTGCCGTCGCGCTCGTCGCATTCCTCGCCATGTCAACGGCCCGTCGCAAGAGGTCAGAGCGACTCGAGAGACACTTTGGTCCGGAGTACGAGCGAGCCGTGGGCGAGGCGGGTGATCAACGGGCCGCCGAAAAGGAGCTAGCCGCGCGCGAGCGTCGGCGACAGAAGCTCGACATCGTCGCGTTGGCTCCGGAAGCACGAGCAAAGTACGACGAGCATTGGCGGGCGGTACAGACTGCGTTCGTCGACAATCCGTCGGCGGCCGTGGGTGAGGCAGATCGCCTCGTGACCTCGGTGATGCGCGAACGTGGATATCCGGTAGACGACTTTGATCAGCGCGTCGCCGATATCTCGGTCGACCACCCGAACGTTGTCGAGCATTACCGGGCCGCTCACACGCTTCATCTCGCACAAGAGCAGGGCAACATCGGCGTGGAGGCGCAACGCGAGGCGTTCGTCCACTACCGCGCGCTCTTTGAACAGCTGCTCGACACCAATGTCGACAGTCGTAACGAAAAGCCAAAGGAGGCAAAGCATGACAACCCACGACCAGCAGATCAACACCACCACATCAGCCCGAGCTGACCAACCGCTAGTCCCAGCTGACCAATCGCCAGTCCCAGCTGACCAACCGTCATCAGTCCCGGCTGACCAACCGTCGTCGGCCCATACCGACACCGACTTGTCAAGGACGCAACCCGCGCCTATCACCGCGACGGATGAGCCAACTACGGCGGCATCCTCAACCGCCGAATCCGGAAAGTCGAGTGACAGATCACTTTTCGCCGACAACGACCTTTCAAGCTTGCGCTCGCGTTGGGATGACGTTCAGGTGGGTTTCGTCGACGACCCCAAAGACTGCGTGCAGAAGGCCGACGCCCTCGTAGCGGACGTCGTTCAACAGCTCACCACCGGCTTTTCTGACGCGCGCTCGCGGCTGGAAGCGCAATGGGCCCGGGGCGAGGACGCCTCTACTGAAGACCTCCGTCAAGCGCTCAAGCGCTACCGCGAGTTCTTCGACCGGCTGCTCGCCGTCTGAGAAGCGGTTTCATCGGCTTTCGGCGAACGCCGGTGCGACGAAGCGTTGCAGCATCTGGTGTTCGGCGTGTGGATCCGTGTCCGGCCAGAACAGCAGCGACAGCACCAACCGCACGATCCATCGCGCCGCAGGCGCGTCGCCGTCGGCGAGTCCGGTGAGTTCGGTGGCGAAGTCGGCCACCGCCGGCGACGCGGCCAACCAATTCCACCCACCCCCGCGGGCCGAGTCCACGAACATCTGGCCCGCGGGATCGGCGCGGATTTCCGCGACGGCGACTTCGATCGCGGTGAGGACCCGGTCCGGACCGGTCCGTCCCTCGACGCTGGCCCGCACGATTTCGGTGATCCGGGTGGCTGCGCGCGCCAGCACCGCTTCGCGGATGTCTTTCTTGCCGCCGACGTAGCGGTAGATGGTGGCCCTCGAACAGTGCGTGGCTGCGGCCAATGCGTCGACGTTGAACGCGTCCATCCCGTCGCGATAGATCAGCTCGGTCGCCGTTGCGTAGATGCGCTCTGTCGCGGTCGCGCGCCGACCGCCGTCGAACAGCCAGTCGTGAGGCATACACCCTCCAGCGCTTGAAACAGCAGTCTGATTTATCTCAGTACTGAGACAGATTCCCATAGTTTTCTCACGTCCGACGCAGGTAGCCGACGCGGCGTGAGACGGCGATGAGCGTTGCCGCGTCCGCACGGTTATCGACTCTCGCGTGAGCCGTTGACCGCCCGCATTCACGTTGGTCAACATCTAGAAATGCCAGTTCTCCATGATCCGGTTGAGTTCTTCGGTGTCGATGCGCTGCAAGACCCGTATCCGCTCTACGATCGCCTGCGCGCCGAGGGGTCGGTCCACCGCATCGGCGACTCCGGGTTCTACCTGGTCTGCAACTGGGAGGCCATCACCGAGGTCATCAACCGTCCCGAGGATTTCTCGTCGAACCTGACCGCGACGATGATGTTCACGGCCGAGGGCACCGTCGTCCCGTTCGAGCTGGATGCGCTCGGTGGACCCACACAGATTCTGGCCACCGCGGATGACCCCGCACATGCGGCGCATCGAAAGATGCTGGTGCCGCAACTGGCAGCCAAGCGGATTCGCGCAATGGAGACCTTCATCGCCGACACCTTCGACCGGCTGTGGACGGACAATCTCCGCGGCGGACGCATCGAATGGATGGGAACGCTTGCCAACAGGCTGCCGATGATGGTCGTCGCGCGGTTGATCGGTGTGCCCGCCGAGGACGTCGACCACTTGATCAGGTTGTCGTGCCTGAGCACCCAATTGCTCGATGGTGTCGTCGACGAGGAGCATCTGGCGGCGTCGGGGGCCGCGGCCATGGAACTGGGCACCTATATCCACCGCCAGTTCGGCCGTGCGGCTGCCGATCCCCGGGACGACTTGCTCGGCGCCCTCGCTACCGCCTGCAGTGCAGGAGAATTCGACGAACTGACCGCCCAGCTGATGATGATCATTCTCTTCAGCGCGGGCGGTGAATCGACCGGCTCACTGCTCGGCAATGCGATGGGGATCTTGGCGACGCAGCCCGAACTTCAACGACAACTCCGCGAGAATCCCGACCTGCTCGGGCCGTTCATCGAAGAGGCGTTGCGCTACGAACCACCGTTCCGCGGCCACTATCGTCACGTCGTCGCCGACACCGCGCTGGGTGGCACCGACCTGCCCGCGGGGTCCCGCCTGCTGCTGTTGTGGGGGGCGGCGAACCGCGACACGGCCCAATTCGACACGCCGCATGAGTTCCAGCTCGACCGGCGAAGCGGCAAGGGGCACATCACCTTCGGCAAGGGCGCGCACTTCTGCGTCGGCGCCGCACTGGCACGCCTAGAGGCTCACATCGTGCTGCGCGCGGTGCTCGACCGCACCTCACGAATCGAAGCCGTCGATATCGGGCCGTGGCTGTCCAGCATTCTGGTCCGCCGCCGCGAGCATCTCGTATTGGCCGTCGAATGACTGGCTACGGCTGCGGGTAGGGCGCAAACCGCTTGTCGAAGCCCGCCTTTCGTAACGCGATCTGATCCAGCCGATCCTGGGGAGTGGCGTAGACGGTGTTCGGCGGCAGCACATCGGCCAGCTCGTCCAGGGAGACCACCTGCGAGCTGACGGTCGGCAAGTCCGACGACTGCGGATCGAGGTCCTGGAACCGGATCGAGATCGTGCCCTGGTTCAGGCCGCCCGTCGACACCCAGTTCCAGATGCCCGGATCCTGCGGCGAGACGACGATCGTGTACGTCCCGTCCGGGTTCGGCTTGGCTTGCGTCAACGCGTTGTTCAGGCTCGTCTGCTGATCCCAGTAGTTGTCGGTGATCGTCCAGTCGTTGGTAACCGGAACCACGAAGTAGCCGGCGTCGCCGGGATCGATGGTGATGACCAGAGCCTGGTCATCGTCGAGCTGAAAATACCCGACACTCTGCAACTGGGTCGCGAGGAACTCGGCGTTGCTTGTGGGGTCGGTCAGCACGTTGGGCTGCCGAGGCTCGCCGGTGGTCGGGTCGATGGTCGCCACCTTGATGTACGTCGACTCCATCTGCAGGCCGATCGCCATGATCACGGCCGTGAGGGTGCCGCGCAGCACCGGCGGCAGGTCTGGCAGCGGCGGAACCAGCGACACCAGCGTCGTCAGCGACGGGCTTTTCGTCACCGTCGGTCCGATGAACGGGATCGCGAATCCGCCCAACTGGGCGAACAGGCTGTTGGGCGGTCCGCTGACGCGCTCGATCGACAGGCTCATCGGATCCTGGGCGTTCCAGTCCGACAGGGTGTTTCGCACCGCGATCAACGTGGTGTCGTCGGTGATCTGGATGTGATTCGGCCCAGGTCCGGTTGGTGAACTGCTCACGGTGATCGTGAACGAGCCGTCAGGGTTGAGCTCGAGTTCGTCGCCGGTGACGACCGATGCCGTGGTCCCCGTCAGACCGGTCAGCACGCTGAACGTGGTGTCGGCAGGCATTTCGCCGGTGAAGCGACCTGTGATCACGTAGGACGAGGTGCTGTTCACCGCCATGAAGCGATAGATCGTGTCCGGATTGTCGTACAGGATGCGCGATCCCGCGACGTCCTGCCCGTACCAGGTGTGCGGAGGAGCCACCTGCATGACGGCCGTCGGGGTCATCGGGTTCAGCAGTTGTTGCTGGAACGCGGCACCCATGGCGTACTCGTCGACGGCCTCGTCCAGCGCGTCGAGGTTCGCCTGATCGGGTCCGCCGATGAGCTTGAACTGTTTTTCTGCGGTTGAGTGCCAGCCGAATTGGAGAACGCGCTTCATCAACTTGACCGGAAGCGTGTTGACGGTTTCGGCGGCCCGTTGCTCCGCGGCGAGTTGTTCGGGGGTTCCGAGTGGGCTGACCGCTACCGTCTGGGTCGAGGAGGCTTGTTCGGCTTCGCGGCTCGCAGTGCCCAGCGTCGACACCACAGCGAGCGACTCCGCTGGCGCGACCGGCTTCGGTTTCGGAGTGTTCAGCGTGTTCGACGCGGACCTGATGGAAACAGTGCGTTTCGCGATGGTGGTCTCGGTGGTCGATTTCTTGGCGGTGGTGTCCGGTTTTTCGGCGGGCTTGGTCGCGGATTGTGATGTTTTGCGGTCGTCATCATTTGTTGACGACGTGGACTCGGTGCTAGCGCTGGAAGCCTTGCGCGTTGACTTCTTGCGGTCACCGTCCCGATGAGTCTTCGACGCACTACTCGATGTCGCGGAAGACGAACTGCCGGAGTTCGAGGATCCCGCGTCCGAGGCGCTCGTTTTTCCGTCGTCCGCGTTCGCGATTGCTGGGCTGTTGGCGATCGCCGCCCCGATCCCGAGCGCGACCGCTAATCCGCCGACCCTGCCGATGAACCGTCCGTACCTAAATGGCGTCGTTGCCACGGGGCGAATCCTTCCGCCGGGCGTCCACCGACCGCAAACGCTTTGCCGGTACCGTAGTCACATGACTACAGTTCGTGCAAGAGTCGCCGCGCCGCGCACTGGTATGCCCCTGGGCAGGACTGAGGTCGTCGCGGCGGTTCTGGAGACTGCAGCTGACCTGTTCGCCGAACGCGGACCCGCGGCAACCTCGATCCGCGACATCGCGGCGCGCTCGCGGGTCAACCACGGACTGATCCACCGCCATTTCGGCAGCAAGGACGCCTTGGTGGGCGCGGTGCTCGATCACCTCGGCCAGCACCTGGCCGGACTCTTGGACGCGAAGGCGGATGGAAGCGCGATCGGCGCAGCGGTCGACCGTCAAATGCGGGTGATCGCTCGCACGTCACTGGACGGGTATTCGATCGGTGAACTCCAGCATCGCTTTCCCACGATGGAGCTGATGCTAAAGAGCGTCCGTGGGCGGCACTCAACTGAGCTCGGCGCGCGGCTGGCCGCCGCGCACACGATCGCATTGCAGCTCGGCTGGTGCCTGTTCGGCGACTTCCTGCGCGCGTCAACCGGTCTGGAGGACGTTGACGATCGCACGTTCGCCCGTTCCGTCGGCAACACCGTCAATCAGATTCTCGACGCGCCGCTGTAAACCTCTCAGGCCAACGGGCCGGTGACCGACTCGGCGGCCGCCACCAGCGCGCCCGAGGAAGCCAGCGCGACAACGGCGTCGATCTCCGGCGACAGGTACCGGTCGGTGCCGGGCCCCGCGACGGAATCCCGGATCGCGGTGATGACGGCCGCGGTGGCAGGCGATGCCGCAAGCGGGGCGCGCATGTCGATGCCGCGCGCCGCGGTGTACACCTCGATCGCCAACACTCGGGTCAGGCCGTCGATGGCCCGCCGCAACTTGCGCGCCGCCGACCACCCCATGGAGACGTGATCTTCCTGCATCGCGGACGACGGGATCGAGTCGACGCTGGCCGGGTTGGCCAGCCGCTTGAGTTCGGAGACGATCGCGGCCTGGGTGTACTGGGCGATCATGTGTCCGCTGTCCACGCCGGGATCGTCGGCGAGGAACGGGTTGAGGCCGTGGCTGCGGGCGACGTCCAGGAATCGGTCGGTGCGCCGCTCGCTGATGCTCGCGAGGTCCGCCACTGCGATGGCGAGGAAGTCGAGCACATAGCCGACCGGGGCGCCGTGGAAGTTGCCGTTCGATTCCACCCGCCCGTCGAGCGTGACGACGGGATTGTCTACGGCGCTGGCCAATTCGCGGCCGGCGACTGTGCGGGCGTGCTCGACGGTGTCGCGTGCCGCGCCTGCGACCTGGGGTGCACAGCGCAGCGAGTACGCGTCCTGGACCAGTGCGCAGTCCGGCCCGCTGTGGCTCGCAACGATGGGCGAGTCGGCGAGCACGCGCCGCATGTTGGCGGCAGCGGCCCCCTGCCCCGGATGCGGGCGCATGGCTTGCAGATCCTCCGCGAACACCCGGTCGCTGCCGAGCAGTCCTTCCACACTCATGGCCGCCGCGACGTCGGCCAGTTTCAGCAGCCGGTCCAGGTCACGAAGCGCGAGCACCAGCATGCCGAGCATGCCGTCGGTGCCGTTGATCAGTGCCAGCCCCTCCTTCTCCGCGAGCACGACCGGTTCGATGCCGTGCCGGGCAAGCGCGTCGGCGGAGGGCAGCAGTTCGCCGTCCGCTGTGCGTACGGAACCCTCGCCTATCACGGCAAGTGCCACGTGGGCCAGCGGCGCGAGATCGCCGGAGCAGCCGAGGCTTCCGTACTCGTAGACCACGGGCGTCAGCCCAGCGGACAGCATCGCCGCATACGTCTGGGCGACCTCGGGCCGCACCCCGGTGCGGCCGGTGGCCAGTGTCGACAGCCGCAGCAGCATCATGGCCCTGACCACTTCGCGTTCGACTTCGGCACCCGACCCGGCAGCGTGTGAGCGGATCAGGCTGCGCTGTAACTGGGTTCGCAGCTCGTGGGGGATGTGCCGGGTGGCCAGTGCGCCGAACCCGGTGGACACCCCGTACACGGGCTTCGGGTCGTGCGCGAGTTCCTCGATGCGGGCGCGGCTCTTGACGATCGCGTCCAGTGACTCGTCGGAAAGGGTGACCGCGGCGCCGTCACGGGCGACGCGGACCACATCGTCGAGGCTCACGGGGCCGACGCCCACAACGACGGTTTCGTTACTCACGATCGTGACTCCACATTCTCTGGGTTACTTGAGGGATACGCCATGTGCTGTCCGGCCTTGACGACGTCACACACCAGTGGCACGCCGGGCCGGTAGGCGAGGTGCAGATACGACGGGGCGTCCAGCCGGACGAAGTCCGCCCGCCGCCCGGCGGCAAGTACGCCGATGTCGTCGAGGCGCAACGCCGCCGCACCACCGGCGGTTGCGGCCCACAACGCCTGGGCCGGAGTGAAATTCATGTCCCGCACCGCGACAGCGATGCAGAACGGCATGCTGGTCGTGAACGAACTGCCGGGATTGCAGTCGGTCGCCAGCGCGACGGTCGCGCCCGCGTCGATGAGCCTCTTGGCGTCCGGATACCGTGCGCGCGTGGAGAATTCGGCACCCGGCAGCAGCGTGGCGACGGTGGTGCCTGCCGCGCCTGCGAGCGCATCGACGTCGTCGTCGGTGGCATAGGTGCAGTGATCCACCGACGCGGCGCCCAGCTCGACCGCGAGCCGGATACCCGCACTGGGGCCGAGCTGGCCGGCGTGCAGCCGCGCGTCGAGCCCGGCGGCCATTCCGGCCGTGAGGATGTGACGGGTTTCGTCGACATCGAAGGCGCCGCGATCGCAGAACACATCCACCCAGCGGGCGTGCGGCGCGCATGCCTGCAGCATCGGGCCGGTGACCAGGTCGATGTAGGCCGCGCGGTCGTCGCGAAACTCTGCGGGAACCACATGTGCGCCAAGGAACGTCGTCTCGGCGGTGACGGCCTTGGCGATCCGCAGCGAGCGGGCCTCGTCGTCGACGGTCAACCCGTAGCCGCTCTTGCATTCGAAGGTGGTCACGCCGGCGCGCAGCAGTTCGTCGGCGAGCCGCTCGACTCCCGCCAGAAGCGTGACGTCGTCCGCCGTCCGTGTCGCGGTTACCGTCGACGCGATCCCGCCCGCCCCGTAGGCCTGCCCGCTCATCCGCGCCGCGAACTCGGCGGACCGTTCGCCCGCGAACACCAGATGTGCATGACTGTCGACGAATCCGGGGATCACACTGGTGTCGGCGCAGCTGACCCGATCGTCGGCGTCCGGCGCATCCGCGCGCCTGCCGACCCACGCGATCTCTGCGCCGTCGACCACGAGCGCCGCGTCGGAGATGATGCCGAGCGGATCGCCGTCGCCGTTCGCCGGGTCGTTGGTGACCAGCTCACGGATGTCGGTGTAGAGGACAGTCATCGCGATGCCTCCACCGGCACGTCCATCAGGTCGGCGATGGCGGAGGCAAGGTCAGCCTCCACGTCCGGCACGGTGACATGCTTGCGGTCGACGACCACGGTGCGGCCGTCGATGATCACATCGGTGACATCGGGTGCGGCCGCGCAGAAGACGACATTCTCGACGGTCGCGCCGCCGCCTGCGGTGCGAATCGAATCCATCTGCACCGCAACAAGGTCCGCGCGCGCGCCGACGACGAGCTCACCGGCGTCCGCCCAGCCGAGGGCGTGATGTCCGTCGTAGGTCGCCGCCCGCAACAAGCGATCGGCGGCGATGGTGCCACGCGTTTGGGATGCGAGGCGTTCGTCGAGTTCGACGGCGCGGGCCTCTTCGAGCAGATCGATCACGGCGTGGCTGTCGGAGCCGAGACTGAACAGTCCGCGTCCGGCGAGCAACGCGGGCGCAGGCCCGATGCCGTCGCCGAGGTCACGCTCGGTGGTGGGGCAGAAGCACACCCCCGTCGACGTCCGGTCCATGTCGGCGATGTCCTCGGCCGTCAGGTGGGTGGCGTGCACCGCCGTCGTGCGCGGTCCCAACGCGCCGACATCGCGCAGCACGCCGGTCGGCGTGCGGCCGTGCACCGCGAGGCACTGCTCGACCTCGCGGGTCTGCTCAGAGGAATGGACATGCAGCGGAACACCGTGCACACCTGCCCATTCAACGACGGCGGGCATCTGGTCGACGGGGACTCCCCTTACGGAGTGCAGCGCCGCGCCGACCTGGACGGACCGCTGCGTGCCCAGCTGCTGTCGCAACTCTTCGACACGTTCGGCCCACCGGTCACCGGTGCCGTCGCCGAACCGCTCCTGGGGTCCGGCCAGCGGTGCACCGTCCGGCCCGGAACTGAGATAGCAGGTGTCGAGCAGGGTGAGGCGGACGCCGGCGCCGGCGGCGCCGTCGATCACGGCCTGGCCCATGGCGTTCGGGTCGGCATAGGGCGTGCCACCGACATCGTGATGGACATAGTGGAACTCGCCGACGGACGTGATTCCGGCGAGCGCCATCTCGGCGTACACCGCCCGCGTCAGCCGCCGGTAGCGCTCCGGGTTCAGTCGCTCGGCGGCGCGGTACATCAGGTCGCGCCAGGTCCAGAACGATCCGCGGTCGCGTTGGGTGCGCGCGCGCAGCGCCCTGTGGAAGGCGTGCGAGTGCGCGTTGGCCAGGCCCGGAATGACCAGCCCACGCAGCCGGTGCGAGTTCGGCGGCGGCGTCGTTTCGGTGTCGATCGCGGTGATTCGGTCGTCGGCGACCGTGACGAGGACGCCCTCGGTCACGGAACCGCTTCCGAGCCAGGCGTGTTCACACCACCACATGTCGGTCACGGTGCCACCCAGTCCGCCATCACGTCCGCCAGCGCCACCGCTCCCGCATTGCAGTCGCCGGACTTCGCGAATTCCTCGGGGGAGTGCGACACTCCGGTCGGGTTGCGTACGAACAACATTGCGGTTGGGACCACTGCGGACAGGATGCCTGCGTCGTGGCCCGCCTGGGTGGGCAGCACGGGGATGTCGCCAAGGTGTCCCAGCGCGCGTTGCAGCCGTTCCCGCGGGCCGGCAGGGAACTCGACGATCGGTGTGACCGATTCGGCCGTCACCCCGAGTTCGATACCGTCGGCCGCGGCATGCTCCCGCGCTTCCGCGGTGATCTTGTCGACCAGCGACCTCAGCGTGGCCTCGTCGGCAGCCCTGGCGTCAAGCCACGCGTGCACCGCCGACGGAATCGCGTTGGCGCCGTTGGGCGCAACGATGACCTTGCCGAAAGTTGCAACCGCGTCGTGCGCGGCGGCCTGGGACCGCGCGTCGTGCACCGAGGATGCGAACGCGAGCATCGGGTCGCGCCGGTCGGCGAGCCGGGTGGTACCTGCGTGGTTCGCCTCGCCGCAGAACGTGAACTGCCATCGCCCGTGGGGCCAGATGGCCGAAGCGACCGCGATCGGGCGGTCGACCAGATCCAGCGCGCGGCCCTGCTCGACGTGCAGTTCGACGAAGACACCGACGCGATCGGCCAACTGCGGATCAAGGCCGAGACGCTCGGGGTCGCGGCCCACCTTCGTCATCGCCTCGTCGAGCGTCATGCCGTGTACGTCCCGCAGCCCGCGAGCCTTCTCTGCGCTCAACGCACCGGTGGACAGCTGGGAGCCGACGCATGCAACGCCGAACCGCGCCCCCTCCTCGTCGGAGAAGGCGGCCACGCCGACGGGAACCTGCGGCACCACACCGCGTTCGCGGACGACGTCGATGGCCGCGAAGGCGGACACCACGCCGAGCGGCCCATCGAACGCGCCGCCGTCAGGCACCGAATCCAGGTGCGAGCCCGTGACGAAGGCGTCGGTCGGATCGCCGGTCCAACCCGGCGGCATCCACCACGCCCACAGGTTGCCGTTGCGGTCCTCTTCGACATACATGCCCCGCCGGGAGGCGCAGTCCGAGAACCACTCCCGCAAGGTCAGGTCGGCGTCCGACCAGGCATAGCGTCGGTAGCCGCCGGTCGAGGCGTGCCTGCCGACGTCGAGGATCGTCGGCCAGAGCGAGTCGAACGCGGTCATGCGTTCTCCCGCATGGGAATTCGCACGCCGCGCTCTGCGGCGATGTCAGCGGCGTGTTGGTAGCCGGCGTCGACATGGCGGATCACGCCCATGCCAGGGTCGTTGGTCAACACCCGCGCGAGTTTCTGCGCGGCCAGTTCGGTGCCGTCGGCGACGGTGACCTGGCCGGCGTGGATGGACCGGCCGATCCCGACCCCGCCGCCGTGGTGAATCGACACCCAGGATGCGCCCGACGCCGTGTTGACCAACGCGTTGAGCAACGGCCAGTCGGCGATGGCGTCCGAGCCGTCGAGCATCGCCTCGGTCTCGCGGTACGGCGAGGCCACCGACCCGGAGTCGAGGTGGTCACGGCCGATCACGATGGGGGCCGACAACTCACCGGATGCCACCATCTCGTTGAACTTCAGCCCGGCCAGATGCCGCTCGCCGTAACCGAGCCAGCAGATGCGTGCGGGCAGCCCCTCGAACGCCACCTTCTCGCCGGCCATGGTGATCCACCGCGTGAGGTGCTTGTTGTCCGGAAACAGCTCGAGGATGGCGCGGTCGGTGGCGGCGATGTCCTTCGGATCACCCGACAGCGCGACCCACCGGAACGGCCCGAGGCCCTCTTCGAACTGCGGCCGGATGTAGGCGGGGACGAAGCCGGGGAAGTCGAAGGCCCTGTCGTATCCGGCCTTTCGGGCCTCGTCGCGGATCGAGTTGCCGTAGTCGAACACCTCGGCGCCGCGGTCCATGAAGCCGACCATCGCGGCGACGTGCTTGGCCATCGACTCCTGGGCCTGCTCGGTGAAGTAGATCGGATCCTTCTCGGCCATCTTCTTCATGTCGTCGAAATCGATGCCGACCGGAAGGTAAGCCAGCGGATCGTGCGCCGAGGTCTGGTCGGTGACGATGTCGATCGGGGCGTTGCGGCGCAGCAGCTCGGGCAGCACCTCCGCGGCGTTGCCGAGCAGCCCGATCGACAGCGGCCGCTTGGCGTCGCGGGCCTCGATGGCAAGCCGCAGCGCGTCGTCGATGTCGGCGGCCTTGGTGTCGAGGTAGCGGTGCTCGATACGGCGGTCGATGCGGGTGACGTCGCAGTCCACGCAGATCGCCACGCCCTCGTTCATCGTCACGGCCAGCGGCTGCGCACCGCCCATGCCGCCCAGCCCCGCGGTAAGGGTGATCGTGCCGGCCAGCGTGTCGCCGAACCTCTTCTTCGCAACCGCGCCGAAGGTCTCATAGGTGCCCTGCAGGATGCCCTGGGTGCCGATGTAGATCCACGAGCCGGCCGTCATCTGCCCGTACATCATCAGGCCCTCGGCCTCGAGCTTGCGGAAATGCTCCCAATTCGCCCAGTCACCAACGAGATTCGAGTTCGCGATCAGCACGCGCGGCGCCCACTCGTGGGTGCGGAACACCCCGACGGGCTTGCCGGACTGCACCAGCATGGTCTCGTCGGCCTCCAGGCCGCGCAGCGTCCGTACGATCGCGTCGAACGCCTCCCAGCTTCGGGCGGCCCGGCCGGTGCCGCCGTAGACCACCAGATCCTCGGGGTGTTCGGCGACCTCGGGGTCGAGGTTGTTCATCAGCATCCGCAGCGCGGCCTCCTGCGGCCAGCCCTTACAAGACAGCTCGGTTCCGCGAGGGGCCTGGACGAGGCGCGCGGTGGAGGTCATGTTGCTCTCTTTTCCCTGGTCAAAACTCTGTGGTGCTTCCAGAACACCGCACCGGCGCCCGTTGCGGAAGTGCCAATCCCGGGATAATGTCTCGTATCCGAGACGGAGGGGAGTTATCCATGTCCAGTACGTCACCAGCGGTCGGGCGGGCCCTCGATGTGCTCCTCCATCTGGCATCCCGCCCGGGGCCGGTGCAGGGCTCGGCGTTGATCCGAGAAATCGGCATGCCGCGATCGTCGGCCTATCACCTGCTCGAAGTGCTCATCGACCGCGGCTTCATCGTGCATCTACCGGATCAGCGTGCCTACGCGCTCGGCTTCTCCGCATTCGAGGTCGGTTCGGCGTATCTGCGCCATGAACCGCTCGAGCACATCGCCCGGCCGATACTCAAGCGGTTGGTCGCGGCCGTCGGCGAGACAGCCCATCTCGGAATCCTTTACGGCGCTGAGAGCGTCTACCTGCTCAAGGAGCTACCGCAGACCGCCGGCGTCCCGGTCACGCTCGTCACCGATGTGGGCGTGCGATTGCCCGCGCACCTGACGGCGAATGGCAGATCGATCCTCGCGCACCTCTCCGCGGCTCAGGTCAGGGCGCTCTTCCCGTCGTCGACGTCGTTCATCCACCGCACCGCGCGCGGGCCCAATTCCCTTGCGGAGCTTCGCCGAATCCTTCAGGCCGAACGCGCGCAGGGATGGGCGGAGGAGGCGGGGATGATCACCGAGGGCCTGCAGTCGGTGGCGGCGTGTGCGTTCGACCATGCGGGGCGTCCGGTTGCGGCGTTCAGCGCGACCCGTCGCGAGGACCGGCCGAACACGAGTCTGGCCATCTTGGTCGACGCCGTCCGCGGGGCGGGGCGTCAACTGACCCAAGCGTTGACCGGACGCGCACCCGACGGGTGGTTCTGATCCCCGGCGAGCAGACGGAGAAACGTACGATTCGCCCCCGATTCACACGCTTCTGTGTCTGTTTGCGAGGGGAAGTAATCATGTACCATCTGGTACATGATTACTGATAGCGGCGTCGAGATCGAGGCGCCTGCCGGTGTCGTCTGGGACGTGTTCAGCGACGTGGAGCGCTGGCCCGAATGGACCGCGTCGGTCACCCGGCTCGTCGCGCTCGATGGGCCGGGGCTCGCGGTCGGCAAGCGGTTCGAGATCAAGCAGCCGCGGATGCCGAAGCTGGTCTGGGAGATCACCGAGCTGACACCTGGTTCGTCCTGGACCTGGGTACAGCGCTCACCGGGCGGGATGACCGTGGCGCGCCATGACGTCATCCAGGAATCTGACAGGCGAACCCAGGTTCGGCAACAACTCGACCAGCGCGGGCCGGTCGGCTCGATCGTGGGCTTGCTGATGCGTGGAATGACAAGGCGCTACCTCGAATTGGAGGCGGCGGGCCTCAAGGCCCGAAGCGAGCAGCGGCGCGTCGATGGCTCGGGCGCCTGACCTCGAGCGGCGGCAGGAGCTGCTCGACGCGGTGGTGAAAGAAGTCGCGGCGCGTGGCATCGGTGACCGGTCGCTGCGCGACGTCGCCGCGGCGGTCGGCACGAGCCACCGAATGCTCCTGCACCACTTCGGCTCTCGGAACGAGCTTCTGCTGGCGATAGTCGACGAGGTCGAGCGTCGTCAGAGAGCCTTGCTGCCCGAGTTGCCGACCGAGCCAGCCGCGGCAATTGCGGCTACGTGGGCCAACCTTCGCCAGCCGGAACTGCGGTCGTTCGAGCGGCTGTTCTTCGAGTGCTACGCCCGCGGCGTCCAGGGCGAGCAGCCGTTCGCGCGCATGCTGCCGGGCGCCGTCGAGGCGTGGCTCGCCGACGCCGCGACGACCGATCCGGCGCTGGTCCGACTCGGGCTGGCCGTGATGCGCGGCCTGCTGCTCGATCTGGTCGCTACCGAGGACCGCACCGGTGTCGATGCGGCGGCCCAGGCCTTCGTCGGCCTGGTTCGGCGGGCAGGCGCTTAGCCGCCCGAACTGGAGCTGGACGCGGCAGCCGCTGCGGCTGCGGCGGCCGCCTTGCCCTCGGGACTCGCTGCCGAATTACCAGGTGTGGTGGCCGTCGCGATCCCCGCTTCACAGTTCAGCGACACCAGCATCTCGTTGCTCGCCGACCCACTGCTGTTCTCCGGCGGCTGCACCGTGCGCTTCTGCGCCCGGGTCACCACGCAGTCGGGCCATGCCTTCTGGTCGCCGACAACCGTCTCGACAACGGGTTTGAGGCCGGCGCTACTCAGCGCACTCTGAGCGTCGGAGTATTTCTGTCCCGTCACGTCGGAGCCGGCCGCGGCCGCCACGCCGCTTGCCGAGATGGCAAGTGCCACAAGACTCGCTGCGGCAGCGCCCACACCCAGGACAGGCCGAATGCAGTTCATCAGGAGCCCGCCTTGATCGGTGGCACCGCTACGGTGGTCGGCTCCACCGACAGAGGCGTCGTGAACGTGGCGGTCGCACCCATGGTCATGGCCGACTGAGACGGCTGGACATAAACCGAGTTGGTCGGTGCATCACCCGATCCGGCCAGTGTGCTGGCATGTCCCGAGCCACCGTCGTCAAGCACCACGGTCAAGACACCGCCTCCGATTACTGCTGCTGCTGCGCACGCAGCTCCCACCAACTTCACAACGCGGCGACCTGTCGGTGCTGGATTCGTGTTCATGTTGGGATAGTTGCGCGCTCACCGTAGGGATTACTGGAACGCGTCTGTGAGCTGTCTGATTTACGCACCCGTCATAGTCGGTTTTTTCAGCGTTCATACGTTTAGCCCACAGGAATCACGGGGTAGTCCCACGCGCTCGGGGGTCAATTCTGACCAGCGCTCCGCGCACGGCGTGGATGCACCGATCGAAGGAGTCACATATGAAGCTGAAGCGAACCGCGACCAAAGCAACGCTGATGGGTGCCATGAGCATTGCGGCGGCGGGGTTCGGCGCAGGGTTGGCGCACGCTGATCCGCCGTTCCCGACGCCGCCACCGTGGCCAGTCCCGTCGTCTGGAATACGGACCTAAACGCGTGGGGTGTCTGGTGGAACGGTAGCTTCCAGACGCTGCAACCATTGCAAGGGAATGGTCGCCCTGCCTGCGCAGGGCGACCTTTCTGTGTTCAGTCCCGGTGCAATCGCGCCCGCACGGATGCCGCGCTGTCGCTGGCGAGCACTTCCTGTGCGAGCCGTTGCGCCTCAGCGGTGTCGACAGCGCGAACCGCCTCCTTTGTGGCGGGAATCGCCGGGGGAGTGACGGACAGCGAATCGACGCCCATCCCGAGCAGCGGCGCAACAGCGCGCTCGTCGGCCGCGAATTCGCCGCACACCGACACCGACGCCTTGCCTGCAGCTCCCTGACAGGTAGCCCGAATCAGTTGCAGCAGGCCTGGATCGAATGTGTCGCCGATCGGCGCGACCGCATCGTTGTTGCGATCGGCCGCCAGAGTGTACTGCGTCAAATCGTTGGTGCCGATGGACAAGAAGTCGACGTGACGCGCGAATGCAGCGGCCTTGAGTGCGGCCGCAGGCACCTCGACCATCATGCCCACTTGCAATCCGGCAGGGCGGCCACGACCGCCTGCCTGGCCGATCGCCGTGTCCAAAAGCTCACGCGCGGCGAACAGTTCGTCGAGCGTGGCGATCATCGGAAACATCACGCTGACCGGTGTCTGCTGCGCCAGCCGGACCATGGCCAACAATTGCTGGGCCAGCAGATCTGGGTGCGCCAGCGACAGCCGGATGCCGCGAACACCGAGGTATGGGTTCGCTTCGGCAGGCGACGGTAGGAACTCCAGTGGCTTATCGCCACCGACATCCAAGGTCCGCAACGTGATTCGCCGTCCGTCGAGGGACTCGGCTATCTTGCGGTACACGGCGAACTGCTCCTCGACGTCCGGTGCGTCCTGGCGCCCGAGGAACAAGAACTCGGTGCGAACCAGGCCGGCGAGATCGGCGCCGTGCGCCGCCGCCGCACGGGCGTCGTCCACCGAGCCGACGTTCGCGCCGACCGGAATCGTGACGGCGTCGCGGGTGACGGCGGGCTCGGCGGCGCGGGCGCGTGCGTGGCCCTGTCGCCGCGCGAGCGTGGCGACCCGCTCGGCAAACTCCTGTCGGACATCCTGCGCCGGGTCCACGATGAACTCGCCCTGACCACCGTCCACCGCGACGATCGTGCCTTCCGGAATCGACAGCACGGTCGGGCCGGCTCCGACGATCACCGGAATCCCCTTCGCCCGCAACAAGATCACGTTATGCGCGTGCGGGCTGCCGAATGCCAGCAACACCGCCGCCACCTGCGAAGGATCGAGTTCTGCGGCCTCTGCGGGCGTCAAGTCGGCCGCAATCACCACGCCCGTCGGGCCGGCCGAGTGCTCGCGACCGCCCAGCATCGCGCGCAGTACCTGATCGCCGACCGCGCGAACGTCGTCGGCGCGCGCCCGCAAGTACGGATCGGGCACCGCGGCGAACTCGGCGGCCAGGTCCTGTACAGCCGCCGACCACGCTGAGATTGCGGACAGCCCGCCGTCGATACGGGTTCGCACGCTGTCGAGCAACGCGGAGTCGTCGAGTAGAAGCTGATGCGCATCGAAGATCGCGGCCTCGGCCTCACCGATCTCGCGGGCAGTGCGCGTCCGCAGACGGCTGATCGTGCGCCGGACCGAAGCGATCGCCTTGCCGACCCGGCGCCACTCGACGGCGGGTTCGTCGGCCGGCGTGTCGGGGATGGTGATGGTGCCCGACCGCGCTGAGTGTGCCGGTCCGATTCCCAGCCCGGCTCCTGCGCCGATCGGCGCTTGACGCACCGTCTGCTCGGGCGCGGGCGGCGCGTCGTTGGGCGACTCGTCGAAGCTTCGCGCGGCCAGCGACAGAATATGGTCGAGGGATTCGGCCGCCTGGCTGCCCGACACCCGCACCTCGACCTCGTCACCGGACCGCACGCCCAGCGTCGCGATCTTCGAAAGGCTCCCGGCATCAACCCATTCCGACTCGGTACGGCGATTGCGGATCCGGGCATGGGCGTCGCGGCGACGCACCTCCTGCACTAACCGCGCGGCCGGGCGGGCGTGCAGCCCGTGGGGGTTCGTGACGACGAAGCTGCCGGTGAGCTCGTCGGCGTCGCGATCGACATCGGCTGCGACTGTTGCCGGGGCCGACCCGAGATGACCGACCTTTCCGGCGAGTGCGCCCGCGGCTTCCGCCGCCACCTCGCGTCTTTCCGCGCCGTTGGCCGCAGC
Organism: uncultured Actinomycetota bacterium; assembly: GCA_963698965.1. Taxonomy (GTDB): domain Bacteria; phylum Actinomycetota; class Actinomycetes; order Mycobacteriales; family Mycobacteriaceae; genus Mycobacterium. The sequence goes on from CAVOSY010000028.1 coordinate 156,883, forward strand.
CACGGCCGCGATCACCAGGCCTTCCACCAGGGGCAGCGGGACACAGCACCACCCGCTCACGGACATCGTCGTCGAGCAGTTCGAGCGCGAGTTCGGCGGACAGCACCGCGCTGCCGAGGTCCATCAGCACGACGACGCCTGCACCCTGATCCGCCGCAATGATGGCGTCGACGATCTGCGCAGCATCGGTCCCGAAGGTGGTGTCGTCGAGGCCTGCGGCGATCGCAATGCGAATCTGCTTGCCGTGCAACATCTCCTGGGCCAGCGCCACCGCGGCGCGAGCCAGGGCCCGGCTGTGCGAAACGACGACGAGTCCGACGGTCACAGCGTCACCCGTCTGTGGCGAACGCCGACGCGGCCGCGGCGATCAGCATCGCCGCCGACGTGGCGCCCGGATCCGTGTGGCCGACGCTGCGCTGCCCGAGGTAGCTGGCGCGGCCCTTCCTGGCGACCATGGATTCTGTTGCATCGCGGCCCTTTTCAGCTGCAACGGCTGGCGTCGGCGAGTGCGACCGCGAGACCGCCACCTGATGCCAGCGCGGCGTCGAGCGCGTCCAGCGCAGGCGCGAGGGCGTCGAACATTGTCTTGTCACCGGCTTCGGCGCGACCACGCTGCACCACACCCTCGACTCCGGCGCGCAACGCTTTCGCGAAGTCCACCGCATCGACGCTCTCGCCCGCACCCAACGCACCGGCCATCCGCAGGAAGAACGTCCCGTACAGCGGGCCGCTGGCGCCGCCGACCGACTTCACCAGCGTCATCCCCACCTGCTTGCACAGCGCGGCCATATCGGCAGGAGCCGTTTCTTCTGCGGAGTCCAATGCTTCGAGCACCGCCGTCATGCCGCGGTCCATGTTGATTCCGTGGTCGGCGTCTCCGATGGCCGAGTCGAGATCGGTCAGTAATTGGGCGTTCTCACCGATCACGCGGGCGAACGCGCGAACCCAGGCCGTCAGCAGCGAGAGGTCGACGTCGGCCATTCAGCATCCCCTACGCAGCGCCGCCGTGTTGACGGGATGGTCCCACAGCCGCAGCAGCTCGTCGTCGGCGCGCAGCAGCGTGACTGAGCAGCCGGCCATGTCGAGGCTTGTGATGTACGGGCCCACGAGCGAGCGGGCAATCCGCACGCCGGCCTTGTCGAGGATCGCGGCGAACTCCGAATACATGACGTACAGCTCGATCAGTGGGGTGGCGCCCATGCTGTTGACGAACAGGATCACCCCGTCATCGCCCGAGAAGTCGAGGTCGGACAGCACCGGGTCGAGCATGAGTTCGGCCACCGCGCGCGCGGGTTGCATGGGCATCCGCTGCCGTCCCGGTTCGCCGTGAATGCCTATGCCGACCTCGATTTCGGTGTCGGACAGCTCGAACGTCGGATGACCGACCGCGGGCACCGTGCATGAGGTCAGCGCGACACCCATGCTGCGCGACGCGGCGTTGACCCGGCGTGCGACGTCCGCGACCTCTGACAGGCTGCGACCCTGGTCCGCGGCGGCGCCTGCAATCTTCTCGACCAGAACCGTGGCCCCGACGCCACGCCTGCCCGCGGTGTAGGTGCTGTCTTGCACGGCGACGTCGTCGTCGACAACGACCGACTCGACTGTGATGCCCTCTGCATCCGCCAATTCGGCGGCCATCTCGAAGTTCATCACGTCGCCGGTGTAGTTCTTGACGATGTGCAGCACACCAGCCCCGCCGTCGACGTTCTTGGTGGCCTCCAGCATCTGGTCCGGCACCGGTGAGGTAAAAACCTCACCGGCACACGCGGCGTCGAGCATGCCCCGCCCGACGAAGCCGCCGTGCAGCGGCTCGTGCCCCGAGCCCCCGCCGGAGATCAGGCCCACCTTGCCCGAGATCGGTGCGTCGCCACGGTAGACGATCCGGTTGGTGTGGTCGATCCGCAGTTCGGGGTGCGCTATGGCCATCCCGCGCAGCGCCTCGGTGATGACATCGGCGGGATCGTTGATGAGCTTCTTCATGTCCGGGACTCCTCAGGCAGCGGTGGTGGACTCGACGGGGACGGCAGCGGGGGTCGGTGTCTCGTCGGCCCTGGTCTTGGAGATCGCGACGTAGGCGAACGCGGCGAGGACACCGGCGAGGCACTCGGCCGCGAGATAAACCGGCAACTGGCTCCATGAGACCGAGCCACCCGCGATCTGCTGGACGAGCATCGGGCCGAAGGTGCGGGCCGGGTTGATCGACGCGCCCGTGGTGGGTGCCACCGGGATGATCGCCGCGAACACCACCAGACCGATGGCGACACCGGCGAATCCCGCCGAGGCCTTGCGGTGTATCACGCCGAAGACGGTGAACACGAGAATGAACGTACCCACGAACTCGGCGAAAAAGGCCTGTACCGCACTGACATCGCCGGAATACGTCGCGACACCCAGGCCGGCGTCGCGGGCGGCCGTGCCGAGCACGCCGATGATCGCCGCCGCCCCGACAATCGCGCCTACCACCTGCGCGGCGACGTAGGCGGGCACGCGTGACCATGGGAACTTGCCGGTGGCCGCGAGTCCGAGGGTGACTGCGGGATTGATGTGGTTGCCGGAGATGTGGCCGAGCGCGTAGATCGTCGCCACCACGACGGTCGCGAACGCGAACGAGATCATGCCGAGGTCGGCCATTGTGAACGGAGCGTCCCCGTTGACGATGATCGTGGCCGGCACCGAGCCGACGCCGATGAAGACCAAGAAGGCGGTCCCGAATGCTTCGGCCGCGAGTTTCTGGGTGAGCGAAGGTTCGTCCATGACGTTCTCCTGAGACCTGGGTCCAAGCCGGCTGCCGTTTGGTGCTCGACTATCTCGGATATCATTCGATAATGTCGAATGTGATCTGGACCATACGCTTATGCTTCGGTGAGCACAAGGGCCGCTTTCGGCGGGAGGTGGACGCATGATCCAGGCCGTGGATCGCGCGCTGCGCATCCTCACGGTGCTGCAGGGCGGCCGTCGGATGAGCCTGGGCGAGATCGCAACTGCCATCGACCTGGCCCCCTCGACGGTGCATGGACTGGTGCGCACTCTGCTGGCGCACGGCATGGTCCAGCAGGAGATCGACTCCGGCCGCTACCGGCTCGGACCCGCGACGCTGCGGCTCGGCAACGTCTACCTCGACACGCTCGAATTGCGCTCGCGGGTGGCGATCTGGGCCGAGGGCCTCGCGCGGCGGACCGGCTGCGCTGTGCGCACCGCGGTGTTGCTGTTCGACGAGGTTGTGGTGGTCGCACACGAGCCCCGTCCCGACGGCACGCGTCAGATGCCCGAGGTCGGCATCGTGATCCCGGCCCATGCCAGCGCTCTGGGCAAGGCGCTGTTGGCCTTTCAATCCGACTACAAGGCGGACGACCTGCGCAGCATGACCGGGGAAACGGTTACCGATCCGGTGGTGCTGGCCGACCAGCTCGAGCAGATCCGCTCGTCGGGAATCGCTACGGAGGCCGAGGAGGCCGTGCTTGGCGAATGCGCCGCAGCCGCACCGGTTTTCGACTCCTCCGGCGAGGCGACCGGGGCCATCGGCCTTGTGGTGCCCGCGGCACGCTGGCCGCTGGAAGCCGAGGCCATCGACGCGCTGCGCGACACCGCCCGCACGGTGTCACGGGAACTCGGATCGCCGGTGTGGCCGCCGCGCCGGAATTACTAATCGAAAGGAAAGGGTCTATGAGCGTTTGGTTCGTCACCGGTGCCTCCAGGGGTTTCGGCGCGGAGATCGTCGAGAAAGCGCTTGCCGCGGGGCATTCAGTCGTCGCGACCGCCCGAGAACCGCATACCATCACCGCGCGGTTCCCCGATGCCGGCGACCAGTTGCTTCCGGTGGCGCTCGACGTGCTCGACGAGGCGCAGGCCGCCGCGGCGGTCGAAGCGGCCGTGCAGCGGTTCGGCCGCATCGATGTGGTGGTCAACAACGCCGGGCGTGGCTTGCTGTCGGCGGTAGAGGAAGCCAGCGACGCCGCCGCCCGTGCGGTGTTCGACACCAACGTGTTCGGCATCCTCAACGTGCAGCGTGCGGTGCTCCCGACGCTGCGGGCGCAACGGTCTGGTCGCATCGTGAACTTGTCCTCGATTGGTGGGTTCATCGGCTCGGCGGGCTGGGGCATCTACTGCGCCACCAAGTTCGCGGTCGAGGGTTTCTCGGAAGCGCTTGCGCGCGAGGTGGGCCCGCTCGGCATCGACGTCGTCATCGTGGAGCCCGGCTACTTCCGCACCGACTTCCTCGACGCATCCAGCCTGAGCACCGAAGGCACGGTCATCGACGACTACGCCGAGACCGCCGGCGCCACGAGGCAACACGCCGCCGACGTCAACCATGCCCAACCGGGCGACCCGGTGAAGGCCGCCGCGGCGATTGTCGAAATCGCCTCAGCAGAGCGGCCGCCGTTGCGTATCCAGTTGGGTCGTGATTCCTTCACGGCGGTCGCGAACAAACTTCAGTTCGTCGCCGAGGAGCAACAGGCATGGCGCGACCTGGCGGTGTCGACGGATCACGACGACGTGGCACTTTAGCACCCCGCGCCGAACGTTCCTTACCGCTCGAAATTCCGGTGAATTTTCGAGCGGTAAGGAACGTTCGACCGCTTATAACGGCGCGCCCGCGGCGTGTAAGGCTGCCCTGGTGCGGGCGACGATGGTGTTGGGCCGGTATCGGAGCATGTCGGCGCTGACTCGGACGATCCGCCACCCCATCGCTTCGAGTTGGGCTTGGGTGTCGATGTCGCGGCTGCGTATCGCGGGATCGGTCCAGTGTTGGGCGCCGTCGTACTCGACGCCGACCAGCCAGTCGTCCCAACCCATGTCAATTCGATGCACGAACTCGCCGAATCGATTGAACACTTCGATCTGAGTTCGCTTTGGCCGCAGCCCCGCGTCCGTCAGAACAAGTCGAGTACGTGTCTCCTGCGGCGACTCCGCACCGGGGTCGGAAAGGACGATCGCTTCCCGCAACTGCACGATGCCCCGGGCGCCGCGGTGGCAGTCGACGAGCGCCTCGACGTCTATCGGCTTGAGCTCGGTCGCCTGCATCAACGCATCTAGTCGGATCACCGCTGTCGTTCGGCCACGCCGTCGGCCCAAGTCGAATGCGGTGCGCGCGGGTGTGGTCGCGGGCACGGCATTGGCGATACACATGTCGTCATCGGCGAGTTTGTCGCTATGCAACAGAATGCCTTCGGTCTTGTGGCGATGTCGTTGATTTATCTCGGCGGGTAGATGGGCGTCTATCCACAAAGCGCCATGTAGAGCAGCCGCGGACAGGCCTGCAGCGGTCGCCCGGCGCCCCGACCACAGCCATGCTGCGACCGCCTTATCAACGGGCGTCAGCGCCTGCCCCTTTGGGACGTACACATTGCGGAATACCAGGTCGTACTGCGTCGCTAGTTGATATCGACTGACGGTTCCGGCTGCTAACGCCTCGCTGCCTATGAATGGACGCACGAGGATACGACGGCACAAGCCTGATATTGGTTCCGTGTGCCGAACGTTCCTTACCGCTCGAAATTCCGGTGAATTTTCGAGCGGTAAGGAACGTTCGACGGGCTAGTCGGGCTTGGTGATCGCCAGCACCTCGGCATTAGGCAGCGATGCCAGGACCTCAGTGGCGGCCAGCAGTTTCGACCCGCGGATGCCGCTGCCGATGATCACGCGGTCCTGATCGATCACGTTCCGATCCACCAGGATTGGCCAATCGTCGGGCAGTCCAACGGGCGTGATGCCGCCGTATTCCATACCGGTGAGGGAGACTGCGGCGTCCATTGGCGCGAACGAAATCTTGCGGGCACCAAGGTGTTTGCGGACGATGCCGTTGACATCGGCACGGGTGATGGCGAGCACGACACACGCCGCAAACCACACCCGGTCGGCGCGGCGCGCCTCAACCACAACACAGTTGGCAGAGACGTCGAGCCCGATCTCGTAGTGCTCGCAGAATGCCGCGGTGTCCGCGAGACCGGGGTCGATCTCACTCACCCATAGTCCGTCGCTGACATCGGTCGACTGCATGTATCGCTGAACGGGTCCACCGACCAGCCCGATGGCTTGGGTGACAGGTACGAATCGAAGCTTCCCTAATTCCACCGCCGTCCTTTCGACTCTTCGCCCCGGTGCATGCTTCGTTATTGTCATGGGTGTGGCGAGTGTCTTGACGGTCAACCTTGCGCACCCGCGGGAGAACCCGGACAAGGGGGCGGAGGCAACCGGCATCGATAAGCGACCGACGGACGAGGCGGTTGCCGTACGCGCGCCGGGGCCCATGCACGACGGTGTTGGCAGTGGACTGATCGGCGACTGGATCGGCAACACGGAAGTCCACGGTGGTGACGATCAGGCGGTGTACGCGTATGCGCGCGGGGATCTCGACATCTGGCAGCTCGAACTCGACCGCGAAATCGGTAACGGCGCATTCGGTGAGAACCTCACCACGGAGGGCGTCGATGTCACCGGCGCTCGCATCGGTGAGCGTTGGCAGGTCGGGTCCAACGGTCTGGTGCTCGAGGTCGCAAGGCCGCGCGTGCCATGCCGCACGTTCGCGGCCTGGTTGGCGATCCAGGGCTGGATCAAGACGTTCACCAAAGCGGCGATACCTGGCGCCTATCTGCGAGTCATCGCGCCGGGCACGGTGCGCGCGGGCGACTCGATCGTGGTGGTGGACCGGCCCGACCACGACGTGACGATCGGGTTGGTATTCCGTGCGATCACGCTGGAACCTACGCTCCTGCCCCGGATTCTCGAGGCCGACGCGCTGCCGGATCCCATGAGACAGCAGGCTCTCCGCCGCATCGGCTAGCCGCTGGGATCTCACTCCGCGCTGCTGAGCCGGTCACCGATGAAATCGAGCAATCGCGGATCGTCGGAAGTGAACCGGTCGACCTCCTCGCCGCCGTCGCAGCGCAACAACCCGATGGTGACGCTGTCGCCCTTGCGGGAGATCACCTCCCACACCGCGCCGGAGTCCTCCCAGCGCTGAAGTTCTGCGACCCGATCGACGTTCATGGTTCTACGATTCCACGGCATGAGTGCCCGTCGTCGCATCACCGTCGCGCGTGTGTATGACGATCCTGGCCCCGACGAGGGGGAGCGGGTTCTTGTCGACCGGCTGTGGCCACGGGGCTTCCGCAAGGGTGATCCGCGCGTCGGACGGTGGCTACCGAAGGTCGCGCCGTCGACCGAACTTCGCAAGTGGTACTCGCACGAGGCCGCACGGTTCGACGAATTCGCCGCACGCTACGTCGCAGAACTCGAGTCGGCGGAGGGCGCAGCGGCGCTGGCCGAACTGCAGGGCATCCTGGGAAGCGGACCGGTCACGCTGGTTACCGCCACCCGCGACCTGGACGGCAGCCACGTCGCGGTTCTGGCCCGACTGTTGTCGTAGGGTGCCGCCGCTCGCGGCGTGAGACGATCGCCCGATGCGGCTGGGATTGCACGCCCTTGGCATCGGTTCGGGCGCGACCCGCGCGGTCATCGACGCCGTCGCGGTTGCCGCCGAACGGTGTGGGTTCGCGACGCTGTGGTCGGGCGAGCACGTCGTAATGGTCGACCGGTCAGTGTCGCGCTACCCGTACTCCGACGACGGACAGATCGCCGTGCCTGCTGCTGCCGACTGGATCGACCCGCTGATCGGGTTGGGGTTCGCCGCCGCTGCCACGTCCACGATCGGCATCGCGACGGGCGTGTTGCTTCTGCCCGAGCACAATCCTGTGTTGGTCGCGAAGCAGGCGGCCACACTGGACACTCTGTCCGGCGGCAGGCTCACGCTCGGCGTCGGCGTCGGCTGGTCGCGTGAGGAGTTCGACGCACTCGGCGTCCCGTTCGAGCGGCGCGCGGCGCGCACCGCGGAGTACGTCGCGGCGATGCGGATATTGTGGCGCGACGACGTCGCCTCCTTCGACGGTGAGTTCGTCCGCTTCGATTCCGTGCGGGTCAACCCCAAACCCGTTACCGACAGCCGTATTCCGATCGTGCTCGGTGGTAACAGCGATGCGGCGCTGCGCCGAGTCGTCGCGTGGGGCGACGGCTGGTACGGGTTCAACCTCGACGGTGTGCGCCAAGTCGCCGAACGGATCGAATTCCTCCAACGACAGTGCGCCGACAGTGGACGCGACCGCGACGACCTGACGCTGGCAGTGGCGCTTCGCGATCCGAGCGTCGACGACGTTGGTCCGCTCGCGGAGCTCGGCATCGACGAATTCGTCATCGTGGAGGGACCACCGGATAACGCCGGTGCCGCAGCCGACTGGGTATCGGCGCTGGCCGATAAGTGGATGCGCTAGTCGACCAGTTTCCGCACCTGCCTGCGCGCGGTCTCGGCGGCCTGCTGCTCGCGGGCGTACAGCAGGCCGTAGGTGAAGCCGTTCTCGCCGGCGGTGGTGCCGGCGGTGAGCGCCAGCCTGCGCAGCGTCGCCGATGCCACGACGCCGTCCTGGTGGTCGCCGAGCACCGTCTGAATCCGCTTGTACTGCTTGACCGTTTCCTTCGCACGCTTCTCGACGGGCGCGCGCAGTTCGGCGGCGTAGCGGGCGCGTTTGGCGGCCTTTCGGGCACGGTGCAGCAACGCGTCGTCGCCCTCTTCGATCGCCTCGGCGAGCCGCCGGTCGGCCTTCCGCTCGGCGCGGCGGGCCCGCTTTTTCAGGGCCTTTAGGCTCGGCGGCTCGGACAGTGGTGGTTCGCCACGCCACTGCTGCAGCGTCGCCAGCAGGTCGAGGTACCGTTGCGAGTTCATCGCCCCCGCAACGACCTTGCGCGCCCGCAATTGGTGTGACTGCAGATCGGTGTTGATGCGGTTGGCGACCGGTCCGAGGACGAGCTCGGGAGTCAACTGTGCCAGCGCTTCCTGGAAGCGGTGGCGTTGCACCTGACAATCGCGGACCTCGCCGAGCAGCCCGGCGAACCATTTGAGTTCGTCGTCGATGTCGCCGGTGGCGTCCCGGTCCAGCAGCTTGCCGAACACCCGCAAAGTGCTACGTGTCCGGCGAATCGCCACCCGGGTGTCGTGGATCGGGTCACTGCCCCTGCGGAGGCCGAGGTCGCCGTCGAACACGGCGTCGATCTGTTTGGTGATGTAACCCATGAGCGCCTGACCCGCTGCGGTGCCAATGGTCGGCTCGCCACGCGCCGGCTGGTATACCCGGGCCAGTTTGGATGGATAGCGGGCGGGTTTGGCGCCCGCCGCCGTCAGGCGTTTCGCAATCCGCCGAGCGAGCGGCGGCGTGTCTTCACCGACCTCGATCTCGATCTCGCGCCACGCCAACAGGCGATGGTCGACCGACGCGCGGACATGGTCGTCGGCCACCTCGGCGCAGAGCCGATTGCTGCGAGGGTCGGTGATCTGATACCGGTCGCGGGTTGTGCGGATCGTCGCGACATTCACCAGCGGTTTGCCAAGGCGCATGCCGATGAGGGCGTCGGTCAACTCCGATGGTGGTGTGTCGGACAGCGCGGCGCGGATCTCGACGCGTCCCTCGACGTCCGGCACCTTCAGCTGCCAGCCGGTGTCGTCGTCGCCGTCCCGTCGCCGCAGCAGCACACCGTGGGTCTGCAGGTCCCCGTCCGGTGTGTCGTAGTAGGCGCTTCGCAGCTCGACGGTGTTCCGCTGGATAGCGACACCGCGTGCGATGTCGTCGAGGCGGGGGAGGGCGAAAGGCTCGTCGATGTCGAACTTGAGCTCGCGTTCCAGCACTTCATCCATGGCAGAAGGCTCCCCGAAACGCGCGTCGGCAAAACATCGGCGCAGCCAGAAGAGAGGTAAGCCTACCTTACTAAGTGCGATAGGTTCGGCGCTCAAATGACTGACATCAACGAGGCGCTGGCACCCGTACTGCCGCGCGAACTCACCGAGATTTCCGACTCCGTCCGCAGGGTGAGTGCGCCGCCGACGCCGATCCTGGCCGAGCCGTACCGGCTCCGTCTTATCGACCCCGACACCGACGCCGACATGATCTCGGAGTGGATGAACCGCCCACACCTGGTGGAGGCGTGGGAGTACGACCGGCCTCCGGCGCGCTGGCACCGCTACCTGTGTGCCCAGCTGGACAGGCAACTCGCGCCCGTTCATCGGCAGCTTTCGCGGCGGCGACGTCGGTTACGTCGAACTCTACAGGGCGGCAAAGGATTCCATCGCCCCGCGTTAAGACGCTGATCCGTATGACATCGGTTTGCACGCGGCCATCGCGGACCTGAAGTTCGTCAACCGCGGTATCGGACCGTTGTTGTTGCCGCGCGTCGTCGCGAATCTCTTCGAGCTCGAACCCCGTTGCAGGCGAATCATGTTCGACCCCGATCACCGCAACAGCGGTGCCAGGCGGCTGTGCGAGTTCGCCGGTTGCGAGTTCCTCGGCGAGCACGACATGTCGAACGGCCGAATGGCCCTCTACGCGTTGCGGCGCGAGTCGAAGTAGCGCGACTCCCGCGCGAACGTTCCTTACCGCTCGAAAATTTGCCGAATTTTCGCGCGGTAAGGAACGTTCGGCCCCAGACCTCCGGGAAGTCAGCCGCCGATCACCTCGGCATCGCCGTCATAGTCGGGTTTCAACGCCGCTGCCACAGCACCTCGCCGGAGTTGAAATTGAGGCGGGCTTACCCCGTGGGTCAGTAGAGGTGATGCGCCAAGTTGGTTCCCCCCATACGCTCGCCACCGTCGATCGACACCAGTGCGGGTACCAATTCGCTGGTGACCAGTCCGTGCCGATCGGTGACACCGTCGATGATGTCGAAGCTGGCGGCGATGCGCTCCGGGCTGTCGACGACGATCGTGGTCACCGGCACCTGGCGGGTGAGCTGAATCATCTTGTCGCCGTGCGGTTTGTGGTCGCCGTGATATCCCCAGATGCCGCGCAGCGCGGTAGCGCCTCTGGCGGCGTTGGCGTCGAACAGCCGCTGGACGATAGCGCGGTGAATCGGCACGCCGTCGTGCAGCGTGGCCTCCGACGTGTAGATCATCAGCTTCTGCCACAGTGGCCGACCGTCGTCGTCGGTCGCAGGCAGCGCCGCGGGCCGGGCCATGAGTTCGCCGTCGCGTTTGCAGAGCTGCACGCGTTCCAGCGTCAGCAGAGGTTGTCGCAGCATCGCCTCGAATTCCGGGATAGCGTCGACCGCCTGATCGCCTGTGCCGATCGCGATGATCATGACGGGAATGTCGACGTTGCGACTGAAGAAGCGGGCACGCCGACGCTGCCCGTGTTTGGTGCCGTCGACGCCGAGAAAGACTGAGGCCCCGGCGAATCCGCGTCGGTGCAGCAAATCGCACACGGACTGATACGCGGGTTGTCCGGACACCCGGTCCTGACGCCCGACGTACACGGTGAGTTTGACGGTGTCGTGCGGTGCCGGCGCCTCGGGCGGGACGAGCAGACGCGCGCGCTCGAGCGTGATGAGCCCTCGTGTCGTCATCGCGACGGCACGGTCGGCGAGCGGAGCGATCTTCTCGGCGCGGTCGACCGCGGCGATCACGATCGGCGAATCCTCCGATGCGCTCAGCGACTGGTCATTGCGCAGCACGTGGTGCGGGCCGAAGCTGGCGATGCCGCGCAGCACGACGCTGGTGGCCACCGCGCTTTCCCCGTAGAGATCGAGCAGCGCGTCGGCCAGGAAGCGGTCGCCGCTGCGCAGACGCTCGGCGAAGTAGTTGGTCAGTTTGAGGTATCCGTCGCTCACAGCAGTCCTCCGAGCCATGTACCGAGCCACGCTGCCGCGAGCCCGAACACCACGCTGACGACGATGTTGGCGACGGCGGGCCACAGCTGGCGTTCCTCGGCGAGTCGCTGGGTTTCCAGCATCCAGGTCGAGAAGGTCGTGTAGGAGCCGACGAACGCGGTGCCCACCAGCAGCGCGAGGTGCGGGCTGAGCGCGAGACCGGATAGAAATCCGAGCAACAGCGCACCGCTGAGGTTGACCACCAATGTGCCGTACGGAAACGACCCGGGCACCCGGCTCGACACCGTGCGGTCGACGACGAACCGCAGCACGGCGCCGACCCCACCGATCACGACGACGCCGGCCCACACCGCGACCGTCATGCGCGGATCCGGACGCGTCGCACCAGCGCGGTGGCGAGATAGAGGGCGATGATTCCGACGACGATGCTCGTGGTGGTGTAGCCGATCGCAAGGCCGTAGTGGTGGTGCTCGAGCATCCTGACGATCTCGACGTGCATCGTTGAGAACGTGGTCAGGCCACCGCAAACGCCGGTGCCGAGCAACGGGCGCCGATAACTCGACACCGGCAAGCGCTCGAGCAACCGGGTGGTGAAGTAGCCCAACAGGAATGCGCCGACTATGTTGACGATGAACGTCGGCCATGGCCAGCGGCCCGGGTCGGGCGCCGCAAGTGTTGCCAGCGCAGCGCGCGCGAGGGTGCCCAGCGCGCCGCCGACGAACACCGCGGCCAGTTCACGGCCGTCGAAACTGAACATGAGCCAAAGTATCGCCGTCCAGCTTTCGGTCCGGCGTACGACGCGGTTCTCAGAGGAGCAGAATCGGGGACATGGCTGCGAATCCACGTGCCGGCCAGCCGGCGCAACCCGAAGACCTCATCGATGTCGCCCAGGTGGTGACGGCCTACTACACCGTGGAACCGGACCCGGACAACGTGGATCAGCAGGTGGCGTTTGGCACGTCTGGTCACCGGGGTTCGAGCCTCGATGCCGCGTTCAACGAGGCGCACATCCTGGCCACCACCCAGGCGATCGCCGAGTACCGGGCGGGGCAGGGCACCACGGGACCGTTGTTCATCGGTCGCGACACCCACGCGCTGTCCGAGCCGGCGTGGGCGTCGGCGCTGGAGGTGCTGGCCGCCAATGACGTTGTCGCGATGATCGATTCGGCCGACCGCTATACCCCGACGCCGGCGGTCAGCCACGCGATCCTGACCTTCAACCGCGGCCGCGACGGCGACCTTGCCGACGGCATCGTGGTCACGCCCTCGCACAACCCGCCGCGTGACGGCGGCTTCAAGTACAACCCGCCCAACGGCGGACCCGCGGACACCGACGCAACCGGGGTCATCGCCAAGCGGGCCAACGAGATTCTGCGTGATGGGCTCAAGGACGTGAAGCGCGTGCCGTTGGCCCGCGCCGTGCAGACGGCACAGCGTCACGACTATATGGACGCCTACATCGCGGACCTGCCCAACGTCGTCGACCTCCACGTCATCAGCGCCGAGGGCATCCGTATCGGCGCCGATCCGCTCGGCGGGGCCAGCGTCGACTACTGGGGCGCCATTGCCGAGCGGCATAACCTGCAGCTGACGGTCGTCAACCCCCTCGTCGACGCGACATGGCGCTTCATGACGCTCGACACCGACGGCAAGATCCGGATGGACTGCAGCTCCCCGAACGCGATGGCGTCGCTGATCGCCAACCGCGACAAGTATCAGATCGGCACCGGCAACGACGCCGACTCCGACCGGCACGGCGTCGTCACTCCCGACGGTGGCCTGCTGAACCCGAACCACTACCTGGCGGTGGCGATCGAGTACCTGTACACCAACCGGCCGGATTGGCCGGGGTCGACCGCTGTCGGCAAGACGGCTGTCAGCTCATCGATCATCGACCGGGTGGTCGCCGGGTTGGGCCGCAAGCTGCTGGAGGTGCCGGTCGGGTTCAAGTGGTTCGTCGACGGATTGATCAGCGGCACCATCGGTTTCGGCGGTGAGGAGAGCGCGGGCGCGTCCTTCCTGCGCCGCGACGGGTCCACCTGGACGACGGACAAGGACGGCATCATCCTGGCCCTGCTGGCGTCGGAGATTCTTGCGGTGACGGGGCAGTCACCGTCGGAGCGTTACAACGAACTGGCCGAAAAGTACGGTGCGCCAACGTATGCCCGCATCGACGCGCCCGCCGACCGGGAGCAGAAGGCGCGGCTGGCCAAGCTGTCGCCGGAGCAGGTGACCGCGACCGAGTTGGCTGGGCGAGGCGATCACCGCCAAGCTGACCACCGCCCCCGGCAACGGCGCGCCGCTGGGCGGTCTGAAGGTGACGACGGAGAACGCGTGGTTTGCGGCGCGCCCGTCGGGCACCGAGGACGTCTACAAGATCTATGCGGAGTCGTTCAAGGGCCCCGAGCATCTCGCGGAGGTGCAGCAAGCCGCCAAGGACTTGGTGAATACAGTCATAGCGTGAGTTCTGTCGCGGAGGGTGAGTGTTCGGCTAAATCCAGGCCCAAGCTCCCGAGCGAAGTCTGGGTGCTGATCACCGCAAATGTGGTGGTCGCCCTCGGCTATGGCGTCGTTTCGCCGGTGCTGCCGCAGTACGCCCGCAATTTCGGCGTGAGCATCAGCGCCGCGACGTTCGTGATCACCGCGTTTTCGCTGATGAGGCTGGTGTCCGCGCCGGCAAGCGGCGTGTTTGTCCAGAAGCTAGGTGAGCGGCGCGTCTATGTGACCGGACTGCTGATCGTCGCGGTGTCCACGGGCGCGTGTGCCTTCGCGCAGACGTATTGGCAGTTGTTGCTGTTCCGCTCGCTCGGTGGGTTCGGGTCCGCGATGTTCACCGTCTCCTCGCTGGGGCTGATGATCAGGATCTCGCCGCCCGACGCCCGCGGCCGGGTCGCCGGACTGTTCTCGAGCGCCTTCCTGATCGGGTCGGTCGCCGGTCCGGTGTTGGGCAGCCTGACCGCGGGGCTCGGTCTGGCCGCGCCGTTCGCCATCTACGGTGTGGCACTCCTGGTGGCGGCGGCCGTGGTGTTCATCAACCTGAGGCATTCGGCGCTGGCGGCGCCGGCAGAGGACACCGAAGAACCGGTGACGCTGCGGATCGCGTTGCGCAACAAGGCATATTGGTCGGCGCTGTTCTCCAACTTCGCGATGGGCTGGTCGGTGTTCGGCCTCCGCATTGCTTTGGTGCCGTTGTTCGTCACAGAGGTGCTGCATCGCGGGCCGCGCACCGCGGGTCTTGCGCTGGCGACGTTCGCGGTCGGCAACGTGGCGGCGGTCATCCCGAGCGGCCATTTGTCGGATCGGATCGGCCGCCGCACCTTGTTGATCGTCGGGCCTGGCGGTGTCAGGGGTGGCGACGATGGCGGTGGGCCTGGCCTCGTCGCTGACGCTGTTCCTGGCCGGCGCGCTGGTGGCGGGCGCGGCCGCGGGCATGTTCACCTCGCCTCAGCAGGCCGCCGTCGCGGACATCATCGGCGGAAAGGCCAGGGGTGGGACCGCCGTGGCGACCTACCAGATGATGGCCGACGTGGGCGCAATCGGGGGCTCACTCGCGGTCGGCGAGATCGCACAGCACGTGTCCTTCGGCGCGGCCTTCGTCATCAGCGGCGCGATTCTGCTGGTCGGGGCAGTCGGCTGGGTATTCGCTCCGGAGACCCGGCTGCGGCCCTCCGAGCCGACCCCTGCCCGCGCGCTCGGCCCCGAGGTCGGTGGCGAACTGCCCTGACCAGCTGTTTTGAACGCTAACCGCAGGTGGTGTAACTTCGATGGGCACAACTTCACCGGGGCTATGGCGCAGCTGGTAGCGCACCACACTGGCAGTGTGGGGGTCAGGGGTTCGAGTCCCCTTAGCTCCACGTTGAAAACCCGTTCTGACCTGTGTTGGAACGGGTTTTCTTGTTAGCGGGATCGAGTCGCCTGACACTTTGTGTCCTAAATCTGTCCTACCGGTGCGGAGAAGACGTCCGCGGCTGCGGTCAGGCGGTCGTCGGTCACGCGCCCATAGACGGCCTGGGTCATGCGCTCGGTATGGCCGTGCCAGGCGGCAACCACATCGGCGGCGATGCCCGCCGCGCGCATCCGTGAGATGTTGCTGTGCCGCAGCTTGCCGAGCGTGATCGCCTCGAGCCCGGCGGCGGTGCGTTGGGCTGCAAACTCGCGCGAGTATTCGCGCACCGGTAGCCACGTTCCATCGACGCGTGACAGCAATAGGTCGGCGTCGGTGAGTGGTCGGCCCACCGCCAGGCGCTCGCGCAGGTGTACCGAGCGCATCGCCTTGAGCATCGCCAGCTCTCGCGGCGGCACGGGATGGCCGCTGTCGCGGCCGTTCACGTCGACGCGGGCCCGACGGATGTGCAGCGCGCCGGTGTCGAGTTCGATGTCCGACCAGCGAGTCCAGTCCACCGACCTCTTCACGGCGCAACCCCAGCAGCGTCAACGCGAAGCACCCGCCGAGGCGGTGCGAGGTGACGTGATCGAGGAACTTGGCCATCTGCGCGGGTGTCCATATGTCGTCGGCCGCGGTCGCGGTGACCGCCCTCTGTTCGGGCGAGTCAAGATCAGCCGCGGGGTCATAGGTCAGCCAACGCATCTTGCGCGCATGGACCATGACCGACTTGACCCGAACGATCGCGCGGCGTTTCGTGGCCGGTGCCAGCACCTTGCCGTCCTTGCCGGTCAGCGTGGCCGACCAGTCGGCCAAGGCGGCGGGCGTGAGCTTCTGCACCGGCACCGCTCCGAATGCCCTGCGGGCGTAAGCCAGCGACTCGCGGTCCGCGCGCACCGTGTTCGGCCCGATTGACGGATCGGCCGCGCGCAGCGTTAGCCAGTGATCGGCGACCTCATCGAACGTGCGCGTGGACTTGGGTGTCCATGCCGCCGTACTCCACTGGCTGCGCTGCTCGGTGACCCAATCCTGAGCGGCCTTCTTGGTCGCGAACACCTTGGTTGGCCGGACTTGCTTTCCGGTCACCGGATCGGTGCCGAGCGTTGGCCGGGCGCGCCACCCCTTGCCGTTGGGCAGCTTCTTGACTGAGTTGTCGGTGCGCTCGCCGCGTCGCTTTGGCGCTTCCCCTGTTGGAGTGGTCATCTCGTTGTGTCCTTACGTGGTTTGGGCATTGCTGCCGAGTCTCTGCTTGAAGGTGGCCGACCTTACGTGCGCGGGCGCGCCACTTGTTCGCAACCTCAGGTGTGATGTTGCGTTTTCGCTGCGATCGCTGCACAACACTCAGGACGGTCCTATATGGCGGTCACGGTGGGCTTGCTTGGCGAACTCGGCTATGTCGGCATAGACGCTGTCCTAGTGCCCACGCCGCCCCGGCGTTTCGGCGGCGGCGTACGCGAGCCGGTCGAGATACCGCGCAAGCTTGCGGAGGGCGTCAGGGGTGAGCGGAACATCGTGCTCCAGCGAGTCGATATGTAGCTCCACAACCTGGGGCCATCGGGGTCCTGATTGCCCGTACGCCGTATACGAACGGGTGGCCCGACAGCGTGATCCGCGTGCCGATCCTGGGAATGGTGTCGCTGACGGGCGTGCCGTCAGGGCCGTCCCCGAAGCCGCGTGTGCATCTTGCCCACCACGACACTGACTACTGAGATCTGCCCGGCGACATTATCGGGACGTACGAAATCGAGCCGATTCCTCGCCACTGGCCAACTGCCGATAATGGGTGCCACCGCGAGAGACCGATCCTTTCATGATGCGACCAGCTCTCGAAGCTCGGCGGTGACGACGTAGACACGGCCGCCGAGCCTACGGCAGTTGGTCAAAGACGTTGGTTTCCAATTGATTTACCATTCTTCGATATTCGCTATCTTCTGGTCGACCGACAGTGGCCGCTTCTGTGGACTGCAGCGGGGGCAGAATGCCGCCGCCTCAGTTCCATCTGTTGACGACGGTTGAAAACCAGGCCGACCGCTGGAAACCACCCCGTCGCCCCCGGCCTAGGTTTCGACCGTCGTCAACACCATCCGGGGGTGTGACGGTGATGGTCCGGGATTGCTCGTCTTCGCACTCGCCGCACCAGGGTGTCTTGCGCCGGAGCGAGGTACTTGGCGGCGTGGGTAACTCCGCGAGACGCCGTGCAAGGACTGCGGCAGGGTAGCGGCCTCCGTCCGGTCTTCGTGACAGATGAGCTTTGAGGGATTGCGAGGTCCATCCCGAAGCCAGCGCGTACTCGACTGCGGGTGAGAGCTTCATGGCCTCCTCGCCACTGAGTCGCCAAGGTTCTGGCATCGATTGCAGCGGGATCGTTGGCGACGGTTCGGATGGTGGTTCTTCTGGAGGGTTCAAGGGGTCCGGATTCTGGACCCTCGGGGGGTCCAGATCCTGGACACCCCCGGTCCAGGGATCAGGCCCGCCCCGTCCGACCTGCGGACCACCTGGGGGTCCAGAATCTGGACCGGGTTTAAGGTGAGGCGCGTCTGGATGGTTGAGGAGGTAGCGACTGGATCGCTGGGCCCCCGATTCGTGATATTGGGCGACGCGGGTGATGAACCCCTCGACCTCAAGCCTCTTCAAGGTTTCGATTACTGTGCTTCGCGCGGCGCAGGACTCTGTCACGAGTGTTCCGACTGATGGGTAGCAAGAGAACTTCTCGTCTGCCTTGTTTGCGAGCAGAATGAGTATGAGCCTCATCGTCGGCGAGCCGACGCGGATGTCTGTCGCCCAGTCGAGGGCTTTCCAACTCATGCTTGCGGTGTCGTCGAAGGCATCGCGCGGCCGGCCGCGCTGTGATGCTCTGTCGTAGGGTGTTCCACGTTTGTCACGGTAGGACCGACCGATTCGAACCGTCTACAACAGCACCGAGATTCGACGACAGATTCATCAAATGAGGCTAAATTCAACCCTTTTCGCCCGGTCGTGTTGAATCCAACGTGTAGTTGGCGTCTTATCGCTCGGACCCCGATAGACCTAGGGATTAGCAAAAACTACAGGTCTCGGCAGATCCTGTTACGTGCTTTACACGCTTGAGCGGCAAGCGGACTCGACGTCTCGCCGTGCTCGGTCAGGCCGGTCGATTCCTGGCGATTCCCGACCATTCTGGACGAATAGACGACAACTGGAGCGAGCCGCCGATACCCGGCCAGCAGCTACAGCTTCCTCGCCGGAGCTGTCTCTAGCTCCTCTAATGAGGCTTTTGCAAAGGAAGCTTTCCATCTGTGCCCGTTCCCCGCCGAAAGCGCCCTCCTGCCAGGTACTTTCACACACCGAGCCATCTGGTAGCTTCCCGCTATTTCCCAACGATTTTCGTCATTAACGAGGAATAAACGATGGTTTGGTGCCCACGCCGCAGGTGCTCCGGTGAGCGCGGTGTGCATCAAACCTGCATCAAACCAGCACCAAAAACCCAGGATGGTTCAGACCATCTGTTTTGGCACTGATGGGACCACGTGGCCGACTGCTTTGCCAGTTATGGGACCACCCGGCGTGGCTGCGGACAGCTGCGGGGTTTCGGTTTGCTCGGCCGCTGTATTGTGCCGATGAGCTACCGGGAAGCGTCGGTGTTTGGCCCGATGCGCTCGCTGATGATTTTCGGACTCACGCCAGCTTTCAGGGCGCCGCCGGCCGGTTGCGTGTGGGTGGCGTAGTGCCATCGAAGGAAAGGTACGGGACCGCAGCCGCCGCGGCGAGACGGTCGAACCGCTGTCGGATCGTGTCCGGATGCGGAGGGCGTCCGTCACGAGGGTGAACACGTAGTTGCCGGGGTGATAGTCGGGTCCAAAGAACTGCCGCTCGGGGTCATGTCGGTTCCCGCCATGTGCCGAGCGCCGCGAGGGTCGTCCGATCAATGCAGATCACTTTGTCGGCGTTGTGGGTCTTGCCGCCTGCTTTGTCCCGCGCCTGGCCCCGACGACCACGGTTTTAGGAGAGCCTGCAAGCCCTCCTTGTCGTGGTCTCGAAAGGTGTTGTGAGCTGGCGATATAACGCTATCCGTCACCAACCGAAACCACGGCGTGTCGCGGATTCACCGACCAAGCACCGACCACAGATCAGCGATCGGCCTCGGGCTCGGAATCGAGGGAAGCCCCCGGATGGGTCCGAGGGCTTCACGGAGGCGAATGTGAATATCACCGTTTACGCGCACGTCGAGTGTCGCGCCCAGAGTCGACAAGTCGATCCCTGAATTGGGAGTCGGCCAGCCGATCCGCTCGGCGATCACCGTGGCCGGCATCTGCGGGTAGGCCTTCAACAACTCCCGGATCGGCGGCTCCATCTCATTGACGATCGAACCACGCTGCACTCGTTCACATTTCAGCGGCCCGTCAGACGCCCACGCCGCCTTGACCGTATTCTTCGATACCCCAGCACCCGAACGATCGACCTGATCGGCAAACCCTCCGCCCGATGCAGCCGCCGAATCTGTATCCAATCCTGCACAGACAACATCCCTTCTGTCTCCTGGCTCGGCTAGAGCCAGCAGACCCGACCAGGGGGTCAAAATTCGGTGCCACGCGGCGGTCGGATTTCCCCTGCCGTCGACGCGTGTCTGTGGGCTTGAAACTGACTGACTCAGATGGCTCGGTCTGAGGGCGTGAGCCCGGTCGTGAGACTTAACGCCTCGCCAACCCAATGAGACAACGTGAACCCGCTGGTTAGCGCTTCAGGACTGGAAGCCAGCAGCGCAGGATGCGGATCTCGATTCACTTGCCATGATGGGCAGATGGCCGAGCGTGATCGCGACGAATCCGGCCGACCCCGAAGCACCCGCCCGCGCGACGCTCTGGGCCGACCCCTTCGGCACGGCAGTGAGGGCGTTTTACGCATCCCGGATGACCTCGCGCTGCCGCCAGCCGAAACCCTCGCCTATGCCCAGGATCTGCTGGACCGTGGCTTGGCATTCAACGCGCATGAGGTGCTCGAGGCGGCATGGAAAAACGGCCCAGACGATGAGCGGATGCTGTGGCAAGGCCTGGCCCAACTCGCTGTCGGCATCACCCACGTCCAGCGCGGCAACGTCACGGGGGCAATCACCCTGCTCCGCCGCGCGTCGGCCCGACTGGCCCACGACGACCGAGTGGCACCCTACGCCATCGACGCCGCCCATTTGGTCGCCTACGCCGATGCGCTGATCGTCGACCTCGCGGCGGGCGCCGAGATCCCACCGAAGCGTCTGCGACCCCGTCTGGTTGCCGTCCTACCCCAATAGCATGGGGGTTGTTGCGGACACGTGGAGCTGCGCAGCCGGTCGAGGATTGTGCCGAACGCCGCGACGTGGTGCGGGCGGCGGCGTCGGATGCCGAGCGGGATCCGCCGAGATCACCTCACCCGGGCGTAGGCGCATCGAACGCGCCGTGCGATTGGTAGTGCTGAACTTTCTCCGGCTTGGTCAGCAGGTAGCGGTCGTCCTGCGGGTAGTACACCGCCCGCTCGACGTCGTCGCCGGCGAATCCGCGGATGGCGTCCATCGATGGCCACCAGCTCAACGTGATGACCTCGGCGCGATCGTCGTCCAGATCGCGAACCGCAATCAGCGCACCGAGATTGCCTGGCGTCGCACGGTAGTCGGCCAGGCCGGTGTCGCGCATGTAGGCGACGTATTCGTCGCCAGCTCGCGGCGAAGCTCGCCCCGCCATTCTCGAAGGATTGCCATAGTCACCGCGATTCTATGGGATTTCGCGCGGTGTCCCGGAGGAGTACCAGACGATCGGCCGAGCCGGTGAAGACGACGTTGTCGTAGGCCCAGCACCGCAAGACGACAGCGACAATCATCGGGAGTTCGACGCCGCCTTCGCCGCATCCGTGAGCCTGCGATCGCATACCGGGCCGACCCGTTCCATGGTCACGTCGGGGAGATCAACCACCTGGGCGGAGGTCGCGGGGTATACGCCGCACCCACTCATGCAGGAGGACGCAAATGACTGAGACACCAGCCAAGTACGCCGCGGCGAAGGCACCAGCTACGTCGAGCAGACCAGTGTGGCCATGTCGAGGCATGTCGCGGGTGATACGGACGGCCGGAATTCGGTGGGGAGGAGGTCTTTCGATTGCTTGCAGTCTCCTCCACGTCCGTCCCTCGCTCACCGACGCCGAACTCGATTGGCCGCTGCGCACGGCGAACTGTACGGGTTTCCCAGTCGTGCTGGGGTTTTCGCGGCCTTCTCGATGCCGGGCGAGAATCGGTTCCGCATCTTCGGCGCCGTCCCACCCCGTCCCGAGGGCCCCAGCGCCAAGTACAGCGAGCCGACCGACGAAGAGTTCCAGGCAATGCTCGACGAGCGACTGCCCCTCCCCGCCAAGGTCGTCAAGGAGTACTGGGTGACCGCAGCGTGCCTAGCTCCACTCGGGCATTGCCCGCTTACCCGGAGGAGTTTTCCGGAGCCGTCCGGAACGTCGAACGTCGGGGGCCGTTGAAGGGCACCGGGACTACTTCAGTCGATCTTTGAATGCTCCGAGGTACGCCTGTGACGTGGCACGAATAAAGTCGGCTTGCGTTGACACAAATTTTTCGACCCAGTCGGAACTGAGATCTTTGGCGGTGCCCTCCTCAAGCTTGAACACCCCGTCCAACATCTTCTCGTACGCTTCCAGCCAGATGAGGGGCCATTCTCTTTGCTCAACGCGAGCACGCGCTCGCTCGTCTGTTTGATTCGCTCCGCGGCCGCCTCGACATCCGGGGTGAAGTTTTGGCGTCTCAGCGGTGAAATTCGGCACCGAGCCTGTCGGTTTCGCGTCCTTCGCTCACCGCAGACCCCGTGGTGTCCCTTGAGCATGATGGCGCGTCCGCCGACGCAATACGCTGTTCAGGGAGTTCGGCTTTCACCCGGAGGCCCGTCGTCGCAGCCGCTGAACGATCACTGGAGAACTAGCAGAAGGGCAATCGATGACTCAGAATCCCAATCTCGCCGCGTTGTCTGCGGCGGGTGTGTCCGTGTGGCTTGACGACCTGTCCCGCGATCGGCTGAGGTCGGGCAAGCTGGCCGAGCTGAGGGACACCAAGTGCGTGGTCGGGGTGACGACCAATCCGTCGATCTTTCAGGCGGTACTTTCGGCGGGCAACGCCTACGACGAGCTGATCGCCGAACTGGCCATACGCGGCGCCGATGTCGAGGCGACGATCCGCACCGTCACCACCGACGATGTGCGGGAGGCCTGCGACCTGTTCGCCGAGGTCTACCGGGCGACCGGCGGTGTGGACGGCCGGGTGTCGATCGAGGTGGATCCGCGGTTGGCGCACGACACCGACAAGACGATCCTGCAGGCCATCGAGCTGTGGAAGATCGTCGACCGGCCCAACCTGCTGATCAAGATCCCGGCCACTGAAGCCGGCCTGCCGGCCATCACCGCGGTGATCGGCGAGGGCATGTCGGTCAACGTGACGCTGGTCTTCTCCGTCGAACGGCACCGGGCCGTGATGGACGCCTACCTGGCCGGGCTGGAAGCCGCGAAGGAAGCCGGCCACGACCTGTCGAAGATTCATTCGGTGGCGTCGTTCTTCGTCTCCCGGGTCGACGCTGAGATCGACGACAGGCTGGAGCAGATCGGCACCGAGGAGGCGTTGGCGCTGCGCGGGCAGGCCGGCATCGCCAACGCCCGCCTCGCCTACGCCGCCTACCAGGACGTCTTCCTCGGCGGCGACCGGTACGAACCGCTCAAGTCCAACGGCGCGCGCGTGCAACGCCCGCTATGGGCCTCGACGGGGGTCAAGAATCCCGACTACTCGGACACCCTCTACGTCACCGAGCTGGTGGCCCCGAACACCGTGAACACCATGCCGGCGAGGACCCTCGATGCTGTTGGCGACCATGGCGTCATCACCGGCGACACGGTCACCGGCCGGGCCGGCGAGGCGCAGGAAGTCTTCGACAAATTGGAAGCGGTCGGCGTCGACCTGACCGACGTGTTCATCGTCCTCGAGGACGAGGGCGTGGAGAAGTTCGCGAAGTCCTGGCGCTACCTGCTTGAGGCCACTCAGGGCCAGCTCGACGCCGTGACCAAACGATCACAGGTGTACCCACCGCTGTCCCGCAAGCGCGGATAAGCGGATAAAGAGTCTGGATCCGCTCGGCCAGAAGTTCCCGACGATGGTTCCGCTGCGTGATCGCGCAGGTCCGCGAGACCGACGCCCGGATTCGGCTGATCTCCGACGGCGACGTCGCCGGCGCCATCGCCGCGGCGCGTATCCGCCCCCGAGAGTGGCGCCAGCGCTGGGACCCCTTCGCGCCGCCGGGCGTAGACGGCGGCCGGACCGGGTACGCCTGGCGCCATGTTGGGAAGATTTGGATCGTTGGTCGCGCGGGTGGCCGAAGAGGCCGGTTCGGTGGTGGGGTTGCGCTTCGGCACCGAGGAGCCGCGCTACACGAGCGAGAAAGTGACCCATGGTCTTGAGATCCGGAACTACGGACCCCGTATCGCCGCCGAGACGACAGTCTTCGGGGATGAGGACAAGGCCCTCAGCGACGGGTTCCGGCGCCTCGCCGGCTACATCTTCGGCGGCAACCACGGCAACGCCAAGATCGCGATGACAGCCCCGGTCGCACGGCAGTCGGGCCAGAAGATCGCCATGACAGCGCCGGTGTCGAAGACCTCGGGCGCCGATGGTGCATCAGTGGTCCGGTTCTTCATGCCGGCCGGCTGGACCATGGACACACTGCCCGCGCCCAACGACGACGAGGTCGGCCTCGTCACCGTTCCGGAAGAAACGGTGGCTGTGCTCCGCTTCACCGGCCATCGTGGGTCGGCCGCCGTCGCAGCGCGCACCACTGAGCTGCTGGATGCACTGAAGGACACTGCCTTCGAGCCGACCGGCACACCGGTCGGGTGGTTCTACGATCCGCCCTGGACCCTGCCGTTCCGGCGGCGCAACGAGGTCGCGGTGCCGGTCGCTCGTCGCTGACCCCCACCAAATCGCTCGCAAGCGTGCTGGTAGCGCATCGCTGCCGTCTCGTTGTCGAACGCGTGAAATTCGGCGTAGGCATTACGCAGCGCGTCCAAGATCAGCGCACGTGCTCGCCGCTACGGTGATTCATCTGATGCATATCGCCGCAGCGCTATGTCGAAATACGTTGCGGGAGAGGATAGTACGCTGCCGGTAACTCGCCATATTCGATCTCGCCGTATTGAGCAGTGAGGCGCTATAGCAACATAGACAACACCGACGCACCGGCGCTGAAGTCAGTCGGCCGTATCGGTAGCTGCGCCGCCGGGCGGTATCACCTGGTAGCTGTAACGCCACTCCACCTCGGTGCCATACTCGCCGCCGACAGGCCGTGATCCGTGGAGATGCAAAACGGGCCACCATGTCGTCGTCGCCGACTTGAACTTGAGCCTTCCGCTCCGCCCGCGCCTTACTTGGGCCGGGCTCATCCTCTCGGGCACCACGATGGTGTCGTGCCGCACGTTCGAAGCATCAGCCATAGCGCCAGGCTGCCCCCGCACGGCATCCGGGTCGTCGCGACGGCGCCCGGCCGAACGAGCGCCCCGGAACGCCGGATTGCGCGCGGGCCCGAGCGGCAGGATGCTCGAGAACGGGAGTGGTACCAGCAGATCGCGGACCAGGCGTCGACTCATCGCTGCTCAAGCGGTACGGGACCCTGGACGAGCAGGCCGCGGCGATCACCTTCCTCGCCTCCGATGAGGCCTCCGACATCACGGGGACCGTGCTCCCTGTGGCTGGCGGCGACCTCGGATGATCGCCGGCTAGAGCAACGTCGGGTCCCCGTTCCGGCCGGTACCGACGGTCGGCAAACCCGCCATCAGTCGTCCCTGAATTGCAGGCGCATCACCCCGGTGTCGCTGGGGTTCAGCTTCTCCGTCAGCCGCGTCATGCTGCGGCTGGGCGCTATGTAGTGCACACCTTTGGGCATCTTGGCTCCGTGTTTGCTGAACCAATTGGCGTCCCAGCTCAGCGTGCTGCCACCCCACCTGTTGCCGTTGTAGAAGCCACCCGGGACCAGCTCGCCGCGTACCCACGCTCCTGGGTGTGCGGCCTCCCAGTCGGCGTAGTACCTGCCGTACCAGTGTCCGGGTTTGGCGTGTCCGGTCCAGTCGGTACTGATCTCGAACTCCGGGCGGCTCATCCCCCCCACCACCGGGGCCGCAGGTCCATCCGGGCGTCCAGCGTGCAGGGGTTCGGCGGCATCAGGATCACCGGTAGGCGGCAGCGGCGGGTACATACCCCGTGCTTGTCCAGCAGCTCGGGGGCGCGGGCCTGGTGGCATTCGGTGCAGTTGGTCAGCTGCGGGTTTGGCACCGAACTGATTGTACGCCAGCGGGGTGGCGCTTCGGTAGCCAATCAGCCTGTCTGCCAACGTATATCGGCTCATAGCAGGAGCCGCCTGCCGTAGTGGCAAGCGGCTCCCGGGGGTTGCTAGCGGTCGTCGTGGTCGTCATGGTGGTTGCTGTCCTCGGCGTACCACCAGCCACCGGCCTCCTCGCGCCACGCCTCGGGGACGACCCCCGGCGCGTGGCGTGGCGACTGCCGGTCGACCACGCGGGCCCGAAGGACGTGGGGGGCCGGAGCATCCGGAGCGACCGGCGCGGCGCCGCCCGGCACCGGCCGGGGCGACATCCGTAGGGCTTGCGCGACGATCACCGCGCGGATTCCGTCGGCGAGCGTCAGACCCGCTCGGCGGATGGCGTGATTCCCTCACTACGAGCCGGGGCCAGATCACGTCGTGTCCGCGGTGTCGGCACCCGATGCTCATGCACCCGATCCGCTCGATCTCCCATCCGCACCGCCGGGCGCATCCCATACCCCACTCGTGATACGGCCGCACGATGTCGGTTCGTGCACCAGCACCGGTCTGCCGAGGTCACGCAACGCCTCGCTCCTTGAGCATTTGATGGGCGATGTCCATTGCGGTGGCGGTCAGATCGTTGTCCCTCGGGGCACCGGTCGCCGCCCAGCTCCGCCTGTCCCGGAAGACGCGGTCGTCCCAGTACCGCTCGAACAGCTTCGTCGCGTCGATAGTTTGAGGCAGCCGTGCCAACCATCCCGCTCGGCTCAGGGATGATCCGGGGCGGTCGTCTCGCGCAGGATGTCGATCACGTGGTCGGCTCGGGTGGCCGGGTTGACCAGGGCGAGGCGCAGAGTAGTTCGCCCCTGCCACACAGTCGGAACACACAGGATCAGCCCCTCGTGCGCCAGGCGCGTGGACCAGCGGTGATAGTCCTCTTCGGTAAATCCGGGTCGCTCGAAAATGAGTACGGACAGTTCCGGCTCGAGCAAAAGGTCAAGGGTGGGCACGGTCCGGATCCCGTCCGCTATCGCGCGCGCCGTGGTCAGGGTCTGCTCGATCGCCTCGGTGTAGCGGTCAGTGCCGTGCACCGCCAGACTGAACCAGAACGGCAGGCCGCGGGCCCGGCGCGACAGGTGAACGGCGAGGTCGGCGGGGTTCCACACCTCGCGGTTGACGGCGTCGAGGTAACTGGCGTGCTGGGCATGCGCCGCCCGGGCGAGGGCGACATCGCGGTAGATGAGGGCGCAGCAGTCGTACGGCGCGAACAGCCACTTGTGGGGATCGACGATGAAGCTGTGGGCACGCTCGATGCCGTCGAAGCGCCAGCGCACCGAGGGGGCGGCCAGACCTGCCCCGCCGTACGCACCGTCCACGTGCAGCCACACGTCGAACTGCGTGCAGACATCGGCGATGTCGGCGATGTCGTCGACCACCCCACCGTTGGTCGTCCCGGCGGAGACGACGACGGCAAACACCTCCGGGTGCTCGACGAGGGCCGCGCGGGCGGTCGGCCCGGTGAGATGTCCGCGTTCGTCCTCCTCTACCACGATCACCTCGACGTCCATCACTAGAGCCGCCGCGATGATCGAGGAGTGGGCGTCGAAGGTACACAGGATCGCCCGGGCGGCGTCGTATCCGCGCTGCCGTCGTACATAGCTTCGAGCGGCGACCAGCGCGGAGAGGTTGCCGATCGTTCCGCCGGAAACGAAACAGCCGCCTGCCGAATCAGGCCACCCAAGCAACCCGATCAGCCACGCCAGTGCTTCGTTCTCGGCGAAGATCGCGCCGGCGCCGGCCTCCCAGATGCCGGCGAAGATGTTGAAACTGCTGACTGCGGCGTCAAAGGCCCGAGCGGCCTTGGTGGGGGCTGCCGGCACGTAGGCGAGGTTGTACGGATCGTCCTGGGCGCGCGTCGCCGGAACCAAGACGTCCTCGAAGATCCGCAGCACTTCCGTGGCTCCGAGTCCCGCCGCGGTGATCGTCCGGCCCGCTTCGGCGGCGAGTTCGGAGGCCGGTCTCGCCGTCGTCTTCGGGTCTGACGCCCGAGTGATCCGGCGAGCGATCAGGCCGACAACCTCGGCCACGATCTCAGACTCGTCCCCCCAGACTTCGGGCTCCATCAGTGCTCGACCTCGGGCGTCAGCGGGTGGACCCTCACCGGGAACATCTTGATGCGATTGACGAAGTTGCTGCGCACGCGGGTGACTTCGCCGTTGAGTTCGATCGAGACCAGGCGGGGATCGGCTCGATGAACATCCGCCGGATCTTCATCCGGGGCAGGGCGCTGCCCAGGCACAGGTGCGGGCTGCACTTCCCGAACGTCACATGATCGACGTTGGTGCGCGTCACGTCGAAGTGGTACGGCAGCAATGTTGGCGCTGAGTTTGGCTGTCGCGCGACGGGGTCGTGCCGGATGATGGGCGGGCGCATAGCAGTCAGCATAATGTAAATCATTCGGGTACGAACGAAATCGTGCATGAGGGGGTCAGCCGTGTGGCCGATGCGTCGCCGGAAGGTGGCTCGGGCACGCGGATGGGTTCCGACGTCAAGTACGCGTCGACGTGACCGGCGCGGCCCGCCGAAGTGCGGCTCCCGGCTCAGGTCATGCGCTCCTCGGCGATCAGTCGGCTGACGATGCGGCGCACCTGCAGGGCGGCGGCATCGGAGTTGACGCTGACCTCGTCACGGGGGCCGTCGCTGTCGATGACCTGCTGCATCGTCTCCAAGATCTGCTGCACCCGCCGGTAGTACGCGGTGAAGATCGGCAGCAGCCGTCCGGACACCTCGGGCCCGGGTGCGAAGTTGCGGCTGACCCGCCATACGTGCCGGGTTTGTCGCGCCGACACCGGGGTGACCGCGTGGGTGAACCGGAAGGTGTGCGGGGATCCGCCGTCCACGTAGACGTGCCAGGCATCGGCCCACAGGCCAGGGGTGACGAACGCACCCTCCTCACGCTGGGCGTGTTCCGTGTCCGACGACAGGCCCAGCGCGTCGGCGTGCCACCCGGTCAGCCGCGCAGGCGGGTAATCGCGGCTGAACGACACCGACGTCTCACTGACCTCGACCTCGAGGGCAGGCGGCTCGCCCGCTAGCACCGGGGGGGCGATGAAGGGGTCCACCACCGGGACGTGCGTGATATCGGCGAAGTTCTCGTGCAGCAACAGCAGGTTCGCTTGGGTGTCCCATTCGTCGCCGAACGTCGTCCAGCCGTCGCCGGCCAGCCAGGGCGTACGCGGCGGGTTACGCCTGGACGCCAGCGGTGCGACACCGAGCCAGACCCAGACCAGGCCGTCCTGCTCCACGACGGGGAACGCCCGCACCCGGGCGCCGATCGGCACGTGGGGCTGGGTGGGCACGTGCACACAGGCGCCGTCGGGTGCGTAGGCGAATCCTGAGTAGCCGGAGACGATCGTGTCGCCATCCACCCGCCCGAGGCTCAGCGGGTAGGGCCGGTGGGCGTCTCGGTCCTCCAGCGCCACCGCCTGCCCGTCCTGCGTGCGGTATATCACGACCGGAGTCTCCAGCGCCCGTCGGGCCATCGGCTGGCGGCTGACCTCATCCTTGGTGGCGATCACGTACCAGGTGTTGACCGGGTAGGTGGTACCGCGGCGCCGGATGCTGGCCGAGGTGCGGCTCATCGTGGTCCTCTCGTGCGGTGTCCGGTATTCCGGGCGGTTCGGTGGGCGGGCACGTCTAGATGTCGAGGACGAGCCGCTTTGACTTGCAACGGGACACGCAGATCATCATGAACTCGTTGGCAGCCCGCTCCTCCTCGTTGAGGACGGAGTCGCGATGGTCGACGTCGCCCTCGACGACCTCGGTTTCGCAGGTGCCGCAGATTCCCTCCATGCAAGAGCCGAGCACGTTGGCACCGGCCTCGAGTGCCGCCTGGAAGACGCTGACGTCTGGAGGCACCGTGACACTGACGCCGGTCTGCTGCAGCACGAGCTCGAAGCTCTCGTCGAGAACGTCCGAAATCTCCTGCGGCTTGGCCGAGAACCGCTCCAGGTGCAGGCTGCCCGAGGGCCACCTCGCGCACTTGGCCTCCACCGCGGAGAGCAGCCCCTCAGGTCCGCAGCAGTACACCAGCGTTCCCTCCTGCGGTGTGCCCAGCAGGCCGTCGAGGTCGGGGAAGCCGGCCTCGTCCTGCGGGACGACGGTCACCCGGTCGCCGTACTGGGCCAATTCGGGGAGAAACGCCATCGAGGCGCGGTGCCGGCCGCCGTAGAGCAGCCGCCAGTTGGCGCCGGCGGCCTCAGCCTGGGCGATCATTGGCAGCATCGGGGTGATGCCGATGCCGCCGGCGATGAACAGGTAGGTCGATGTGGCCACCAGCGGAAAGTGATTGCGCGGCCCCCGGATGGTCACGGTGGCGCCCTCGGTCAGGGTGTCGTGCACCCGCTGCGACCCCCCGCGGCTGTCCGGGGTGCGCAGGACTCCGATGCGCCATGCGCCGTCCTCCCCGGGAGAGCTACACAGCGAGTACTGCCGGACGAGGTCGTCGGCGAGCACGAGGTCGATGTGGGCGCCGGGCGACCACGAGGGCAGGGTCTCACCGGAGGGGCTGACCAGAGTGAGCGCCACGACGTCCTCGGCCACCACCTCTGCCTTCTGGACCAGCAACTCGGCTTCGTGCTCACGCACGATGGTCCGCGTGGTCCCCGTGGCTCCTGACATCTCACCATTCCTTAGCAAGTACCGGAGTAATCATTCGGATCCAAACGATATAGCGAATTACTTTTCGCCACAAGCCCGTTAGCGGCAAGGGCGCCCGCGCCTAGGCGGGCGTGACCGCAACGGGGAACCGCTTGATGCCGTTGACGAAGTTGCTCCGCACGCGGGTCACCTCACCGCCGAGCTCGATCGACTTCAGCCGCGGCAACAGCTCCTCGAACATCAGCCGGATCTCCATCCGGGCAAGCATGTTGCCCAGGCACAGATGCGGGCTGCCTTTGCCGAATGTCACGTGCGCGACGTCCTTGCGGGTGACGTCGAAGCGGTACGGGTCATCGAACACCGACTCGTCCCGGTTTCCGGAGGCGAACCACATGACGACCTTGTCGCCTTCCTTGATCTGCTTGCCGCCCATCTCCAGGTCGCGGGTCGCGGTCCGGCGGAAGTGGTAGACCGGCGAGGCCCAGCGCAACATCTCCTCGACGGCCGGCTGGATCAAACTCGGATCGTCCTGCAGCTTGCGCAGCTGATCCTGGTTCTCGATCAGTGCGAGCATCGACTGGCTGATGGCGTGTCGCGTGGTCTCGTTACCCGCGATGACCAGAAGCAGAAAGTAGTTGTCGAAGTCGCTGTCGGACAACGGCTGACCGTCCTCGGGCTGCTTGTTCACGAGCATGCTCACCAGGTCGGTGCCGTCACCGCCCTTGCGTTTTCTCGCCAGCTCGCGGCCGTATTCGAAGACATCGAGAGACACGGGGGTGCGGAACGGATACTGCTTGTACTTATCGCTGTCCGGGTCGGTGATCAGGTAGTCCGTGTAGTCCGGGTCGGTGTTGCCGACCATCTGGTTGCCCCAGTCGATCAGCTGGTCGGTGTCGCTGGACGGCACATCGAGCAGCCGGGCCAACACCTGGATCGGGAAATCGGCGGAGATCTTCTTCACGAAGTCGAACTCAGTGCTCTGCAACGCTTCGTCTACCGTCTGCCTGGTCAGTCCGCGCAGGAACTCCTCGTAATTGCGCATGAGATTGCCCGCACTGAACTCCCGCTGGATGAGCTTGCGTAGCGCACGGTGGCGGGGGCCGTCGGTTTCCAGGATCGACCGGCGGACGTCCATCAGGTCCTCGTCGACCTCCTCGAGGTTGACGAACTTGGTCGAGGTGAACGTCTCGGCGTCTTTGTCGACCGCACAGACGTCGTCGTACCGCGTTACCGCCCAGAAGCCGGAGCCCATGTCGCGCTCCTCGTTCCAGTGCACGGGGTCTTCCCGGCGCAATGTGTCGAACATTCCCCATGCCTCGTTGCGCGCGAAGGCGTCGAGGTCAGAGAGGTCTACTTCCGCCAACGGGACGGGTGTGGGCTTGGGCACGGCGCACTCCAATCGTTTGGGTCCAAACAATAAGCATGTTCCGCATCTTGCGCAAGGGCTAGGCAATCAGCTCGGAATTCGCTATCGTACGGACCCGAACGATCTTATCTGAGCCAATCCGAGAGCAGGAACCGCAGATGACCGAAGTGAAGGGGTTCTTCTACCCCCGGACGGCCGGTGGCCGCTCCTCCCTCATCCCGTCGCCACCGTGGTACTACTCCGGCGACCTGCTCACCGTTGAGTACCGCACCGACCCCGCGCGGGTCGCCGAGCTGCTGCCGGCCCCACTGGAGCTGGCCGAGGAGGACCCCGGCGCCGTGGCGCTCATCTGGGCCGACTGGCAGTCCTGCTCCAGCAGCCGCGAGGAGCTGCTCGATCCGGTGCGGGCGCAGTACAAGGAGGCGTTCGTGGTTGTCCGCTGCTCATTCCAGAGCCAGACCTACTCACGGTGCGTGTACATCTGGGTCGACAAGGACTTCGCCATCGGCCGCGGCATCCATCAGGGCTACCCCAAGAAACTCGGTTCCATGTGGCAGACCCGCCCCCACCCGTTCGCCCAGGGTGCACCGCAGGTCGGTGCCGGCGGTGTCTTCGGCGCCACCCTGGCCGCCGGTGACCGACGGCTGGCCGAAGCTGTCCTCACCCTGCGCGAGGAGTCCGAGACCAACGGGTTCGTGAACGCGCACAAGATGGCACACCACCGGATCTTCCCCGGGATCGAGGCCGACGCCCCCGACGCCTACGCCGAGCTGATCGAGTCGGGCGCCAGCGAATTCGAGGCCGGGCCGGCCTGGACCGGCGACGTCGAGCTACGGCTCTTCGACTCCCCGACCGAAGAACTGTCCCGGCTCACCGTCGACGAGATCATCGGCGGCTACTACCGCCAGGTGGGCGTCGTCTGGAACGGCGGCCGGTCGCTGGCGACGCTGACCCCGCGGGGCACGGTTGCCGAGGCGACCCGATGAGCAGCAAGCCGGTGCAGAGCAATCCGGGTGCCGATGTCGCGAGCGTCGAGGACGTGTCCGTTGACACCAGGCACTGGATCGGCGGACAGCGGGTAGCTTCGGCCACCACATTCGACGACATCTCACCGATCGACGAGACGGTCATCGCCAAGGTGCACGCCGGTGGTCAGCAAGAGGTAGACGCTGCCGTCGCGGCCGCGCAGGCCGCCTTCCCCGCGTGGGCTGCGCTGTCCCGCCCCGAGCGGGCCGAGCTGCTGCGGGCGGTGGCCGACGGCGTGGACAAGCGGGCCGAGGACCTGTCGCGGGTCGAGACCCGCGACAACGGCTCGCTGCTGCGCTCGCACCGCCGTGGGGTCATGCCCCGCGTCGGGATGAACTTCCGCTACTTCGCCGATTACCTGCACAAGCTCGAACACCCGGACGAGGAGATCCGCGGGCACCGCGAGCGATTCACCTACCATCCGGCCGGGGTCACCGCCATCATCACGCCGTGGAACGCGCCGCTCATGCTGGCCACCTGGCGGATCGGTCCGGCGCTCGCGGCCGGGAACACGGTGGTGCTCAAGCCGCCGGAGTGGGCGCCGCTGACCGCGTCCCTGCTCGCCGACATCACCAAGGAGGCCGGGCTGCCGGACGGCGTGTTCAATGTCGTCCAAGGCACCGGTCGCGAGGCGGGCGCGCCGCTCACCCGGCACGACGACATCCGGCGGCTCTCGTTCACCGGCTCGGTGCCGACCGCGGGGGTTATCGCCGAGGCGGCGGCGAAAAACATCGTGCCGCTGTCGTTCGAGCTGGGTGGCAAGTCGCCACTGCTGGTCTTCGACGACGCGGACCTCGACCTCGCGGTGAACCTGGCCGTCGAGCAGTTCGACAACGCCGGACAGGTATGCCTCGGCGCGTTTCGGATCCTGGTGCAGGACGGCATCGCCGAGGAGTTCCTCGAGCGGGTCCGCGCCAAAGCGGCCACCCTGGTGCAGGGCGACCCTCGGGACGAGACGACCGACGTCAGTGCGCTGGTCAGCCGGCCGCACTTCGAGAGGGTCGACGGCTTCGTCAGCCGGGCCAAGGCGGCCGGCGCGCGCGCCATCCTCGGCGGCGGTCCCAACGAGGAACTCGGCGGGCTGTTCTACGCCCCGACCATCCTGGCTGACGCGGCCGAGGGCAGCGAGATCCTCACCGAAGAGGTCTTCGGGCCGGTGCTCACAGTGCAGACCTTCAGCAGCGAGGAACACGGCGTGGCCATGGCCAACAACACCCGATTCGGGTTGGCGGCGACGCTGGTCACCGGCGATCCCGAGCGCGCCGAACGGGTCAGCCTCGCGCTGAACGCCGGAACCGTCTGGGTCAACTGCTTTTTCGTCCGCGACCTGGGCGCACCCTTCGGCGGCAATGGCAAGTCCGGAATCGGTCGCGAGGGCGGCATCTGGTCCTTCGACTTCTACAGCGACATCAAGAACACCGTATTCGCCCCCACCGGGTGGAACACCGAAAAGTAAGGAACGCCAATGGGTGAGGTGGTCGGCGCGGCCCTGATCGCGCACGTCCCAACGATCGTGTTACCGGAAAAGATCCGCCGCGAGCTCAACCACGGCGAGGACAGCACACTTCCGGCAGCCTTGGAGCAACTGCGCAAGGAAGTCTTCGAAACCCTCGACTACGACACGGTGGTGGTCCTGGACTCCCACTGGGCGACGACGGTGGAGTTCGTCGTCACCGCGCATGAGCGGCGACACGGGCTGTTCACCTCCGAAGAGCTGCCGCGGGGAATGACCCAGCGGCCCTACGACTTCCCGGGCGACCCGGAACTAGCGCACCTCATCGCCGCCAAGGCAGACGAGCACAGCACCTGGATCACCGCGATCGACGACGATCATTTGCCGATCTTCTATGCGACCACCAACGTGTGGGAATTCCTCGGCCAGGGCCTGCCGGACAAGCGGTGGATCTCGATCGGGGTCTGTCAGACCGCGGACACCGAAGACAACCTGCGGCTCGGCCGGGCCCTCGGCGACGCGATCGCCGAGTCCGACCGCAAAGTCGTGCTGATCGCGTCCGGCGCGCTCTCGCACACGTTTTGGCCGCTGCGCAAGCTGCGCGATCACGAGGCGGCGGGCGTCGAACACATCTTCACCGCCGACGCTGCGGCGGCCGACTTCGAGCGGCTCACGTGGTTCCGCGAGGGCGACCATGCCCGTGTGCTCGAAACCATGCCGGACTTCTACCGGTTCAAGCCCGAAGCCAGATTCGGCCACTACCTGATGATGATCGGCGCGCTCGGCGAGGGTGACTGCCGCGCAACGTCGCGCCAGTACGGCGAGTACGAGAACTCGATCGGCACCGGCCAGGTACACCTGTGGTTCGACCGGCCCGAGGGCGGCTTCCCGCGGCCCAGGAAGACACCCGAGGACGCCGACTTCATCCGCCAGAACGCCGGACCAGAACTCACCGCGGCCGGCTGAACTGCTACCCCACCGGAAGGAATAGTCATGACTTATCGCGAGACCCGCCGAATCCTGTTGGACGGCAACATAGTCGACGTGGTCCGGCAGGGCGACACGTTGGTGGCCCACGACGGAAGGGAAGTGGGCGTCGACGACGCGCAGCACCTGCCGCCCGTCGTGCCCTCCAAGATCGTGTGCGTCCACCTGAACTACTCGTCGCGGGTGCAGGAAATGATGACCCGACTGCCCCCGGCACCGACCTACTTTCACAAGCCGGTATCGGCGCTCAACGCCCACGGGTCGGCGGTGGTGCGGCCGAAGGGTTGCAAGTGGCTGAACTATGAGGGCGAGATCGCCATCGTCATCGGTCGG
Organism: uncultured Actinomycetota bacterium; assembly: GCA_963698965.1. Taxonomy (GTDB): domain Bacteria; phylum Actinomycetota; class Actinomycetes; order Mycobacteriales; family Mycobacteriaceae; genus Mycobacterium. The sequence goes on from CAVOSY010000028.1 coordinate 192,525, forward strand.
ACAGCGCGCAACATCTCCCCCGAG
>CAVOSY010000029.1:0-775884 GCA_963698965.1 uncultured Actinomycetota bacterium
GACGACCCGCGGCGGCCGAGCGGCGGCAACGTGTACGACCGTCGGGCCTGTCGCGGGCTTGCCGCGCTTGGCTGGTCGGTCCACGAGCACAACGTGTCCGGCCGGTGGCCCCGGCCCGACGCGTCCGGGCGCGCGGCGGTTGCTGCGGCGCTGGCCCGGGTGCCTTCTGGCTCACTGGTTCTCGTCGACGGCCTGGTCGCGTCGGTGGTGCCGGAGCGGCTGGAGCCGGAAGCCGGCCGGCTGCGCCTCGTCGTCCTCTTGCACATGCCGCGGGACGAGCCGCGCGAGGTCGCGGCGCTGTCGGCGGCGTCCGCGATCGTGGCCACGAGCGAGTGGACCCGGCGGTGGCTGAGCGACCACTATGCGCTGCCCGGGAATCCCGTGTACGTCGTGCAGCCGGGCGTCGACGCAGCCGAAGTGGCCGCGGGTACCCCGTCTGGCGGGCGGCTGCTCTGCGTCGGAGGCGTCACCCCGCTCAAGGGCCATGACCTCCTGCTCGACGCATTGGCCACGGTCGACGACCGCGCCTGGAAATGCGTCTGCGTCGGCGCGCTGGATCTCGACCAGGGGTTCGTCGCACACCTGCGACGGCTCGCCGAGGACAGGGGCCTCAGCGATCGGGTGTGCTTCACCGGCCCGCTCACGCACAACGAGCTCGACCGCGCGTACGCAGAGGCGGACGCCCTGGTGCTGGCATCGCGCGCGGAGACTTACGGCATGGTCATCACCGAGGCGCTTGCTCGTGGGCTTCCGGTCATCGCCGGGGACGTCGGTGGCGTACCTGAGGCCCTCGGCCACGCAGCCGATGGCAGCCGGCCCGGCCTGCTGTTCCCGCCCGGCGACTCGCAGACTCTCGGGCAGACGTTGAGTCACTGGCTGGGCGACCCCCGGGAGCGCGACCGACTCCGCGCGGCGGCCCGGTCCCGGCGACAGAGACTCTCGGACTGGGCGCAGACCTCGCGCGAGATGTCGGCCGTGCTGTCCGAAGTCGCCGGGTGACCGGGATGAACCGGCAGCCGTGTGATCGCCGTACCACTGTCGAGGGATACAACGAGGAGATCGGAGGCACCGCCATCAGCCGAAGCATCTGGACCTGGGCGCGCCTGGCGGGTGGCGCTGCGATCCTCGCCGTCCTGGTCTGGCGGGTGGGCGCCGGCCCATTCGTGGACGGGCTCAGACTGACGACTGCCTGGGCGCTCGCCGCCGCGCTGGCGATCACGTCGCTGACAACGTTGTGCTGTGCGTGGCGGTGGAGCCTTGTCGCGGGCGGACTTGGCGTCGATGTACCTCTGCGGACGGCGGTGAGTGCCTACTACCGGTCCTCGTTCCTCAACTCCATGCTTCCTGGCGGGGTGCTGGGCGACGTGCACCGGGGCGTACTCCACGGGCGTGCCGTCGGCGATCTGGGGCGGGGCCTGCGGTCGGTCGCGTGGGAGCGTGCGTCGGGGCAGGCCGTGCAGGCGGTGTTGACCGTCGCCGTCCTGCTCCTCTCGGCCCCGCCCGCAGGCTCTCTTCGTCTCGTGGTTGCCTGGATGGTCGCGGCCGTCGCCGGCGTTGCGCTGGTCGTCGTACTCCTGCGTCTGAGCCCAGGGCGCCTTCCGACCCGGGTCGCACGCACCGTCACCAGCGACCTCCGCGGCTCGGTCCTCTCGCCGCGGGCCTGGCCGGGCATCGTGCTCGCCTCCACCGTCGCCGTGATGGGCCACATCGCGGTTTTCGTGGTCGCGGTGCAGGTGACCGGGACGGAGCTGCCGCTGGGTCGGCTGCTCCCACTTGCACTGGTCGTGCTGCTGGCCTCGGCTGTACCGGCGAACATCGCCGGCTGGGGCCCGCGCGAGGGTGCGGCCGCGTGGGCGTTCGGCGCAGTCGGGCTGAGCGCTGCTGAGGGCGTCACCGTTGCGGTGGTGTACGGCGTGCTCGCGCTCGTCGCCACCCTGCCCGGTGCCGTCATGCTGGTGGCCGGGCGAGGGCGCCGTCGGGACGGCGCGTGCGAGCTGACTGGGGCGCAGGCGGAGCGAATCGGGGGCGTTGTACATGCCTGAACGCCCGTACACACTGCTCAGCTGCGGCATGTCGATCGACGGCTACATCGACACCGCGACCGACGAACGCCTCGTGCTGTCCAACGATGCCGACCTCGACCGGGTCGACGCCGTGCGTGCGGACAGCGACGCGATCCTCGTGGGCGCCGCAACCGTCCGCAACGACAACCCCCGGCTGCTGGTGCGTGCGCCGTCGCGCCGCGCCGAGCGCATCGCCCGCGGCGTGCCGCCAACTCCGATCAAGGTGACCGTCACCAGTCGCGCTCAGCTGGACCCGTGCGCCGCCTTCTTCGCCACCGGTGACACCGAGAAGCTGGTCTACCGTCCCACCGACGCGGTGGCGGAGGCTCGGCGCCGGCTCGGGGCGGTCGCCACGGTCGTCGACGGCGGTCGGCCGATCGAAATGTGCCGGATCAGCGAGGACCTGCGCGCCCGCGGCGTCAGGCGGCTGATGGTCGAGGGGGGCGGGAAGGTCCTCACCCAGTTCCTCACGGCCGGCCTTGCGGACGAGCTGCACCTGGTCGTGGCGCCTTTCTTCGTGGGCGACTCCCGGGCGCAGCGGTTCGTCGGCGATGGAAGCTTCCCGTGGAACCCAGACCGCCGTGCGGAGCTGGCTGAGGTGCAACAGTTCGGCAACGTCGTACTCCTGCGCTACGCGCTCTCGGACCGTTTCGACCAGGACTGAATCAAAGCACGATGCATCTGCCCGCTGCGACGATCAGTACCCAGGTCATGCTGCCGCTGCGGTTCGTAGAACATGCAAGTTAACCTCGACTGGATCCGCGCCCACGTCGAACGGTGACGACGCCGAGGCTGATGCCAGCCAGGCCGAGTTTGAGCCACCGGCCGGGCGCCTGATCGGGGTGGTTGGGTTGGGCCGGAAGTGGCGGCGAGGAGATCACGCGCGGGGTCGAGGGCGTGTGCCCGGGCGCGCGGAGGCGCTCGTCTTCGGCGCGTTGCCGGCGCTTTCTTTTCCTGCGCCGTCGTGGTGGTGGTTGGCGTGGGTGGCCGTGGTCCCGTTGCTGCTGGTGGTGCGCGCCGCGCCGACCGCGCGCGAGGGCGCCGTGCGGGCGTGGTGGGGTCTCGCCGGGTATGTGCTGACCACGCAGTATTGGCTGCTGCCCAGCACAGGTCCGTTGCTGGTGGTGCTGGCTGCCGGACTGGGCGCGTTGTGGGTGCCGTGGGGGTGGGCCTGCCACCGGTTGCTGTCGGCCCCGGTCGCTGTCGGCCGCACGCTTGTCGCCGTGGCGGTGTTGCCTAGCGCGTGGGTGCTGGCGGAGGCGGTGCGGTCCTGGCCGAGTCTGGGCGGCCAGTGGGCACTGCTGGGCGCGTCGCAGTGGAATCAGCCCGCGACACTGGCCTCGGCCTCACTCGGCGGGGTCTGGCTGACGAGTGTCCTGCTCGTGGCGGCCAACACCGCGATCGCCGCGGTGATCCTGCACCGGGGTGTGTCGGGTCGAGTCATTGCAGTGGCGGTAGCGCTGGCGTGTGCCGGGCTTGGCCCGGCGTGGTTTCTGCTCGGACCTAGACCTCCGGTTGGTTCGACGGTGCGGGTGGCGCTCGTGCAGCCAGGCAAGATCGATGATTCCGCGGGCCGCCAGGCGGCTAGCGAAGCGCTTACCGCGACGTTGGCAGGCCAGCGGCCGGACCTGGTCATCTGGGGTGAAAGCAGCGTTGGCGTTGATCTCAGGAGCCATCCCGATGTGCTGGCGCGGCTGGCGGGCCTGTCCCGGCGAATCGGCGCAGATCTGCTCGTCAACGTCGATGCGCCCGCTCCGAGCGGTGGTATCTATAAGACGTCGGTTCTCATCGGACCGAACGGATCACTCGGCGCGTACCCCAAGGTTCGGCTGGTGCCCTTCGGCGAGTATGTGCCGTTGCGCCCGCTGCTTGGCTGGATCACCCGTCACACCGAGGCAGCAGCGCAGGACCGGCGGCGCGGCAGTCACCCGGTCGTGCTGCATGCCGGCTCGCTCGCGCTCGGGCCGCTCATCAGCTTCGAGGCGACCTTTTCCGACCTACCCCGCCGCGAGGTGCAGCTCGGCGCCCAGCTGCTGGCCTACCAGAGTTCCACCTCGACGTTCCAGGGAAGTTGGGCCCAGCCGCAGTTGGCCAGCCAGGTCGCGGTACACGCCGTCGAGGTGGGCCGGCCGGGCGTGCATGCCGGGTTGTCCGGCGACAGCTCGGCTTTCGACGCGCGGGGCAGGCAACTCGCCTGGTGCCCGTCGACCTATCGGGGCGTTATCGTGGTGAGCGTTCCGCTCGGATCGGTCGACACCGTGTACCAGCAGGTGGGGGATTGGGTTGTGGCGCTGGCGTTTTCGATCCTCGCCGGTGCCAGTATTGCGGCGATCGTTCGCGCCGTTAGAACGAGGAGTCGCGGAAGGTGACCCGCTATGTTCGATCCTCTCTGCTCCGCCCCCGGCGAGACGTTCGTTGAACGTGCGGATCCAACCGGTGATACACCTCTGACGCTGAAGAAATGCTGAGGTTTCACGGCTGTGCGCGATTTGCCACGTAGGTCATCGGATCAAGGGGATTCGGGCCGTCGGGTCGCGCTGGGGCGGGAGGCGAAGATGACGACCGGGATTAGTGCGACGCGCGGCCCGCCACCCGTCGGGATCTAGGTCCCGCACGCTTCACGCGTAGGACTCGGCCGAGTGGGCGGACACCCTTCGCCATCTCGGCCAGCCAAGCATCCTCACCCTGCTCCTAAGGGTCGGTGTCGCGGTGCTGAGCCCGCTGCGCGACGAGATCGGCCGCTGCACGTTCGACCATGCCGCGGGTTTCGGCTGTCGCCCGTTGGTTGCGACGCATCCACGCCCAGAGCAGGACCAACGGAACGAGCAGACCGCCGATTCCGAACACGGCGAATCGGGCGAAGCCGGTGATGTTGTCGACGAGCCATGCAAAGTTCTGTCCGAAGAAACCGGTAATGAAGGTCAACGGCAGGAACACGGTTGCCAGGATCGTCAGCTGCTCCATTGTGCTGTTTTGGCGCACGCTGACCCGGGTCTGTTCCACGGAGATGACGGCCATGTTCGCTTGCAGGACGGTGGCGAGGAGGTCCTTCTGGGCAGCAACTTCCTCGCTGATGAGATGCAGGTGGTCGTGCACGTCGCGCAGGTATGGCCGGAGCTCCGCGTCATCGACATTGCGCTCGACGCCAGTGAGGACGGCGAGTAGCGGATGGACCGCGCGATAGAAGTTCGTGACCTCGCGGCGCAAATCATAGATCCGTTCGGTCGGTGCGACCGCGCCGGAGAAGACGGTGCCTTCGACCTGTTCGATGTCGGATTCGAGGTCAGCGACGACGGGGGCGTAGCCCTTGATCACCTGGTCCAGGATCGCCCAGAGCACCGAGTTCGTGCCCAGTGCAAGCAGTTTGGGGTGTTGTTCGAGCCGCGTGCGTGCGCCGTGTAGCTCGCTGGCGACACCCTGTCGAACCGTAATGACGAAACTAGGTCCGACGAAGATGCTGATCTCGCCGAAATCGACCTCGTCCTGGTCATGGTTGTAGCGGGCGGTGCGCAGGATGACCAGCTGCACCCCGGTTTCGTATTCTTCGACCTTCGGGCGCAGGTGAAAGGTCTTGGCATCCTCGACGGCAAGCTCGTGCAGACCGAACGATTCCCTGACTTCGTCGAGCTCCTCACCGCTGGGCTCGAACATGCCCAGCCATACGAACCCGCCCTGAAGACATTGCGTTGCAGCCTCATCCAACGAGATCGGCCGGTCGCTTTGACGGCTACCGTCGCGATAGTGAGCGCAGTCGACAATCATCGAAGACCTCCGGCAGGAACACAGCTACTGGCTCCATTCAACCCTGGCTCGTCCTTGCCGCCCAGATTCACAGCGTTCTTGGAGGAACCGATGGGCGACCGCACAGGAATCCGTGGTTGTGGCGCGACGGCGATTGATGTTTCTCGCCGCTCACGACTTGCCGTCGTGGAAGATCATGGCAGCCCACCGGGGAGGACAAGGTGAGCGACATCATCAATCAGACCAAGACGTTCAGCCTGATCGAACAGCGGATCGCGAAGACTACCAACCCACGCCATCTCCACATGCTCGAGCGGCTGCTGCAACATGCGACCGGCGAGGCGAAGCCGGATCTCGATCTCGTTATGTCGACCCTTAGCGCCAACCCGCGCTATATCGCCTGGGGTGCACCGGCGGACCTGAGCCCCGTGGGACGGGAAGCAGTTCGAGCCGTCTACGAAGACACGATCGTGAAGGGTGCAACTCACGCTCGCCAATGCCGCCCGAACCGGCGCCAATCCAGCTAGCGTTATGCAATCGGAGAACGACAACGTGCCTACACTGCGCCGTCCCTAGGATCTCTGGTCGACGGTAAGTATGTTGCGGCGCTAGCCGCCCTCGCGCTGGTTGTCAGCGGATGCGGACTCGGTCGTCCCGCGGACGCGGTCACCGGTCAGTACCTGACCGTCGGAACCACCGACAAGGTCTCCTCGCTCGATCCTGCGGGCTCGTACGACAACGGGTCGCTGCAGGTGATGAACCAGGTGTATCCGTTCCTGATGAACTTCGTCCCGGGCAGTGGCGATCTGAAACCGGACATCGCGCAACGCTGCGACTTCACTGCGCCGACGACCTACACATGCAAGCTCAAGCCGAACCTCAAGTTCGCCAACGGACACGCGCTGACGTCCTCCGACGTCAAGTTCTCCATCGATAGGGAGAACAAGATCAACGACCCCAACGGACCGCAGTCGCTGCTGGCCAACCTCGACAGCGTCGAGGCGCCGGATCCGTTGACGGTGGACTTCAAGCTGAAGCTGCCCAACGACCAGACCTTCCCTCAGGTGCTCGCCACCAACGCCGGACCGATCATCGACGAAGAGGTGTTCCCGCCCGACAAGGTGCTCGACGACGACGCCATCGCCGCTGCCGAGCCGTTCGCGGGTCCCTTCACGATGACGACCTACTCCAAGAATCAGCTCATCGGCCTGCGCGCCAACCCCGACTATCAGGGGCTGTTCGGCAAGCCCAAGACGGAACTGGTCGGCATCAAGTACTACGCCAACACCGACAACCTCAAGATCGACATCGAGAACCAGGCCATCGACGTCGCGGCGCGCAGCCTGTCGCCCACCGACATCGAGGGACTCCGGAAAAACCCCAACCTCGTCGTTCACGAGGGTCCCGGCGGGGAACTGCGCTACATCGTCTTCAACATGAACACCATGCCCGGCGACACCCCCGCGCAGAAGCTGGCGATCCGCAAGGCGATCGCCTCGTCACTCGACCGCGACGCGCTGGCCCGTGACGTGTACAAGGGCACCTACACGCCGGCGTACTCGGTGATCCCGGACAGCATCCCAGGCGCCAACGAGGCGTTCAAGGACGCCTACGGCACCAAACCCGACCGCGCCAAGGCCGCGAAATACCTTGCCGACGCCCAAGTTCCGACGCCGGTCGCGCTGAACCTGCAGTACAACCCCGACCACTACGGGGTGTCGTCGTCGGAGGAATACGCCGCGATCAAGGGCCAGCTGGACGCCACCGGGCTGTTCCGGGTCAACCTGCAGTCCACCGAATGGGTGACCTACACCGCCGAACGGGTCAAGGATGCCTACCCGCTCTACCAGCTCGGCTGGTTCCCCGACTTCCCCGACGCCGACAACTACCTGACGCCGTTCTTCACCCCGGACAACTTCCTGGGCAACCACTTCGAGAACCCCGAGATCACCGCGCTCATCACCGACGAAGCGACGCAGTCCGACCCGGCCAAGCGGGCAGCGATCATCACCAAGATCCAGGACGAAATGGCCAACAACTACCTGTCGACGATCCCGCTGCTGACCGGAAAACAGATCGCCGTGGCGGGCAAGGACATTGACGGCGTGACCCTTGACAAATCGTTCAAGTTCGAGTTCGCGCCCTTGCAGAACTCGGCGCAGAAGGCAGCATGACGGCCACCACGGAGGCGGCGCCGACCGCAGACCCGGAACCGGCCAAGCGGACAGGCGGGCAGTCGCGCTACGGCGCGCTGGCTCGCTATCTCGGCGTCCGGGCACTGCTGATCATCCCGACCGCGTGGATCCTGGTCACCCTGGTGTTCTTCCTGATGCGTGGTATCGGGGACCCGATCACCGCGTCCGCCGGCGGCCGACTCACCCCGGCGCAGATCGCCGAGCGCAAGGCGGCGGCGGGGTTCGACCGCCCGCTGCTCGCACAGTATTGGGACTATCTCACCGGCTTGTTCCGCGGCGACTTCGGCACCACGCTGACCGACAGACGCCCGATCAGCGACCTGATCGTGGTCAACGGCGCCGCCACCCTGGAGCTGGCGGTGTGGGCCCTGCTGGTCGCGATGATCGTCGGAATCCCGTTGGGGCTGTTTGCCGCAACGCACCGCGACCGCGTGCCCGACGTGGTCCTGCGGCTGCTCGCAGTGCTGTTCTACGCCGCCCCGGTGTTCTTCGTCGGCATGCTGCTCAAGCTGCTGTTCTCGGTGAAGCTGGGTTGGCTGCCCGCGTCCGGCCGCTTCAGTGCGTCCACCGAGATCGCATTGGCCGGCGTGCGGCCGCAGACCCACATCGCGATCGTCGACGCCATCCTCTACGGCAACAGCACCTACGTCGTCGACGTTCTCAAACACGCGGTGCTGCCGGCGCTGGCCCTGGGACTGCTGACCGCCGGCGTGTTCCTGCGCCTGGTCCGGGTGAACATGCTGCAGACCCTGCGCGCCGGGTATGTCGACGCAGCGCGGGCCCGCGGGCTTTCCGACGGCGTCGTGACCCGCCGCCACGCGTTCCGCAACGCGCTCGTCCCGGTGGTGACGGTGATGGGCATGCAGATCGCCCTGCTGCTCGGCGGCGCGGTGCTCACCGAGACCACGTTCGAATGGAACGGGCTGGGACTGCAACTGGCGCGCTATCTTTCGGCGCGCGACTTCGTCGCGGTGCAGGGCATCGTGACGGTGATCGCGATCGTCGTGGCGGTGATGAGCTTCGTGATCGACCTGGCGGTGGCGCTCATCGACCCGAGGGTGAGGTTCTAGCAGATGACGATCGCCGCCGCGGGCGCCGACAGGCTCGTCGTCGAACAGCCGAAGAGCCGCGCGTTCCCGGGTGTGGGGCTGCTGCGTTCCACCCACGGGCTGCAACGCGCCACCCTCGTCCTCGGGCTGGTGCTCGTCGCGGGCTTCATCCTGGTGGCGCTTTTCGCGCCGCTGCTGGCGAGATACGGCTTCGCCCAGACCAGCGCGGACGGCGTCGAATTCGTGCGCCAGCAGGCACCGTCGGCGCAGCACTGGTTCGGCACCTCGGTGCGGGGTGAGGACGTGTACTCGCGGGTGATCTACGGCGCCCGCACCGCGCTGATGGTGATCGTGTTGTCACTGATCATCTCGCTGCTCGTCGGCGTCGTTCTCGGCCTGGTGTCCGGTTATCGCGGTGGCTGGCTGGACCGGGTGCTGGTGCTGGTGATGGACGCGCTGTACGCGATGCCGTCGCTGCTGCTGGCGATCGTGGTGTCCATCGTCCTTGTGGCCGGGCAGTCCGGCACGCTGGGCGGCATCCTGTCGGCATCGGTGGCGATCATGGCAGTGTTTGTGCCGCAGTACTTCCGTGTGGTCCGCAACGCGACGATGGCGATCAAGGTCGAACCGTTTGTCGACGCCGCGCGCGTCACCGGCGCCAGCACGACGCGGATCCTGTTCCGCCACATACTGTCCAACGTCACCTCGTCGCTTCCCGTGATCATCACGCTGAACGGCGCCGAGGCGATCCTGACGCTGGCCGGTCTGGGGTTCCTCGGCTTCGGCATCGAGCCGACCAAGGCCGCCGAATGGGGTTACGACCTGAACAAGGCGCTCTCGGACATCTCCAACGGCATCTGGTGGACCGCGGTGTTTCCCGGTACGGCGATCGTATTGGCGGTGCTTGGCATGACCCTGGTCGGGGAGAGCATCAACGAGGTGCTCAACCCGTTGCTGCGCACCCGGCGGGCGGCGAACTGAGATGACGCAAGCACCAGAGGCACCTGCCCTTTCGTATCGTCAGCTTTCGGTGACCTTCAGCACCGACGCCGGTCCGGTACTCGCCGTCGACGACGTCACATTCGACGTGAAACCCGGCGAGGTGCTGGCCGTCGTCGGCGAATCCGGTTCCGGCAAGTCGGTGTCGTCGCGGGCCGCGATCGGGCTGCTGCCGGACACCGCCCGGGTCACCGGCACGGTCCTGCTTGGCGACCGCGACGTCGCGGGGCTGTCCGACAAGCAGTTCACCGCGCTGCGCGGTAAGGACATCGCGATGGTGTTCCAGGAACCGGGCGCGGCGCTGGACCCGCTGTTCACGGTCGGCTACCAGATCAGCGAGGCCATCCGCGCGCACACCGACGTCGACCGAAAGCAGGCCCGGGACAAGGCGATCGATCTGCTGCGGCTCGTGCGGCTACCCGATCCCGAACAGCGGTACGGCTTCTATCCGCATCAGCTCTCCGGCGGGCAGAAGCAGCGCGTGGTCATCGCCTGCGCTATCGCCTGCGATCCGGAGGTGATCCTCGCCGATGAGCCGACCACCGCGCTGGATGTCACGGTGCAGGCCGAAATCCTGGAACTGTTGCGCGACCTGCGGGATCGGCTGGGCAGCGCCATCGTGCTGATCACCCACAACATGGGGGTGGTCGCCGACCTGGCCGACCGGGTCGTCGTCATGAACGCCGGTAAGGTCATCGAGATCGCGACTGTGGCAAAGCTTTTCGCCGAGCCGTCGCAGGATTACACCCGCACCCTGCTGGCGGCGGTGCCGCACCTAGGGCAGGGCAACCCCGAACACCAAGCCGGCCCAGAGACCAAGACGGAGAACGTGCTGGAGATCGATCGTCTCAGCGTCGAGTTCCCGGGTGCGATCGGCTCGGCGGCGTTCAAGGCGGTCGACGACGTCACGTTCAGCATCGACCGCGGCAAGACCCTTGGCCTGGTGGGGGAGTCGGGCTCGGGCAAGTCCACGATCGGGCGCTGCGTTGCGGCGCTGCAGAAGCCGACGACCGGTACGGTCAAGATTCTCGGCCAGGACATCACCGCCATGTCCGAGAAGCAGCTCCGGCCGGTGCGCGCGAAGTTCGGCTTCGTGTTCCAGGATCCGGCGACCTCGCTGAATCCGCGTCTGCGCGTGGGCGACTGCGTCGCCGAGCCGCTGAAGGTGCACAAGGTGGTGCGCGGCGCGGAGTGCACGGCCCGCGTTGCCGAGCTGCTCGACGCGGTGCGGCTGCCCAAAGACACCGCCGCGCGTTACCCGCACGAGCTGTCCGGCGGGCAGCGGCAGCGCGCGAACCTGGCGCGGGCGCTGGCGCTGAGCCCCGACCTGCTGGTCGCCGATGAGCCCACCAGCGCGCTCGACGTGTCGGTGCAGGCGTCGGTGCTCGACCTGTTCGAGGAGCTGCAACGGGAATGGGCGTTCGCCTGCCTGTTCATCAGTCACGACTTGGCCGTGGTGGACCGGCTGGCCGACGACGTCGCGGTGCTGCGCAACGGCGTGCTGCAGGAGATGGGCCCGCGGGATCAAATCCTGCGTAACCCGCAGACCGAGTACACCCAACGGCTCGTCGCCGCGGTGCCGGTACCCGATCCCGAAGAGCAGCGCCGCAGGCGGGAGGCCAGCGCCGGGCTGTTCGACTGACTACCGGCGCTGTCGGGAACCTTCCTGGCCAGCGAGCGCATCCCCCGCTCCGTGCTCGAGGAGACGCCCGCCGTCGTCAGGCAGGCGTGCGCTAATTGTCCTCCGCGGAGACGACGAATCCCGCGCCGTCCAGGGCGGCCAATACCTCCTCCCGGTGTGCCGGACCCCGGGTCTCGACGGTAAGCATCACCTCAACTTCGTCCAGTGCCAGCTTGGGTGCTGTGCGGGAGTGCACCACGTCGAGCACGCTGGCCCCGCTTTCGCTGACCACGGCGAGCAGCATGCTGAGCCCGCCGGGGCGGTCCGGGATGGTGACCTTCACTGCGAGATATCGCCCGGCTGCGCGCAGGCCGTGGGTGATCACGTGGGTCAACACCAACGGGTCGATATTGCCACCCGACAAGACCGCGCAAACGGGGCCGTGCAGGCCGAGTTCGGGTGCCGATGTCATCAGCGCTGCCACCGCTGCCGCCCCGGCCGGTTCGACGATGAGTTTCGCACGCTCCATGCACAGCAACAACGCGCGCGACAGCGCGTCTTCGCTGACCGTCCGAACCGAATCGGCGAATGCCCTTACATGGGCAAACGGGATCACCCCGGGCATTGCCACGGCGATGCCGTCAGCCATCGTCGACATCGACTCCGCGCGCACGGGCGCTCCGGCGGCCAACGAACCCGGCCAGGCCGCCGCGTTCGCGGCCTGCACTCCGATCACCCGGACCTGCGGCGCCAGAAAGTGCGCCGCCGCGGCAATTCCGGCGACCAGACCTCCACCGCCGGTCGGCACCACGATGGTTGCGACATTCCGAATCTGCTCCAGGATCTCCAGCCCGACGGTGGCCTGGCCGGCGACGATGTCGGCGTGATCGAACGGGTGGATCAACACCGTGCCGTGCTGCTCCGAATATTCACGCGCCGCGACCAGCGCGTCGTCGACGGTCTCGCCGATCAGGTGAACTTGCGCGCCATAAGCCTTGGTGGCCACCAGCTTTGGGAGCGGGACGTTGACCGGCATGAACACCGTCGACGCGATCCCTAGCTCGGTCGCGGCCCACGCAACTCCTTGCGCGTGGTTGCCTGCGCTGGCCGCGACCACACCGCGAGCCCGGTCCTCGATGCTCAGATTGGCGATCCGGTTGTAGGCGCCGCGGGGCTTGAACGACCCAGTGCGTTGCAGGTTCTCGCACTTGAGCCACACCTGTTCGCCCGTGCGATCCGACAGCACCTGCGACGCGATCACCGGGGTTAGTCGCATCACCGGCCTCAGCCGATCCGCCGCCGCGTTGATCTGATCGAGCGTGAGCAGCTCCACAGCTAGACCCGCAGCTCGCGAACGGCCGCCGGATCCGCCACGGGGTCAGCCGGATAAGCGACGCCCCACCGCGTGAATGCGGTGGTGGACAGCCGGAGCGCATCACGGTGGGCGTCATTGGCGATGATGTCATCGGCGTTCATGTTTGGCCTCGCTTACCCACTCGTCGAAGATGCTGTTCCAAGCTGATGCGTCATCGGGATATAGCCCATATTGCCCACAATCTGCTCACAGTTACACATATCTCGCGTGATCTCACGTGATGTATTTATGCAGGTAGCGCCTCTCTCAGCCCCCGCGACCAGGTCCCTGATGAGAACCACGACTTCTTCTCGGGTTCGGGCTCGTCGTACGTGATCGGCAAGGCCGTCAACACCGAAGACGAGGAGTGGGACTTCTAGTTCTGACTGGTGAGAGACCTAGTTGCGGTCGGTGCTCGCCTAGTTGGCAAACACTAACTGACGCTGCCGGTTCCGTATCAGGATGACTTGTCGGCGCGGATCAATGTTGCGAAGTTCAAGGCGAACGTCGGTGCGGGGATCGCCGCAAAGATGAACTTGATCCGCAAGCTCGGCAACCATGCCGTGCATGATCAGAAACCGATCCCTCCGCGCGCAGCGCTGGATGCGCTTCGCGAGTTGCATCACGTAATGGTTTGGGCGACCTTCCATCGCTCGGCGAATCCGCAAGCCGTGCCACTCAAGGCCGTCTTTGATTCGGCGCTGGCCAGGAAGGCTGCGCCTTTGACACCGGCGGAGGTCGCACAGCTCGCCGAGAAGTTCAAGGCGCAGGATGAGGCGCACGCCAAGGCGCTGGCGGAGAAGGATGAGCTGGCCTGCAACCAGTTGCGTCGCGCTCGACGACGTGGTTGGGAGCGTTCATCGTGGCGGCCCCTGCCGCTGATACCACTCGGCCTGAGGGCGGGCGGGAAGACCGTCGACAGCGCCAGGCCCGCCACGATGCCGATGATCCAGTACACCCACTCGGCGCTCTCGGTGAGCTTGGTGGCACCCAGGTGCCACTGCTGCCCGTCCCAGTACGCCTGCAGGTTGGTGTGGCCGGGACGGGGATCGGGGTACCAGCCCGGTGCCGGGTTCATCACGACACCTTGCCGGTTGGATAGACACAAGTTGATGTACTGGGGGCAGATGTCGGTGATAGCACCCGACAGGACATCATGCATGTAGTCGCCGTATGACCTTGATGACCTCGGGCGGCAGGCACTGGTCCACCTCGGCGCGATACAGGTGGTGGTCTCCTCGCGTTGGCCGCTCTTCCCGGTTTTGAGCACGTTGTAGCTCAGCAGCCCGGCCGAGTCCTCATACCACTTGTCCTCGCCGCCCGCCAAGGCTGTACCGGCGACGATGCCCGCCAGTCGATTCATCATCACCTCCTTATCTGCCTCTAGTTCCCATTGATGTGTGTCTTGTTAGCTTTCGCAGGCGACGCCGTCGTGGTCACGATCGCCACCTGGCCAGTAGTCGGCGTCGTCCTGCGGGATGTCGTAGCGGCCATCGGCGTGCGCCTGGGTGCAGTTGGCGTAGGGGCCGTTGGCCGAGGCCAGGGGTGCCAAGCCGAGCAGGGCAGCGCTCAGTACTCCCGCTGCCGCCAGTGCTGTCATCGTTTTCCTCATACGTTTTCTCTCTTTCGGTTGGTTGTTCCTCAGCGGGATTTCCGGTGATGTCTTGTCAGATGCTTTAGACCTACGCGGGCGCTGTCATACGGGCTTCAATGCGAGCCGAAGTCTGGTTGAGAATCAGATCGAATACGCGTTCTCGATGCCGGCGGACATGCCGTGGCCGGTGCGGTAATCGGCAACCACGTGGCCCTGCAACGCGGATAGCGTGCCTCAGCCCTCCGACTGCTCGATGTCGTCAAGCTGTCGGTCGATGTCCGTCAATTCGGTTGCCAGACGCCGCAATTGGTATGCGACGGCTGAGCGCCGCTGCTCAAGCCGCGTGCGGCGCTCTTCGCGGCTCATTTTCGTCGCGTCTGTCTGCATGATGGTCACTCCTGTGGGGTTGTGTCCTTTTTCGGACAAGTCAGGTCCAGTGGTGGCGGACCAAAATAGTTGTCCGCCTACTGATTTGATTCTTTGTTGGTTTGGTCGTCGAGCAGGCGCTCGACATCCTTAATGGCGTGGGCGTAGCCGTCGCGCCAGTCCTGGAAGTAGCCGTCGAGAACCTGCTCGAAGTAGTCCCCGGCCATCAGAGGAGCAGGTCCATATCGGCGTTAAGGGACAGTGTGTTTGCCGTCCGGTAACCGGGCCGCCCGGCATATAGGGGTGCCGCACCAGCGGCCGTTGCCGCCTTGCAGTTTGGGTAGTACACCGATGCCCCCACCTCTGTCGTTGGAGGGCGGCGGGCAGGGGAACACTGTTCCGGAGGTGACGAGGCGGGACGGTTTCATTGTTGAACCGCGACGATGGGCTCGTCGCCGTAGTTTTCCTGGTGCGTTTGGCGCGCGTCGTCTAGGTCGGCGGCGTAAAACGTCCGTGCGATGGGTTCGCCATCGCGTCCTTCGCTAATGACGATGAAAACGTCATGCATCTCACGCTGGTCGGACGGTGGGCGGAATCTCTCCACCGCGTCAATCACGAACGCGTTCGCGTGGTTGGTGTCCAGCGCAACCACGGTCGCGGCCTGGTCGTTGCTTGACCCAATGTGGTGTTGCTTCACAGAGCGTTCTCCCGGCGGTGTGTCATTAGTGATTCGTGAAATGATAGGAAACAAACGGCGATTATGACAATGCTCCGGAAATATTTTCCGTGTGAGATGCCTCACGGTTGGCCACCGACGGCAAACCCGACCCGGCGGCCCAAATCTCCGCTGGCTGCCTCCTCCGAAGCGCCCACCGGTTTGGCGGACGGGGACATCGGGTGCTGGCACACCGCTGAAGTCCGCCCGCCAGTGGACATGCGAGGCGCGATGGCGCCGGTGTACGTGGTGACGGCGGCCAGCGGCGACACCTACCGCATCGCGCGGGTTTATCTCGACTGCGGGATGGCACCTAGAGAGCCGGTTGACGTGGAGGAATGAAAGGGTCGAGAAGCTGTTTCTGGGACACGATCACCCAGGTCAGGCCCGATCTGATGGGAGTGCCACGGAAGTGATTTCCGCCTCTTCGTGCAGGTGACGGAAAAAACGGGGCATGGCAACTCGACATTGCCACCCGTGGTACGTCATGATGCATGCACCCGACAGCTCTCAATGGAAGCCCTTCGGGTACCTCCGCAGGTGTCAGCCCTCTTAGACTGGGATTTTTAAAGCCCGCGCCAGGTCACGACCCGGATGGGACCAGCGACGGGTTTCCGACGCCGATGGTGATTTCAGGGGATGCAGAAGGGTCGAGCCAGTTCAGCACAGAGCGCATCTCGTCGCGGCCGATGGCCACACATCCCCAGGTGGGATCGCCATCGGTCACGTGGAGAAAAATCCCAGCCACCCGTCCCGGGATGCGTTGCGGGTTCACCGCGATGTTGACGGCGTAGTCGTAGACGGGGCCGGAGTCGTAGAGGTTTTCCGCGATTGACGACGGACTGCCGGACCGACGCACGTGGGTGTTGTAGGTAGGCGATCCGGCCTCCTCGTCCCACCAATCCTGGTCAGTGGCTTGGAAATAGGGCATCTTGGTGCCGGGATTGGGCTGGCGACCGAAGGCTTGGTCGAATGTGAACGTTCCCGCAGGAGTGCGGTGGACACCGTCAGCGGGGGCCCCGACGCCGAGCGCGCCTACCTTGGCAGGCATCGGTCCCAGGACCGCTTTCCATTGCTGACCGACCCGCTGGAAGGCGGTGAGGGTTCCTGTTGTCGCGTTTGCGGCAGGCACGCCGACGACGATCCACTGCGCGGGCTGCTCGGCGGAGGAAGTCGCAGGGTCCGCCGCCGCGGGCACAGCGAGCGGCAGGCTCAGCAATGCCAACCCGAGTTGGCCCAGTGTCCTGGCGTGACGTAGAGGCCGCAGGGCCCGCGGCCGTGGTTGACGTGTAAGCGCAGAATACGACCCGATTGAAGTCGACGAGGTTGACGACGACCGATGACCCGGCCGGCCAGCGAGGATCACACTTTCACCGCCTGCCGCCGCGCTGCGCGACGCGATCGGGGCGCGGGGGAAGACGGACACGGCGTGCTCGTCAGTTGCGCATCATCCCGACGAACTCCAACCGCCCAGGGGTCAGCTTCGCCGACAGCCAGTCATTAACGGCGTCTTGGCCGATCTCGTGAGCTTGCATGGCTCGGTTCGCATCTCCCGAGTTGTTCACCACGGCACCGTCATTGAGCTCGGCCTGTGATGCCGGTCGTGGCAGCTCAGTACTGTCGAAGTGCGACTGCAACACGCTCAGAATCGCCCTATACAGGTCCTTGTCGGTCACTGATTCCTTTCGTTCGCCACGGGGTACTCGTCGCATTCTTGCTACGGGACGTGTCGCTCAAGGCAAGCTCTGATAACAATTTAACGGCGAGCACTCGCGAAGTTGCGCGGCTGATCGTCGTATTGCGTTCGCTGAACTGCGAATGATCGGAGCCGTCTGAACTGGTAGGCGCATGCCCGAAAGCCCAGTTGCTCGAACGTCGCCGTCCACAAGGGTTTTGAGCGGTTGACTGCGTCGCTTCGGCTGGTGGTAGACAGTCTTCATCGCTTCTACTCGAGGTCGACGCGAACGGTGAGCGGCTTGGTGCCCAACGCGCGCACCATCGCGCTGTTGAAACGCGGCAGCTGCGTGAGTCGCAAGGCGGCATCGTCGTCAGGCAATAGGACTGCGGTCCCCCGACGCCAACGCCCTTTGATTCGTAGTCGAACCGCATTGTGGACCTTGATGTTTCGCACATAGTCGGCCGCCTCGCCGTCGCCGGCGACCATCCAGAACTGCTGGCTGATGATCCTGCCGCCGACCGGTGTGCGGCGCGGCAGACCGGTTCTGCGCCCAGTTGTCTCGAGCACCACCTGGGTTGGCAGACGCACGGTGATCGGATTGGCAAGGTAGCGGTGAAACCAGTCGGCGCGGCGCTTGCGCTGAGTCATCGCGGATGTCATGCGACCAAGTGTTGTCGAGACTGATAGTCTCGCAGCTCCGGCCTTGAGCTATCTCGGGACGCGAACCTGGCAGATTCCTGTTGAAATCCTGTGTGCGACGGCGTTTTTAGGCACGCATATCCGCGATCTGCCAGCGTTCGGACTTACTATCGTGATTCGTAGATTTCCGCCTCTGGAAATGTGGGAGCAGTTCATGGCCGGTATGTGCCGCAGCGTGCTGATCGTGTGGTCGGTGGCAGCGACGCTGACGGCGATGCTCGGCGTCACGGCGGGTGTGTCTCGAGCCGACGATGTTGACCTGCCTGGAGTTTCACTGACCAGCACGTCGGGCGCACCACTGCAGGCCGGTGGCACCTACGGCATCGGTGAGGTCGTCGTCGCGCATTTCGACGCACCTGTAGGGGATCGCGGCGCGGCAGAGCAACAGCTCACCGTGTCCACATCGCCGCCCGTGTCAGGTGCCTGGCACTGGGTCGATGACCAAACCGCGCACTGGCGCCCGCCGCAGTACTACGAGCCGGGCACCGTCGTCACGATCACCCCCGGACCACAGCCGCCGCTGACGTTCACCATCGGCGCCTCGCACGTATCGATCGCCGACGACGCCACCAAGCAGGTCAGCGTCTACGACGGCGGCAAGCTCGCGCGCACCATGCCCACCTCGATGGGCCGCGGCGGCACCGACAAGGTCGGAAACAAAACGCTCAGCTTCTGGACTCAGCCCGGCGTCTACACCGTGATGGACAAGAGCAACCCGGTGGTCATGGATTCGTCGACATATGGGCTGCCCATCAACTCCCACCTCGGCTACAAGGAGTCGATTCCCTACGCCGTGCGGATCAGCACCGACGGCATCTACATGCATGAGCTCGATGCGACTGTATGGGCGCAGGGCAACACCGACACCAGTCACGGCTGTCTGAACCTCAACCACGACAACGCGGCGTGGTTCTACAACTTCTCGGTTCCCGGCGACGTCGTCGAGGTGCGCAATACCGGCGGCCAGCCATTGCAGCTTTGGCAGAACGGCGACTGGAGCGTGCCGTGGGACCAATGGGCCCCTGTCTAGCGCGCTCTCGACTTATCGTCCTTCTCAGCCGTTACGCTCGCGGTGCTTGCACCCGGGCCAGCAGCAGGGGCGGCGCATGCCTTCCTCAAGCTCTTCCTGAGTCCTGCGGATGCGTCGCTCTCGGGTTTTCTCCTGTTTGGCGTCCTCGACCCAGCAGATGAACTCGTTGCGCGCCAACGGCGTGATGTCTTTCCAGGCCGCGAGTGCCGTCGCGTTCCCGATCAGCGCCGTGCGCAGGTCAACGGGCAGTTTGTGCACGACCCCGCCGGGCATTCGCTGGCTACTCACGGCCCCAGAGTAGCCCGAAAGTCGGCGTCTAGACCGTCGCGACGATGAGATGCTCGGCGCTCGGCGGTCGCAGCCCGTCGGCGCGCCCGGCGAAGTAGCGTGCCGTGAGGTCGTCCGGGCTGACGTGCTGCACCTCGGAAAAGCCTGCGGCGCGGCATATTTCCGACATCGCGTCAGGTGTGTAGTGACTGATGAAGGGCGTGCCGGAACCGGCCGCAGCCGCCTCGACGGATTCCTGCATCGGCCGCTCGGCGACGTCGACCAGATCCAGCGGCAGCATGAACGTCATGGCCATGACCGACCCGCCTGCCATCGCCGCAACCTGGCGAAGTGCCGCCTCCGTGGCCTCCTTGGTCAGGTACATGCTGACGCCGGTCGATGAGACCACCGCTGGCCGATCCGCGTCGAAGCCGTTGGCCCTCAACGCTTCCGGAAATGCTTGGCCGCTCTCGAAGTCGACAGAGACGTACCGCAGACTTTCGCCGGGCGGATGCCCGATCTCGATGAGCCTGCGCCGTTTCCACTCCTGGGTTCCGGGCTGGTCCACCTCGAAGACTCGCACCGCGACGTCGGGGTGCCGCTGAGCGAAGGTGTCAAGGCCGGCGCCCAGAATGACGTACTGCTCGACGCCGGCCGCCGCGTGTTCGGCCACGAGGTCGTCCAGATATCGGGCCCGCGCCACGATCGAGGCACGGAACGCCTTTGTGCCCTCGGGGTGCATGTCGCCGCGCGACCGCCAGTCCGGCTCGGGATCGGCAAGCCGCAGGCCGATCGTGTCCTCGAGCACATGTGGTGGGGCGTCGAGTTCGACGTGCAGGGCGCGCCACAGGGCAGTGCGGACGGCGGTGCTGTCGGGTGCTGACGTTGCGTGGGTCATTTTTGCGGCGCCTGCAGCTTCCACTCGCGGCCGTCGGGATCGCGAATCGTCATCAGCCTTGTGCCCCAATGGGTGTCCTCCCATCCGCTGACGACCTCGACGGAGGCATCGAGCTCGAACGCGTCTGCATCGGCCACCGCCAGCACGAGGTGCCTGCGCGTGGGCTCGGTCTCGGGTATCTCGGCGATGAACAGATAGGGGCCGTCACCGCGGCGAAGCTGGCCGGAGTTGTGGTCCGTCGCGAACTCGACTTCGTAGCCGAGGCCCTGAAAGAACTTGGCCGACTTGCCCCAGTTGTGGGTCTCCAGGAACACAGCCTCGATACCCTCGGTCGTCATTCAGCTCTCCTTCGTCGGTTGCTTGCCGTGGGTGTCGAGATAGGCCCGCAGCGCCTCGGCCACCAGCGCCGAAAGGGATGACTCCGTCTCGATCGCATGGTGTTTGACCCGCCGGATCAGGCCGACCGGCAGGTACACGTTGAAGTGCTTGACGTCCTCGTCGCCCACGTACGTCGGGCTAGCATGCTAGCAATCTAGCGTCAGCCGACCGCCAACTCGAGTCTTCGACAACACGCAAAAGGCCCCGAACACGCGGCGTGTCGGGGCCTGTTGGCCTCTACTCGCGGAACTATGTCTCCGCGCGCTCGTGCGAGTCCTCCATGACGGTGCGCCCGATCTCGGCGTAGGCCTCCGGCTTGGCGCACCGCATCCACACCGCATACGCAATGCCGACCACGAACACGGCGAGGATGACGTACGGGCCTGCCTTGAACACCAGCGAGTTGGCGGCATAGCCCGCGGCGAACGCCCTGTTGTCCCACAGCAGCCAGACCACGTAGAGCATCGCCACACCGCCGATCAGCGGAGCGATCAACGTGGTGATCACGTTGCCGGGATGCGTCTTTCGCACCCAGAAGTACGAGATCACCGCCGCCGAGCAGATCGCCTGCACCAACAGGATCGCCGCCGTGCCGATCAGCGCCAGCAAGCCGTAGATGTTCGTGTAGGGCACCAGCGACGGGGTGTCTACAGGAACGCCGTTGGCGTCGGGGACCTGCACCGCGGTGAAGCCGGCGAACAGCAGCACCATCACCAGGGTGATCACGCTCTGGGTGGCCGACGCGATGTACGGCGAACCATGCCTTGGGTGCGTGGCCCCAACGGTGGAACGCGCTGCGCTGAAAGGTATTTCGCGACCGAGTGCGTAGAGGTAGCGCGACGCTGCGTTGTGGAACGCGAGCGCGCACGCGAACGATCCGATGACGAGCAGGATCTTGTAGATGTCGAGCAGCACGCTGCCGAGGTTGGACCTCACCAATCCGAAGAACAGGTCAAGGGGCGATGCGCTGATCGAGGTTTCGACGGATGTCTTGGCGCCATTGCCCGCCAACACCATTGCCGAGATGAACGTGTAGAACAGGCCCAGTCCGATCACCGCGATCAGCGTGGCCCGGGGGATGATCTTCTTCGGGTTGCGCGACTCCTCGCCGTAGACGGCCGTCGTCTCGAAACCGACCCACGACCAGAACGCGAAGAACAGCCCGATCGCCATCGAACCGGCCGCCGCCGCTGTTCCGAACGCGCCTGCGGGCAGGCTCTCGAAGGCGTTGTTGAGCAGCACCGTCTGATTGAGCATGAGTCCGTCCGGCCCGCCGCCCTTGAAGATCACGGAGAACGCGAGCGCGAACAGCACGCACACCTCGGAGATCAGTGTGACGCCGAGAATCGCCGCGGTCAGGGTGATATGGAAATGGCACAGCGCCGCGATGATCACGATCGCGCCGATCGCGAAGACCAGCCACGGGATGTTAACGCCGACAATGGTGTTCACCGCGTCGTTGGCGAAATACGCGCACCCGCCAATCAACGAACCCTCGAAAATGACGTAGGCGAACGTCGCCAGCAGCCCGCTGGCCATACCCCAAACCTGGCCGAGTCCATGCGAGATGAAGCCGTAGAACGCGCCGGTGGTGGTGATGTGCTTGGCCATCGCGACATAGCCCAGCGAGAAGACCGTCAGCACAATCGTCGCGAACAGGAAGCCCGCCGGTGCGCCCAGCCCATTGCCGAATCCCACGGCGATCGGCACATTGCCTGTCATCGCGGTGATCGGCGCCGCGTTGGCCACGGCCATGAAGATCACCGCGACGATGCCGATCGCGCCTTTCTTCAGGCCCGCCTGCGGTGCGGCGGTGCTGTCGACGGCTGCGGATTCAGTGGTCACCGCGGGCCTCCTGGTTCGGATCAGAGTGCATTGGTGGCCCGCGACGCTGCAGTCCGCAGTGAGCGTCGCATCCCTCCGCCATGCCGACAACCGGAGGACACATGCCCGTAACACAACGCTCAGATTCGGCGCCCCGTGGACGGATGTGCCGCGTCCGATGCCGACGAGGACGCACCGTCGGGCGTGATCGCATACGGCTGGGTGAAGCCGTCGACGTCGATTTCCTCGACCCACTCCTGCAACGTATCCGCGACGCGCACAACGGATCTGACGATCGCGCGGTCCCATGCCGCCGATCTCGCCCCTCTCGGCGATGTCTCGGACCGCCCACTCGCGCCCATCGGGTCGACGGACTGAAAAACCTTGAGCGCGGACAGAATTGCGTTGGAATCGACGTTCCCGATCGGCTCGTCCAGGCCGTAGCGGGCCAGGTCCACGCCCATCCATCCTGACATGAACACCAGGTACTCGGCGCGCTCAGCGTCGGCGTCGGCTGTCTCGCCGGTCATGGCTTGCGGTCACGCGGATTCGAACGCGATGAACGCGCGGTAAATGAGCAACGAACCGTCGAAGTGGCTCTGGCGCCGCAAGGGCACAGCAACGACACTTGCAGCATGACTGCCACGTCGCTTCTGCACTCGATCCTGGACTGGCTGCGTGCCGGCTACCCCCAGGGTGTGCCTGGCCCTGACCGGGTACCGCTGCTGGCACTGTTGCGCGCCACCCCGCTGACCGAAGACCAGATCAAAGAGGTGGTCCGCCACATCACCGCCGACGGCTCGACAGCCTTGGCCGATGGCACGATCGGCGAGGACGAGATCGCCGCGTTCATCAAGGACGTCTCACATCACGATGCCGGACCCGAGAACGTCCAGCGGGTCGCCGCCAAGCTGGCCGCGGCAGGATGGCCGCTGGCCGGCGTCGGCGACGGTTCCGCCTAGCTCCTCAGCGCAGCGGTGTCGATGACGAAGCGGTACCGCACATCGCTGGCGAGCACGCGCTCGTAGGCCTCGTTGATGTAATCGGGCTGGATGACCTCGATCTCGGGACGCACGTCGTGCTCAGCGCAGAAGTCGAGCATCTCCTGGGTTTCGGCGATGCCCCCGATCATCGAACCGGAGAGGCTGCGGCGCTGCGAGACCAGTGGGACCACCGGGACCGTCATCGGGTGTTCGGGCATGCCGAGTTCGACCAGGGTGCCATCGGTGTCGAGCAGGCTCAGGTAGGCATTCAGGTCCAGGTTGGCCGACACGGTGTTCAAGATCAGGTCGAACGAGCCGGCCAGCGTATCGAACGTCTCGGGGTCGGAGGTGGCGTAGTACTCGGCTGCGCCCAACCGAAGGCCGTCCTCCATCTTCTTCAACGATTGGCTCAACACGGTGACCTTGGCGCCCATCGCGGCGGCGAGCTTGACGCCCATGTGGCCCAGCCCGCCGAGTCCTATCACCGCGACGCGGGTGTCGGGTCCGGCATTCCAGTGGCGCAGAGGCGAATACAGCGTGATGCCCGCGCACAGCAGCGGCGCGGCAGCATCCAGTGGAATCGCGTCGGGGATACGCAGCACGTAGTTCTCGTCGACGACGATGGCACCGCTATACCCGCCCTGGGTGACCTCACCGTCACGGCCGATCGCGTTGTAGGTGCCGATCATGCCGTTCTTGCAGTACTGCTCGAGACCGGCCTTGCAGTTGTCACATTCGCGGCAGGAGTCGACGAAGCAGCCGACGCCGACACGGTCGCCGACTTTGTATTTGGTCACCTCGGCACCGACCGCGGTGACGATGCCCGCGATCTCGTGTCCGGGTGCCAACGGGTAGTTCGCCTGGCCCCACTCACCCTTGACGGTGTGGATATCCGAGTGACAGATGCCCGCGAAATGAATGTCGAACGCAACGTCGTGCGGTCCGACGTCGCGGCGGGTGATCGTGGTCTTGGTCAGCGGCTCGGTGGCCGAATTGGCGGTATAGGCGGAAACGGTCGTCGACATGTAGATCCTCTTAGTCGTCTTTTTGCAAGCACCAAGAAGCTTCGCGAAGCTAACTGGAATTGCCGCTACGGTGCGGCTCACATCGGTCTAACGGCCTATGCGACGGCCGTCATTCCCGGTTCGAGCTGTGAGCTTCACCCTAAAGCCCTGGAGCGCGGTACGCGCCGTTGAACGAGCGCCGCTCGTAGCGCGCCACGCCCGCCTGGACGTAGGGATCGCGATCGAGGAGGGCGTCTGCTTCCTCCTCGGCCATGTCCGCGGTGATGAGAACGCCACCGGACCCGTCCTCCTGTCGGCCCGCGAGCAGCAGACGACCGGCCTCGATCTCGGCCGCCAGAAACTTCAGGTGAGCCGGCCGGGTCTGCTCGACGACGTCGGGCGCTTGCACGTAGGTCGACACGAGGACGTGGATCACCTGCGCGACACTAGTTGATCGGGGCGTTGACCCATCTCAGATCGGCGAGCATGCCGCGTGCGGCGACGATGCCCTCGCCGGTCTGCCACACCTCGTTGTTGACCGCGAAAACCCTGTTGTCGCGGTTGGCCGACAGCTTCCTCCACGCGTGACTGTTGAGCACTGTCGGCGCGCGGTCCTTGGCGGCAGGCGATGCAAAGGAGATGTAGACGATGTCGCCGTCGGCGGCCGAGAAGTCAGCAGAGTTTTCCAAATCGGTGTCGGTGATTCCGATCTCGACGTACGGCTTGTCTGTAAAGCGTTGCGCCGCAGGGCGATCCACACCAACAGCGGCCAGCACGCTGCCGGGGAAGGTGTCCACGCCGTACACCCGCATCGTGGTGTCGGTGAACTGCACTACCGACGCCTGGAAGTGGGTGGCGTCGTTGTCGGCGCCCGTCTTGTCGGCGTCCTTCTCGAAACCATCGATCAGGCCGTTGGCGGCGTCGAGCCGTCCGGTCGCCGCGCCGACAGTGCGCAGGTTGTCCTCCCATTTCGCGCCGGCTGGACCGGTGAACACCGTCGGGGCAATAGCGGTCAGCTCCGGGTAGGCTTCCGGCGTCAGCGCCTGCGAGCCCAGGATCAGGTCGGGGTTGGCCCCTTTGATGGCCTGGATGTCCGGCTCACTGCGGCTGCCGGCGCCGGGAACGTCGTGCACGACGGCGCCGAGATACGACGGCTGCGCTCCAGGATGGTCTGGAGTGCCGTCGGGCAGCGCCGCGGCGACGATTCGTGACTGCAGGCCCAGCGCGCACAATGCGTCGAGCGCGTCACCCGACAGCACGACGATGCGCTGCGGGTCTGCGTGCACGGTGGTGGTACCCGCCGCATGACGGACCTCACGATCCGGCGGGCCGGGGTCGAGCGCGGCGGGATCGGGTGCGCACGATTCGTCGGGCCTGCGCTCATTACCCAGCACGCCGGCGCTGGCGATCTTGGTGGTGCTGGTGATGACCGATTGCGAGCTCGCCGTCGACGGCGGGCTTCCGCCTAGTGATCCGCAGCCGCTCGCGAGCGTCACCACGACCGCGGTGAGCACGGCGGTGGAGGCAGCAACGACACTTACCCGCCGCCCGCTGATCAGCACGTCGCCGACGGTAACATCCGGCCTGCTCGCAGCTGGTCAGGCAGCCAACCTCGGATGTCGCTGTGTATTTACGACAGTTTGTAGGACCCATGCCGACACCGGGCCCGCCGAGAGATAGGATTCGGGACAAGACTGCGGGGATTTCCCGACTGATGTTTGGAGGACCTGTTGGTAGCCGAAGCGCCCCCAATCGGAGAACTCGAGGCTCGCCGTCCGTTCCCGGCCCGGCTCGGCCCCAAGGGCAACCTGGTCTACAAGCTCGTCACCACGACCGATCACAAGCTGATCGGCATCATGTACTGCGTCGCCTGCTTCATCTTCTTCTTCATCGGCGGGCTGATGGCGCTGCTCATGCGAACCGAGCTGGCGCTGCCCGGGCTGCAGTTCCTGTCCAACGAGCAGTTCAACCAGCTGTTCACCATGCACGGCACGGTGATGCTGCTGTTCTACGCGACCCCGATCGTGTTCGGGTTCGCCAACCTGGTGCTGCCGCTGCAGATCGGCGCGCCCGACGTGGCGTTCCCGCGGTTGAACGCGTTGAGCTTCTGGCTGTTCCTGTTCGGCGCGACGATCGCGATCGCCGGCTTCATCACCCCTGGCGGTGCCGCCGACTTCGGCTGGACCGCCTATAGCCCGCTGACCGACGCGATCCATTCGCCGGGCGCCGGCGGGGACCTGTGGATCCTGGGTCTGGCCGTCGGTGGTCTCGGCACCATCCTCGGCGGCGTCAACATGATCACCACCGTGGTCTGCATGCGCGCCCCTGGCATGACGATGTTCCGGATGCCGATCTTCACCTGGAACATCCTGGTGACGTCGATCCTGGTGCTGCTGGCCTTCCCGCTGCTGACCGCCGCGCTGTTCGGCCTGGCCGCAGACCGCCGCCTCGGGGCGCACATCTACGACCCCGCCAACGGCGGTGTGCTGCTGTGGCAGCACCTGTTCTGGTTCTTCGGCCACCCCGAGGTGTACATCATCGCGCTGCCGTTCTTCGGCATCGTCAGCGAGATCTTCCCGGTGTTCTCCCGCAAGCCGATCTTCGGCTACACCACGCTGATCTACGCGACGCTGTCGATCGCCGCGCTGTCGGTCGCGGTGTGGGCGCACCACATGTACGCGACGGGCGCCGTGCTGCTGCCGTTCTTCTCGTTCATGACGTTCCTGATCGCCGTCCCGACGGGCATCAAATTCTTCAACTGGATCGGCACCATGTGGAAGGGCCAGTTGACGTTCGAGACACCGATGCTCTTCTCGGTGGGCTTCCTGGTCACGTTCTTGCTGGGTGGCCTTTCGGGTGTGCTGCTGGCCAGCCCGCCGATCGACTTCCACGTCACGGACTCGTACTTCGTTGTGGCGCACTTCCACTACGTGTTGTTCGGCACGATCGTGTTCGCGACATACGCGGGCATCTACTTCTGGTTCCCGAAGATGACCGGTCGGCTGCTCGACGAGCGGCTGGGCAAGCTGCACTTCTGGCTGACGTTCATCGGCTTCCACACCACGTTCCTGGTGCAGCACTGGCTGGGCGACGAGGGCATGCCGCGCCGCTACGCCGACTACCTGCCCACCGACGGGTTCACCACGCTGAACGTCGTCTCGACGATCGGCGCGTTCATCCTCGGCATCTCGACGCTTCCGTTCACGTGGAACGTGTTCAAGAGCTGGCGCTACGGCGAGCCGGTGACGGTGGACGATCCGTGGGGCTACGGCAACTCGCTGGAGTGGGCGACCAGTTGCCCGCCGCCGCGGCACAACTTCACCGAACTGCCCCGAATCCGGTCGGAGCGGCCGGCGTTCGAGCTGCACTATCCGCATATGGTCGATCGGATGCGCGCCGAAGCCCACGTCGGCCGGTCGCATGGGCCCGACGACGGCGACGTGACGCGGCTGGACGACGAGCACGTCCGTACCTGACGCTAGGCGGCCTGCGGGGGTGAATACGTCAAAGGTGTCGGTGCTGATCACCGTCACCGGACACGATCAACCGGGTGTGACATCGGAACTGTTCGAGGTGCTGTCGCGGCACAAGGTCGAGCTCCTCAACGTCGAACAGGTCGTCATCCGCGGCCGCCTGACGCTCGGCGTCCTGGTGGTCGCTCCGCCGGAAGTGGCGGCCGGTGCGGAGCTGCGCCGAGAGTTAGAGGTCGCGATCCACAGTATCGGCCTCGACGTGACCATCGAGCGCAGCTACGACCTGCCGATCATGCGGGAGCCGTCGACCCACACTATCGTCGTGCTGGGCCGGCCGATCACCGCCGAGTCGTTCGGCGTGGTGGCCAGGGAAGTGGCCGCACTCGGGGTCAACATCGATTTCATCCGCGGCGTCTCCGATTACCCCGTGACGGGTTTGGAGTTGCGTGTGTCCGTGCCGCGGAACGGGTTATACGAGCGGCTGCAGGCCGCGATGGCGCGGGTGGCGGTCGACGAGGGTGTGGACATCGCGCTGGAGGACTACAGCCTGTCACGACGGGCCAAGCGGCTCATCGTCTTCGACGTCGATTCGACGCTGATCCAGGGCGAGGTCATCGAGATGCTGGCCGCGCGGGCGGGCGCGCAAGCCGCCGTTGCCGCGGTCACCGAGGCGGCGATGCGTGGCGAACTGGACTTCGCCGAGTCACTGCATCGCCGAGTCGCGACGCTGGCCGGCCTGCCTGCCGAGGTGCTCGACGATGTCGGCGAGCAGATCGAGCTGACGCCAGGGGCACGCACCACGTTGCGGACGTTGCGGCGGCTCGGGTATTACTGCGGCGTCGTGTCCGGCGGCTTCCGCCAGGTCATCGATCCGCTCGCGCACGAGCTGAAGATGGACTTCGTCGCAGCCAACGAACTCGAGATCGTCGACGGGAAGCTGACCGGCCGGGTGATCGGCCCTGTCATCGACCGGGCCGGAAAGGCCAAGGCGCTGAGGGACTTTGCAGCCCAGGCGGGCGTGCCGATGGAACAGACTGTGGCCGTCGGCGACGGCGCCAACGACATCGACATGCTGTCCGCCGCGGGGCTGGGGGTGGCGTTCAACGCCAAGCCCGCGCTTCGGGAAGTCGCCGACGCATCGCTGAGCCATCCCTACCTGGACACCGTGCTGTTCATCCTCGGCATCACCCGCGGTGAGATCGAGGCCGCCGATTCGCGCGACGGGGTGGTGCGCCGGGTCGAGATACCCGACGACGAGTAATACCTGTCCCGGTGAGGACCGCATGCGCTAGCCTTGCATACAGTATTCGACGAGGGATTTCTGACATGCCAACTCTGCTTCTGCACCACCCGAGCTTCGCCAATCATCAAACCGCGCACGGCCATCCGGAGCGGCCCGACCGCTATCGCGCGGTGCAGTCGGTGCTCGGCCGCCCTGAGTTCGACCCGCTGGTGCGCGAAGAGGCCGAGCTCGCCGACCTCGATACGACGCGCTACGTGCACAGCAACCGCTATGTCGACGGGCTGGAGGCCGCGCGACCGGACGCCGGTTACGTCTATCTCGACGGCGGCGACACCATGATGGAGCCCTCGACGTGGGAGGTGGTGCTGCGCGGTGTCGGTGCGACGGTGCAAGCCGTCGACAAGGTGCTCAACGGGGAAGTGCAGAACGCCTTCGTCGCGTGCCGTCCGCCTGGCCACCACGCCGAAACCGAACGGGCGATGGGGTTCTGCCTGTTCAACAACATCAGCATCGGCGCGCGACACGCGCAGCGTAACCACGGGCTGCAGCGGGTCGCGATCGTCGATTTCGACGTCCACCACGGCAACGGCACGCAGGAGATCTTCTACTCCGATCCGAGCGTGCTCTATGCCTCGACGCATCAGATGCCGCTGTTCCCGGGCACCGGCGCGGTCCGCGAGACCGGGGTGGGCAATATCTTCAATTCGCCTCTCGCTGCAGGCGACGGCGGCGTGGAACTGCGCGAGGCATTCGAGGACAGGATTCTGCCCGCGCTCGACACATTCCGACCGGAGCTCATCATCGTCTCGGCCGGCTTCGATGCCCATGAGCGCGACCCGCTCGGTTCGTTGCGCATGACGGCCGACGATTTCGCCTGGGTGACACGCAAACTGATGGAATCGGCGGAGAAGAACTGCGACGGTCGGCTGGTGGCGGTGCTGGAGGGCGGTTACGACCTTCAGGGACTTGCGGATTCGGTCAGCGCCCATGTGGGCGAACTGATGAAGGGCTAGACCACCACAGCGCGGGATTCGGATGCCGTCGTGCCCGTCACGCTGTGCCAGGCGCGGGCCAGTATCTCCACCGCCTCGGCCAGCCGGTCGTCGGGCAGCGTGTAGGGCACCCGGATGAACCGCTCCAGTGTGCCGTCGACACCGAAGCGCGGTCCCGGCGGCACGACGAGTCCGAGCCGAGAAGCGGCCGCCGACACCGCGGAGCTGGTCGGTGCGGGCAGCCGCACCCACAATGACATTCCGCCGTGGCTCTGGCTGGCCGACCAGTCTGGAAGATGTTCGCGCAGAAGCGTTCTCAGCAAGTCCCGCCGATGACGCAATATCTCGCGCCGCTCCTCGAGGAGCTCGTCGGCGTTGGCGAAGAGGCGTGCCGCGGCGAGCTGTTCGACGATCGCGGTCCCCATGTCGATCGACGGGCGCACCGCGGCGATGGTGGCCAGTGTGCTGCGCTCGGCGCGAATCCAACCGATCCGCAGGCCGCCCCAAAACGATTTCGACATCGACCCGATCGTCAGCAGCAGGTCGCGTCGGGACGGCATGAAGGCAGCCATCGGCGCAGGCACCGGCCGGTCCAGCCACATGTCGGCGATCGTCTCGTCGACGATTGCGCGAGTGCGGGTTTCGGCGATGATGGTGCCGAGGCGTCGGCGACCCGCCTCGGAAAGCGTCATGCCGGTGGGATTGTGGTTGTCGACGACCAGGTAGGCCAGGTTGGGGGCGAGCTGACGCACCGCGGCGTGGATCGCATCGAGTTCCCAGCCTTCGTCGGTCATGGCGACGGGTACCGGTCGTGCCCCAGCCGTCGTGATGGCCGACAGCGCGCCGTGGTAGGTGGGCTGCTCGACCAGAACCCGATCACCGGGTTGGGTGTAGGTGGCCAGAATCAATCCGATCGCGTGCAGCGCGCCGGTCGTCACCATGATCTCGTCGGGCTCGGTGGGTAGGCCTCGGGCGCAATACCTTTCGGCGATCGCCTCGCGCAGTGGGGGGACACCGGTGAGCTCGATGCCGATGTCGTGCAGGTACGGCATCACTTCACGGGCCGCGTCTGCGAAGGCGTCCATCATCGCGGCGGCAGAAGCGGCCAGTGTCGCCTCGGCGAGGCTTACGGTCGCGGGCGCCACGCTGCGGATCGCCGTGCCGGTGGCGATGGGTAGGGCAGTGGTGCTCCTGGCGCCGCGCCGGGCATTGAGATAGCCGTCCTCGCGGAGCTGCGTGTAGGCGGCGGTGACCGTCGTGCGGGAGACACGCAGCGTGTCCGCGAGCGCCCGCTCGCTGGGCAGCCGCGCCCCGACGGGCAGGCGTCCGTCGACGATCAGCATCCGGATGGCGTCGGCCAGCCCCAGGTATGCGGGCCCGCTACGACTGGACGTGCGCCAGTTGCCGAGCTCGCGGGCCAACAGGTCCACATCGAGCGCTCTGGCTGCCATTTCGATGGTCATTTACAGACCAGTATGCTCTGACTGGATATTGAGAAGCAAGCCAGTTGGTCAGAATATCGAGTCATGAGCGTGAATTGGACATCCAGACTGGCCCGGCCAGTGGCCCGGTTCTTCCGGCCGGCGGAGAACATCCCCGCCGAATTCCTCGACCGTGACGCCGAACGCGTGCAGCGGGAATTAGAGCTGATCCGGATTCGCTTTCCCCACCATGCGTAAGGCCACCCTGCGCGGACTGGCGCTGCTCGTCGGTCTCAGCGGATATGGGTTCTCGATGGCGGTGATGGTCCGTGCCGGACTTGGCCTGGATCCGTGGGACGTGTTCCACCAAGGGCTGGCCCGTCACACCGGCATGACCATCGGCATCGCATCCGCGGTGGTCGGTGTCGCAGTGCTGTTGGCCTGGATCCCACTGCGGAACCGGCCGGGCATCGGCACGATCGCCAACGTCATCGTCATCGCGATCACCGTCGACGCGGGGCTTTGGCTGCTGCCGGCGCCGACCGCCATGCCGGTGCGCATCGCAATGATGGTGGGTGCGGTGGTGCTCAACGCGTTCAGCACGGTCCTCTACATCGGCGCGGCGCTGGGCCCGGGCCCGCGCGATGGCCTGATGACCGGACTGGTGATGCGCACCGGCCTTTCGGTGCGGCTGGTCCGCACGTCCATCGAAGCCACCGTGCTGGTCGTCGGCTGGCTGCTCGGCGGCACGGTCGGCGTCGGCACCGTGCTGTATGCGCTCGGCATCGGCCCGCTCGTGCAACTCTTCCTGCGGATCACGCCCAACCGGGTGCTGGCGGTCAGCGGCTGGGCTTCCGTCGCCGAAGCGAGCGATTTGGGCGCGGAAACGCCCGCCAGGCGACCGCGGGCGCGCCGAAATCGCGAATTACAGGCGTCGTGACCGAAACTCAAGAGATGGCCGCAGTAGACCTGCTGGCCCGCGATGCGATCGCGCTGGCCGGGGATTCGCCGCGGGCCATCCTGGGCATCGCGGGCTGCCCGGGCTCCGGGAAGTCGACTCTCGTCGACGCGCTTCTCGCAGGCATCCACGCTGTCATGGGCGACGGCTGGGTCGCGCACATTCCGATGGACGGCTTCCATCTGGCCGATGCCCAGCTCGACCGGATCGGCGTGCGCGGCCGCAAGGGCGCCCCTGAAACGTTCGACGCCGCCGGCTACGCGCACCTGCTCGAGCGGGTGAAGCGGGAGGCCGACGACGTGGTTTACGTGCCGGGCTTCGACCGCACACTGGAGCAGCCGCTGGCAGCCGCGCTCGTCGTGCTGCCGTCGGTGCGCCTCGTCGTCACCGAGGGCAACTATCTGCTGCTCGACGAGCCCCACTGGGAGCGGGCCCGCCGCGTCATGGATGCGGTGTGGTTCGTCGCGAGCGAGGAGAGCGCCCGGGTCGAGCGTCTCGTCGCGCGCCACGTCCAGTTCGGTAAGACGCCACCCGAGGCGCGCGCGTGGGTCGCGACGACGGACCAGCGCAACTCCGAACTAGTGGCCGGCACGGCAGGCAGGGCCGACCGCATCATCGTCAACGGTGCTGCAGATTGGGGCCTCGGTTAGCGATTCGGGTCTGACCCGCAGAACGCGACATGTGTCGAGTACGGCACGATGGTCGAGTGTCCGTCCCCGAAGAAGATGCGGCCGACCCCGACCTGCTGATCGACTTCGCCAAAGTCACACTGCGACGCGGTGGCCAGACGCTGGTCGGGCCCGTCACCTGGTCGGTCGAACTAGACGAACGCTGGGTGGTCATCGGGCCGAACGGGGCCGGCAAGACGTCGCTGCTGCGCATCGCCGCGGCCTTGGAGCACCCGTCGTCAGGCACCGCGTTCGTGCTCGGCGAGCGGCTCGGCCGCACCGACATGTCCGAACTGCGCTCGCGTGTCGGGCTGAGCAGCTCGGCGCTCTCCCAGCGCATGCCCGACGGTGAAGTGGTGCGCGACCTGGTCGTCTCCGCCGGCTACGCGGTGATGGGCCGGTGGCGTGAGAACTATGAGGACGTCGACTACGAGCAGGCCATCGACATGCTGGAGAGCATCGGCGCCGAACACCTCGCCGAACGCACCTACGGCACGCTCTCCGAAGGCGAACGCAAGCGCGTGTTGATCGCCCGGTCGATGATGACCGACCCCGAGTTGCTGCTGCTCGACGAGCCCGCCGCCGGGCTGGACCTCGGCGGTCGGGAGGAACTGCTGGCGCGGCTCGAGGACCTGGCGAACGATCCCGACTCGCCTGCGCTCGTGCTGGTCACCCACCACGTCGAGGAGATTCCTCGCGGCTTTTCCCACTGCCTGATCCTGTCGGAGGGCAAGGTCGTCGATGCCGGTCTGCTGTCGGACACTTTGACGGCCGCGAACCTGTCGACAGCGTTCGGGCAAGCCATCGCCCTCGAAATCGTCGACGGGCGCTATTTCGCGCGTCGCACCCGCAGCAGGGCCGCGCACAGGAGGCGAGAGTGACCGACGACCCATTGGTGCCGAGGCCCGCGGCCACCGTGATGCTGATCCGCGACACCGCCGCCGGGATCAAGGTGTTCCTGATGCGGCGGCATTCCGCGATGGATTTCGTGGCAGGCGTGATGGTGTTCCCAGGCGGCGGGGTGGACGACCGTGACCGGAACGCCGACATCGCGTGGTTCGGCCCAAAACCGGACTGGTGGGCCGAGCGGTTCGGCGTCGAACCGGATCTGGCCGAGGCGTTGGTGTGCGCAGCGGCCCGCGAGACCTTCGAGGAGTCCGGCGTGCTGTTCGCCGGGCCCGCCGACGACCCGGACGGCATCGTCAGCGACGCGTCGATCTACCGCGCTGAGCGCGCCGCGCTGGAGGACCGGTCGCTGTCGTTCGGGGAGTTCCTGCGCAAGGAGAACCTCGTGCTGCGTGCGGATCTGCTACGGCCGTGGGCGAATTGGGTGACGCCGAAAGAGGAGCGCACCCGTCGATACGACACGTACTTCTTCGTCGGGGCACTGCCGGGAGGCCAGCGCGCGGACGGGGACAACACAGAAACCGACCGCGCATTCTGGACGACACCCCAGGCGGCTCTCGACGAATTCGCGGACGGCAAGACATTCCTTCTGCCGCCGACGTGGACGCAGCTGGACTCGCTCAACGGCCGCACCGCCGCAGAAGTGCTTGCAGTGGAACGTCAGATCGTCCCGGTCGAACCTCACCTCGCCGCCAATAAGGTCACCGGCAACTGGGAGATCGAGTTCTTCAACAGCGACCGCTATAACGCCGCCCGCAACCGTCGAGCGCCCGAAGGCTACGGCGCCGACACGCCGCTTACATGAACGAGTTCGTCTCCGTCCATACCAGCGATGAGCAGCCAGGCATCGCCACGCTGCTGTTGTCGCGACCGCCCACCAATGCGCTCACACGTCAGACGTATCGCGAGATCGTTTCTGCGGCAGCCGATCTCAGTCAGCGCGACGAAATCTGCACCGTCATCGTGTTCGGCGGTCACGAGATCTTCTCCGCCGGCGACGACATGCCCGAGCTGAGCACGTTGAGCGTCGACGAAGCCGTGGCTGCGGCACGCGTGTGCCGGGAGGCCGTCGACGCGCTGGCCGCCATCCCGAAGCCGACCGTCGCGGCCATCACCGGCTACGCGCTGGGCGGCGGGCTCAACCTGGCACTGGCCACGGACTGGCGGGTGGCCGGCGACAACGTGAAGTTCGGTGCGACGGAGATCCTGGCGGGTCGGGTGCCACAGGGCGGCACCGCCCGACTCGCACGCGCCGCAGGCGAGAGCAAGGCCAAGGACCTGGTGTTCAGCGGTCGGTTCATCGACGCCAAGGAGGCGCTGGCGCTGGGCCTGATCGACGAGATGGTGGCACCCGACGGCGTCTACGACGCCGCGGTGGCCTGGGCGAAGCGCTTCCTCGACTATCCGCCTCAGGTACTGGCTGCCGCCAAGGCCTCTTTCGACGTTTAGGCTGCCCTGTTATGAGCTTTGAGGAAACCGACACTGCTCCTTATGTCGCCGACCAGGCGGCTCCGGTCCCCAACCCGCACGCCACCGCGGAGCAGGTCGAGGCCGCCCGCCACGACTCGAAGCTCGCCCAGGTGCTGTACCACGACTGGGAGGCCGAGAGCTACGACGAGAAGTGGTCGATCAGCTACGACAAGCGCTGCGTGGACTACGCCCGCGATCTGTTCGACGCGACGGTGCCCGACGAGGAGCTGCGTGAGCTGCCCTACGACCGGGCGCTGGAGCTGGGCTGCGGCAGCGGGTTCTTCCTGCTCAACCTGATTCAGGCGGGCGTCGCGCGGCGCGGCTCGGTGACCGACCTGTCACCGGGCATGGTCAAGGTGGCCACCCGCAACGGCGAGAACCTCGGGCTGGAGATCGACGGCCGGGTCGCCGACGCGGAGGGCATTCCGTACGACGACGACACCTTCGACCTCGTGGTCGGGCACGCGGTGCTGCACCACATCCCCGACGTCGAGCTGTCCCTGCGCGAGGTGGTGCGCGTGCTCAAGCCGGGTGGCCGCTTCGTCTTCGCGGGTGAGCCGACGAATGCAGGTGAGAACTATGCCCGCCCGTTGTCGACGCTGACGTGGCGGGCGGTGACGAACGTCACCAAGCTGCCGGGGCTGGGTGGTTGGCGCCGGCCGCAGGCCGAGCTCGACGAGTCCTCGCGCGCAGCAGCGCTTGAGGCGATCGTCGACCTGCACACATTCGCGCCCGCCGATTTGGAGCGGATGGCCCGCAGCGCCGGTGCCGTCGACGTGTCGACCTCCACGACCGAGTTCACCGCCGCCATGTTGGGCTGGCCTTTGCGCACGCTCGAGGCCGCCGTGCCGCCCGGCCGGTTGGGCTGGGGCTACGCCAAATTCGCGTTCCACAGCTGGATCACGCTGAGCTGGATCGACCACAACCTCTGGCGCCGCGTCGTGCCGAAGAGCTGGTACTACAACGTCATGGTCACCGGGGTCAAGCCGTCCTAGCATTCGGTCTCGACGACGTCGCCTACCTGCGGTCGGACGCGGGCGCCCGAGATCTGCGCGAGGTCAACGAGTTCCGGCTCGCCGGCCCGGCGTTGGTTTCCGAGATCGCCTCTGCGCGTGACCGTTTCGGTGAACGGGCCGCCGTGTTGGTGGAGACCACGCTGCTGCGGCGAAAGGCGGCGGTCAAGTTCGCTGACCCATCGGACTGGCTGTTCACCGATGAGGCGCTGCAGCAGGCCACCGCTGAACCGGTAGCCGAGCACCGGGCTCGGCGGCTGACAGGCGCCGTGGTTCACGACGCAACTTGCTCCGTCGGCACCGAACTTGCGGCACTGCGGGATTCGGCTGCCTATGTGGTAGGCAGCGATATCGATCCGGTCCGGCTCGCGATGGCAGGCCACAACGTCCCCGGTGTCGAACTCTGCCGCGCCGACGCGCTGCGGCCGATCACCCGCGACACCGTCGTCCTCGTCGACCCCTCTCGGCGAAGCGGCGGGAGGCGGCGGTTCGACCCCCGCGACTACGCGCCCGCGCTCGATGCGCTGCTGGACGTGTACCGGGGCCGGGATCTCGTCGTAAAGGCCGCTCCCGGAATCGATTTCGACGGGCTGGCGCGGCTGGGATTGCGCGGCGAGATCGAAGTGACCTCGCTGGCAGGCAGCGTGCGCGAGGCCTGCCTGTGGTCGGCGGGGCTGGCGGGGGACGGGGTGACGCGCCGGGCGACGATCCTGGACACCGGCGAAGGAGTGACCGACGCCGATCCCGACGACTGCGCGGTGGCGCCGGCAGGCCGGTGGATCGTCGACCCCGACGGCGCGGTGGTGCGCGCGGGTCTGGTGCGGCACTACGCCGCCCGCCACGGGCTATGGCAGCTCGACCTGGAGATCGCCTACCTGACCGGCGACCGGCTGCCCGAGAATGTGCGCGGGTTCGAAGTCCTCGAAGAGCTCAACTACAGCGAACGGCGGCTGCGCCAGGCGCTTTCGGCGCGAGACGTCGGCGCGGTCGAGATCCTCGTGCGCGGTGTCAATGTCGACCCCGACGTGTTGCGGGCGCGACTGCGGCTGCGCGGATCGCAGCCGGCCTCGGTCGTCATCGCGCGCATCGGATCCGGGGCGGCAAGCCGGGCAACGGCATTCATTTGTCGCCCCTCGCGCTGATATTTTCCGCTCCCCCGGTGAGGCGCCAGTACTCTGGCAGTGATGCGCCGGTGCCGAAGCCGGTGCCGGCTCTCGAGGACGTCCGACGATGCGCATTCTCAGGGTGGCTGCGACTCTGGTGGCCGGTGTACTGGCCTGCTTGACGGGCACATCGGCGGCTGACGCGCAGTCGGCCTGCGCGGACCTGGCCGGCACGGTTGGGGACGACGGGATCTGCACGGTGCACACGGCGAACGCCACCTACACGCTGGACATGACGTTCCCCAACGACTACCCCGACCAGCAGGCGCTTACCTCATACCTGACCCAGGCCCGCGACGGGTTCGTCAACGTCTCAGAGATGCCGGGTTCGTACAACCTGCCGTACGAGCTCGACGCGAAGGGAACCGGATACCAGTCGGGCTCGCCGAGCACCGGCACCCAGAGCGTTGTTTTGACGATGTGGCAGAACGTCGGCGGTGCGCATCCGCAGACGTGGTACAAGTCCTTCAACTGGGATCTCGCAAAGAAGGCGCCGATCACGTTCGACACCTTGTTCAAGCCTGGCAGCAAGCCGCTCGATGTGATCTACCCGGCCGTCGAGCAGTACCTGCAGAAGCAGCAGGGGGTGATCGACGGCATCTCGCCCAGCGTCGGGCTCGATCAGGCCAAGTATCAGAACTTCGCGCTGACGGATGACTCGCT
Organism: uncultured Actinomycetota bacterium; assembly: GCA_963698965.1. Lineage (GTDB taxonomy): Bacteria > Actinomycetota > Actinomycetes > Mycobacteriales > Mycobacteriaceae > Mycobacterium. The sequence continues at coordinate 38,429 of CAVOSY010000029.1, forward strand.
GATCTTCTTCTTCGGTCAGGGCGAGCTGTTCGCGGAGTCCGCGGGTCCGCTAGAGGCGTCGCTGCCACGCGCGACCGTCGCGCCGCTACTGGCGTAGGCCTACTCGGGCGCGAAGCCGTAGACCTGGCCGTCGCTCGTGGCGGTGACGATTCGGCGGTCATGGCCGACCGACACACCGACCGGCCAGCCGGTCGCCTGCGGCAGTGGGTAACTGTTGACGGTGTGGCCGTCCGCCGGATCGAACACGAGCAGCGCCTGCCCGTTGTCTCCGTCCTTGGCGACGGTGTAGGCGATGCTGCCGCCCGCACGGCTCGATGCCGAGAGTGGCGCGACGTCGTCGCGGGTCCACAGCACGTCGCCGTGGTCGCCGCCGTCGCGGACCGCGACCAGTTTGGCGCCTGGGCCGCCGCCGGCGACGATCAGGCCGTCTGGCGACACCGACGGCGGCGTCTGTGCCAAATAGTCCAGCGGCACCGACCATTTCGGCTTGCCGTCCGCCGTATTCAGCGCCCAGAGGTGTTCGTCGCGGCCGTTCACGTAGACCGTCTTCCCGTCGGCGGATAGCACTGGACTGGAGATCGGGCCCTGGCCGACCGCGTCGCTGGTCCACTCGCGGGTCATCGGCGGCGTCTGGCCGGCACGGTAGCGAAGCCCGACGAGGCTCGGCGCTGGCGCGTTCGGTCCCCACAGGCTGACCACCACAATGTCGGTGGCCGACGAGAATGCCGGCGCCGCGGCCACCGGGCAGCCTCGCCCTGCCGGCTGGCAATCGGCCAGCCCGCGAGTGGAGTCGGTGGGATCGAGGCCACCCACCAGATCCATCGTGCCGGTGACGATGCCCTTTTGTGCGTCGAATACCAGCGCCTGCCCGAGATGCGTGACCACCAGCAGCTGGCCGGGCGTGAGAATCCTTGCGGTGGTGGGCATTCCGATAACCGGCTGACGCCACCGGATCCACTGTGTCGGCGGGAAGGACAGCATCGCGCCGGGCTGGCCGACGTAGAGATTGTCGAACCCATCGAACAGCGGGCTGGACAGCCCGCCGCCCTGCCACAACCGGGTGCACCAGCGTTGGCGAGCCTTGTTGTCGGTTTCCCACACCATCAGCGAGCAACCGCCCGACGACTGCGCGTTGATGGCCAGATAGCTCGAAGACCCGAGGGCCACCTGGGCGGCGAGGTCACCCTTGACCGAACGTCGCCACTCGAGCCGCAGCGCGTCGGCACCGGCCACCGGCGAGTAGCTGCTGTTGGCTGCGTCGCCGTACTGGGCGGGCCAGCCGTCGGCCGCGTGCGCCTCAACCCAGGAATCGGTGGTCCCGCAACCGGCCAGTACGCCCGTGATCAGCGCCGTTGACGCCAGCACGATCAATCGCCGGAACACTCGGTCCTTTCCTGTTCCTATCGTTTGGTCCACGTGAGGGTAACCGCTCAGTGTGTGAGCGCTCGCGTAGGCTTTCCGGCCATGACGACGATGTGGGGCGCGCCGCTACACAAGCGCTGGCGGGGGTCCCGGCTGCGTGATCCGCGCCAGGCCAAGTTCCTGACCCTCGCTTCTTTGCGGTGGGTGATCGCCAACAAGGCCTATACGCCCTGGTATTTGGTGCGCTATTGGCGATTGCTGAAGTTCAAGCTGGCCAACCCGCACATCATCACTCGCGGCATGGTCTTCCTCGGCAAAGGCGTCGAGATCCAGTCGACGCCCGAGCTGGCGACGATGGAGATCGGCCGGTGGGTGCACATCGGCGACAAGAACACGATCCGTTGCCACGAGGGCTCGTTGCGGTTCGGCGACAAGGTCGTGCTCGGTCGTGACAACGTCATCAACACCTACCTCGACATCGAGCTGGGCGATTCGGTGCTGATGGCGGACTGGGTCTACGTGTGCGACTTCGACCACAGAATGGACGACATCAACGCGCCGATCAAGGACCAGGGCATCATCAAGGGCCCGGTGCGGATCGGGCCGGACACGTGGATCGCCACCAAGGTCACCATCCTGCGCAACACCACGATCGGCCGCGGGTGCGTGCTGGGGTCGCACGCAGTGGTCAAGGGTGACGTTCCCGACTTTTCGATCGCCGTCGGCGCGCCTGCGAAGGTCGTCAAGAACCGGCAGCTGGCGTGGGAGACGTCGGCGGCCCAGCGCGCGGAGTTGGCGGCGGCGCTGGCCGACATCGAACGCAAGAAGGCCAACCGCTAGGTTCCCGTCGAACGTTCCTTACCGCTCGAAATTTTGGCGAATTCTCGAGCGGTAAGGAACGTTCGGGGACGCCCTGGAGCCAGGCCATTTGGCGCCTAACGTGAAGTCTGCGATTTCCCAGGTGAACGCCCTACGAACGGAAGTAGCATCCGGCCATGGCGGGTCGCTTGCCCGGCGATTTGGTGGACGAGGCCAGGTTGACACTCGACAGTGTCGGGCGCATCGAGCTACCTCCGCGGGCGTGGCCGTTCGTCCGCGGCTACCTGGCTAGCATCGACTGTGCCGTCGGCGCGGACGATGCAGCAGCGTTGCGTACCGCTCTCGACGATCTGCACCGTATTGGGTTAGGCCCTCGGCGAAATCCCGACCGTGCACCCTCGTTGGGTCCATCGAGGAGATCACAACATGATGCGTCGTCCTACTCGCCTACATCGGCGCACCGCACGCCGGCACCACCGCCTCGCCGGCTGCCTCGGTCGGAGTCGGCGTCTTATCCGGCCCCATCGCCACCCACGGGGGGCCAGCGGCGCAGAGCCTCACGCTCCGGACGGATCGTGGCCATAGCTGCCTGCATGATTGGAATCCTTGTCGCAGCTGGCTTTCTCGTCACCCTCTTGGTGAATTCGACCGCTCATCAAGTCAGCCCACCGTCCGGGCAAACCACCACACTCATACGGCCGACACAATATCCGGGAACACGCGAGACGACCGCGCCGCAGACTCAAACGCTCACGCCGACGGAAACACTCACACCCGGCTCGGCGAGCCCGACTCGCCCGACAACCGAAGCGCCGCCGTTTGATTCGGCCGCGTCCGAGGCGAGGAACTGGGTGTTCGCGGCCTGTCTTCTCACGCTTGCAATCATCGTCCTCATCGCGGTGGGGCTGCTGCGACGTCGATCCCGGTCGTCATCGACTCCCGCTCATGTGGAGGCGATCGCCGACAGGCAGAACGGTCCGCCGGATGCGCTGCCCGCACCGAAAGAGGTTGTGGAGTTCGCGAATCGAACCGTGATGCGTCTCGTTGAGTACGGCGGTGCATCGTGACGATAACGATCACCCACCCGACTCTGTATGTGCTGGTGTTCGGACCGCTCTCGCACGGTGCGGGCAACGCTGAGCACGGTTTGGCCAAGACATGGGCGACGGCTTCGGCGCTCGGCATCACCCAGCCTGTTGACGCCGAACTCCCCGTGCAGCTTCCGGCTGAGCTGCCAATGGATGACGTGTGGTTGAAGGTGGTCGGAGCGAAAACCAATCCCGGAGGGCGCGACACCGCGATTGCCTTCACGGCACATGACGTCGCTGCTGTGGCCGTGCGGCTGGGGCCCGATGCGACCGCGGCCGGAGACGGCGATGCCTGGATCGATTTGTCCCGGCGATGGCGTCACGCCGCGGACAATGTCGATCTCGCTGGTGTTTTCGGTGCCACACATGTCTTTACGGGTGTCGCTGATGAGAATGCCTCCGAATTGCAAGTCGCCGGAGCGGATTCCGCTCACAAGGTACTCGCCGCCCACGCCGGGTCAGGCTTCGAACTGTCTGCTGTATTCCAACCCGGGATTGCGGTGTGGGACATTGAGATGACACCCCGTGGGCGGTGTGTGGTGGCGCTGGCCGACCCCTCCGCTGCGTCGGTGTTCGGTGAATGGTGCTGGTTCACCGGGACGAGGGACGACGCCGGCCCGATGCTGCGCTATTTCATGCACGCCAGCAAGCTTCGGTTCGAGGTCGGTGTCTTTCAGGACGGGATCGCAGATGTGCGCAAGCAAGAAGACGCGCTCGACACGCAGCTTGCCGAATTATTCGCGTTGCACAAGCGCTTTGAGGTGGCCGGCGCTGCAGCCGACGAGCTGATCGACGCACAAAGCCGACTGAGCCGTGCACAGGGCGATTCTGCAGGCCTTCTCATGTCTATCACCAACATGCGCGATCTGCGACAGACGGTCGAAATCGCGGCACACAACCTGCGTGCTTACGCACCTACGCAGATCGACACCGCCAAATCCAACGTGTCGCCGTTCGCTCGCGAGGTGGAACTCGCCGAATGGCTCGGCCACCGCGTGCAGCACGAGATCGTGTATCTGGAGTCGCGTCGCGAGCGCGTCGCCGAGGGGCAGAAGGTCACCGAGCTTCGCCTGCAACAGCTGGCGGCGGTGCATGCCCGAACCGCCAACTGGCTGACGGTGCTGCAGACCAGCCTGATCGCCGCGTCGCTGGGTACCTTAGGCGTCGCCAGTGCGCTAGGAGCACAGGTGACAGCACCCGGATCTGTTCTGGCAGCGGTGATGGTCTTGGTTGCGTCGGCGACGTTGTTTTTGCCGCTGCTGGCTCTCCGGTGGACCAACGGCTACCGGTGGCCCGAACTCACGGCGCTTGGAATCATCGGTGCGGCTACGGGTTGGTTTGTTGCCGTGGCTATCTCGGACACGACGGCAGTTATCATCGTGTTGGCATCGGCCATCCTCGGTGCTGTGGTGTTCGGCTGCGCCGGGGTATTGGCGAATGGGCACCGTGACACGGACGCACGTCGCGGCAAGTCCGCGTCCAAGCGGAGGGCGCGGTGATTTCCGTCCGGCATCGAGCCGTGGAGGTGCTGCCCGGTCGGTCGCCATGGCCTCGCTCAGCGAGCGCGCCGTCCAGCTTGGGTGGTACCCGCCAAGTCGAAATCGTGGGCTGACGCCGGACGAAACAGCGATCGAACAACTGTGATCGCTTGTTGTGCAAGCTGATATTGAAGACTGCGGCTCTCACCCGACGTACGATGAAACCGTCGTGACTCAGCCGCTCCAGTCGATGTCGAATACGTCGGCCAGCACGGCGCGGCCGTCATCGGTGACCAAGAGCGCCCGCCCACGCGGCACCCGTTTCACCCAGCCCGCGGACAGGAAACGATCGAACACGGCGCGGCCCAGCCCACCGGACAGGTGATGGCGCTGCTCGGTCCAGTCCACGCAGTAGCGCACGAGTGGCCTTTTGCCCGTTGGTATTTCCACACCTACGCCCGTTAGGAAGCCCCGCCCGGTGTCGGTCAGCTCATACCGGAGGTCGTGGCCGGGGCTGCTCAACGCGTCATGGCTGTCGCGGTGTGGATCGTAGCGGCCGTCGCCGCCGACCAGCGCCTCGCGATCCAGCAGGCACCGCATGACAGCCACGCCGAGCCTGCCCGCCAAGTGGTCGTAGCAGGTTCGCGCCGAGCGCAGGCGTGCCGCACGGGTGCCCTCCCGCAGCGATCTGACCGGCCGTGGCGGTGCGAGACGAACCAGATGTTCGAGCAACTCGCCGACTTCGGGACCGGCCAGCCGGTAGTAGCGATGCCTGCCATGGGTCTCCACGGTCAGCAGCCCGGCGTCGGTCAGCTTGCCGAGATGGCTGCTGGCCGTCGGCCTGCCGACGCCCGCTTCGTCGGCGAGCACGCTGGCGGGCAGCGCCCGGCCGTCGTCGAGCGCGAGCAGGACCTTGCACCGTGCCGGGTCGGCCAGCAACGAGGCCAGCGCGGCGATATCGGCGTCGCCGCCCGTCGGTAGCTCGGCAGCGTTACGCATGACAAACCTCCTCCCGCAGCGGGGCAGGCGCTTCGGACCAGCGGAACGCGACTGCCGCGCCGGCCAACTGGACCAGCCCGCCCAGCATGGTCGCGATGCGGGCGCCGTCGGCGCCTCCGATGGCCGCCATGGCACTACCCAACACCGCGACACCGACAGTGATACCCACCAGGCGCGCCAGGTTCACTACGCCCGAAGCCAGACCCGCCCGCCGCACCGGCACCGCTGACATCGCCAGCCCGACCGCGGGACCGGTGTTGAGTGCCAGGCCTGCGCCTGCGAGCACGAACGACAGCTCGAGCAGCCACACCTCGGCGTGCGGTCCCGCCGCGGCGTAGACCGCCATGCCTGCCGCCATGAGGGCCAACCCGGCCGTCATCGGCAGCCGCGGACCTGTGCGGTGGGCCAGCGAGTTGACCACCGGGATGAAGAACAGGTACGTCAGCGGCATCGGCAGGAACCACAACGCGGTGGCCAACGCGCTCGCGCCCCGTTGTTGTTGGAAGGCGAAGCTGTTCACCAGCAGCAGCCCGTAGATGCCGAAGGTCATCGCAAAGGTCGCGATCAGCGCGGCGACGAGCCTGCGGTTGCGAAACAGGTCCAGCGGAAGCATCGGATGCCTCACCCGTCGCTGGCTGCCGACGAACGCGGCGATGCCTGCCACCGCGGCGGCGCCCAGGGCGACGGTCCACACCGGTGACAGCGTCCGGCCCTCGACGAGCACGATGGTCAGCGTGCCGAGCCCCACCATGGCCAGTGTCTGGCCGGGAACGTCGATGCTCGCCGCATCGGGGTCGCGCGACTCGGGCAGGTAGCGGTAGGTCATCAGCAGCGCGATCACGCCGACCGGCGCATTCAGCCAGAAGATGTAGCGCCAGCCGATGGTGTCGGTGAGCACGCCGCCGAGGATGGGGCCGATCGCGGTGCTCATCGCGGCGGCCATCGCCCATGCGGCCGTCGCTCTGCCGCGCTCGACCGGGTCCGGAAACGCGGCTGCGGTGATGGCCAACCCTTGGGGGAGCATCAGCGCCGCGCCCACGCCCTGGACGGCGCGGGCGGCCAACAGCAGCGGAAGTGACGGGGCCGCCGCGCATACCAGCGAGGCGGCAACGAACGTCAACAATCCGACGCGCAAGACCGTGCGCCTGCCGAATCGGTCACCCAGCGACCCGGCTGTCAACAGGACGGCGGCGAAGGTGATGTTGTAGGCGTCGATCGTCCATTGCGCGCCGGAGATGCCGCCGCCGAGGTCGTTTCGGACTGCGGGCAGTGCGAGGTTGATCGCGTTGGCGTCGATGAGTCCGACGAAGAGTCCCAGGTAGGCAGCGATGAGGGTCAACGCGGTGTCGAGGCTGAACCTTTTCGTGTCCATGCCCGCACGCTAGGGCCGGAATGATTCGATGCCGGTCGAATTATTCAGCGGTCGGGCAGTGCGTGTTCGACGATGACGCGCCGCCGGTGCGGTTCGCGTTCGCCGCGTTTGGCGGCGAGGTAGACCTGCGCGGTCTCGCTCGCGACAGTGTGCCAGTCGAAGTCGGAGGTGAGCCGTTCGCGGGCGGCGATCGCTCTCTGCTGTGTGGCATCGGGATCGTCCAGCACGGCGCGCACTGCCGCGGCCAACCCTGCGACGTCGCGTGGTGCGTACGACATTCCGGTCTGCCCGTTGATGACCGCCTCACCGAGGCCGCCGACGTTGGAGGTGACGAGCGGGACGCCGGTGGCGGCTGCCTCGAGCGCGACGATGCCGAACGGTTCGTAATGGCTGGGCAACACGCATGCGTCGGCGGTGTGCAGCAGCCGCAGAAGCCCCTCATGGTCGAGCCTGCCCACGAACGTTGTGGCCTTGAGTACCTTGTGCTTTCGCGCCTGCTCGACGAGCCAGTCGAGTTGTGTGCCGTCACCCGCGATCGTCAATGTCGTACCGGGGTGGGTGCGCCTGATGCGGGGCAGCGCGGCGATCGCGTCGTGTATGCCCTTCTCGTACTCGAGCCGGCCCAGGTACATCAATTGCGCAGGTCCGGTTCGAGGTTGGCGTCGCGCGAATGGCCACAGCGCCGCGTCGATTCCGTTGCGAATGACGCGGGTCTCCGCAAGGCCCGGGCCGAACAACTCGGTGATCTCATCGCTCATCGACGCCGAACAGGTGATGAGCGAATCGGATTCGTGAGCGAGCCACGATTCGACGGCGTGCACCTGGCGGCTGATCGGACCCGAGACCCAGCCCGAATGCCTGCCCGCCTCGGTGGCGTGGATGGTGGAAACCAGTGGGACGTCGAAGTATTCGGCGAGAGCGATCGCCGGATGCGCGACCAGCCAGTCGTGTGCATGCACGACGTCGGGCCGCCACGGCCGATTACGCTGGTCCTTGATGGCCAGCCCGGCGCGGACCATCGAATGCCCCATGGCCAGCGTCCACGCCATCATGTCGGCGCCGAAGTCGAACTCATGCGGGTCCTGCGCGGCCGCGACAACCCTTACGCCCTCGGCGATTTCGTCGGTCGATGGATGCGTGCTCGGGTCGGTGCCGCTGGGGCGCCGGCTGAGCACCACGACCTCGTGGCCGCCCGCCGCCAGCGCTGTCGCCAGTTCGTAGACGTGTCGGCCGAGGCCGCCGACCACCACCGGCGGGTACTCCCACGAGACCATCAGGACTTTCACGGGCCGCTCACCCCTGGGCGAGCGACCTCAAAATGCCAACAATTTGCGGCGTGTCGTGCGCAAACACGGTCACTCGCGGGGAAGGGGAGGACTTTCATCGAGGCAGGCGCCTTGCGTCGAGCGCGCCGAACAAATCGTCGGCGCGGTTCCAGCCGTCGGCCAGGCGGCGCGCGTGCTCGTTGCGGCCGGATGCAAGCGCGCCCGCGATCTCCCGTGTGGCGTGCGCATGCAGGTGCGCTCGGTAGCGCGCGTAGTCGGCGGCGGAGTCCTTGCTCACCATGAACGGCCAGTCGCTGGACACCGTGAGCAGCGTTTCGCGCAGGATCTGGTCGGCGACGAAGTTGCGGGCCGGCGGTGCGTCGGTCTCGCCGAGTGCCTTGTCCACGGTGGTCAGCGCGGTGTCGACGACCTCGGCGTTGAGCTGAACCAGATCGGCAACCTTCTCGCCCGCCCACACCTGCCAGTCCTTGCCCGAACCCCAAGAGCTGGGCGGCAATTCGACGGGAGTGCCGACGAATCCGTCGGCCACCGCATCGGAAAGAGTGCCGACTCGCACGCCCGCGGCGGGCAGCGCGCGCACCACCCGTTCGAGCCACACCGGGCCCTCGTACCACCAATGCCCGAAAAGTTCGGTGTCGAACGCCGCCACCACGTGGGCCGGCCTGCCGATCCGTTCCGATTCGCTGATCAACCGTTCGCGCACCACCCCGACGAAGTCGGCGACATGCATGTCGACCGCGCGGTCCGCGCGCTCAGGGTCGTAGGGCGCCTTGGCATCCGACGACACGTTGCGGCCGGTGACACGGGCCGGCTTGAGGCCGGTGACGTGATCGTAGGTGTGGAAGTCGCGGTACGCCGCGTGGCCGGGGTAGCCGGACTTCGGCGACCACACCCGATAGCTGACCTGCAGATCGCGGCCGAAGGCGACGACGTCGGAGGCGGCGACCGGTCGCCCCAAGGCGGTGTCGCCGTGCAGCGACGGGCCGTCGACCATGAAGTGTCCGACACCCGCTGCGGTGTAATCGATTTCCATGCCCGGCGCATATGCGCACTCCGGTGCCCAGATGCCGGTCGGTGTGTGTGCGAACCGCAGAGCGGCATCGGCGAGGCCCTCGCGCAACGCGAATTCGCGCAACCGCGGGTTGAGCAGTGGCTGGAACGGATGCGACAACGGACCGCCGAGCAGTTCGATGGTGCCTGCGTCGATCAGCCCGCGCAGCAGTGGACTTCCGCCGTGTCGCCACAGTGTGGCGAACTCCTCGAGTGCGTGGCCTGCCTCGGCGTGCTCGCGAATTCCGAACTCCCGCAACGGGTCACGCAGCGTCGTGGCCTCCAACGCCCGCAACTGCCAGTTGGCCAGCCAGTGGTACATGCCCGACAGGCAGTAGGGGTCGTCGAGCTGCGCGGTGACGACCGGCGTCATGCCCAGCGTCACCACGTGCCTGCGCTCTTCGTCGGCAAGCGTGCGCAGTACCCGCATCAGTGGCAGATACGCGGCCGACCACGACTGATAAAGCCACTCCTCGCCGACCGGCCACCGGCCGTGATGGGCCAGCCACGGCAGGTGCGTGTGCAGGACGAGGGTGAACAGCCCGGGTACGGGCTCGGACCGTGTCACGGCCGCACCGCGATCGCGACCAGGTCGAGACTGTTGTCGATGTCGCGGTCCCGTGCGTCGATGAGCTCGAAGTCGGCGGTGGTCACTGCGGCGACGTCGGCGAGCAGATCGTCGGACCAGGGTGCGTCGGCCAGCGCGCGGGCGATCTGGGCGTCGATGATCGAGCCGCCGTGTCGAGCGTCGAGCTCTTGAAGACCCTCGCCATGAAAAACGCCCAGCATCGACTCGACCGAAAAGCCCGCGGTTGTCAGCAGTTCGGTCAGCTCGTCGGCGTTGAGTTCGCGGGTGTGGAACGGGTTGATCGGGGTGTCACGGCCGGGGGAGAAGGTAATCCGATTTGGTGTGGACACCAGCAGCACGCCGCCGGGCCGGAGTACGCGAGCGCACTCGGCCACGAATTGCCCCTGATCCCAAAGGTGTTCGATGACCTGGAAGTTGACCACCACATCGACCTCGCCGTCGGCCAGCGGGAGCTCGGCGAGATTCCCGTGCCGCATCTCCACCCGCGGATACCGGGCCCGTACATGCGCGACGGCCGACTCGTCGTAATCCAGCCCGATCACCCGGCGTGCCACACCAGCGATCAGGTCGGCTCCGTAACCCTCGCCGCAGCCGGCCTCGAGCACGTCGAGTCCGACGCAACGACTGGCCAGTCGCTCGTAGACGACCTCATGGCGACGGAACCAGTAGTTCTCCTCCGCCAGCCCAGGGATCGTGCGTTCGCCCGTAAGGGGCAACGCATCGTCCCCAAGCGGACCGTTGGTAACGAATGAGGCGCTCATTGCTAGGCAGGCTAACGCGGATCGGCCCAATGGCGAAGGTTCACCGACTACGGGCTGCTAGTACGCAAACTTCGACCAGCTATGGTGTTCGTGCGAACCACCAAAAGTTACCCGCGAGTAACATGGTGGTAGTTGCTTCAAACGTGGTAATGCAGGCCGGCCGCCCGGCCTCTCCGAGGAGGACGAACCAGAGTCATGACGAACATCGTGGTCCTGATCAAACAGGTCCCAGACACGTGGTCGGAGCGCAAGCTGACGGATGGCGATTTCACGCTCGACCGTGAGGCCGCCGACGCGGTGCTCGACGAGATCAACGAGCGCGCCGTCGAAGAGGCGCTGCTGATCAAGGAGAAGGAAGCCGCCAACGGCACCGAGAGCACTGTGACGGTGCTCACAGCGGGCCCCCAACGTGCGACCGAGGCCATCCGCAAGGCGTTGTCGATGGGCGCCGACAAGGCGGTGCACGTCCTCGACGACGGCCTGCACGGCTCCGACCTGATCCAGACCGGCTGGGCACTGGCCCGCGCGCTGGGCACCATCGAGGGCACCGAACTGGTCATCGCGGGCAATGAGGCCACCGACGGTGTCGGCGGCGCGGTTCCCGCGGTGATCGCCGAATACCTGGGCCTGCCCCAGCTGACCCACCTGCGCAAGGTGTCCGTCGAGGGCGGCAAGGTCACCGGTGAGCGTGAGACCGATGATGGCGTGTTCACTGTCGAGGCGTCGCTGCCTGCGGTGGTGTCGGTCAACGAGAAGATCAACGAGCCGCGCTTCCCGTCCTTCAAGGGCATCATGGCCGCGAAGAAGAAGGAAGTGACGACGCTGACGCTGGCCGAGATTGGTGTCGAGACCGACGAGGTGGGCGTCGCCAACGCCGGTACCAAGGTGACTGCGTCGACTCCGAAGCCGCCGAAGACCGCGGGCGAGAAGGTCACCGACGAGGGTGACGGCGGCACCAAGGTCGCCGAGTACCTGGTTGCTCAAAAGATCATCTAGCCGATAGCCCCACAGAGACCCGAAAGACACAGAAGATAAATGGCTGAAGTACTTGTGCTCGTTGAGCACGCCGACGGCGCGCCGAAGAAGGTCACCGCCGAACTGATCACCGCCGCCCGCAAGTTGGGCGAGCCCTCCGCCGTCGTCATCGGCAAGCCGGGCACGGCCGCGTCGCTGACCGACGGGCTGAAGGAGGCGGGCGCCGCCAAGATCTACGTCGCCGAGGCCGACGACGCGGAGAACTACCTGATCACCCCGTACGTGGACGTGCTGGCCTCGCTGGTCGAGTCGGCCACGCCTGCCGGTGTGCTGCTGGCCGCCAGCGCCGACGGCAAGGAGATCGGGGGCCGACTGGCCGCCCGCATCGGCTCTGGCCTGCTGGTGGACGTCGTCGACGTCAAGGAGGGCGCCAAGGCAGTCCACTCGATCTTCGGTGGCGCGTTCACCGTCGAGGCCGAGGCCACCGGTGAGACCCCGGTGATCACCGTGCGTCCCGGCGCGATCGAGGCCGAGCCCGCAGCGGGCGCAGGCGAGGTCGTCAACGTCGAGGTGCCGGCGCAGGCCGAGAACGCGACCAAGATCACCAAGCGGGAGCCCGCCGTCGCAGGCGATCGTCCGGAGCTCACCGAGGCCACCGTCGTGGTCTCCGGCGGCCGTGGTGTCGGCAGCGCCGAGAACTTCAAGGTCGTCGAGGATCTGGCCGACTCGCTCGGCGCCGCCGTCGGTGCGTCGCGCGCCGCCGTCGACTCCGGCTACTACCCGGGGCAGTTCCAGGTGGGCCAGACCGGTAAGACCGTGTCGCCGCAGCTGTACATCGCGCTGGGCATCTCCGGGGCGATCCAGCACCGCGCCGGCATGCAGACGTCGAAGACGATCATCGCGGTGAACAAGGACGAAGAGGCGCCGATCTTCGAGATCGCGGACCTCGGCGTCGTCGGCGACCTGTTCAAGGTCGCGCCGCAGCTGACCGAGGCGGTCAAGGCCCGCAAGGGTTAGTTTTCTCGCGCAAAGCCCCCGGACACCGGTGTTCGGGGGTTTTGCGTGCCGCGCCCAGACTACGGACTTTCAAGGGTTCGAATACGGGCGGCGAAGCGTCAGTCTGGACGCATGAAGATCACAGTTTTCGGAGCCACCGGTTTGATCGGTTCGAAGGTCGTCGACCTCCTCAATGAGGCTGGGCACGACGTGGTCGCCGCGTCGCGCGCCTCGGGTGCCGACGTGCTCACCGGCGAGGGGCTTGCCGACGCGCTGGCGGGCGCGGACGCGCTCGTCGACCTGACCAATTCACCGTCGTTCGACGACGGCCCGGTGATGGACTTCTTCACCCGCTCGTCGGCGAACCTGGCGGCGGCCGCGAAGCAGACGGGGGTCCGCCACTACGTGGCCCTGTCGATCGTCGGGGTCGACGGTTTACCCGAGAGCGGCTACATGCGCGCAAAGGTGGTGCAGGAGAAGGCGATCGCCGAATCGGGTCTGCCGTACACGATCGTGCGGGCGACCCAGTTCCAGGAGTTCGCCGCCGCCATCGTCGGATCACTCGACGTGGGCGATGAAGTGCGAGCACCCGATGCGCTGATTCAGCCGATCGCCGCCGACGACGTCGCCGCCGAAGTGACCCGCGTGGCGGCGGGGTCCCCGCGCGACGGTGTGGTCAACATCGGTGGGCCGGACAAGATCTCGTTCGCCGACCTCGCCCGCAGCGTGCTGGCCAAGCAGGGCAGCGACAAGACGGTCGTTGTCGACCTGCAAGCCACTTACTTCGGCACGCGGCTCACCGAGACGAGCCTGGTCACCGGCGACGATGCCGTGCTGGGCACGGTCCGCTTCCATTGACTTCAACTGAGGAGAAACGATGTTCGACAACGCCGATTTGATGAAGGCCATCACGACGATCCAGACCGTCACACCGCCGTTCATCCCCCCCGACGCCGAGGTGATGACCATGATCATCGAGTGGCCTGCCGGAAGCGCGGGTGCTCCGCCGCATCGTCATCCGGGCGGGCCGTCGTTCGGCTACGTGCTGGAAGGCGAGATGCTCTTCGAGCTGGAAGGCGAAGCGCCGCGAGTGATCAAGGCCGGCGAGGCGTTCTGGGAGCCGGGCGGCGACGTCATCCACTATTCGGACGCCAACAACCGCTCCGATATCCGGCTGCGGTTCCTCGTCACGATGGTGTGTGCGCCAGGCCAGCCGATGCTCGTCGTCGTCGACGAGGATGAGCTGGAACAACGCAAAGACAGGCGTGTCCAACGTCCATGACCGAATTGGACAAGGTCGTCAGGGAACGCAGATCGACGCGGCTGTTCCTGCGCGACAAGCCAGTGCCACGCGAACTGCTCGAAGACGCGCTGTCTCTTGCGATGCGCGCGCCGTCGAACTCCAATGTCCAGCCGTGGCGGGTGTTCATCGCATCGGGACCGCGTCGCGACCGGTTGGTCGAGGCGCTTCTCGAGGAGGCCGCAGTCGAACTTCCGGTGACCACGGGTCTGCCGGAGACTTTCCTTCCGCTGCGGCGCGAACTCGGCGCACTGGTGTACGGCTCGATGGGCATCGCGCGTCACGACGCGGATGCCCGTCGGCTGGCCCAGCTGCGTAACTGGGAGTTCTTCCGCGCACCTGTGGGCGCCGCGGTGTGCATGCACCGCGATCTGGGGCTGGTCGACGCGCTAGGCGTGGGAATGTTCCTGCAGACCTTCGTGCTGGCCCTGACCGAACGCGGTCTCGGCTCCTGTGTGCAGGTGTCGATCGCGGCCTACCCTGACATCCTTCGGGAGCACCTGGGCATACCGGACGAGCTCACCGTGCTCTGCGGGATGTCGATCGGCTACCCGGACCCCGCTTTCCCGGCCAACAGCCTCACGGTTCCGCGCAATCCGGTCGACACGAACGTGGTGTTCCTCGACAGCTGAGGTGCGATCGCCCAAGTCGTCACCTAGCGCTCACGGACACGTCACCGCCACGATGCCGTCCCGAGATGCGGCTGGGCGACCGTGCAGCCATGAGCACTGCTTCTGTACTCATCGCCGCAGATCCGCCGACCCTGTCAACAGACACGCCTCGCTACACGCTGCTGTTGTCCACCGACCCTGCGCTGATCGAGGCCGCGCAGCGCCTTCGTCACGATGTGTTCACCTCCGAGCCGGGGTTCGTCCTGGCCGGGGCCACCGATGGGCTGGATGCCGACCGCTTCGACGAATACTGCGATCACCTGCTGGTCCGCGAGGACAACTCCGGCGAACTGGTGGGCTGCTACCGGATGTTGCCGCCGCCGGGAGCCATCGCCGCCGGAGGTCTTTACACCGCAACGGAATTCGACGTAACGGGCCTTGACGCGTTGCGGCCGTCGCTGGTCGAAATGGGCCGCGCCGTGGTACGCGAGGACCACCGCAACGGTGGTGTGGTGCTGCTGATGTGGGCGGGCATCCTGGCCTATCTGGACCGCTGCGGGTACGACTACGTCACCGGCTGTGTGTCCGTGCCCGTCCAGGGCTCTGACGACGAGTTGGCGGGCAGCCAGATCCGCGGTGTACGCGATTTCGTGCGGCGCAGGCACGCCGCGCCCGCGGAGTACACCGTGTACCCGTACCGGCCGGTGACGCTCGACGGCAGAGACCTCGACGACATCGACCCGCCGGGGCGGGTCAGCGTGCCGCCGTTGATGCGCGGCTACCTGCGGCTCGGTGCCCAGGTATGTGGCGAACCGGCCCACGATCCCGACTTCGGGGTCGGCGATTTCCCTGCCCTGCTGGACAAACGCCAGGCCGACACCCGTTACCTACGCAGGCTGCGGTCGGTCGGGGCGGCGGCCGCGATGGCCGAGGGGATGTCAGCGTGAGCGCCGACCACCCCTGGGTGCCGCGCGCGACCTGCGACTCCAGCTGTGTGCACACCGACGCCGCGGCCGGTCACTCGGTGGTCGTCGCGTGGCGGATCGCGGTGCGGGCGACCTTCGCGGTGCTCTTGCTCTCCGCGCTGCCACTGCTGGCCATCCCGCTGCCGGGTCGTTCGCACATCCAACGGGGCTACTGCCGAATGATGCTGCGCTGCCTCGGTGTGCGAATCACGGTGTCCGGCGGCCCGATTCGCAACCTGCGCGGTGTGCTGGTGGTCAGCGGCCACGTGTCCTGGGTGGACATCTTCGCGATCGGCGCCGTCATGCCCGGCTCGTTCGTCGCCAAGGCCGAACTGATCAGCTGGCCCGGTCTCGGCATTGCGGCGCGCCTGATGAAGGTCATCCCGATCGAACGGGAGCAGCTGCGGCGCCTGCCCGACGTGGTCGGCGCCGTCGCGGGACGGCTGCGCGCGGGCCAGACGGTCGTCGCCTTTCCCGAGGGGACGACCTGGTGCGGGCTGGCCTACGGCCCGTTCCGCCCGGCGATGTTCCAGGCCGCCGTGGACGCGGGCAGGCCGGTGCAACCGCTGCGGCTGAGCTATCACCATCGCGATGGCAGTCGGTCGACGTTGGCCGCGTTTGTCGGCGACGACACCTTGATGACCTCGATCCGCAGGCTGGTCACGGCCCGTCGCACGGTCGTCCATGTGCAGGTCGAGTCACTGCAGCTGCCAGGAACCTCGCGGCGAGATCTGGCGGCCCGGTGCGAAGCCGCGGTCCGCGGTAACGCTTCGCGGCGAGGCCACGGTCACGCCCTGGTGGCCTGACCTCAGATTCGGGCCCGCCGGTCCATGGCGGTTAGCATGGAACGGTTATGGCCTCGCACAAGACGGTCTACCTCGATCACGCCGCCACCACCCCGATGCACCCTGCTGCCATCGAGGCGATGACGGCTGTGCTTGCGACGGTCGGCAATGCGTCCTCATTGCACGGCACGGGCCGCGTCGCGCGCCGCCGGATGGAGGAGGCCCGCGAGTCGCTGGCGCACCTGCTCGGCGCTCGCCCGTCGGAGGTGATCTTCACCGCCGGCGGCACCGAGAGCGACAACCTGGCCGTAAAGGGCATCTACTGGGCCCGGCGCGACGCCGACGCGCGGCGTCGACGCATCGTCACGACCCCTATCGAGCACCATGCGGTGCTCGACGCGGTGCAGTGGCTCGTCGAGCACGAGGGCGCGGAGGTCACCTGGCTGCCGGTCGGTGAGGACGGCTCCGTTGCCCCCGCCGCGCTTCGAGAAGTGCTCGAGGCCAACGACGACGTCGCGCTGGTGTCGATAATGTGGGGCAACAACGAGGTCGGCACCATCATGCCGATCACCGAATTAACAACCGTCGCAGCAGAATTCGATGTGCCGATGCACAGCGACGCGGTCCAGGCAGTCGGCCAGATTCCAGTCGAATTCGTGGCGAGCGGGCTGTCGGCGATGAGTGTGGCGGCCCACAAGTTCGGCGGCCCCACGGGTGTCGGCGCGCTGCTGCTGCGCCGCGACACCGGTTGCGTGCCGCTGCTGCACGGAGGTGGTCAGGAGCGCGACGTCCGTTCCGGCACACCGGATGTCGCCGGAGCGGTCGCAATGGCCGCCGCAGCCAAGGTGGCGATCGAGGGTCTGGCCACCAACAGTGCTCGCGTGCAGATTTTGCGCGATCGGCTCATCGACGGCGTGCTGTCCACGATCGATGACGTGTACCTCAACGGCGCCACCGGTGATGCCCGCCTGCCCGGCAACACACACTTCACCTTCCGCGGCTGCGAAGGCGATTCGCTGCTGATGCTGATGGACGCCAAGGGCGTCGAATGCTCGACGGGTTCTGCGTGTACGGCCGGGGTGGCCCAGCCGTCGCATGTGCTCCTCGCGATGGGCGCCGACCCGGCCAGCGCACGCGGTTCGCTGCGATTGTCGTTGGGCCACACGAGCACCGAGGCCGACGTGGACGCCGCGCTGGCGGTACTGCCCGCCGCAGTCGAGCGTGCGCGCCAGGCCGCCCTGGCCAGCGCGGGAGCAGCCGAGCAATGAGGGTGCTCGTCGCAATGAGCGGCGGCGTCGACTCGTCGGTGGCCGCCGCGAGGATGGTCGATGCGGGTCACGATGTCGTCGGCGTGCACCTGGCGTTGTCAGCCGCGCCTGGCACGCTGCGCACCGGATCGCGCGGCTGCTGTTCGAAAGAGGATGCCGGTGACGCTCGTCGCGTCGCCGATGTTCTCGACATTCCGTTTTATGTATGGGATTTCGCCGACCGCTTCAAAGAAGACGTGATCGACGACTTCGTGTCGTCCTACGCCCGCGGCGAGACACCCAACCCGTGCGTGCGGTGCAACGAGCGAATCAAGTTCTCCGCGTTGGCCGCTCGCGCGTTGGCGCTCGGCTTCGACGCCGTCGCGACCGGCCACTACGCGCGGCTTTCCGGCGGCCGCCTGCGCCGTGCCGTCGACCGCGACAAGGACCAGTCGTACGTGCTGGGTGTGCTGACGGCCGGGCAGTTGCGCCATGCGGTGTTCCCGATCGGTGACACCCCCAAGCCACAGATTCGCGAGGAAGCCGCGCGTCGCGGCCTGGCCGTCGCCGAGAAGCCCGACAGCCACGACATCTGCTTCATCCCGTCGGGCGACACCCGTGCGTTTCTGGGCGCCCGTATCGGCGTGCGTCGCGGAGCGGTCGTCGACGCGGGTGGCACCGTGCTGGCCGAGCACGACGGTGTGCACGGCTTCACCATCGGACAGCGCAAGGGCCTCGGCATCGCGGGGCCAGGACCGGATGGGCTACCCCGGTACGTCACGGGCATCGACGCCGACACCGGGACTGTGCATGTCGGCGACTCCGCCGCGTTGGACATCTGGACGCTCACCGGCGACAGGCCGGTATTCACCTCCGGGGTTGCACCTGCCGGTCCGCTGGAGTGCGCCGTGCAGGTGCGAGCGCACGGCGGCATCGCCGATGGCGTGGCCGAACTGCGGGACGGACGGCTGGTGGTCGACCTGCGCGCCCCCCTGCGCGGGGTGGCGCCGGGGCAGACGATGGTGCTCTACCGCCCCGATGCGGCCGGCGACGAGGTCATCGGCAGCGCGACGATCACGCGCTAGTTCTGCCTGTGGATGATTCCGATTCTTGTCGGTAGGGCGATGACGACTGCTCTAAGAATCCTTGGCGTTCAGCCACAGCAGGAAAGTAATGACCGAAACAATCAGTACTCAAGGCAAACCGCCAATAACTGTCATCCCGCGCAACAACGGAGGTTGGCCAACATCCAGCGCGGCAACGCGATCGTCAGCGCAAACGAGATGGCGTCCGTGATTCAGCACGTACTGTCACAGGAGAACGCCAGCGACGCCGTCACAGCGGCCAGGGCCCGACTCGAGCGGTAGTCATTTCCGGATAGAAGGTGGCTTGAGATTCTATAGAGGCAGCAATTGCTACCTGAGAACCAATCCCCGAGCTAACCTGCACCAAAAATCGGCTCCGCCATTGGAGAGCGATGGCGGGGCCGACGAAGCTTCGCTGACGCTGCGGCGCTTCCAACTACGCGCCAATTTCAGCGATACCGGCAGCAGGCCCTCGCCGCCGGCGCGTTCAGGTCCCGTCTGTGCCTTTAGTGCCGTTGGTTGCAGTTCCGGTGCCCTTCGCAGTACCGGTGCCGCCTGCCCCGCCGGTGCCGGGGGTGCCAGTGCCGGCCTTGTTACCGCCATTACCGCCGTTGCCGCCGGTCGCGTTTCCGCTGCTACTCGTGCTGGCGACACCCGCGGGGCCACCCTTGCCACCGTTGCCCCCATTACCGTTGCCGGAGCCGTTGCCGCCGTTACCGCCGTGACCGGCCTTCGCGTTTCCGGTGGCGTTTCCGCCCTGGAGCGTCGCTGACCCGCCGTCTCCGCCGAGGCCGCCGTCGTTGTCGGCTTTGCCGCCACTGTTACCGCCGCTGCCACCATTACCAGCAGTAGCCGTCCCCGGCCCGCTGTTGATGACAGTCGCTTCGCCACCCAAACCCCCCTGACCGCCCGCGCCTTTAGTTGCGCTGCCGCCGTTGCCACCGCTACCGCCGGTGGCGTCCGATTCAAATGAGTCGGCAAACCCGCCGTTGCCGCCGTTGCCGGCGCTGCCGCTACCTGTGCTGCCGCCGTTGCCCCCGTTACCGCCGCTGGTGGCGAACACTGCGCGGGCGTTGCCGCCGTCGCCACCGTTTCCTGACGGGCCGTTCGGTGTGCTGCCGCCGTCGCCCCCGTTGCCGCCGGTGGCGGTCCCTTCACCCGCTGACGTCGCGAAACCCCCCTTGCCGCCGTTGCCGGCCTGGCCGCCGCCGAACAGGCCGAAGAGGCCGCTAGCAGCGTTGCCGCCGTTGCCGCCATTGCCACCTACGGAATCGGTCGTGGTGCTGGCCAGCGGTTCCCCGTCGTCGTTGCCGCCGTTGCCCCCGTTGCCACCGCGACCGGACAACCGCCCGGCGTTGCCGCCGTCGCCGCCGTCGGTGGCCGCCGAGATCCTGGTCCCGGCCTGGTCGTACACAGCGTTCAGACCGTTGCCGCCGTTGCCGCCGTCACCGAAAAACCACCCGCCGTTGCCGCCGTCGCCGCCGTTGGCGCCGTCACCTCCGCTGCCCCCGAACAGCCCGCCGTTGCCGCCGTTGCAGGCATCGCCGGTGCAGTCGGCGGGGGCGTCGAGGCCGTCGCCGATCAGCCAGCCACCCGGACCGATGATCGGTCGAAGCTTTGAGGTCCCGACGTCGCGCGACGCGGCGGCCAGCGCGTTCGTCGTGGGCGAGGCCGCCGACCCGATTAGGGGGTTGGCGCTATCGAACAACCACCAGGGTTCTTGCGGGCCCAGTGGGAGCGGCAAGTCGGTGGATGCCAACTCCACGGCCGCTGTGGTCGGCGCCGGCGCGCCCGGGGATGAGGCCAGCAGCACGCCGACGCCGAGCATCGCAGCTCCGCCGAATGCGGTGGTCATGTACTGGCGAGCCGACATTCTCGGCGTGCGCCCGGCGTTGCGGTGTTGGGACATGGTTGCTCTCCTTACCTGGGCATGGGACCGCTGGCTTGAAATACCGCGGTCACCTGCGCTGACCCACCTGTGGAGTGTCTGCCCCGCCGAGCCTGACGTCGTCAGTAGGGCACCACTGCAAACGTGCGGGGAATCGGTACTGCGCTACTGCAAAGTCGCGTGCAACTTCATCTACTGACCGGCTATCAGCCTTTTCTGGATTCATATTGGTTAGCTACCCCCGATCCGGAGGCACAGAGTAGCTAACAACAAGGTTGGGACACAAGTCCCAATTTTGGGAGACCAGTAAGCAGAGAGGCCCACCAGCACCAACGCCGCAAATTGCAGTGGTCACCTGTTGACGCGTGAGGGCAGGAGCTGTACCTAGTCTGCGCCCATGACCGGCGCAATGCGTTGAGCAATATCGCCTCCGGGAGGAGTCACCATGAGGTCCGCAAACTATGCCGGTCGGGTTGGTGCGTTAGCCGTCGCGCTGGGCATTGGGGTAGGGATGGCCGCGACACCCTGGGCGGCGTCTGCCAAGCCGCCCGATCAAGGTTCGCCCTCGTCGTCGGATTCTCCATCGAGTCTCTCCACAGGACCCGTCATCGACGTCGAACAAACTCAACGCACCGGGATAGAACATGAGTATCTCGATGAACGGTGTGACGCGCGTGCAGACAGGGGCCGTCACCTCATCCGCGACCGGCCAAGTTCGGTGGCGCGAGCCCGAGGCGCCTATATAGCGGTGTACCTGGATCAACGATCTCTTCGAACCCGAAGAACTCCCACCCGACTGGCAACCACCACCCCCACCACCACCAACACTGGACGACGACCCACCGTTCTGACTTCACTCACCGGGGTGCGGCCGCTTACCCTGGCACCCTCTCCAGGATGTTCGTCATCACGATGTCGGGCACCGAAGCGGGAAACGCGCACGACGTGACCTCCACGAGGACGACGTTCTTCACGCGATAATCGCGCCCACAGCCGTTGCCGGGGCGCATCTGCACCGACTCCGGTGTGGCGTTCCACTCGCCGACGAACATCGGTCCCAACGTCGACGAGGCGCAGCCGTCGATGAGCGCGACCACTCCATCGAACGCGCGCCGGGCGGTCGCGAGGTCGCGGTAGGCCGCCGCGCCCTCGGAGATCAGACCGCCGTCAGGCGGATTCTGAAACGTCGTCTTGTGGAACTCTTCCACATCGGGGCCGCCGAAGGTCTTGGTCTCTTCGAAGATCCATTGACATTGCGGCGGAGTGGTTTTCGCGAGCTGATCGATGTCGACGGGGACCTTACCGTCCATGCTCGGGATGATGGTCAGGTCGTCACCCGCCCCGGTGATTGCCTGCATCCGTGACTGGTCGAGCATCAGCGTCTCGACATCGACCGGAGACTTGGATTCGTCATCGATGCCGGGCGCGGCGCGGAGCGCGCGGCCGCCGACGGTATCTGAGCAACCGGCCGCAACCAAGACCGCCGCGCACCAGACCGTTAGCGATCGGGCCGATACGGGCATCGCGTCATCCCTTCCGGATCGAGAGTAACCGGATCGAATATCGTTCAACGAGTGAGTGTTTTCGCCGCAGCGACCGGCATCGGGTCGTGGCCGGGGTCGTCGCCGCGCGAAGCCGCCGAGATCGTGATCGGCGAACTGCACACGCTTCCTCACCTGGTCGAACTGCCCGCCCGCGGCGTCGGCGCCGATATGATCGGCCGCGCGGGCGCGCTGTTGGTCGACATCGGCATCGACACGGTGCCCCGCGGCTACCGCATCGCCAACGGCCGGAGCGCCGTCCTGCGCCGGGCCGCCAGCCTGCTCGACGAAGACATCGACACCCTCGAAGAGGCATGGGAGAAGGCCGGCCTGCGCGGCGGATCGCGCACCGTGAAGGTGCAGGCGCCGGGACCCATCACGCTGGCCGCCCAGCTCGAGCTGCCCGGTGGCCACCGCGCGATCACCGACCCTGGCGCGGTGCGGGACCTGGCCGGGTCACTGGCAGAGGGGGTGGCCGCCCATCGCGCGCAGCTCGAGAGGCGCCTTGACACTCCGGTGGTGGTCCAGTTCGACGAGCCGTCGCTGCCTGCCGCACTGGAGGGCAGGCTGACCGGAGTGACCAGCCTGACGCCGGTGCACCCGGTCGACGAGTCGATTGCGATCGGCCTGCTGGACGACTGCGTCGCCCTCGTCGGCGCCGAGGTGGCGGTGCACAGCTGCGCGGCCGGATTGCCCTGGAAAGCCCTGCAGCGCAGCGGCATTCATGCTGTTTCGGTCGACGTCTCGACGCTGACGGCCGCGGATCTCGACGGGGTGGGAGACTTTATCGACTCGGGTCGCACTGTGCTGCTGGGAGTGGTCCCGACGACCCCGCCGGCATCGCGGCCGTCGGCGGAGGAGGTGGCCAAGGCCGCCGTCGCTGTGACCGATCGCCTCGGGTTTGCGCGTTCGGTACTGCGCGAACGGGTCGGCATTACGCCGGCGTGTGGCCTCGCCGCGGCCACCCCGCAGTGGGCGCGCACCGCCGTCGAACTCGCGCAGAAGGCCGCTGACGCATTCGGCGAGGACCCGGACGCGATCTGACAGCCCAGCTTTTACGCAACCAATAGGTTGCGCTTCTCGCCGCACCACGATAGCGTGACACGCAACCAGGAGGTTGCACATGAGTAATGATCGGATCGAGAAGGAAGTTGTACTGCGCGCTCCGCTGGAGCGGGTCTGGCGGGCGATCAGCGACGCCGACGAGTTCGGCCGGTGGTTCGGGGTCCGCTTCGACGGACCGTTCGTCGCTGGCACGTCGGTCACAGGGGTGATCACCCCGACGACCGTTGACGACCAGGTCGCCGCGGCCCAGGAGCAGCACGCGGGCAAGGCGGACACTTGGCAGATCGTCGCGATCGAGCCTCAGCGCCGGCTGGCTTTCCGCTGGCATCCGTACGCGGTCGAGCCGGGCACCGACTACTCGGCGGAGCCGACGACGTTGGTGGAGTTCACGCTGACCGAGGCCGACGACGGCGTCTTGCTGCGCATCGTCGAATCCGGGTTCGACAGGATTCCGGCCGACCGTCGGGCGACCGCATTCGAGCACAACAGCGAAGGCTGGACCAAGCAGACCGAACTGGTACGCAAATATCTGGCATTCAGCGAGAAGGTGTGAGCACGTCCCCGGCAGTCGTCGCGAATGCCCCGTTGTTCGACGCACTCGGCGATCCCAATCGTCTGCGCATCGTCACGCGGCTGTGCGACGGCGGCCCCTGCTCGACTTCACAGGTCACGCAGGTGATACCGGTGAGCCGCCAAGCGGCGACCAAACACCTGTTGTTGTTGGAGGCGGTGGGACTGGTGAGCAGCCAGCGGAACGGCAGGGAACGAATCTGGCGGATCGAACCCGAACCGCTCACCGATGCGAGTGATTATCTCGCGGCGCTGTCCAAGCGCTGGAACAAGGCCATCGACAGGTTGCGTGCATACGTAGAAGGCGAATAGCACTCCTAACGTTAATTTGCATGCATTCTCCGAAGGCGTTCCTCGCCGAGCGCCGGCATGCAAGAATGCAATTCGCACGCCTCTGCATGTATTTGCCAACCGCAGGAGAGGAACTGTGGTCCAAGCGAACCTACGCCTCGCGGCAGGTGTTGGTGTGCTGGCCGCATGTCTTCTGGTCGGCGGCCCGGCCGCGGCCGTCGCGATCGCCGACCCGGGCCATGGTTCGCACTCCGGGCGCGGCGACAACGACAACAGAGGGTCGAACAGCATCAGTCGTGGAGGTTCCCGCGGCGGTTCGGACTGGAGCGACAACATCATCAACAGCGGCCGCGAGGCCACGAATTCCGACAACGCGGGCCGTCCGTCGAGCCGAGTCGGATCGGGTCGCGAATCCGGCACGTCCGATGAACGGCCGAGTTCCGACTACAGTCCCGCCTCGCCGCAGTTCAAGAAGCCGAAAGTGACGTTCGGCGACGGGCGAACGCCCGGGGTGCAGGACCATGACACCGGACCGCGCTGGGACTGGAGTGCGCCCGAACCGGCCCCACCGCCACCCCCTCCACAGGTCATCACTGTTCCGCTGAACCCGCCGAACATCAGGCCCGTCGCTCCACACCCCGGAGTCGTCCAGCAGTTGGTGGTTGCTCCAACGGCAGGGGTGGTGGATCCGTTGTGGGGCGTCGCCGGACTGCTGTTGATGCCCGCCGCCGGCGCCATCCTCGGATACCGGCAGGCGCGGGGTGCGCACGCCGCGGCGGAGCTAGGTCGTCACCCGTAGATCCTTGCGGAGGATCTTGCCCGACGCGGATTTCGGGATCGCGTCTATGAACTCGACCTGACGTACCTTCTTGTAGGGCGCGACCTGGCCAGCGACGAACTCCATCACCTCATCCGCCGTCAGGTCGACGCCAGATTGCGCGACGACGAAGGCTTTTGGCACCTCTTCGCCTTCGTCATCCTTGACACCGATGACGGCTGCGTCGGCGATCGACGGGTGGCTCAGCAGCACGGCCTCGAGTTCGGCGGGCGGCACCTGGTAGCCCTTGTACTTGATCAGTTCCTTGAGCCGGTCGACGATGTACACGCAGCCGCAGGCGTCCACCTGCGCCAAATCCCCTGTGTGAAGCCAGCCTTCGCCGTCAATGGTTTCTCTGGTGGCCTGCTCGTTGCCGAGGTATCCGGCCATGACGTTGGGGCCCTTGAACCAGAGCTCTCCGGTTTCACTGAGACCCTCTGCAGGAGCGTCGATTTCGTCGCCGGTGTCGGGATTGATGAGTTTGGAAGCCGCATTGGACACGGTCCAGCCAACAGAGCTCAGCGGTGCGACCATCCCCATGTTCCGCACGCCTCCGTCGAACGGGGTGATATGGCTGACCGGGCTGAGCTCGCTCATTCCGTAGCCCTGCACCACCCGGCAACCCAACCGCCTGGCGACAGCGTGGCCGAGATCGGCGTCCAGCGGGGCGGCACCGGACATCACGGTGTTCAGCGAGGACAGGTCATAGTCGTCGATCAGCGGATGCTTGGCCAGCGCGACGGCGACCGGCGGTGCGATGAACGCGATCGTGCACTTGTGGTTCTGGATGTTGGCCAGGAACTCGCCGAGATCGAAGCTCGACATCACCACCAGCCGTGCACGCGCATGCAACGCGGCGTTGAGCAGCACCGTCATTCCGTAGATATGAAAAAAGGGCAGAACGGCCAAAACCGCATCGTCGGCGACCATCCCGTGTAGCGGCCGGATCTGCGCGACGTTGGCCACCAGGTTGCGGTGCGTCAACATGACGCCCTTGGGATTGCCGGTTGTCCCGGAGCTGTAGGGCAGCGCCGCGAGATGTGCCGACGGAGCGAAACTAACCTGCGGCGCCTGCAGTCCCTTGGCCATCAATTCGGCGCCGTTGGGATGTCCTGTCGCGTCCTGACCCTCGCCATCGAGCACCACCAGATCGGCGTCCGCCAAACCGACAGCGGCGGCAGCCTCTTTCGCGTGGGCCAGCAGCGCCGTGACCGTCACCAGCATCTTGGCCTTCGAGTCGGTCAACTGCTTGGCGACGTCTTTGGCGGTGAACAACGCGTTGATCGTGGTGGCCGTCGCGCCCGCCCGCAGGATGCCGTGGAACGCCACCGCGAAGCCGGAACTGTTCGGCGACAAGAGGCCGACGACGTCGCCGACGCCGATGCCGCGGTCCGCAAGCGCACCGGCGAACGCGTCGATGCGGCCGATCATCTCGCGGTAGCTGGTCTGCCTGCCGGACTTGGTGTCCATCAGGGCGACCCGGTCTAGATGGGTGTCGTCAACGTCGGCGAAGAGGAAGTCGTAGACACTCGTCGACGGGATTTCGACCTCTGGAAAAGGACTCGCGAAACTCATAGGGCCTCCGATCAGACTTCGTCGAGCTGTTTGATCAGTTTCTTCGGCGCGATCAACCGAAACGATGCGTCGACGAGCTCGCGCACCTCGCTCCAGTCGACCTTCTTGCGCGCTGTGAAGTCCATGCCCAGCCAGCCGAACGGGCCCATGTAGGCAGGGAAGAAGAAGCGAGTGTCTTGTTCGAGAGCCTTGCGGTCGCTCTCGTCGACCTTGACCAGGATCGAGTACGGGTACTGGAGGTACTCGCCGCGGCGGTCGGTTTTCGCGCTGCCGCCGTACATGACGAACATCTTCGGCGCGCAGAACACCGGCCTGCCCCAGGAGATCTTCTCGAAGGCCCCCGGAAAGCTCAGGCAGATCTTGCGCACTTCCGCCAGCCCGAGATCGTCGTCACGGAACATGATCGGGTGCGGCATGCCGCCAGCGTAACCGCTGGCGTCTTCGTGTCGTGGGGGTCGATTAGCCTCACCAGAGTGAGCCCGAAGGCAACCCCGGATCCCGAGACTGTGCTGGCCGAGCAGGCTGACGAAGCCCCGGATGCCCACCTGCGCCGCCGCTGGCAAGAACTCGCCGACGAGGTGCGCGAGCACCAGTTCCGCTACTACGTGCGGGATGCACCGATCATCTCCGACGCGGAGTTCGACAAGCTGCTGCGCGAGCTGCAGGCACTCGAGGACGAGCATCCCGAACTGCGCACTCCTGACTCGCCGACGCAACTTGTCGGCGGCGCGGGTTTTGCCACCGACTTCACCCAGGCCGAGCATCTCGAGCGGATGTTGAGCTTGGACAACGTGTTCGCGCCGGATGAGCTCGCCGCGTGGGCGGCAAGAGTTAAAGGAGAGATCGGCCCCCAAGCTGCCCAAAAGGCGCATTACCTGTGCGAGCTCAAGATCGACGGGGTGGCGCTGGCGCTGGTGTACCGCGACGGCCGGCTGACCCGCGCGGCCACCCGCGGTGACGGCCGTACCGGCGAGGACGTCACACTCAACGCGCGCACCATCGACGATGTGCCGGAGAAGCTCACGGGCTCCAAGGAGTTTCCGGTGCCCCACGTCCTCGAGGTGCGCGGAGAGGTGTTCTTCCGGGTCGCCGACTTCGAGGAGCTCAACGCCGGCCTGGTCGCCGAGGGCAGGCCGCCGTTCGCGAATCCGCGGAACAGCGCCGCGGGCTCACTGCGGCAGAAGAACCCCGCCGTCACCGCTCGTCGCAAACTGCGGATGATCTGCCACGGCCTCGGCCACGCCGAGGGCTTCAGCCCCAAAACGCTCCACGACGCCTACCGCGCGCTCAAGTCGTGGGGCCTGCCGGTGTCCGACCACACCGCCCGCGTGCAGGGCATCGACGCGGTCACCGAGCACATCGCGTACTGGGGTGAACACCGGCACGACATCGAACACGAAATCGACGGTGTGGTGGTCAAAGTCGACGAAATCGCGCTGCAGCGGCGGCTCGGTTCAACGTCGCGCGCGCCGCGTTGGGCGGTGGCCTACAAGTACCCGCCAGAGGAGGCGACCACCAAGCTGCTCGACATCAAGGTCAATGTCGGGCGCACCGGCCGGGTCACGCCGTTCGCGTTCATGGAACCGGTCAAGGTCGCCGGGTCCACAGTCAGCCAGGCCACCTTGCACAACGCGTCAGAGGTCAAACGCAAGGGCGTGCTGATCGGTGACACCGTAGTGATCCGCAAGGCCGGCGACGTGATTCCCGAGGTGCTCGGTCCCGTGGTCGATCTGCGCGACGGCACCGAACGCGAATTCGAAATGCCCACAACGTGTCCCGAGTGTGGCACCACGCTGGCACCGGCCAAGGAGGGCGACGCCGACATCCGCTGTCCGAACACTCGGTCGTGTCCAGCGCAATTGCGGGAGCGGGTGTTTCACGTCGCCGGACGCGGCGCGTTCGATATCGAGGGCCTCGGTTACGAGGCGGCGGTCGCGCTGTTGCAGGCCGGCGTCATCACCGACGAGGGCGACCTGTTCACGATCGGCAGTCAGGACCTGTTGCGCACGGACCTGTTCAAGACCAAGAGCGGTGAGCTTTCGGCCAATGGCAAACGGCTGCTGGTGAACCTGCACGATGCCAAGTCACAACCGCTGTGGCGGGTGCTCGTCGCGTTGTCCATCCGGCACGTGGGGCCGACCGCCGCTCGGGCGTTGGCCACCGAATACGGCAGCCTCGAGGCGATCATGGCGGCGTCGGAGGAGGAGTTGTCGGTCGTCGAGGGCGTCGGCCCGACGATCGCCTCCGCGGTCGTCGAGTGGTTCGGCGTCGACTGGCATCGCGCGATCATCGACAAGTGGCGTGCCGCCGGAGTGCGGATGGCGGATGAACGCGACACCAGCATCGAGCGCACGCTCGACGGTCTTTCGATCGTCGTGACCGGATCGCTCGCCGGGTTCTCCCGCGACGACGCCAAGGAGGCAATCGTCGCGCGCGGGGGAAAGGCGGTCAGCTCGGTGTCGAAGAAAACGGCCTACGTGGTGGCCGGCGATTCACCGGGGTCGAAGTACGACAAGGCCGTCGAACTCGGGGTGCCGATCCTGGACGAGGCCGGCTTCCGCCTGCTGTTGGAGAGCGGGCCGGACGCGGTCTAAATCGCGCCCAAACGGACATTTCGGCGCGAAAGATCGAGTGATTCTCGCCAAGACGTCGATCTCGACGCAGGGCTGAGGTTGGCGCCGGAGTATTGACCGATGATCGAGGTCGGTTACGAGCGCCGGGACAGAATCGCCTACATCACGCTGAACCGACCGGAGGCGAAAAACGCGGTCACACCGGAGATGCACGACGAACTGTGTCGCCTTTGGGTCGACTTCCGCGACGACGACCAGGCCGACGTTGCGATCCTCACCGGCATAGGCGACGCCTTCTGCGCGGGCGCCGACCTTGCGACCTACGTTCCGAGGAACTACGTCGACGCCTCACCGAGCCGCGTCCGCGAAATCGTCGACCAGGGATTCGGCGGTCTCACCCGCGGCCTGCACCGCATCACGAAACCGACGATCGCCGCCGTCAATGGGTGGGCATTGGCCGGCGGCCTCGAACTCGCGCTGGCGTGCGATCTGCGCGTGGCTTCGGACCGCGCAACCTTCGGGTCGTTCGAGGCACGGCGCGGGTTCCATCACGGCGACGGTGGAATCACCCGGCTGGTCAACATCTGCGGTGTGGGTGTTGCCATGCAATTGGTTCTCACCGCAGAACCGATCGACGCGCATCGAGCGCTGCAATGCAACATGGTCACGAAAGTTGTTCCGCATGAGGCGCTGATCGAGGAGGCGGAGCTGCTGGCTCGCCAAATCCTGCGCAACTCGCAGCGGGCGGTGCGATCAGCGAAGGAGACGATTCTCGAGGTCATCGGCAAGCCGCTGGACGATCAGCTGCGGATCGAGGGCTGGAATTCCTACACATGCGTCGACCAGGACGAGGCTCGCGAATTGTTGCGCCGGTTCTTCGACAAATCCGACGTTGGTCGAGCAGGCGCAAATTCGCCCGACAGATAAGGGTGCCGGAATTAACTCGGCGTAAGTCAGCGAAGGATCGTCGCGACGATCCCGGCCAAGTAGCCCAGCCGGGCAACCTCGGACGGCCGGAAGTCAGGACCACCGGCACGGCCCAGCACTATTGCCGTGTGGTGGTCGCCGAGCGGCGCCGCCGCGAGCGTGGTGTCCATGTCCCGCCACAACTGCGGCACCCAGTCGGCCGACGAGTCAAGGGCTTCGGCGTGATCGATGGGCAGCCACGGCACCTGCTCCATATGTGTTTCCGGCGTCCCATGACTGCCCACGATGCGCTCCAGTCCCGCTTCGGTCTGGCGAACGACCGTGCACCATCCCACGCGCAGCACCCGCGGCGCCTCGTCGGCGAGCACCTGCAGTCGCTTGGTCTTCCCGTCTGCCGCGGCGACGTGATCGATGAGTTCCAGCTCGCGATGCGCCTCCAGCAGCCCCGTATGCGGGCGAATGGCGTCCACGTAGACGCCTTTGAGGTTTTCGGCCGCGGTGATGAGCATGTCGGGCATCGCGCCCGGCGGCAGGTCGACCACGAGATCGTCGATCGCATAGCCCGAGGAGCGTTCCACGACGTCCAGGGACAAGATGTCGGCGCCTACCGAGCCGAGCGCGACGGCCAGCGAGCCAAGGCTGCCCGGTCGATCCTCCAGCTGGACCCGCAGCAGATACGAAGGCACGCGCACACTGTCGCACAGCGCGTGCGGCCCAGCATTTTGGGCGATGAGCGCTTGCGCGAAGTGGGGGCACCTCCCACCCGAAGGGCAGGGGGACAGACGGTTCAGCATGGGCCCGCAGGTCCGGCCGCGGCGGTGACTAGGCTTGCGTGTCGTGTCGCAGATCTCTCGAGACGAGGTTGCCCACCTGGCGCGCCTCGCCCGCCTCGCGTTGACCGACGACGAGCTCGACAGCTACGCGGGTCAACTGGACGCCATCCTCGGCCACGTCAGCCAGATCCAGGCCGTCGACGTCACCGGCGTCGAACCAACAGGCAACCCGCTCAAGGACGTCAACGTATTCCGTAGCGACGTCGTCGAGCCGTGCCTTACCCAGGAGGAGGCGCTGGCCGAGGCGCCCAATGCGGTCGACGGCCGGTTCGCCGTCCCGCGGATCCTGGGGGAGGCCGAATGAGCCGAGGCATGAGCAGCGACCTGGTGCGGCTGTCAGCCGCCGAACTCGGCGAGAAGATCGCAGCCAAGGAGGTCTCGTCCACCGAGGCGACCCGTGCGTGCCTGGATCAAATCGCCGAGACCGACGACAAGTACCACGCGTTTCTGCACGTCGCAGAGGAACAGGCGCTGGCCGAGGCCGCCCGGATCGACGCGGTCGTCGCCGCGGGCGAGTCGCTGCCGTCGCCGCTGGCCGGTGTGCCGCTGGCGCTGAAGGACGTGTTCACCACGACCGACATGCCGACCACGTGCGGATCGAAAATCCTCGAGGGCTGGACCCCGCCGTACGACGCCACCGTTACCGCGCGGCTGCGCGCGGCGGGCATTCCGATCCTCGGCAAGACGAATATGGACGAGTTCGCGATGGGTAGCTCCACCGAGAACTCCGCCTACGGCCCGACCCGCAATCCGTGGGACGTCGACCGGGTGCCTGGTGGATCGGGCGGCGGCAGCGCGGCGGCACTCGCCGCGTTCCAGGCGCCGCTGGCCATCGGGTCGGATACGGGCGGGTCGGTCCGCCAGCCCGCCGCGCTGACGGCGACCGTCGGCGTGAAGCCGACCTACGGCACCGTGTCGCGGTACGGGCTGATCGCGTGTGCGTCTTCGCTGGACCAAGGCGGCCCGTGCGCCCGAACGGTGCTCGACACCGCGCTGCTGCACGAGGTCATCGCCGGCCACGACGCGAAGGACTCCACTTCGGTCGAGGCCGAGGTGCCCGACGTGGTCGCCGCGGCCAAGGCGGGCGCCTCCGGTGATCTGAAGGGTGTGCGAATCGGCGTGGTCAAGCAGTTGCGCGGCGACGGCTATCAGGCCGGGGTGCTCGCGTCGTTCAACGCCGCCGTCGAGCAGCTCACCGCACTCGGCGCCGAGGTCAGCGAGGTCGACTGCCCGCACTTCGACTACTCACTGCCTGCGTACTACCTGATCCTGCCGTCGGAGGTGTCGTCGAACCTGGCGCGGTTCGACGCGATGCGCTACGGGCTGCGGATCGGCGACGACGGCACGCACAGTGCAGAAGAGGTGATGGCGCTGACACGGGCGGCCGGCTTCGGCCCAGAAGTCAAGCGCCGCATCATGATTGGTACATATGCGCTGTCGGCGGGCTACTACGACGCCTATTACAACCAAGCGCAGAAGGTGCGAACGCTGATCGCTCGCGATCTCGATGAGGCGTACAGATGCGTCGACGTGCTGATCTCGCCGGCGACTCCGACGACCGCGTTCCCGCTGGGGGAGAAGGTCGACGACCCGCTGGCGATGTACCTGTTCGACCTGTGCACGCTGCCGCTGAACCTGGCCGGCCACTGCGGCATGTCGGTGCCGTCGGGCCTGTCGCCGGACGACAATCTGCCGGTGGGCCTGCAGATCATGGCGCCCGCGCTGGCCGACGATCGGCTCTACCGCGTCGGTGCCGCATACGAAGCTGCGCGAGGTCCGCTGCCAACTGCGGTCTAACGGGGGAGGATGGGCCCATGCGGATCGGAGTGCTCACCGGCGGAGGCGATTGTCCCGGGCTGAACGCGGTGATTCGGGCGGTGGTCCGGACGTGCGACGCGCGATACGGCTCGTCGGTCGTCGGCTTCCTGGACGGCTGGCGGGGCCTTCTCGAAGACCGACGGGTACAGCTGAAGAACGACGACAGAAACGACCGTCTGCTCGCCAAGGGCGGCACCATGCTCGGCACCGCTCGCGTCAACCCGGATAAGTTGCGGGCCGGTCTGCCGCAGATCAAGCAGACGCTCGAGGACAACGGCATTGACGTGCTAATACCCATCGGCGGCGAGGGCACGTTGACCGCCGCGCACTGGCTCTCCGAGGAGAACGTCCCAGTGGTCGGGGTGCCGAAAACCATCGACAACGACATCGACTGCACAGATGTGACATTCGGCCACGACACCGCGCTGCAGGTCGCGACCGAGGCGATCGACCGGCTGCACAGCACCGCCGAGTCGCACCAGCGCGTGATGCTCGTCGAGGTGATGGGCCGCCACGCCGGGTGGATCGCGCTCAGCGCGGGGATGGCCTCCGGCGCCCACATGACGTTGATCCCCGAGCAGCCGTTCGACGTCGAAGAGGTGTGCCGCTTAGTCAAGCAACGTTTCGTCCGTGGTGATTCACACTTCATCTGCGTGGTTGCCGAAGGGGCGAAACCCGCCGAAGGAACGATGCAGCTGCGGCAGGGCGGGATGGACGAATTCGGGCACGAGAAGTTCACCGGGGTGGCCGCGCAACTGGCGGTCGAGGTGGAGAAGCGGATCAGGAAAGATGTCCGCGTCACCGTGCTCGGACACGTCCAACGCGGTGGCACACCGACGGCGTACGACCGGGTGCTCGCCACCAGGTTCGGCGTCAACGCCGCCGACGCCGCCCACGCAGGCGAATACGGGATGATGGTGTCGCTGCGTGGCCAGGACATCGGCCGCGTTCCGCTGGCCGACGCCGTGCGCCAGTTGAAGCTGGTGCCGCAGTCCCGCTACGACGACGCCGCCGAGTTCTTCGGCTAACCGCACGGCAACGAAAGGGCAAGGGCCGCAACATTGAGGCCCAGAAACCCGATCGCGAGTGCGAACTGCGGGCCGTAATCGCTTGCGCGAATGTGCGTGTAGATCGCGCATACGAAGAACAGCACGAGTCCGATCGCGGCGGAAATGCCGAGCGGGCGAAATAGCAGGCCTGCCGCCAGGCCCAGCGCGCCGAGCGTTTTCAGGGTGCCAATGGGAAAGGTCAGCCACGACACGGGGACACCGGCCTTGGCCATGCCTGGCATGATCGGCTGGAAGTGAAGTAGCGCCGCGATGCCCGAAAAGCCGTTCGCCGCAATGGCGATCAACGTGACGGTCAGGTATGCCGTTGTCATCACGCGCTCGTGAAGGCTTCGCGCCGGATCATCTGCCAGATGCTTGGGGGGTTCTGCGTGGTGGAGATCACGACGGTCTTGCCTGCGGTCGACGGGTCGCCGGCCAACGCGATCATGTAGTCCGCCAGGTCGATGCGGGCAGTGAACCCGCCGATCGGATCTACCTCGCCCGCAACATAATTCGTCGGCTCAGCCAAGTCGAACAGACCCGACGGTCGCACGACCGTCCAGTCCAGGCGGCTGGCCCGGACGATGTCCTCCATGCGGCGCTGATCGTCGTAGGTGGTCTTGCCGATGGTGCGGGTGATCACCGGCTCGAAGATCCGCAGCGACAGGGGAGTGTCGATGCGGTTCGGGTAGTGGTAGGCGCCAGTCGAACTCACCTGGACCAAACGGCGCGCGCCAGTCGTCTGCATCGCGCCGACAATGTTGCGCACGCCCACCGAGTAGGTGTCGATGGGGCGGGCGCTGAACGGCACACCCAGGGTGGACACCACGGCATCGGCGTCGCGCACGACCTCGACCAGTGATGAGGGTTCGCGCACGTCGGCGCGGACGACCGTCAGCAGCGGATCAGAGAACGGAAAATCGTCGGGATGCCGCGTGACCGCGGTCACGGAGTGCCGTTTGTCGAGAGCCCGCCGGGTCAGCAGCCTGCCGGTCTGCCCGTTCGCCCCGAAAACAACGATGTCCATCGCTCCTCCTAATTGATCCTTCGTTATGATTATCACATTACGTGACTATCACTGAGGGTGCTAGTGTCTGATGCATGCCTGATCGCGAAGCCGGTATCGCCGGACTTCACCAGCGCATTCCGTTCCTGCTCTCGCAGCTCGGCGTCTACCTCGCCGAGGACTTCGTCCGCCGATTGGAGCCGTTCGGGGTCGAACCGCGCGCTTATGCGGTGCTCAAGGCGCTGAGCGAGGACGACGGGCGGTCGCAACGTGAGCTCTCGACCGAGCTCGGTATTCACCGCAACGTGATGGTCACGGTCGTCGACAAGTTGGAGCAGCGAGGACTGGTCAAGCGGATGCCGCACCCAGGGGACCGGCGTGCGTTCGCGGTGACATTGACCGAAAAGGCTCGCGACCTGCTGCCCAAGCTCGATGCGCAGGGCCGCGCGCAGGAGGACCAGATCACCGCGCTGCTGACAGAAGCGGAGCGCAAGGCGGCGTTGCAACACCTGCAACAGATGTCGACCGCGGCCGGTCTCATCCCGGGCGTGCACCCCAAACTGGGCTAGGCCGCTCCCACTACGATCGGTCATATGACTGTCGCCGCTGCTGAACTGCTCGACTACGACGACGTCGTGGCTCGCTATGAACCCGTGTTGGGCCTCGAGGTGCACGTCGAACTGTCGACGGCGACCAAGATGTTCTGCGGCTGCGCCAACAAGTTCGGCTCCGAGCCCAACACGCAGGTGTGCCCGGTGTGCCTGGGTCTGCCGGGGTCACTGCCGGTGCTCAACCAGCAGGCGGTGGAGTCCGCGATCCGGATCGGACTGGCACTCGATTGCGAGATCGTGCCGTGGTGCCGGTTCGCGCGGAAGAACTACTTCTACCCGGACATGCCGAAGAACTACCAGATCTCGCAGTACGACGAGCCGATCGCGATCAACGGCCACCTCGACGTGCCGCTCGATGACGGCACCACCTGGCGGGTGGACATCGAACGCGCCCATATGGAAGAGGACACCGGCAAGCTGACCCATCTCGGCAGTGAGACCGGTCGCATCGAGGGCGCGACGACATCGCTGATCGACTACAACCGCTCCGGCGTGCCGCTGATCGAGATCGTCACCAAGCCGATCGAGGGCACCGGCGAGCGCGCACCGGAGATCGCTCGCGCCTACGTAACGGCGCTGAGGGACCTGTTGCGCGGCTTGGGTGTTTCGGATGTCCGGATGGATCAGGGCTCGATGCGCTGCGATTCGAACGTGTCGCTGAAGCCTATCGGCCAGAAGGAGTTCGGCACCCGAACCGAGACCAAGAATGTCAACTCGCTGAAGAGCGTCGAGGTCGCGGTCCGCTATGAGATGCGCCGCCAGGCAGCGGTTCTCGACTCAGGTGGCCGAGTGCACCAGGAAACCAGGCACTTTCACGAGGACGGGTACACGTCGCCCGGCCGCAGCAAGGAGACCGCGCAGGACTACCGCTATTTCCCGGAACCGGATCTGGAGCCGGTGGCGCCCGACGCGGCGCTGGTCGAGCGGCTCCGTCAGACAATTCCCGAGCTACCGTGGTTGCAGCGTAAGCGGATCCAGGACGATTGGGGCATCTCCGACGAGGTGATGCGTGACCTGGTCAATGCCGGGGCCGTCGAATTGGTCGCGGCCACCGTCGATCAGGGCGCATCGAGCGATCAGGCCCGCGCTTGGTGGGGAAATTTCTTGGTGCAGAAGGCCAACGAAGATGGAATGGCCCTTTCCGAATTGCCGATCACCCCGGCACACGTGGCGACGGTGGTGAAGCTCATCGACGATGGCAAGCTGTCCAACAAGCTGGCGCGCCAGGTAGTCGAGGGTGTGTTGGCCGGTGAGGGCGAGCCCGAACAGGTGATGAAGGACCGCGGGCTCGAAGTCGTGCGCGACGATTCGGCGCTTCAGGCCGCGGTCGACGAGGCGCTGGCCGCCAACCCCGACGTCGTCGAGAAGATCCGCGGCGGCAAGGTCCAGGCGGCAGGAGCGATCGTCGGTGCGGTGATGAAGGCGACCAAGGGCCAGGCCGACGCCGCCCGGGTACGGGAACTCGTGCTGGCCGCGTGCAGCTAGCGAGGATCAAGCCGGTAGGCCGAGCAGTCTTCGCTCGACGACGTCGGCTCCGCGAGCAACACCGCCGGTCCTCTTGAATCCGTCAGCTACGCGCTGCGCACCTGACGTCATCGACATTGCTTGCAGCACCTTGGATTTCAATCTGACTGCGGTCAGTTTCTTCGCGGGTAGGCGGGTGCCGCCCCCAGACACCTCCACACGCCTGGCGACCTCGAACTGGTCGCGGCCGTACGGTACGACGCAGACAGGGACGCCGCGCGCAAGCGCTTTCTGGGTGGCGCCCATTCCGCCGTGAGTGATGGCGCAGACGGCTCTGTCCAGCACCATTCCGTGTGGCACGAACTGCTTCACGACGGCGTTGGGCGGCGCTACGAGCCCGTCGGGCACTCCAGACGGGTAGGTGGCCACCACACGCACCGGCTCGTCGGCCAACGCCGCCATCGCGGCGATGGGCAACTGGCTGTCGGCCTGACGGTCAGATGACGTGGTGACCAACACGATCGGTTGGTCGATCTCGGTGAGCCACTGCGGAGCGGGGGCGGGCGGGTCGAATTCGCATGGGCCGATCAGTTCGACGCGATCACCCCAGTCTGGATGCGGGTATTCGAGCGGTTCACCGGTCGCGACGAGCATCAGCGATGCTCGCCTTAGCAGTTCGTCGACGCTGCGCACCGCTTCGACGCCTGCGGTCTCACGAACGGCGTTCACCGGTCCTAGCATCGCGTCGTTCAAT
Organism: uncultured Actinomycetota bacterium; assembly: GCA_963698965.1. Lineage (GTDB taxonomy): Bacteria > Actinomycetota > Actinomycetes > Mycobacteriales > Mycobacteriaceae > Mycobacterium. The sequence goes on from CAVOSY010000029.1 coordinate 75,979, forward strand.
GCTCCTGTCACGAGTGGGCGAAGGGCTTCGTCACGCAGCCGGCCAAGCAGACCCGACCACGGACGCAGACCCGGTCCGAACGGCGGCACGCCGCGCGATCGCAGAAATGGTGTGAAAGGCCAGAACGACAGCCATGGCACTGAACCCGCGTCCGCCGCCGCCGCTGCACCCCAACAATTTGCATCGACAAGAACTGCATCCGGCCGAACCTGGGAGATCGCGCCACGCAGGTCGTCGACCTCGTACGCGGCGCGGCGTCCGAACACATTGAAGGCTGCCTTCAACGCAGCACGACCGTTTGTCTCCATCCAGTCCGTCATCACCGCAGCTTCGATCCGCGGGTCGATCGCCGACGACTCGACTCCGACGTCACGCCCGATCGTGACCCCGTCGTCAAGCGTTTTCAGCACGACGCGATGACCGCGCCGCTGCAGTTCGATCATCAGTGCGAGTATCGGGAAGAGATTCCCGAACGCTGGCGAGGTATACGCCAGGATCGTGGCCATCGGCTGAGGGCCCTGCCTGTCGGGCACGAGCATGAAGTTTATCGACGACAGGCGGCGCGTTCGGGTCTTACGCTTGACGAGCACCAAATTCGAACCGCGGGGATTCATACATGACACGGTCAGCGTGCCGGAGATGCGGTAGCGAGCCTCGCGCCGGCGCCCGATTCTGTGACGCTTGCGGATCGCCGATCATCGGAGTCGAGACTCAATCCGAGCACAAACAAGTCACCGTTCTCTTCGCTGACGTCCAACGCTCGATGGACCTGGCCGCGGCCTTGGGACCGGAGCGGTTGAGTGAAGTCATGGGTGAGCTTTTCAACAGGTGCGGATCCGTCACTCAACGTTACGGCGGTACGGTCCAGCAATTCACCGGAGACGGCATCATGGCTTTGTTCGGGGCTCCGATCTCGTTGGAAGATCACGCTATTCGAGCATGTGTCGCCGCGCTCGAAATACAGAAGGAGGCCGTCACCCTCGCGGATGAGATGAAGCGACGAGACGGTATGGAGATTGCGCTGCGTGTCGGATTGAACTCCGGCGATGTGGTGTTCGGCCAAATCGGCTCCGGTTCCGAGAGTTACACGGCGTTCGGAACGCACGTCGGGATGGCGCAACGGATGGAATCGGTCGCACCAGCAGGTGGCGTCATGATCAGCGAGTCTACGGTTCGGCTCGTCGAACACATCGCCGTCCTTGACGATCCATCGTTGGTGAACATCAAGAATGCCCCCGAGCCGGTATATGCACGACGCCTACGGGGAATGCTTGCCAGCAGAACAGCGATCGGACGACGTGAGTCCACCCTCGTCGGTCGCGACGACGAGATGGACTCGATCACGCGGATCCTGCACAACAGTCTCGAAGGACAAGGCTCCGTCGTGGGAGTAGTCGGACCCGCGGGCATCGGCAAGAGCCGCTTCTGCCGCGAGCTGCTCAGGATCGCACAAAGCTCCGGGATGGCGACGTTTTGCACCTCATGCGAGTCGCACACCAGTGAAGTGCCCTTCGGTGTGGTGTCCCGGCTACTCCGCGACGTACTACAGATCAGCGACGACGAGCAAGAGGCCGGAGGAGCCGCGTTACGGGCCCGGTTCGGCGAAGCCGATCCCGAAGATGTGGTCCTGCTCGAGGACCTTCTCGGAATACGCGATGCGGCAGTCGCAAGCCCCAATGTCTCCGCGGAGGCTCGACGGCGGCGTCTGGCAGGGCTCATTGGCACCCCCGCTATGTCGCCTGACCAGCCAACCGTTTACGTCGTCGAAGATGTCCACTGGATCGACGCCGCCAGTGAGGCAATGCTTGCCGATCTGCTGACAAATGTTTCCCTGACCCAGGCGATGGTGGTGATCACGTACCGCCCCGAGTACGCAGGACTGTTGTTACAAGTTCCGGCGATCCAGGGCATTAAGCTTGAGCCGCTTGATGATTCAGCGGCGTGGGAAATGACTGCCGAGCTCATCGGGCCTCATCCGTCTATGCATGAGCTCGCCGCGAACATCATCGAACGATCAGCCGGAAACCCGTTCTATGTTCAGGAGATCATTCGGGAGTTCGCCGAACGCAAGGTGATTGTCGGTGAACGCGGCGCATACCGCCGGCAGCTTGAAATCGCCGACATCAGTGTGCCGCCCACATTGCAGGCGACTATCGGAGCACGCATCGACCGGCTGACGCCGCCGGCCAAGCGGACTGTGTATGCGGCAGCGATCATCGGTTCTCGCTTCGGCATTGACCTTCTCAACGTCGTCCTCGGTGATGCAGACAACGCCGACCGTGCGGAACTGGCAGAGCTTGTTCATTGCGAGCTCATCGACCAGGTCATGTTCACACCTCGAGCCGAGTACGCGTTCCGTCATCCGCTGGTTCGAACCGTGGCCTATGAATCACAGCTCAAAACCGCACGTGCACAACTGCATCGCCGCCTTGCCGCCGCTCTCGAAGATCGCAATGCGGCTGCTGCAGACGAGATCGCGGCCGTGATAGCGGGACATCTCGAGGCCGCCGGGGACATCCGCGGGGCGTTCAGCTGGCACATGAGGGCCGGAAACTGGTTCACCAACCGTGATATCAATGTCGCCCGCAACAGCTGGCGGCGAGCGCAGGACCTTGCCGACAAGCTGTCGGTCGAAGACTCTGACCGCCGGTGGATGCGCATCGCCCCCCGCGCACTGCTCTGCGGAAGTACGTGGCGCGCAGGCGGCAGTGTCGCCGACACGGGTTTCGACGAGCTGCGAGCCCTGTGCACCCGACCTGAGGACCAGGTCGCCCTGGCGATGGGTATGGCCGGATTCCTGTCCCAGCTGGCGATTCGCGCCCGGGTTCGCGAGGCCTCGCAGCTCGCATCGGAGTACATCGAGCTCATCGATTCCATCGGAGAGCCAGACCTCACGGTCGGGATGCTCTATCCGGCGATCCACGTCAAGTATGAGGCCGGTGAGATGGCCGACGTCGAGCGATTGGCTCAGCGTGTCATCGATTTGGCGCGAGGCGACCCGAAGAGGGGCAACTTCCTCACCGGCTCTCCTTTGGCGTTTGCGACCGCAATGCGTGCCTCGGCGAGATGCGCTCTGGGAAAGGCGAAGTGGAGGGAGGATTTCGACCAGGCTGTAGAGACTTCGCGCGTCGATGCGACTACGTACGTGTCGATGGTGATGTTCAAGTACATGCTCGGCATCCCCTCCGGCGCGTTGCGACCCGACGCGGAGGCGCAACGGGAAACTGAGGAGGCAATGCAGATCGCCAAACGGTGCAGCGAAGACTTCGCGTTGCACAGCGCTCAGCTCGCGCGAGGTCTTGTCCTGGTATCAGTGGAAAACAGCCACCGGGAACAAGGTTTCGAGCTGCTGGAGAAGGCACGCTCTGCCGCTATCGGCGAACGATTCAATTTGACGACGGTGCTGACCATCGATGCGGTAACCGCCGCGGAGCGCGCGCGGCGCGGAGATCTCGACGGTGCAATCGAACTCGCGCGGCGCGTCATCGCCGAGCAGTTCGAGTCAGGTGCCGCGCGCGATTTGGGTCCAGCGACAAGCGTTCTGGTCGAATCGCTGCTTCGACGTAGGCGTGCCCCGGATATCGACGAGGCCCGGTCCGCCATAGAGACTCTGGCAGCCGTGCCGACCGACCCCGGCTTCGTGTTCCACGAACTCCCATTGCTGCGTATGCGGGCGTTGCTCGCGTCCGCAGACGGCGACGCGGAGCGCTACCGGACATATGCCGATCGTTATCGCGTCACGGCCCAGTCGCTTCAGTTTGATGGCCACCTGGCATCGGCTCGGAGGCTAGCAGCGCCTGCGGATCCCTAGTGCGGCAGCCGCGAAAGCCTCGAGCCGCTCGCGTGGATACGTCCCCGGATCGTTGACCGCCAGCGGTCCCAGCATTTCGGCGAAGGACAGCATGGTGTGGCCGAGCAGCACGGGATCGAGGTCGGCGAGCCTTGGTTCCAGCGCGATACGGCCTTGGCCAGCTGCTCGGCCTGAGCCAGGATTGACGACCGCGCGCGACGATTCGGCGCTTCAGGCCGCGGTCGACGAGGCGCTGGCCGCGAACCCCGACGTGGTCGAGAAGATCCGCGGCGGCAAGGTCAGGCGGCGGGCGCGATCGTCGGGGCGGTGATGAAGGCGACCAAGGGCCAGGCCGACGCCGCCCGGGTACGGGAACTGGCGCTGGCCGCCTGCAGCTAGCGCCGTCTGGCTTCCGGCGCCCCGCGGTCGTGTCTCATTCTGTGGAAAACATGGCTGATCTGACATGGCCACGCAAGCTGTCTGCAGCCGCAAACTTGACGTAGGCGCTCACCAAATTCCCTCTCACCCACAGGTTTCCACCGCCCCAGCGCCGATTGCGGACATGGGAAAGGAACAATCGCCATGAGCGACAGCGACGCCGTGATGCCAAATGTGTTCGCGCCGGACGACATCGTCTGGCATGAGACCGACCTTGGCCAGAACTTCTGGATCAGCGACGAGCTGGTCGGCACCGACTACTCCACGCTGTTCAGTGCGCAACTGACGAAGTTCGGCCCTGGCGGCGGATCTCCACTGCATCACCACACCTACAACCACGCGTTCTACTTCCTGAGCGGCACCTCCCGTGTACAGATGGGAGATCGGATCTGGGACACCAAGCCGGGCACTTTCGTCAAGGGTCCCGGCACACCTGGAACACAGCGTCACCAACTCCGGCGCGGAAGATCTGATCTTCCTCGTCATCTACGACCCGCCGCACGTCGCGACCGACTAGATGTGACGGCGGGCTCCAAGGGCCGTCATCAAATGTGGACGCAGCCGGGGAACACGTCGTTCCGGAAACCTAGCGCCGTGCGGCGAGCCCCAGCGCGGCAGATACCGGCCTTGGCCAGCTGCTCGGCCTGAGCCAGGATTGACGAACGATACAGAAATGGAGGACACCATGTCTGGACTCGTTGGCAAGGTGGCGCTGGTGACTGGCGGGAGCAGGGGGATCGGGGCGGCGATCGCGGCGCGACTGGCCGAACTCGGTTCTGACGTGGCGATCACATACGCGCAATCGAAGCAGCGCGCCGACGAGGTCGTCGACGTCATCAAGGCGCACGGCAGACGTGGGCTGGCCATCAACGCCGACAGCGCGGCAGCTGAAGAGGTCGTTGCCGCGGTCGGCACGGTCGTCGACGAATTCGGCCGCCTCGACGTCTTGGTGAACAACGCAGGCATCTTTCCGTCCGGCCCGATCGATGACGTCTCGCTCGAGGATGTCGATCGCACGCTGGGCATCCACGTCCGGGCGGTGTACCTGGCTAGCCAGGCCGCGGCGCGGCACATGACCGACGGCGCGCGGATCATCAGCATCGGCAGCAATCTTGCTGAGCGCGTGCCGGTTCCGGGTGTCACCCTGTACTCGATGAGCAAGTCCGCGCTCATCGGCTTCACCAAAGGACTCGCGCGCGATCTGGGTGGGCGCGGGATCACCGTCAATCTCGTGCAACCAGGGTCCACTGATACCGACATGAATCCCGCCGACGGACCCAGCGCCGACGACCAGCGTGCGTCGTCTGCGCTCGGCCGCTACGCGGATCCGACGGACATCGCCGACACGGTCGCATTCCTGTCGGGCGCGGGCGCCCGAAACATCACCGGCGCGATACTCACCGTCGACGGCGGCACGAATGCGTGATTACGCGCGGCGGCACGTACCCCTTAAGTGTTGTCGGCGTTGCTGCGCGGGAATCCGCCGCCCTGCGGGAACAGCGGGAACACGACGTCGTCGAGCTTCTCGGCGTCGCCGGAAGTCTTGTTGACCGTCGCACCCCACACATTGCCGTCGGGGGCAAGCTGCAGCGCCCACGCGTGCCCGTGCTGGTCCTGACGGACCACCTCCGGCTCGCCGGTGACCGCGCCGGTGTCCGGTGCCAGCCGCACCGCAACCGTCTGCTTGGTGTTGACGAGATTGACGAGCACCGTGCCATCGAGAGCGGCGCAGCCCGCGACACCCGGGCGATCGGGCCAGGTCCACACCGTCGACACCTTCGAATCCTTGGTGATCCGCTGCAGCCGGTCGGCGGTCGGGGTGCGGTCGGTGATGTACAGGGAGCCGTCCGATGGATCGGTGCACAGGCCGCCTGCCGCGCCCATGCCCGACAGCGCCGTGGTCTGCGGTGCCTGATTGACCGTGGTGGGCTGCTCGATGCGCAGCAGCTTGCCTGCCAGCGAAGCCGGATCGGCCGCTTGGGCGGGATCGCCCGCATCGCCGGTGAGCACGACCAGCGTCGTCGGGCTGGTGAACAACAAGGCTCCGGTGTTGTCGGTGGCGCCCTTCGGAATGCCGGTCAGGATCGGCTTGGGGACGTCACCGTCGGCGATTCGGATGACCCGGTTGTCTTCCGGGGTGCTGACGTATGCGTACATCAGCCGGTCCTGTGAGTATGTCGGCGACATCACGATGTCCATCAACCCGCCGTCGCCGGACGGATCGACCGGGATGACCATCTTGACCTTGGGCTCAGCCCTGGTCGAGACCTCCTTGACTGCGCCCGTGGTGCGCTCGGCCACCAGTGCCGACTGGCTGTCGGGAAGCATGATCAGCCCACTGGTGCTCTCCAGGCAGCCCTGCATGACACCGGGCGCCGGGCAGGCCTTCGGGAACGGCTTGGGTGGCAGCGGCGGCGGGGGCGGCGGCGATGACGACGGGCCCGGCTTGAGTTCGGGCTCGGTGGTGAACGGCTGTGACTGTGCCTCGTCGAAGCGGGCGCAGCCGGATATTGCGAGCAACGCCGCGCACAGCAGGACAATCACACCCCGCATGGGCCGGCGTTGTCTCATGCAGGCCAGGTTACGGATTGTTTGGCCGTGTGCGCCACGCTCGCCCCGGGGCGCGCCCGACAAGACCTCGCGAATCCGCGCGCCAAAGCGCCGCGCCAATCCTCGATTCGTGGGTGACTACCACTTACCCTGGCAACCGTGACCAGTCAACCTGATCCTCAGGCCTGGCAGCGCCCTGCGTCTGCGAGCCTGGTCGACCCCGAAGATGATCCTCCTTCGTCGGATTACGCCGGTGATTTCGAAACCACCGCGATTCCCCGCTACGACTCCGCCAAGTCGACGACCGGCCAGCCGTTCGGCCTGATCAGCGACCCCGAACCGCTGCCATACGTTCAGCCGGGCGGCAGGCACTCACCCGGGCCGTATGGAGCGGAGCCCGTCGAGATCGAACCCGGTGAGGCCGACAACCGGGCCCGCGACCGGCGCGGCACCCAGGACCTCGGGCTTCTTCTCCTGCGCGTGGCGGTCGGGGCGCTGTTCATCGGACATGGGCTGCAGAAGGCCTTTGGTTTGTGGGGTGGCCCAGGATTCGGCGGGTTTCAGTCGTCGCTGACCGATATGGGCTTCCAGCGCGCCGACATCCTCACCTACGTGGCAACGGGCGGCCAGATCGCGGCCGGGGTGCTTCTGGTGTTGGGCCTGTTCACGCCGCTGGCGGCCGCAGGTGCGCTGGCATACTCGGTGACCGGCATCCTGGCGGAGGCCATGACGGCCCACGAAGAGGCCAGGCTGGCGTCGTTCCTCACCGACGGCCACGAATACAAAGTGATCTTCCTCTGCGCCCTCGCGGCGATCATCCTCATCGGCCCGGGTCGTTACGGGCTGGACGCCGGTCGCGGGTGGGCGCGTCGCCCATTCATCGGATCGTTCGCCGCGCTGGTGCTGGGCATCGGCGGCGGCGTCGCGGTTTGGGTGCTGCTCAACGGCGGCAACCCGCTGGCTTAGCTGTACGGATTCGGTACCCGGCCCCCGCTGGCCTCCGTCAGCAACGGCAGCGTCGAGAACGTCACCGCGGGCAGCCGCAGTTCGCCGCCGTCGGTTAGCTCCGCGTACGCCCATGACCCCTTGTCGAACCGCAGCCCGGCGACGTCGTCCCACGAGACCGTTTGACTGGCCAGAATTGTGCGCGCGGTAACGGTGTCACGGTCCGCCACGGTGCGGTACCGGACGATGACCGCCGAAAGGGCGATCGGAATGACGAGCAGCAGCGCGAACCACGACGGTCCCGCGAACACAAGGGCCACCATGCCGAGCGCCAAGAAGCCGACGGCGAAGTGCGCCATCGGCGAGATCCGGATGACCACCGCGGCGGCGGAGGGTGAGCTCACACCGCCATCCTCCCATCGCAGGGTGGGTACGCCCGGCTCACAGGGAGGAATTTGACCGGTGACCAGTGCGGAGGCTACGGTCGCATGTTATGCAGACCCTGGCAGTGCTCGTAGTAATTGGGAAGCGCGTTGATGCCGCGCTTGCCTTCTGCCGGGCATAGCAACCAGCATCAACGCGCGACCCTCGTACAGCGGCCCAGCTGACGGGGGTTTTTTCTTGCCCCAACACCGATTTGAGATCCTAGAGACGACGACGGAGATAAAGAGGACATCGTGAGCGCACCTACCACGCGACCACCGGAGCAGTCGGCGACTGCGCCCAATGGAGGAAATGCCGCGTCCGACGCCGCCAAAACAGCGCCAAAGGCCGGCTCCGCACAGCCGAAACGTGTTGCGCCGCACCAACTCACTGGTGCGCAGGCCGTGATCCGGTCGCTGGAGGAGCTTGACGTCGAGGTCATCTTCGGCATCCCCGGCGGTGCCGTGCTGCCGGTCTACGACCCGCTTTTCGACTCTCAGAAGCTGCGACACGTGTTGGTCCGCCACGAACAGGGCGCGGGCCATGCGGCCAGTGGATATGCGCACGCCACCGGCAAAGTCGGCGTGTGCATGGCGACGTCGGGCCCAGGCGCCACCAACCTGGTCACGCCGCTGGCCGATGCCCACATGGACTCGATCCCGGTAGTGGCCATCACCGGTCAGGTCGGCCGTGGGCTGATCGGCACTGACGCCTTCCAGGAAGCCGACATCTCCGGCATCACCATGCCGATCACCAAGCACAACTTCCTGGTCCGCAACGGCGACGACATCCCGCGGGCGATCGCCGAGGCGTTCCACATCGCGTCGTCTGGCCGTCCGGGTCCGGTGCTCGTCGACATCCCGAAGGACGTGCTACAGGGGCAGTGCACCTTCAGCTGGCCGCCGCAGATGGACCTGCCCGGCTACAAGCCGAACACCAAACCGCACAACCGTCAGGTCCGCGAGGCGGCGAAGCTGATCGCGGCCGCCCGCAAGCCGGTGCTTTACGTCGGCGGCGGGGTGATCCGCGGCGAGGCCACCGAGCAACTGCTGGACCTTGCCGAGCTGACCGGCATCCCTGTCGTCACCACGCTGATGGCCCGCGGCGCGTTCCCGGACAGCCATCCGCAGCACATGGGCATGCCGGGCATGCACGGCACGGTGGCGGCGGTGGCTGCGCTGCAGCGCAGTGATCTGTTGATCGCGCTTGGTACCCGTTTCGACGATCGGGTGACGGGCAAGCTGGATTCTTTTGCGCCCGAGGCAAAGGTCATCCACGCCGACATCGACCCCGCCGAGATCGGCAAGAACCGCCACGCGGATGTCCCGATCGTGGGCGACGTCAAGGCCGTGATCACCGATCTCATCGAGGCGCTGCGTCGCGACAGCACCATCGGCTCGATCAAGATCGACAACTGGTGGGAGTATCTGCGCGGCGTGCAGTCGACGTACCCGCTGAGCTACGGGCCGCAGAGCGACGGCAGTTTGTCGCCGGAGTACGTGATCGAAACGTTGGGCAAGTTGGCAGGCCCCGACGCCATCTACGTCGCAGGCGTCGGTCAGCACCAGATGTGGGCCGCTCAATTCATCAAGTACGAGAACCCGAAGACGTGGCTCAACTCCGGCGGCCTAGGCACCATGGGCTACGCGGTGCCTGCGGCGATGGGCGCCAAGTTCGCTCGGCCTGAGGCAGAGGTGTGGGCGATCGACGGCGATGGCTGCTTCCAGATGACCAATCAGGAGCTGGCCACGTGCGCTGTCGAGGGTGCGCCGATCAAGGTCGCCATCATCAACAACGGCAACCTGGGCATGGTGCGGCAGTGGCAGACGCTGTTCTACGGAGAGCGGTACAGCCAAACGGATCTCGCCACACACTCGCATCGCATCCCGGACTTCGTGATGCTCGCCGAGGCGATGGGCTGTGTCGGATTGCGTTGTGAGCGAGCCGAAGACGTCGAGGACGTCATCAAGAAGGCGCGTGAGATCAACGACCGTCCGGTGGTGATCGACTTCATTGTCGGCGCCGACGCCCAGGTGTGGCCGATGGTGGCCGCGGGCACCAGCAATGACGAGATCCAGGCCGCGCGCGGAATCCGCCCGCTGTTCGACGATCCCGAAGAAGGGCACGCCTGATGACAACAAGTACGCACACGCTGTCGGTGCTCGTCGAGGACAAACCCGGTGTGCTCGCCCGGGTGGCGTCGCTCTTCTCGCGGCGCGGCTACAACATTCAGTCACTGGCGGTCGGCGCGACCGAGCAGAAGGACATGTCCCGGATGACCATCGTGGTCAACGTCGAGGACTCTCCGCTCGAACAGATCACCAAGCAGCTGAACAAGCTCATCAACGTGATCAAGATCGTGGAGCAGGAGCCCGACAACTCGGTCGACCGTGAACTCGCACTGATCAAGGTGCGTGCCGACGCCACCACTCGTAGCCAGGTCATCGAGGCAGTGAATCTTTTCCGCGCCAAAGTCGTTGATGTGTCTACGGAGTCGCTGACCATCGAGGCCACCGGCACCCCCGAGAAACTGGAAGCCCTGCTGCGGGTGCTGGAGCCTTATGGCATTCGTGAACTCGTGCAGTCCGGTGTGGTTTCGCTGTCGCGCGGTCCGCGCGGCATCGGCACCGTCAAGTAAGCCCAAAGATAGAGAAGGAAAATACAAGTGGCAGTTGAGATGTTCTATGACGACGACGCGGACCTGTCGATCATTCAGGGACGCAAGGTCGGCGTCATCGGCTACGGCAGCCAGGGCCATGCGCACTCGTTGAGCCTGCGCGACTCCGGTGTGCAGGTGAAGGTCGGCCTCAAGGAAGGCTCCAAGTCGCGGGAGAAGGTCACCGAGCAGGGCCTCGAGGTGGACACGCCCGCCGAGGTCGCCAAGTGGGCCGACGTGATCATGCTGCTCGCGCCCGACACCGCGCAGGCCGACATCTTCAAGAACGACATCGAGCCGAACCTGGAAGACGGCAATGCACTGTTCTTCGGCCACGGCCTGAACATCCATTTCAATCTGATCAAGCCGCCGGCCAACGTCACCATCGGCATGGTCGCCCCGAAGGGCCCCGGCCACCTGGTTCGTCGTCAGTTCGTCGACGGCAAGGGCGTGCCCTGCCTCATCGCGGTCGACCAGGACCCCAAGGGTGAGGGCCACGCGCTTGCGCTGTCCTACGCCAAGGGCATCGGCGGCACCCGCGCCGGCGTCATCAAGACCACGTTCAAGGACGAGACCGAGACCGATCTGTTCGGTGAGCAGGCCGTGTTGTGCGGCGGCACTGAGGAACTCGTCAAGACCGGCTTCGACGTGATGGTCGAGGCGGGCTACGCGCCCGAGCTCGCGTATTTCGAGGTGCTGCATGAGCTCAAGCTCATCGTCGACCTGATGTACGAGGGCGGCATTGCGCGGATGAACTACTCCGTGTCCGACACGGCGGAGTTCGGCGGCTACCTGTCGGGCCCGCGGGTGATCGATGCGGGCACCAAGGAGCGGATGAAGCAGCTGCTGACCGAGATTCAGGACGGCACGTTCGTCAAGCGGCTCGTCGCCAACGTCGAGGGCGGCAACAAGGAGCTCGAGAGCCTCCGCAAGCAGAACGCGGAGCACCCGATCGAGGTGACCGGTAAGAAGTTGCGCGACCTGATGAGCTGGGTCGACCGCCCGATCACGGAAACCGCATAGTCGCGTCAGGGGCGGACCGCCCGGACATATTCTGTCGAGGTTGAAGACCACAGACGACGACGCCGAACTGCCGCGGTACACCGTTCGGGTCGTCGCGGACCGCGTGGGCGTGCCGGTCCCGACGTTGCGCAGCTGGAATCAGCGCTACGGCGTCGGTCCGGTCGGTCATAGTCCGGGCCGCCACCGGCTCTACAGCGAGGCCGACATCGCGGTCGTCGAAGCCATGCTTGAACTCATCGGCGAAGGGGTCAGTCCCGGCGGCGCCGCTCGAGCCGCGTTGGACGCCGTCGTTCCTACCGGGCCGGACCCGGCGTCCTTGGTAGCTGCCGCATTCGAATTCGATGTCGTTGCCGCCGGCCGACAGTTGGACCGGTACCTTCGTCACTTCGGCGTTGTCGACACGTGGGAGCGGCTTGTCCGTCCCGCATTTGCGGCAATCGAAGCGCGGCAGCTCGACGGCGAAGGATGCGTCGACGTCGAGCACGCGCTGTCGTGGACGGTGTCGCGATCACTGCAGCGGTTGCCCATCACGGCGGACGAATCGCCGTCGATCATCTTGGCGTGCAGCGAAGACGAAGCACACAGCCTGGCGCTAGAAGCGCTGCGCGCCGCGCTGGGTGAACGCGAACGCGGTGCCCTGATGCTCGGCGCCGACGTACCCGCCGCCGCGCTGATCGACGCCATCCAGCGCCATGGTGGGTCCGTGACAGTGGTGTTGTGGGCGCAAACGACCGACACGGCCGACATCGCGACGGCGAAGGCTGTGATGGAAGCGGACGCCCAGCTCCTGGTGGGGGGGCCGGGCTGGACGTCCGCAAGACTGCCGAGGAGGGCGGTACGCGTCGACAGTCTGCACGCCGCTCTTAGGCACTTAGGGGCATCGTAACAACAGTCGCATCGCTTGCGCATCGATTGCTGAAAAAGGCAATCATTCGACGTAGAACCGACTCATGTGAGGCGGTCGGCGACGCTGACTACGCGGCGCGCGAGATGCTCGAGCGCATTGTTGGTGGCGTCGTCGAACTCACTGATGTTGTCATGCCCCGCGATGAGGCTGACGCCGTAGGGGTTTCCGTCGACGAACTTCAGCGCATCGGTGTAACCGGGCGGGACGATGATGCCACCGAAGTGCATCAAGGTGATGTACAGCGTCAGCAACGTGGTCTCCTGACCGCCGTGTGCGGTGTTTGTCGACGTGAACGCCGCATAGACCTTGTCGGCGAGCTTGCCCTGCGACCACAGCCCGCCAAGCGAATCGAGGAAATCGCGCAATTGTGAAGCGACCGAGCCGAAACGCGTCGGCGACCCGAAGATCACCGCGTCGGCCCACACGATGTCGTCCCCGGTCGCGTGCGGAAGGTCCTTGGTGGCCTCGTAGTTGGCCGTCCAGGCGGGGTTCTGCGCGAACGAGGCCGGGTCGCGGGTTTCGGCGACGGGGCGGACACGCACTTCAGCCCCCGCTGCCTCGGCAGACGCAGCGACGCGGTTCGCCATCGTGGTGCCGTGTCCGGTAGCCGAGTAATAGATAATTGCGAGTTTGGTCACGGCAACAGCCTAGGCAGGCGCAGCGGGCCTCGGCCAGCGACAGTCGATCCAGCGCTCGGTGCGACGCCAGACGTATTCGCACTCCACGCCGGTGATGCCAGCGGCCAGTTCACATGCGGCGCCGCCGAATCGCTCCCACGACAGCTCGTCGCGGTCCGTCACGGGGAGAGGCTCGGCAGCTTCTTGATGCCGAACTCGCGACGCAGCATAGTGCGGGCGGCGTAATAACCGGACATGCCGTGCACGCCGCCGCCAGGCGGGGTCGCCGACGAGCACAGGTAGACCTTCGGAATCGGCGTGTTCCACGGGTTGAGCCGTGGCGTCGGGCCGGCCAGCGCGTGGAACAGGGTGTTGCCGCCGACGCCGATGTCACCGCCGACGAGGTTGGCGTTGTGCTCGGCCAACCGCGCGGCGGGGACCGACCGGACCGCCACCACGACATCACGGAACCCGGGTGCGAAGCGCTCGAAAACCTTTGTGACGGTTTCACTCTGGTCAATAGTCGAGCCCGACGGCACATGGGCGTACGTCCACAGCGGCCGTCGGCCCTGTGCGTCGACGCGGCTCGGGTCGGCGATATGCGGCACTGCCGCGAGCACCATTGGCCATTCGGGATGCCTGCCGGCGGCGGCCTCCCGCTCGGCGTGGGCCATCTGCTCACGAGTCCCGCCCATGTGCAGAGTCGTCGCATCAGCGAGTCGCGGGTCGCGCCATGGAATTTCGTCCGACAGCACGAAGTCGACCTTCGCGACGCCCGGCCCGAAGCGGTAGCGCCGCAGCGCCTTCGCATAGCGGGCCGGTATTCGGTCGCGGTAGATCGCGAGCAGCGCAGTCGGTGCGGTGTCGAAAAGCACGACACCCGAGGGCGGATCGGTAACTTCCTCGCCGGACACCAGTGTGCCACCGTGTGCCTTGAGGTCCGCCATGAGCGCGTCGGGGATGGCTTGGCTGCCGCCGACGGGTATTGGCCAGCCGACGGTGTGCGCCAGAGTGGCCAGCATCAGTCCCGCGCCGGCGGACACCAGCGACGGCATCTGCGAAATCGTGTGTGCGGCAACGCCGGTGAACAACGCGCGGGCGTCGGCTCCCTTCAAGGCGCGCCAGGCAGGCGTGCCTTGGGCGAGGAGGCGTAGTCCCACTTGGACGGCGGCGATCGGATCGGTGGGAATCGAACGCTTGTCGCCGAGCAGCAGTTTGAGGACCGCGCCGTCGCGTTCGACGAGGGGGCCCAGCAGACGACGCCACGACTCACCGTCGCTCAGCTCCGCGCAGGTGCGGTGCAAATCGTGGTAGCCGACTGCGGCGGGCTGGCCGGGCAGGGGATTGGCGTACGCGACCTCCGGCACCTTCAGCGTCACGCCGCGGGCAGGCAGGTCGAACTCGGCGAGAAACGGTGAGGCCAGGGCCAGCGGATGCACAGCCGAACAGATGTCGTGGGCTACGCCGGCGTATTCGGGATCGGCGAGGGTGCGGGCACCACCACCCATAGTCGGTTGCGCCTCGAACACCTGCACCGAAAGACCTGCCCTGGCGCATATGACGGCGGCCGCCAAGCCGTTGGGCCCACTACCGACGACGGTGACGTCCACGTCATAATTCAAGCCCATTAGGCTGGCCGGGTGAGTCTTCCCGTTGTACTGATCGCCGACAAATTGGCTGAATCGACCGTCGCCGCCCTTGGCGACCAGGTAGAGGTCCGCTGGGTCGACGGCCCGGACCGAGAGAAGCTGCTGGCCGCCGTGCCTGAAGCCGATGCGCTGCTGGTGCGCTCGGCCACCACCGTCGACGCCGAGGTTCTCGCGGCCGCGCCCAAGCTCAAGATCGTCGCGCGCGCCGGCGTGGGCCTGGACAACGTCGACGTGAACGCCGCCACCGCTCGCGGCGTGCTTGTGGTCAACGCGCCGACGTCGAACATCCACAGTGCCGCCGAGCATGCGCTCGCGCTGCTGCTTTCCGCGGCCCGCGAGATCCCGGCTGCCGACGCATCGCTGCGTGAGCACACGTGGAAACGCTCGAAGTTCTCCGGTACCGAGATTTACGGCAAGACCGTCGGCGTGGTGGGGCTCGGCCGCATCGGCCAGCTGGTGGCGCAGCGACTGGCCGCGTTCGGCACGCACGTCGTCGCGTATGACCCGTACGTATCGGCCGCGCGTGCCGCGCAGCTCGGCATCGAGTTGCTGACCCTTGACGAGCTGCTCGGCCGTGCCGACTTCATTTCTGTGCACCTTCCGAAGACCCAGGAGACCGCCGGGCTGATCGGCAAGGAGGCGCTGGCCAAGACCAAGCCGGGCGTGATCATCGTCAACGCCGCCCGCGGTGGGCTGGTCGACGAGGAAGCGTTGGCGGAGGCCGTCACGTCCGGACACGTCCGGGCGGCGGGCATCGATGTGTTCGCCAAGGAGCCGACCACCGACAGCCCGCTGTTCGATCTGCCTCAGGTGGTCGTCACGCCACACCTCGGCGCGTCCACCGGCGAAGCGCAGGACCGCGCAGGTACCGACGTGGCGGAGAGCGTGAAGCTGGCGCTGGCCGGTGAGTTCGTGCCCGACGCCGTCAATGTTGGCGGCGGTGTGGTCGGCGAGGAAGTGGCGCCGTGGCTCGATCTGGTCCGCAAGCTCGGCGTGCTCGTCGGTGTGCTGTCCAGCGAATTGCCGCTGTCGCTGTCTGTGCAGGTGCGCGGTGAGCTGGCCTCGGAAGACGTTGAGGTGCTTCGACTTTCGGCGCTGCGCGGATTGTTCTCGGCGGTCATCGAGGACCCGGTGACGTTCGTCAACGCTCCGGCGCTGGCCGCGGAACGCGGCGTACAGGCCGATATCAGCACGGCCACCGAGAGTCCCAACCACCGCAGCGTCGTCGATGTGCGCGCTGTCTACTCCGACGGTTCGGTGGCCAACGTCGCAGGCACGCTGTCGGGGCCGCAGGAGGTCGAGAAGATCGTCCAGATCAACGGCCGCAACTTCGATCTGCGCGCAGAGGGTGTCAACCTGATCATCAACTACATCGATCAGCCGGGGACGCTGGGCAAGATCGGCACGTTGCTCGGCGGCGCCGACATCAATATCCATGCGGCCCAGCTCAGCGAGGACGCCGAAGGACCGGGCGCAACGATCCTGCTACGCATCAACCGCGACGTGCCCGCCGATGTCCGCACCTCGATCGCCGAGGCCGTCGGCGCCAAACTCCTGGAAGTGGTAGACCTCTCATGAAATTGGCGATCATCGCCGGCGACGGCATCGGCCCCGAGGTGGTCGGTGAGGCCGTCAAGGTGCTCGACGCGGTACTGCCCGGCGTCGAGAAGACGAGCTATGACCTCGGAGCGAGGCGCTACCACGCCACCGGGGAAGTGCTGCCGGACGCGGTGATCGACGAACTGCGTGGCCACGATGCGATACTTCTCGGCGCCATCGGCGACCCGTCGGTGCCCAGCGGTGTGCTCGAACGTGGCCTGCTGCTGCGCATTCGGTTCGCGCTCGACCACCACGTCAATCTGCGTCCTTCCCGGCTGTACCCCGGGGTCCAGAGTCCGCTCGCAGGGAATCCCGACATCAACTTCGTCGTCGTCCGCGAGGGCACCGAGGGACCGTACACAGGAACCGGGGGAGCCATTCGGGTCGGCACGCCCAATGAGATCGCCACCGAGGTCAGCGTCAACACGGCGTTCGGCGTGCAACGTGTGGTGCACGACGCGTTCCGGCGCGCGCAAAAGCGGCGCAAGCATCTGACGCTGGTTCACAAGAACAACGTGCTGACGTTCGCGGGCGATCTGTGGTGGCGCACGGTGCAGGAGATCGCCGCCGAATACCGCGACGTCGAGACGGCGTATCAGCATGTGGATGCGGCGACAATCCACCTCGTCACCGACCCGGGCCGGTTCGACGTGATCGTCACGGACAACCTCTTCGGCGACATCATCACTGATCTCGCCGCGGCGGTGTGCGGCGGCATCGGCCTTGCCGCAAGCGGCAACATCGATGCGACGCGGACGAATCCGTCGATGTTCGAGCCGGTGCACGGCAGTGCGCCGGACATCGCAGGCCAGGGCATCGCCGATCCGACCGCCGCGATCATGTCGGTTGCTCTGCTCTTGGCGCACGTCGGTGAGGACGACGCGGCGACACGCGTCGACAAGGCCGTCGAGCAACACCTGGCCACGCGTGGCGATGAAAAGCTGTCCACCACACAGGTCGGCGACAGGATCGCAACGAGCCTCTAACGCTCGTGCACAGATTCGACGGTGTACAAGTGCGGGTCGAAGCTGATCGCCATGGCCGCCGCCTCGGTCATGTGCTCTTGCGTCGAGGGGTCGGCCAGCATCGCGCGGTAAGCCTCGTCGCTGTCCCACTGCGCGTAGTTGACGACCCGGGTTCCGTCAGTGCTGATGTGGATGTTGGCCGACCGGAAACCCGGCCGGTGCCGCATCACTTCCTCGGTGGCCGTGTGTAAAAGCGCAGCCAGATCCGCGGCCCGATCGGGCTCGACGGTAAAAACATTGATCAAGGTGGCGTACCTGCTGTTTTGCTCGATGGTTGTCATCTCAACTCCCATGTCAGGTTCCTTACATCGAGGCTAGCATAATGTACGGTTCCTGTCATGGGTCGATCGGAGACGGAACAGGCCGTGGGCTATCTGGTCAAGCGTGTGCAGCAATCGTTACGGCGCAGGAGTGACGCCGCGTTGCGGTCGACGGGTTTGTCGATGGCGCAGTATGCCGTGCTGCGCGCGCTCGCCGATCATCCCGAGGCGTCGGCATCCGAGTTGTCGAGGTTGTGCTTCGTCACCAGGCAGTCGCTTCAGGATGTGCTGTCCGGACTACGATCGTCCGGCCTCGTTTCGGAATCTGATCGAGGTTCGCCGGGGCGGGCCCGCGCCTTGATGTTGACGGTCTCGGGTGCGAAGCGATTGGCGGCAGCCCATGACGCGGTGATGGGCGTGGAGGCGACGATGACCCACGGCATTCCACCCAAAGTGCGGCGTGAACTGGTAGCGGCGCTCACACGGTGCGCTGAGAACCTAGAGACGGCGTGAGATCACAGGCTGGGAGCGGACACTCACAGGTGCGGTTCACCTGTCGGCCACCTGCGGCCTACGTGCTCGGTTACCAGAACCCGTGGTGGCTGTGGTGCGTGCCCCAGTGATGCTTGAGGCGCCCTGCGTGCTTCCGTCGGAGGAAAGTACCCTCTTGTTCGACGTCGGTGCCGGAACTCTGCGCGGACGATCCTGATGATGTGCGTGATGTGGAAGTCGTCGATGATGCGGAACTGGCTGTGTAGCCGCCGTTCGGCGTGGCTTTGGCCGAAATCCGCACCAACTGGTGGGCCCCTGTGCCCTGTGACCCGTTATGGCTCGATGTAGTGCTGGATGTGCCTGCTGTCGCTGGTGCGGCCGCAGCCATGGGCGCTGCACCGACCGCCAGTGTGACGCCAATTCCTGCACTAGCTAATCCGATTGCGAGAAGCGGTCGAACTGGCATGCCCATCACCTTTTCTTACGCTCACGTCAAAATCGCAGCGTCGCAACGACTTTAATCAAGTTACCCAAAACAACGATTCGTAACCACATCGCCCTTGCGGCGAAAACCGTTATCCCCAGCTAACTCTCAGGATTGCATGGGCCGGAGTTCCGTCGAGCGGTCGGTCCGTTGGATGGGGAAGGTCAGAGCAGGACAAACAGCGGCTTATCGCCAATGTGCCGCCGCCGCAACGCATCGCGGTCCGGCGATTCGGCAGACGCGTCTTCCAGAATTATCGGCTCGAGCGGTACAGCTCGCCGTCAACCTGACCGCCGTGCTGCACCCCGACGCTGAACCTCTTTGACGGCAGACCAATTGATCGGTGGACGCTGCAGTCCTCGCTTGTCCAGGTACTTCTGGCCGGCCTTGTGTGTACCGGCGAGGAATTGAACGAACGCCAACTTCGACGGAGCGTCGAAATTGGTGCTCTGGAAGACCCATTCACCATCGCGATTCTCGAGCCGACCCTTGATGTGGATGGCGTTGAGGTGCCACATCTTTTCGTCATGGCTGTGGCAGAGGAGGTTGGCCGGGCCCTCGGCGACGTGCAAGGCGGACGGCGGCGACACCGGCAGCCGACCCGTCGTGGCGTCGTAGGTGCGGGGATTGGTGCGGATGCTGATCGGATACCCGTCGGCGTCGAGACCGGTCAGCACGGCTTCGTCGAACTTGGCCAGCCACTTGGCCGCTTCAGCCCACACGGCGCACCTGGTTCATGTCGACTTCCTCCGGTGGACTCGCGAAATCACGGGTGGGCCAGAACCACGCCCGCCGTGGCGTGACATAGATCAGGATGCGCATGTAGTAGGACCACCACATCCGCCTGCCGAGCCACGTACTCCACAACGCACCCGCCGGTTGACGGATGACCAAGGTTTCCAGGAGCGCTGCCAGATCCTTATCGGACGACACGTCGGTGACGATGCGATCCTCCGCCACAGCGTCGCCCTGAATCAGCACAGCACCCGGCTGGGCGACACCGCTTCCCGTCGGTTCCGAGAACAACATGCTCACCTTCGGATTACGCCGGATATTGAACGCCTTCTGAGGTAGCCCGATGCTGGTGGTCGCCAGGAATCGGCCATCTTCCAGCAGCCGTGGGGTCACCGGCCATGTCATGGGAGAACCGTCGCGCGAGAGCGTGGTGAATTCGCACGTGAAGTAGTTTTCGATGACGTCCATGTACGACGCAGACACGTGCGCAGCGTATCGCCGCGTAGGCCGCTAGCGTCCGGTTTTCGCAGCGAGCGGGTCGGCGTCGACCGGCACCAAAGGCATCGCGATGACGGGAAACAGCGCGCACAATGCGAAGGCAACGGGGTAGCCGGCGATGCCGATCAGGCCGCCGAACAATGGCGGCGCGACACCAGCCGTCAACAGTTGGCTGGTGTTCTGCGTGCCGAGCGCGCGTCCACTCCAGAATGGCCCCGCGATCTCGGCGATCGCAGTGAACGCTAAGCCGTTGTCGGAGACTGTGATCACCGAGGCGATCACCATCACCGCGACACTGACGGGGGAGTGTAGCCAGTCGGTCAGAGCCAGGAGACCCATCGCCGCCGCCGCGACGAGCGCGATCGTGCGGATGGGACGCAGTCGCGAACCTGCCATGTCGGACCAGCGTCCTGCCGCGATTCGTCCACCGGCGCCCAACAATTGGGCGGCCGTCACCATCGCACCCGCCGATGCCGCTGACCAACCGCGGTCGCTCATCAGCCATACCAGTGTGAATGTCCACACCACGACCTGGGGAACCACCAGCAGGACCGACACGGCGTGGATGCGCCACAGCACCGACGATCCGCGGTAAGGATTGGCCAGATCGGCTTCGTCGGCTTCGTGACGTGGCGGCCGCGGCGGATCGACTACCGCGACCGCGCACACGACCGCGGACACCGCGCACACCACAGCAGGGAACAGGAGGGCGACCGAGACACCGTGGTTCTCCGCCAGCCGCGGAATCACCAAGGCACCCAACCCGACTCCCAGCGGCTGGGCGGTCTGTCGAATGCCCATCACCAGGCCGCGCTGCTCGGGCGGAAACCATCCAACGACTAACCGGCCACTGGCGGAGTTGCTGCTGGCGGCGGCCATGCCGCCGAGCAACAAGAAGGCGCCGACCGCGACGAGCGAGTGCATCGATGCCGCCGCGAACGCTGCCGCCGCGGTCAGTGCCGAACCCACCGCCAGCACAATCCGCTCGCCGACACGGTCGACGATGTAGCCCCACGCGATCAGCGTCGCCACCATGCCGAAGCTGGGCATCGACGACAGCAGGCCGGCCTTCGCAAGATCAAGACCGCGTTCGGTGTGCAGCGTCGGGATGAGGAAAGCCGCGCCGTTTATGAAGACGTTTGCGCACAGCGTCGCGCTCAGCGCTATGACCAACATCGACCAGCGGCGTACGGAGCTGATCGTTCCGATGGACACGCGACTATGGTCGCACAGGCATCTCAGAATGCTGAATCATTATTCCAAATAGTGAGACATCTAGCGATAGGACCTGGGCGAGTCCGTCGCGACCGATGGCACTAGGCTCACACCATGCGCCTTGGTCGAATCGCCAGTCCCGACGGAGTCGCCTTCGTCAGCATCGAAGGTCCCACCGACGACCCGGCACAGGCTGTCGCCAGGGAAATCGCCGAGCACCCCTTCGGTACCCCCGACTTCACGGGGCGTCAATGGCCGCTCGCCGATGTGCGGCTGCTGGCGCCGATCCTGGCCAGCAAGGTGGTCTGCATCGGCAAGAACTACGCCGCCCACGTGGCGGAGATGGGCGGCGGAAATTTCCCCGACCCGGTGATCTTCCTGAAACCCAACACCGCGATCATCGGGCCGAATGTGCCGATCCAGATGCCTGCCGACGCCGACCCGGTGCACTTCGAAGGCGAACTGGCCGCCGTGATCGGTCGACCCTGCAAGGACGTTCCCGCCTCGCGCGCCGCGGAGAACATCCTCGGCTACACGATCGGCAACGACGTGACCGCGCGCGATCAACAGAAGAAGGACGGCCAGTGGACCCGCGCCAAGGGCTACGACACATTCTGCCCGGTCGGCCCGTGGATCGTCACCGACGTCGACCCTGCCGACCTCGACATCCGCACCGAGGTCAACGGCGACATCAAACAGCACAGCCGCACGTCGCTGATGATTCACGACATTGGTGCGATCATCGAGTGGATCTCGGCGGTGATGACGCTGCTGCCCGGCGATCTGATCCTCACAGGAACACCCGAGGGTGTCGGTCCGATCGAGGACGGTGACACGGTGAGCATTACCATCGAGGGCATCGGGACGCTGAGCAATCCTGTTGTCCGCAAAGGAAAGTGATGACGAGCGAACAGACCGTCCGAGTTCGGTTCTGCCCGTCGCCGACAGGCACGCCGCATGTTGGCCTGATCCGCACCGCGTTGTTCAACTGGGCCTACGCGCGGCACACCGGTGGGACGTTCGTGTTCCGGCTGGAGGACACCGACGCCGAACGCGACCGCGAGGAAAGTTATCTGGCACTGTTGGATGCGCTGAGCTGGCTCGGGCTCGACTACGACGAAGGCCCCGACATCGGTGGGCCACATGCGCCGTACCGGCAATCCCAGCGCGGCGATATCTACCGCGACATCGTGCAGCGGCTGCTGGACGCGGGCGAAGCATATGAGGCGTTCTCGACACCAGAAGAGGTCGAGGCGCGTCATGTCGCCGCTGGCCGAAATCCCAAGCTCGGCTACGACAACTTCGACCGCGACCTCACCGATGAGCAGCGTGCGGTGTTCGTCGCCGAGGGGCGCAAGCCGGTGGTGCGGCTGCGGATGCCGGACACCGACATCACCTGGCACGATTTGGTGCGCGGCGACACCACCTTCGCGGCAGGGACGGTGCCTGACTACGCATTGACCCGAGCGACCGGAGATCCGTTGTACACCCTGGTCAATCCGGTCGATGACGCGCTGATGAAGATCACCCATGTGCTGCGCGGCGAGGACATCTTGCCGTCGACACCGCGCCAGATCGCGCTGTATCAGGCGTTGATCCGCATCGGCGTCGCGGAGCGCGTTCCCGAGTTCGCGCATCTGCCAAGCGTTCTCGGCGACGGAAACAAGAAGCTGTCCAAGCGTGATCCGCAGTCGAATCTGTTCCTGCACCGCGAGCGCGGCTTCATCCCCGAGGGACTGCTGAATTACCTCGCCCTGCTCGGCTGGGGCATCGGCGAGGACCGTGACGTGTTCAGCCTCCAGGAGATGGTCGCCGCTTTCGACGTCGTCGACGTCAACTCGAACCCCGCCCGCTTCGATCAGAAGAAGGCCGACGCGCTCAACGCCGAACACATCCGGATGCTGAGCGAAGAGGTCTTCACCGAACGGCTACGCGCGTACTTCGCCACACACGGCCACGACACCGGCCTCGACCAACGGCAATTCGCGGAGGCGGCCCGGTTGGTGCAGACGCGCATCGTCGTGCTGGGCGATGCGTGGGACCTGTTGAAGTTCCTCAACGACAGCGAGTTCACTCTCGACGAGAAGGCGGCCGCGAAGGAGCTGCGCGGCGATGCAGGCCCGGTGCTCGACGCTGCGATCGGCGCGCTCGAGGACATCGCGGAGTGGACCTCGGCCAAGATCGAGATTGCGCTCAAGGTCGCGCTGTTGGAAAACCTTGCACTCAAGCCGCGGAAAGCGTTCGGCCCGATCCGGGTGGCCGCCACCGGCGCGTCGATCAGTCCACCGTTGTTCGAGTCGCTGGAGCTGCTCGGCCGCGACCGCAGTCTGCAGCGGCTGCGTGCGGGGCGGGACCACGCGGCTGCCGCCGCTGCCGCGGCGGAGGCGTGAGAGGGCAGGCGTAAATCTTTGGTAGTCTGCACGTCGGCCCGACACAACAGGCGGCGGCGGCGTCGCACCGGTTGAACGGACCGAAAATCGCCTGTGACCTGCGGTTATAGGCAGCCAATGGGGTATGGTGTAATTGGCAACACAGCTGATTCTGGTTCAGCCATTCTAGGTTCGAGTCCTGGTACCCCAGCTCCTGCGATGAGCGTCTGCTGCGAAGAGCATCGGCACCGTTGCGGATTAGGGTCGGCATGGTCGCGTGCGCTATGCTGGCACTTCGGTTCTGGCCCCGTCGTCTAGCGGCCTAGGACGCCGCCCTCTCACGGCGGTAGCGTGGGTTCGAATCCCATCGGGGCTACCAACCGTTCTGCGCGAGCAGACGCAAAGCACCCATTTCGTCAAGAAATTGGGTGCTTTTTGCGTTCCCCAGCTCGCGCGTGGGCCAGCTCGGCAGCAGATCAGAGTCGACGGGTGAGTGCGTCCGCCG
This sequence comes from uncultured Actinomycetota bacterium, assembly GCA_963698965.1. Classification (GTDB taxonomy): domain Bacteria; phylum Actinomycetota; class Actinomycetes; order Mycobacteriales; family Mycobacteriaceae; genus Mycobacterium. Next base: position 100,159 of record CAVOSY010000029.1, read on the forward strand.
CGGCCAAAAGGTCGGCGGCCCAACGGGCACCAGGCCGGCGTCCCATCCGGTCGATCGGCCCGGACACCGAGACGGCGGCGATCACCGCACCGCGACCATCGCGCACCGGCGCCGAGACGCTCGCCACACCGGACTCCCGCTCGGCGGCGCTTTGTGCCCAGCCACGCTTGCGAACTTCGGCAAGGGCACGATCGGTGAACATCGCCGCGGGCAGCACGGCTTGCTGCGTCGCGGCGTCCGCGTAAGCCAACAGCACCTTCGCGCCCGACCCAGCCGTCATCGGCAACCGTGTGCCGACCGGGACCGTATCGCGAAGCCCGGCAGGAGGTTCGAGCGCGGCCACGCAGATCCGCGAAGTGCCCTCGCGGCGGTAGAGCTGCACGCTCTCTCCCGTGATCTCGCGCAGTCGCGGCAGCACCACCGCGCCCGCCGCCAGCAGCGGATCGTTGACCTGCCCGGCCAGTTCTGTCAGCGCGGGGCCGAGTCGCCATCGACCGTCCCCGTTTCGGCTCAGCAGCCGGTGCACTTCCAGGCCCGCGGCCAGCCGATGGGCGGTAGCGCGCGGCAGGCCGGTGCGCTCGCACAGCTCGGCCAGCCCGCACGGCGAGTCGGCCACCGCGTGCAGCACACCCACCGCTTTGTCCAGCACGCCGATGCCGCTATCCTGTCTCACAAGGAGATACTAGCTTCCCAGATTGTGAGATAGTCAAATATGACCACTCAAGCACATGCTGCTCCTCGCGTCCGCGGCGAAACGCCCCGCACCATGGCAGACAAGGTGTGGGCCGACCACGTCGTCGCCCAGGGCGCAGGCGAAGGCGCGGCGCGCGAGCCGGACCTGATCTACATCGACCTACACCTCGTGCACGAGGTGACCAGTCCACAGGCCTTCGACGGTCTTCGGCTCAACGGGCGGCCGGTGCGCAGGCCCGACCTCACCATCGCCACGGAAGATCACAACGTGCCGACGGTCGACATCGACAAGCCGATCGCCGATCCGGTTTCACGGACGCAGGTCGAGACGCTGCGCCGCAATTGCGAAGAGTTCGGCATCCGGCTGCACTCGATGGGCGACGTCGAGCAAGGCATCGTGCACATCATCGGGCCGCAATTGGGACTGACTCAGCCCGGCATGACGGTGGTGTGTGGAGACAGTCACACGTCAACCCATGGCGCATTCGGCGCACTCGCTATGGGCATCGGCACGTCGGAGGTGGAGCACGTGCTCGCGACGCAGACTTTGCCTCTGCGCCCGTTCAAGACCATGGCGGTCAATGTGGACGGCCAGCTGCCGCCCGGTGTCAGCGCCAAGGACATCATCCTCGCGGTGATCGCGAAAATCGGCACCGGTGGGGGACAGGGCTATGTCATCGAATACCGCGGCAGCGCCATCGAATCGCTGTCGATGGAGGGCCGGATGACGGTTTGCAATATGAGCATCGAGGCCGGGGCCCGCGCCGGAATGGTGGCGCCTGACGAAACCACGTTCGAATTTCTGCGTGGGCGCCCGCACGCGCCGAAGGGCGCGGACTGGGATGCGGCGGTCGCCGCGTGGACTCAACTGCGGACTGACGAAGGCGCCGAATTCGACACCGAGGTGTATCTCGACGCCTCGACGCTGAGCCCCTTTGTCACCTGGGGGACCAATCCCGGACAGGGTGTTCCGCTGTTGGATTCGGTCCCCGATCCAGAGCTGATGTTCGACGACGCCGCGCGGCAGTCGGCCGAAAAAGCGTTGGCGTACATGGACCTTCGGCCCGGTACGGCGATGCGTGATATCGCGGTGGACGCGGTGTTCGTCGGGTCGTGCACGAACGGCCGGATCGAAGACCTGCGTGTCGTCGCCGAGGTGCTGCGCGGTCGCAAGGTCGCCGACGGCGTGCGGATGCTGATCGTGCCGGGCTCGATGCGCGTGCGCGCGCAGGCCGAATCCGAAGGCCTCGGCGAGATCTTCACCGCGGCCGGCGCGCAGTGGCGGCAGGCCGGCTGTTCGATGTGTCTCGGCATGAATCCGGACCAGTTGTCGCCCGGCGAGCGATGCGCGTCGACGTCCAACCGCAACTTCGAGGGCAGGCAAGGCAAGGGCGGCCGCACCCATCTGGTGTCGCCTGCAGTCGCCGCGGCCACCGCTGTGCGGGGCACGTTGGCATCTCCTGCCGACCTGAATGACTGACTGAGAGGACACCGTCATGGAAGCTTTCCGCACTCACACGGGCATCGGCGTTCCGTTGCGCCGGTCGAATGTCGACACCGACCAAATCATTCCGGCTGTCTATTTGAAGCGGGTCACCCGAACGGGTTTCGAGGATGGCCTATTCGCGGCATGGCGGACCGACCCATCGTTCATTCTGAATCTGCCCCCCTTCGACAAGGGCTCGGTATTGGTCGCCGGGCCCGATTTCGGCACCGGTTCGTCGCGCGAACATGCCGTCTGGGCGCTGATGGACTTCGGCTTCAGGGTCGTTATCTCGTCTCGATTCGCCGATATTTTTCGGGGCAACGCGGGCAAGGCGGGGCTCTTGGCGGCCGAAGTCGCGCAAGATGATGTGGAACTCCTGTGGAAGCTCATTGAGGAGCATCCGGGGACGGAAATCACTGTGAATCTTCAAGATCGGAATGTCGTCGCGGGAACGGTTATGGTGCCGTTCACGATTGACGATTACACCGCCTGGCGGCTGCTCGAGGGACTCGACGATATAGGCCTTACGCTGCGGAAACTCGATGAAATCGAGTCCTACGAGGCGGGTCGGCCGCAATGGAAACCGCGCACTCTGCCGGCGTGATGAAAGGGCCCGGCGAGCCGAAATCGCCGCCCTTCAACCCGGTTCTCGGGGCCCTCGGCAGGAGGCCAAGGGGGGCAAGAAAGTTCGCTAGCTTCGCCTGAAATTGCGCGTGGCTCTTGGAAATCAGTGGGCAATGGGTTTACCGTGTCCTCTAGTCGGTCCAAAGAGGGCCACTGGTTTCGGAGGTTTTGCATGAACAAAGCGGAGCTCATCGACGTACTCACGGACAAAATGGGCTCGGATCGTCGGCAAGCAACCGCGGCGGTGGAGAACGTAGTCGACACCATCGTGCGCGCGGTTCACAAGGGTGACAGCGTCACCATTACTGGATTCGGCGTTTTCGAGCAGCGCCGTCGCGCCGCCCGTGTCGCGCGCAATCCGCGCACCGGCGAGACGGTGAAAGTAAAGCCCACCTCCGTGCCGGCGTTTCGGCCCGGCGCTCAATTCAAAGCGGTTGTCTCTGGCGCACAAAAGCTCCCGGCGGAAGGACCAGCAGTGAAACGTGGCGTAACGGCAGGTACCGCCGCCCGGAAGGCAGTCAGGAAGGCTGCCGTCAAGAAGGCAGTCAAGCGGACTGCAGTGAAGAAGGCAGTGAAGCAGGCTGCCGTCAAGAAGGCCGTCAAGCGGACCGCCGTCAAGAAGGCAGTGAAGCAGGCTGCCGTCAAGAAGGCCGTCAAGCGGACCGCAGCGAAGAAGGCAGTGAAGCAGGCTGCCGTCAAGAAGGCCGTCAAGCGGACCGCCGTCAAGAAGGCTGCTGCAAAGAAGGCTCCGGCCAAGAAGGCAGCTGCTGCAAAGAAGGCTCCGGCGCGCAAGGCTCCGGCCAAGCGCGGCCGTCGGTAAGTTCCACATCAGGCACGCCGTGGGTCACCGCGACCCGCGGCGTGTCTTTGTGTCGTGAGTTCGGCTAGGCCGCTTCGGACTTTGCGCCCGCAGCCATCGTGCTGCGCGAGTTTAGATTCATCCCGCTATTTTTTGGCGGCCAACGGGCTGCCGATGTGGTCGGCGGCGATCAAGCGCTCGTCGGCCAACGACATCACCCACACGCTGCCCTTGCGGTTCCGCGACTTGTCGGGGCGCACGCCATCGCGCTCGCACCACCACGCGATCAGATCGGGAATCACCTTGCCCTGTGTGCAGATCACGGGCGTGCCTCCTGCGGCGGCGATTTCGAGGATGCGGTGCCGGGCGGCTTTGCGGTTCTCGGGGTACGCCTCCTCGGTGAGCAGTGGCTCATCGTGGATGGTGGTGCCAAGTTCTTCGGCCAGCGGTTCGAGCGTCTGATGGCAGCGCAATCGGTCGGCCGCGTAGAGCACATCGCCGCCGAACGCGAACAGCACTCCGACGAGCGACTCGGCCTGAGCACGGCCGTGCTTGTCCAGTGGCCGCTTTCGATCATCGCCCTTATACCGCGACTTGCTGCCCGCCGTACCATGTCGAACGATCATCAACGTCTTGGTCTCTATGGGTTGTTTAGCGAAGCGGCGCAACACTTTTCGATCGTGCGGATACTCCAGTTGCTTCAACGCCTCTGCGACGGGCAGCCACTTGAGCTCGTCGACCTCGCCATTCGGATTGAACTCGCCGTCGACTCTGCGTGCCGCCCAGTACCGCACCTTCTTGACGCTCTGGTCGACGGGATAACTCACCGCGGCGAGTCGTCTGCCGAGGATCGCCGAGTAGCCGGTTTCCTCGTGTACCTCCCGCACGGCGGTGACGGGTTCGGTTTCGCCGGGGTCGACTTTGCCCTTGGGTAGTGACCAATCGTCATAGCGGGGACGGTGGATGACCGCGACTTCCGGCGCCGACAGGTCGTCGCTGTGCCGCCACATCACCGCGCCCGCCGCGAGAACGGCATTGCTCATCGGGACCGCATCTAGCGGAAGGTCCTTGGCCACCTCAACTCCTGCAGGTCATCCGGGCCCGTCGATGGCCACGCCACGCGTCACGGTTGTCGGTGGCGTTCCATCATCGACACCTGATGGTCGCGTACGGTGTGCCCCTCCTGTGGCGACGCGGTCCAGTGGCCGTCGGCGCCCAACTCCCAGCACCGGGTCGCGGGATCCATCGCGGAGTCGAACATGTCGTTCAGTTGTGCGGTCAGCCTCGGATCCTTCACTTGCGCCATCACCTCGACCCGTCGGTCGAGATTACGATGCATCATGTCGGCGCTGCCGATCCAGAACTCGTCGATGGCGTGGAAATGAATAATGCGCGAGTGCTCGAGGAACCGGCCGAGAATCGAGCGCACGACGATGTTGTCGGAGTATCCGGCCGCACGCGGCTTCAGCGCACAGATACCGCGGACCACCACCTCGACCCGCACGCCGGATTGCGACGCCCGGTATAGCGCGTCGATCACCTGCTCGTCGACCAATGCGTTGGCCTTCAGCCGGATCCGGCCCTCGGCGCCGTCGCGAGTGGCCGCGATCTCGCGCTCGATGCGTTCGATGATGCCCCTGCGCACGCCGTACGGCGCCACCAACAGGTTGCGGTAGGACTCCTTGCGGGAGTAGCCGGTCAACGAGTTGAACAGGTCGGTGAGGTCGGCACCGATGTCCGGCGCGGCGGTCAGCAGGCCGACATCTTCATACAGCCGCGCGGTTTTCGGATTGTAGTTGCCAGTGCCGATGTGGCAGTAGCGCCGGATCGTCGAGCCTTCGCGGCGCACCACCAGACACGTCTTGCAGTGCGTCTTGAGTCCGATGAGCCCGTAGACGACGTGCACGCCTGCTTGCTCCAGTGCGCGGGCCCACTTGATATTGGCCTGCTCATCGAAGCGCGCCTTGATCTCGACGAGCGCGACCACCTGCTTGCCGGCTTCAGCGGCATCGATGAGCGCGTTGACGATCGGGGAATCACCGGAAGTGCGGTAGAGCGTCTGCTTGATCGCCAGCACGTTGGGATCGGCAGCGGCCTGCTCGATGAATCGTTGCACCGTCGTGGAGAACGAATCATAAGGATGGTGGACGAGCACATCGCCGTCGCGCAACGTGGAAAAGATGCTCTTGGGTGTTTCGCGTTCCCCGAACGCAGGCGGCGTTGCGGGCACGAACGGCGGATCCTTGAGCGCTGGGCGGTCGACTCCATATATCTGCCACAGCGACGAGAGATCGAGCAGCCCTGGCACTTCGATCAGATCGCCGGGATAAACATCGAGTTCGCGCAACAGCAACTCGAGCATGCTCTCGGTCATGTCGTCGGACACTTCGAGCCGCACCGGCGAGCCGAAGCGGCGCCGCGCCAGCTCTCGCTCGAGCGCCTGCAGCAGATCCTCGTCGCGGTCCTCTTCGACCTCGAAATCCGCGTTGCGGGTGATGCGGAACGCGTGATGCTCGACCACTTCCAAGCCCGGGAAGAGCACGGACAGGAACGCGGCGATCAGCTCTTCCATCGGAAGGAACCGCACGACATCCGAGCTGCCTTCGCGGCGCGCGAGTTCGACGAAGCGATCGACGTTGTCGGGCACCTTGACGCGTGCGAAGTGCTGGCCGCCGTCGTCGGGGTGCTTGACGGTGATCGCCAGGTTCAGGCTGAGCCCGCTGACGAAAGGGAACGGGTGCGCCGGGTCGACCGCTAGCGGTGTCAGCACAGGGAACACCTGCTCGTGGAAGTACGTCGACAGCCGTGAGCGCTCATCGTCGTCGAGTTCGGCCCACGTGACAATGACAATGCCTTCTTCGGCGAGCGCCGGACGTACGGAGTCGAGGAACACATGTGCATGCCTGTCGGCGATCTGCTGGGTGCGCTCGTTGATGCGGCGCAGCTGTTCGCGCGGCGACAGACCGTCGGCCGAGCGCACCGACAGGCCCATCTCGTCGCGGCGCTTCAGGCCGGCGACGCGCACCATGTAGAACTCGTCGAGGTTCGACGCGAAGATCGCCAAGAACTTGGCTCGTTCGAGTAGAGGCAATGATGTGTCGGCGGCGAGGGCGAGTACACGTGCGTTGAAATCCAGCCAGCTCAGCTCGCGGTTGAGATAGCGATCCTCGGGTAGCGCGTTGTCGACAGCAGGTGATGTCGCAGCGGGCGGTGCCTCTGGCGCCGAACCGACCAAGTCCGCGCCGTCGGGTCGGATCTGGGCTTCGGCTTCGGTCATGTTTCCGATGATCCCCTATCGACCAGCCGCGCGGCTACTGCGGTGCGCCAACCGATCGGGCGCGGTTCACCTCGGACGGCCGATGGCCTGCGTTGTTGCCGCACCGACACCGAGGCGGCGGGCGACCAGCAAGTCGTCGGGCGTATCTATGTCGCAACGCAGCCCCGGCCACGCGCCAGTGAGTTCGATGGCCCCTGAATGTCGATGGCGCTGAGCCGAATCAGGTCCGAAATGCGGATCGAGTCCGACGCCGAAAGCAAACAACGCCGACGTCCCCGTGCCGTGCCGGTCGCCAACGAAGCTGCGCGGGTAAGCCCGGGCCGCTGTGATCGCCTCGGCAAGCTCCTGCGGTTGCAGCGCCGGCAAATCGCCTTGCAGTGCAACGACATTCGGTGTCTCCACGCGGATTGTGGCTTCGGCGGCGGCGATCGCGTTGTTCAGCGGATTGCGGTGCCCCTCCGGGGTCGGATCGATCAGCACCCGGGCACCCAGTCGCCGGGTGGCGTCGGCGGCAACCTCATCGGGGGTGACGACGGTGACCGAATGCAGGGCGGAAACGGCCGACGCGGCGGTGATGGTGTCGATGAGCATTGCCAGCACCACGCTTTCCCGGGTGGCGGCCGAGAAAACCGGTGCCAGCCTGGTCTTGGCGGCGGTGAGCCGCTTCACGGCGATCACCAGCCCCACATCCGCGGCGTCGCCTGTCCTGGTGCCGCTCATGTGCGCCATCCTGCCAGCACCCCCGACCACGCTAATCTGAAGCCGTGGTTGAGGCGGCGGTGATGGGGGCCGGTGCGTGGGGGACGGCACTGGCGAAGGTCTTGGCTGATGCGGGTAACAACGTCACGCTGTGGGCCCGTCATCACGAAGTCGCCGACGAAATCAACGACACCCGCCGGAACACGGGCTACCTGGACGACGTCGACCTGCCCAAGTCGATCCGCGCGACCGGCGACCCCGCCGAAGCGCTGTCCGGTGCGTGCACGGTGCTGCTCGCGGTGCCGTCGCAGACGATGCGCGCCAACCTCGAGCAGTGGAAGCACCTGATCGGCGACGACGTCACGCTGGTCAGCGTGGCCAAGGGCATCGAACTGGACACATTGATGCGGATGAGCCAGGTCGTGGTCCAGGTGACCGGCGCTGACCCGTCGCGTGTTGCCGTGGTCACCGGCCCGAACCTCGCCAGCGAGATCGCCGACGAGCAGCCGGCCGCCACGGTGGTTGCCTGCAGCGACTCAGGCAGGGCAGTGGCCCTGCAGCGCGCGCTGGCGACCGGGTACTTCCGTCCGTACACCAATGCCGACGTCATCGGCGCCGAGGTCGGCGGTGCCTGCAAGAACGTCATCGCATTGGCGTGCGGGATGGCCGCCGGTGTCGGGCTGGGGGAGAACACCGCCGCCGCCATCATCACTCGCGGCCTTGCGGAGATCATGCGGTTGGGAATCGCGTTGGGCGCCAAACCCGCAACCTTGGCGGGGCTTGCCGGCGTGGGTGATCTGGTGGCAACGTGCACATCGCCGCACTCGCGCAACCGCTCGTTCGGCGAGCGGCTCGGCAGGGGCGGCACCACGGAGTCGGCGCTGCGCGCGGCGGGCGGTCACATCGCAGAGGGCGTCACATCGTGTGAGTCGGTGCTCGCGCTTGCGGCAAGCTACGACGTCGAGATGCCGCTCACCGACGCGGTACACCGCGTCTGCCACAAGGGCTTATCGGTCAACGAGGCGGTCGCGCTGCTACTCGGGCGCAGCACGAAGCCGGAGTAGACGGATGAACGGCAAGTACGGCGACTCCACCCGCAGCGTCAAAGCCGTTGGCTCGGAAGCAATTCCGGGAAGACCGGTGGCGCCGCCACCCGTTCCGGCATCGACGTATCATCTCTCACCCGACGAGACCGAATCACTGGACAGCTACGGACGCAGCTCCAATCCAACGTGGCGCCAACTGGAATCGGCGCTGGCCGAACTGGAGGGTGCTGCGACGGCATTGACGTTCGGTTCCGGCATGGCGGCGATCACGTCGGCACTGCGTGTGCTCGCCAAGCCCGGCACCAAGCTGGTGGTGCCCGCCGATGGCTATTACCAGGTGCGGCGCTATGCGGCTGAATATCTTTCGCCGCACGGCGTCACTGTCGTCGAAGCGCGAAGCGCCGAGATGTGCGAGGCCTCGGCGGACGCCGATGTGGTGCTGGCTGAAACGCCCGCCAATCCAGGGCTGGACGTCGTCGATCTACACCATCTGGCGATGGACTGCCGCGGCCGCGGCGCCACCCTGATCGTCGACAACACCACCGCGACACCCCTTGGCCAACAGCCGTTGTCGTTGGGTGCCGATCTGGTGGTCGCCAGCGCGACGAAAGCGCTGTCGGGGCACAGCGATCTGCTCGCCGGCTACGTCGCGGGCAGCCAACCCGAACTGATGCAGGCGCTCGAACGCGATCGACTGCTGACAGGGCCGATCCTCGGCGCATTCGAGGCATGGCTGGTGCTCCGCAGCCTCGGCAGCGCGGGCCTGCGCTTCGAACGGCAGTGCCAGAACGCTCAGGCGCTCGCCGTGATGCTGCGCGCGCATCCTGCCGTCAAGTCGGTGCGCTACCCGGGTCTGCCCGATGACCCGTCGCATCAGATCGCCACACTGCAGATGAAGCGCTACGGCGGCCTCGTCGCGGTGGAACTCGAGGACGCCGCCGCGGTGCACGCGCTGGTGGAGCGCAGTGCGCTGGTGATCGCATCGACGAGCTTCGGCGGGATCCACACGTCTCTGGATCGGCGCGCCCGCTGGGGCGATCCGGTCAGCGCCGGCTTCGCCCGCATCTCGCTGGGCATCGAGGACACCGACGATCTAATCGCCGATTTCGAGGAGGCGCTGGCGTAGCGCCCGGAGATCCGGCTCCGGCTTGCTCTTGAGGGAGGACAGGAAGCGTTCTGCCAACGACGGTTCGATGTTGGCGTCGGTAACCACGAAGGCGCTTACGATCACGTCGTTGCGGTAGAAGAGCAGACCAGTCAACGCCGCCCAGTCGGCGCCACCGCGGCCGACCAGCTTTACGCGGAACTTCCGCGTCTCGACCCCCTTGAAATCGCCCGTGGTCCGCGAAATCTCCCTGGCGGCTACGGGACTGCTATGTCTCGACTCCATCTTTGCCCGCGCATTTTCGATGGAGCTGTCGACGACGACGTCGAGGGGATTCGGGGTGATTCCGATCAGGGCGGTCTCGGCGAGGGCGTAGTAGCCGCTGTCGGCCTCCAGGTCGGTGAGCTGCGTCGAGAGGGCGCTGTCGGGTATTTGCATCGTCTCCGTGGAGGGCTGTCCAGGAAATTCGATGACGTAGTCGCCGGTTGCGCTAGTGGCCTCTTGCCAGTCGGCTCTGTCGCGCCCACACCAGACCGCGGCCGCGGTTATGAGCACTATCAGCAGCGTGAGCGTCGCCCACCGATAACGACTCTTCTTCGTCTGCATCGTCCATCCCCCTGGTTTGCCGGAAGGATACTGCAGGTCAGAGCGCTGCGTCAGACGACTTTCCAGCCGGCCGGTAGCCTCTCTAGGTTGTGACTGCCCACCAGCCCGGCCCGAGCGGGCGCATCCGCGTCGCTGTCGTTTACGGCGGGCGCAGCTCCGAGCACGCGATTTCGTGCGTTTCCGCTGGTAGCATCCTGCGCAATCTCGACCCGGAGCGGTTCGAGGTGGTCGCCGTCGGCATCACACCCGGCGGATCGTGGGTGTTGACCGACGGCCGCCCGGAGACCCTGGCTATCACCGATGGCAGGCTGCCGGAGGTCAGCGGGGAATCGGGTGCCGAACTGGCGCTGCCCGCCGACCCGGTCCGCGGTGGTCAACTGCTGTCCCTGGGCCAGGGCGGCGAGGTGCTCGCCGCGGTGGACGTGGTGTTCCCCGTCCTGCACGGGCCGTACGGCGAGGACGGCACCATCCAGGGACTGCTCGAGCTCGCTGGGGTGCCGTACGTCGGCGCCGGTGTGCTGGCCAGCGCGGCGGGGATGGACAAAGAGTTCACCAAGAAGCTGCTCGCTGTCGAGGGTCTGCCGATCGGCGACCACGTCGTGCTGCGGCCGCGGCAGGACACCGTCGAACTCGAGGATCGCGAGCGGCTGGGACTCCCGGTGTTCGTCAAACCCGCTCGCGGTGGCTCGTCCATCGGTGTCAGCCGGGTCAACGCATGGGACCAGCTGCCCGCGGCAATCGACTTGGCCCGCAGGCATGACCCGAAGGTGATCGTCGAAGCCGCGATACCGGGGCGCGAATTAGAGTGTGGCGTCTTGGAATTCCCCGACGGACGGGTCGAGGCCAGCACGGTCGGCGAGATCCGGGTCGCTGGAGTGCGGGGCCGCGAGGACGCGTTCTACGACTTCGAGACCAAGTATCTAGACGACGCCGCTGAGCTCGACGTGCCCGCCAAGATCGATGACGACGTCGCGGATGCGGTGCGGCAGTTGGCCATTCGGGCCTTCAACGCGGTCGACGGCCAGGGTCTGGCCCGCGTCGACTTCTTCCTCACGGAGGACGGGCCGGTGGTCAACGAAATCAACACCATGCCAGGCTTCACCACGATCTCGATGTACCCACGGATGTGGGCGGCCAGCGGCGTGGATTACCCGACGCTGCTGGCCACCATGGTCGAGACGGCGCTGAAGCGCGGGACTGGCCTGCGCTGAACATCCTGCTGTAGGTGGCATCGCCTCCTACCACCGTAGGAGGTGAAAGTCCGGACTCCGGCACGATGCGCACCGGGTCGCCGATTTCCTAGCGTCAAATCATGACATGGGCAATCGCTACGCCGGTACCGGACACCAACATTCGACGCTGGCTGACCGAACTGGCTCACGTCGTCACCGACGCCATGCGCGTCACACGTCGTCAATCGCCACCGAAGCCGCGCCCTCATCACGCACACCGCGAAGCGTTCATCGAGGATGCCGCCCTTGCCACATCATGCCGTGGTCGACATCGGCCTCCTACCAAGGTCGCAAATCGCGACTCAGTGAGCGCACGCCGACGCCGGTCGGGTCTAGCGCGGCGGGGCGGGGTCAATCGCCTTGGCGGGCAACGACTTCGCGATGACGTCCGAGATCTCCTGAATCGGCGTCGGCCCGGATCCCTGCGGCAGCGTCAACGCGATATAGACCGGCCGGTCGACCGCGAACCAGGTGCTGCGGCCCTGGTCGGCCAGCTCGAACCACTGCACCGCGTCGACGACCTGGATCGGGGAGCCAACGACGAACTCCGCAGGCCGGTCCAGGCCACACCGCATGATGACCGGCTCGCCGGCCGCCGTCCAGGCCGCCGCACCTGGCGGTGCGGGCTCGGCCGCCGGGGCGCGGTGATAGTCACCCAGCTGGTTCGGGACGGCGCCGAGGAGTGCGCGGCATTCGGCGCTGTCGGCCTTCGGTGCGGGCACTGACGCGATCGCAACGGCTTGTTGTCCCGGCGGGGACTGCCGAAGCGCGGCGACGACGAGAACACCGATGATGGCCCCTGCCGCCACGACCACTGCCGCGATCAGCAACGCCCGCGGGGGGCCGTCGCGGGTCTCGGCATCCACGGCCCCAAATCCTAGGGGCGCACTCCGTTGGCGATCGGGCAGGTCAGGGTGCGGGTGATACCGGTGACCTGCTGCACGCTCGGGACGACGTTGGCCTGCAGGTCGGCCAGGCTGTCCGCACTGATCCGAACGACCACGTCGTAGGGGCCGGTGACGTACTCCGACGACAACACGCCGGGCAAGGCGGCGAGCTGTTTGGCGACGACCTCGGCGCGGCCCACCTCAGTCTGTATCAGCATGAAAGCCTCCACCACCCGTTATCCCCTCCACCTCGCTGCATAGACTCCTGGCCGCAGGCACCAAACGTACCGCAGGTGCGGCCGGTGTTCAGGCCACGAAAGGGGCGGCATGGCAACCGACGAGCCGGCCGAGACCCTGGCCGGGGTTGGAGAGTTCGCCGTGATCGACCGCCTGGTAACGGGCCGCGACCAGCCGGTGACCGTCGCGCTTGGGCCCGGCGATGACGCCGCGGTGGTCGTCGCCGCTGACGGCAGGACGGTGGTGTCCACCGACATGCTGGTAGCGGGACGGCACTTCCGGCTGGACTGGTCCACACCGCACGATGTCGGCCGCAAGGCCATCGCGCAGAACGCCGCGGATATCGAGGCGATGGGTGCGCAGGCCACCGCGTTCGTCGTCGCATTCGGCGCGCCCGCGGACACGGCGACCTCGCAGGCGCTCGAGTTGGCGGACGGTATGTGGCACGAGGCTCGGCTACTCGGAGCCGGCATCGTCGGCGGCGATCTGGTCAGCGCCCCGCAGTGGGTGATCTCGGTGACGGTGCTCGGCGATCTGGGCGGACGCGAGCCGGTGCGCCGCAGCGGCGCGAGGCCCGGCGACACCGTTGCGGTGGCGGGCGAGCTCGGCCGTTCTGCTGCAGGATATGCATTGTGGCACAGCAATATTCACCAATTCGATGCGCTGCGCCGACGGCATCTGGTGCCCGAACCCCCTTACGGCCAGGGCCGGATCGCGGCCGACGCCGGAGCCACCGCGATGACGGATGTCTCCGACGGGTTGATCGCCGACCTCGGCCATGTGGCTACGGCATCAAATGTCGGTATCGACCTGTCGACGGCCGCGCTCTCCGGGGACCGTGATGCCGTTTCGGGCGCGGCCTCCGCGGTCGCGGCCGACGCGTGGGCATGGGTACTCGGAGGTGGCGAGGACCACGCCCTCGTCGCGACGTTCCGTGCACCGCCGCCGGCCGGTTGGCGGGTGATCGGCCGCGTGGTCGACGGTCCGGGTCGGGTACTGGTCGACGGCGACACGTGGCACGGAAATCCGGGTTGGCAGTCGTTCTGACCGGCCCCGCCCGCTAGGTTGAATTTCCGTGACCGCACGCCCACTGAATGAACTCGTCGAAGCCGGTTGGGCCGCGGCATTGGCACCCGTCGGTCCACAGGTCGCCCAGATGGGGGAGTTCCTCCGCGCCGAGATCGCGGCGGGGCACCGCTACCTGCCTGCCGGGGCGAATGTGTTGCGCGCCTTCACCTTCCCCTTCGACCAGGTGCGGGTGCTCATCGTCGGGCAGGATCCCTACCCGACGCCGGGTCACGCGGTGGGCTTGAGCTTCTCGGTGGCCGCCGACGTCCGGCCGTTGCCCCGCAGCCTGGAGAACATCTTCTCCGAATACGGCAAGGATCTGGGCTACCCGCCGCCGGCCACCGGCGATCTGACGCCGTGGTCCGAACGCGGTGTGATGCTGCTGAACAGGGTGCTCACCGTCCGGCCAGGCAATCCGGCGTCACACCGGGGTAAGGGCTGGGAAGCGGTCACAGAATGCGCGATCCGTGCGCTCGTGGCCCGGGAGCAGCCGCTCGTGGCGGTGCTGTGGGGCCGGGACGCCTCCACGCTCAAACCCATGCTCGATGGCGCCGACTGCGTGGCGATCGAATCGCCACATCCTTCGCCGCTGTCGGCGTCGCGTGGTTTCTTCGGTTCGCGACCGTTCAGCCGGGCCAACGAGCTGCTGGAGAAGATGGGCGCAGACCCGGTCGACTGGCGCCTGCCCTAGCGCCGGGCGAGCAGACGCAAAAACACCCGACACGCCGCAAAAACCAGACCTTTGTGTCTGCTCGCGCTTTGACCGACGCTAAACGCGGCTAGCCGCGTGAGACCTTGCCTGCCTTGATGCAGGAGGTGCACACGTTGATGCGCTTCTTGTTCCCGCCGGCGTGGGTCACGGCGCGAACGGTCTGGATGTTGGGATCCCACCGACGGCTGGTCCGGCGATGGGAGTGCGAAACCGACTTGCCGAAGCCGGGGCCCTTCCCGCAGATCTCGCAGACGGCAGCCATATGTAGAACTCCTCGAATCGGTACTTGGGGGTCTGGGTTTCGTTTCGCCTAATACCGGCGACGGGTCGACCCGACAACCTGACCAGGATACCGGCCGCAGCAAGGATCACCAAAAACGCATCCACCGGCGCGAACGTTGTGCCGAGCCCTGTCAGCGTGTGTGGCTAGGCTGGCGCCCACGGCGGCAGTCAGTGATGGCGTGGCGCTGAGCGCCACATTTGATGGAGGTTTTGATGTCGGCTCGGCGGCTCGACGCCTCCGCGCTACGGGACTGGGCACACATGGCCGTCGGCGACCTCATTTCGCACACCGACGAGATCAATCGGCTCAACGTGTTCCCGGTGGCGGACGCCGACACCGGGACAAACATGCTGTTCACGATGCGTTCGGCGTGGGCGCAGGCCGACGCGGACTCCGACAGCGACGACGTCACCGAGGTCGCCGCCGCGCTCGCAGCAGGCGCGTTGCACGGCGCTAGAGGCAACTCCGGTGTCATCCTGTCGCAGATCCTGCGCGGCCTGGCCGACGTGGTCTCGTCCGGCGCCGCAGACCGCGGCGGAGCGCTCGCGGATATCAACGGCCCCGTTTTCGCGGCGGCCCTGCGGCACGCCATCGGGTTGGTCGTCGCGTCGATGGGCGAGCCGGTGCCCGGCACCATCGTCTCGGTGCTGCAGAACGCTGCGGGCGCCGCCGAGCATGCGGGCGCCGACGGTGCCACCCTCGCCGAGGTGGTCTCCGCGGCCGCCGATGCTGCCGCCGTCGCGCTGGACAAGACAACCGGGCAGCTCGACGTGCTCGCCGAGGCCGGCGTGGTGGACGCCGGCGGCCGTGGCCTGCTGGTACTGCTCGACGCGATGAGCACGACATTGACAGGGCGTGCGCCGCACCGGCACGAGTATCTGCCGTCGCCATCGCCAACCGATGTCGTCACGGCCGCAGTCGCCGCGCCGCAGTTCGAGGTCATGTACCTGCTGAGCGGATGCGACGCGGGCGGGGTCGAGACGCTGCGCGAGCGGTTGGACCAGTTGGGTGAATCGGTGGCCATCGCGGCCGCGGCGGACGGTACGGGCCACTACTCGGTGCACGTCCACGCCGACGATGCTGGTGCTGCCGTCGAGGCGGCACTGCCGGTCGGCACGCCGAGCCGGATCCAGATCACCTCGCTGTCGGCGGGCCCCGGTGGCAGGCCTGCAGGCGGGTGGACCCACGAACGCGCGGTCCTTGCCGTGGTCGACGGCGACGGCGCTGCGGAGCTGTTCGCGGGCGAGGGTGCGCACGTGTTGCGGCCCGAGGCCGACGCGCCCGTGAGCGCCAAGCAACTGCTGCACGCACTCGTCAACACCGGCGCCGCGCAGATCATGGTGTTGCCCAACGGCTACGTCGCCGCCGAGGAACTCGTCGCGGGGTGCACGGCGGCGATCGGCTGGGGCATCGACGTCAGCCCTGTGCCCGCCGGCTCCATGGTGCAGGGCCTGGCCGCGCTGGCCGTGCACGACGCGGAGCGGCAGGCCGTCGACGACGGTTACACCATGGCCCGCGCTGCGGCCGGCGCCCGGCACGGCTCGGTGCGCGTGGCCACCGAGGAGGCGCTGACGTGGGCGGGCACCTGCAAACCGGGCGACGGGCTGGCGATCGCGGGCGACGAGGTGCTGATCGTCGGCGACGACATCAGCTCGGCCGCCGCCGGACTGATCGACCTGCTGCTGGCCGCGGGCGGTGAACTCGTGACGGTGCTGACGGGTGCCGGCGTCGACGACAGTGTCGGTGAGGCGCTGCAGCGGCATGTCCACTCCGAGCATCTCGGTGCCGAGTTGGTGACCTATCACACCGGCCACCGCGGCGACGCATTGCTGATCGGGGTGGAGTAGTCGTGGCCCTGCTGACCGATCGGCTCGACTATGTCATCGGCAAGAAGTCGGCGGGGCCGCTGGAGGAGCACTTCGGTATGCGCACCGTCAATGATCTGCTGCGCCACTACCCGCGCAAGTACAGCGACGGGATGACGGTGCTCGGCGAGGGCGAGGAACTCGAAGACGGCGAACACGTCACGTTCGTCGACGTCATAACCAAGGCCGAGCCGAAATGGACGAACCGACAACCCAAGCGGGAGTATCTCGTAGTAACGCTGGGTGATCGGCGGCCGAAGGTGACCGCGACGTTCTTCAACGCCAAATACCTCAAGAAGCAACTGGTGAAGGACACGCGCCTGATGCTCTCCGGCGAGGTCGGGTACTTCAAAGGGACGCTTCAGCTGACTCATCCGGCGTTCTACGTTCTCGAGTCGCCCACCGGTAAAAACATCGGGACCAAGTCATTGCGGACAATCGCCGACGCTTCGGGGGCCATCGGCGACGAGCTGCTGTCGGCATTCGAGCGCGAATTCTTCCCGATTTACCCCGCCAACAAGAAGGTGCAGACCTGGGAGATCTACGCGTGCGTGCGTCAGGTGCTCGACCTGCTCGACCCGGTCGAGGATCCGCTCCCGAAATCGATTCTGCAGCAGCGCAATCTGATAACCGAGGATGCGGCGCTGCGGGCGATCCACCTCGCCGAGAACACGGCCGAACGCGAGCGCGCCCAGGCTCGGCTCACGTTCGATGAGGCCGTCGGGCTGCAATGGGCACTGGTGGGACGGCGTTACGGCGAACTGAGTGAGTCCGGCCCCGTCGCCCCTCCCGAGAACGGCGGCTTGCTGACGGCGATGCGCGAGCAGTTGCCGTTCGAATTGACCGATGGTCAAAAGGAAGTGCTCGAGGTGGTGTCGGCCGAACTGTCGGCCAGCAGGCCCATGAACCGCATGCTGCAGGGTGAGGTGGGCTCGGGCAAGACCATCGTCTCCGTGCTGGCCATGTTGCAGATGGTCGACGCCGGATACCAGTGCGCGCTGCTGGCACCGACGGAAGTCCTTGCTGCCCAACATGCCCGGTCGATCCGAGATGTCCTCGGGCCACTGGCGATGGCGGGCCAGTTGGGCGGTGCGGACCGCGCGACGCGCGTCGCGCTGCTGACCGGCTCGATGTCGCCGCAACAGAAACGGGAGGTGCGCGACGAAGTCGCGAGCGGAGAGGCCGGCATCGTCATCGGCACACACGCGCTGCTGCAGGAGGCGGTGGAATTCAACCGCCTCGGCATGGTGGTCGTCGACGAACAGCACCGATTCGGTGTAGAGCAGCGAGACCAGTTGCGCGCCAAGGCCCCTGATGGACTGACACCGCACCTGCTGGTGATGACGGCGACGCCGATTCCGCGCACGGTCGCTCTCACGGTCTATGGCGACCTCGAGACGTCGACACTGCGGGAACTTCCGCGCGGACGGCAGCCCATCACCACCAACACGATCTTCGTCAGGGAGAAGCCGGCGTGGGTGGAGCGTGCCTGGCAGCGCATCGTCGAGGAAGTCGGCGCCGGTCGGCAGGCATACGTCGTGGCATCGCGCATCGATGACAGCGACAAGCCCGCTAAGAACGATCAGGGTCCACCTGCCACCACGGTGGTGAAGCTCTTCGAACAGCTACGCCGCGGGCAGCTTTCCGGGTTGCGCCTCGGCTTGATGCACGGTCGGCTGCCCACCGACGAAAAGGACGCCGTGATGGGCGAGTTCCGCGCGGGCCAGATCGATGTGCTCGTCTGCACCACCGTCATCGAGGTCGGCGTGGATGTAGCGAATGCGACGGTGATGGTCGTGGTCGACGCCGACCGCTTCGGCATCAGCCAACTGCACCAGCTTCGGGGCCGGATCGGCCGCGGCCGGCATCCCAGCCTCTGCCTGCTGGCCACCCAGCTGCCGGAGGGATCCAAGGCGGGACAACGGCTGAAGGCCGTCGCAGGCACCCTGGACGGCTTCAAGCTCGCCGATCTCGATCTCGAGGAACGCAAAGAGGGAGATGTGTTGGGGCTCACCCAATCCGGCCGACCCATCACGCTGCGATTCCTGTCGCTTGCCGAGCACCTCGACATCATTCTGGCCGCCCGTGAACTTTGCGAAGAGTTCTACCAGAAGGACCCCGACAATCCCGGAATGGCAGTCCTGGCGGCAACGTTCACCGATACCGACCGCGTCGAATACCTGGACAAGGCATGAGTCGCAACCGGCTGCTGTGGCTGGCGTTGACCGTGGCGCTGGCTGTTGTGGTCGCCTTTCAGGTGGTGTCGACGTCGGACGACCGGGCTCAGTTCGTCGCCCAGGCCGATATCCCCACCGTCGCACCGGGTGTCGACGTGCTGGCGGCCATCGCAGAGGTGCCGGTTCGGATCCGAAGCTACGACTACCGCAGGGACGCTTTCGGCGACACCTGGACCGACGACAATTCCGCTCCTGGCGGACACAACGGCTGCGACACCCGCAACGACATCCTAGACCGCGACCTCGTCGACAAGACTTTCGTGTCAATCAAGCGCTGCCCCAACGCCGTTGCCACCGGCACGTTGCACGACCCGTATACCAACGTCACCGTGGCCTTCGTGCGTGGCAATCAGGTCGGCGCGTCGGTTCAGATCGACCACATCGTCCCGTTGGCGCTGGCGTGGGACCTGGGCGCCCGCAATTGGACCGACGACATGCGAGTGCGGTTCGCCAACGATCCGGCGAACCTGCTTGCAGTGCAAGGTCAGGCGAACCAGGACAAGGGCGATCACGAACCGGCCGCGTGGATGCCGCCGAACACAGCATTCCGCTGCCAATACGCGATGCAATTCATCGCGGTGCTGCGCGGCTACGGTCTGCCGGTCGATGCGCCGTCGGCGACGGTGTTGCGCGAGGCCGCCACGACCTGCCCGACGAGCTGAATCGCTACGGCACCTTCGGCTTTATCTCCTCGATAACCCACTGTGCGTAGTCGAGGTAGGCATTGACGTCCTTCACCGGTGGGATGGGCACTCCGGTGATCGTCACGCCGAGCTCTGAGAACCAGCCGAGCTGGTCGATGATCGCTTCGGCGCTCATACCCGGTAGCTGAGTCGGGTCGTCGACAACTACGTGTCCCTCGCCGATCTGGGACGTGCCGAGGCCGTACAGCACGTCGAACGGTCTCCCGTCGTAGGTGGGTTGGGACTTGATGAAGTCGATCTTCGCGGGTATGTCTGCGGGGGGCGTCAGCCACGGGAACCAGCCGGACCCGTACCGGGCCGCACGCTTGAGCATGGGCTCGGCGTCGCCGCCGATCCAGATCGGCAGATGCGGTTTCTGCACCGGTTTCGGCTCGAAAGCGATGTCCTTGAACGAGACGTATTTTCCGTCGAATTCCGGCGAATCGCTCGTCCACAGCTCGACGATGGCGGCAAGGTACTCGTCGGCCATGCGTCCGCGCTCGTGGAACGGCACGCCGAGAATCTTGAATTCTTCTGCGTCCCAGCCGACACCGAAGGTGACGGTGATGCGACCGTTGCTCATCCAGTCGGCTGTCGACAGCGCCTTGGCCAAGATGACCGGATGCTGCAGAGGCAGCAGCGTCACGGTGGACATCACCCGAATTCGTTGTGTGGCACCGGCGATGAACGCCTGTGCGACGGTCGAATGAAAGTAGTGCGGTCCGGACAGCTCCACATGTGTGTTGGGTACGACGAAGTGTTCCGGGATCGGAATCACGTCGTAACCCAGTTCCTCGGCGCGCCTGGCCATCGCGACCTGGTCTGGGCCGGTCACATCGACCTCGAACGCCTGCGTCAGGGCCTTCACCCGAACGGTGTTCGGCATAGTAAAGCCAAACTTCATGGGGCACCGTGCCTTTCGGTCAGCCGAATCGTGCCGGCGGAATCAGCCGACCGGCCTTCTTGCGGGGGATGTGTCCGGCCTCGGCCATCCAGCGGATGGTGTCGGCGAACGTCTCATCGCCGCAGCGGAAGCTCAACCCTGATTTCGCAAGGAAGCGGCTCGAGTCCGCCGGCGCCCATTGGGTGTTGATGGCCATGGACTCGGCGGAGATCTGGGTCTCGAACGGCACCAGCATCTTGACTCGATCCGCCGTCGCGCCCATCGAACGCATCATTTTCGGTGGTACACGGGGACTGAACATGCGCCTGCCGAGAAGCGCTTCCAGGCGTCGCCGTAGCTCGTCCCACGGGTAGAAGTGGCCGCCGACGATATAGCGCGCACTCTCGAACTCACGGTCCGCCGGATGCTCCAACAACCAGAGATGCGCCTGGGCGACGTCTCGCACGTCGACGCACTGGAACCCGGTCGTGCTGCGCGGCAGCATCTGCCCGACAAGCGATGCCACTGCGCGGTTGGCGGCGCTCAGCTTGGGATCGTCGGGACCGATGACGGCAGCGGGATAGGTGATCTGTACCGGCACGTGCCGCCGTTGTAGTTCGCGAACGTGGGCCTCGCTGTCGCGCTTGGAGCGCGTGTACGCCTCGGACACGTCGGCGAGCGGTGTCGATTCGTCGATGCTTGAGGCCCCCGGGTGAAACAGCGCCATGACGCTGGACACATACAGCAGATTGCCGATGCCGAGCGCACTTGCCGCGCCGAGCACCGCCTTTGCCGCGCCGATGTTGGTGTCATACGTCTCGCGCGCCCTGCGGGGGTCGAGTGATACCGCCGCAGCGGCGTGGAAGACGGCGTCGCAACCTGCCATCGCGTGCTCGAGGGCGGTCTGGTCACGGATGTCGACGGTGACGAAGTCCTCGATATGGCGGCCGTGAGCTTCGAACCAGGTGCGCGCCGCTTCGTGATTGCGGACCAGGAGGCGCGTCTCATGGCCCGCCGCGAGCAATGCCAGCGCGGTGTGGGCGCCGACGAGACCGGTCGCGCCGGTGCAGAAGACCTTCATCTGCATTCGATCCGGACACGGATCCGAGCCATCGCGCCACCGCCCTCACCCGCGTCGATCCCGTCGAGTTGTCCTCGTCAGCAATCGTGCGGGCACGCAGGCGCGCTGGATAGAGTAACGGCGTACTCGTATTTGGGGCGGGGTGGAACCGGTCTAGGTGCCCGTGTAGGTCTCGGGGTCGGGCCGGAAGCGGGTGCCGTCGTCGAGGCCGTTGAGAGTGGCCATCTCGTCGTCGCTCAGCTCGAAATCGAACACCTCGAGATTCGACTTGATCCGCTCCGGGTTCGCGGAGCGGGGGATGACGACATTGCCGAGCTGAATGCTCCAGCGGATCAGTACCTGCGCCGGGCTCTTGTCATGCGCCTGTGCCACCGACGCGATGGTCGGGTTGTCCAGCAGCTTGCCTACGCCGAGCGGGCCGTAGGCCTCCGTGACGATCCCGTACTGAGCGTTGACCGCGCGTAGCTCGGCCTGATTCAGCAGCGGATGCAGCTCGATCTGGTTGATCGCCGGGGTGAAGAAGGCCAAGTCGATGATGTCGGCCAGGTGCTCAGCATGGAAGTTGCTCACGCCGATGGACCGGGTGTCGCCGTCCTCCTTCCGCTTCATCAGGCCGCCCCAGCTGTCGACATACTTGCCTTGCTCGCCCGCCGGCCAGTGGATCAGGTACAGATCGACGTAGTCCAGCCCGAGCCGCTCGAGGCTGACCTTCAGCGCATCCTGGGACGACTGAAAACCCAAATCAGGGGTCGCGAGCTTGGTGGTGATGAACAGTTCCTCACGGGGGATGCCCGACGCGGCGATCGCCCTGCCCACCGCTTCCTCATTGCCGTAGGCGGCCGCGGTGTCGATCAACCGGCAGCCGGCTTCGAGCGCCGTCGACACGGCTTGCTCGGTCTCGGAATCCGACAGCTCACCGACGCCGAGGCCGATCACCGGGATCGTGTTCTCGTCGTTGAGAGTGATGGTGGGAATCGCAGCCGGCGACGTCATGGGACCTATCCTGTGAAGTTGAATGTTCGTGGGTCGGGACCTAGTCGAGTTCCGTCGCCGAGCGAAGAGACGGACGCCATGTCCTGCTCGCTCAGTTCGAAATCGAACACGTCGAAGTTACTCACAATTCTCTCGGGGGTCACCGACTTCGGGATGACTATATTGCCGAGTTGGATATGCCACCTAATCAGTGCCTGCGCTGGCGTTTTGCCGTGGGCATCCGCGACGGCCGTGACTTTTGGATTGCTCAGCAGGGAGCCCTGCCCGAGCGGGCTCCACGCCTCGGTTGCGATGCCCAATTGAGCGTGCACTTCCCGCAACTCCTGCTGTTGCAGAAGCGGATGCAACTCGATCTGGTTGACCGCGGGAACGATTCCCGTGGCGTCCACCAGGATTCGCAGATGTTCGGGTTCGAAATTGCTGACGCCGATCGACCGGATACGGCCTTGGTCGCGCAGATGCGCAAACGCCTTGAACGTGTCGACGAACGCGTTTTTCGCAGGCATCGGCCAGTGAATGAGGTAGAGGTCGAGGTATTCCACGCCGAGCTTGTCCATGCTGGCGTCGAACGCGGCGAGCGTGCTCTCGTAGCCCTGGTCGGCGTTCCACAACTTGGTGGTGATGAAGACGTCCTCACGTGGCAACCCGGAAGCCGTGACCGCCTTACCCACCTCGCGCTCATTGAAGTAACCTGCGGCCGTATCGACGTGCCGGTAGCCGGCGTCCAGTGCGACCGCCACCGCGCGCTCGGTCTCTTCCGGCGGCGTCTGCCAAACGCCGAGTCCGACCTGAGGCATCGAATTACCGTCATTGAGCGTGATCAAGGGAGCAGCCATGACCCAAAGTCTGCCAGCACCGGCGCCTTGGAGTCCGAGTCGTAAAGACACGATCGTCAACGCCGCGGCAGGCGTCACACTGCG
Source organism: uncultured Actinomycetota bacterium (assembly GCA_963698965.1). GTDB lineage: Bacteria > Actinomycetota > Actinomycetes > Mycobacteriales > Mycobacteriaceae > Mycobacterium. Next base: position 123,575 of record CAVOSY010000029.1, read on the forward strand.
CACACTGCCGCATGTCCCCAACGGCGTGAAACGCCTACTGCTGGGCGGCCGTTCGGTCACGATCGACGGAAACACGCTGGATACCACGCTGCAACTGATGCTTGCGTTGCAGCGGCCGACCGGCATCGACGGGCTCGCGGCGGACGATGACGTCATCACCTCGCGGGCTCGACTGGAGATCCTGGCGGCGAGCGTCAAGCAGGACATCCCGGTGGGGACGGTGACCAATCTCTCGATTCCAGGGTCTGCCGGGCCGATTCCGGCGCGGCACTACAGCCCGGGAGCCGCCGTCGCGCCACTGCTGGTCTTCTACCACGGCGGCGGCCAGGTGATCGGCAGCCTGGATACCCACGATGACCTCTGCCGCAAGATCTGTCGCGACGGTGCGATGCACGTGCTGTCGGTCGACTACCGACTGGCTCCCGAGCACAAGGCACCCGCAGGCGCCGACGATGCCTTCGCGTCGTTTCTGTGGGCCCGTGAGCACTCCGCCGAGCTCGGCGCCGACGCGGACCGCGTGGCCGTCGGCGGCGACAGCGCGGGCGGCAACCTCGCCGCGCTGGTCGCGCAGCGCGCGCGGACCGAGGGGCCCGGGTTACCTGCGCTGCAACTCCTCATCTATCCCGTCACCAACTACCGCGACGAGACGCGGTCGCAGACGTTGTTCGCCTCGGGCTACTTCCTGACCAAGCGTGATCTTCACTGGTTCCGGTCGAAGTACCTCGACGGCGCGGGGCTCGACGCGTCCGACCCGCGGGTGTCACCCCTGCTGACCGACGACCTGGCCGGACTGCCGCCCGCGCTCGTGCTCACCGGCGGGTTCGACCCTCTGCGCGACGAGGGCCAGCAGTACGTCGATGCCATGCGAGCAGCAGGGGTCGACGTCGACCATCGACATTTCGGCTCGCTGGTGCACGGCTGGGCCAACTTCTTCCCGCTGGGAGGCGGGAGCGCCACCGCCGTGGCGGAAACCATCTCCGCGCTGCGCGCCCATCTCGCCCGAGCGTGAGAACGCGCCTGTGAGCCGCCGGTACTCTTGACCCGTGGCGACGAAACCCAAAAAGCAAGCCAGCTACGACCTGAAGGCTGCCGACCGCAAGCGCAACCTCGCGATCCAGATCGGGCTGACGGCGATCGTGGTGATTTTCGCCGTCGTGCTGGTGGGGTACATCGTCTTGTCCAACGACAAGAAACCACAGTCCGGGGAGGCCAAGGCCGTCCGCGTCGCGTCGAGCAACGTCATCAAGAAGGAAGGCAGCTCCGACCCGAAGGTTGTGCTGTCGATGTACGAGGACTTCCTGTGTCCGCACTGCGGCCTGTTCGAGCAGCAGTTCGGGCCGACGGTGAACAAGCTGATCGACACCGGCGCCGTCGCCGCCGACTACTACATGGTCGGCATCCTGGACCGTCCGCAGAACCAGAACTACTCGTCGCGTGCGGGTGGCGCCGCCTACTGCGTGGCCGACGAATCCATCGACGCGTTCCGGCGCTTCCACGCCGCTCTCTACGCTCAGCAGCCCGACGAGACCGCGACGGTGTTTCCCGACAATTCGCGGCTGATCGAGATCGCGCGTCAGGCGGGCGCCGGCGGCGGCGTGCCTGACTGCATAAACAAGGGCCGATACACCGAGATGGTGCAGGGGTTGGCCGCGGCCGCAGGTATTCAGGCGACGCCGACCATCCGTATCAACGGGCAGGACTACACACCCACGACGCCCGACGCGTTGGTCGCCAAGATCAAGGAAACCGTCGGCGAGGTGCCGGGGCTTGACGGCGCCGCGCCTCCGGCACCCGTACCGACACCAGCGCCGGCAACCGCGCCATGACCGCGACCGCGCCCAGCGACGTCCAGCCGACCGAACGGGCGGCCAACGCGTCGAACAGGGTGCCGGTCCGGACTGCCAGCGCGGTATGGATTCTGATCGCCGGCGTCGTCGGGCTCGCCGCTGCGCTCACGCTGACGGTCGAGAAGATCGAGATTCTGATCAATCCCGCTTACGTGCCGTCCTGCAGCATCAACCCGGTGCTGTCGTGCGGTTCGGTGATGGTGACCCCGCAGGCGTCGGCGTTCGGCTTCCCCAACCCGCTGATCGGCATCGTCGCGTTCACCGTCGTGGTGGTGACCGGTGTGCTCGCGGTCGCCAAGATCGGGCTGCCGCGGTGGTACTGGGCCGGCCTGGCGACGGGCACGGCGCTCGGCGTGGTGTTCATCCACTGGCTGATCTTCCAGAGCCTGTACCGGATCGGCGCGCTGTGCCCGTACTGCATGGCGGTGTGGGCAGTGACCATTCCGCTGTTCGTCGTGGTCGCCTCGATCGCGCTGCAGCCGTTGCGGTCGAACGTGGTGGCGCGGGTGCTGTACACGTGGCGGTGGTCGCTGGTGGCGCTGTGGTTCACCGCGCTGATCTTGATGATCCTCGCGCGGTTCTGGAACTACTGGTCGACTCTCCTCTAGCCTCTAGACACCGCAGCGTCATCGGGAGGGTCAGGCAGTGATTTCTAAGGTCCTGGTCGCCAACCGCGGGGAGATCGCGATCCGCGCCTTTCGGGCGGCCTACGAGATGGGCATCGCAACGGTAGCCGTCTACCCGTATGAGGACCGCAACTCGCTGCACCGGCTGAAGGCCGACGAGTCGTATCAGATCGGTGAGATAGGCCATCCGGTCCGGGCGTATCTGTCGGTCGACGAGATCGTCCGCGTCGCCCAGCAGGCCGGCGCCGACGCGATCTACCCCGGCTACGGCTTCCTGTCGGAAAACCCCGACCTGGCCGCGGCGTGTGCCGCGGCGGGCATCACGTTCGTCGGTCCGAGCGCCGAAATCCTCGAGCTGGCCGGCAACAAGTCGCGGGCGATCGGGGCGGCGCGTGCCGCGGGGTTGCCTGTGCTGAAGTCCTCGGCGCCGTCATCGTCGGCCGATGAGCTGATGACGGCCGCGGCGACGATGGAGTTCCCGTTGTTCGTCAAAGCGGTGTCCGGCGGGGGTGGGCGCGGTATGCGGCGCGTCGCCGACGTCGCCGCACTGCCCGAGGCGATCGAGGCGGCGTCCCGTGAGGCCGAGTCCGCGTTCGGTGACCCGACGCTGTACCTCGAGCAGGCGGTGATCAACCCCCGCCACATCGAGGTGCAGATTCTGGCCGACCGGCACGGCAACGTGATGCATCTGTTCGAACGTGACTGCAGCGTGCAGCGACGGCACCAGAAGGTCATCGAGCTGGCCCCGGCGCCCAATCTGCCTGAGGAACTGCGCGCCAAGATCTGCGCCGACGCGGTCGCGTTCGCTCGCCAGATCGACTACACCTACGCGGGCACCGTCGAATTCCTGCTCGACGAGCGCGGCCACTATGTGTTCATCGAGATGAACCCGCGCATCCAGGTCGAGCACACCGTGACCGAGGAGATCACCGACGTCGATCTGGTCGCCAGCCAGATGCGCATCGCCGACGGGGAGTCGCTGGAAGCCCTTGGGCTCAGCCAGGATTCGCTGCAACTGCACGGGGCTGCTTTGCAATGCCGGATCACGACCGAGGATCCGGCCAACGGCTTCCGCCCCGACACCGGCCGAATCAGCGGCTACCGGACACCCGGCGGCGCGGGCATCCGACTTGACGGTGGCTCGCATCTGGGGGCCGAGATCAGCGCCCATTTCGACTCGATGCTGGTCAAACTGACCTGCCGCGGGCGTGACTTCGCCACGGCGGTCGCCAGGGCGCGTCGCGCGCTCGCCGAGTTCCGGATCCGTGGCGTGTCGACGAACATCCCGTTCTTGCAGGCGGTCGTCAACGATCCCGACTTCCGCGCCGGCCGGGTGACGACGTCGTTCATCGACGAGCGGCCCTATCTGCTGACCGCGCGGACGCCGGCCGACCGGGGCAGCAAGATCCTCAACTACCTCGCCGACGTCACCGTCAACCAGCCGCACGGGCAGCGTCCATCGACGGTGTATCCACAGGACAAGCTGCCGCAGATCGATCTCGACGCGGTGGCACAACGGGGTAGCAAGCACCTGCTGACCGAGGTGGGGCCCGAGGGATTCGCTCGCTGGCTACGCGAAACCAAGTCGGTCGGTGTCACCGATACGACGTTCCGCGATGCGCATCAGTCGCTGTTGGCCACCCGCCTTCGCACCACCGGCCTGCTGATGGTCGCGCCCTATATCGCGCGGATGACGCCGCAGCTGCTGTCCATCGAGTGCTGGGGCGGGGCGACTTACGATGTGGCACTTCGGTTTTTGAAGGAAGACCCGTGGGAGCGGCTGGCCGCGCTGCGCGAGGCGGTGCCCAACATCTGCCTGCAGATGCTGCTGCGGGGCCGTAACACAGTGGGTTACACGCCGTATCCTGAATCGGTCACCTACGGGTTCGTGCAGGAAGCGACGGCGACCGGCATCGACATCTACCGCATCTTCGACGCGCTCAACAATGTCGACTCGATGCGTCCCGCGATCGATGCGGTGCGCGAAACCAGTACGGCGGTGGCCGAAGTCGCGATGAGCTACACCGGCAACCTGTCTGATCCCAACGAAAACCTGTACACGCTTGACTATTACCTCAAGCTGGCGGAGCAGATCGTCGACGCGGGCGCGCACGTGCTGGCGATCAAGGACATGGCGGGGCTGCTGCGCCCACAGGCCGCCCATCAGTTGGTCACCGCGCTCCGCAGCCGGTTCGACCTGCCGGTGCACGTGCACACCCACGACACCCCTGGCGGGCAGTTGGCCACTTATGTAGCGGCATGGCAGGCCGGCGCCAGCGCCGTCGACGGTGCGTCTGGGCCGCTGGCGGGCACCACCAGCCAGCCGGCGCTTTCCTCGATCGTGGCGGCTGCGGCACATACCGAGTACGACACCGGGCTGTCGTTGTCGGCGGTGTGCGATCTAGAGCCCTACTGGGAGGCGCTGCGAAAGGTGTACGCCCCGTTCGAATCCGGGATTCCCGGGCCGACGGGGCGGGTGTATCGCCACGAGATCCCCGGCGGTCAATTGTCCAATCTGCGTCAGCAGGCGATCGCGCTCGGCCTTGGCGACCGGTTCGAGGACATCGAGGCGAACTACGCCGCCGCGGACCGGGTGCTGGGCCGGCTGGTGAAGGTGACCCCGTCGAGCAAGGTGGTGGGCGATCTGGCGCTCGCATTGGTCGGTGCGGGTGTTAGCGCGGACGAATTCGCTGCTGACCCAGCGAAATTCGATATCCCTGATTCGGTGATCGGGTTCCTGCGCGGCGAACTCGGCGACCCGCCTGGCGGCTGGCCTGAACCGTTGCGCACCAAGGCGCTCGCAGGTCGCCCGCCCGCGAAACCCCAGCAGGACCTGTCCGACGAAGACGAGACCGTGCTGACGCAGGCAGGCCCGAAACGCCAGGCCACGCTGAATCGGCTGCTGTTCCCTGGTCCCACAAAGGAATTCGAGGCTCATCGGGAACTGTACGGAGACACTTCGGGGCTGAGCGCCAACCAGTTCTTCTACGGGCTGCGGCACGGCGAAGAACACCGGGTCAGGCTGGAACGCGGTGTCGAGCTGTTGATCGGGCTGGAAGCGGTCTCCGAACCCGACGAACGCGGCATGCGCACCGTGATGTGCATCCTCAACGGACAACTGCGACCGGTGGTCGTGCGTGACCGCAGCATCGCGAGCGACATCCCGGCCGCCGAGAAGGCCGACCGGTCCAACCCCGACCACATCGCCGCGCCGTTCGCCGGAGTGGTCACCGTCAGCGTCGCCGCCGGCGACAAGGTCGCCGCGGGACAGACCATCGCCACCATCGAGGCGATGAAGATGGAGGCCGCGATCACCGCACCCAAGGCAGGCCAGGTCAGCCGCATCGCCGTCTCGGCCACAGCGCAGGTCGAGGGTGGCGATCTGCTGATGGTGGTTAGCTGACCCGCATCGTGGCCGGCACGCTGGGCGGTCGGCGAATCGCTGTGCCGCGCACCGGAACTCGGCCGACTACCGACCGGGTGCGTGAGTCGCTGTTCAACGTGCTCGCGTCGCGCGTCGACTTCGAAGGAGCCTCGGTGCTCGACCTGTACGCGGGTTCGGGCGCCCTTGGCCTGGAGGCGCTGTCGAGGGGCGCAACGTCGGCGGTGTTCGTCGAATCCGACCATCGCGCGGCCGCCGTCATCGCCAAGAACATCGCGTCGCTGGGAGTGGCGGCCGCCGTGCGGCGCGGGCCCGTCGCAGCGGTGCTGGCGGGCGGTGCGGACCGGCCGGCGAACCTCGTCTTCGCCGACCCGCCCTATGAAGTCGGCGACGCCGAGATCGTGCAGATGCTCACCGCCCTCGTCGACGGCGGCTGGGTGAGCAGCGGCGCGGTAGTGGTCGTCGAGCGGGCGGCATCGGGGCCGTCGCTGTCGTGGCCCGACGGCTGGCAGCCCTGGCAGGCCCGTCGCTACGGCGACACCCGGCTGGAGCTGGCCGAGCGGGCCTGATCAGCCCTGATAGCGTCGTCACCCATGAGCGGCGCGGTATGCCCGGGATCCTTCGACCCGGTAACCCTCGGCCACGTCGACATCTTCGAGCGCGCGGCCGCCCAGTTCGACGAGGTCGTGGTCGCGGTGCTGGTCAACCCCAACAAGCAGGGCATGTTCACCCTCGACGAGCGCATCGCGATGATCCAGGAATCGACGACTCACCTGCCGAACCTGCGCGTCGAAGCGGGTGAGGGCCTGGTCGTCGACTTCGTGAAGTCCCGCGGACTGACCGCGATCGTCAAGGGTCTGCGCACCGGCACCGACTTCGAATACGAGCTGCAGATGGCGCAGATGAACAAGCACATCGCGGGCGTCGATACGTTTTTCGTCGCGACCACGCCGCGGTATTCGTTCGTGTCGTCGTCCCTGGCCAAGGAGGTCGCGACGCTGGGTGGCGACGTGTCCGAGCTGCTGCCCAAGCCCGTCAACGTGCGCCTGCAGGCCAAGCTCAAGGGTTAACTCCGGCAACGGCGGGTAGTCACAGGGTGGGCGCACAGCCAACGCGCCGAATCCATGCTTTATGAAATTCGGAGGTATCCCCATGGTCGAAACGTTTGTTCAATCGACCGATGACGTCGTGAAGTTCCTCAAAGCGCAACACAACCTGATCAAGGACATGTTCGACGAGGTGCTGTCCGCGTCGGAAGCGAAAGCCCGCGAAAAAGCGTTCGTCGACCTGCGCAAGCTGCTGGCGGTGCACGAGACCGCCGAGGAAATGGTGGTGCATCCGCGGGCACGCCACGATGTCGCCAACGGCGATGAGATCGTGGACGCCCTCCTGAAGGAGGAGCACAAGGCGAAGGAGACGTTGTCCAGGCTCGAAAGCATGGATATCAGCTCGCCGAAGTTCATTGCGGAGCTAACGAAGTTTCGTGATGCCGTCATTGACCATGCCGAGCGCGAGGAGAACGAGGAGTTCACCAAGCTGGAGCGCAACCTCAAAGCCGACGACCGCGAGCGGATGGCAAAGGCGGTACTGGCCGCAGAGGCGATCGCGCCCACCCGTCCGCACCCAGGTGTCGAGTCGGCCAAGCTGAATTTTGCCGCCGGGCCGTTCGCGTCGATGCTCGACCGGGCCCGCGACCTCATCAAACAGGCAACATCGTAGCCGCAGCCAGTGTGCTGAGCTGACGCAAAATCGCCCGTCACGTCGGATGTGCGGGCGATTTTGTTTTGCCGGTAACCGCCGGCGCGCCGCTGGCCAGCCATATTGACATAATGTGCGCGAAGCAATTCGCACGGGAGTTGCGGCCTGGGGGAGCCTGGGACACAGCAAAACGGCCAAAGGACGACACACCGGGCCAGGAAGCTGAGTCACACGCGTAACACCAGGCACACTGGTAACTGTCAACTACGCCTGGAGGGTGTTGCCGTGTACCGAGTATTTGAAGCGCTCGACGAGTTGGGCGCGATTGTGGAAGAAGCCCGCGGCGTGCCGATGACGGCCGGTTGCGTGGTGCCCCGCGGCGATGTCCTGGAGCTGATAGACGACATCAAGGACGCCATCCCCGGCGAGCTCGACGATGCCCAAGACGTCCTCGACGCGCGGGACTCGTTGCTGCGCGAAGCCAAGGAGCACTCCGACTCGATGGTGTCCACGGCCACCGCAGAGGCCGATTCGCTGATCAACCACTCGCGCGCCGAAGCTGATCGGCTGCTGGCAGACGCGAAGGCCCAGGCCGACCGCATGGTGGCCGAGGCCCGTCAGCACAGCGAACGGATGGTCGGCGAGTCCCGCGAGGAGGCGGCCAGGATCGCCGCCACCGCCAAGCGGGAGTACGAGGCCAGCACCGGCCGCGCCAAGACAGAGGCTGATCGCCTGATCGAGAACGGCAACCTGGCGTACGAGAAGGCCGTGCAGGAAGGCATCAAGGAGCAGCAGCGGCTCGTGTCGCAGACCGAGATCGTGCAGACCGCGACGGCCGAGGCCACCCGTCTTATCGACTCGGCGCACGCCGAGGCCGACCGCCTGCGCGGCGAGTGCGACATCTACGTCGACAGCAAGCTCGCGGAGTTCGAGGACTTCCTGAACGGAACCCTTCGCTCGGTGGGCCGCGGCCGCCATCAGCTGCGCACCGCCGCGGGCACCCACGACTACGCTGCGCGGTAGCGTGCGGCCGTCGCCGTAGGATTGTCCTTTATGGCGACGCATCTGAAGAAGGCGGCGCGTCGCGCGCCACGCTCGCCGCTCGTGATCAATATCTCCCGGCTTGGCCGGCGGCCAGGCTCGATGATGACCTTCTCCGAGACAGTCCCCAGCCCGTCGCGCATCGGGCTGGACCTGATCGGGATCGACGAGGGCGCGCCGCTGAAACTGGATCTGCGGATCGAATCAGTTTCGGAGGGGGTGCTGGTCAGCGGCACGGTGTCCGCGCCGACGACGGGGGAGTGCGCCCGCTGCCTGACCCCGATCACCGGAGACGTCGAAATCGACCTCACCGAACTGTTCGCCTACCCCGACAGCGCAACCGATGAGACCACCGAGTCGGATGAGATCGGCCGGGTCATCGACGACACCGTCGATCTCGAGCAGCCGATCATCGACGCGATCGGCTTGGCGTTGCCGTTCTCGCCGCTGTGCAGCCCGGACTGTGCCGGGCTGTGCCCGCAGTGCGGCGTGCCGCTGGCGACCGCCGAGCCTGGACATCGTCACGAGCAGATCGATCCGCGGTGGGCGAAGCTCGCAGGCATCCTGGATCGGGACGACAAGTGAGCGTCGAGCGGGCGGCGCTGGTGAAGGCCTTGGGGGTCGACCTGCCCGACGAACTGCTGACCGTCGCGCTGACGCACCGCAGCTATTCCTACGAGAACGGCGGGCTGCCAACCAACGAGCGCCTGGAGTTTCTCGGCGACGCGGTCCTCGGGCTGACCATCACCGAGGAGCTCTACCATCGCCACCCCGAACGCTCCGAGGGCGACTTGGCCAAGCTGCGCGCCAGCATCGTCAACACCCAGGCGCTCGCGGACGTCGGCAGGCATCTGTCCGACGACGGGCTGGGCGCCTACCTGCTGCTTGGCAAGGGCGAGGAGCACTCCGGCGGCGCCGACAAGTCGAGCATCCTAGCCGACGGGGTCGAATCCTTGTTGGGCGCAATCTATTTGGAGCACGGTGCAACGGTGGTCCGCGAAGTGATCATGCGGCTGTTCGGCACGCTGCTCGACACCGCCCCGACGCTCGGTGCGGGGTTGGACTGGAAGAGCAGCCTGCAGGAGCTGACCGCATCCCGCGGCATGGGGGCGCCGTCCTACCTGGTGACCTCAACCGGCCCTGACCACGACAAGGAATTCACCGCGACGGTGATCGTCACCGACGTCGAGTACGGCAAGGGCGTCGGCAGGACGAAGAAGGAAGCCGAGCTGAAAGCCGCTGCGGCCGCGTGGACCGCGCTCGACAGTGCCTGAACTGCCCGAGGTCGAGGTCGTCCGGCGCGGATTGGCGGCCCACGTCACGGGTCGAACCATCACCGCCGTGCGAGTGCACCACCCGCGGGCGGTGCGTCGTCACGAAGCGGGTCCCGCCGACCTGACCGCGCGGCTGCTCGAGGCACAGATCACGGGCACGGGCCGGCGCGGCAAGTACCTGTGGCTGACGTTGGACGACGGTTCTGCTTTGGTTGTGCACCTAGGGATGAGCGGCCAGATGCTGCTTGGTGAGGTGCCGAACGAGAACCATCTGCGCATCGCGACGCACCTGGACGATGGCACCGCGCTGAGCTTCGTCGACCAGCGCACGTTCGGTGGCTGGATGCTTGCGGACTTGGTGACGGTCGACGGCACCGAGCTGCCTGCGCCCGTCGCGCATCTCGCGCGCGATCCGCTCGACCCGAAGTTCAATCGCGACGGAGTTGTTATGGTGTTGCGGCGCAAGCACTCTGAGATCAAGCGCCAACTGTTGGACCAGACGGTGGTGTCAGGCATCGGCAACATCTACGCCGACGAAGCGCTGTGGCGGGCCAAGGTCAATGGCGCGCGGCTGGCGTCGTCGCTGACCCGCGCGAAACTCGGTGAGCTGCTCGACGCCGCCGCCGATGTGATGGTCGATGCGCTTGGGCATGGCGGCACATCGTTCGACTCGTTGTACGTCAACGTCAACGGTGAGTCCGGCTACTTCGACCGGTCGCTGGACGCCTACGGCCGCGAAGGGGAGCCGTGCCGCCGCTGCGGCGCGGTGATGCGGCGGGAGAAGTTCATGAACCGGTCGTCGTACTACTGCCCGAAATGCCAACCGCGACCGGGGGCGCGGCGCAGTTAAACTGCCGCGTGGGCCCCCACGCGAGTCCGCGAGTGACCGTGTCTGCACGCAGACACGCCGTGAATGCGTGGCATTTTGCGGTCGCTCGCGGGAAGGAAATAAGCCATGACCGAACTGTGGGTTGAGCGCACCGGCGTGCGCCGCTACACCGGGCGCAGCTCACGCGGCGCAGAGGTGCTCGTCGGAAACGAAGACGTCGAGGGCGTCTTCACGCCTGGCGAGCTGATGAAGATCGCCCTGGCCGCCTGCAGTGGGATGTCCAGCGACGCGCCGCTGCGCCGGCGGCTTGGCGACGACTACCAGACGACGATCAAGGTGTCCGGGGCCGCGGATCGCGAGCAGGAGCGGTACCCGCTGCTCGAGGAGCGCATGGAACTCGATCTTTCCAGCCTGTCCGAGGACGAGGTGGCGCGGGTGCTCACCGTCGTCGAGCGGGCCATCGATCAGGTGTGCACCGTGGGCCGCACGCTGAAGTCTGGGACCAAAGTGACGTTTGAGGTCAGTGATGCAGGAGTTAGCTGACATCAGGTTGACCGCCTGGGTGCACGGCTATGTCCAAGGCGTGGGCTTCCGGTGGTGGACACGCGCGCGGGCGCTGGAGCTCGGCCTCGTCGGATATGCCTCGAACAGGCCCGATGGGCGTGTCCAGGTTGTCGCGCAGGGGCCCCAGGACGCCTGCGAAAAGCTGCTTGAACTGCTGCAAAGTGGCAAAACGCCAGGGCGCGTCGACAAAGTCGTCGCGGATTGGTCAGAACCGGGCGACTCGCTTCAGGGGTTCACCGAACGTTAGCCTCCGCGACGGTAGTGTGGCACGTCGTGCACCTCAAGAGTCTGACGCTGAAGGGCTTCAAGTCCTTTGCAGCACCCACGACTCTCCGCTTCGAGCCGGGCATCACCTGTGTGGTCGGTCCCAACGGTTCAGGCAAGTCGAATGTGGTCGACGCACTCACCTGGGTGATGGGTGAGCACAGCGCCAAGACTCTGCGCGGCGGCAAGATGGAAGACGTCATCTTCGCCGGGACGTCGTCACGGGCTCCGCTGGGCCGCGCCGAGGTGACCGTGACGATCGACAACTCCGACAACGCGCTGCCGATCGAGTACTCCGAGGTGTCGATCACCCGCCGGATGTTCCGCGACGGCGGCAGCGAGTACGAAATCAACGGCACCAGTTGCCGTTTGATGGATGTGCAGGAGCTGCTCTCCGACTCGGGCATCGGTCGCGAGATGCACGTCATCGTCGGTCAGGGCAAGCTCAACGAGATCCTCGAGTCGCGGCCGGAGGACCGGCGCGCGTTCATCGAGGAGGCCGCAGGGGTCCTCAAGCACCGCAAGCGCAAGGAGAAGGCGGTCCGCAAGCTCGACTCGATGTCGGCGAACCTCGCCCGGCTGACCGACCTGACGACCGAGCTGCGCCGACAGCTCAAGCCGTTGGGCCGCCAGGCCGAGATGGCCCGTCGCGCCCAGACCATCCAGGCCGACCTCCGCGACGCCCGGCTCCGGCTGGCCGCCGACGACCTGGTCATCCGTAAGGCCGAGTTCGACAACACCGACCAGGCCGAGACCACCCTGCGCCGCGAGCACGACGAGGCCGCCACCCGGCTCGACGCGAAAACCGTCGAACTGAACGCCCACGAAGCAGCGGTCAACACGCTCAGCGAGCGCGCCGAGGCCGCGCAGCAGACCTGGTTCAGGCTGTCGGCGCTCGCCGAACGCATCAGCGCGACGGTGCGTATCGCCAGCGAGCGCGCGCAGCACCTCGAGGCCGAGCCGGAGGCATCGAGCGGTCCCGATCCCGAAGCCCTTGACGCCCAAGCCGACGAGGTCGCCGCGCAGGAGCGGCAGCTGCTCGACGAGCTGGCGGAGTCGCGCACCCGGCTGGAGGCGGCCCGCACCGAACTGACGGAGTGCGAGCGCGTCGCCGCGGAAGCCGAACGCGCCCACCTGGCCGCCGTGCGCGCCGAAGCCGACCGCCGCGAAGGCCTGGCGCGACTGGCCGGACAGGTCGACACCATGCGTACCCGTGTCGAATCGATCGACGAGACGGTGGCCCGGCTGAGCGTCGGCATCGAGGAAGCGGCGGCCAAGGCGCAGCAGATGCAGGCGGAGTTCGAGATCGTTCAGAGCCGCGTCGGTGAGCTCGACGCCGGCGAGGTCGGGCTCGACGAACACCACGACCGCACCGTGGCCGCACTGCGGCTGGCCGACGAACGCGTCGCAGAACTACAGGCGGCCGAGCGCGGTGCGGAACGCCAGGTCGCCTCGCTGCGGGCCCGCATCGAGGCGTTGTCGGTCGGCCTGGATCGCAAGGATGGCGCGGCGTGGTTGCAGAGAAACCACGGCGGCGCAGGCCTTTTCGGCTCGATCGCCAACCTGCTGAAGGTCCGTGCCGGTTACGAGTCGGCCGTGGCCGCGGTGCTCGGTGCCGCCGCAGACGCGCTTGCCGCTGAGAACCTCGGCGCTGCCAAATCGGCCGTCGCGGCACTGAAGGAATCCGACGGTGGCCGTGCGGCGATTGTGCTTGGCGACTGGCCGCACGACGCGGCAGCGCCGACTGAACACCTGCCCTACGGCGCGACCTGGGCGGTGCACCTCGTCGAGGCGCCGTCGCGGCTGCAGGGCGCGATCACGGCCATGCTCTGCGGCGTTGCGGTGGTGCCGGACCTGTCCGCTGCGCTGGATCTCGTCGCGGCCCGTCCGCGGTTGCGCGCCGTCACCACCGACGGTGACCTCGTCGGTGCGGGCTGGGTCAGCGGCGGCTCGGACCGGAAGCCGAGCACGCTGGAGATCTCGTCGGAGGTCGAGAAGGCCCGCTCCGAACTGGCTGACGCGGAGAAGCAGACCCGTGAGCTGTCCGCCGCGCTGTCCGGTGCGCTCACCGAGCAGGCCACCCGCCAGGACGCCGCTGAGCAGGCACTCGCGGCGCTCAACGAATCCGACGCAGCGATCTCCGCGATCTACGAGCAACTCGGCAGGCTCGGCCAGGACGCCCGCGCCGCCGACGACGAGTGGCAGCGCCTCATCCATCAGCGCAACGAGTTGGAGGCGGGCCGCAACCGGACCGTCGAGGAACTTGCCGAACTCGAACAACGGCTACACAACGCCCAGCAGGAGCCGACGTTCGAAGCGGAACCCGTCGATCGCCAGGCATCGATGGCCGCGGCAGAACAGGCTCGCGCGTTCGAGGTGGAGGCGCGGCTTGCGGTGCGTACCGCCGAGGAACGCGCGAATGCCGTTCGCGGACGGGCGGATTCGCTGCGACGGGCGGCGGCCGCCGAACGCGAGGCCCGGCTGCGTGCCCAGCGCGCCCGCGAGGCACGCGAACACGCGGCGGCAGTCGCTGCTGCGGTGGCCGAATCCGGGCGTCTTGTCGCGCTGCGGTTGAGCGCAGCGGTTGCCGTCGCGTCCCGCGCCCGCGACGAGGTCGCCGCCGAACGCCAACACCGGGCGGGCGCGCTGACCAAGGCGCGTGAAGAAGTCAACGAACTCAACGCGAAGATCACCGCGATCACCGACGCACTGCACCGCGACGAGGTCGCTAAAGCCCAAGCGGCACTTCGGATTGAGCAGCTCGAGGAGCACGTCCTCGAGCAGTTCGGATTGGCGACCGCCGACCTGATTGCCGAATACGGCCCCGACGTGCCATTGCCGCCTTCGGAATTGGAGATGGCAGAGTACGAGCAGGCGCGCGAACGCGGCGAGCAGGTCACCGCGCCTGCGCCGATGCCATACGACAGGCCCACCCAGGAGCGGCGCGCCAAGAAGGCCGAGCGCGAGCTCAACGAGTTGGGCCGCGTCAATCCGCTTGCGCTGGAAGAGTTCGCGGCTTTGGAGGAGCGCTACAACTTCCTGTCGACTCAGCTCGAGGACGTCAAGGCGGCCCGCAAGGACCTGCTCGACGTCATCGCCGACGTCGACGAGCGCATCCTGCAGGTGTTCACCGAGGCCTATGCTGACGTGGAACGTGAGTTCCGCGAAGTGTTTTCGGCGTTGTTCCCCGGCGGCGAGGGCAGGCTGCTGCTCACCGATCCCGACGACATGCTGACCACCGGCATCGAGGTCGAGGCCCGTCCACCCGGCAAGAAGATCAAGCGGCTCTCGCTGTTGTCGGGTGGCGAGAAGTCTCTGACCGCGGTGGCGATGCTGGTGGCGATCTTCCGGGCGCGGCCGTCGCCGTTCTACGTGATGGACGAGGTGGAGGCGGCGCTCGACGACGTGAACCTGCGCAGGCTGCTGGGGCTGTTCGAACAGCTGCGGTCGCAGTCGCAGTTGATCGTCATCACGCATCAGAAGCCGACGATGGAGGTCGCGGACGCGCTCTACGGCGTGACGATGCGCGACGACGGCATCACCCAGGTGATTTCGCAGCGCATGCGCGGCCAGGAGTTGGTCGGCACCGCCCACTAACTTGCGGCTTGTGGGCGGTTCGCAGCGGTGAGCGCTCCAATACGCACACAACTCACCGGATTTCGGTAACCCCGCGGCGCCGTAATGCCGTCAAATTGGCCGCACCGCAGCCGTGCAGGCAGACCAGCAGTTCGTCGATGAACCGCTGCAGCCAATCCTCAACGGCGGCAGGCGATTCGATCGCGAGCGCCAGCAGCGGCCGGGCCACCGCCACCGCGTCGGCGCCCATCGCCAATACCTTGGCGGCGTCCATGCCGGTGCGGATACCGCCCGACGCGACGATCGACACATCGGGCAGCGTGTGTCGCACCTCCAGCAGAGCATCCGCGGTCGGGATGCCCCACTCGGCCAGCGCCGGGTGGCGGATCTCGCCGTAGCGCACGAATTGTTCGACCCGTGCCCACGACGTGCCACCTGCGCCCGCGACGTCGACAGCCGCGATCGGGCAGTCGACCAACTCCGCAGCGGCCGCCCCGCCAATGCCGTGGCCGACCTCTTTCAGGATCACCGGATAGCCGATCGAGCCCGCGATGTCGCGCAACCGCGAGATGGAGCCGGAGAAGTCGGTGTCCCCCTCGTGCTGCATGGCCTCCTGCAGCGGATTGGTGTGCACCGCAAGGGCATTCGCGCCGACGCGGTCGAGCGCCTTGACGAGGTCGGGGACCATGACCTCGTGGAGCTGCGCCAGCCCGATGTTTCCGATCAGCAACACGTCGGGCGCGACGTCGCGGACGCTGAACGACGTCGAGGCCGAGTCGTTGTCGAGCATGATGCGCTGCGAGCCGAGCATCATGCCGACGCCGAGCTGCTGTGCCGCCGCGGCCAGATTGCGATTGATGGTTCCCGAGAGCTCGGCCCCGCCCGTCATCGCGCCGATCAGCACCGGCGCTCGCAACCGCGTGCCCAGGAAATTCGAGGCCAAGTCGACGCTACCGAGATCGGTCTGGGTGAGCGCGTTGTACGGCAAGCGGAAACGCTCCAGCCCGGTCGTGACGGTTTGATAGTCGACCGCCTCGGACAGGCATACGTCGATGTGGCGCCGTTTGCGGGTTTCCATGCCGCCGGGGTCGAGCGTCACCGCCTAACCACCCTGAGACAATGGCGTCGTGTCGGAAGCTCTGTGGATCGCAATCGCGGTCATCGCCGTTCTGGTTTTGGTCGCGCTGGTCGTCGGGCTGGTGCGGTACCGGCGTCGACGGATCAGCTTGTCATCTGCAGACACTGCCACGCCCATCGACCGGTCCGGCGGGTATACCGCGTCTTCGGGGATCACGTTCAGCCAGTCAGCGCCTGCCGAGCCGGTGGAACGCATCGATACCAGCGGACTGCCCGCCGTCGGCGACGATGCCACCATCCCGCGCGACGCGCCGAAACGACCCATCGCCGACGTGCAGTTGCCTCAGGCCCCGGAAGCGCCGCCACCAGCTCTTGAGCCAGAGCCAGAGCCAGAGCCCGAGCCAGAGCCAGAGCCTGAACCCGTCACAGCCGCGCCGGTCGAAGAGATAGCGCCTGCTGCGCCCGATATCAGCGCCATCGCGCCGACGGAAGGCAGGCTGGACCGGCTGCGCGGCCGGTTGGCCAAATCACAGAACACGCTGGGCCGCGGCATGCTCGGCCTGCTCGGCGCCGGGGATCTCGACGAGGAGTCCTGGGAGGCCGTCGAGGACACCCTGCTGATCGCCGACCTGGGGCCCGTTGTCACCGAATCGGTCGTGACCGCGCTGCGGTCCCGGATGGCCACCAGCCGTGTGCGCACCGAGGCCGACGCCCGCGCCGTCGTTCGCGACGTACTGATCGAGGAGCTGCAGCCCCACCTCGACCGCTCGATCAAGGCGTTGCCGCACCAGGACAAGCCGTCGGTGCTGTTGGTCGTCGGCGTCAACGGCACGGGTAAGACGACGACCGTCGGCAAGCTTGCCCGTGTGCTGGTCGCCGACGGCCGCCGCGTGGTGCTCGGCGCCGCGGACACCTTCCGCGCGGCCGCGGCCGACCAGCTGGAGACCTGGGCATTCCGGGTGGGTGCGGAGGTGGTGCGTGGCGCCGAGGGTGCCGACCCGGCATCGGTCGCATTCGACGCCGTCGACAAGGGCATCGAATCCGGTGCCGACGTAGTGGTCATCGACACCGCGGGCCGGTTGCACACCAAGACCGGCCTGATGGATGAACTCGGCAAGGTCAAGCGCGTGGTCAGCAAGCGCGCCGTGGTCGACGAGGTGCTTCTGGTGCTCGACGCCACGATCGGGCAGAACGGGCTGCCTCAAGCCCGGGTGTTTGCCGAAGTCGTCGACATCACCGGTGTCGCACTGACCAAACTGGACGGCACGGCAAAGGGCGGCATCGTCTTCCGCGTGCAGCAGGAGTTGGGTGTTCCGGTCAAGCTCGTCGGTCTTGGTGAAGGCCCCGACGATCTCGCTCCGTTCGAGCCCGCGGCGTTCGTCGATGCGCTGCTCGGGTAACAAACACTCGCCAAGAAACGCGTGATGTAACACCGTCGAAACGAAGACGGGCTATCCGTTCACACGAGCGAAACGCCGCAGCGTCTTAGACGAAACAACCACTCAGCATTGTCTTGCAACAGGTCAACGGTCGTAAATGTGCGCGGCCGTGGCATGTCGAAGGAGGAAACTGCGAGTGGATGGATTCCCGACTCTCGGTATACCGGACACCGGTGATACCGCATGGATGCTGGCAAGCTCAGCGCTTGTCTTGTTGATGACGCCAGGGCTGGCCTTCTTCTACGGGGGCATGGTCCGTTCCAGGAGCGTCCTCAACATGATCATGATGAGCGTCAGCGCCATGGGTGTCGTCACGGTGTTGTGGTCGCTGTACGGCTATTCGATGGCCTTCGGCAACGACGTCTCCAACCTGTTCGGCAATCCGACCCAGTACTGGGGTTTGAAGGGGCTGATCGGCGGCACTTACCTGCAGCTGCATCCGACGGATGCCGCGGTGTCAGTTCCGCTGGCAGGCACCATTCCGCAGACTGTGTTCGTCGCGTTCCAGCTGATGTTCGCCATCATCACCGTGGCCCTGATCTCGGGCGCGGTGGCCGACCGGTTGAAGTTCGGCGGCTGGCTGCTGTTCGTGGCCTTGTGGATCACGGTGGTGTACTTCCCGGTGGCGCACTGGGTGTTCGCGTTCGACGGCGTGACGGGTGAGCACGGCGGCTGGATTGCCAACAAGCTCAAGGCAATTGACTTCGCGGGTGGTACCGCGGTGCACATCAACTCCGGTACGGCGGGCTTGGTGCTTGCGCTCTTCCTCGGCAAGCGCCTCGGGTGGCCGACGAGCCCGATGCGGCCGCACAACCTGCCGTTCGTGATGTTGGGTGCCGGCTTGCTGTGGTTCGGTTGGTACGGGTTCAACGCCGGTTCCGCGGTGGCCTCGAACGGCATCGCAGGCGCGACGTTCATCACCACCACCATCGCGACAGGGACGGCCATGTTGGGCTGGCTGCTCACCGAGCGCATCCGCGACGGCAAGGCCACCTCGCTGGGCGCCGCGTCGGGCATCGTGGCGGGCCTCGTTGCGATCACCCCGTCCTGCTCGTCGGTCAACGTGGTCGGCGCCCTGGTCGTCGGCTTGTCGGCCGGTGTGATCTGCGCGCTGGCGGTTGGCCTGAAATACAAACTGGGCTTTGATGATTCACTCGACGTGGTCGGTGTGCACATGGTCGGCGGTCTGGTCGGCACCTTGCTGGTCGGCCTGGTGGCCGCGCCGGAGGCGCCCGCGGCGGTTACCGGTCTGTTCTACGGCGGGGGATTCGACCAGCTGTGGCGGCAGGCGGTCGGTGCCGGTGCGGTTCTGCTCTATTCAGCCGTCGGTACCGCTATCGTGGCCTTGATCGTGAAATACACCATCGGGCTGCGCATTACCGAGGAGGACGAGTCGTCTGGCATCGATGAAGCCGAACATGCCGAAACCGGATACGACCTCGCGGCCGTCATCGGTGGCAGCTCGGTACTGGCCCGTCACGGCGCGGAGGGATGAGGAACATGAAGCTGATTACTGCGATCGTTAAGCCGTTCACGCTCGAAGACGTCAAGACGGGCCTTGAACAGACGGGTATTCTCGGAATGACCGTCAGCGAGGTTCAGGGCTATGGCCGCCAGAAGGGTCACACCGAGGTGTACCGCGGCGCTGAGTACTCCGTCGACTTCGTGCCGAAGGTGCGGGTCGAGGTCGTGGTCGATGATTCCGCCGTCGACAAGGTAGTGGATGTCATCGTCCAGGCCGCCCGTACCGGAAAGATCGGCGACGGCAAGGTGTGGGTCAGCCCCGTCGACACCGTTGTCCGGGTTCGCACCGGAGAGCGGGGCGCCGACGCCCTTTGAGCCGCAACTGAAATGAGACGTCGTCTCCCGGACGTGCACCGTGAGCGTTTATAGGTAAGGCCGGGGGAGGAGTCGAAATGACAGAGCAGACACCAGATCCCGCCGCTGGCGCTCCCCATGCAAGCAGTGGGCCCTCTCGATGGGTGGGCCCACAGCCTGCTAGGGGAGCCCCGGCGGCGGGCTCGTTGCGTCCCGCGACCGACCTGGTGGCCGCGACCGAACAGCTGCTTTCGGGTGGTGCCCGCCAGCTGGATTCGGCTGCACTGCGCGAAGCGCTGCTGGACTTGCACGACTTCTGGCTCACCACAAAGGCCACTGAGATCGGCATCACGGCGACAAGTGGGTTTGCGATCGTCGCCACCGGTGGACTTGGTCGTGGCGAGCTGCTGCCGTACTCGGATCTCGACCTGACGCTGCTGCACGACAACATGCCCAAAGAGGTCGTCAGTCAGGTCGCCGAGGCGCTGTGGTACCCGTTGTGGGACGCGAACATTCGCATCGACCACAGCGTGCGCACCGTGCCCGAGGCGCTGAAGGTCGCAGGCGAGGACACCTCCGCGGGCCTGGCCATGCTGGAGGCGCGACACATTGCCGGCGACTCAGACCTGTCGTCATTGCTGATCGGTGGGGCCCGTCGGCAGTGGCGTACCGGAATCTCGCCGCGTTTCGACGAACTCGTCGAACACACGGAGGCTCGGTGGCAACGCAGCGGTCAGATCGCTCACCGCGCCGAACCCGACTTGAAGTGCGGCCGTGGCGGTTTGCGCGACGTGCAGCTGCTCAACGCGCTGGCGATCGCGCAACTCGCCGACGTCTATCCGAGCCGTTCGTTGGCCTCGCCGACCGGCACGCTGGGCGAGGCGCATCTGGCGCTACTCAACGTGCGCACCGAACTGCACCGGGTGTCCGGCCGCGGCCGCGAACTGCTGTTGGCCCAGCACGCGGACGAGATCGGCGCCGCGCTGCACATCGGTGATCGATTCGACTTGGCGCGCATGCTCTCCGACGCTGCCCGCACGGTCAGCTACTACGTGGACGCAGGGCTGCGCACCGCGGCAAATGCACTGCCCCGCAGGGGATTGGCGGCGTTCAAGCGACCCGTGCGCCGTCCCCTCGACGAGGGCGTCATCGAGTTCGCGGGCGAGGTGATCCTGGCCCGTGACGCCCGGCCGGAACGTGACCCCGGCCTGATCCTGAGGGTGGCCGCCGCATCGGCGACCACTGGGCTGCCGATCGCGGCGTCGACGCTTGCCCGGCTCACCGAGACCGCGCCGGAGTTGCGCACGCCGTGGCCGCGCCAGGCGCTCAAGGATCTGCTCGTGATGCTGGCCGCGGGCCCGACTGCGGTGGCCACCATCGAGGCACTGGACCGAACCGGGTTGTGGGGCAGGCTGTTCCCGGAGTGGGGCGCGGTGCGCGACCTGCCTCCGCGCGACGTCGTGCACATCTGGACCGTCGACCGCCACCTCGTCGAAACCGTTTCGCGGGCAAGCGCATTCACTACCCGGGTGTCGCGCCCAGATCTGCTCGTGCTCGGTGCGCTGTGCCACGACATCGGCAAGGGCAGAGGCGGCGACCACAGTGTCATCGGCGCCGAGTTGGCCACCCAGATCGGAACTCGGCTCGGTCTGTGGCCGTCGGATGTCGAGGTGCTGTCGAAGATAGTGCGTCACCATCTGCTGTTGCCGCACACCGCGACCCGCCGCGATCTGCAGGACCCGAAGACCATCGCGGCTGTCATCGACGCCCTCGACGGCGACCCCGTGCTGCTCGAGCTGCTGCACGTGCTGGCCGAGGCGGACTCACTGGCGACCGGTCCCGGTGTGTGGGGCGACTGGAAGGCGTCGCTGATCGGCGATCTGGTACGGCGCTGCCGGTTGGTGATGGCGGGCGAACCGCTGCCGACACCCGATCCCATTGACCCGCGGTATCTTTCGTTGGCACAGGATGTCGGCGTGCACGTCGAGATGACCCCAGGCGACAGCGCGCACATCTACAACGTGACGATGATCGCGCCGGACGTTCGGGGTCTGCTGTCGAAGGCCGCCGGAGTCCTGGCGCTCAATTCGCTGCGCGTGCACTCGGCGTCGGTCAACGGGCATGAGGGCTCCGCCATCAGCACCTTCGTGGTGTCGCCGCATTTCGGTTCGCCTCCGGCCGCCGAGCTGTTGCGCCAGCAGTTCATCCTGGCACTCGAGGGCGAACTGGACGTGATGGCGTCATTGGACAAGCGCGACGGTGACGCGGCACATCACGGCACGAGGCGTGCAGGGGAGGTGCCCGACGCGGTGCCGATCAACCATGCGCCGGCGCCGCCGAAGATCCTGTGGTCCGACGGCGCCGAGCCGGGTGAGCTGGTGGTGCAGATCCGCGCCACCGACCGCGCGGGCCTGCTGGCGAGGCTGACGGCGGTGTTCGAACGCGACGGCGTGGACATCGCGTGGGCCAAGGTCACCACACTGGGGTCGTCGGTGGTCGACGTGTTCGACATCACTGCCGTCGGAGACGGCAATTCGGCTGGAGCGCCGCCCGCGTTCAGCCGCTCCATCCGCGACGAGCTGGAGCACGACCTGTACGCCGTGCTGCCCGCTGCCGCGCCCGCAAAGCCTGTTTCCGAAGCCAGCTAGGCTGAACGGCGTGTTTGAATCGCTGTCCGACCGGTTGACCGGCGCCCTGCAGGGGCTGCGCGGCAAGGGCCGGCTGACCGACGCCGACATCGACGCGACGGCCCGCGAGATCCGGCTGGCGCTGCTGGAAGCCGACGTCTCGCTGCCCGTGGTGCGCGCGTTCGTCGCCCGCATCAAGGATCGCGCCAAGGGCGCCGAGGTCTCCGGTGCGCTCAACCCGGCCCAGCAGGTCGTCAAGATCGTCAACGACGAGCTGATCGGCATTCTCGGCGGCGAGACCCGCCAACTGGCGTTCGCCAAGACGCCGCCGACGGTGTTCATGCTCGCCGGTCTGCAAGGCTCAGGTAAGACCACGCTGGCCGGCAAGCTCGCGAAATGGCTTCGGGACCAAGGACATACGCCCCTGTTGGTCGCCTGCGACCTGCAGCGGCCCGGGGCAGTCAACCAGTTGCAGATCGTCGGCGAGCGCGCGGGCGTGCAGGTGTTCGCGCCGCACCCCGGCGTGTCGACCCAGGGCTCAGAGGAGGCGGGCCACGGCGATCCGGTCGCGGTCGCCTCTGCGGGCCTGGCCGAGGCCAAGGCCAAGCACTACGACGTGGTCATCGTCGACACCGCGGGCCGGCTCGGCATCGACGAGGAGCTGATGGGCCAGGCGGCGGCGATCCGCGAGGCGGTCGACCCCGACGAAGTGATCTTCGTGCTCGACGCGATGATCGGCCAGGACGCCGTCACCACGGCCGAGGCGTTCCGCGAGGGCGTCGGCTTCACAGGCGTGGTCCTGACCAAGCTCGACGGTGACGCCCGCGGTGGCGCGGCACTGTCGGTGCGCGAGGTCACCGGGGTGCCGATCCTGTTCGCGTCCGCGGGCGAGAAGCTCGAGGACTTCGACGTCTTCCACCCCGACCGGATGGCCAGCCGCATCCTCGGCATGGGCGATGTGCTCACGCTCATCGAGCAGGCCGAGCAGGTCTTCGACGCGCAGCAGGCCGAGGCTGCGGCCGCCAAGATCGGCTCGGGTGAGCTGACCCTGGAGGACTTCCTCGAGCAGATGCTGGCCATTCGCAAGATGGGCCCGATCGGCAACCTGCTTGGCATGCTGCCCGGCGCGGGCCAGATGAAGGACGCGCTGGCCGCCGTCGATGACAGCCAGCTCGACCGCGTGCAGGCGATCATCCGCGGCATGACGCCGGCCGAGCGGGCCGACCCGAAGATCATCAACGGCTCCCGCCGGCTGCGCATCGCCAATGGGTCGGGCGTGTCGGTCGGCGAGGTCAATCAGCTCGTCGACCGGTTCTTCGAGGCCCGCAAGATGATGTCGCAGATGGCCGGCCAGATGGGAATGCCGTTCGGCCGCAAGTCATCATCACGTAAGGCCGCGAAGGGCAAGGGCAAGAAGGGTAAGAAGGGCGGCAGGGGGCCGACTCCGGCGAAGGCGCGCAACCCGCTCGTCCCGGACAATATGCCCGCAGGCTTCCCGGACCTGTCGAACATGCCGAAGGGTCTCGACGAGCTACCGCCCGGCCTCGCCGACATCGACTTGTCGAAGTTGAAGTTCCCGGGCCAGAAGTAAGGTGCAGCGCCCCAATCTTCATATCCGCGGCCTTGGTTTGCCTGACGGCGAGCCGGTCGAGTGGTGGATCGTCGACGGCACGCTGAGCGCAGAACCGGTCAATGATGCCGACACCGTGTTCGACGGCGGCTGGATCGTGCCCGGCCTCGTCGACGCGCACTGCCACGTCGGGTTGGGGCCGCACGGCACCATCGAACTCGGCGAGGCGATCGCGCAGGCCGAAACCGAGCGTGACGTCGGCGCGCTCCTGCTGCGCGACGCCGGGTCACCGACCGACACCCGCAGCTTCGACGACTACGACGATCTGCCTCGCATCATCCGCGCCGGGCGGCATCTGGCCAGGCCGAAGCGCTACCAGCGCGGGTTCGCCATCGAACTGGAGGATGAGTCGCAGCTGCCCGACGCGGTGGCCGAGCAGGCCCGCTGGGGCGACGGCTGGGTCAAGCTGGTCGGCGACTGGATCGACCGCGACATCGGCGATCTGTCGCCGCTGTGGTCCGACGAGATCCTCAAGCAGGCCATCGACGCCGCTCACGACAACGGCGCGCGGGTCACTGCGCACGTGTTCAGCGAGGATGCCCTGCCCGGACTGATCAACGCCGGTATCGACTGCATCGAGCACGGCACCGGGCTGACCGACGACACCATCGAGCTGATGGTTCAACACGGCACCGCGCTGGTGCCGACGCTGATCAACATCGAAAACTTTCCCGGCATCGCCGACGCGGCGGAGAAGTATGCGACGTACGCACGGCACATCAGGGACCTGCACGCCACGTGCTATCCGCGCATCGGTGCGGCGCGCGAGGCAGGCATCCCCATCTACGCGGGCACCGACGCGGGCACCAGGGTCGCACACGGCCGCATCGCCGACGAGATCGAGGCCCTCAAGGGCATCGGGATGAGCCCGACCGAGGCGCTGGGCGTTGCCAGCTGGACCGCGCGCGAGTGGCTGGGACGACCCGGTTTGGAGCACGGGGCTCCGGCCGATCTCGTCTGCTACCTCGAGGATCCGCGCTCGGGCCCAGAAGTGATCAACGATCCGGACGCGGTGATCCTGCGCGGTCGCGTCTTTTAGGGCGAAAATAGGGCTATGCCAAAGGTTTTGTTGCTGACCGGCGACGCCGCCGAGGATCTCGAGGTGATGTACCCCTACCAGCGGCTGCTGGAAGAGGGATACGAGGTCGACATCGCGGCACCGACGGTGAAGAAGCTGCAGTTCGTCGTCCACGACTTCGTCGACGGGTTTGACACGTACACCGAGAAGTTGGGCCATTCGTGGCCTGCCGACATCGCGTTTGCCGACGTCGACCCGTCGGATTATGTCGCGGTCGTCGTGCCCGGCGGGCGGGCGCCCGAGTACCTGCGCAACGACCCCGACGTGCGCCGCATCCTCAAGCACTTCTTCGACGCGGATGCGCCGGTGGCGGCGCTGTGTCACGGCCCGCTGATCCTCGCGGCGGCCGGTGTGCTGGAGGGCCGTCGTAGCTCGGCGTACCCGGCGCTTGCGGTCGATGTCGAGACCGCGGGCGGGACGTTCGTCGACGCTCCCGACGTGGTTGACGGCAATCTGGTGACGGGGCGGGCATGGCCGGATCATCCGCAGTGGTTCCGGGCGTTCATGGAGCAGCTACGTAAGGCGGCTCCTGTCAGCCGTATTGGCTGAAGCCCCAATCCAGCAGGCCGATCGCCTGCCCGTACATGTCTCCCGAGCCGTACATCTGCACGACGACCAGGCTGTGTCCGTTGCGCTGCGCCGCCCCGACGAACGTGTGCTGCGCGAGGTCCGTGAAGCCGGTCTTGCCGACCAGTGTGCCGGGATAGCGCGTCAGCAGTTCGTTCTGATTGACGATCTTCTTCGGTCCGTCGTCGGTGGGGAAGAGTGACGAGGGCTGGCGCACGATCGCGGCGAAGGCCGGATACCGAAGTGCGGCACGGTAGATCACCGCCAGATCGAACGGCGTCGTGACGGACTCCATGCCGGGACCGTCCAGGCCCGACGGCGAGGAGGCGTGGGTGTTGCGCGCGCCCAGCGCGACGGCCTTGGCGTTCATTCGCGCGACGGCGGCCTGATAACCGCCGAGCCCCTCGGCCAGGGTGTTGGCAGCGTCGTTGCCCGACACCAGCATCAACCCGTCGAGCAGCTGGCGGACGGTGTAGGCCCGACCATCCTTCACCCCGACACACGAGCACTCGACATCCGTGTTCGTAGGCTTCGCGACGATCACCGCACTGAGTGGAAGCTGATCGAGCACGACCATCGCAAGCAGTGCCTTGATGGTGCTCGCCGGTGCGTGCGGGTCATATGGGTTGCGGGAAGCGAGAATTCGTCCGCTATCTAGGTCGGCCAGCAGCCATGCCTGTGCGGGACCCTGCGGGATATCCACCGCGCCTGCGGGTTCCATGCCGGGCTCGGCCCGCACCGGGCCAGCAGCCGGTAGGGCCGCGGACAACGTGATGGTCAACGCGGCCAACAACTTTCGCACGGCCGCCGAGCGTACTCAGCGCGTCTGCCGGTGAGGTCTCGGATGCGTTGCGATTCAGCAACTTAAAGCGAGCCGACGCTCGCCGTCGGGTCCTGCGCGAAGCCCCAGTCCAGCAGCCCGGCGGCTTGATCCCAGTAGGTCGGGCCGCCCTCCTTGATCAGGCCGTACATCATCGCGATCACCAGTCGGCGCCCGCCCCGGTCAGCGGCGGCGACGAATGTCTTCTTCGCCGCGTCGGTGAAACCGGTCTTGCCGCCGATGGCGCCGGGGTAGCGGTGCAGCAACTCGTCCTCGTTGGCCAGTGGCTTCTCGCCCGCACCGGACGGAAACATGGCCACCGGCTGCGAAGTGATCTGGGCGAACGTCGGATTGGCCATCGCGGCGCGGAAGATGATGGCCAGGTCCCGCGGCGTGGTGAACCCCGAGCCGCCCGGCCCGTCCAGCCCAGACGGCGTCGACGCGTGCGTGTTCACCGCGCCGATGGACGCAGCTTTGGCGTTCATCTTCGCCACCGCCGTGTCGTAGCCGCCGATCATGTCGGCGAGCGCATTGGCCGCGTCGTTACCCGACACCAGCAGCACGGCGTCGAGCAGGTTGCGTGCCGTGTAGGTACCACCCGGTTTGATGCCCGCGCAGTTGCACTCGACTTGTGTGTCGGCCTCGGTGCCGACGACAGTCGCGTCCAGGTTGGGAAGTTCGTCCAGTGCGGTGAGCGCAAGCAGTGTCTTGATCGTGCTTGCAGGCGGATGGGCGACGTCCATGTCGCGGCCCGCCAGCACCTGGCCGGTGTCCATGTCGGCGACGATCCACGCCGGAGCGGGGCCCTCAGGGACCGGCACGCTGCCGACGGGTTGGATGTCCGGCTCGGCCGAGGCCACAGGCGCTCCAGGCAACAGGACCAGACTCAGACAAGTGGCGATGACCGCGACGAATCTCCCCATGGAATGAGCAGCCTAACCCTCGCGCCTGAATGCGGCCTGGCGCGGTGTTGAATCAACCGCATGTTGAGCCTGGCGGAGATTTCGGACCGGTTCGAGATCCAGCAGCTGCTGATCGACTACTCGACGGCGATCGACACACGACAATTCGACGACCTCGATCACGTGTTCACCGCCGATGCTTATATCGACTACCGGGCCATGGGCGGCATCGACGGCCGCTTTCCCGAGGTGAAGGCTTGGTTGGCGCAGGTGCTGCCGAACTTCCCGGCGTATGCGCACATGCTCGGCAACTTCGACGTCCGGATTGATGGCGATACCGCGTCGTCACGGACCATCTGCTTCAACCCGATGGTGCTCGGCGGTGAGCAGAACCAGATCCTGTACTGCGGGTTGTGGTACGACGACGAGTTCATCCGCACCGCTGAGGGTTGGCGCATGAGCCGCCGCGTCGAGACCAAGTGCTTCGACAAGGTCGTCTGACTCAGGCCGTCCGCCCTGCTCGACCTGAACGCGCGAATTCTGCAGTGTCGCAACGATTTCGCCGACGGGACGGATCAGCATGCTCATCGCACGAGCAGGCGCGCCGCCCTTCCGACCGCCTTCTTGATCCGGTCCGAGAGATAAACAGAGACGAAGGCGTTGAAGATGTCCTCCCGCAGCCGGGTCAGCTTGGAGCTGGTGATCCGCCACTGCCCGTCGACCTTCTCGTAGGTCTCGTGGTAGTGGCCGTAACCGCGTAGGTTCACGCCCGGCGCCAACCGGACCACATCCTCGAGCGCCCATATGCCTCGCGCCGTCGTCGCCGACGTCAGCTCGATCTCCGGCGCGTGCACCTGGTGCGCGGTGGCGCGCTCGCCGACGCCTCTACGGGTGAAGGCGACGAATTCATCGGCCCCGCGGATCACCGTGCCGCCCGCCTGCGAGGTGTCGCTGAGAAAATCGTCTGTGAAAATCCCCCGCCACATCTGCCAGTCTTTGGTGTCCAGGTATCGGCAGTAGCGGGCCTTCAACTGCTTGATCGCCTCGATCTCGAGCAGGGCAGCGGCGTCGTCCATTGCCGAAGCGTGACATTGTGACCGGAAGTTGTAAAGGTCAGCGAGCCGCCGAAGGTGACGGATTTCCACCAGTAGCCGCTGTTCTGGCACAATGGTCGGCTGTCTGCCGCAGGACTACGGCCCCGCGGCGGTCACACACGTAAGGCAAAACCGGATCCGGGTATCCCGCCCGAGGTCGCTGAATTGCAGCGTGGCAATCATCAGGAGAGATCGCTTCACCATGGCTGTCAAGATCAAGCTCACTCGGCTTGGCAAGATCCGCAATCCCCAGTACCGCATCGCCGTCGCCGACGCGCGCACCCGCCGCGACGGCCGTGCGATCGAGGTCATCGGCCGCTACCACCCGAAGGAAGACCCGAGCCTCATCGAGATCGACTCGGAGCGGGCCCAGTACTGGCTCGGTGTCGGCGCCCAGCCCACCGAACCCGTCCTCAAGCTGCTTCAGATCACGGGCGACTGGCAGAAGTTCAAGGGTCTGCCCGGCGCGGAGGGCACGCTGAAGGTCAAGGAGCCCAAGCCCAGCAAGCTGGATCTGTTCAACGCCGCGCTGGCCCAGGCCGAGGGCGGCCCGAGCACCGAGGCGACCACGTCCAAGAAGAAGAAGGCGCCTGCGAAGAAGGCCGCTGAGACGGCAGAGGCTGAGGCTCCCGCCGAGGCAGAAGCGCCTGCTGAGGCTGAGGCTCCCGCCGAGGCAGAAGCGCCTGCTGAGGCTGAGGCTCCCGCCGAGGCAGAAGCGCCTGCTGAGGCTGAGGCTCCCGCCGAGGCAGAAGCGCCTGCTGAGGCTGAGGCGCCCGTCGAGGCTGCCGAGCAGGCCGAGTCGGCCGAGTCCACCGAAAGCTGACCGCGGCCATGAGCTCTGCCGTCGTTGACGCCGTCGAGCACCTGGTCCGCGGGATCGTGGACAACCCCGACGATGTCCGGGTCGACATGGTGACCAGTCGTCGCGGCCGCACCGTCGAGGTGCACGTACACCCCGACGATCTCGGGAAGGTCATCGGCCGTGGTGGCCGCACCGCGACCGCACTGCGCACGCTGGTCGCGGGCATTGGTGGCCGCGGCATCCGCGTCGACGTGGTGGACACCGACCAGTAGCCGTCGTATGGACCTGGTAGTCGGGCGGGTCGTCAAAGCGCACGGGATCACCGGCGAGGTTGTCGTCGAAATCCGCACCGACGATCCCGACACCCGCTTCGCGCCCGGTTCGTCCTTGCGTGGCAGGCCGTCTCGCGGCGGGCCCGAGAGTCACTACGTTGTCGCGTCGGCCCGTGACCACGGTGGTCGGCTGCTTGTGCGGCTCGACGGGGTGACCGGTCGCGACGCCGCCGATTCGTTGAGGGGCACGGTGTTCATCGTCGATTCGGGGGATCTGCCGCCGATCGAGGATCCCGACGAGTTCTACGACCATCAACTCGAAGGCCTTCAGGTGGTGACCACCACCGGCACGACCGTTGGCTCGGTCGCCGAGGTATTGCACACGGCGGCAGGCGAATTGCTGTCTGTGCGCACCGAGCAAGGTGAGGTGCTGGTGCCGTTCGTCAGCGCCATCGTGACGTCTGTGTCGCTTGCCGACCAGAGGATCGAGATCGACCCGCCCGAGGGTCTGCTGGAGCTGGGCTGAACGAGGCGTATCGAAACATGCGTATCGATGTTGTGACGATCTTCCCGGACTACCTGGAGCCGTTGCGACAGTCGTTGCCGGGCAAGGCGATTGACGCCGGCATCATCGTCCTTGCGGTGCACGACCTGCGGCGATGGACCCACGACGTGCACCGGTCCGTCGACGACTCGCCCTACGGTGGCGGTCCAGGCATGGTGATGAAGGCGCCGGTGTGGGGCGAGGCGCTCGACGAGATCTGCTCGGACGAAACACTTCTGATCGTCCCTACGCCCGCCGGTCGGCTGTTCGGTCAGGCCGATGCGCAACGCTGGAGCACAGAGAAACACCTGGTGTTCGCGTGCGGGCGCTACGAGGGCATCGATCAGCGCGTCGTCGACGATGCGGCCCGGCGGATGCGAGTCGAGGAGATCTCGATCGGCGACTACGTGCTGCCCGGCGGGGAGTCGGCCACACTGGTGATGATCGAGGCGGTCGTTCGCCTGCTACCCGATGTGCTCGGCAATCCCGCGTCACATCAAGACGATTCGCATTCCAACGGCTTGCTGGAGGGACCGGCCTACACCAGGCCTCCGAGCTGGCGCGGGCTCAACGTCCCCGAGGTGCTGCTGTCGGGTGATCACGCGAAGATCGCGGCGTGGCGACACGAACAGGGGCTGCAGCGCACCCGGGAGCGCCGCCCCGATCTGCTGGACTAGATGCGGCCGCCAGGGAACATCGTCTTGATGGCCTGGGTGATGGTGTTGCGCGCGGTCACGGCGTCGACCGCCTGCATCGAACCGATCGCCACGATGTAGCGACGGTCCGGTCCGATCACACCGGTCGACATGTGCATCCAATTGCCGCCGTTCCAGCAGCACATCCAGCCCTGCTTGACCGCCACAGGTTCGCGGTAGAGCCCGTCGGGGATGCCGAACCGCTGTGGGTATACGCCACCGGGCTGTGTACCGTCGATCGCCATCGGAGTCGACGCCGCCAGATTGGACAGGATGATGTTGGCCCGCTCCGGCGGCAACCCGCCGGCGCCCGAGAGCAGCTTGTCGTAATACTGAACGAGGTCACCGGTCGTGCTCAAGGTGTTGAACCATCGCCCGTTGTAGGGCGTCGTGGTCGCCCCCAGCCCGTACCGGGCGGTGACTCGCGAAACGATGGCGCTGCCGCCGCTGCGGTTCCAGAACACCTCGGCCGCGCTGTCATCCGAGGACCGCAACATGTTGTCGAGCGCCTGACGGTCGGCGGGGGAGAGCTGTGTCTGTCCCTTCGCCTCCTGCAGGAGCAGGTCGTCCGCGATGAACAGCTTGACAACCGAGGCGATGGGCATTGCCTCGGAGTTGCCGTTGGCGACGATCTGGCGGGTGTTGCGGTCAAGGATGGTGGTCGTGATGTCGGCGCCGGCCTTCGTGGCGTCGGCGGTGGCCTGCTTGGCCCGCGCGGCCAGGCCGTCGAAACTGGCTGTGGGCTCGTCAGGCGGGGATTCGGGGAGCGGGGCATTGGTGCCCATCGGGGCGACGACCGTCAGCTGGGGGCCTGCGGGCGCCGGCGTATCGCCGTAGACCTTGGCTTCGCACCCTGCGACAAGGGGGACGGCAACGATGACGCCTGCGGTTGCAGTGAGCAGCTTCGACGGCCGCCGTCGCATGACCCTCCCTTTCGTGTTCCGAAGCGGAAATCAGGTTTGCCTCACCGTCCCTGCCGGTGGCCTCAGACTAGCGGTTGAACGGCTACATTGCGTGCGAAGGCCTGCTGCGCGTTCCGGCGGTCATCCGGCGGCGATTTCACTGGATCGGGCCCCATCTGGCACAATTGAGCAGTTGTCCGCGTGGGCCCGAATCCCGCCCGCCGCGAGACGCCCCAGGTAGGCCCGAACAGATCGGCTCGGCGACGCATCGCATTGTGACGCAGGAGCCCGCAACCGCCAACAGCAAGGAAGTGTCACCGATGAACACGCTGGACTTCGTCGATCAGACGTCGCTGCGCGACGACATCCCGGACTTCGGCCCCGGCGACACCATCAACGTGCACGTCAAGGTCATCGAGGGCTCCAAGGAGCGCATCCAGGTCTTCAAAGGCGTCGTCCTTCGCCGGCAGGGTGGCGGGATCCGTGAGACCTTCACCGTGCGCAAGGAAAGCTATGGCGTCGGCGTCGAGCGGACCTTCCCGGTGCATTCGCCCAACATCGACCACATCGACGTCGTCACCCGCGGTGACGTGCGCCGCGCGAAGCTGTACTACCTGCGCGAGCTGCGTGGCAAGAAGGCGAAGATCAAGGAGAAGCGCTGACTTTCCGTCCCGACGAGGTCTGATCCTTGGAAAGCGAGCCGCGCGGCGATGATGATCGCGCTGGCTACTCTGATGCGGTGACCGACTCCACGGACCCTGACGACTCGTCCAACACGACCGAGGTTTCCGATTCGGTCACCGACGAGAAGCCCGACGAACCCAAGAAGCGCGGCGCGCTGCGGGAAGCGGCGATCCTGATCACCATCGCGGTGGTCCTCTACTACGTGATGCTGACGTTCGTCGCGCGGCCCTATTTGATCCCGTCCGAGTCGATGGAGCCCACGCTGCACGGATGCAATGGGTGCACCGGCGACCGGATCATGGTCGACAAGCTCACCTACCGGTTCGGTTCACCCGAGCCCGGCGATGTGATCGTGTTCAAGGGGCCGCCGAACTGGAACATCGGCTACAAATCGATCCGCTCAAAGAACACCGCGGTGCGCTGGGTGCAGAACGCGTTGTCGTTCATCGGCTTCGTCCCGCCCGACGAGAACGATTTGGTCAAACGGGTGATCGCGGTCGGCGGACAGACCGTCGAATGCCGCGCCACCACCGGCCTCACAGTGGACGGCAAGCCGCTGAAGGAGCCGTTTCTCGACCCGGCGACGATGATGGCCGACCCTGCGGTTTACCCCTGCCTGGGCAATGAGTTCGGGCCGGTGAAGGTGCCCGAGGGTCGGTTGTGGGTGATGGGCGACAACCGCACCCATTCGGCCGATTCGCGCGCGCATTGCGGCAATATTCCGGCCGACGCTCAGCGCGGGCTGTTGTGCACGGGTGACCCGACGCCCGGCACGGTGCCGGTAGACAATGTCATTGGAAAGGCACGATTCATCGCCTGGCCGCCGTCGCGATGGGGTGGAGTCCATGCGGTGAACCCGCAGACTCAATAGGATGATCGCTTTGCGCGAAGAGCAGAGAGCGTGAGATGAGCCGCTTGCGCGAAGAGCAGAGGGCTTGAGCTTTGCCGGCGACATGGCCTCCGCGAACTGTGATCCGGAAGTCTTCGGGCCTGCGCACCCTGGAGTCCGCGCTGTATCGAGGCGGGCTCGGCCCGGTGGCGGGCGTTGACGAGGTAGGCCGCGGTGCCTGTGCGGGCCCGCTGGTGGTGGCGGCGTGCGTCCTCGGGCCGAACCGGCTGGAGAGCCTGGCCTCGCTCGACGACTCCAAGAAGCTCAACGAGAAGGAGCGCGAACGGCTGTTTCCGCTGATCCGTCGCTATGCGCTGGCCTATCACGTGGTATTCATCCCGTCGACCGAGGTGGATCGGCGGGGTGTGCACGTGGCGAACATCGAGGGAATGCGGCGCGCGGTGGCGGGCCTGTCGGTACGGCCCGGTTATGTGCTGTCGGACGGGTTCCGGGTTCCGGGCTTGCCGATGCCGTCACTGCCGGTTGTCGGTGGCGATGCGGCAGCGGCCTGCATCGCGGCGGCCAGTGTGCTGGCCAAGGTGAGCAGGGACCGGCTGATGGTGAAAATGGAAGCTGATCATCCCGGGTATGGATTCGCCGAGCACAAGGGCTACAGCACCCCGGCCCACAGCGCGGCGCTGGCCCAGCTGGGGCCCTGTAGCCAGCACCGCTACTCGTTCATCAACGTGCGCAAACTGGTCGCCGTCGAGGGTGAGTTGGTGCCCGAAGACGCCCTCGACTGGGAGCCCGAGCAGCAGTGCCAACTCGGGTAGGGGAGAATGGGGCTGCGATGAGCGCTTGCGCGAAGAGCGGCGACACGCCGCTACATGAAGGACAGCTGAGCCGATGAGTGCCGAAGATCTCGAAAAGTATGAAACCGAGATGGAGCTCTCGCTCTACCGCGAATACAAGGACATTGTCGGGCAGTTCAGCTATGTGGTGGAGACCGAGCGCCGGTTCTACCTGGCCAACAGCGTTGAGCTGGTGCCCCGCAACTCCGAGGGCGAGGTCTACTTCGAGCTGCGCCTGGCCGACGCCTGGGTCTGGGACATGTACCGGCCTGCCCGGTTCGTCAAGCAGGTCCGGGTGATCACGTTCAAGGACGTGAACATCGAAGAGGTGGAAAAGCCCGAGCTGCGGCTGCCGGAGTAAGCACCGTACCCAACCGACGTTTGTGAACAATCGGTGCATTCGGAGGTTGGGACCAGACCATAGGTCCGAGCCGCGCCTGCTACTTCAACAAGTGGCTCAACGTGACCATGCCGTTGCGGCTCACCCCGGCTGGGTGAAAGCGTTCTGCGGAATCGTGAGCGGCAGATCGACGGAACTCAGCAGACCTGGTTGCGCCGCAACGACATACGGGATCGCGTTCACAACACGCATTGCCGTGGCGACCATCGCTCCCGCCCCTGATGTCATGCCTTCGATACCGGCCTTGCGCCGATCACGAAGTGTCGCGGCCATTGTGGCTTCGATGTCGGGCTGGCCGGTGATCACCACGCGGTAGCCCAGGGCGCCGGGAAGCGTGGGCCAGTCGGGGGCGACATCGGGCGCCAGCCGGGTGACGTGTTCGATCACGATGGCCTCGCGGCCGTCGACGACGCCGATCGCCTGCATCCGCAGCGCGCCACATGTTCCGGCATCGACGGTTCCCATCGCGACCTCCAGTGTCCGGTCCGTCAGCGCCCGATCGAACGATTCTCGAATCTCTTGGACCTCGACGCCGAGCGCGTCGGCGATCATGCGGATCTGTCCTTGCCACTCACCGGCGATGGCGCCAGGGAAACCAATCCACGGCTGGTAGTCGAGCGGACGGCCGAATCCCATCGCGTCGCTCATGATGTCGGGCACACCGTAGTCGTCGTACAGCCCGATCTCGTATGCATGGATCTTCTCGATCGACGCCGACTGGGTGGTCAGCACAAGCGGCAGGTAGTCGGCTGCGAATCCGGGCTCGATGCCCGAGGCGTACAACGAGGCTTGGCCCTCTTTGGCCGCGGCAACGAGTTGGTCGCGCCATTCGGCCGGTTCGTAGGCATGCGGATTGACCAGCCGTGTGGTGCTTGTCGTCACCACGTTGATTCCCGCACCGAGCAACTTGACGTAGTCGGGGATGGCGAGCGCGTCGCGCTCGGGGCCGCTGGCCGCGTATACGACGCAATCGGGTTTGAGGGCGATCAGCGCGTCTGCATCGGTGGTAGCGGCAAGGCCGATCGGATCGCCGTTGGCAAGCTCGCCGGCGTCCTTGCCGTCCTTCTCCGGCGAGTGCACCCACACGCCGACGAGGTCGAGGTTGGGTCGCTGATGGATGGCACGAATGGCGATCGATCCGATGCCACCCGTGGCCCAAACCACCACACGCTGCCGGCCTTCAGTCATCGCTTCCTCCTTGGTCACCGGTAAAACGGGCCGGGCTTGCCGGCACGCTCGAGGTCGCCGTACGGGTCGTAGACCTTCACGGGCGGATAGGGCCACACGTCGTATGCGGGCTTGGGATCCCCGGCGATACGCAACAGGCTGAACACCGCGATCGGCACCAACACGGCGCCCGTCAGCACCGCGGTGGCGACCACTGTCATCCGGACGGTGGTAGTCCGGACCGCGAGTTTCGCGACGACCGCTGGCCGACCGCTGTCATCGCGGACGCACAACAGGGCCACCACCGCGAACAGCACGCTGTCATAGATCACCATGTAAAGCGGCAGGTCTCTGCCGAACACGTGTAGCACGGGGCCAGCCGCCTCGGTGTAGACGAAGAGTCCCACCTTCAACCACATGAACTGCATGACCGCGTTGAAGGGCAGCCCCGCAACGAATCCGGTGACAAACACGGCGACGAGCCGATGCCGGCCGAGCCAGCTGTCAGAGATCTGCGGTTCGATGAAACGGCGATGGATCGAGAGAAGACCGAGCCCGGTCAGCACGTAGTAGCTCGCGTAGCCGCCGAGGAATGACAGAGTCGGCTCGAGTAGCGGAGACGCGTTGAAGTACGGCCACGACAGTGGGAAGTGCGCGACCCGTGGATCGAAGACGGCGAAAGTCGCCCAATTGGCGAGCGGGTCCAGCGCGCCGGCGAAGAAGGCTGCGATCCCGACGATCAGCAGCCAGTGTGGGCTTCGCTGGCGGATCGACCACCACGCCAGGTAGCCGAAGAACGCGACGGTGAGTGCCGCCGACATCACGCTGGTGACGTGCGGCCAGTCGGATATGCCGAGGAAAGGGGGATACGGCGGTTCTCCGGGGTTGGGGTTGGTAGCCCGAGGGTCGCCGTGTAGACCGCTCTGCATGTTCACCAACGCGACGATTGCGAATGCGCCGAAAACGACCGTGGCGCCTGCCCATCCGAGCCTGATCGCCCGAAGACGGGCGACGATGTTTGCCTGGCTCGGCGCTATCTCGATCAACAGTCTGCGACCGCTGGAAAGTGGCGCAGATCGTGGCCACCGGTCGTGTGGAGCACCGCCATCGATCAGGCTCCCTTGGCTGCGGTGATGGTGATACCTAACGTTTGATCCGCAAGCTAGCAGTAGCGGTGTCGACGGTCAAGGGCGGACGCCGGTACGCATGCCTGAACCACGCCTGTGAGCATCGCTTGGTCCCGCATCTGCGAAGGGCGAGACATGGTTTGAAAAGAACAAACATTAGGTTAGGGTCTCGGCATAGCGGATCGCGCAGCCCGTCGTTTCGGTGAGGAGATGCCAGTGACAGCTCTGCGCACGGTCGTATGGTCGACCGGAGGTGTCGGGTCGAACGCGATCGACGCGATACGCCGCCGTCCCGACCTCGAACTCGTTGGCGTATGGGTTCATTCACCGGACAAGGACGGGAAAGACGTCGGCGAGTTGACCGACGCCGACCCGATGGGGCTTGCGGCCACCACCGATGCTGACGCGCTGATCGGCCTCGCGCCGGACTGCGTCGTCTACGCGGCCAGCGGCCCGGAACGCGACGCGGGTGCGGTGCCGGACTATGTGCGTCTGCTGGAGGCGGGCATCAACGTCGTGTCGACGTCATCCACCGGTCTGGTGTTCCCGCCTGCCTACTACTCGCCGGACTGGCTTGGTCAATTGGAGGCTGCGGCCAAGTCGGGCAACGCCTCCTTTTATGTCTCCGGCATCTTCCCGGGCTTCGCCTCCGACCAGCTTGCTCTGCTGATGACCACGCAGTCGAAGAACATCCGCACCATCACCGCCACCGAAGTCGCGCTCAACGATCACTATCCAGTCGCCGACGTGATGATGGACGGCATGGGGTTCGGGCGGCCGCTCGACTTCGAGCCGATGCTGAGGACGCCTGGCTTCATCGAGTTGGCCTGGAAGGCACCGATTCACCTCATCGCGCAGGGACTCGGCGTGGAGGTGGAAGCGATCCGTGGCTCGCTGGACCGTCGATTGACCGATCGCGATATCGATGTCGCGTTCGGCACCATCAAGGCCGGCACGTGCGGGGCGGTATGGACGCGTGCCGCCGGCGTCGTCAACGGCCGAGAAGCGATCATCATCGACCACATCATCAGGATGGCCCGCGATGTGGCACCGGACTGGTTGGCGTCGGACTTCGACGCCACGTACCGCGTCGACATCGAGGGTGAACCCGATATCCACTGCGCGATGACCATGGGTGCCGCCCAGGGCCATGGCGCGGGGCACGCGGCGATGGCGGCGACCGCCATGCGGGTGGTCAACGCGATCCCGTACGTGGTCGAAGCGCCGCCAGGACTGCTCAGCTCTCTCGACATCCCGACCACGCTGCCCAGGCACGTGTTCGACTGAGGAGCCGCCGTGTTCACCATGAGATTCGACATGCGCGCGCCGTCATTCGGGGCGCCCGCGGCCGCCCTGTATTCCGCCGCCGCCGACATGTGCGCGTGGGCGGAGACACGCGGCTGCATCGCAGCGGTGTTGTGTGAACACCATGGTTCAGACGACGGCTACCTGCCGTCGCCGATTGTTCTCGCATCGGCGATCGCTGCGCGCACCCAGCGGCTACCGCTGAACATCACGGTGATCCTGCCGTTCTACGATCCGGTTCGTCTCGCTGAGGACCTCTGCCTGCTCGACATCATCAGCGGCGGACGGGTCTCGGTGACCTTCGGAATAGGTTATCGGCCAGAGGAATACCAACATTTCGGCCTGAACATCCGTCGCCGGGGAC
Organism: uncultured Actinomycetota bacterium; assembly: GCA_963698965.1. Lineage (GTDB taxonomy): Bacteria > Actinomycetota > Actinomycetes > Mycobacteriales > Mycobacteriaceae > Mycobacterium. The sequence continues at coordinate 161,670 of CAVOSY010000029.1, forward strand.
GGCTGGCGGACGAGAAACTCGACCTGCTGCGAAAGCTGCTGAGTGATGCTCACGTAGTTCATGACGGCAGGCACATCGCGGTCACGCCTCGGCCGCATACCACCGGCGGTCCGACTCTGATGTGGGGCGGAGCGAGCTTGGCGGCCGCGCGCCGGGCGGGCAGGTACGGCCTCGGCTTGCTGGCCAACGGTGGCGAGCCCGGCATGCAGGAAGCATACGAATCCGCCGCGAGCGAGTACGGACATTCGCCAGGACCCGTTCTGGTCCCCGACCGGGACACCGCCACTACGGTGTTCGTCACCGATGACGTCGACCGGGCGTGGGATGAGATCGGCCGATACCTCCTGCATGACGCACGGACGTATGCGGAGTGGAACAGCGGCAACGAGACCTCGGCAGGCGTCTCGGGTGCCGCCGATGTCGAGGAGCTGCGCGAGAACTCGAAATCGCACCGCATCTACACCGTCGCGGAAGCGGTCGAGCGAGTGGCGGCCGGCGAAATGCTGAACTTGTCGCCCCTGTGCGCCGGCCTACCGCCGGAGTTGGCTTGGCCCTATCTCGAGCGGGTCGGCGAGATGGTGATCCCCGCAGCAGCGCGGACAGGCAGCGCTCCGAGAGACGACGGGTTGGCAGAGGCGTTGACGGAGTTGGTATCGAAGGGGAGTGAGCAGTGACCGGCGCCAACACAGTTGACCTCTATTACGACCCGTTCGACTTCGACATCGACGACGATCCGTATCCCACGTGGAAGCGAATGCGCGACGAAGCGCCTCTCTACTACAACGAAAAGTACAACTTCTACGCCCTCAGCCGGTACGAGGACGTTGCCCGTGAACTTCCGAACTGGGCGACATATCGGTCGGGCCGCGGCACGACGATGGACATCATCATGAGCGGCCTCGAGGTGCCACCAGGCGTCATCCTCTTCGAGGACCCACCTCTGCACGATCTCCACAGGCGGGTGCTGTCAAGGGTTTTCACGCCCCGGAGGATGGAAGCCATCGAGCCACTCGCGCGGAGGTATTGCGAGCGCGCACTGGACCAACTAGTCGGTTCGTCGCGGTTCGACTTCATCGCAGATCTCGGCGCGCAGATCCCGATGCGGACCATCGGCTACCTTTTGGGAATCCCTGAGGAAGGCCAACAGGCCGTCCGCGACAACACCAATCAGGCCATCGGCCTGAAGGACGGTTCGGGCTATGCGGTGTCAGAGAACGCTTTCGAGAACTCCTACCAGCTGTTCGCCGACTACATCGAATGGCGAGCCGAGCATCCTTCCGACGATCTGATGACCCAGTTACTCAACGCCGAGGTCGAGGACGAAGGCGAAATTCGTCGACTGACCCGCACCGAGGTGCTCATGTACACCAGCATGGTGGCGGGCGCAGGCAACGAGACGACTACCCGGCTCATCGGCTTCATCGGTGCGCTGCTGTCCGATCACCCCGATCAGCGCCGTGAGCTCGTGGCCGATCCGGGTTTGATTCCTGGCGCCATCGAGGAGGTGCTGCGGTGTGAGTCGCCGTCGCCGGTGCAGGCTCGTTACGTCGCCCACGACGTCAAGTGCTGGGATCAAGCCATTCCAGAGGGCTCGATCATGTTGCTGCTCAACGGCTCAGCGAACAGGGATGAGAGGCATTTTCCCGACGGCGAGCGTTTTGACATCCATCGCAGAGGTGCGCACTTGAGTTTCGGGCAGGGTTTGCACTTCTGTCTGGGTTCCGCACTGGCGCGCATGCAGGCACGTGTGGCGACCGAAGAACTGCTCAAGCGCTGGCCGGACTGGGAAGTCGACTACAGCAATGCCGAGATGGCGCACACCTCCAGCGTGCGGGGCTGGGGCAAGTTGCCCGCCACCTTCAGCTAGTCCGTCACCCCTGCCGCGCCGCGCAGCATGGTGTCGCGAACATGGGTCAGAGACGCGCGTGCACCGACGTCGCGCAGAATATTCTCGGGGAGCCACTGAAGACTGATCACGCACCTGGCGAGCATCTCCTTTGGTGCATCGTCAAACCTGATGAGACCCGATCGAATCCCTTGGGAAAGAAGATTTTTGGTCTGCCTTAGTCGAGTCGGGAACTCGACGCTGGGGTTAGAAGCGTTCGGCGGGATCTGGCGCATCCATGCGAGCTGGATGCGGAACTCATCGCCGAAGCGCTCGAGTGCGTTGATGTTGATCCAACTCAATGCGTCGAGTTTCTCGATCGGCGACGAGTCGGAACGCAGCACCTCGCGCGCACCCTCCTCTGTCTTCTCGCCGAAGCCACCCATGATGGAAGCGAGCAGTTCGTCCTTGGAACCGATCAACCGGAACACCGTGCCGTGACCGATACCCGCTGCGGCGGCAATGTCGCGAACCGTCGTGCCTTCATAACCTCGACGCCCGAACTCCGCCCGAGCCACGGCACGGATGTGTGCGACCTTGTCGTCGGTATCGATATCGTCAGACCAGCCCTGGATAGCCGCGTCGGCGGCGGCGAACGCGGCGGATTGACTCAGCTCGGTGTCGGAAGGGCGCCCCGCGGCCAAGCCCTCCAACAGGATGCGGCACAACAGCGTTGCCACTCGGTCGGTTGCCGCGCTGTGCCGCAACACATCTAGACCGACCTGCAGCATGGTCTGCGAGATCCGATCGGCCAACACGTGGAGATCGATGTCAGAGCGCACATAGCCGCCCCAACGCCCAGCTCGCAGCGTCTGATACATCGCCTCCAATACGGTCGTGGGCCGATGCTGCGTCCAGTCGATGAGATCTGGATTGGAACTCGGTGTCTCGTACATCGATATCTGGATCGCGGCGCGATGCGCCACTGCGCATCGCGCGATGGCCACGCCCAACGTCGTGATCTGCCCGAAACCGGGCCGTCCGGACGGTTCATCAAGAGCCTGCAGAGCCTGGTCTGCGACATGGTCGAGATCGGTGTGGTATCGCCGGAGTAACTCGACCAGTAGCGCTTCTTTCGAGTCGAAGTGGTGGTAGAGGCTGCCCGTTTGGATTCCCGAAGCACGAGCGATGTCGTGCATCGAGGTTCGCAGGCCAGACGTCGCGATGAGCGATGCCGCGGTCTCGAGTATCTCTGCGCGCCGAGTTCCGTCGTCGGAGCCCGGCCGGGACGACGTTCTGCGGCTCCCGCTCGACACCGTCACGCCGGACTCCCGTCACCCGTCCTGTTCACCGACTCTACGTCCCGAGATCGGATCGGAACCCAAAGTTTGGTGGACGCTATCAAACGGTCGACTGTCGACGGCGCATCTGAGCCCACCGGATCGCGTAGGGGTGCAGACCAAACATTAGGTAGCAATGCTGCTGGAGGGCTCATGTCGTACGAAAGCACCGCAGAACCGGTCAAAATCGGCTACCTGATGGACTTCCTGCTCTCGGACGACTTTCCCCAGCACTACCGCGACGACCTCACGATCCCGTTCGACATGGTCTTCGAGAAGCCGATGGCAGAGGGAATCATCGATCGTCGGGTCGAGGTCATCTACCGCGAGGTGGAAGGCCTGCCGAAGGGCTCAGTGAAGGCGGTCATCGACGCCTACCAGGAACTGGTCGACGAAGGCTTTCGGGGCCTTGAGTGACGATAAGCGAACGTCAGGCTGACAGCCTGCTTCTGAGTACCGCCACGCCCGGGCCGTCCAATTCGCGCAGACAAGCGCTTCGACCCGTGATCGTCATCATCAACGCGACCGCCGGTCCGGCTATTTCGGGGCCGTCGCCCCACCGGCGATCGACGTCGCGCGCGTAAAGCGACAGGCCCCGCAGCAGTCGAAACGGTACGAAGCCGAAAGGCCATGGCCCGGTGAGGAAGTCCAATGCGAGCTTCACCAGCTCAGGGTCGGGTTGATAGTCGATGTCCAGCGGGATGCTGATGTCGCCGAGGTGGACGAGTACGTCCGCGAGCGGATCCAGCGGGCCGAACAGTGGTGGATCAACTGGGCGATCCGCGTATTGCCTTAGCGCTGAGGCGATCTCGAACGCCGACGCTCCGGCTCGCTGCCGGGCAAGCTCATCGATCGCGCGATCGAGGCTTCGGCGACGTGCCGCGAGTCGCAGGAATGTCGGTAGTCCGTCGTCGATTGTGCTGATGACATGGGCGGCCACCGTCTTGACGTCCCAGCCCGCGCAGAGACTGGGTGTGGCAAGCTGCTCATCGCACAGCGCGTCGACGAGGTCCGCCATGTAGCGCCGCTGGGCAGCAACGGCAGCGAAGACATCCCCGCGCTTCATGGTTCAAAGTTCAGGAGGTGCGAACCGCTATACCGCGCAGGACCGTGTCCCTGGCGAGAATCAACGCCTGGCGAGGTCCCACTGCCTGGAGAATGTTCTCAGGAATCCACTGTTCGCCGATGACGCAGCGGGCGAGCAACTCGGCCGACGGGCTGTTGAGCTGTATTTCACCGGATTTCACCCCGTCAGACAGCAGTGTCTTCATCTGACGCACCCGTGTGGTGAACGACCACGCCGGGGCCGGCGTATCGGGCGGTGACTGTCGCATCCACGCGAGTTGGATCCGGAACTCGTCGGGGAACTGGTCGAGAGCGTTGATGTTCAGCCAGCTCAATGCGTCCAGCTTCTCCAGTATGGAGGAATTCGAGCGAAGAATATCGGACCATGCGCCGCCGACCTTCTTGCCGAAATCGAGCATGATCGACATGAGCAGTTCGTCCTTGGACCCGATCACGCGGTAGACGGTCCCCGTGCCGAGACCGGCGGCCGAGGCGATATCGCGGATGGTCGTCATCTCGTAACCGCGCCTGCCGAACTCGGCGCGTGCGATCGCGCGAAGATGCACGGCCTTGGCGTCCTGTTCGTCTGCCTCTTCGTCGATCCACGTGCGGATGACGTCCTGCGCCGCCGCGAACGCGGCAGACCCGTCGAGCGCCTCGTCCGTCGGCGACTCGGCGGCCAACCCTTCGAGGATCATCGTGGACAGCAGCGTGGCCACTTGATCGCTGGACGCCTTATGGCGGATCACGTCAAGTCCGACGTGCAGCATGCTCTGCACCATCCGGTCCGCGACGGTGGGCAGATCGACGTCCGTCCGGATGTACCCACTCCATCGTCCCGCGCGCAAAGCCTGCTGCATCGCGGCGGTGATCTTCGTCGGCCGGCGTTGGGTCAGCTCGATCAGTTCAGGATCTGTGCTGGGCCCCTCGTAGAAGGACATCTGCAGGGCGGCTCGATGCTCGACCGCGCATCGAGCGATGGCGCGCCCGAGGCCGGCGATCTGCTCGTCGGCAGGCCGCGGATCGGGCTCGTCCAGCTGTGCCAGTGCCTCTTCGCCGATCCTGTCGAGGTCGGCGTGGTAGCGGCGGATCAGCTCGACGAGGATTGCCTCCTTGGATTCGAAATGGTGGTAAAGGCTGCCCGCGAGGATGCCCGCGGCGTCCGCAATCTGCTGCAACGACGTGCGCAGTCCGGACGTCGCTATGACAGCATTTGCGGTCTGTAGGATCTCGGTGCGGCGGGTGGCTTCCTGGCCTTCGTCCGCGCCGGCGCGACGAGGGGCCGCGAGCCGCTTCGTCCTGGCAGGGCTGGCCATCTCAGTCATCGACTCCTGTCCAGGTGACTTCCAAAGGCCGATCGTACCGACCACTGGAGCTTCAGTGCCGGATCACCGCGTCACGATGTGGCGCTCGGGGTTGCTGACCGAGCGACAGTCAATGGACGGGCATAGGACGGATCGTCCGGACCATGCGCCGCATGCCGGACATCGGGCAACATTGCGATGACTTCCTCGGTGATCAGCGAAGTCGACTCCGCGTTCCATTCAGCTACACAAACGCGGTCCACGATCGCCCACCGACCGTCGCGTCGCTCCAGGCGGTCGACGTAGCGACCGCCTGCCAGAGTCAGGTGATTCGGCGGCTCCCGGTCGGTCCCGACGAAGAAGTAATAGGTCTCGGCATGGGCTTCGTCACCGTTCACCTCGGCCGTGTGGTTGAGCATGTAGTGCTGGTACCGGGTTTGTGTCGAGTGGTAGGCGAATGCCCACTCGATGAAGTCGTCGACCTCGCCGACGAATCCCACGTGGTCGTCTACCGCGCCGTCGTGATATGCGGAGCGCAACAAAGTGCGATCGCGGCGGTCCATCCCCCGCGCATACCGCATCATGCAGTCACGGATCTCCGCGAGATCTTCGAGGCGAGAAAGCCGTCTACCCAAGTCGCCGTCTACCGTCACTCGCTCTCCCAACCGTTGATGCCGATGACCTCGGCTATGTCCCGACGCGGCGCGGGGCCGAACACGTGCCCGCTTTTCAGTCGCGCGACCGGCAGCAGGCAGCCCTGCACCGCCGAATCGGGGATTTTCAGCAGGCTGCGCACCTCTTTTTCGTGATGCAGGTGCAGGGTCGTGATGCAGGTTCCGTAGCCTCGGGTGTGCAGTGCGAGCTGGAAGTTCCACACGGCGGGAAAGATGGAACCGTAAACCGTTGCCACATAGAAGGACTCATCGCCGTCAGACCGCGGCATCGTCGATTCGTAGCATGGAATCACCAAGATCGGCACTTCACCCAGATGCTCGACCAGCCACTCCGTCGACGACATGATCCGCGTCTCCGGAGTGCCTTCGGGCATGAATCCGGCGATTAGTTGCCCGCCGACTTTGTCCAGGTAGGCCTTCCGGTAAAGGGCCGCGATCCGAGTGCGCAGATCCTGGTCGGTGACGATCAGCCAGCGCCAGGACTGCAGATTGGTCCCGTTGGCGGCCTGCAATCCGATCCGCAGGCAGTCTCGAACCTCGTCGAGGTCCACGGGGGCGTTCAGGTCCAGTGTCTTTCGGGCCGACCGCGTCGACGTCAACAACTGTTCGACATTCATCACTCGTCAGCGCTTTGTGGGTTCCGGGAAGGCGACTTCGGCGTTGTCGGGCATGGCACTGATGCCGAGCCGGTCGCAGACCTGGAGCACTTCGTCGACGATTGAATCGGGCACGATGAATTTGTCGGTCGCCGACACTTCGTCGATATGCGACAAGATGTCGTCCGCGGTCGGTTCGGCCGCCGGGTCCGCCAGCCAGCCGTCGCCCAGACCCGTGAAGACCCGGGCGTAACGGCCGGCGCACGCCGAGTAATTGCGGTGGGTGAAGTCGCACGCCCGGCTGGCGAGGAAAACGACAAGTGGCACAACCAGTTCGGGTCTGATCGCGCGCATGAAGCCCGATTCGGCGAGGAACTTCTCGTCACCGACGGTCTCGGTGACCATTCGCGAGAACCCGGTCGGAAGAACGGTGTTGGAGCAGATGCCGTGCGCCGCACCCTCGATGGCGATGACGTTCGAGAGGCCGACCAGGCCGGTCTTGGCGGCGGCGTAATGCGCCTCCATCGGCTGGCCGAAATTGCCCGCCGACGATGAGATGAACACGAAACGCCCGTATCTCTGCTTGGCCATGACCTTGTAGGCGGGCTGGCTCAGGTAGAAGCCACCGTCGAGATGCACTTGCAACATTCGACGCCAGTCCTCGGCGGTCAGCTGGTCGAACGGGATGCTGTTGAAGATCCCCGCATTGCTGATCACGGCGTCGAGACGACCGAACGCATCAACGGCGGTATCGACGATCGTCTGCCCCCCTTCGGAGCTGTCGACCGACGCGTATGAGGCAACCGCGCGGCCACCTGCCTGCGTGATTTCGTCGACCACCTGATCGGCGATGCTGCTGTCGGACCCCTGCCCGTGCATCGTGCCGCCGAGGTCGTTGACGACTACGGCGGCGCCCCGACGGGCCAACTCGAGGGCGTAAAGGCGGCCGAGGCCGCGGCCCGCGCCGGTGACGATCGTGACCTGGCCTTCGAAGTCGATCACGTTGTGCTCCTGACGCATTGACTCCACCCTGAGCCGGACTCTACGTTGGAACAATTATTTGGTCAATAATTCGCGGGTAGGGAGGTGCGCTATGGCGGACAATGTCGACACCGATCGACTTCAGGCGCTGGGCATGCTCGCCTCGGCACTCGCGGGGCGTCCCGTCGCCGTGTCGCCCGCCCCGGCGGGGGAGCCGTCGTGGACCGACGGACAGAGCATCTTCGTTGATCCGTCGGCGGGTGGGCGCGCCAACCTGGAGTCGATCGCCGTTCATGCGTCGCTGATTTCCGCCGACAGCCTCGCGAACGACGTCGTGAACTCACTGGTTCGCCATCCGCGGCTGGCCAGACGCTATCTCGCCGTCGAGAGCCACCGGGCGCTGGCCGCGAACAGCGCCTTGTTGCCTACGACATTGACATCGCTGTTCGACCCAGAGGTGGCGGGTATCAGCAACTCACCCGAGGACTCGTTGTCGATCGCATCCACGAAGACAGTATTCGGTGATCCGCCTGCCGCGTTCGGGGTCATCCGCGCCAAGAAGGTGATGACGGCCAACACCCGGGCTGCGGTTCAGGCGGAGGGTCGGACATCGGGGCACGTGCCTCGGCGCCAGGCCAGGGAACCGCTCGAGGAACTCGACGACGCTGAGGTCGACGACACGGACGACCCGGATCTGTTCACCAGCCCAGTGGGCGGTGGCGGGTTCGTCGGTAAGTGGCTGAAGAAGATGCTGTCGTCGGCACGAAAATCGGACGGCAGCGGTGGCGGACCACCAGGCGCGGATTCGCCGACGCACCGGACGAACTCGGCGAACCGCGGCGCGTATGCGGTGTCGTCAACGGCCACGGCCTCCTCCGAGGACGTCGCCGACTTCACGCCGAATGGCTTCAGGTACCCCGAGTGGGACGCCAACCGCAAGAGGTATCGGCCCGACTGGTGCACCGTTCGCGAGGTCGAACCGCAGATCAAGCCGTCCGCAACACAGGGGATCGACTCCGCGATCGGGGTGCGCCGGCCGCTGGCCCGGCTCGGGATGGGCTTGCACCGTCGCCACCGCCAGCCTCAGGGAGACGACATCGACATTGATGCGGCGGTCGAGGCACGGGTCGAGGTGCTGGCCGGATCGGTTCCCGATGAAGCGGTCTACCTCGACAGCCTGCGGCGCAGGCGCGACCTGTCCGTGCTGCTGCTGCTCGACATCTCGGGTTCCACGGCCGAACCGGGGACCGTCGGACGCACCGTTCATCAGCAACAACGCGAAGCAGTCTCCAATCTGACTGTCGCACTGCATGATTTGGGCGACCGCACCGCGCTGTACGCGTACTACTCGCAGGGGCGTACGGCGGTAAATCTCGTGCCGGTCAAGCGGTTTGACGACCACTTCGACGCCCGGGTGATAAGGCGGCTCAACAGTTTGGAACCCGGGGCTTATTCGCGTCTGGGGGCCGCCATCCGTCATGGTTCGGCAGTCCTGGAGACTCGTGGAGGTACCTCGCGGCGGCTTTTGGTCGTGCTGTCGGACGGGTTGGCCTACGACCATGGCTACGAACGCGCTTATGGCGCCGCCGACGCCCGTCGCGCGCTCGCCGAAGCGAGACGTCGCGGCACCGGGTGCGTGTGCCTGACCGTCGGGGCGGGCACCGATGTCACCTCATTGCGGCGGGTGTTCGGCAGTGCCGCGCACGCGACGATCGCGCGCCCCGAGCAACTCGCGGGCGTGATCGGACCGCTGTTCCGTTCCGCCCTACGGTCCGCCGAAGTACGGCGCCGTGTGTCGTAGGTGCACCTTCAGGTGCTTGAACCAAACATCTGTTCCGCGCTAGGCTGCGACAGCCGCAACGGCGCGGGTCGACGGAAGGGGCGATATGGGCAACGAGCCCGTGGTCGCGTATCAGAATGGCGCAATGCCGCAGGCCGCATCGGCGCGTCCTTACTACCAGTCGGTGGGCAACGAGGAAACCGTCTTCAAGGCGGCCTATCGCCAGGGCCTTTCGCTTGTCCTGAAGGGTCCTACCGGCTGCGGCAAGACTCGCTTCGTCGAGGCCATGGCGCACGACCTCGGCCGGCCCCTGATCACGGTCGCCTGTCATGACGACCTGACGACGGCAGACCTGGTCGGCAGGTACCTGCTCCGGGGTGATGAGACGGTATGGGTCGATGGTCCACTGACCCGGGCGGTCCGCGAGGGGGCCATCTGTTATCTCGACGAGGTCGTCGAAGCACGGCAGGACACCACTGTCGTATTGCATCCGCTGGCCGACTACCGGCGCCAGCTGCCGATCGAGCGCCTCGGGGTCACCCTGGATGCGGCGCCGGGATTCGGGCTGGTCGTCTCGTACAACCCCGGGTACCAGAGCGTCCTCAAAGACCTGAAGGACTCGACGCGGCAGCGGATGGTCGCCATTGAGTTCGGTTTCCCCGCTCCCGAGGTCGAGGAGGGCATCGTGGTGCACGAGGCAGGCGTCGACGCGGCCACGGCCAGTGAGTTGGTGAGGTTCGGCCAGGCGATCCGCCGTCTGGAGACGGGGGGACTTCGCGAGGTGGCGTCGACGCGCGTGCTCATAGCAGCGGGTCGGCTGATCGCCGAGGGCCTGACCAGTCGCGATGCCGCGAGGGCCGCCATCGCGGGGCCACTGACCGATGACGCATCGGTGGGTCGCGGGCTCAGCGAGATGATCGAGGTCTACCTGGGTGACGCAGACTCGACTCGATGATTGACGCTGCTCAGCGTCGCAGCTACTGTCAGAACAAATATTAGGTCGCTCTCCGAGAGGTGCCATGTCCTACGAAAGCACCGCTGAGCCGATCAAGGTCGGCTACCTGATGGATTTCACCTTGCCACCGGGCTTCCCCGAGGATCTGCTGGCCTCCTTCACGCGGTGCTTCGACCTCGTCTTCGAGGAAGCCGTCGAACAGGGGCTGATGGATCGCCCGGTGCAGATGATCTACCGAGAGGTGGAGGGTCTGCCGAAGGGTTCGGTGAAGTCGGTGATCGACGCGTTCGGCGAACTCGTCGACGAGGGCTGCCTGGTGGTCTTCGGCCCGCACATCACCGATAACTGCGTGCCGACCCGCGAGGCGATCGAGGAACGGTTCAGGGTTCCCGCTATCAGCGTCACCGGCACCGACGACTGGCTCGGCGAATGGACGTTTTCGTTCCCTCAGGGATCGATGACCGATGAACCGATCTTCCTCGCCGATCTCGTCGCAAAGCGAGGGATGAGCCAGATCGGTGTCCTGGTCGAGCAGAACCTCATCGGCGAGAGCTATCTGAAAAACCTGCGAAGTGCGTGCGCCCGCAAGGGTATTCGAATCGTCGCAGAGGCGGCCATCGCCCAGACAGCGCAGGACATCAATGACGCCGTGCGTACCCTGCACGACGCGAAGGCCGAGGCGATCGTTCATCTCGGTTTCGGTTTCGGAATCGTCTTCATCAACCCGGCGCTCGAGGCGGTCAACTGGGATCCGCCCAGGTTCACCACGACCGCATTCCAGAACGCCTGGGTCAACCCGATCATGTGGCAGGCGTTCATGGGGTGGACCGGCGTTGACCAGTACGACGAGGGTAATCCGATCGGGCAGGAATTCCTCGACCGCTACGCGAAGCGGTACGACGGCAGCCGCCCCGAGTACTGCGTGTCGGTGGTGAACCGCGATGTCGCCGCCACCCTGGTCCGCGCGTTCACCGATGCGCACCCGCTGAGTCCGCGCGGCGTGAAGGAAGCACTCGAGCGGGTCAAGATGATGCCCGCCGCCTCAGGTGCGCCCGGAACCCGTGTGTCCCTTGGTAAGTGGACCCGCCGGGCGTGGATGGGTTCGGGGTATCTCGTCGCACGCACCCTCGACGCGGACGGCATCAACTCGCACTTGGTGGATCGGTTCGGAGACGAAGGCTGATTCATGACCGGACGGCGGACGAGAGGAGCACCATGACGACTCAGGAATCCAAACCGCTCGACACACAGGCCGATTCACCGGCCCCGGCGCGCACCGGCCGGAACTGGGGACGGGTGATCTCCCTCTTCGCATGGCTCGGCTTCCTCGGGTTGTTCGTCGCCGTCGGGCGGACGGACGTCGACCCGCGCGTGGCCAACCCCAACGTCGAGGGACGCCCCCGGCCGGTTGAGTTCCTGACGGGATTCGATCACTGGCAAGTCATCCCGCAGATCGGCGCCTTGATCATGGTCGTGGTGCTGACCATCGTCTTCATCCGTGGCTGGCGAAAGAACCCCGGCAGCCCTGTGCTGCTGATGGTCTTGGTTACGACGCTCATCGTATGGCAGGACCCGATCATGAACTGGTCGCCGTACGCGGTGTACAACCCCGCGTTGTTGCACTGGCCGGAATCCTGGCCCCTGATCATGATGTCGCCGACCGTTGAACCCTTCATCGTGTTCGGATACGTGACGTTCTATTTCGGTCCGTACTTCCCGGCAATCTGGATCCTGCGCAAGATGCAGGCCAAACGCGGTCCGGAAGCGTTCGTCACCCGGCACCCGCTGATCAGCCTTGGCGCACTGGTGCTGGTCATCGGCTTCATCTTCGACGCCATTCTGGAGATCAGCCTGGTGCGCACGGGACTGTACATCTACTCGCAGGCGATCCCATTCGGCACAATGTTCGGAGGCAGCACCTTCCAGTTCCCGCTGATCTGGGAGTCGCTGTCGGTCACCTTCGTGATGATCCCGGCGGCGATCCTCGTCTACCGCGACGACACGGGGAAGTCGGTGGCGGAGAAGCTCGCGGCGAAAGCCAAGTTGTTCCCGACGAAGCCGGTGCTCGGCACGTTCCTGGTGATGTTCGCGATCATCAACGTGTCGTACTTCGCCTACGGCGGGTGGTTCTGGGCTATCAAGGCGAGTGGTCTGGCGACGTCGGTGGCGTGCCCGTGGCCTTACCCAGAGGCCAAAGTCTATGACCCGCAAGGGTATTACGAGAAGGCCGGTGCCGAGGGGCCGTACTCGGTGGGGAAGTGGGCCACCTGGCAGCAGGGCCTGCCGAACGGGCGGCCCGACGTCGAACCACCACCACCCGGCAAGGGCGCCTGCGCACCGGACAACGCGAATGGGCGATGAGCGCTTGCGCGAAGAGCAGAGCATCACTGAGCCGCGAACCGTAGTCATCACCGGCGCGGCCCGCGGTCTGGGGTTCGCCTCGACCGTGCGGCTCTACCGGGAGGGCTGGCGGGTGGTCGCCGCCATGCGCACACCCGACCGCGCGATGCCGTTGCTGCGCGAGGCGACCGGGGCGAAGGAAGACGACGACCGGCTGATCGGCGTACAGCTCGACCTCATCGATGGCGCGTCGATCTCCGCCGCCGCCAAGGCAATCGAAGAGCGCGCCGGCGCACCGTACGCGCTGGTGCACAACGCGGGGATCTCCGCCGCCGGAATGGTGGAGGAGACGGATATCGACCTGTGGCAGCGGATGTTCGCCACCCACGTAATGGGCCCGGTCGCGCTGACAAAGGCGTTGCTGCCGTCGATGCGCGCGGCAGGACAGGGCCGCATCGTGTTGGTGTGCAGCTCGGCCGGGGTGCGGGGGCAGCCGGGAACCGGACCGTACTCGGCCAGCAAGGGCGCCATGGAACGTTGGGGCGAATCATTGGCCGCCGAAATCGCCCCGTTCGGACTCGGCGTGACGATCCTGATCACCGGTACCTACGACACCGACATCATCACCGATGCGGGCACCACCGACGACCGTGATTTCAATGGACCCTACGCACGACTGCACCAGACGATGAACAGCCGTGGCCGGTTCGCGATCAAGTTCGCCCGGTCACCGGAGAGGTTCACCGACGGCTTGGTGAAGGCGCTGGCCGATCGCGGGGCGTTCCGCCGCCACGGCGTCGGACCGGATGCGTCGATGCTGTTGGCGTCCAACAGATTGCTGCCGTCCTCGGGTATGCACCACATGTCCCGAGTCGTGCTCGGCATTCCCAGGCAGGGATCGATGCGGGGCGGAGCTTACCCGCTGACGACTGCGCAGCGGGCGATGGTGTTCACCGCCAAGGTGCTTCCGCAGCCGGTCGTGGCTCGATTAACGTCGCTTGCGATGCGGCTTTCGCCAGTAAAGCCCGCAGCCGACGAAAGCGGGAGCAATGACTGAGGCACCGAAGGTGACGTTCGAGTCGCGCATGATGATCGACGGCAAGCTCGTCGACGGTGAAGCGGGAACGTTCACCAACATCAACCCGGCGAACGAGGATGTGCTCGGCGAGGTCGCCGACGCGTCGAAGGCCGACATGAACCGGGCGATCGATGCGGCGCGGCGCGCGTTCGACAACACGGACTGGTCGACCAATCGCGAGCTTCGCAAGCGCTGCCTTCTGCAGCTCCACGACGCGATCGAAAGTGAACTGGAGGAGTTACGCGAGGAACTCATCCTCGAGGTTGGTGCACCGCGCGCGGTGACCCACGGCCCGCATCTGGATGCTCCGCTCGAGGACGGCCTCAAATACCCTGCCAGACTGATCGATTCCTTCGAGTGGGAGTCCGATCTTGGCGACAAGGTCGTGTCCGTGACCGGTGTCAACACCAGACGAAAGGTGTGGCACGAGCCGGTCGGCGTGGTCGGCGCCATCGTCCCGTGGAACTTCCCCTTCGAAGTCACCATCAACAAGCTCGGGCAGGCGTTGGCCACCGGCAACTCCGTCGTGCTGAAGCCCGCGCCGAACACCCCGTTCAACGCAACCCGTCTCGGCAGGCTGATCGCCGAGAAGACCGAGATCCCAGCGGGTGTGGTCAGCGTCGTGACGGCATCGGATCACTTCGTCGGCGAGGAACTCACCCTGTCGCCGAAGGTCGACATGATCTCGTTCACCGGTTCGACTGTGGTCGGTAAACGCATCATGGAGAAGGGCGCCGCGACGATGAAGCGGCTCTTCCTCGAGCTCGGTGGAAAGTCGGCGACCATCGTGCTGGAGGACGCCGACTTCAACACCGCCTGCCTGATCGGCATCGGTCCATTGATGCACGCCGGACAGGGCTGTGCGGCGCCGACCCGAATGCTGTTGCCGCGTTCCCGCTACGACGAGGGAGTCGCGATCCTGCGCGGCATCTACGAGAACATCAAGGCCGGTGATCCTCAGGATCCCGGCACCATCTGCGGCCCGGTGATTTCGGCCAAGCAGCAGTCGCGCATCCTCGGCTACATCCAGAAGGGGGTGGACGAGGGAGCGACGATGCTCGTGGGAAGCACCGAGGCGCCCAAAGAATTCGACAAGGGATTCTGGGTCACCCCAACACTTTTCATCGATGTCGACAACAAAATGACGATCGCCCAGGAGGAGATATTCGGGCCCGTGCTCGTCGTCATTCCCTACGACGACGAAGAAGACGCGATCCGCATCGCCAATGACAGTGTGTACGGCCTTGCCGGCAATGTGATGTCGAGCTCGCTGGACCACTCACTTGCTGTTGCGCGCCGGCTGCGTGCCGGGTTCATCGGCCTCAACGGGACCGCGGGTTACGGCGCGGACACACCGTTCGGCGGCTATAAGGACAGCGGCATCGGACGCCAGAACGGCGTGGTGGGCTTCAGCCAGTACACGGAAGTGAAATCCGTCGCCTACCCGGCGACATGACGAGCGCTTTCGCGAGGAACAGCCAATCCTGAAGGAGCAGCATGTCAGATCTGTTCGACGACCTCGAGGACTTCGGGGCGTTCGACGACGTCGTCTCGGGCAACGTCCGCGACCCCTATCCGGAGTTGGCCAAACAGCGCCACGAGACGCCGATCCAGCGCATCGACATGTCCGCGATGCCCGGCGAGGAGGGCAAACCCGTCTTCATCGTGTATCGGCACGAGGACATCCAGCAGATGTTGCGCGACCACGAGACGTTCTCGTCCAACGCCGTGATCCAGATCTTCGGCGACGTGTTGGGCCACGGGGTGATGCTGGGCATGGACGAGCCCGTGCACGGCAGGCTCCGGTCGCTGGTGACGAAGGCGTTCACCCAGAAGGCGCTGGTCCGTTGGGAGGACGAGATCGTCGGGCGCATCGGCAACGAGCTCATCGACCAGTTCGCCGCGGACGGCAAGACGGACTTGGTCAAGACGTTCACCTTCCCGTATCCGACCCGCATCATCGCCGCGTTGCTCGGCCTGCCGGAGGAGGACTTCCCGCAGTTCCAGCGCTGGTCGATCTCGATGCTGAGCTTCACCGTCAACCCGGAACGCGGCCTGGCGGCATCGCAGGCGCTGGTGGACTATTTCAAGCCGATCCTGGCGGACCGTCGGGCGGACCCACGCGAGGATCTGATCAGCAGCCTCGCCGCGGCCGAGATCGACGGGCACAAGCTTGCCGACGAGGACATCTACTCGTTCATCCGGCTATTGCTGCCCGCGGGTGTCGAAACCACATATCGGTCACTGGGCAACCTCTTGTTCGGGCTTCTTACCAACGTCGATCAGTTGGAGGCGGTCCGCGCCGACCGCTCGCTCATTCCTCAGGCGATCGAGGAGGCGGTGCGCTGGGATGCGCCGTTGCTGAACATCACCAGGGTCGCGACGCGCGACACCGAACTCGGCGGCGTGCAGATTCCGCAGGGCTGCTCGGTGATGCCCATGCTGGGCGCCGCCAACCGGCAGGAGGACCGGTATCCCGATCCGGATCGCTTCGACATCTTCCGACAGGCCAAGGTCCCGATCAGCTGGGGGCACGGTGTGCACGTGTGCCTCGGCATGCACCTGGCACGGCTCGAGATGCGCACGGCCATCAACCTCTTACTCGACCGGTTGCCCAATCTGCGGCTGGATCCCGATGGCGACGACCCACATATCCGTGGCATGGTGTTCCGCTCGCCGACATCGCTACCCGTGCTGTTCGACGCGCAGTAGGACATGCCTTGACCGAACTGCGATTCGATGACCGCGCTGTCGTCGTCACCGGCGCGGGACGCGGTATCGGGCGGTGCCATGCATTGCTGCTGGCGGCGAGGGGCGCACACGTCGTGGTCGCCGACAACGGCGCGGGCATAGACGGAGCGGGTTCATCGCGAGCACCGGCGGACGAGGTGGTCCGCGAGATCGCCGACGCCGGTGGTGAGGCGGTGGCGTGCCATGCCTCGGTCGCTTCCGAAGAAGACGCCGCCGAGATCGTGAACACCGCCGTGCGGGAATTCGGTCGTCTGGACGCCGTCATCAACAACGCGGGGATCTCAGCGCCCGGCCCGTTCGACAGCCTCTCGGTCGACCAGTTCCGCAGAATGCTCGAAGTCCATTTCTTCGGAACGCTTTTCGTCATCAGGGCCGCGTGGCCCCATATGGTGCGGGCAGGCTACGGGCGGATCGTGAACACCGTGTCCGAGGCCATGTTGGGCGGTCTGGCCGAGTTGACCAGCTACGGAGCGGCCAAGGGCGCGGTATTCGGGTTGACGCGGAACCTCGCGACCGAAGGCTCGGCGCACGGCATCCGCGTCAACGCTGTTGCGCCACGGGCGTATACCCGGATGTCGGCCGAACAGTCGGACAAGGTGGCCGCCCAGATGTCGTTCACCGACGAACTGATGGCAGAGATCAACGCGAGCATGCCGCCCGATCTGTGCGCGCCGGCCGCCGCATATCTCGCGCACGAATCCTGCTCCCTGAACGGGGAGATCCTGCAGGCGGGCATGGGCAGCGTCGCGCGCATCGCCGCGGTGGTCAGCAATGGCATCTACGAGCCGACGATCAGCGTCGAGGACATCGCCGACCGACTCGACCGAATCATGGACGTGCGGGAGGCGCACGTGTCCGATGCTGCCGCGGCCCAACTCTGAGGTGGGTGGCCGGGCACTGATGTGTAACCTAATGTTTGTTCAGGGCTGTCGGCACTGACGTACAGCGAGGAGGCGCAATGAGCGATTACGAGTCGGTCGACTACTTCACCGACATGTCGTTGGTCCCCGACCCGTATCCCTATTTCGACCATCTGCGTGCCAAGTGCCCTGTGCAGCAAGCGACGCCGTACGGCGTGGTGGCCGTGACCGGGCACCAGGAAGCCCTTGCCGCCTACAAGGACCCCGCGATGTCGTCCTGCGTCGCGGTTGCCGGCCCCTTCCCTCCGTTGCCGTTCACGCCGGAGGGGGACGACATCAGCGCCCAGATCGAAGAGCACCGCGCGACGATCCCGATGGCCGAGCACGTCGTGACGATGGACGCCGAGGCCCACCAGAAGACGCGCGGCCTGCTGAGCAAGCTCATCACCCCCAAGCGGCTCAGCGAGAACGAGGACTTCATGTGGCGCCTTGTCGACCAACGGCTCGACAAGATCATCGGCCGCGGCGCATGCGAGTTCACCGAAGACTTCGCGAAGCCGTTGGCAATGCTGGTCATCGCCGACCTCCTCGGGGTGCCGACCGAAGACCACCAAGAGTTCAAGACCATTTTCGGCAACGAACCACTCGGCGAGATCGAAGGGGCGCAGGGCGAAACCGTTGCGCACAACCCGCTGTTGTTTCTCGACGAGAAGTTCACCGCCTACATCAGCGACCGCAGGCGAGAACCGCGGTCCGACGTGCTGACAGAACTCGCGGCGGCGACGTATCCCGACGGATCCGTGCCCGATGTCGACGAAGTCGTCAAGCTGGCGACGTTCCTGTTCGCCGCAGGCACCGACACGACGACGAAGTTGGTCAGCACGGCCATGCGGGTGCTCGGCGAACGGCCCGACATCCAACAGGCGCTTCGCGACAACCGGGACCAAATCCCAGCGTTTCTCGAGGAGTGTCTACGGATGGAAAGCCCCGTCAAGAGTCATTTCCGACTGGCGCGGACCACGACGACGATCGGTGATGTCGAAGTCCCCGCGGGCACGATACTGATGATGCTTCCCGGAGCCAGCAATCGCGACCCGCGCAAGTTCGACGATCCCAACGAGTTCCGGCATGACCGCAAGAACGTGCGCGAGCACGTGGCATTCGCGCGTGGGCCTCATTCCTGCCCCGGTGCGCCGCTGGCGCGCGCCGAGGCGCGCATAGCGATGAATCGGATCCTCGACCGGATGGCCAACATCCGGATCTCGGAGGAAATGCACGGGCCTGCCGGGGACCGCAAGTATGAGTACGAACCGACGTTCATCATGCGGGGGCTCACGGCGCTGCACGTGGAGTTCGATTCCATTCCAGACGCCTGACGGTCGTCCCACCGATGTACACGATGCGGTTCGACATGCGCAGCCCGGAGGCGGGCGCGCCGACGCCAGAGCTCTACGGCGCGGCGCTGGAGATGTGCGCGTGGGCCGAGACTCGCGGTGCAGTGATGGCCGTGCTCAGTGAGCACCATGCGACCTCCGACGGCCACCTCCCGTCGCCGCTCCTGCTGGCTTCGGCGATCGCCGCGCGTACGTCAGTACTCAATGTTCTGGTGGCCGCGGCGGTGTTGCCCTTCTATCACCCCGTGCGACTCGCGGAGGACATCACCGTCCTCGACAACCTCAGCAAGGGCCGCATTCACTATGTCTTCGGAATCGGCCACCGCGCAGAGGAATACGAGCACATGGGCATCGACCTCCGCCGGCGCGGCAAGATCGCCGACGAGAGCATTGCGCTGATTCTTCGCCTGCTCGCGGGTGATCCGGTGGAGGTCGACGGACGGCGGGTACACGTGACGCCGCCACCGGCGACCAAAGGCGGGCCGCGCATCATGATCGCGGGTGGCAGCGTAGCGGCCGCCAAGCGTGCCGGCCGTCACGGACTCGGTTTCATCGCCTTCACGAACACCCCAGAACTGAAGAAGGCGTTCGAGTCGGAATCGCGGGCGCACGGCCACGAGCCTGGCCCTGCGCAGTTCCCCGACGGGCGCAGTCCCACAGCGGTATTCGTCGCTGACGACATCGACGCTGCATGGGCTGAGATCGGTTCGTACCTGATGCACGACGCCCGCATGGCCGCCGCGTACCGCCACGGCGATGAATCCGTCGCGAGCATCACCCGCGCCGACAGCGTCGACGAACTGCGCTCAGCACAAGGGCCTTACGCGGTGATGACGATCGATGACGCCGTCGCGCAGATCCGGGGCGGTGCCAGCCTGCAACTGCACCCGCTGTGTGGGGGAATGCCACCCGATCTAGCCTGGCCATACCTCGAGCGCGCTGCAGTGGCTAGCGCGCGCGCCCACGGCGAAGGATGACGCCAGTCGTCAAGACCCCGCTGTCCGCAGCTGCGTGCGGTACGGTCGAACGACACCGTCTGTGCTGGCGCATCGATCCGTCGTCTGGAGCCGGGTGAGCATCGAGTCTGTTGCGGAGTTTCGCGCAAGAGCCAGGGCTTGGCTCGCCGCCAACATGCCGCGCGTCGATGTTGCGAGTCCTCCTGTTCTGGAGCGTGATTCGATCGCTCTGTGGCAGCGCGCACGTGAAATTCAAGGCAGGCTGTATGACGGCGGATTCGCCGGCATCTGCTTTCCCAGCGAGTACGGCGGGCTGGGGTTGGATTATGAGTACAAGAAGGCGTTCGATGCCGAGGCCGTCGGCTACGAGATGCCGGTGGTGTTGAACGTCCCGTGCTTCGCGATCTGTTGCGCGACCATCCTCGACATGGGTAGCGAGGAACAGAAGCGGACCCATATCGCGGCGGCGCTTCGGGGCGACGAAGTCCTGGTCCAGTTGCTGTCCGAGCCCAACGGTGGCTCCGATCTCGCCGGCGTTACCACCCGGGCCGAACGGCGGGGCGACCGGTGGGTTGTCAACGGTGCGAAGACCTGGAGCACCGGCGCATTCGCGGCCGATTTCGGACTGTGCTTGGCGCGCACCGACTGGGAGGTGCCCAAACACGACGGCCTCACCATGTTCCTCATGCCGCTGCGGGCGCCTGGGCTCACGATGAACCGGATCCGCCAAGTCGACGGCACAGCGGAATTCTGCGAGGAGTTCTTCGACGACGTCGAACTGGGCGACGACGCCGTGGTCGGCGAACCAGGCAGGGGTTGGGAGGTGGCTTCGTGCCAGCTGTACGACGAACGCAGGACCATGGGCGATGGGTCGGAATTCACAAGCGGGGCCGGGATCCTGGCGGCCGCTGACGTCCAGATCGACCTGCTGCGGCTGGTTGAAAGGGCAGGCAGGACCGGCGACGCCCGTGTTCGCGAGATCGCCGGTCGGGCGCTGGTGCACCGCGTGGTCAAGGAGCAGGCGAGTGAGTATGTCTACCGAGCAGTGCTGGACGGCCGACTGCCTCCCGCGGCAGGGTCGATCATCCGGGCGCTCATGGCAGAAGCCCACAACGTCGAAACCGATGCCGCCCAGGCGATTACGGGCACAGGCGCGGTCGTCGAGGCGGAACCTGAGCTATTCGCCGTTGGTAATCGATATCTCGGCCGACAGATCGCCAATATCGGCGGCGGCACGACGGAGATGGCACGCAACGTCATCGGTGAGCGGGTACTGAACTTTCCGCGCGAGTATGCCGCTGACCGCGGTGTGCCCTTCAACCAGGTGCGGCGCAACAGAGAACGGAGCCAGGAGTGAATGAACAACTGCGTGACATCAGAGAGTTCACAGGCGATGCCGACGGGTACCGAGACGAGCTGTATCGGCGCTGGACGGGCCTGCTGAGCTATCGCTACATCGGGCGCAACCACTCGTCGATGAACGTGGGAGAAGTCGACGACACCGTCGTCATTCGCCGCGACATGCGAAACGATGCAGGTGGAATCATGGTGGCGCCGTTGGCCATAGCCTCACCCGAGGGTTGTCAGACCGACCTGATCGCAGTGCCGAACCCGGTGATCGCTTCCGTGCAGATCGTCGACCCCGGTTATGACGTGAAGAAGGTCGAGGTTGTCGACTCGGGCAACGTGCACCAGGGACGCACGATGGGCTACGGGCGCTGCAAGATCGTCGACGCCGATAATCCTGACCGGATCATCGCCTTCAACGAGGGGCAGGGCGCGATCATCGGGATCCCGCCGGAAGGCCTTGACAAGATGGATGTTTCGGGCACGGAGCTGGTGATCGAGGACTCACCCGATCTGCCGCCGCTCTGGGAGGCATTCGGAGCGTCAAAACGTCCCAACGGTCAGTGGATACTGCCCGCCCTCAGCCTCGAACTCGCGTCACCTGACGCCGCGCTGCACATCGGACCGCAGCACGTCGTGCTCGAAACCGCGGCGATCGATCTAGCAGCCGAAGCGGTGGGAACCAGGAAACTTCAAGTGGTCAGCTGGCACGTCATGTTCATGGCGCGAGGCAAGGTCGGACCGTTCCGCGTCGACGGCACCGCGCACCCAAGCGATTCCGGCAAGGTTGGGGTGCGGATGCTCCTGCACGACGAAGGCAACGGTGACAAGGCTGTCACCTCGGCTGCGGCGATCTTCGAGATCGTCGGCTAGTCGGGCGGCGCCTTTGCCGAGGTTGACGCGGCGCGAAGAAGTGTGAGTGACTTCGACGCTGACGTCGATCTGGACGTCGCACCCTGAGATTTGGTCGCATGGTCGAACTGAAACCAAATTTTTGTCCCGAAAGGTATTGCCTACATCGCCCCTGTCTCATAAATTTCGGTCAGCGGCGAGCGTGGGATTCGCCCGCGCCTTGGAGGAACGGCGGGTGACGCATGGCCGGAAGGCTTGAGGGCAAGGTCGCATTCATCACGGGTGCAGCGCGTGGGCAGGGCCGGGCGCATGCCATCGCGATGGCCAAGGAAGGCGCCGACATCATCGCCGTCGACATCTGCCGCGACATCCCGTCGAATCCATATCCCCTGGCGACGCCCGACGATCTCTCGGAGACTGAGCGCTCCGTCAAAGAGGTCGGCCGCCGCGTGGTGGCGAAAATCGCCGATGTACGCGAGCGGCACGAGTTGCGCGACGCTGTCGAGGCAGGCTTGGCCGATCTCGGCAAGATCGACATCGTCGTGGCCAACGCGGGCATCTTGCCGATGGCCATGGGCAGAGCGCACGACGCGATGTCGTTCGTGGACGCCAGTGACGTCGACCTGCTCGGCGTGATGAATACCGTCGCGGTCACAATCCCTCAGTTGCCCAACGGAGCCTCGGTCATCATCACGGGTTCGACGGCTGGGATGATCCGCGGCACCACCGACAACCCGAACATGGGTCCTGGCGGCAGAGGCTATGGCTGGAGCAAGCGCGTGCTCATCGAGTACGTCGAGGAGATGTCCATGGCGCTCGCAGAGCGGATGATCCGGGTCAACGCCATTCACCCCACCAACTGCAACACCCATTTGTTGCAGAACGACGGGATGTACAGCATGTTCCGCCCCGACCTGACCGCCGAGGGCAAGCAGGCGACGCGCGAGGACGCCGAACCGCTGTTCACCATCTTCCAGGCCATGCCCATCCCGTACATCGAACCCGAAGACATGGCCAACCTCGCGGTGTTTCTCGCCAGCGATGAGAGCCGCTACATCACCGGACAGCAGATTCGTGTCGACGCCGGCTCATTGCTCAAGTGGCCCAACGGACCCGGGGGATAGGCGGGTGCCGCGTCACCCGCTCGCAGAGGTCGCCGTACCCCACCAGTAGGCGATGAACGGTTCCATGCTGCGGCTGACGAGTTCGATGCGCGGTCCTGTCGGGCCCTTGGCGTATGCCCAGAGTAGCGTGCCGGAGCCGTCGGGATTGTAGGACTTCACCTCGAAGGTCATGCCATTGGATTCCAAAGTCGCCAAATCGCTTTCGACGTCATCGGACCAGTAGCCGATGTGGTGCACACCGGAGTCGGCGGGAGTCCAGACGGTACCGGGAACGGTCTGGAGCAATTCGAGCCGGGGGTCGGCCCCCGAATAGGCCATCTTCATCGGGATGGTCACCTCGCCGTCCGGCGTCACCGCGTCCTGGTCGACGGAGACGACCTCAGTCCACGTATAGCCCGCCACGTCGGCGAGCCAATTCATCGTCTTCTCGAGGTCGTCGACGACGACGCCGGTGTGGTAGAGGCTTTCGGCCTTCACTGGTCCTCCTTCACGGTTGCGCTCCTGATGTCTTGTTCGAGCCATTGAACTTCGCTGTGGTTCTCACGCCCGCTGGCGGCTAGAAGCTGTTCGAGCGCAGCACGTTTCACTTCGAGCGCATGGCGATCTGTCGGAGCGTGAGCCAGCACGATGTCGATCAGGTGCAAGGCCTCAAGGGGACGGCCGGCCTTGGCGTGCGCCTGGGCGCGATCGGTCAGGGGCGCGGTCCCGCCGATGAGGTCGACGATGTCCGACCACACCGATGAGGGCGGTACCTCGTAGAGCTCGGTGGTTGATTCGTAACGGAACCAGCCGACATGCTCCTCCCAGATCGCCCGAACGATCCACGGCACCTTGCCGTGTACCTGAGGCAGCGCCATGTCGGGTGGCAGTGTCACGTCCTGCATCAGGGTCCACAGGTCTGCGCCGGAATTCATCCCGTCGATGGTGCGGTCGCGGAGATAGACCGTCGCGTCGCGCACCTTGGTCAGCGTTGCCGAGATCTCGTCGGCGCCGCGGAACACGTCGTGGCCGTTGATGAGTGTGTGCGGGCCGAGCGCGATCACCCGGTCGACGGAATGGACGAACGCCATCGCGCTGCGAATCTTGTCGCCGCGCAACGTATACAGGTTGGGTACGTGGCCGAAGAACGGACCCAACAAGTTGCCGATGAACACCGTGCTGTGTTCCGGCATCCAGACCACGAGGGCGTCGGTGGTCTCCCCGCCGGGGGTGGACAACAGCTCGAAGCGGCGGCCGCCCAATTCGAACGTGTGACGGTCGATGAAGGATTCAGTGAGCACCGGCTCGGGTGGGAGCGTCGCCGCCTGCGTCTCGACATCCATGAAGGCGCCCCACAGCTTCATGATCCGCCGGACGTAGAACGGGTGCAGATGCCGCCAGTATTCGCGCACATCGGAGTGGTTCGCCTGCGCGACTGTCTGCACGCCGGGACCCGCGAATTGACTCCACCCGCCGACGTGATCGGGATGGCCTTGGGTGAACGTGATCATCCGCAACGGACCGCTGCCGACTCGCGAGAAGCGGGTCTTGATGTCGGGCGCCTCGAAATCGGTTCCGGTGTTGATCATCAGATCGCCGTCCGATGTCGTGACCAGGTAGCTGTTGGCGATGTTTCGAGACATGAAGATGCCGTCGCCCAGATCGGCGGCCTCCTGGTCGCCCTCGCCCTGTTTGACCAGTTCGTCCAGTGACGGCGACATCCGCGCGACCTCCCGCGATCGATTCAGACACAACCTAACATTTGTTCTCTACGGACGTATAGTATCCGTCGGCATGACGGCGTCCCTCTCTTCACAGTCGGCTTCGCGCGTGGACGAGCTCGTCACACGTGCGTGCGAGCGCGCCTGTCTCGACGACTTCGGCGGCGATTCGTGGCGGGAGGGTCTGCGCCTGCTGGTCGATGCGTGCGAGTCGGCGCCAGGAGTGAATCCTGGCGGACGCGAATTCGTCTACGGGCAGTTCGTCGCTGCGTTGTGGAATCGGTTGCGGGTGATCGACTACATGAAGTGTCACCCCGAGGTGAATGAGCAACGCATCGAGCGACCGCTGGTGGTGCTGGGTCTTCCGCGCACCGGCACCTCGCTGGCGAGCTATCTGCTGGATCAGGATCCGCTCCGGCGTTCGTTGTTGACTTGGGAGGCAGAGGATTCCGTTCCGCCCGCGCCACCGGAGTCGCTGCGCACAGATCCCAGGTGTCTGAAGAAGAAGGCCGAACTCGATGTGCTCGCCGAAGGCCTGAAGGCGGCGGACATTCCGATGGTGCACTGGGATGAGGCCGACGGGCCGACTGAGTGTCTTTTCGTGCAGAACCAGGACTTCAAGGCATACCTGTGGGAGGCGTACATGCCGACATCGGCGTACGCGGACTGGTTGTCGCATGCCGACATGTCGAGCGCCTACGAGTATCAGCGGACGGTATTGCAGATGCTGCAGTCGCGCGCACCGGGGGTGTGGTCGCTGAAGATGCCGTCACACGCAGTGCACATCGAGACGCTGCTGGCGACGTACCCCGACGTGCGGATCGTGTGGGCGCACCGCGACCCGTTCAAGTCGACTGCGTCGTTCCTGCGGCTGAATTACCTGTCTCGAGCGGTGCTGGGTGCCGAGGTTGACGTGGATGTGATCGTGCCGAACGTGTTGCAGCAGTTGAAGGAACACGTCGACCGTCCGCTGGCGACGCGGCGCCGGATCGGCGACGAGAGATTCTTCGACCTGCACTATGCGGATTTGATGCGTGATCCGATCGCCGTGATGCAGTCGCTGTACGAATGGGCTGGGGACCCACTGACGAACGCCACGGAACACGCGATGCTCGACTGGCTCGATGCTCATCCGCAGGATCGCTTCGGTGTTGCGCCCTACTCGCTGGACGGCTCCGGGGTGACCCGCGCCGACCTCGAGCCCCTCTTCGACGAGTACCTGTCGCTGTTCGACATCGAATTGGAAAGTGACGCGCGATGAAGGCGGCGGTGACGACCGAGGATCACGGCTTCGAGGTTGTCGAGCTCCCCGACCCCGCGCCAGCTGCTGACCAGGTGGTCATCCGCGTTGCCGCCTGCGGCGTATGCGGGTCCGACCTCAAGGCGCAGCCCTTCGCGCCTGCGGGCATGGTCATGGGACATGAACTCGGTGGTGAAATCGTCGCTGTCGGCTCGGCGGCCGACGGATGGAAGCAAGGCACGAATATCGCTGTGCTGCCTGTCATCTCGTGTGGTTCGTGTCGATACTGCCTGACCGGGTCGGTCTCGCACTGCCCGTCGGCAAGCTACATCGGCATGGGGCCGGCAGGCGGATTCGCCGAGTTCGCCGCTGTACCCGCGCGACACGCATTCGCAGTCCCCGCGGAGTTGCCGACCGCCTGCTCGGCATTGGTGGAACCGTTCGCGGTGGGTCTGCACGGTGTGCACAGTGCGGAGATCTCCGCCGGTGACGACGTTCTCATCGTCGGTGCGGGCGGTGTCGGGTTGACCACCCTGGTGTGGGCGCTGCGGAAGGGCGCCGGTCGAGTCAGCGTGGCCGACCCCGACAGGGGTCGGCGTCAGGTGGCCGGTGTGCTTGGCGCCACGGATGGGTTCGCGTCAGCGGCGCAAGCCGACCCCGGCGCATACGACGCGGTGATTGAATGCGTCGGGCGGCCCGAACTGCTCCAAGCCTGCCAGCCCGCGCTGCGCCCGCGCGGCCGCATCGTCATTTCCGGAGCGTGCGCGGAGCCGACGGCGATCGAGCCCATCACCGCGCTACTCAAGGAGATCACCGTCCGTTACTCCGTCGCATACACAATCGACGAGTTCCGCGAGGTGATCACCGCTTTCAGCTGCGGCGACGTCGATCCCGTCGCGACCGCAGGTCCCACATTCGAACTCGCCCGCATAGCCGACGCTTTCGAGGCGGTGCGCGAAGCCCGGGTGCTGGGCAGGGTCTCGGTCATCCCGTGACCTCGTCACGTCGCGTGTTCGGCTGCGACGCCGGTGATCACGGATCGCAGATAGCGTTCGAGATGTTCGGCGCTGTCCATCTCGGCCAGGCCGTACGCGAGCCGGAAGAGGAACCCGCCGAGGAAGGTGACAACGGCGAAGGCCTGCTCCTTGATGAGCTCCTCATCAATCGGTGCGCCGACTGGCTGGACCTGGGCGACGGCCGCTTCACTGATCGTGACGAATTGTGCCGTGAGGCTGTCGAACACCGCCCCCAGTTCAGCGTCGCGTGACGCGATCATCATCAGCTCGAATCGGGCCCGTGCGCGTGCACGTTCCGGCTCGACCGCCGTGCGCATGGCTTGTTCGGCGAGGCGCGACAGCAGGGAGTCGACCTCGCCTTGACTCGTCGCGTTCAACGCCTCGGTGAAGTCGGCGACGTCGAGCTCGATCACCCGGTCGATCGCACCGCGCAGCAGCGCCGCTCGCGTTTGGTAATAGAAGGACGTGGTGCCGTCCGCAAGTCCCGCGTGTCGGTCGACGCGAAGATGGGTCACCCCGCGCGCTCCGCCCGCAGCGAGTAATTCGATCGCTGCGTCGCAGAGGTCGCGGCGTCGCTGCTCGACGTTGGGTTTTCTTCTCATCGCGGTGGCGACAGTGTATCGACCACGGCAAACCTCAGCGCGGCATCAATCGGGTCGGTGGAGGAAGCCGTAGAGCGTCGCCTGAACGAGCTCGTCGACGATCGCCTCGCGTGAGGGCGGGTTGGGTCCAAAGAACGTCGAACGCATCGCCACCATGCCGACGATCATCGCGACCGTCGAGTGCGCCGGTAGGTCAGGTTGGTTCGACCGCATCCCGCGGATCTGCATGCCCTCCGCGCTGATCTGGCTGAGCACCGTGAGCGCTCGTCGGATGTCGGCGATGCCCGCGCCCTCGATTTCCCCCTCGCTGAGCCCATCTGACGCGACAAGTGTCAACAAGAGCCCCCGATGCTCAACGAGTACGTCGTAGAGCTGCCCTACGAACTGCCGAGACAGCTCCTCTTCGTCGGTTTCCTCGGGTACGACGGCCTGCCACGTCCTGCCGAAGTCGTCGACGAAGTTCGTGAAGGGCAGTACGAGGGCTTCCCGGAACAGGCCGGCCTTGGAGCCGAAGTGGCGGAACAGCAGATATTCGCTCACCCCTGCGGCCTCGGCGATCTCGCGCGTCGTGGTGCTGCGGTAGTCCCGCCGGGCGAACAGCTCGCGGGCGGCGTCGAGCAGTAGTCGTCGCGGCTCCCCTCGGGCTCGACGGGTCGTCGGCGCCGACGCGCCTTGCCTGTTGGGTGATCGTCGCTGGGGCACGGCTTTTCACTCCTCGAACCGCGCTGAGCGGTTGACGGCATTCACGATAGCCCGGCCTTGACCGAACTCTTAGAATAGTGTGCACTATTAGTCGTGGGCCAACTCATCATGCTCGGCACTCTGTTCGGGCTGATCGTCCTGATCTTCGGTCTGGTCATCTACTTCGACCCCGAGGCCCGGGGACCCTCAAGTGACGAGCGCGACCGATGAACACCGAGTTGACGCCGTTGCTGACCGCCGCCGTTGCCTTCGGCTGGATCAGCGGCATCGTGTTCACCGTCGCCGGCATCTACCTGAGCGTTCGGCATCGCCGCATGCATCCACTGCTTCTTCTGTGCATCTCGGCGATCTCGTTCTCCTGGATCGAGGCGCCTTACGACTGGGCGATGTACGCGCAGTTTCCGCCCGCACTTCCACGCATGCCCTCATGGTGGCCGCTGAACATGACCTGGGGCGGGCTGCCGTCGTCGGTGCCCGTCGGCTACATCGGCTACTTCTGCCTGCCTGCTGTGATCGGCGCCGCGCTCGGGCGGCGGTTGAGCGCACGGTTCGGATGGCGAAGGCCGATCACGCTCCTGACTGTCGGCCTGATCGTCGGCTTCTGCTGGGCCTTGGTGTTCAACGCCGGTCTCGGCGCCCGGCTGGGAGTCTTCTACTACGCCTACGTCATTCCCGGACTGGGACTGTTCGAGGGGACTTTGCACCAGTACCCGATCTACGACGCCATCGCGATGGGCATACAGATGATGGTCTTCACCTACCTGCTGGGCCGGACGGATTCGCAAGGCCGGAATGTCATCGAGATGTGGGCGGACAAGATGTCGACGACCCGCGTCCAGTCGGCGGTGCTTTCCGTCGTCGCCGTCATCGTCATCGGAAACGTGCTCTACGGCGCCGTTTTCGCGCCCCATCTTGTGACGAAGCTTGGTGGTTATGTGATCTCAGGTCCGACGGCGCAGCTGTTTCCCGGCGTACCGAACCAACCCAGATGACCAATTGTGCTTGTAGTTTCGCTCGGGAGGAGGTCGACTACGACAATGCCTGTCGAGCGCGTACCCCCGTAGGTGGTTGGGCAAAGTTGCCCGTGAAGACCTGACAGGTATCAGCCGCTTCGGGCGCACCGGCAGTACAATTCGGCTGGTGGCGACTCGGCGTGGACGGCCCACCCAGGCAGAGGCGAAAAAGCTCGACCTCGCGGTGCGTGAGGCCGCAGTCGCGACTTTCCTCGAATTGGGTTATGCCGGAGCCAGTATGGAGGCCATCGCCAAGGCCGCAGGCGTCACTCGGCGCTCGCTGTACACCCGCTACGCGGATAAGCGTGCGCTGTTTGCGAGCGTGATCCCCTGGGCCCTCGCGCGTTTCGTCGATGACGAAGTGGTCGCCGACGTCGATGGAGACGATCTGGAGGCGGCGCTGCTCGCCGTCGGCCGGGCAGCGGTAACCAGAGCTGTGCATCCACAGAATGTGCGCCTCAAACAGATCGCGATGAGCGAGGCCGCGATGTTTCCGGAGTTCAAAGTCTCAGCCGAGTCGATGATGTGGGCCGGCAGACAGCGCGCCGTCACCGAGTTGCTTCGTCGGCACGCGGAGCTCGGCAACATCGACGTGGGAGACCCCGAACTGGCGGCCGAGCACTTCCTGGCGATGGTCGAGGCGGTCCCTGCGCGCATGGCCGACTTCGGCGTGTTCCGCTCCAAGAAGCAGCAGGAGCGTCACCTTCAATACGCGGTTCGGCTGTTCCTGCGCGGCGTCACGCCCCGCTAGCAACGGAGATCGACCGGCTCGCCCTATTGCGAGGTGCAGCGCCCGCCGTTGACGCCGAGGATCTGCCCCGTGATGTATCCGGCCTCCTCGGAGATCAGAAACGCGCACGCGGCGGCGATGTCTTGAGGCTGTCCCACCCTGCCGACGGGAACCTTCGCGATGTTTTCCTCGATCGATCCGCCGAGTAGCCCTTTGGCTTCGGCGTCACGCAGCATCGGGGTGTCGATGAAGCCCGGCGGCACCACGTTGGCGGTGATGCCATGCGAGCCATATTCCAGCGCAAGGGTTTTCGTCAGACCATTGACCGCTGACTTGGCCGCAACGTAGTGCGACTGGTACGGCGAGCCGGAGTGGGTGCTCGACGATGAAATGTTGACGATGCGGCCCCAGCCGGCATCGAGCATGTCGGGCAGTACCGCTTGCGTGCAGTGGAAAACGCCGTTGAGGTTGACGTCGACGACTTTCGACCACTCCTCGAGCGTGATGTTCGTGAAGCGCCGAAACCCGGAAAGACCTGCGGCATTCACCAGAATCGTGACAGGGCCCAACACGGCGCGGATCGCGGCAAGGGCGGTGTCGATCTGCTCCCTGTCAGTGACGTCGGCGAGGTAGCTGAAGTCGGTGTCGGATTCGGTGAGATCGATGGTCGCGACATGTTTGCCGTCGGCACGGAGCCTGTCTGCTATCGCGCGGCCGATCCCGGACGCGCCACCGGTGACGAGTGCAGTTTTCACGGACACGAGCAAAAATATACAGCGTGTGTACTTTCATCGACTACGGCGATACGCTCGACACGTGGACAGGCAGCCGTTCCGCTTCGCGGTCCAGGCGACGAACGCCGCCAGCGCGCGCGAGTGGCGCGAACTCGTCTGCAAGATAGAAGAGTTTGGCTACTCGTCGCTGATGCTTGCCGACCACTATCTCGGGCCCGGCACCGCTCAGGTGGCGGCGCGCACGCCGCGCCAGGACCTCGCGCCGATCGCTGCTATCGCGACGGCCGCGGCGCATACCTCTTCGCTGCGAGTCGGTTGTCGGGTGTTCTGTATCGACTATCACGTGCCCGCCGCGCTTGCCAAGGAGGTGGCGACGCTCGACCTGCTGTCGGACGGCCGGCTCGAGGTCGGCATCGGTGCAGGCTGGAGCGGGGTCGAGTACGACGCTATGGGTTTGGCCTTCGACACCCCGGGCCGGCGCATCGCCAAGCTCAAGGAGGTTGTGGCCCTCATCAAGGCGCACTGCGCGGGTGACGACCTCGCCTGCATCGGCGAGTACGTGAATATCCACGGGTACAAGGGAACTCCGCAGCCGGTGCAGCGGCCGCATCCACCCATCATGATCGGCGGTGGGGGGCCGCGCGTGCTGTCCTACGCCGCACGCGAAGCCGACATCGTCAGCATAAATACAGTGCCATTCGCGGCCCGTAACGGCGACGGCCTCACGCCGCAGGAGGAGGCCGAGCGCCGCTTCGAGTACGTCAGGGCCGCCGCAGGCATTCGAATCGGTGACCTCGACATCGAGAGCTCGCCGTACTTCGTCGTGATGTCCGATGACGTCGCGGCCGCCTGTGAACGCATTGCCGGCAAGACAGGGGTAGCGGTCGACGTGCTGCGTGACCACCCGAACGTGCTCATCGGGCCCGAAGGCGCCGTCGTCGAGACCCTGCAGGAGCGCCGCGAGAGCTTCGGCGTCAACTACGTCACCGTGCAGCAGTCGCAGGCCGAGAGGTTTGCGCACGTCGTCGCTCGTTTGACGGGAACCTGAGAGGACCGAGGGAACAGCATGGCCAAACGAACGCGGTTCAGCGAGTACGAGAACAGCTACGCCAACTACAAATTCGAGCTCACCGACGACGGAATCCTGTTCATGCAGTGCCACACCGACGGCGACAGCCTGGTGTGGAGCTGGCAGGCCCACGACGACATGTCCGACGCGTTTGCAGACATCGCAGGCGACCGTGAGATCAAGGTGCTGATCCACACCGGGACGGGCGCAAACTACAACGCGAACTGGGGCCGGATGCCCAACGGCGATCCGGTCGAGACACCCGTGTATCAGCTGATGCCAGACACCCGCGGTCTACTCAAGCTCGACGAGAAGGCCTGGTATGCCCGTCATCTGGTCTTCAACGTGCTCGACGTCGACGTTCCGATGATCAGCGCCGTCAACGGCCCGTGCAACATGCACTCCGAAGTCCCGCTGATGGGCGACATCGTGCTGGCGTCCGAGGACGCCTACTTCCAGGACGCCTCGCACTTTCCCCGCGGTCAGGTTCCCGGCGACGGCCAGCATGTCATCTGGAGCTATCTCGCCGGCCACACCAGGGCGCGCTACTTCCTGCTGACCGGCATGAAACTCGGTGCGCAGGAGGCCAAGGAGTGGGGGGTCGTCAACGAGGTGCTGCCCAAGGACCAATTGCTGGATCGCGCATGGGAATTGGCCCGTGAACTGGTCAAGCGGCCACCGCTGACGCTGCGTTACTCGAGGCAGTTGTTCACCAACCCGCTCAAACGCGCATTCCTCGACGAACTCGGCCACGGCCTGGCGCGCGAGACCTACGCGCAGCGCGCGTTCTTTCCGTTCGGCGGCGAGATGGAACCGCTCGACCGGCCTTGGAATGAGCGGCCCTGGACCAACGGAAGGCACGTCGACGAAGGGGCGCGGTCATGACCGGAATTCAGCAGCGACTCGCCACGGGCCGCGGCAAGTTCACCACCGATTACCCGGAGCTCGGCACCGGTCCGGTGAACTACGAAGACTCGATCTCCGAGGAGTTCTTCGTCGCCGAGCGCAAGGCGGTGTTCGAACGGAACTGGCTTTGCGTCGGCCGCCTGGAACGGCTACCGCGCAAGGGGTCCTACTTCACTCGTGAACTGCCCGGCCGGCTGGCGTCCATCGTGATCACCCGCGACCTCGACGACAACGTGCACGCTTTTCACAACGTGTGCGCGCACCGCGGCAACAAAGTGGTATGGCAGGAACATCCGCAGGAGGAATCCGCGGGCAGTTGCCGGGCGTTCGCATGCAAGTACCACGGATGGCGCTACGGTCTCGACGGCGTCGTCAACCACATCACCAACGAGGCAGAGTTCTTCGACCTCGACAAGAGCAAGTTGCGCATGCCTCCGGTGCACTGCGAAGTCTGGGCAGGGTTCATCTTCATCAACCTCTCCGAGGATCCGGTGCCGTTGCGCAGCTTCCTCGGCGAGATCCTGCTCCCCATGGAGACTTACCCGTTCCACCTGATGACGCAGCGCTACGGGTTCTCCACGAGAATCAAGGGCAACTGGAAGCTCGCGGTCGACTCCGTCTGCGAGTGGTACCACCCGCCCTACGTACACGGCCGGTTCATCGACCCGGACGTGGCCAAGGCCGAGAAGATGGTTCCGCCGGTCGACGCATACCACTACGAGCTGTTCCGTCCCCACATGCTGACATCCGTACCGGGCCCGCCACCGCTGCCGCCGCGGGAGCCGGGAACGGCGGGCCCGGCCCGCCAGGACCAGCGGTGGGTCTACAAGCTTTTCCGCGCAGGGCTTTTCGGCCCCGACGACGTCCCCGACATCGGGCCGCCAGCGGTGTTCCTGAACCGCGGTGAGATCGCGTCGTGGGGCAACGACCAGTACTGGCTGTTCCCGAACATCTCGATCCAGATATGGGCACGCGGCTACTACATCACCTATACCTACTGGCCGGAGACAGTCGACTCGCACATCTACGAGATCGACATGTACTTCGTCCCGCCGGCCAACGCGACGGAGCGGCTGGCACAGGAACTGGTGGTGGACAGCACGATCGAGTTCGCGATGCAGGATGTCAACACCATCGAGGCGACTCATTCGGCCCTGACAACTCGGGCGCAGACCACCTTCCATCTCAGCGATCAGGAGTTGCTCATCCGGCAGTTCCACACGGTGATCCGCGACACCGTGGCCGCTTACCAGTCCGGCGAGGGGAAGCAGTGACAATGGGAAATGCGTTGCCGCAGGCCTTCTCCGAAATCGAACCCTACGTCGCAGACTGGGCGCTGGCCACGCGCGCCGAGCGGTACGCCGCGCGGCTGGATCGGCCGTTCGACGAACTGGTCGCGTTCTACGATGCCATCGCCCCGCGCGCCGAGGAGGCCATCGCCTATCTCGACGGGCAGGACATCAACGCGCTGTCGGATGAAGCGACCCGACTGCTGCATCTGCTCTACTCGATGATCCTGGTGTCCTACGCGGTGAATGTGTTCAAGCAGAACCGCATTCCCGACGCTGGTGCCGCGTTCTTCGAGATGGTCGCCGAACCAATCCCGTAGTGACGAGGGTGAGCACACTGCCGCTGTCCGGCCTGAGAGTGGTCGACGCCGCGACGCTGGCGGCGGGTCCGCTGGTGGCGACCGCGCTCGGCGAGTTCGGCGCCGACGTCATCAAGGTCGAGCAACCCGGCACGGGAGACCCGCTGCGCACATGGGGCGCCAGGCGGCACGACGTCGGCTTGGTCTGGAAGAGCGTGAGCCGCAACAAGAAATGCGTCACCGCCGACCTCCGCACCGACGACGGCCGCGCGCTGCTGCACGGGCTGCTCGCGGTCAGCGACGTCCTGGTGCTCAACACCCGGCCCAGCACACTCGCGCGTTGGGGCCTGGACTACAAGTCGCTGCACGCACGGCACCCGAAGCTGGTGGTGCTGCACGTGACTGGGTACGGCCTTGGCGGACCGGCCAGCGACCGGCCCGGATTCGGCACCCTCGCGGAGGCCATGAGTGGCTTCGCGCACGTATGCGGGCAAGCCGACGGTCCGCCAACGCTGCCGCCGTTCATGCTCGCCGACGGCGTAGCCGCACAGTCCGCCACCTACGCCGTCATGACCGCGTTGTACCACCGCGACGTCCACGGCGCGGGCGGACAACTCGTTGACGTCAGCCTGATCGAACCGCTGGCCCGGCTCATCGAACAGGCCACGCTGGCCTACGACCAACTCGGGCGGATCCAGGGCCGCTCCGGCAATCGCGCCGACGCGAGCGCACCACGCAACGCCTACCGCACCGCCGACGATCGGTGGATCGCCATCTCGAGTGCGTCGTCAAGCGTCGCGGCGCGCCTCTACCGAGCCATCGACCGGCCCGACCTTGCGGCCCGCCCCGAATACGTCGACCCGATCCCACGTCAGGCGCGGGCGGATGAGACCGACGCACTGGTCACCGAGTGGATTCGCGCGCACACGCTCGACCAGGCCATGAAGGTGTTCCTCTCCGAAGACGTTGCGGCCGCACCGATCTACGACGCGCAACAACTGCTCGCCGACGAACACCTGCGCGCGCGAGGCACCTTCGTCGCCGTCGACGATCCGGACCTTGGCGCGATGACCGTTCAGGCGCCCGTCGCCAGGTTGAGCGTGACACCGGGCCGTATCGAACACTTGGGGCGCGCGCTGGGTGCGGACAACGAGACCGTGTACGGCGATCTGCTCGGTCTGGACGATGTGCGTCTCAGGGCATTGCGCGGCAAGGGGACGATTTGATGTCGCGGCCACGCCGTAGCGAGTTGGCGACACCGGCGAGCGACGAGCACATGTGTGAGGTGGCCGCGCGCAGCGGCGCCGATCTGGTGTTTCTCGATCTCGAGGACGCCTGTGCGCCAGCAGCCAAGGAGGCCGCGCGTGCCACGGCGGTCGCCGCGCTCACCGAACTCGATTGGCGCGACACTGCACGAGCGATTCGAATCAACGGACTCGACACCGGGTGGTGCCACGGCGACATCATCGAAGTCGTCACGGGCGCGCCAGACGCGCTCGACGTGATCATCGTGCCGAAAGTGCGTAGCGGACGCGATGTTTGGTGGGTCGACGCGTTGTTGTCGCAGTTGGAGACCAGGCTCGGCCTGGGCCGGCGCATCAAGCTGGAGGCGCTCATCGAGGAGGCCGAAGGACTGGTGAACGTTGCGGAGATCGCGCGCGCGAGCGGCCGACTGGAGGCGCTCATCTTCGGGGCGGGCGACCTGTCCGCATCGCTGCGGGCGCGCGTCGACGGGAACTTCTCGCCGGCCGGCGATTATCCGGGTGACTACTGGCACGCCGTGCGAGTCCAGGTACTCGCCGCCGCGCGCGCCGCTGGCATAGCCGCGATCGACGCGCCGTATCCCGGCTACCGCGACGAGGCCGGCTACCGCGCGGCGGCGATGCATGCGAGCCTGCTCGGCTACGACGGCAAATGGGCCATCCACCCCTGTCAGGTGCCCATCGCCAATGAGGTTTTCACTCCCGCGGCGGACGAAGTCGCCGAGGCCCGCGCCATCATCGCCGACTACCGTCGCGCGGAGGCCGACGGTCAGGGCGCGATAGGGCGCGACGGCAAGTTGGTCGACGCGGCGATGATGCGCCACGCGGAGAACGTGTTGCGCAGGGCGGCGCCCAACTCGTGAATCACGTGACTGCAGCCGCGATCGCGGCGGCCGAGCGGTCGATGTCGGCGTTCGTGGTCGCCCAGTTCGAAATCGACACCCGCAGCACGTACTCACCGTTCCACGTGGTGCCGCCCAGCCAACACGTTCCGTCACGCTGGATCGCGGCGATCGCGGCGCGGGCGGCATCGTCGCCGCCGGGCAGCCGGACCAGGACCTGATTGAGGACGACGTCATTGAGCACCTCGGCGCCGGGAATACTGTTCAGCTGCTTGGCTATTCGCTGAGCCTGCGCGCAATTGCGTTCGACCATCTCGGCGACTCCCGCACGGCCGAGCGAGCGAATCGCGGCGTAGACGGGGACGGCGCGAGCGCGGCGCGAACTCTCCGGAACGTAGTTCGTGCCGTCGCGCTGACCCGGATCGGCCACCAGGTAGGGGCCGGCCAAGCTCATCGAAGCGAGGTGGGCGTCGGTGTCAGCGACGATCGCCATCGCACTGTCGTACGGCACATTGAGCCACTTGTGAGCGTCGACAGCCCAGGAGTTCGCACGCTCGACCCCGGCGGTGAGGTGCCGGGTAGCCGGGGCGGAGGCGGCCCACAGGCCGAACGCGCCGTCGACGTGCAGCCATGCGTCGTGTTCCGCGCAGACGTCGGCGATCGGCCCGAACGCGTCGAACGCGCCCGTGGCCACGTTGCCTGCCTGCGCACACACGATCGTCGGTCCGTCGTTGCCTGTCAGCGCCTTTGCCAGCTCGCCGGGAATCATGCGGCCCTGCGCGTCGGCGGGTATCCGGACCGCTGTCCCGCCGCCAAGACCCAGCAACCTCAGCGACGTGTAGATCGTGGCATGCGCTTGCTCGCCACACAGGATGCGGACCCGTGGGGCGGCAATCAGCCCGTCGCGCTCCACATCCCAGCCCGTATCCCTGAAGACGGCATGCCGGGCGGCGGCCAGGCACGTCGTGTTGGCGGCCTGGCCGCCGGTGACGAAGCCGACGCTGGCGTTTTCCGGCAGTCCGAGCAAGTCGAGCACCCACGCGGAGGAGATCTCCTCGATGGCGGCCGCGGCAGGGGAGAGGGAATGGAAGGCGGCGTTCTGGTCCCATGTCGACACCAACCAGTCCGCGGCAAGCGCGGCGGGCAGCGCTCCGCCGATGACGAAGCCGAAGTGCCGCGGGCCTGCGGTCGCGACAAGGCCCGGTTCAGCGCCGGCGGCGAGCGCTTCGATCACTGCGGCGGGGTCCTCGCCGCGTTCGGGCAGCGGCCCGCCAAGGGCGCTGCGTACGGCAGAGGCGTCGGCGCGGGCGGCCACGGGCCGTTCGTCGAGCGTGGCGAGAAACGCCTCCGCGTGTTCGGCGGCGGCGCGGAGGCCAGCGGGGCGGTCGGGCATGAGCCGAACCTACGCCTCAGGACAAGTTGGCGGCGATCTCGTCGAACGCGGCGATCGTCGAAAACAGCTTGGTCGCGTCCTGTGGGAGCGGCCAGCTCGACAGCTTGGCCGCCACGAGACCAGCCGCCCGGTTGACGTAGATCATCTGGCCGTGAATCCCCAAGCACAGCAGCACATTGTTGCCGGGGTGCGGGAACCAGCACTGGTTGCGGTACATGCCGCCGGGCATGCGGTTGTCGTCGGGGCTTGCCGCGAACGCCGCCCGCGAGTCGACGCCACCGGCGAACGTGTCGGCGATCCAGGAGAGCGACACTACGCGCTGGCCCGTCAGCGACACCCCGCCGTTGAGGAACAGAGACCCGAATCGGGCCAGGTCGCGCAGGCAGGCATTGATGCCGCCGTCGAACATGCCTGTGCCGACCG
Organism: uncultured Actinomycetota bacterium; assembly: GCA_963698965.1. Classification (GTDB taxonomy): domain Bacteria; phylum Actinomycetota; class Actinomycetes; order Mycobacteriales; family Mycobacteriaceae; genus Mycobacterium. The sequence continues at coordinate 200,112 of CAVOSY010000029.1, forward strand.
AGTCCACACCGATGGTGGCATCGTTGTCCGCGCCGAGCTTGCTCCACAGCAATTCCGACATCAGCTCCGGCATGCGAACCCCGCTGGCCGCTTCGCAGATCCACCCGAGCACGTCCGTTTCGCAGGACCGGTACTGGAACGGGCCGCCGTGGGCGGACTTCTGTTTCAGCGTCAGCAGGAAGTCATACATGGTGGTCGGCAGGTCCGGCACGGTTCGCGGCGCCCAGCCGATGGCCTGCTCGAGCAGTCGCACCTCGGCCATCGGGTTGAGGTATTCCTCGGAAAACGCGATACCTGAGCGCATGTCAAGCAGATGGCGCACCGTAGCGCCCGAGTAGCCCGAGTTGGCGATGGCCGGAACGTAGGTCGCCAGTTCCCGGTCGACGTCCAACGCGCTGTCGCTGACCAACGCGCCCACCACCGTCGCGGTCAGCGACTTGCTGACCGACATCAGCAGGTGCGAGGTGTCGGCGGTCATGCCGCTGTAGTAGTGCTCCTCGAGCACCTTGCCGTGCTGGGTGACGATCCAGCCGTCGGTCACCGTGGCCGCCATCACGTCGCCGACGGTGGTCCGTTTGCCGTTGGTGCGGTCGAACAGCGGGATTTCAGAAAGCGCGGTCAGCTCGCCGGGCGCCTGCGCCAGGTCGGCCACCGGGCCTGCGCCACGCGAGATCACCGCTGTCGGCAGGAAGTCGGCGACGTGCTGGAACGTCCAGTGCAGGTGGCCGGCCGACTGCCAGTTCTCCAGGGTCACGTCGGACGGCACACGTCCGGGATCGCCGCCGAGAACCATGGCGACGACTGTAGTGGCTACCGCCCGCCGCCTCGAAGCTGAGCCTTACTTCACGCCCACATCAGGGCGCGGGGTTGGGGGTTCGGCGATCGGTTCACCTGCGTATTCGGCCCGAACCGAGTCGATGAGGTGGCGCGCCCGGATCGCCAATGACGATTTGCCGTGACCGTTGTCGACCTGCAGCCGACCCTTGGTCACCAGCACGCCGAGGTCGGCGCCCTTCCATCGGTAGTCGCCGGGCCCGTAGATGCGCAGGAAGAAGGCCTCCCGTTCGTTCTGCAGCTGATGCCAGTCCAGCGCGGCCCTGCGGAACACCAGCCCGCCGTTGGCGTCGAGCGAATACTGCCCGGTCCGAGGTGTGGCGGTGAGCCGCTGCACGATGTCGTCGGTTTCCTTCATCACCATCTGGCTCCACACGTCGGCCGACGCCAGCTCCTCCCAGCGCTCGTTGATCTCGTCGACGTCGAGGTCGAAGTCGACGTTCATGTATTCGAGGATGTGGAACAGGAACAGTGGCACGTCGGCGTATGCGCCCGCGGTGACGTTGGTGATCGACGATGCCCCGCTGATCCGCGGGTTGAGTTCGCCGAGGTACACCTCACCGGTGTCGGTGTCGACGAGCACGTCGACCTCGAAGAATCCGCGATAGCCTTCCTTTGCCAGGCGGTCTCCGAGTCGGCGCACCAATTGCGTTGCAATTCGGCGGCTTTCGCCTGCGAGTACTTCGGGGAACATCTCGTTGCCGCACCAGCCGCCGCGGGCCGGGGTGAGCCGTTTGTAGCCGATCAACTCGGACATGAACGGGCCGACGATCGTGCCGCAACGGGTGAGGACAGCCTCGACGGCCACCGGGCGGTTGTTGATGCGGCGCATCACCTTGATCTCTTCACCGACGATGTCGGCGCTGTGCTTTTTCCAGTCCGCTTCCGAGGAGATGAAGAACGTGGTCTTGCCGGAATCGCCGTACGGTGTCTGGACGACGAGTTCGTCACCGAGACCAGCCTTTTGGGCGACGGCCTGCAGGCCCGCCCAGTCGTCGATGCGGGTCAGCACGTTCGGCACGCTGGGTGCGCCCGCCTCGTTGCCGAGCCGAGTGGTGACGATCTTGGAGTCCAGGTGCTGGCGCAGGCTGGCGGCGGGCAGGATCAGGTCGTAGCCGAGCTCCTTGCAGATGTCCTCGGTCTCGCTGTTGAAGAACACCATCGCGACCTTGGGCCGCACGCCCCGGGGTGTGGCAGCGTCGATGTGGGCCCGTACCTCGGCGTTGGTCAACAGCCAGTTGTTGATCTCCTCGCCGCTCTCGAATTCGCGGTAGGGCTTGTGGGTCGGCGTGAACACCCGGGGATGCGCGCCGTCCCAGGCGTCGTAATAGGTGATGTACGAGAAGTTTCGGATCCAGCGGTCGAGGCCGAGCAAGTTGAACGGGGTGGCGCCGAAGAACAGGATCGGCACGTCGTTGGTGCGGAAAAAGTGCCGTACCTCGGAGATGTTCTTCAGCCGCCGCCGCGGCTGCCCTGAGCTGGCGGCGAACGCAGCGTCTGTCCCGACGCTGACCTCGGGCGCCTTGGCCGTCGGGCTCTTGGCCGTCGGGCTAGAGCGGCGGGCGGCCTTGGCGACGGTGGCTTTGGCGGTGCGTTTAGCCGGAGTCGATCTGGTGGTCGTGGTCTTCTTGGCGGCGGCTGTCTTGGTGACCTTCGACGGCCTTCTCGCGCGGACCGGGCGATCACTCATGGCGTGCACCTCGCTCTCGTCGGATAGTCCGACACTAGGCCGCGAGGCAGCGGAATGGACGCGGTTGACGGAGTCCGCCGACCTCGGGACCGGTGCGAACACTACATAGTCAGAAACATGTAGTTCGTCGTTGCATTGCAGATTCTCGGCTCTCGGCACGGTCGACGAGGTGCCGTGGGCGGGACGCTGGATAGGCGGAATGACCACAGAATCTGCTGTGTGACAATCACTTTCGTGTCACGCCTACGTGAGCGTAAATTTCGCCGGTCGAACGGGACGGCGAGCGCGTAGCCGCGCCCTGGGGATAGCGGCCTGGACGGAGCGCTCCTGCGAAATGGCTGTGAAGTGGTCAAATGATGATATCGATTGCCGCTATATAGGTCACATGATATAGATACCGTGTGGAAAAGCGGGCGGCCGATCAGGGCGCCGGTGACTACGTCGGTGAGCTTCTCGATCAGGCTATGGACCTGACGGCGCGGTTTCTGAGCGACCGCGCCGATTTGAGCGCGTCCGCCGCGTTCGCGTTGAACAGGGTGTGCCGTGAGGGGCCTATTCGGCTTACCGCGCTGGCCGCCAAGGAAGGCGTCAGCCAGCCGTCGATGACTCAGCTGATCCAGAGGCTGGAGCGGCTGGGCTTGGTGGCCAGGCTGGCCGACCCCGGCGACGGGCGCGCTGCCCTCATCGGTATCACCGGGCACGCTCAAGCGCTGCTCGACGACAGGAAGCGAACGCGTCGGGAACGCCTGCGGGCGTTGATGGCAACGCTCACACCGGAGGAGGAATCCGCGCTGTGGCTCTCAGCGCGGGTTGCGCTCCCGGTCCTCCGCCGGCTTGTCGAGAATGCGGACGGCCCGCTGGAGAACGATGAGGCAGACCCGGCCGATCGGCGGAAGGTGTTCGGATGAGGGGCATTTCAGTGGGCCGCGGCGTTGGCTGCTGGGTCGTGGCTTGAAGAAGGTGTGGATTCCGTTGGTGTTGATCGTCGTCCTGGCGGTGTCCGGCCTCGTCGTTTCTCGCTTGCACAAGGTGTTCGCTTCCCAGGACCTCAATGCCAACGCCGGCAAGGGTATCGAGATCGTCCAGTTCAATCCGAAGATCCTGGTGTACGACGTGGATGGGTCGCCGGGAACCACCGGGCAGATCAGTTATTTCGACCCGGACGCGAACGTCCATCTGGTCACCGTCCCGCTGCCGTGGTCGATCACGTTGTCGACGACGTTGCCGACGGTCAGCGCCAGCCTGATGGCACAGACCGACGGCGACCAAATCAGCTGCAAGGTCACAGTGAACGGAACCGTACGTGAGGAGCAGTCAGCCAATGGGGTCAACGCACAGACGTACTGCCTGGTGAAGTCGGCATGACTGACGCGACTACAACGGCCGAGACCACCGGCGAGCAGAAAAGACCTGTCTTCGCTCACATGCTCCGCATCCTGGCGGTGCCGATCATCTTGTTCTGGGTGGCGGTCGCGGTCATCGTGAACGTGGCCGCACCCCAGCTGGAAGTGGTCGGTGAGTTGCACTCGGCGCCGATGGCTCCCGAGGACGCACCGTCGATGCGCGCAATGAAGCTGATGGGCGCCAACTTCAAGGAATTCAACTCCAACAGCACCATCATGGTCGTCATCGAGGGCCAGCAGCCCCTCGGGCCTGACGCGCACGACTACTACAACGAGATCATCCGCAAGCTGCAACAGGATCCCGAGCACATCCAGCACATCCAGGACTTCTGGGGCGATACGTTGACCGCGGCCGGGGCGCAGAGCGCCGACGGCAAGGCGTCCTACGTCATGCTGAACCTGGCCGGCGAACAGGGCCAGACCCTGGCCAACGAAGGCGTGCAGGCCGTTCGCAAGGTCATCGCGGACACGAAGGCCCCGCCAGGGGTGCAGGCCTACGTCGCGGGCCCGGCCGCGCTCACCGACGATCTGCATGTCATCGGCAATGCCAGCCTGGGCCAGATCACCTTGATTACCCTCATCGCGATCGCGGGCATGCTGCTGGTGGTCTACCGCTCGATCGTCACCACGCTGATCCAGTTGTTCCTGACGTTTATCGGGTTGCTGACCGCGCGCGGAGTCATTTCAGTTCTCGCCGTCCACGACGTGTTCGGGCTGACCACGTTCGCCGGGAACATCCTGACGATGCTGGCGATCGCGGCGGGCACCGACTACGGCATCTTCATATTCGGCCGCTACCGTGAAGATCGCGGCATGGGTCTGGGCAGGGACGACTCCTACTACGCCACCTTCAAGTCCGTCGCACCCGTCATCGTGGGTTCGGGGCTGACGATCGCCGGGGCCACCTACTGCCTCAGTTTCGCGCGGCTGCCCTACTTTTCCACCATGGGCGCTCCGGTGGCGATCGGCATGGTCGTGGTGGTGGCGATCGCGGTCACGCTCGGACCGGCCGTGCTGTTCCTCGGCAGCCGAGTTGGGCTCTATGAATCCAAAAGGCCGCCCCAGAGCCGGTTCTGGCGGAAAGTCGGCACTGCGGTAGTGCGTTGGCCCGCACCCATTTTCGTGGCGAGCCTGTTCGTTGTGCTGATCGGCATCGTGGCCATTCCCGGGTACAAGCCGGCCTACAACGACCGCTACTACCTGCCCAAGGACGCCCCGGTCAATGTCGGGTTCGCCGCCGCCGACCGGCATTTCACGCAGGCGCGGATGAACCCCGATATCCTGATGGTCGAGGCCGACCACGATATGCGTAATCCGGCCGACATGTTGGTGCTCAACGCGGTGGCCCGCAACGTCATGCACACCGAGGGCATTGCGATGGTGCAGAACATCACCCGGCCGCTGGGCATTCCGATCCAGCACAGCTCGATACCGTTCCAGACGAGCATCCAGGGGCAGACCAGCAACATGAACCTGCCGTTCCAGCGGGATCAATTGGCCAATCAACTCAAGACGATCGATGCGACGAACGCTTCGATCGACATCTTGGAGAAGCAGTACCAACTCTCCCTCGAGCAAACCAGGCTCACACAGGACTCGGCGGCCAAGTCGCAGGCCCTGCTGGAAACCACCGAAGAACTACGAGACAACATCGCGAACTTCGATGACCAGTTCCGGCCCTTGCGCAACTACTTCTACTGGGAACCGCACTGCTTCGACATCCCCCTGTGCGCCGCGACGAAGTCCCTGTTTGATGCCCTCGACGGGATCGACGAAGTGACCGACCAGACGGGTGCGGTGCAGGTCAACACCGACAAGCTGGCGGACCTGGCGCCGAAGCTGACCGCACTCCTTCCCCAGACGATCGCGACGATGAAGGCCAGCAGGGACCTGTCGCTGGCGACGTACAACTCGCAGAAGGCCGTGTACGACCAGCAGCAGGCCTCCAACGACACCGCCCTGGCCATGGGCCAGAGCTTCGACCAGGCCAAGAACGACGACCTGTTCTTCCTGCCCCCGGAGGCTTTTCAGAACCCCGATTTCGAACGCGGCCTGAAGATGTTCCTCTCACCGGACGGCAAGTCCGCCCGCATGTTCATCACCCACGAGACCGACCCCGCGACACCGGAGGGCATCGCCCGCGTCGACAACGAGAGGAGGGCCGCGCAGGAGGCCTTGAAGATGTCCTCGCTGTCGAACGCCAAGATCTACCTGGGTGGGGTGGCCGCCACCTACAAAGACATGGCCGACGGCGCCAAGTACGACCTGATGATCGCCGTGGTCTCGGCGCTGACGCTGATCTTCATGATCATGCTCATCCTGACCCGAAGTGCGGTGGCGGCCCTGACCATCGTCGCCACGGCGGCCAGCTCGATCGCCGCGTCATTCGGTATCTCGGTGCTGCTGTGGCAGGACCTGTTCGGCATCAAAGTGCACTGGCTCGTCATGTTGATGTCGGTCATCATCCTGTTGGCGGTGGGATCGGACTACAACCTGCTGCTGGTGTCCCGGTTCAGGGACGAGATCCACGCCGGACTGAAGACCGGCATCATCCGGTCGATGGCCGGTACCGGTGGTGTGGTCACCTCTGCGGGTCTGGTGTTCGCCGCCACCATGGCAGCGATGATGTTCAGCAAGCTGATCGTGCTGGCGCAGATGGGGTCCACCATCGCCATCGGCCTATTGGTGGACACGCTGATCGTGCGCTCGCTGCTGATGCCGTCGATCGCAACCATGCTGGGCCGGTGGTTCTGGTGGCCGCAGGTCGTCTACCCCCGCGGCGACTATCAATTCCTGAGACCGCAGCCGCCACGTCCGCCGAAGGACGACCCGGACCCGGACACAGTGGCGCTGCCCGCGCGGGTGTAAGCGAGATCCGATGCGGTTGCCCGCGACTTCGCACTGCTACGTCGAGGGGCTTGGCGCGACGGCGCAGTCATTCGACGCTTGTCGAGGTGGCCGGGCCGCCACTCCTGATGCACCAGCGATCAGCTGATCAACGATGTCTGCCAAACCGGCGAAGCCGGGGGCTGCAGCCATGTCGGCGGCAACGCGGCGGCTGGCCAGGCGGTAACGCGGCTGATTCAGCACGGCCAGGATGTCGCGGCGCAAAGCGCGTGGTGTCGGGTGTTCGCTTCTGATGCGTCGGCCGACCCCTGACCATGCGACGCGGGCGCCCACCTCGGGCTTGTCCTCCTTGCCGCCGGTGGCGACGATCGGCACACCGTAACTCAAGGCGTACTGGACGCCGCCATAGCCGCCGTTGGTCACGTAAACGTCAGTGCGCGGCAGCAATTCGTCGTATGGCAGGTAAGTGGCCGCGCGCGTGTTCGGTGGCAGCGGGGGCAGCGTGTCCAGTGCGCGATTGCCTGTTGTGACCACGACCAGCACATCGTCATCGGCAAGGCCGCGAAGCGTAGGCGCAATGACTTGCCCGTAGTCGGTGTTGGCAACGGTGCCCTGAGTGACGTGGATGACGGGCCGGGTTCCATCGAGATCAGACCACCAGTCCGGGAGCGGAGCCTGTGAGCCGGTGGCGGACAGCGGTCCTGCGAAGTGAAGCGTGGCAGGCGCATCGGACCTGGGGTATTCGAACGAGGGAACGCTGAACTGTACGATCGCATCGGCTCGGCGACCCCAGTCGACCAACGTGCCCGGCATTGCGTTGCCATGCACTTCGCTGTGCAGCGTGTCGATTGTTTGATAGGCCTGCCGCAGGATTCGACGATTCACCGCCGCCAGCGCGGCGTTTCGCGGGCGGTTCAGGAAGCGCGCCGGCGGCAGTCCGGTGCCAAACGGTGCGGTGTCGCGGCTTTCGATCGGGAGCGGAACGACCGCGCACATGACGACCGGCGGACGCGTTGGACGCTGGTGTCCGAGTAGGAACGCGGCTCCCACGAAGACGGGTTCGGCCAACACCACGTCTGCGGGTTGCGCCGCAAGAGCCGTAATGACGGTGTCGTACTGGGCTTTTGCGGGACGGGCAAAGACATGTTCGATGTCGAATGCGATCGCTCTAGCGCCCTTCAACCTCACGCGTTCGGGAAAGCGCTCGTTGAGTGCCAGGTCGTCGAAGTCCGCCTCGGTCGGCAATGGCACATATGACGCACCCGTTGCGGCGACCCTGTCGGCGAACAGCGATCCGGTGATGAACCGTACGTCATCGCCTCGCTTTACGAAGTTCTCGGCGACGGCCAGCAACGGCGTCACGTGACCGTGCGCAGGAAAGCTGGCAATGATGATCGATGACACTGTTCCCCCCGGATTCATCGCTGAATACGGTGCTTTAGTATTCATTACTGTGCCACCCAAGTCAATAACAGCAAAGGCGGCGCGGTCGTATAGATCCGAGCTGCGTCAGCAGCAGGCGGAGTCGACGCGGTTGCGGATCCTCGATGCCGCGGCGGAGCTGTTCGCCGATGCGGGGTACGCACGTACCACGCTGGCGAAAATCGCTGCGGCAGCCGGTGTATCCGCCGAAACCGTCCAGGGACAGGGGCCCAAGGCTGCCCTCCTCATCGCCGCGATCGAGTACGCCGCATTCGGCGTCGCCGGCGAGGAGAACGTCTTCAATCTCGACGTCGGCCGACGACTCCTGGCCATCGCTGAGTACGAGGAAGCGGTGGACTTCCTGGTCGCAGCCGTAACGGATATACACAGACGGACAGCGCCACTGGCCCCTGCACTTTTCGGTGGCGCCAACGCCGATCCCGAGCTGGAGCGGTATCTCGCGGACCTGATCGCCAGCATCAACCTCCAAACTCGACGAATCCTCGACTCTTTCCGCGACCACGGATGGCTGCGTGACGATGTTCCGTTCGACGATCTCGTGGAGACGGCCGCGGTGCTCTGCAGCGTGGAAACCTACCTGCGGATCACCCACCGCGACGGGTGGAGCGTAGATGCCTACCGTGCGTGGTGTCGTCGCGTGCTGACCGAGACCGTGTTTTTTTCACCGCAGTCCACATAACCATTCGCCCGCGACAGCGGCATCGCGATCGGAAGCCGAAGTATTGCAACGACATTCGGGTGTGCCGTGTCGAGTCAATACGACGGAACGCGGGTCATGTCCGGTCCACGGTCTTTGAGAAGTAGACACGCCGGAAGCCATCCTCGACGGCCCGACCGGTCTCGTGGTAGCCGTGCAGGGGATAGAACGTGAGGTTCTCGGTCATCGCCTCGTTGGTGTACAGCCGGACTTCCGTCAGCCCGAGTTCGGCTGCATCACCTTCGGCGCGGTCGAGCAGCATCCTGCCGTAACCGTGTCCCTGAGCGCCGGGCGCGACGGCGATCGTCTCCAGCAGGAGATGGTCGCCACGGTGCTCGGTCACGAGCGCTCCGACCACGGCGTCGTCGCTTACGAGCACCCACACCCGGGAATGCTCGAGCGCCGCGGTGTAGTCGGCGGTCATCGGGGCAGGGGGTCGGCCGATGCGCTCGATGTACTTCTCGTAGGCGTCGGTGATCAATTGCCGAATCGCGGGCAGGTCAGCGGTCGTGGCTCGGCGTATTGACGTCGAACTCATGCGCGCCAGCCTAAGCTCGACCCGTGCGCTCAACGCCGAAGTGCTGGCTCACCGATATGGACGGCGTCCTCGTCCGTGAAGAACACGCCCTGCCCGGCGCCGCCGAATTCCTCCAACGCCTCGTCGATCAGGAGCGGCCCTTCCTCGTCCTGACGAACAACTCGATCTTCACCCCCCGCGACCTGTCCGCCCGGCTGAAGCGCTCGGGGCTCACGGTGCCCGAGGACTCGATCTGGACCTCCGGGTTGGCCACCGCGACGTTTCTCCACGATCAGCTGCCAGGCGGGTCGGCCTATGTGATCGGCGAGGCAGGCCTGACAACCCCGTTGCATCAACTTGGCTACACACTGACCGATACCGACCCCGACTTCGTCGTGCTCGGCGAGACGCGGACGTACTCATTCACGGCGATCACCAAGGCGGTCCGGCTCATCCTGGACGGCGCGCGGTTCATCGCGACCAATCCCGATGTCAGCGGGCCATCGGCCGAGGGTCCGCTGCCAGCCACCGGCTCGGTCGCAGCCATGATCACGAAGGCCACCGGCCGGGACCCCTACTTCGTCGGCAAGCCGAACCCCATGATGTTCCGCAGTGCACTCAACCGGATCGAAGCGCACTCGGAGAGCACCATGATGGTGGGCGATCGGATGGACACCGACGTCGTCGCCGGCATCGAGGCGGGCCTGGATACGATCCTGGTGCTCACGGGATCGACCACCGTCGCTGACATCGACAAGTACCCATTCCGGCCGGGTCGCGTGCTCGACTCCATCGCCGACTGCATCGAACTCATTTGATCGTCGAGGGCGCAGCGAGCTAGCGCGGACGTAAGGAGCGGGACAATCTCGGACATCGAAATGATCGGGGTGCCTTTCGACGGCTACGGGCGCGCCGGACACCAGGCTCGGGCCGCCGCGGCGCTGCGCGATGCCGGTCTCCGCGATGCCTTCGACCATCACCACGTCATCGACGATGACGACATTGTCCTGCCCGACCCGGATCCAAGTCGTGGCGCGTCGACCAGCCTGATCAATGAACCGGCGCTGCTGGCAATGACGGAGGCCCTCAACCGCAAGGTGGGCGAAGTGGTGGGTGCCGGCCGGTTCCCGTTCGTCTACGGCGGCGACTGCTCGACGCTGCTGGGCATCGTGACCGGCCTGCGCGACCACGTCGGCGACGTCGGACTGGTGTTCATCGACGGCCACGAGGACACCATGCCGCTGGACGTGTCCGAGGACGGCGAGGCGGCCAACGCCGAGATCGGGCTGTTGCTCGGATTGACCGGCCGGCTGCTCACCGGCGAACTCGGCGATCGCCTGCCCGCGCTGCGGCCCGAAAAGCTGGTGATTCTCGGTCCACGCGACGACGAGTGGCGGCGGCAGTTCAATGTCGGCACGTTGGCCGATACGCGGGTGTGGCTGGCCCCGCTCGCCGAAGTCGCCGACGATCCGGCCGCTGCCGGACGCCAGGCGATCGACCAGCTGTCGAGTCACGTGGACCGCTGGTGGTTGCACATCGACCTCGACGTGCTCGATCCCGTCGAGTTCCCTGCGCAAGGCCTGCCTGACGTCGCCGACGAACCCGGCGGCCTCACGTGGGACCAGCTGACCGACCTCGTCGCGGCGTTGTTCACAGGGCCGGCGACGTGCGTTGGCGGCAGCCTCGCGATCTACGATCCGGAGCAGGATCCCGACGGCGCCGATGCCGCGCAGATCGTGACATTCATCCGAAACGTGTTGGTACGTCCGACAATAAGTCCCTAGGAGACCCGGTTGGCCGAGCCGATCGACGAGTATTTCACCACGACCATCTCCGCACTGAGCGGAACAGCAGGGCAGCGTTCGCATGACGCTGCGCTACGCGGTGGTTCCTCGCTGACCGCCGGCGGGTGCCTCGCGCTCTTCGACGCTCAACTCGGCAGCCGCCACCTCGACCTGGCGGCCCGTTGGTTGCGGTCGAAAGGCAAGGGCTATTACACCATCGGCTCGTCGGGACATGAGGGCAACGCAGCGGTGGCAGCCGCGCTGCGCCCCACCGATCCCGCGCTGCTGCACTATCGCTCCGGTGGCTTCTTCCTGGCCCGCGCCGCCCAGGTCGGTGGTCGAGACCCGTTGCGCGACGTGCTGCTTGGGCTGGTGGCGGCCACCGAGGAGCCGATCGCCGGTGGGCGACACAAGGTGTTCGGCCGCCACGATCTGAACATCATTCCGCAGACGTCGACCATCGCGTCTCACCTTCCGCGTGCTGTCGGCGTCGCGTTCTCCGTCGCCCGCACCAGGAAACTGGGCGTGGCATGTCCATGGCCAGACGACGCCGTGGCGGTGTGCAGCTTCGGCGACGCGTCGGTGAACCATTCCACCGCGGTCGGCGCCATCAATGCGGCCCTGCACTCGGCGTATCAGGGTGTCCCGATGCCACTTCTGTTCGTGTGCGAGGACAACGGGATCGGCATCAGCGTCAAGACGCCGCGCCGGTGGATCGAGCACGCCTATGGAAACCGTGACGGGCTGCGGTATTTCGACGCCGACGGCTGGGATGTGGCGGCCACGTTCGACGCCGCGTCCGCGGCCGCGGCCTGGGTACGCACACAACGTCGGCCGGCGTTCCTGCATCTGCGGATGGTCAGGCTGATGGGACATGCCGGGTCCGATTATGAGCCGGCGTATCGCACCCCTGCTGAGATTGCCGCCGACTTCGACCGCGATCCGGTGGTGTGCACCGCGAAAGCGTTGATCGACGCTGGTGTGCTGACACCCATCGAGGCGGTTGAGCGCTATGAGGCCAAGCGCGCCAACGTCATTGAGCTCGCAGGTGAGGTCGCGGACCTGCCACAACTCGACAGCGCCGCGGCGGTGATGAAACCACTGCAGGAAAGTCTCGAGGACGCCGTCGCCGCAGCGCCGGAATCACTGGCCGCGACGGTGAGGTCGGGAGAGCCCGACGCGCCGTTGACTCTTGCCATCGCGATCAACCGTGCGCTGCACGACATCCTGGACCGATATCCGGAGGCGATGGTCTTCGGTGAGGACATCGCTCGCAAGGGCGGCGTGTACGGCGTCACCCGCGGACTTCTCGGCAAGTCGAGTTCGGCGCGGGTGTTCGACACGCTGCTCGACGAGCAGTCGATCCTGGGCCTTGCGCTCGGTGCCGGAGTATCGGGGCTGTTGCCGATCCCGGAGATCCAGTACCTGGCCTACTTTCACAACGCGGCGGACCAGATTCGCGGCGAGGGCGCGACGCTGCAGTTCTTCTCCAACCGGCAGTACCGCAATCCGATGGTGGTTCGGGTGGCCGGCTACGGATATCAGAAGGGCTTCGGTGGGCACTTTCACAACGACGACTCCATTGCCGCCATCCGAGACATCCCCGGAGTCGTGATCGCCTCACCGGCACGTCCTGACGACGCCGCGGGAATGCTGCACACATGCGCCGCCGCGGCGAAGGAGGCCGGCGCGGTGTGCGTGTTCCTCGAGCCGATCGCGCTCTACCACACCCGCGATCTGCACGAGGACGGCGACGACGGCTGGCTCGCGCCGTATCCGTCCGCCGGGGTGCCGATCGGGTGCGCACGCACCTACGGCGAAGGGACGGACCTGACGATCCTCACGTTCGGCAACGGGCTGCGCATGAGCCTGCGGGTGGCGCGCAAGCTGGAATCTCTCGGCATCCACGCGCGCGTCGTCGACCTGAGGTGGCTGGCGCCGCTGCCGACGGAGGACATGATCCGCGAGGCCAACGCCACCGGACGGGTGCTGATCGTCGACGAGACCCGGGCGACAGGAGGAGTGGGCGAAGGCGTGCTGGCCGCTTTGCTGGAGTGCGGGTTCAGTGGCACCGTTGAGCGCGTGGCCAGTGAGGACAGCTTCATCCCGTTGGGCGACGCGGCGCTGGAAGTGTTGCTGTCGGAAGACACCATCGAGGCCGCGGCGGTGAAGCTCGCCCGCTAGGCGTAGGCGTCAATAACCCCTCACCTGGGCAAGCGCGGTCTTATGCTTAGCCGGACCGACGGGGGAGGGCTGGCGTGACTGCAGCCGGACTTGTGTGCACGTCTTGTGGTGCCGAAGCCTCTCGTGCGGGGGCTAAGTTCTGCGACGCATGCGGTTCCCCACTTTCTGCGCGAGACAGCCACGCCGAGTTCAAACAAGTGACCGTGTTGTTCGCCGACGTCGTGGACTCGATGGGTTTGGCGGCCACGTTGGGCGCGGAGCGGTTGCGCGAGATCATGACAGCACTGGTGGGGCGTGCTGCGGGTGTGGTGCAACGCTACGGCGGCACCGTCGACAAGTTCACCGGCGACGGGATCATGGCGGTGTTCGGGGCGCCGCTTGCACTCGAGGACCACGCTGTCCGCGCTTGCCGAGCGGCGCTGGACATCCAAAGCGAGACCGAAACGCTCGCGGCCGAAATTGAACGGTCCGACGGAGTGACGTTGAAGCTACGGGTCGGACTGAACTCGGGCGAGGTCATCGTCGGCGAGATTGGTTCGGGGACTTTGGGTTACACCGCCATCGGTGAGCAGGTCGGTATGGCGCAGCGGATGGAATCCGTCGCGCCCCCGGGTGGGGTGATGGTGAGCGAGTCCACCGGCCGCCTCGTCGCAGATGCGATGGAGCTTGGCGAGTCGCGGGTGGTGCACATCAAGGGTTCCGACGTGGCCGTCACTGCTCAACACCTGTTGGGAATCGGCTCACAGATCGGCAGGCGATCCTTGTCGCGCCTGGTCGGTCGTCGTTGGGAGATAGCGGCCATCGAAGCCATTCTCGATCGGTCGATCGAAGGCCACGGCAGCGTCATCTCGGTGGTCGGACCAGCTGGAATCGGCAAGAGCCGCATCGTCGCGGAAGCGACGGCGCTGGCGGCGGGCCGTGGTGTACCGGTGTTTTCGACGTACTGCGAATCGCATGCCAGCGACGTTCCCTTCCGTGCGGTGTCCCGGTTGCTGAGGGGCGCCTTCGGGGTGGACGGGCACGCCGATGACCAAACTGCACGCGCACATTTGCGGTCTCGGATCGCCGGCGCGCAGCCCGACGACCTACTCCTGCTGGAGGATCTGCTCGGCGTTCGCGACCCAGCCGTGTCGCCGCCGCTCATCGATCCAGACGCCCGCCGTCGCAGGCTCACCGCCTTGGTTAACGGCGTCTCGTTGGCCCGTTCGGGCCCGGCCGTCTACGTCATCGAGGACGCGCATTGGATCGACGAGGTGAGCGAATCGCTGGTGACCGAATTCCTCACGGTCATCCCGCAGACCCGTTCCCTGGTACTGCTCACGTACAGGCCGGAATATCGTGGTGCGCTGGGCGGGACGCTCGGCGCTCAGTTGATCGCCCTTGCGCCGCTCAATGATTCGGAAGCAACGAACCTCATAGCCGAATTGCTGGGGCCCGACCCCTCGGTGGTCGGATTGACCGCCCAGATCGCTGATCGGGCGGCGGGCAATCCGTTCTTCGCCCAGGAGATCGTGCGCGACCTTGCCGACCGGCGAGTGCTTCGAGGCGAACGCGGAGCGTACCGGTGCTCGGATCCAGCCACCGTGGTCAGCGTGCCTGCGACGCTGCAGGCGGCGATCGCCGCGCGCATCGACCGCCTCGGCGACCTCGCCAAGCAGACGCTGAACGCAGCAGCCGTGATCGGAATGCGGTTCGGCCCCGACTTGTCGGCGGTGCTGGACGGTGACATCGCACTGACCGAATTGGTGCAAGCGGAGCTGATCGACCAGGTCAGGTTCACCCCGAGCGCGGAGTACGCGTTCCACAATCCACTGATCCGCACGGTCGCCTATGAGTCCCAGCTAAGGGCCGATCGCGCAGTGTTGCACCGTCGGCTGGCGGAAGCGATCGTGCGGCGCGATTCCGGCTCGACCGACGAGGATGCGGCCCTGATCGCCGAGCACCTCGAAGCGGCGGGCGATCTCGCCGCAGCCTACGAGTGGCATATGCGGGCGGGCGCGTGGCTGACCAACCGCGACCTCGCGGCGGCCCATGCGAGCTGGTATCGGGCGCAACATGTCGCCGACCAGTTGCCGGCGGATCACCCGGGCCGGATGGCGATGCGTATCGCCCCCCGCACGTTGTTGACCGGAGGCGGGTGGCGCGTGCGCGGCAGCGGCGCCGAGGTCGCGTTCGACGAACTGCGGGAACTGTGCGAGTTGGCAGACGACAAACGGTCATTGGCGATCGGCATGACCGGCTTGGTGATGAAGCACGCTCTCAACTCTGAGTACGACAAGGCATCGGATCTCGCGTCCGAACAAATCGGGCTGCTCGATTCCATCGACGACCCTGAACTCACGATCGGACTGTCATTCGCACCGATCGCCGCCAAATACCAAGTAGCCGACGGGAAGGAAATGTTGCGGTTGGCCCAGCGCGTGATCGACCTGAGTGAGGGCGATCCCACCAGAGGCAACATGTTCTTCAAATCTCCACTGGCGCTGGCGATCATGTTTCGTGGCGGGGCCCGATCTGCTGTCGGGATCCCGGGCTGGATGACCGATTATCGCGACGCGATCGCGATGGCGCGCGCTGCGGCCGACGCGGTCACCTTGAGTGTCGTGGTGTTCTACGTATATGTCGTCGGAATTCCATACGGAGTGTTCCGTCCCGATGCGGCGGCGCTGATCGACACAAAGGAGGCACTCGAGCGCGCGGAGCGGTCGGGTGACGAGACCGCCCTGGCGGTGGCCCGAAGTGCTCGGGGGATCGTGCTCGCGTATCGCGACGAGCCCGAGTGCGACGAAGGCGTAGCGCTGCTCGAGCCGGTGCGTGACGCGATCCTTAGTGAGCGTTTCAGTCACCCGATGACGCCGTACATCAACATCGAACTCGCGCGGGCCAGCGCCAGGGCGGGAGACCTCGACCAAGCGATTGAACTCTGCCGGCCGTATGCGAATTCGAACCAGAACGAGATGAGCGTCTTCGGACTGGCCGTGACCGTCCTGGTCGAGTCCCTGCTACGCCGCGGCGGCGACGCAGATGACGAAGAAGTGGACGAGGCGATCGATGATTTGGCCGCCTACGCGGCCACGACCCGCCTCGTGGTGTACCCGCTGCTTGTGTTGCGACTGCGTGCGCTGATCGCCCGCGCACGTGGTGACGCGGCTGCCTACCAGGATTTCGTCGAACGCTACCGCGCACAGGCGGAATCGTTCGGTTTCGAGGGCCATATCGCGATGGCCGCCGCGATGCAGAAAAGCACTGGTAGCGGCGTGTAGGAGTGGCCGCCTGTGGAGTACCTACACTTGGCCGAATGACTGGTACACCCGATGCGACTCGACCGCTGGCCGGGGTGCGGATTATCGAGATCTCCAGCTTCGTCGCGGTTCCGTTGGCGGGGATGACGCTGGGCCAGCTCGGGGCCGAAGTGATCCGCGTCGACCCGATCAGCGGTGCGGCCGACTACCACAGGTGGCCGGTCACCGGCGACGGCGACAGCATCTACTGGGCGGGCCTGAACAAGGGCAAGCGCTCCGTGGCGGCAGACTTCCGCTCGCAGGACGGCCAAGACCTGGTGCAGCGGCTGATCGCGGACAGCGGCGTGCTGATCACGAATGTCGCAGGGCGGGACTGGCATTCGTACGACACGCTGACACGGCTGCGACCCGACCTGATCCACGTCGAGGTGTCCGGTCGCGCCGACGGCGGCACGGGCGTGGACTACACCGTCAACGCGGGGATCGGGTTTCCGTTGGTGACGGGCCCCGCCGAGCTCGCGACACCGGTGAATCACGTTCTGCCAGCGTGGGATGTCGCCTGCGGCATCTACACCGCGTTGGCAGTCGTCACCGCGTTGCGGCATCGGGATGCGACCGGGCACGGCCAGCAGGTCAGCATTCCGCTGGAGAACGTGGCCTTGGCGACGGCAGGCAATCTCAGCCTGTTCACCGAGGTGATGGTGAACGGCACAGCGCGCGAACGGATCGGCAACTCGGTGTATGGCCAGTACGGCCAGGACTTCACAAGCAGCGACGGCGTGTCGTTCATGATCGTCGCGCTTACCAACCGGCACTTCCGCGACCTGACCGAACTCACCGGGACGACGAAAGCCGTTGCCGCGCTGGCCGACACACTCGGCGCCGACTTCACGGATGAGGGGGAGCGTTATCGGCACCGCGACGCGCTGTCCGGGTTGTTCACCGAGTGGTTCTCGCAGCACAGTGCCGAGGAGATCACCGCCGCCCTGTCGGCGACCTCCGTGTTGTGGGAGCGCTACCGCACGTTCGCCGAGGTGGTCACCGAAGACCGGCTGAGTGCGAACCCGATGTTCAGCCCCCTCGACCAGCCCCGGATCGGGCAGTACCTCGCGCCGGGGTTGCCGATCGCGATCGACGGCGCGTACCCGCCCGCCGCGGCCGCACCGGCGCTCGGCGACGACACGGAGGCGGTGCTCGGCGACTGGCTGGGGATGACCACTGACGAAATCGGCAGGCTTACCGAATCGGGCACCGTGGCATGAGCGCGCTGCTGAAGCTGCTCGACCTGGACCAGGGCGCAGACGCGGACACCTGGATCGGCCCCGCAAGCGGGCCGGCCGGAAAGCGTTCCTACGGCGGGCAATTCGTCGCCCAGAGCCTAGCCGCGGCGTGCCACACCGTCGACGCCGACCGGCCGCCGACCAACATGCACCTGCAGTTCCTGCGCGGCGGCGAGGCAGGCGACCCGGTCGAATACACGGTGGCGCGGGTGTTCGACGGCAGGACCGCGGCCGCGCGCCGCGTCGACTCGCATCAGGCCGGACGCCTGCTGACGACGGCCACGGTTTCGTTCGCCGCCGAGTTGCCGGGGCCCGAACATGGGCACCGGCCCGACATGCCCGGCGATCCCGACTTGCTGCCCCGCACCGGACCTGCGGGGCCCGCACCGTCGATGCCACTGGACGAGCTCGACATCAGGATCGCCGACGACACCTCGTCCGGCGAATTCGTACGGCGATTGTGGTGGCGGGCGACGGTTCCGCTACCCGATGACCCCGCAGTGCACACCTTGGTCGCCGCATACGTCACCGACGTCTACATGATCGACCCCGCCCTGCAGGTGCATGGACATTCGATGAAAGCGCGGACCCACCGCAGCGGGACCACCGACTCGTCGATCTGGTTTCATCGGGCCGTTCGGGCCGACGAATGGAATCTGCTGGAGTGCCGATCACCGGCCGCGGCACGCGGTCGCGGCGTCGTGACCGGCAGGCTGGTGCGGACCGACGGCGCTATCGCGGCCACGATGACGCAGGAGGGACTCATCGCCGAACGCTAGTGGCCGCACCCCTTCCGAACCGCGTCCTCATTTGTTGACGCTTTTCAGCAGACAGTCGCGACCGCAGCACCGACACGAGTTGTGTCAGCAGCACACCGATGACAATCGACGCGACGACACCAAGCAGTCGATGTTCGCCGAACAGCGGGTAGACCTGGTAATGGGTGAGGTAGATGTACAGCGACGCCTCCGCGATAACCCCGGCGACAACGGTGGCCGCGGGCGGGCAGCGCAGCGCGGGCAACCAGATCAGCAGGGCAAACCCGGCCAGCACCACCAATTCTCGTTCGGTGCGGTCGAAGTAGTTGTGCAGGCCGACGATCAGCACCACCGTCACCGCCGCGCGCTGCAGCGTTGTCGATGCCTTGGCCGCGGCCCAGCCCACCGCGAAGAACCAGAACGCGAGCACGGTGAACCATGCGTCGTACCCGAGGTGCAGGCCGAGGGCGTCGTAGCGTAGCGCCATCCCGGCGGCCAGGAACGCCACCGCAACGGCGAAGGGCCACTGTCGTTCCCATCGGTCCACGACGGGCAGCCAGCACAACACGGCGAGTGCGACAAGAATCCACACAAGCACCTCGACGAACCACAGCCTACCGGCGGTCATGCTGTCGTGCGGGCCGAGGAATTTGTTGGCCAGCAACAGATTTGTCGGCGTGTAGTCGTCGGTGATGATCAGGGCGATCGCAACCCACGCCACCGACGGTCCCGCGATCCACGCGATGGTGTTGCGCAGGTGCCGCACCCGGTCCGGTCGCGGCACCGGAGTGAGGCAGAACCGGCCGAAGTTGTATCCCGCGATGCCCAGCAGCACATGCGCGCCGCCCCACAGTTCGAACATCTCGGCGTGCGACCCGACGATGAAAAAGATCGCGATCGCGCGCAGTGCGACGCTGCTCTCCAGCGTCGCACCCCACCACGGCCGCCACCGTCGCGGCGACTTGGGCATGGCTTCGAGCTCCCGAAGGGGAAGTCGCTGCCAGTCGGAGGGCAGTCGCGCCAGCGCGCGTTCCAGCCGCACCGACATCGTCACGTAGGACAGCGAATTGCCGCCAAGGTCGACAAAGCTGGCCTCGGGAT
Organism: uncultured Actinomycetota bacterium; assembly: GCA_963698965.1. Lineage (GTDB taxonomy): Bacteria > Actinomycetota > Actinomycetes > Mycobacteriales > Mycobacteriaceae > Mycobacterium. The sequence goes on from CAVOSY010000029.1 coordinate 219,892, forward strand.
CGATGCTCGCGGCGTCGATCCGCAGCACGTCGGCGAACAGCTCGCGCAGGCCGACCACACTGTGCTCGTTGGTATTCGAAGCGCGTGCGCGGTCGCGCACCGCCGGGTAATCCGGCTTTCCCGACGGCAGCATCGGCAGCTCCGCGACGGTGACGGCCTTCACGGCGCCGGGGGGTACGCCGGCAGCGGCGGCGGTGATGCGTTGGACCTCTTCCTCGTCGTGACCGATGGCCGCCACCGCGAGGTGGTCGTCGACATCTGTGCAGAACGCCGTCACACCGCGGTCACGCAGCGTCGCCTCGACGCGTTGGAGATCGATCCGCAGCCCGTACATCTTCACGAAGCGGCTGCTGCGCCCGATGACTTCGTACAGGCCATCGGGGTTGCGGCGGACGATGTCTCCGGTGTGCAGGGCTTCGACGGTCTTCCCGAGGGGGAGATCGGTGGGCCCGTGCGCGTAGCCCATCATCACGTTGGGGCCGCGGTACACGAGCTCGCCGACATCGTCGCCCCATGCGTCGCACGGTTCGATCGTGAACGCTCCGCCGGGAATCGGTCTGCCAATCGCCGCCGGATGCGATGCGGCGAGTTGCGGTGGCAGATAGGCCATTCGCGCGGTAGCCTCGGTCGCCCCGTACATCACGAACAAGTCCCAGCCCTGTCGACGCCCGAGTTCGGCGAACCGCCGCACACGCTCGGGCGGCATCCGGCCACCGGCTTGCGTGACGTACCGCAGGTGAGGCACATCGAGGGCTTGTGCGCCGACACGCTCGAGCAATTCGAACGTGTAGGGCACGCCTGCGAACGCCGTGCCCGCGTGCCCGCGGAACCCCTCCCAGAACTCGTCGTCGACGACCGAGCGATCGGTGAGGATCAACCCGGCGCCGCGCAACAGGTGGCTGTGGATCACCGAAAGGCCGTAGCAGTAGGACATCGGCAGGGTCGTTGCGGCCCTGTCGGTTTCGCGGATGTCGAGGTATTCGGCGATGGCGGCCGCGTTGCTGACGAGGTTGCGGTGGGACAGCCGCACCAGCTTGGGTGAGCCGGTGCTGCCGGAGGTGGACAGCAAGAGGGCCAGTTCGTCGTGCAGCCGATGGCGCCTGCCGCCGTGGTGGATTCCGTCGGCGTCGATCACGACGTCGGGTTCATATGTCTTCAGGATGGCCGTGTGGTCGCGTCCCGCCGAGACAGGCAGGACCACGTGGCCGCCGGCCATCGCCGCCAGGTAGTGCACCAAAGTGGCCACGTCGTTGCGGGTTTCGAGCACCACGAGGCGACGAGGCCCGTCGAGTGCTCGCGCGGTGTCGGCAACGGCGTCGGCTAGGTGGTGGTACGACAGCTGTTGCGTGTCGGTCAGGACGGCCACGTTGTCGCCCTGGCTGTACAGGTGGTCGAGGAGTCTGCTCAATTGAGCACGACCCCGCTGCCCACCACCTCGACACGTACCTTGGCGTCGATCGGCGGCGGGTTGAGGCTGTGCTGGCGCACAACGATCGGTGCGGCGTCTCCTGCCGGGTCGATCGTCAACAGCACATCGTGACCGAGGAACTCGGTGGCGATCACCGTACCCACGCCATCGAGCTGCTCGCTGTCGGAAACCACCGTCGCGACAAGCTGTTCGGGCCGCAGCACGAGGGTGGCGGGACCATCGGCGGCCGATGCCTGCACGGGTATGCGGCCGAGCGCGCAGTCGGCGACTCCCGATGCGACCGTGCAGGAAACCGAAATGCAGTCGCCAAGGAACTCGGCGGTGAACCGGTCGGTGGGGTGGCGATAGACCTGCTGTGGGCTGCCGACCTGTGTGAAACGCCCGTCGCGCATGACCGCGACCTGATCCGAGATCGACAGCGCCTCTTCCTGGTCGTGGGTTACCAAGAGCGTTGTCACGCCCGCGTCGGTGAGCAAACCGGCGACCGCCTTGCGGGTGGACGCGCGCAGTCCGGTGTCGAGCGCGCTGAACGGCTCATCGAGCAGCATCAGGACCGGCTGCCTGGCGAGTGCACGGGCCAGTGCGACCCGCTGCTGTTGGCCTCCGGACAGTTGGTGCGGGCGCCGCGACGCGTACGACGTGTCGAGGGAAACGGTCTCGAGAAGCTCACCTACACGGGCACGCACCTCGGCGCGGGCGGCACCGCGCAAGCCGTACGCGATGTTCTGCCCGACCGTCAGGTGCGGGAACAACGCACCGTCCTGCGCGACATAGCCGACGGCTCGACGGTGCGGTGCCACAGCACTTTCCGGACTCGCCACCTGACGCCCGTCGATCGTGATCGTGCCCGCATCGGGCGTCTCGAATCCGGCGATGAGCCGCAGCAGCGTGGTCTTGCCGCATCCCGATGATCCGACGACGGCGGTCATTGTGGCCGGTTGCAGGGCGAGGTCGATGTCGTGTAGCACCGTGTGCCCATTGAAGGACTTGGCGAGGCCCTTGATCTCGAGGATGGTGGTCGTCACAGCGCCGCCACCTTCGTCGACTGCCGGAACAGCACCAGGGTCACCGGGATCGCGAGCACCACGAGGACGAGTGCGTACGGGGCGGCGGCCGCGTAGTCCAGCTCACTCGACAACGACCAGAATCGCATCGACAGTGTGTTCGTCCCGGTTGGCGCGAGTAGCAGTGTCGCCGTCAATTCCGTTGCCACCGCGACGAATACCAGCGATGCGCCCGCAGCCGCGGCGGGTGCGGTCAGTCGCAGTGTGACCCGCAGAAAGGTGGCCGCCGGCGAGCTGCCGAGCGAGCGGGACGCCTCCTCGAGGCCGGGCGGCACCTGGGCCAAGCCGGCTCGCACGTTGACGAGTGCGCGCGGGATGAACAACAGCACATAGGCGAACACGATCAGCGCGACGCTCTGGTAGAGAGGGCGAGCGGCGTGGATGGTGACCGTGACGAGCGCGAGGGCGGTGACGATGCCGGGAAGCGAACTGGTGACGTAGTTCGCGCCTTCAACGGCGCGGGCCAGCACGCCGTTGGAGCGCACGGCGACCCATGCGACGGGGAACGCCAACACGGTCGTCAACACCGCCGCGACCGTGGCCAGGCCGATGGTTTGGCCGAGCGCGGTGGCGATGTCGTCGAGCACCCACACCTTGGTGCCGCCGATCCACAGCCAGCGCACGATCGTCCACACCGGGACACCGAGCGCCAGCACCGTCAGCGCGATCAGCGCGGTTTCGGCGGCGATTGTGGTGCGGCCCAGGCGGATCGGGTTGGCAGCCCGTGGCGCGCCCGCTCCGATGCGGGAGAACCGGGCGCGCCCGCGCGCCAGTGCCTCTGCCACCAGCAACACCAGGCAGAGCAGGACCAGCACGCCGGCGAGCATGCTGCCTGCCGCCCCGTCGAAGGTGACCTGGAACTGTTGGAAGATCGCGACCGTGAACGTGTCGAAGCGCACCATTGCGAATGCGCCGAACTCGGCGAGCAGATGCACGCCGATCAACAACCCGCCGCCGAGAATCGCGAGCCGCAGCTGTGGCAGCACGACACGGAAGAACACGCCAGTCGAGTCGGACCCCAGTGCGCGGGCCGATTCCTCGACGGCCGGGTCGAGCCGGCGCAGTGTCGCCGCCACCGGTAGGTACATGAACGGGAAGTACGACAGCGTGGCGACCAATACTCCCGCCCACAAGCCGTGCAGGGAAGGGATCACGCCGACCCAGGCGTAACTGTTGACGAATGCCGGAATGGCCAGCGGCGCAACGAACAATGGCCGCCAGAACGCCCGGCCGGGCAGATCGGTCCGCTCCACCAGCCACGCCACACCGACACCGATCACCACACAGAGCGGCACCGTGACGACGACCAGCCCGACGGTGTTGAACAGCAACTCGCCGACCCGTGGCCGAACCACCAGTTCATAGGCCCGCGTCCAACCGACGGACACCGCCCCCCACACCACGTACCCCAACGGGATGCACGTGGCAGCCACCAGAATCGCGACCGTCGCAGACACCAGCGGGCCGGGCCGGGCCGCCTTGTCAGGCCGCGAAACCGGTGCCGCGGTGCGCGAAACGGGGGGAGCGACCACCTATAGCAAACCAGCCTTCGTCATCAGATCCGTCACCTTCTGCGCGTCGAGCGTCGACGGATCGACCTTGGGTGCCTGTAGCGAATCGAGCGGCGGCAGAGCAGGATTCGCGGGCACGTCGCTGGCCACCGGGTACTCGAACGACGTGCCCTTTTCGAGTACCTCCTGTCCGGCTTTACCGGTGACGAACTTGATGAACTGCTGCGCTTGGTCCTGCTTCTTGCTGGACTTGAGGACACCGCCGCCGGACAGGCTGACGAACGCGCCGGGATCCTGGTTCTTGAAGTAGTGCAGCGCGGTGTTGCCGCTGCCCTCTTTGGTGTTGGCCTGGTCGCGGAACCAGTAGTAGTGGTAGATGATGCCGCCGTCGACCTCGCCTGCGTTGACGGCCTTCATGGTGGCGATGTTGTCGTTGTAGATCTTCGCGCCTGCCTTCATCCCCGCCAGCCACTGCGCGGTGGCCTGTTCGCCCTCGAGCTCGAGCAGCGCCGACACGATGGCCTGGAAGTCCGCCTTGGCTGGTGCCCCGCCCCAGCGGCCCCGCCACGCGGGCTGTTCCAGGTCGAGCATCGACTTGGGCAGCTGATCCGGCTGCAACCGAGCCTTGTTGTAGACGAAGACGGTGCTGCGCGCCGCGACACCCGTCCACTTGCCGGTGGCTGGACGGTACTGCGCGGGAACCTGATCGAGCGTGTCTTTGTTCAGGTCCGCGAAGAGCCCGGCCTTTTCGACGGCTGCCATGGCCGGGGAGTTCTCCGTCAGGAAGACGTCGGCAGGCGATGCGTCACCTTCTGCGATCAATTGGTTGCCCAGTTCGGTATCGCCGCCCTGCCGGTAGGTCACCTTGATCCCGGTTTCCTTGGTGAACGCGTCGATCCACTCCTTGGTCAGCGACTCGTGCTGCGCGTTGTAGATCAGGAGCTCGTCGGACTTGGAAGAACCCGAGCATGCGGTCGCGCCGAGGACGACGGCGACGACCGACACTGCTGCGGCGATTCGGCTCCAACGTCGTCGTCGCATCAGGTCGAGTCCTCCATGGTGACGCTTTTAGCTGAGCTTTACCTAATGAAACTTACCCTTCGCTGACCTTTTATCTGGTGCCGTGCCGGAATCCGGTTCACGTTCGGTTGCGGTGGCCCTATTGGCGCACCTGCGGCGGGCTCACGACCACATCGACCGGAACTACCGCGAGCCACTGGACCTGCAGATCACCTGCGCATCGTTCGTCACCGTGTATTGCCTGGACCAGACCGTCAAGTAGTTCTTACAGAACCGTCGATCCGGCTTGACCTTGATGTCCTCGGGGTATTTAAGGCGATATGACCATGTCAGCTACTGCCGTGCGCCGCGGCCTGTTCGGCGCCTTTGCCACTTGCGCGCTCGGCGGTGTCGTCGCCACGACCATTGTGATTCCGACGGCGGGCGCACAGCCCGACTGCACGGCGAGTGGCTTCTCTCATGTGGCCTCGGGCGTACTCAATGAGGCGGGTGGGTGGCTCGACACCCACCCGGACGCCAACAACGTTCTGACCGCGGCGGGCATGCAGGGCGCGGGGGCAGAGGTATCGGTGCGGGATTACTTCGTCGCGCATCCGCAAGAGTTTCAGGAGCTGCGTGGCATTGCGGCCCCGCTGATCGATATGCAGCACGCCTGTGGCGCGGCGATTCAGCCGATGCAGATCGCCGCGCTCTACCAGGCGCTGTCGAGCAGCCAGACGTAATCCTCGCTTGAGCGCGGGTGACGACGTTGACCCGCCGAGATCGGGCGACGCGCGACGGAGGTTGGCTGTACGTTGGCTGAGTTCAGGGGGCACGCCACCTCCACCGCAACGACAGCTGAGGAACGAACCGATGAGAATCTTGGGAACGGCGTTGCGCCGCGGATTGTCCGGAGCCTTCGCCGCTTGTGCGCTCATTGGTGCGGCCGCCGGCACCGTCGCGCTGCCCACCGCCAGCGCGGCGGACGATTGCTCGGCGAGTGGACTGGCCACCACGGCCAGCGGTGTGCTGGCCTCCGCAGGCAGCTATCTGGCCGCCCACCCGGATGCCAATCAAGTGCTGACCGCGGCAGGTTCGCAGCCGAGGGATGAGGCCAAATCGAACGTCCAGGCGTACTTCTTGTCCCACCCCGGCGAGTTCCTGGACTTGAAGGGCATTGCCCAACCGCTCACCGACCTGCGCAACCAATGCGGTGTTGCTGTCACACCCGGACAGCTGGCGGCGCTCGTCGAATCCTTCCAGCCGTAGTCCACGCGAGAAGTCTCGCTACATGCGGCCGTAGCGGGCGCGCACGAAGCTGTAGGCGCCGAACGCCGCGATGCCCAGTGCGGCCAAGATCAGTAGTACCTTGCCGAATGGGGCATGACCGAGTGCCTTGACCGCCGCATCCAATCCCGACGCCTTCGACGGATCCGCCTGCAGCATCGCGACGATCACCAGCACCCCCGCTCCGGCAAGCACGACACCTTTGGCCGCGTAGCCGGTGACCCCGACCGCCGTGATGCCGGTGCCACCACTGACGCGCAGGTCTTTGAGGAACTTCTTGGCTACGCCCTTGTAGACGTGATAACCGCCGACTCCGATGAGACCCAGCGCCACCACGATGAGAATCGCCTTGCCCCAGCCGGTTTGCATCATCTGCGCACTCCGGCCGGCGTTCTGCTGACTGCTCTGCTGACCGCTTCCCATCGCGAATCGCGCGGCGGAGAAGGCGATCGCGAAGTTCACGACCGCTAGTCCCACAGATTTCGCGCGCTTCCACGCCGGGGTGTCGTCACCGGTGTGCGTGGATCGCTCACCGGGTTTGGAACCGACGAGTGCCTCGGCGATCCGCCAGAGGCCGAGTGCCACCAGGCCCGCCGCGGCGACCCAGAGGATCACCGCGCCGCCGGGCTGGCCGGCGAGGGTGGCCAGAGCGCCGGATTGGTCCGCGTTGCCGCCGGAGCCGAACGCGATCCGCAGAATGATGAACGCGACCAGAAGATGCAGCACCCCGCTGACGGCGAAGCCTGCGCGGGCGGCGTACTCGAACGCGTCGTTGTCGGTCGCCCGCCCGGCGACGCCCTGCAGCGATTTGTCGACCATTAGCGCCGTATACCCGCTTTTTGACGGCCGCGAAACTATGTGAGGCACGTCTGTGGATGGACGCGCGTCTGGGGATAACCGCATGGCCACGTGGTCGGTTTGTCAGGACTGGCGCCGACGCTGGCACCATGACTTCGTTATCCCGTGCCGAAATCGGTGCGCTGGGCGAGAGATTGGCCGTTGACCATCTGACGTCTCTTGGGCTGCGCGTACTGACCCGCAATTGGCGGTGCCGATACGGCGAACTAGATGTGATCGCGGCCGACGACACGGCACGCACCGTGGTGTTCGTCGAGGTGAAGACCCGCACCAGCGATCAGTTCGGTGGCGTGTCCCAGGCCGTGACGCCCGTGAAGGTGCGCCGACTACGGCGGCTCGCCGCGCTGTGGCTCGCAGCGCAGCGTGGCAGCTGGGCGGCGGTGCGCATCGACGTGATCGGCGTGCGGATCGGTCGCACCCCAGCGCCGGAGATCACGCATCTGCAAGGGGTCGGCTGATGGCGCTGGGCAGAGCCTTCTCGGTGGCCGTGCGCGGCCTCGACGGCGAGATCGTGGAGATCGAGGCCGACATCACCTCCGGGCTGCCCGGCGTGCATCTGGTCGGGCTGCCCGACGCCGCTCTACAGGAGTCGCGAGACCGGGTACGCGCGGCGATCACCAACTGCGGCCACAGCTGGCCGATGGCACGGCTGACGTTGGCACTCTCCCCGGCGACGCTTCCCAAGATGGGTTCCGTCTACGATCTGGCGCTCGCGTCGGCGGTGTTGTCGGCCAATGGCAAGAAAGCGTGGGAGCGGCTCGAAAAGACGGTGCTGCTGGGCGAATTGGCGCTGGACGGCCGGGTGCGTCCCGTCAAGGGCGTATTGCCTGCCGTGCTGGCCGCCAAGCGCGAAGGCTGGCCGGCCGTGGTGGTTCCGCTCGAGAATCTTTCGGAGGCAAGCCTGGTCGACGGTGTCGAGGTGTGGGGCGTACGCACGCTAGGGCAACTGCACAAGTGGTTGACCGGAGCCGCTCAGCTCGACGACCGCATCGACACCCCGTCATCGGCGCCAGAGTATGCCCTTGACCTCGCCGATGTAGTGGGCCAATCGCACGCCCGGTTCGCGGTCGAGGTCGCGGCGGCCGGCGCCCATCACCTGATGATGACCGGGCCGCCCGGCGTCGGGAAAACGATGCTGGCCCAACGGCTTCCGGGACTGCTGCCGCCATTGTCGGAGGCCGAGTCTCTGGAGGTGACGGCGATTCACTCGGTGGCAGGCCTGCTGTCCGGCGACACGCCGCTGATCACGCGGCCGCCGTTCGTGGCGCCCCACCACACCTCGAGCGTCGCCGCGTTGGTCGGCGGAGGCTCGGGGCTGGCCCGGCCGGGAGCGGTCAGCCGCGCGCACCGGGGCGTGCTGTTCCTCGATGAGTGTGCGGAGATCGGTGTCAGCGCGATGGAAGCATTGCGAACTCCGTTGGAGGAAGGCGAGGTTCGGCTCGCCCGTCGTGACGGCGTCGCGCGCTACCCGGCCCGGTTCCAGTTGGTGCTGGCCGCCAACCCGTGCCCGTGTGCGCCCGCGGATCCGAAGGACTGCATCTGCGCGGCGATGGCCAAGCGGCGATATCTCGGGAAGCTGTCCGGGCCGCTGCTCGATCGAGTGGACCTGCGCGTCGAGATGCACATGGCGAGGGCGGGAGCGTTCGCCGCCGACGAAGGCGAGTCGACGGCCGTCGTTCGGGAACGAGTGGCAACCGCGCGCGCCGTCGCCGAAGAACGGTGGCGGCCACATGGAATCTGCACCAACGCCGAGGTCAGCGGTGCACTGCTGCGGCGCAGGTTCCGACTGGACGCTGCGGCGATGAAGCCGCTGCGAACCGCGCTCGACAGTGGCCAGCTCAGCATCCGAGGCATGGACCGGACATTGCGTGTCGCGTGGACGCTGGCCGACCTCGCCGGACGGACCTCACCGGGGGTTGAGCAGGTCAGTGCGGCGCTGAGCTTCCGCAAGGGCGGGGGTGCACGATGATCGACCCCGTCCTGGGCGCGGTGGCTTATCTGTCGAGAGTCGTCGAACCGCCGTGCCCGCCCCTGACGGAACTGGCGGCCCGCGTGGGTCCCGTGGAAGCCGCCGACCGTGTGAAGCGCCGCCAGATCGACACGCCACTGTTGCGGCTCACCGAGGCGCGTCACGAGATCGATTCCGCCGCGCGAGATCTCGCAGTGTTGGAGCGGCTGGGCGGTCGGCTGGTCACCGCTGCGGACGCCGAATGGCCGCTGCTGGCGTTCACCGCGTTCGCCGGTGTCGACACGAAGGAACGACCGGCGGCGCACCCTCCGTTGGCGCTGTGGGTGACGGGGCCCGCGCGGCTCGATGAGGTGGCCGAGCGCGCCGCGGCGATCGTCGGCACGCGGGCGGCCACCGCGTACGGCGAGCACGTCGCCGCGGAATTGGCCGCCGGATTGGCGGAGCGCGACGTGGCGGTGGTGTCTGGCGGTGCGTACGGCGTCGACGGGGCGGCGCATCGCGCCGCGCTGGCCGCCGACGGGCTCACGGTCGCGGTGCTCGCCGGCGGCATCGATGTGTCGTACCCGAGCGGCCACGCCGGCCTCTTCCATCGGATCGGCGAGCAAGGCTTGATCGTGACGGAGTATCCGCCGGGCCTTCGGCCGCAGCGGCACCGGTTCCTCACGCGCAATCGACTCGTCGCTGCGCTGTCGGGGGCCACGGTGGTCGTCGAGGCCGGTGCACGCAGCGGCGCGGCCAACACCGCGGCGTGGGCGCGGGCGCTGGGGCGGGGGATTTGCGCGGTGCCCGGCCCGGTCACGTCGTCGGCTTCCGTCGGATGCCATGTGCTGCTGCGTGCTGGCGCGATGGTCGTCACGAGGGCCGACGAAGTGCTCGAGTTGGTCGGGCGCGCAGGTGAGCTGGCCGCCGACGCAGAGCGGCCGACGTCGGTATTGGACGGTCTGGCAGACAACGAGCTCCGTGTGTATGACGCGCTTCCATCGCGCGGCGCGCGCACCGTCGACGAGATCGCCGTCGCATCCGGTTTGCCACCGACCGAGATACTCGGCCCGCTATCGATGCTCGAGATCGGCGGCCTGGTCGTCAGCCAAGGCGGGCGCTGGAAACTGACTCACCGGTAGTGGCCGGGTGCTGGCCAGAGAGCCAGGGCGGGAGTGCTGGCGAGGTAGCCCGCCACCTTCTCCGTCGCGCTCGTATCCTCGATCAGGTTGGCTAACGAGTCTGGAGGAACCGTGGCAGGACGTCCGGTGCACACGTTCGAAGTGGTGCGCAGCGAGCAGTTGACCCCGCACCTCATCCGCGTAGTCCTGGGCGGCGACGGCTACGACACGTACACCCCGAACGAGTTCACCGACGCTTACGTCAAGCTCGTCTTCGTCAACGACGGTGTCGACGTCGGCGTGCTGCCGCAGCCGCTCACCCTGGACAGCTTCAATGAGCTACCCGCCGAACAACGGCCCACCGTCCGCACCTACACCGTGCGCCGCGTCGACGCCGAGCGCCGCGAGATCTCCATCGACTTCGTCGTGCATGGCGCGCACGGCGTCGCCGGGCCGTGGGCCGAGGCCGCGACCCCCGGTCAACCGGCCTACCTGATGGGGCCCAGCGGCGCCTACGCGCCAGACCCCGCGGCCGACTGGCACCTGCTGGCGGGCGACGAAGCGGCCGTCCCGGCCATCGGAACCGCACTGGAGGCCTTGCCCGACAACGCAATTGGCAAGGTCTTCATCGAGGTCGCCGGACCTGAGGACGAGATCGCGCTGCGCGCACCGGCCGGCGTCGAGGTGCGATGGATCTATCGCGGCGGCCGGGCCGACCTGGCGCCAGAAGACGCGGCGGGCGACAACGCACCGTTGATCGCGGCGGTCAAGGAAGCGGAGTGGCTGCCGGGGCAGGTGCAGGTTTTCATCCACGGCGAGGCGCAGACCGTCATGCACAACCTGCGGCCCTATATCCGCAAGGAACGCGGTGTCGACGCCAAGTGGGCCGCCTCGATTTCCGGGTACTGGCGCCGTGGCCGCACCGAGGAAACGTTCCGTCAGTGGAAGCGTGAGCTCGCCGAAGCGGAGGCCACTGCCTGACGGCCTGTTGTCAGAACCAGCTGGCCTGCGCGTCCACGGTGGTGCGATCGAGGCTTTCCAGCAGATCGAACATCGGGCCGACCTTGGGTAGCTCGTAGCCGTAGAAATACTGTGCCGCGGCGCGTTTGCCGTCGTAGAAGTCGCCCTGGTGGTCGTTGGCGGCGATCAGCTGCTCGAGCCACATCCACGCGACGACCACATGTCCGGCCGCCTCGAGGTAAACGGTCGAGTTGGCCAGGGTGGTGGCGACATCGCCTGCGGCCCACACGGCCGCGGTCACGTCGACCAGCCGCTGCACCGCGCGCTGCAAGTCTTTCGCATAGCCCGCGGTGCTGCCGGACTCCATCGCTTTGTCGATCGTCTGATTGATCCGCTCGGCCAGCAGCGTCAGGCCCGCGCCGTCCTGCATGACGACCTTGCGGCCCAACAGATCCAGGCCGTGGATGCCGTGGGTGCCCTCATGGATCGCGTTGAGGCGGTTGTCGCGGTAGCACTGTTCGACGTCGAACTCCTTGGTGTAGCCGTAGCCACCGTGCACCTGGATGGCCAGGCTGTTGGCCTCCAGGCACCACTGCGACGGCCAGCTCTTCGCAATCGGCGTCAACACGTCGAGCAAGAGATGCGCGCGATCACGCTCGGCGCCGGTGCTGGTGCGCCCCTCATCCACCAGCATCGCGGTGTACAGGCCGAGCGCGAGCGCGCCCTCGACATAAGACTTCTGCGCCAACAGCATTCGCTTCACGTCGGCATGCTCGATCAACCTCACCTGTGGGCGCGACGGATCCTTGGCGTCGACCGGACGCCCCTGGGTGCGCTCCTTGGCGTATTCGACCGACGCCAGGTAACCGGCGTAACCGGTCGCCGTCGCCTGCATTCCCACCGCGATTCGGGCCTCGTTCATCATGTGGAACATGTAGGCCAGGCCCTTGTGCTCCTCACCGACGAGGTAGCCGACCGCGCCGGGTTCGGCGTCGGGCTGATGCGTGCCGTCGCCGAAGTTCAGCAGGGCGTTCGTCGTGGCGTGGTTGCCCATCTTGTGGTTCAGGCTGACCAGCGCGACGTCATTGCGGGTGCCGTCGGGCAGGAATTTCGGCACGATGAACAGCGATATGCCCTTGACCCCTGGGCCGCCGCCCGGCGCCTTGGCCAGCACCAGGTGCACGATGTTCTCTGTCAGTTCGTGGTCACCGCCGGTGATCCACATCTTGGTTCCGGTGATCCGATAGGTGCCGTCGGCGGCGGGAACGGCCTTGGTCGTGATGTCGGCCAGCGACGAGCCCGCATCGGGTTCCGACAGGCACATGGTGCCGAAGTAGCGGCCCTCGAGCATCGGTCGGACCCAGGTGTCGATCTGCTCCTCGGAGCCGTACTCGACCAGCAGGTTGGCGTTGCCGACGGTCAGGAAGGCGTACGAGGTGGTGCTGGGGTTGGCGGCCCGGAAGAACTCGAGTGACGCCTGCGCCACCACCGTCGGCAACTGCATGCCGCCGACCGCTTCGTCGAACGATCCGGCCAGCAGACCCGCTTCGCTGTAAGTGTCGAGTGCGTGCTTGATCTCGTCGATCAGCACGACCTTCCCGTCGGGCCCGACCGACGGCCCGCTCTGGTCACCCTTCTTGTTATGCGGCGCAAAGCATTTCGTCGCAATATCGGCGGACAGGTCAAGGACGGCGTCGAAGGTGTCGCGGGAGTGCTCGGCGAAGTGGTCGCGTTTGGTCAATTCGACCACGTCGAGCCATTCGTAGAGCAGAAAGTCGACGTCACGCCGCGAGAGGAAGTCCGCCATGTCGGGAAAGCCTTTCGGAAATGTAGATCACATTAGCGATTGCTCATTTTATGAGCGCTCGCTAATAATGCGCCAGCCGTCTACAGATGTCAACTACGTGTAGGATCCCGACCGTCATGACCATCGATCGAGCTGCGGATTCAGCTGCGGCGGAACGCATGCGGCGGGCCGCGATCGAGGCCTTCGCGGAGTCGGGCTACGGCGGCAGCTCCACCCGGCAGATCGCCAAGCGGCTCAACATGAGCGCGACGGCCATGTACCCGCACTACCGCTCCAAGGAGGAGCTGCTCTACGCGATCGCTCTGGAGGGCCACAGCAGCCTGCTGGCCGCGCTGAAACGAGCCGACGACCCCGCCGCGAGCTTCGCAGAGCGGCTGCGCGCGGTGGTTGCGGCGTTCGCCTCCTGGCACGCCGAGAACCACAAGCAGGCCAGGGTCGTGCAATACGAGCTGCACGGCCTGACGCAGGCCCACTACCGCACGATCGCACCGCTGCGCCACCAGGCGACCGACGTCATCACCGAAATCGTCGCCGGCGGCGTGATGACCGGTGAATTCCACGTCGACAACGTCGACGAAGTGGTGATGGCCATCTCGTCGCTGTGCGTCGACGTGTGCCGGTGGTTCCCGTCGCGCAAGCACAAGGACGCCCAGAAGCTCGGCCAGGTCTACGCGGGGGTTGCGGAGCGGCTGGTTCGCTGACGGCGCCCGGCGCCGGACTGGCACGCTAGGTGGATGGCATTCGGCGACTATCAGCTCGAGATCTACCTTCAGGGACTGTCCGGCATCGTGCCGTCTTTCCCGATGTCTTTTGCGGAGTGGGAGGCCAAGGCGCAGGCGGCGATGCCGCCGTCGATCTGGTCCTACGTCACCGGCGGTGCAGGCGACGAACGCACGCAGCGCATCAATCGCACCGCCTTCGACAACTGGGGCCTGATGCCACGGATGCTCAACGCGCACCACGAGCGCGACCTGTCGGTGGAGGTGTTCGGTCTGACGCTGCCGTCGCCGTTATTCATGGCGCCGATCGGCGTGATCGGCTTGTGTTCACAGGACGGCCACGGTGATCTGGCCAGCGCACGAGCCGCCGCCCGCACCGGCGTGCCGATGGTCATTTCGACGCTGACTCAGGACCCGATGGAGGACATCGCCGCCGAATTCGGCGATACCCCAGGCTTTTTCCAGCTGTACACACCGACCGACCGCGACCTGGCGGCCAGCCTTGTGCAGCGTGCCGAGGCTGCGGGATACAAGGGCATCATCGTCACGCTGGACACCTGGGTGACCGGCTGGCGCCCGCGCGACCTGTCGACGTCGAACTTTCCGCAACTGCGTAACCGCTGCCTGGCGAACTACACCAGCGACCCGGTGTTCCGCGCCAGCCTGCAAAAAACGCCAGAGGAAGACCCGCAAGCCGTGGTGCTGCGCTGGGTTTCGGTGTTCGGCAATCCGCTGACGTGGGACGACCTTCCCTGGTTGCGCTCGCTCACCGACCTGCCATTGATCGTCAAGGGCATCTGCCATCCCGACGACGCGCGCCGCGCCAGGGACGGCGGTGTGGACGGCATCTACTGCTCGAACCACGGTGGCCGTCAGGCCAACGGCGGGATCCCGGCCATCGACTGCCTGCCCGAGGTGGTGGCGGCCGCCGACGGGCTGCCCGTGCTCTTCGACTCCGGCATCCGCAGCGGCGCGGACATCGTCAAGGCGCTGGCGCTGGGCGCCACCGCCGTCGGCGTCGGGCGGCCCTACGCCTACGGCCTGGCCATCGGCGGTGAGGACGGCGTGGTGCACGTGCTGCGCTCGCTGCTGGCCGAGGCCGACCTGATCATGGCCGTCGACGGCTATCCGACTCTTAAGGATCTGGTGCCCGAGGCGCTGCGGCGCGTCACCTGAGACGGCGGGGCCGCGTCTGCGACGGTAGGGAAGTGGACGCGATTCTCGAGGAGTTCGACGAGTTTCTCGCACTGGAGCGCGGCCGCTCCGACCACACCCGCCGCGCGTATCTGGGCGACCTGCGCTCGCTGTTCGACTTTCTCGCCGAACGGGCACCCGACGCCGGACTGGACAGGCTGAGCCTGCCGCTGCTGCGGTCCTGGCTGTCGGCTCAGGCGTCGGCGGGCGCGGCCCGTACCACGCTGGCGCGACGCACTTCGGCGGTCAAGACGTTCACCGCGTGGGCCACGCGCCGCGGCTTGATGCCGAGCGATCCCGCCACGCGATTGCAGTTGCCCAAGGCCCGACGCACCCTGCCAGCGGTGCTGAGGCAGGATCAGGCCCTCGACGCCATGGCCGCAGCCAAATCCGGTGCGCAGCAAGGTGATCCGCTGGCGCTGCGCGACCAGCTGATCGTTGAGCTGTTGTACGCCACCGGCATTCGCGTCAGCGAGCTGTGCGGGCTCGACATCGACGACGTGGACCGGCCCCGGCGTCTGCTGCGCGTCCTCGGCAAGGGCAACAAGCAGCGGACGGTGCCATTCGGGGAGCCGGCGCAGGCGGCACTCGCGCGGTGGCTCGAGGACGGGCGGCCGGAGCTGGCCACCGCCGATTCGGGACCGGCGCTGCTCCTGGGCGCGCGCGGCCGTCGGCTCGACCCGCGGCAGGCCCGCACCGTCGTGCACCAGACCATTGCCGCGGTCGACGGCGCACCCGACATCGGGCCGCATGGGCTGCGGCACAGTGCCGCCACTCATCTGCTCGAGGGCGGCGCCGACCTGCGCGTCGTGCAGGAACTGCTCGGCCACTCGACGCTGGCCACCACACAGCTGTACACCCACGTCACGGTCGCGCGGCTACGAGCGGTGCACGACCAAGCGCACCCACGGGCCTGACCGCGATTTCGGCGCGGAAACGGACGCTGAGCGTCCGTAAGCGCGCCGAAATCGGACTAGCGGAGCAGCGCAATGACTTTAGCGATGTCAGGCATGGCCGACTCGCGCCCAACCCACTCGTCGAACACCGTCCAATAGCTCACGCCGAACCGCTGCTGACGCTCGACAAGCGCCTCGGCCATCTGCTCGTGCGTGCCGAGCAAGACGAACGGCGATTCGAGCACGAACTCCGGCGTGACCCCGCCGAGGGCCGCGGCCAATTCGGCCGCCGAGGCTTCACGGTCATCGGTGTGCACCACGAACTGGATGAGCGCATTCAGTTCGATCGCGTCGAACCGGTCGCCCGCGGCGTCACGGACGACGGCGATGCGGTCCTTCAGGCCCGCCGGGTCGAAATGGGTGAGGTTGACCTTGGTCGCGTCGCGGTTGTGGCGGAAGCCCGCGAGCCCGGCGATGTCGGCGACGCGGCCGGCCAGCCCCAACACCCGGGTCCCGTTGCCGCCGATCAGCAAGGGCACCGAAACGCCTGGCGGGGCGACCAGTTCGCCCGCCTCGGCGCGCACACAGTAATGGGCGCCGTCGACGTCGACGGACTCACCGGCAAGCAATGGGCGGAGCACGTCAACGGCCTCGATGAGCCGCTCGACCCGCGTCCCACCCTCGTCGAATCGGATGCCTGCAGCGTCGTACTCGGACTTCATGTGGCCCGCGCCGAGTCCCAACTCGAATCGGCCACCCGAGACGGCGGCAACGGTCGCCGCTTCGCGCGCCGTCTCGACGGGATGGCGAAGGTCGTTGTTGAGCACCAGTGTTCCGGTGTGCAGGCGTGAGGTGGCGACCGCGGCGGCCGTCGCACCGGCAAACGGCGACAACGACGCGACAAGGTGATCGGGGATGGTCAACACGTCAAAACCCGCTTCTTGCACCGATATTGCGAACGCGCCGAAGTCCGTGCCGCGGGGCAGCGCGGTGTGCAGACCGAAGCGAAGCGGGCGTGAGCGGTGGGCGTCGGTGGTCATGATCTCGACGGTAGGCAGGTTTTCTTCACCGCGAGGGTCCCCATTTGTACACAGATCGACGGCGTGTTGCGTGCAAACACGGTCGCTCGCGGTGAGTGTTCAGCGATGCAGCGGCTTGAGCCGGACACGTGTGCTGGCCAGCAGGCCCAACGGATCGACGTAATCGGCCCGCGACGCCGCACCCCACATCGCGCCCCAGTGCAGGCACGCGGCGGCCGAGCAGCCGGCGTGGCCGGTAATCAATGCACCGATCGCTGAGCCGGCGTCAACGAGCTGCCCGGCCCGCACCGCTGGTCGCACGGGCTCATAGGTGGTCCGCAGACCGCCGGGATGGGCGATCGACACCAACGTCCGCCCGGCCAGCTCCCCGGCGAACACCACCGTTCCCGCCGCCGCCGCATACACCGGCTGGTCCGGCTCCCCGGCCAGGTCGACGCCGCGGTGGCCGCTGTTCCAGTTCGGTGACGGCGCGTCGAACATTCGCAGAACAGCTGGTCGGGGCCGCAGCGGCCAATCCAGCCGCCCGTTGTCGGCCAGGGCGGGCGGGGCGCACCCCAGAGCGAATGCCATCATCAATGCCAGCCAGCGCATATTCCCAGCTCAGCGTGGCGACGCCAGAGAAATCCAGGCCTGATCGCCAAACTGTGGATGGCGGTCGCGGTGTGGAAAAAGCACCCCTGTCCAGCGTGTAAACTGCTAACCGCAGCTCGCACCAGCGGGCTGACTTCGCGTGTCTGCACAGGACCACCCAATTTGGCGGTCATACCCGGATGCCACGCGGTCCCGCCTGACGGCGGGTCTGGCATCCCGCAGCCACCAGGGCCCGACATCACCCGATGCGGGCGACAACCGACAACAAGAGGACATGGCCGACTATGGCTGTTGTAACCATGAAACAGCTGCTGGACAGCGGCACCCACTTCGGGCATCAGACCCGTCGATGGAACCCCAAGATGAAGCGGTTCATCTTCACCGATCGCAACGGCATCTACATCATCGATCTGCAGCAGACGCTGACCTACATCGACAAGGCGTACGAGTTCGTCAAGGAGACTGTCGCCCACGGCGGCAGCATCATGTTCGTCGGCACCAAGAAGCAGGCACAGGAATCCATCGCCGAAGAGGCGACTCGCGTCGGCATGCCCTACGTGAACCAGCGCTGGCTGGGCGGCATGCTCACCAACTTCTCCACCGTGCACAAGCGGCTGCAGCGCCTCAAGGAGCTCGAGGCGATGGAGCAGACCGGTGGCTTCGAGGGTCGCACCAAGAAGGAAATCCTGATGCTGACCCGCGAGAAGAACAAGCTCGAGCGCAGCCTCGGCGGTATCCGCGACATGCAGAAGGTGCCCTCGGCCGTCTGGGTCGTCGACACCAACAAGGAGCACATCGCCGTCGGTGAGGCCCGCAAGCTGGGCATCCCGGTCATCGCGATCCTCGACACCAACTGCGATCCGGACCTCGTCGACTACCCGATTCCGGGCAACGACGACGCGATCCGGTCGGCAGCGTTGCTCACGAAGGTGGTCGCGTCCGCCGTCGCCGAGGGCCTGCAGGCCCGTGCGGGCGTCGGTAAGGGCGAGGGCGAGGCTGAGGCCGAGGGCGCCGAGCCGCTGGCCGAATGGGAGCAGGAGCTGCTGGCCGGCGCCACCGCTTCGGCGTCGACGGAGACGTCCGGGGCCGACACCGACACCACCACCACGGAAGGCTGAGATGGCGAACTACACCGCTGCCGACGTCAAGCGACTTCGGGAGCTGACCGGCGCCGGCATGCTCGACAGCAAGAACGCGCTGGTTGAGGCCGACGGCGATTTCGAAAAGGCCGTCGAGCTGCTGCGCATCAAGGGCGCAAAGGACGTCGGCAAGCGTGCCGAGCGGGCCACCGCCGAGGGTCTGGTCGCCGCCAAGGACGGTGCGTTGATCGAGCTGAACTCCGAGACCGACTTCGTCGCGAAGAACGCCGAATTCCAGGCGGTCGCGGATCAGATCGTCGCCGCTGCCGCGTCATCGAAGGCAACCGACGTCGACGCCCTCAAGGCCGCCAAGGTCGGTGACACCACCGTCGAGCAGACGATCGCGGACCTGTCCGCCAAGATCGGCGAGAAGCTCGAGTTGCGTCGTGTCGCCTACTTCGACGGCGCGGTCGAGACCTACCTGCACAAGCGGGCCGCGGACCTGCCGCCTGCGGTCGGCGTGCTCGTGGAGTACACCGGCCCGGACAAGGACGCCGCGCACGCAGTCGCGCTGCAGATCGCCGCGCTGAAGGCCAAGTACCTCACGCGTGAGGACGTGCCGGAGGATGTCGTCGCCAACGAGCGTCGCATCGCCGAGGAGACCGCCCGCAACGAGGGCAAGCCCGAGCAGGCGCTGCCGAAGATCGTCGAGGGCCGCGTGACCGGCTTCTACAAGGACGTCGTGCTGCTCGACCAGCCGTCGGTGTCCGACAACAAGAAGACCGTCAAGGCGCTACTCGACGAGGCGGGCGTCACCGTCACCCGGTTCGTCCGCTTCGAGGTCGGCCAGGCTTAACAGGCGCAAGCCACCCGCAAAGGCCCCCAGATTCTGGGGGCCTTTTGCGTTGGTCGGCCGAGTACGCGGTACGAGTTGGTACCGTCGAAACATGAATCGCATCCACGCCTTCGGCGGCGAATTTTCTGGGGATGCCCTTGGCGACCATGACGCCGTCGGCCTCGTCGAAAAACTCCGTGCCGGCGAGGTCTCGCCGCGCGAGCTCGTCGAGGCGGCGATCGCCCGCACCGAGGCGGTCAACCCGGAACTGAACGGTCTGGCATTCGAGGCGTACGACCGCGCACGGGCCAGGGCGGACGCGCGACGACCGTTTGGCGGCTACTTCGACGGGGTGCCGTCGTTCATCAAGGACAATGTCGCCGTCGAGGGCATGCCGACGATGCAGGGCACGGATGCATGGGAGCCGCGGCCGATGCCGTCCGACGGCGAGTTCGCGCGCGTCTTCCTCTCGACCGGGCTGATACCGCTTGGCAAGACTCAGATGTCGGAGTTCGGCTTCAGCGGCTCGGCGGAACACCCGCGGATTGGCCCGGTCCGCAATCCGTGGAATCCGGAGTACACCGCCGGAGCATCGTCATCGGGCTCGGCGGCATTCGTCGCGGCCGGTGTGGTGCCGATCGCGCACGCCAACGACGGCGGCGGGTCGATCCGAATTCCCGCGGCGTGCAACGGCCTTGTCGGTCTGAAGCCGACGCGCGGGCGGTTGCCGCTCGACAACGAGACCGCCCGGATGCCGCTTCACCTGGTGGCCAACGGGGTGGTATCGCGCTCGGTGCGCGACACCGCTGCGTTCCTGCGAGAGGCCGAGCGGGCCTACCGCAACCCGAAGCTCCCCGCGATCGGCGACGTCACCCAGCCGGGCACCCAGCGGCTGCGGATCGCATTCTGCACCAAATCCATTCTGCGAGAAGTCAGCCCGGAGATGCGCGAGCTGACGTTGAAGGCGGCGGCGCTGCTGGAAGAACTCGGACACAAGGTCACCGAGATCGACAATCCGGTGCCCGCCCGTTTCAAGGACGACTTCCTCATCTATTGGTCGTTCCTGGCGTTTGCCGTCGTGCGCGGTGGGCGCCGCATGTACGGGCCGAGTTTCGACCGCACCAAACTCGACAACATGACGTTGGGACTGGATCGAATGGCCGCCCGAAATCTGCACAGGATTCCTTTGGCGATCCGCAGGCTTTCTGCGTCGCGCCGGATCACGCAGCGGCTGTCGGGCGCCTATGACGCGGTTCTCATGCCGACACTGGCAGAGGTCACGCCGCGCATCGGACATCTCGACCCGACGGCCGACTACGACCAGGTGATGGATCGACTGCTCGAGTGGGTCGCGTTCACCCCGCTGCAGAACGCGACCGGCGATCCTGCGATCTCGTTGCCGCTCGGCGAATCCGCGAGCGGGCTACCGGTCGGCATGATGCTCTCGACCGTCGCCGGCCAGGAGGCCCGGCTGCTGGAACTGGCCTACGAACTCGAAGACGCACGCCCCTGGGCGCGCATCCAATCATGACCCGCGACTACGTCCTCGACCCCGGCTTCGCCGAGGAGCGGAAGCGGTTGGCAGGCATGGAATCCCTGTGGGATCCGGGCTCGCAGGCGCTGCTCGAGGACCTCGGAATTGCGAGCGGCTGGCGCTGTCTCGAGGTCGGCGCGGGCGGCGGGTCGATGGTGCGGTGGATGGCGGACCGCGGGGCTCACGTCACCGCGATCGACATCGACACCCGATTCATCGACTCGCTGGCCTCCGATTCGATCGAGGTTCGCCGCGTCGACCTCCGCGAAGACGAACTGCCGCAGGACGAATTCGACCTCGTCCACGCTCGGCTCGTGCTCGAGCACCTCACCGACCGCCGTCAGATTCTCGACAGACTGGTGGCCACGCTGCGTCCCGGCGGGTGGATCGTGATCGAGGACTACGACTGGAGCTGCTACGGATTCGAGGGCGAGGGCCCGGGGTTCGGAGAGATCGCCGATGTGGTCATGGGCTTCATGGCGAAGGCCGGATTCGAGCGTGACTATGGGCGCCGCGTGGTCAGCGACATGGAGGCCGCCGGCCTGACCGACATCCGCGGTGAGGGGCGAGCACGGCTGATCGACTCGACATCTCCTGGGTTCGATTTCTTTCGACTGTCCTTCGAAAGCCTTCGTGGTGCAGTTGTGGCGGCAGGGCTGCTGTCGGCCGAGGAAGCTGAGGCCGCTGCAGGAGGATTCGACGGGCACTGCCGGCTGCTCACGCCGATGATGATGGCCGGGATCGGCCGCCGGAGCTGAGTTCGACGACGAAATCCGTTGCGTCGGCGCAATAGCGCTGTAACCGCAGCACGCCTGAGTTAACGCCGACGACATTCCTCGCGGCTGTGGGTGAAACTTTTCGGCCCGACCATCCCTGACTGTGGAGACCAGTCAGGTCAGCAATGCGCCCACAACCGTTCGATCGCCGGCGATCGCCACCGCCTCCGGGAACACCTTCGTGTGCCTCGTCCGGTTCGCGCTGGCCAACATCCGCCGCCGTCCCGAACGGTTCGTGCTGTCGGTGCTCGGCATCGCGTTGGCGATCGCTTGCGTCACCGTCGTTCGCACGATCTCGGCGAGCTTCGCGATCACCGGGGCCGATTCGGTGACGGACGTGCTCGGCGGCGCTCAGCTCTGGGCGGTACCCGCCGCGGGCGTCCACTACGACAGCAACGCGCAGGCCCTTGTCGCCGACGGCTCCGCCCCAACCATCACCGTCCCCGCCGGCTGGACGGCGACCCGCGTCCTGTCCGGAGTCACCGAGATCAACGGCAGCACCGTGTCGCTGCGGGGGGGCGACCAAATCGCAAGTAGCCAAGCTACTTTGGGTTCGGAGGTGGCCAACCGGCTCGGCGTGCACCCCGGCGATCGGATCGTCGTCGGCGGGCAGAGCCTCGTCGTGAACGTCGCGGGCGGCGCCCAGTCGGTCACCGTGGCGACGCCGCTTGCCCAGTCGATCGTCGGCGACAACGGTTGGTGGATCATCTTCGCGCCGCCCGGTGACGAAAAGCGTCGCGACCTCGGGCAGACGTTCGGCGGCGCGGTCAGCCTCGTGTCGACGTCGGACCCATCGGTCAAACCGGATCCCAACGGGGGCGGGCTGATCTACGACACCGTCGGCGGCTCCGGTCCGCTGACGTTCGAGCAGAAGTTCTCGGCGTTGTTCTCCGGCAAGGTCACGAGTTCGACGCTCGGCCTCATCTCGACCATCGGTCTCGGTCTCGGCTTCGTGATCGCGGTGTCGTCGTTCCTGGCGGCGGTGCAGGAGCGGCGGCGCGAATTCGGCATCATGTCCAGCATCGGGCTGGCCGACGAAGTGCTCTACTTCTTCCTCGTCGAGTCGGGGATCGTCTTCCTCACCGCGTATGTGGTCGGCGTGCTCGGGGCGGGAGTGGCGGTAGCGCTGGTGATTCCGGGCATCGCCACACCGACCGCATGGCTGCAGGCATCAGGCATGGTGGCCGCGTTCCTGCCCGCGATGGCGATCGTCGGCGCTCTGATCCCCGTGCACCGCCTGCTGCAACAACGGCCCGTCTCGCTGCTGGGGGACCGCTAGTGATGCGCAAAGGGTTGTCCTACGGGTGGCTGTCGGCGCGCCGCAGGATCCGCGAGATGGTGCTGCCGGTCATCACGACTGCGACCGGTGCGTTTCTTGTGGTGATCGTGTTCGGCATGTCCAACGGAATCCGCGCGCAGTCGGCGTCGCTCGGCCACGCCGAGGAGATCAGCCGCGCCGTCGTGCTGATCGCGGTGACCGTTCTGCTGGTGGGGGTGGTCGAGGTCGCCGTGGCGACCACCCGTACCGTCGCGCACCGCACCCGCGAACTCGGCGTACTCGGCGCCAACGGCGTGCCGCGCGCACCTGTGGTGGCCGCGTTACTGGTCGAGCCGGTCATCGCGGCGGTGCTGGGCGCGCTGGCCGGTGCTCTGCTGGCCGCGGTCACCGGGATCGTGCTCGGCGCAGTCGGTTTGGTGGCGACGGGAGTGTCGGTCGGTGGGCTCATGCTCGGCGCGGCGATCTCAATCGGCGTCAGCATCGTCGCGGCGCTGGCCACCAGCATCGTGCCCACCTGGAATGCGGCGTCGCGGCCGCCGATCCGTTCCCTGACCGCAGGAGGCTAGAGATGACCGCTATCGATGAGGAAGCCGAAACCACGATCCGAGGAGCCAATGGCCTCGCCCCTGTCATCGAGATCTCGGATGTGTGGAAGCTGCACAAGCTCGGCGACGAGGTGGTCCGTGCACTCGTGGCCGCTGAATTGCAGGTGATGCCAGGCGAATTCGTCTGCTTGATGGGCCCGAGCGGCAGCGGAAAGTCGACGCTGCTCAACATCATCGGCGGTCTGGACCGGCCGACCAAGGGCACGGTCAGGCTCGCGGGCCGGGACACGTCGCTGCTGACCGAGAGCCAGTTCGCGGCGCTACGCCACGACACCATCGGGTTCATCTTCCAGAGCTACAACCTGATTCCGTTCCTGTCGGCGGTCGAGAATGTCGAGCTGCCGTTGATGTTCGAGCCCTATGACCGCAAGTCGTTGCGCAAGAGGGCGCTCGAGCTGCTCGAGCTCGTCGGCCTCGGGCACCGGATTCACCATCAGCCGACGAAGATGTCGGGTGGCGAACAGCAGCGCACCGCGATCGCGCGGTCGCTGATCAGCAGCCCGACGCTCGTCCTCGCCGACGAGCCGACGGCGAACCTCGACCACCGCACGGGGGAGACGGTGGTGCGCATGTTGCGCGACCTGTGTTCCACGCTCGGCGTCACCGTAGTCGCCAGCACGCACGACCCCACGGTGGCTGATGAAGCGAGCCGTGTCGTCCGCATGAAAGACGGACAAATCGTCAACTGACCCAACGGTATTGGGAGTAATTCGCATGACCCAAGAACTCGAAGCTACGGCGTCGCCTGCCCGCGACAAGCTGCTCACCACCGAACTGGTTCCTGAGCAGGTGCTGCCGAAGGTGATGACCACCTTCGGCCTCACGGCCACCTACGTTTTCATCATCTGCTGGATCACCGGGTCGTCGATCATGGCGGCCGGCGGCTGGACGGCCATCCCGATGTGGGTGCTGGGCATCCTCACATTCCTGGTGCCTGCGGGTATGGCGGTCGCCGAACTCGGCAACCTGTGGCCCGGTGAAGGTGGCGTGTACATCTGGGCAACCCGGACCATGGGCGAGACGTGGGGGTTCATCGGCGGCTATCTGTCGTGGATACCGGTGGTACTGAACTCCGCGTCATCGCCGGCGATCATCTTGCAGTTCCTGCTGCTCGCGTTCCACGCGGAACTCGGCTTGACGCTGACCATCATCCTGCAACTGGTCCTCCTCTGGGCCGTCATCGGCCTGGCCCTGGCAAAACTCGCCGCCAACCAGCGCATCATGAATGTCGTCTTCGTCGTCTACTGGGCACTGACCGCCGTCATCTTCATCTCGGGCGTGGTTTACGCGTTGAGTCACGGTTCGGCCCAGCCGTTCAGCGCGCACGCCGCACTGGTGCCCGACTTCGCCGGTGCCGGTTTCCTGTACGGCACCGTGCTGCTCTACCTCGTCGGTGTCGAGACGCCGTACAACATGGGTGCGGAGTTCCTGTCGGTGCGCAGGAGCGGACCGAAGATGGTGGTGTGGGGGTCGATCGCGTTGGTGATCATCTACCTGCTGACCACGTTGGGAACCGTGATGGTGCTGCCCGCCGATGAGATCGATCCGGTCACCGGGGTGATCGGGATGCTCGGAACGGCCGCACCCAAGGGTGTGATGGAGGTGTGCGCGATCGTGCTCGCGTGCATCGTGTTCGTCGCGTTGATGTCCTACCAGGTCACCTATTCGCGACTGATCTTCGTCTCCGGACTGGAGCGTCACCTGCCGCGGATCTTCACCCACCTGAACCCCCGCACGCGCAACCCGGTCACCGCGGTGCTGATCCAGGGCGTGCTGTCGTCGCTGATCCTGGTCGGGTTGTATTCGCAGAGCAGTATGGCCAACGTCACGGTCTTCCTCCAGGGCGGCCTGTCCATCGCGTGGCTCATCTCCGGGTTCTTCTTCCTGTTCCCGGTCATCCTGGCGCGCAAGAAGTACGCCGACCGGTACGCCAGCGAGAAGTTCTGGCGTATTCCCGGCGGCATGGTCGGCGTGTGGATCACAGTCCTCGTCGGCACACTGGGCACCATGGGCGGCATCTACTACTCGTTCGCGAAGTCGTGGATCAAAGACGTACCGGACGGCACATGGATGGTGTGGACCGGCAGCATCGCGGTGGGCATGTTCCTGCTCGGCGTGGTCGTCTACATCTTCGGCCGCCGGGCCGCGCACAAGACCTCCGCGGAAGACGCACTGGCGCATCTCGCAGTACTCGAGTTGAAGGACGAAGCCAAATGACGATGGAAAGCACCGTGCCGAGCACGGATGCGGTTGACAACGCATCGCGGTATCCGCTGGATCCGCTGACCGGTGCGGAGATCGAAACCGCCGCGACGGTCATCAGCGACTCCGAATATGCCACGCCGACACTGAAATTCGTGATGATTCAGCTGGCGGAGCCGGACAAGACCGCGGAACTGACCTTCGAAGGCATCGTTGATGTGCCCAGACGGGCGTTCGTGACCATGTACGACGGCGCGGCCAAGCTGGTCTACGAGGCGGTCGTCGACCTCGGCGCGCGTGTCATCGACTCGTGGAAGTCGGTGCCGGGCCGCTTCCCGTCCTACCTCGTCGAGCACATGACCGGCGTGGAAGAAGTGGTGCGGGTCGATGCTCGCTGGCAGGAGGCGATGCGTAAGCGCGGTGTCACCGATTTCGACCTCGCAATGATCGATCCCTGGCCCGCAGGCTATTACGGCAACCAGGATCACTACGACAACTCGCCGCTGATCTGTCGCCCGCTGACATTCATGCGTGCCGCGCCCTCGGAGCACGGCTACGCGCGACCGGTCGAGGGCCTGATCGTCACCTTCGATCTCGACGCCATGAAGGTGATCGACATCGAGGACCACGGGGCGGTGCCGTTGCCGCCAACTGCGGGCAACTACGCCGAGAAGTTCATGTTCGACGAGAACAACCGGCCGGCGTTCACCGAGTTCCGCGACGGCGTCAAGCCCATCGAGATCACCCAGCCCGACGGGCCGAGCTTCACCGTCGACGGCTGGAAGGTGCAGTGGCAGAAGTGGTCCATGCGGGTGGGCTTCAACCCGCGCGAGGGCATCACCCTGCACGAGGTCACCTACACCGATCGCGGCGAGACCCGGCCGATCATCTACCGGGCATCGCTCTCGGAAATGGTGGTGCCGTATGGGGATACCGCACCGACGCACTGGAACAAGAACGTCTTCGACATGGGCGAGGTCGGGATGGGCTTCTCCGCCAACCCGCTCACCCTCGGTTGCGACTGCCTCGGCGAGATCTACTACTTCGACGGCACGGTCAACGACTCCTCTGGCCACGCGGTGACCATCCCGAACGCGATCTGCATGCACGAGGAGGACTACGGAATCTCGTGGAAGCACACCGATTTCCGGACCGATGAGGTGGAGGTGCGCCGCGCGCGCCGGCTGGTGATCTCGATGATCTGCACCGTCGGCAACTACGAGTACGGGTTCTTCTGGTACTTCTACAACGACGCGTCGATGGAGGTGGAGGTCAAGCTGTCCGGCGTTCTCACCACCGGGGCGGTCAAGGACGGTGAGCAACCGCGGTGGGGAAAGCTGGTGGCGCCCAACATCTACGGTCCGAATCACCAGCATTTCTTCAACTTCCGCCTCGACATGAGTGTCGACGGCGCGGGCAACAGCGTCTACGAGGTCGACTCGATCCCCGAACCCGACCCTGAGCTGAACCCGCATCGCAACGCGTGGATTACGCAGGACACGTTGGTGGCGTCCGAGGCCGACGGGGCGCGCGACTGGGACTGGTCGAAGGGCCGCTACTGGAAGATCACCAATCCGTCCAAGAAGAACGAGTTGGGCAGCCCAGTGGCGTACAAGCTGACGCCGAGGGAGGTTGTGCCGGTGATGGTGCAGGAGGGCTCGTACATCTATGACCGGGCCCGGTTCGTGCAGCACAACCTGTGGGTGACGAAGTACGACCCTGCGGAGAGGTTCGCCGCCGGCGACTACATGTACCAGTCATCCGATATGCAGGGCCTGCCGCAGTTCATCGCCGACGACGCGCCGCTGGAGGACACCGACGTGGTGCTCTGGTACACCGTCGGCGCGCATCACGTTGTGCGACCGGAGGACTGGCCGGTGATGCCGTGCGCCTACACCGGATTCCACCTCAAGCCGGTCGGCTTCTTCGACGGCAACCCGGCGTTGGACATCCCGCCATCACCGCCGGCGGCCTGCCACCATCACTAGTCCCGACGCACCGGAGTCAGCGGTGGATCGCCGGCGAGGACGGCCGCCGCATTGTCGATGGCGAGGATGCCCATCGCATCGCGGGTCGCCTCGCCGGCACTGGCAATATGCGGGGTGAGAACGAGATTCGGTGCGTCGAGCAGCGCGGGATTGACGTGCGGTTCGCCTTCGAAGACATCGAGTGCTGCGCCGCGGATCTGACCGGAGTGCAGCGCATCGACGAGCGCCGCTTCATCGACGACGCCGCCGCGGGCCGTATTGATCAGGTACGCAGTCGGTTTCATCGCCGCTAACGCCGTGGCATCGATCAGGTGGTGCGTCTCGGGCGTGAGTGGCGTGAGCACACTGACGACGTCGCTCGTCGCCAGCAGTGTGGACGTGTCCACGAAGGCGACCCCGTCCTCTTCGGTGCCGGGCCTGCGGCTGCGCGCGGAAGCCACGACGGTCATGTCGAACGCCTGGGCGCGTTTCGCGACGGCGCGGCCAATTCGCCCGTAGCCCAGAATGCCCAGGGTCGCCCCGGCGCTGATGTCGAGCCCGACCAGCATCCGCGGTCCCCAGACCCAGGGCTCGCGGGACCGTAGGAAGCGGTCGCCCTCAGCCACTCGGCGAGTGGCGGCGAGGATGAGGGCGAAGGTGTGATCCGCGGTGGCGCGGTCGAGAACGCCGGGGGTGTTGGTGACTGTCACACCGGCGGCCTCGGCGGCATCCAGGTCGATATTGTCGTAGCCGACAGCCACATTGGCGACGACCTTCAATTGGTCTCCGGCAGCTGCAAGCAGCGCGGCATCCACCCGTTCGGTCAGCGTGACGACGGCGGCGCCTGCGCCGGCGATGCTCTCTTCCAGTTCGGCACGGCTCGGCGGGTCTTCGTCGCCGACCCGCACTTCGACGCCGAGCGACTTCAGATGCGCCATGGCGCGATCGGTCAACAGGCGGGAGACGTAGATCAGGCTGTCGGCCATTGCGGCTGTCCTATCGCTAGATCGGATCCGACCCCAGGGCGGCGAGTGTTCGCTTGAACTGATCGCGCTCCTCGTCGGTCATGTTGACCATCAACCGGTTCTCAGCGGCCCGCACCCCGGCGTCGGTGCGCTTCAGCAAGTCCGCCCCTTCGCGGGTCAGTTGAGCGGGCAGCGACCGCCCGGACGCCACGCTGGCAGGCCGCGTGACGAGCCCGCGCTCCTCGAGCCCGCGCAGCACCATGTTCATCGCCTGCGGCGAGACGCTCAGTGCGCGGGCCAGGTCGGCGTTGGACTGTCCCGGGTATTTCGACAGCACGCGCATGCACAGGTATTCGGGGAAAGCCACTTCCAGCGGATCGAGGACGGCCGCACTGACGTCGGATTTCAGCGCAAACATCACCCGGCTCAACAGGTAGCCGAGCGGCTGGTCCTCAAACGACTCACTCATATCAAGTATATTGACACATATCAACTAGATTGATATACCGGGTATATGACCACAACACCATCGCCATCACAAGATTTGTTCGAAAACGCGTACAAGGGCGAGGCCCCGGAGCTTGGACTCGGAACCAAGCCGCCATGGAGTATCGGTGAACCGCAGCCGGAGATCGCCGCGCTCATCGAGCAGGGCAAGTTCCGCGGCGACGTCCTCGACGTCGGGTGCGGCGAGGCGGCCGTCGACCTTTACCTCGCGGAGCGTGGCTTCACCACCGTCGGCCTCGACCTTTCGCCGACCGCCATCGAGCTCGCCACGGCCGAAGCCGTCAAGCGGGGTCTGACCAACGCCAGCTTCGAGGTCGCCGACATCAGCGCATTCGGCGGATACGACGGCCGGTTCAACACCATCGTCGATTCCACTCTCTTCCACTCGATCCCCGTCGAAGCCCGCGAGGGCTACCAGCAGTCGGTCGCGCGCGCAGCCGCGCCTGGGGCGTCGTACTACGTGCTCGTGTTCGACCGCGCCGGACTGCCGAATGGCCCGGCGAACCCCGTCACCGAAGACGAACTGCGCGAGGTGGTGTCCAAGTACTGGACGATCGACGAGATCCGGCCGGCCCGCATCCACGCCAACCTGCCGGACAACATCGACCTCGAGGGGCAGCCGATGCCGTTCGGCGACGTCCGCGACGAACCCAATGGTCGCAAGTCGGTCCCGGCCTTTCTGCTGACCGCACACCTGCCCGAGAGCTAACCCGCGACGCGCCTACCCCATGGCGGCTTTCGGAGCCGCTATGGGGCAGGATTAGGGGCGATCTCTTGCGAGGACCCCGAAGGAGTCGGATGGCGGAGCCAGAGCTCAGCACCAACGGCGTCGAACCACCGCCGATCCGGCCGATGTACTCCCGCGTGCTGCTCAAGCTCGGCGGCGAGATGTTCGGCGGCGGCGAAGTCGGCCTGGACCCCGACGTCGTGCACCAGGTGGCACGGCAGATCGCCGAAGTCGTCCGCAGCGGCGTGCAAGTCGCCGTGGTCATCGGCGGCGGCAACTTCTTCCGTGGCGCTCAGCTGCAGCAGCGCGGCATGGAACGTACCCGCAGCGACTACATGGGCATGCTCGGCACCGTGATGAACAGCCTTGCGCTGCAAGACTTCCTGGAGAGGGAAGGCATCGCGACGCGGGTGCAGACCGCGATCACGATGGGGCAGGTCGCAGAACCCTACATCCCGTTGCGCGCCGTGCGTCACCTGGAGAAGGGCCGTGTGGTGATTTTCGGAGCAGGCATGGGGCTGCCCTACTTCTCGACCGACACCACCGCCGCCCAGCGTGCGCTCGAGATCGGCGCCGAAGTGGTGCTGATGGCCAAGGCTGTCGACGGTGTTTTCACCGCCGACCCGCGTGAGAACCCCGAGGCCGAGTTGCTCACCGCGATCAGCCACCGTGAGGTGATCGACCGGGGGCTGAAGGTCGCCGACGCCACCGCGTTCAGCCTGTGCATGGACAACGGTATGCCGATCCTGGTGTTCAACCTGCTCACCGACGGCAATATCGCGCGGGCGGTGGCAGGTGAGAAGATCGGAACACTGGTCACCTCCTGACAGGAGAAGGCCAGGCGAGCGAGAGCGACGGTAGGTCGCGCACGCGAGGAGCGAAAAGGAGCAGCGACCGTGATCGACGAAACCCTCTTCGACGCCGAAGAGAAAATGGAAAAGGCGGTGTCGGTGGCGCGCGACGACCTGTCGTCGATCCGCACTGGCCGCGCCAATCCCGGCATGTTCACTCGCATCACCGTCGACTATTACGGGTCGTCTACCCCGATCACCCAGCTGTCCAGCATCAACGTGCCGGAGGCCCGGCTGGTCGTGATCAAGCCATATGAGGCCAACCAGCTCAAGAGCATCGAGGACGCGATCCGCAACTCCGACCTCGGGGTGAATCCCACCAATGACGGGAACGTCATCCGCATCTCCATTCCGCAGCTGACCGAGGAGCGCCGCCGCGATCTGGTCAAGCAGGCCAAGTCCAAGGGCGAAGACGCGCGGGTCTCGGTGCGCAACATCCGCCGCAGGGCGATGGAGGAGTTGCACCGCATCAAGAAGGACGGCGAAGCAGGCGAGGACGAGGTCGCGCGCGCCGAGAAAGACCTCGACAAGACCACGCACACCTACACGAATCAGATCGACGAGTTGGTCAAGCACAAAGAAGGCGAGCTGCTGGAGGTCTAGTGGCCGATCAGCAAGCGACTCCCGTGGCAGACACTGACGCCGGCCCGACCGAGCCGCCCAAGAAGGTGTCCCGTGCCGGCCGCAATCTGCCGGCCGCGATCGCCGTCGGCGTGCTGCTGGGAGCGATGGCGATCGGCATCCTGCTGTTCGCCCCTCGGTGGTGGCTGCCGGTGTTGGCGGTGGCGATGCCGATCGCCACTCACGAGGTCGTCCGCCGACTGCGCGAGGCCGGATACGCACTTCCTTTGATTCCGCTGCTGATCGGCGGGCAGGCCATGATCTGGCTGACATGGCCGTATGGTCCGGCCGGGCTGGCGGGTGCATATGCGGGAACGATCGTGGTGTGCATGGTCTGGCGCCTGGTCGGGCAGGGGCTTCGCGAGCAGCCGGTGAACTATCTGCGCGATATCTCCGCCACGGTGCTGCTCGCGACCTGGGTGCCGTTCTTCGCCAGTTTCACTGCGCTGTTGCTCTTCCAGGACCACGGTGGTGCCCGGACGTTCACCGTGATCGTGACCGTCGTCTTCGCCGATATCGGCGGCTACGTCGCCGGAGTGTTGTTCGGCAAGCACCTGATGGCGCCGGCCATCAGCCCGAAGAAGTCGTGGGAGGGGCTGGGCGGCTCGCTGCTGTTCGGCATCACGGCGGCCGTGCTTTCGGTGGCGTTCCTTCTCGACAAGCCGGCCTGGGTCGGCCTCCCGCTGGGGCTGATGCTGGTGATCACCGGCGTGCTGGGAGATCTGGTCGAGTCGCAGGTCAAACGCGACCTCGGGATCAAGGACATGGGCACGCTGCTCCCCGGTCACGGGGGCATGATGGACCGGATCGATGCGATGCTGCCCTCGGCCGTCGCGGGCTGGATCGTGCTGACGCTGCTGGCCTGATCGGCCGGGTAAGTTCTCGCGCATGCAGCTCTCGTGCGCCCTGGTTACGAACGTCGATTCCCCGGAACTCGTTGTGGAGGCCGAGCGTCTTGGTTACCGACGGGCCTGGCTGTACGACTCGCCCGCGATCACGTCGGACGTATGGATGGCGCTGGCGCTGGCCGCGCAGCGCACTTCCACGATCGGTCTCGGGCCCGGAGTGCTCGTGCCGAGCCTGCGTCATCCGATGACCAATGCAGCAGCCATCGCCGGACTTGCCGCTATCGCCCCTGGCCGGGTGGCGGTGGCCATCGGATCGGGCTTCACCGGGCGGTACACCTTGGGAAAGCGGCCGCTGCGATGGGCCTTCGTCGAGGAGTATGTGACGGCGCTGCGGGCGCTGCTGAGAGGCGAGACCGTCCAGTGGGACGGCGCTGCGATCCGTATGTTGCACACTGATGGCTTTTTGGCCGACCGGCCCGTCGACGTCGAAGTGCTGATCGGGGCCGACGGCCCGAAGGGGACTGCGGTCGCCGAACGGGTCGGCGATGGAGTCTTCGCGGCCGGGGTTCCGAATCCGGCCGCGGCGGGGCGGCCTTACTCCCTTCTCCAATTCGGCACCGTCCTCGACGACGGAGAAGACGTGCACAGCCGCGATGTCATGAACAGAGCGGGGCACGGTCTAGCCGTGGTGTTCCACGCCTTGTATGAACGCGGCGGCGCCGACGCCGTGCTCGGTCTACCGGGCGGGCGCCAATGGGTGGACGCCATCCAGGCCATTCCGGCCGCGGAGCGTCACCTCGTCACCCACGAGGGCCACCTGGTGCGGCTGACCGCGGTCGATGAGG
The DNA here is from genome assembly GCA_963698965.1 of uncultured Actinomycetota bacterium. GTDB lineage: Bacteria > Actinomycetota > Actinomycetes > Mycobacteriales > Mycobacteriaceae > Mycobacterium. The sequence goes on from CAVOSY010000029.1 coordinate 252,957, forward strand.
AGGCTGTTGCGTTGGCGGCCGATCTGTTGCCGCAGTTCACGTTCACCGGGACCGCGACACAGTTGCGTGATCGGGTCGCCGAGTATGAAGCAGGCGGGGTGACGGAACTCGTCTATCAGCCGGCAGGGCCCGACGTCGCGGTTGAGCTTGGCCGCATGATGGACGCCGTCGGCGATGTGACTGAACGCTGACGCTGCTGGCGTGACACTCGCGCGTTCAGCCAGCAGGCTGCCGCGCCGACGACGAGGCCGAGCGCAATCCCGACATCAGGTCGTTGCCCCAACATCAGCCACGACAGCAGTCCCGCGACCGCGGGGATGACCGCGAACAGCATCGCGACCGCGGCGGCGCCGAAGTTGTTGATTGCCCGCACGTAGAGCGTCATGCACATGGTGGCGTTGAGTAGCACGACGGCCGCGACGGCGCCCGCCGCCTTCCACGGGTCGTGCACGGTGAACGGCATGACCATGGCCAGCACGGCCACCGGCAGCAGAGCTACGGCGTTCTGTAGGGCGGCGGTCGCGCGGAAGTCGACGCCGGAGCAGAACCGTTGCTGGTAGACGCCGCCCGCGGCGAGGCTGAGCAACGCGACGAGCAGGAGCAGCACGACGGTGTCGACCCCGCCGATGGTGATCAGCCGGCCTGCGCACGCGGCCAGCACCGCGACGACACCGAGTACCAGTGCGCCGACCCGTGTCCAGGTCAGGCGCTCGTCGAGGAACGCCGTCGCCAACAAGGCGGTGACGACGGGATTCATCGAGATGATCACGGCACCCAGCACGGCGGGCGCCCCGTGCAGGAGCGCCAGGTACAGGCAGATGAACTGCAACGCCTGGGTGAGCAAGCCGGTGACGAGGACGTGGGCGAGGGTGCGGCCAGTGGGCCAGGTCACACGCGTGATCAATGCCCAGGCGGAGAGGATCGCACCTGCCAGCCCGAACCGGAAAACCAGTACCGCCATCGGCGACATCGCTGAAACAGCAAGCGCCCCAATGGGATACCCGAGCGCGTAGAAGAACGTCAGATTGGACGCGGTGCGCAACGGCATCGGGGGCATGGCCACGGTTCCCATAGTTGCGACCAACGCCTGTCGTCGCCAATCAATTTCGGCCATCCCGGGATGAGATACTGACGAGACATCATGCCCACGTCCTTGCCCCTGATTTTCGACGCTCCGCGACGCGCCATGCCGCCGCGGCACCTCGCCGACCTCGACGAAGCGGGCCGCGCCGCCGCCGTCGCCGACCTGGGACTTCCGGCATTTCGGGGTAAACAGCTGGCCAACCAGTACTACGGCAGGCTGATCGCGGATCCGCATCAGATGACCGATCTGCCCGCCGCCGTGCGCGACCAGGTCGCCGACGCGTTGTTCCCGCGCCTGCTCGACGCGGTGCGCGAGATCGAGTGTGACGCCGGCGAGACGCGAAAGATGCTGTGGCGGGCGATCGACGGCACCACTTTCGAGTCGGTGCTGATGCGCTATCCGCAGCGCAACACGGTCTGCATCTCCTCGCAGGCGGGTTGCGGCATGGCGTGCCCGTTCTGCGCGACGGGGCAGGGCGGGCTGACCCGCAATCTGTCGACGGCGGAGATCCTCGAACAGGTGCGGGCCGCCGCCGTCGAGTTACGGGACCGCGACGGAGATGGGATCGCCGGCTCGGCGCGCGGTGGCCGCCTGTCGAACATCGTGTTCATGGGCATGGGCGAACCGCTGGCCAACTACAACCGGGTGTTGGCGGCGGTGCGTCGCATCACCGCGGCGCCGCCGCACGGCTTCGGGATCTCGGCGCGGTCGGTGACCGTGTCGACGGTGGGGCTGGCGCCCGCGATCCGCAAGCTCGCCGACGAACGACTCGGTGTCACGCTGGCGCTGTCGCTGCACGCGCCTGACGACGAACTGCGCGACACGCTCGTCCCGGTCAACAACCGGTGGAAGGTCTCCGAAGCGCTCGACGCGGCGCGGTACTACGCCGACGTGACCGGGCGACGGGTGTCGATCGAGTATGCGTTGATCCGCGACATCAACGACCAGCCGTGGCGGGCAGACCTTTTGGGCAAGCGGTTGCACGGCGCGCTGGGACCGCTGGCGCATGTCAACGTGATCCCGTTGAACCCGACGCCGGGCAGCGAATGGGACGCCAGCCCGAAGGCAGCCGAGCGCGAGTTCGTGCGGCGGGTTCGGGAGCGGGGAGTGTCCTGCACTGTGCGTGATACCCGTGGCCGCGAAATCGCCGCGGCCTGTGGGCAATTGGCGGCCGAGCGCTGACCGCGGGACGGCGCGGGGCCCCAGGGGCATAGATGAAATTGCCCGCGTAGCGAGCGACAAACGGACCTACAGCCGGGTTCCCCTGAACCACAAGGGTTTCGCCGAGACGCGCAGGGCCATCACACGGTTGTAGATCCGGTACTCGGTCCCGCGTGGCACGAACCCCGGGCCGTAGAGGCCTCGCGCAAGTCGACGGACTCTGCCACGCCGTCGCTCCCAGCGCAGCGCGTCCGACACGTGTTTCGAGGGCCGCCCGCCGATCTCAAAGCCCTGCCACTCCAGCGACTTGATGAGCTCGTCGACGGTCGTTGGGCCGTGTTGCAAGAGGTACATCGTGAGCGCGTAGCGGAGCTCGATGCCCTTCAGTTGGTGCCTGGTCTCCATGGCCGAACCGTGGCAGGCGCGTCTGACATGTCAGGGGTTGTCGCTCGCTACGCGGGCAAATTCACATATGCCCTTGCGGAGCGCCCGCCGGCGCGTTGACGAACCACACGTTCTCCTCGCGGAGATGACGGCTTCGCCACCCGTCGGGTGTTCGCACCAGCTCGTGGTGGTAGTAGCCGCCGCAATAGCTCATCTCCGCCATCCCCGGCAACTGCATCGGGTTGTAGAACATCGCCCGCACCTTCGCGGTATCGCCGTCGACGTCGCTTTCGATGTTCGTGATGTAGTGCATGCTCCACGGGATCACCCCGAAGTTCGCCGCGAACCAGTCGACGACCTCATCGCGGCCACCCACGACAGCGCCCGCCGACGAGTAGTCGATGTGCGCGTCGTCGGTGAACACCGAGCGATACAACTCCCAGTCCTTGGTGTCGACGGCCCTGGCATACCGGTACAACAGGGCGGCGATCGCGACCTCGTCCATCACTCCGGCTGATTCACCGCGCCGCGGTGTCCGGCATGCCGATCGTCTTGGCCTCGAGGTATTCCTTGTAGCCCTCCTCGCCGTTCCGATAGCCGAGCCCGCTCTGCTTGGTGCCGCCGAACGGGCTGCCGATCCCGAAGTGGCTCTTGCCGTTGATCGTCACGTTGCCCGTGCGCATCCGCTTGGCCACCTCGAACGCCCTATCCACGTCGGCGCTGCTGACCTCACCGGACAGCCCGTAGATCGTGTTGTTCGCGATCGAAACAGCATCGTCGTTGCTGTCGTACGGCGTCACGGTCAGCACCGGGCCGAAGATCTCCTCCTGCGCGACCTGCGAGTCGGGATCAACGTCGGCCAACAGCGTCGGCTGCACGTAGTAACCCGTCGGCAGGTTCTCAGGGATGCCGCCGCCCGTCATCAACCGCGCGCCCGAGTCGAGACCGCTCTTGATCAGCCCGAGCACCTTCTGCCGCTGCGTCTCGCTGATCTGCGGCCCCTGCATGTTGCCAGGAGTCCACGGGTCGCCGACCGGGAAGTTCTCCATGGCCCCCTTCAGGATGGCCAGTCCCTCCTCATAGCGGCTGCGCGGCAACAGGATCCGGCTGGGCAGGATGCAGCTCTGCCCGGACATCACGCACGCCATCATCGCCGCCAACGGCAGCGCCGAATTGAAGTCCGCGTCGTCGAGCACGATGTGCGCCGATTTCCCACCCAGCTCCAGCAGCGTCTTCTTCACCGTCGGAGCGCCGGCCGCCAGGATCGCCCTGCCGGTCGCCGTCGAGCCGGTGAACGTGATCATGTCCACCCGCGGGTCGGCCGACAGCGCGGCGCCCACCTCGTTCGCGCCTGCCACCACAACGTTGAACACCCCCGCCGGGATATCGGTCTCCTCCGCGACGATTCGGCCGTACTCGCTGCCCGACCACGGCGTGAGCTGCGCGGGCTTGAGTACGACGGTGTTGCCCGCCATCAGCGCGGGCACCGTCTCCGCGATGTTGAGGTACAGCGGCACGTTCCACGGCGTGATCGCGCCGACGACACCGACCGGCTCGTAGTGGATCTTGCGCCTTGCCGGGCCCAGCGGCGTCTCGTGCACCCCGTTGTCGACGAGGTACTCGAAGGCCCGTCCGTGCTCGGCCCAGTGCTTGACCTCCTCGATCGGGCTCTCGATCTGGCTGCCCGTCACCGTGACGGGACAGCCGACCTCGGTGATGAGGACGCGCCGCAGCCGCTCCTTGTTGCGTTCCAACGCGTCGTGCAGCTGGGTCAGGCAGTGGTAGCGGAACTCCAGATCGCGCGACCAGTCGGTCTCGTCGAAGGCCCGGCGTGCCGCCCCGACCGCGCGCGCCATGTCCTCGACCGTTCCATCAGTCGCCTGACCTGCCACCTGCTCGGTTGCCGGATGGACGACGTCGATTGTCGCTTTGCTGCTTGTGATCTGCAATTCGCCGTCAATGAGCATCCGCTCGTCACCGGCGAGCACGCCGGATTCAGTCTGCACTCCCGTCATGGGAGAAAGCTTTACAAACTATTGGCGAAGTGTCACCCGTTCGGCTTGATCCCGGCGGCATGGCGAAGCTGCGCGAGGAATTGGTCGCCGTCGTCGCTGCGCACGATGTAGTGCGAGATCGCGACCCGGATCGCCGTCGCGGCCCTGACCGCCCCGTGCGGCCCTGGCATCAGCTTCTGCAGGCGCGCCCGCATCACCGGCATGACTCTGCCCAGTTGGGCGATGACCACCTCGGGCTCGATGTCGACCACCCGCACCCCGGAGTACGACTGCTGGTACTGCACGATGAACCGCAGCGCGGCGTCGAGTTTCTCCGTCCCTCGCAGGCCGGACGTCGCCCGGCTCATGCCGGTGTCGAACATCTCGTGTTCGAAGACGCCGAACGCGTCGAGCAGTTCACCCTTGGAGGCGAACCACCGGTACAGCGTGGGCCGGGAGACACCGGCCTGCAGCGCCACCTCCGAGAGGCTCAGCTTCGTCTGGCCGCTGCGAGCGAGCACTTCCGCGGTCGCGACGAGGATCCGGTGCCTCGTCGAGGTGTCCTCAACGCCTCCGTATGTGTCGTGTAGCGGTTCGTTCACGTCCCCCGACCCCAATCCTTTGCTCCAAATGATCCTAGATGGTCGATCACAGTGACTTCGCCAGCAACGAGACCGTGTCGAGGTCTTCTAGTGCGGCGACACCGCGGCGAATGCCCTCCATCGCAATGTCCGCCGCCTGCATACCGCCCATGCCTGCGGTGATCAGCGCCGCGACATACGCGTAGAGCGCGCCTTGTCGGTAGCGGCGCCACAGCTCGTCGCGGTCGAGTTCGGGACCACCCGCGCCTGCCAACACCCGGCGGTACTCGTCGAGCAGTTCGCGCTCGCAGACCTGGCGATCCGCGGTGGTCATGCTCGTGATCAGCGTGTACGCCAGTTCGCGGCTGGGGTGGCCGCGCCGCACGGCCTGCCAGTCGAGCAGCCCCGCCTCACCGTTTCGGAAGTAGACGTTGCCGGGGTGTGCGTCGCCGTGCATGACCGTGTGCGGTGGCGTGTCGATGAGCCGCGCCACCGCGCGGTAGTTCTCGTCGATGAAGCGGCCGTTGTCGACGGGGATGTCGGTGCGTTCGGCGAGGCGCCGGGCGGACGTCTTGAGCAGGAGACCGACGAGCAGCGAGGTGCTGTCGGCCGACGCGGTGTACAGCCAGCCGGGCACGCGGGCCCAGAATGCGGCGTGCAGACGGGCGAGCAGCTCGACGATCGAGGCGGCCTGGTCCTTGCTCAACGGATGCAAGGTGTCGGGGAACTCGCAGTCGTCGACCGCCAGATCCTCCAGCACGAGCACGAAGCGGCCGGTCAGTGGGTCGAACGCCGACCCGTAGGCCGTGGGCAGGTCTTTCAGTTCCGGCGAAAGCTCGGTGTAAAACCGGGTCTCGGTTGCGGCGAGGCGGCCCAGTTCGCCCATCAGCCGGGTGGCAACGGTTTCGGCGGGCATCTTGACGAAGACCGAGTCGGGTACGCCGTCGCCGGTGAGTGCGAGCCGTGCTCGCGACGACGTGCCCGCGTCCCCGCCGATCACCGACACCGACGTCACTTTGCGCCCCATGATCTGCGAGAGCGCCTTGGCGTCGAGATCGCCGATGGTGCGGGGCAGTGATCGAACGCGGCCGACGACCGCGTCGGTGGCGATACGTTGTACACCGCGGCCCAGATGCGACGCCAGGCCGACGATCGGCGGAACCCGATTCATCCCGCCATGTTTACAAAACTGGCGCGAATTGTAAAGTGGCTCCCGGAAGGGGTGATGATGGCCGGACCGCTGGAGGGCATCAAGGTCGTCGAACTCGGCGTCTGGGTAGCCGGTCCGGCGGCCGGCGGAATACTCGCCGACTGGGGCGCCGACGTCATCAAGATCGAGCCGCCTGACGGCGATCCCGCGCGCATGTTCGGCAGGATGCTCGGCATCGAGGACGGCCTCAGCCCGCCATTCGAGATGGACAACCGCGGCAAGCGCAGCATCGTGCTCGACCTGGCGACCAACGGCGGTCGCGCCACGACATACGAATTACTTGACGGCGCAGACGTTTTCCTGACCAACATCCGCCCAGGAGCCCTGAAGCGCACAGGTTTGGACTTCGAGACGGTGGCGACACGCAATCCCCGGCTGGTGTACGGCCTGATCACCGGGTACGGCGAGAGCGGGCCCGACGCCGGCCGCGCTGCCTTCGACGTCGCGGCGTTCTGGGCACGGGCCGGCCTGGCGCACCTGCTGACCCGGCCGGGCGACACGCCGCCGTTTCAGCGCGGTGGCATGGGCGATCACATGGCGGGAATGACGTTGGCCGGGGCGGTTTGTGCGGCCCTGGTAGCGCGAGGCCGTACGGGGAACGGGCAGTTGGTCAGCACCTCGCTGTACCGGCAGGGTGCGTACACCGTCAGCTTCGACCTCAACACCTTCCTGATGACGGGGCATTCCATCGCGATCGGCCAGCGCGAGACCATGGGCAACCCGTGCATGAACAACTACACGGCAGGCGACGGGCGGCGGTTCTGGATCGTCGGCCTGCAGGGCGATCGTCATTGGCCTGCGCTGTGCCGCGCCGTCGAACGGCCCGAATGGCTCAGCGATGAGCGGTTCGCCACAGGACGGTCGCGCGCCGCCAACGCGACCGAACTCATCGGTGATCTTGACGCGATCTTCGTGGCCAAACCGCTGGACGAATGGGCGAAAGTCTTTGCGACAGAGCCGGATTTCTTCTGGGCGCCGATCAACTCCATCGAGGACGTCGTGGCCGACGAGCAATTCCACGCGGCGGGAGGCGTGGTGTATGTGCCGGACGGAGACGCTGGCGGACCCATGGTGGCGACGCCTGCCGATTTCCACGGCACGCCGTGGGAGCCGCGCTCGGCCGCGCCGCGACTCGGCCAACACACCGAGGAGATTCTCGCCGAACTCCGAAACGCGACCTTTACAGATTAAGGCAATACTGTCACGCTGTGCGGGTGACGGTGGAGTTGGAGGCGGTCGCTCGCCCGGACGTCGATTTGACCGATGGCACCTTCTACGCAGGCCACTCCCACACCGCCTACCAGTGGATGCGCACCCACCAGCCCGTGTTTCGCGACCGCAACGGCCTGGCCGGCGCAGCCTCGTATCGCGCGGTGCTCGATGCCGAGCGCAATCCCGAGCTGTTTTCCAGCGCCGGCGGCATCCGTCCCAATCATGTGCCGCCGATACCGCAGATGATCGACATGGACGATCCCGACGTCGGCGGCGCAAACTCGTCAACGCCCGATCTTCGGCTGGCCACCGACGATGCACTGCCGTTGCGGCCTGCGAACCTCGTCAGCGGACTCGACTCAATGCCGGTTGTCTTCACACCGACCAAACCACTTGGCGCAAGCACATGTTCAGCGAGGAGTTGACGACGAATGGCGATCAAAGACATCGGCCCACTGCTCGGCGCTGACGAGGGCCTGAACCACCAGATCGTCGACACCTTCGCGACGCTGTCGCAGACCGACATGGCGTGGACGGAAAAGATCTGGGCGTCGATAGCCAAGACCGACGGGTCACTGCAGGTGGACTTCGGCCTCGGGAAGTACCAGAACCGAGGGATCATCGACGGCTTCGGTGGCGTATCCCGAGGCAAGGAGCAATGGACAGTGCGGGGCAGCCGTGAGTTGGCCTCTGCGCCTGAGGAATCCGCGATCGCGCCTATCCATCTCGAAATCGTCGAACCGCTCAAACAGATCCGGTTCCGGCTCGAGCCCAATGACGTCCAGCCGATCTCGTTCGACATCGTGTTGTCCGCCGTGACGCCGCCGTTCTTCGAGGAGCGCGTGGCCGGGGAGGTGTACGAGATGGCGGCTCCGCAGGATGCGACACCTGAGCGCATCCGGCGCATGTGCCTGAGCATGGCTGACCAGCTGGCGGCGATCCACACCGTCGACCTTTCCGCAACGGGCCTCGACTCCCTCGCCGAAGAAGCCACCCATCTCGACCGCGAGCTCGACCACTGGGCTGGCGAAATGCACCGAGTCCAGCGCGGATCGCTGCCTGCGCTCGAGCGACTGCTGGAGGAGCTGCGGGCGACCAAACCTCAACCCTGTCCGACGGTGACGCTCGTTCACGGCGACGCCAAACCCGGCAACTTCGCGTTCGTCGGTGATGAGGTCAGTGCCGTGTTCGACTGGGAGATGACGACCGTCGGTGATCCGCTCACCGACATCGGCTGGATGGAGCTGCTTTGGATGCAGCCGGTGGGCATCACCAGTCACCCGTCCGCGCCGACGATCGATGACTTCCTCGCGCGCTACGAGGAAGTCTCTGGCATCAGTACACGCAATCGCGAGTGGTATCGGGCGCTCAACGCGTTCAAGATGGCGGTGATCTGCCTGATCGGATCCATGCTGTTCGACGACGGAGTCACCGACGATCAGCGTTTCCTCCTCAACGCGCACGGCATTTCGCTGCTCACGCAGGTGGGGTTGGCCGATCTCGGGATCTCCGAGAAACTGGAGGACGGGCCTGTCATGCCCCGTGACGAACGCATCCGCGCCGTGCAGGCGGCGCACTAGGCAGCCCCGAGCCGCTCCTCGAGCAGTCCGACGGCGTCGAGGTCCTCGATGGCCAGCGTCGTAGTCGTCATCGCCGCCAGGGACACGTCGATCGGTTGCCATTGCGAGCCCATCGCCGCCGTCGAGGCTGCGGCGATCCACGAGTACACCGAGAACAACCGGTACTGCTCGTGGACGGTGTGCTCCTCGAGCGTCACGCCGTGCCGCGCCAGGCCCGAACGGTATTGCGCGAGTAACGATTTCTCCTCAGCGCGACGGGTTTCGACCGGAAGCGAATTGCACAGGAAGTACGCGACGTCGCGCACGCCCGGCCCGCGCCCCGCGACGGCCCAGTCGTAGAAGCCGGTGCGGCCTGAATCGACGAACAGGTTTCCACTGTGGGTGTCGCCGTGGATCAGCGTGCGATCACCCTCGTTGAACAACGCGATGATATCGAGCGAACGGGCCCCGTACAGTTCGCCGAGCCGACGGAAGACCGGCGGCATGTCCGCGGCGAACTGATCCAGCGCCGAGACGATGAATCGCGCTCGGCGGACGGCGGTTTCGGGATCGTCGGGTTTGCGCCGCATGCCCGACGGGGTGCGCAGCCACGATAGATCGCGGTGCCGATACGCGGCGTGCAGCGTCGCCAGTTCCTCCATCAGCGAGTCGGCGACGTCGAGGATGTCGTCGTCCGAGCGGCGCAGGATGCGGCACCCCGAGGCGTCGAGATCTTCTAGCACCATCACGAATGCGCCCTCGGCCGCGTCAGAGTCGGCGTGCCACACACGGGGCGCTCGCACCGGAAGCTCATTGCCCACGGCGGCGTACAGGCGGGCCTCCGCCACCCCGAGGCCGATCTGCCGCAGGAACTTTCGTTGTTGTTCGACGAACGGCTGCAGTTTCACGAACAGCGTGTCGGGCACGTCCGACGACGCGGTGAGCCTTACGCGGGCGCGCCCTGTGGTGCCGGAATGGGCGTCGAGGATTTCCACGCCCCCGACCGGGCTGTCCAGGATCTCGCTGAACCATTCGGGAGTGAGGTCCTCAACGCGCGCCGGAATCGTCATGACGTGCCTCCTGGCGCGAAGTGCTTCACGCGCGCGGCGTGCCGAAGCTGATTCAGGAAGTCGTCGTCATCGTCGCTGCGCACAAGATAGTGCGAAATCGCAACGCGGACGGCGGTCTCCACGGCGATGGCGGGGTCAGGCCCCGTCGCGAGGCGCTCCAGCCTTGCCCGCATCAGCGGAATGACCTGCGACAGCCGCTTGATGACCTGCGCGGGTTCGATGTCGATCATGCGCAGGCCGGGATACGACTGCTGGTACTCGACGATGACTTGCAGCGCCGCGTCGAGCCTTTCGTCATCTGGAAGGCCCGCTGTTGCCCGTGCAACAGCGCGTTCGTAGAACTGCCGCTCCCAGATGACGAACGCATCGAGCAACTCCCTCTTCGATGCGAACCAGCGGTACAGCGTCGGCCGCGACACGCCCGCCTGCAGCGCGACCTCGGACAGGCTCAGCTTCGTCATGCCGTTGCGGCCGAGCACCTCGGCGGTGGCGGCCAGTATCCGCTCCCGCGTCGAGTGGTCGGCTACGGCTAACGCTTCCTCCATCGCCATAGCTTTACAAATTTTCGTCGAAGTGTCACGCTGATTCTGTGACAGCGGCACCGGTGCAGGCGCGTGAGTACAGTCCGATGGATATCACCTCCCACGACTTCTGGAGTCAGCCGTTCGCGGTGCGCGATGAGACGTTCGCGCAGCTACGGGCCGGTGAGGGGCTGACCTGGCACCGGTCGTTCCCGTCGATGTTTCCCATGGAGGAGCCGGGCTACTGGGCGCTGACGCGACGCGCCGACATCGCCTACGTCAGCCAGCACACCGAGGTGTTCACCTCGGCCCAGGGTGTGGCGCTCGATCCCATGCCCGCCGAGATCCAGCATTTCGCGTCGTTCTTCCTGACGATGGATCCGCCGCGGCACACGACCTACCGGCGCCTGATCAGTTCGGCGTTCACGCCGCGAAACGTGCGTCAGATCGAAGAGCAGATCCACAAGAGCGCCGTCGGCATCGTCGACGATCTCATCGGCGCAGGCGACATCGACTTCGTCGAAGCCTGTTCGGCCCGGCTGCCGATGCTGACGATCATGGAGATGCTCGGCGTCCCAACGGCCGACCAGCCGGCCGTGGCGAAGGCCGCCGAAAAGCTCTTCGGGATGAGCGACGACGAGTACAGCAGCATCGAAGAGCGGGCGCAGGACACGGTCAACGAGATCATGCTGCTGAACACCACCGGTCAGGAACTGGCGAAGTTCCGGCGCGCCAACCCCGGCGACGACCTGATGACGAGCATCGTCAACGCGGAGGTCGACGGGCATCGGCTGACCGACGAGGAGATCGGCGCATTCCTGATCCTGCTCGCGTCGGCCGGCAATGACACGACCAAGCAGAGCACGACCCACGCGATGCTGGCGCTGGTGGACAACCCGGATCAGCGTGCCTGGCTGATGGAGGATTTCGAGGACCGAATCGGCCCGGCCATCGAGGAATTCGTGCGCTGGTCCTCTCCGGTCCTGCAGTTCGCCCGCTTCGTCACCGAGGACACCGAGATCAACGGGCAGCCGGTGAGCGCAGGCGACAAGGTCGGCCTGTTCTACTGCTCGGCGAACCGCGACGATGCGGTCTTCGACGAGCCAGCCAGGTTCAACCTGCAACGCTCACCCAATCCGCATCTGGGTTTCGGCGGCGGCGGGCCGCACTTCTGCCTTGGTAACCAGTTGGCGAAGGCGGAGCTGCGGAACCTGTTCCGGGAGTTGCTGACTCGGCTGAAGACCGTCGAGTTCGGTGAGCCCGACCTGCTCTACAGCAGCTTCGTTCACGGAGTCAAGCGCCTTCCGGCGTTCGTCCAGTAGGAGAGATCATGCGGGTCGAAGTCGACCTCGATAAGTGCACAGGACACGGCATCTGCGAATCGATCGCCGATGACGTGTTCGAGGTGCAAGACGACGGCACTGTGCTGATTCAGGAGAATGAACGGCCGGAGTCGGACCGCGATCGCATGCAGCAGGCCGTAACACAGTGTCCAGCAGCGGCTTTGCGGCTGGTCGACTAGCGCCGATGCTAGGGCCGCCAGCCCCGCGAGACCATCGCATCCCATGCCTGTCGGATCACCTCCTCCCAGCCCATATCCACGGTCCGCAAGTAATTGCCGTCGTGATCGTAGATCGGTATCTGCGTTGTGGGCCTGGGCAGGCCGGCGTCGATGAACAGCAGCCGCAGCGCAGTTTCCCTCGGTGAGGCGGCGCCGCCCTCGACCAACGGCAGCACGTCCTTCAGTAGACGGACGCCGCGTGCGCCGCGATAGCGTTTGGCCAGTAGCAGCACCTCTTCTGCCGAGAAGGGTCTAGCGCGCATCAGCGCATCAAGTCGCTCAAGAGCCGTACCGCGCGGCAGGAAACGACCTAGATCCAAGGCGGTGCGCGCCGGGGCGCGCGCAGTTGAGGATCAGTTCGATAGGCACATCGGCCGTCGCGGGCGGCGATGGTGTGTCAGCGGTGCTGGACATCCTCGCCAACGAGATCCGGCAGACGCTGACGCTGATGGGCGTCGCAGCGGTCGCAGACCTCAGCCGCGATCACCTTATTTCGAGCGGCTAGGCATCGGGCGGACCAGCACTGACTGCTGGATGGCACCGACGGCACCTGTCTCGTCGAAGAGCGTGCCGATCGTGGTGCCGATACCGTCGGGGCCGTAGTTGGTCTCCGCGCGAATGCCGATCCACTCGCCATCGGGAATCCGGTGGATGTGAACGACCAGGTCGGTGTTCATGAACGTCCACTTCCTGATATCGATCTGCGGGCCGATGCCGTTGGCGTCGTCGGCGACCGTGAACAAACGCTCCAACGGCGTCATGGTCTCGCCTTTGACGAGATCGACCGTCGGCTTGAGCCACGACTCCCCGGGGCCGCTGTCGCCACGATGGGTCAACCATCGCCAATCAACGCTGTGGACGTAGTTACGGTCCCACCTGTCGGCCAACCCCCGGCTGTGGGTGTCGGACGGCGGCCGCAAGGGCGGGGCAGGCGCATGAATGATTTCCGGGGTGTCGACGGTCTTCAGCCGCCATCCGCTGGCCTTCGCGACGGGCCGCGGCTGGCCATCAGGCCCGGGTGCCAGCATCTCGGCGCTGACCAACTCGATTTGCTTGCCGGAGCGCTCGATTCGAGAGCGCACCCACAGATCGCCCTCGGCGGGGACGCCGCCGAGTAGGTCAACCATCACACGACTCAACCGCGTGTCGTCGCGCTGCTCGCAGCGCTCGAGCGCGCGAACCAGCAGCGCCGAGACCGGCGCCCCGTGCTGGATCGCGGCCGACCATGTGCTTCGCACCAGATCCGTGGCCGCGAACTTCTCGCCGCGCGAATCGCTTTCGTCGATCAGTTCGTAGTACGAGTCCGACATGTCTACCTTTCAGGGACGCCCGGCGCCCGGGATGTCGACGGTCATGGCATCTAGACGAGACAGCTTGGTGCCGATCAATCGCTGCGGATAGGCGCTCGTGGCCGAGAGCAGGAACAGTGTGCGGCGCGCCGGTCCGCCGAGTGTGCACGCGATCGCGATGCGATCACCGATGTTGATGCGGTCGGTGACCGTGCCGCCCTCGACGATCCGGTCGAACCGGTTGGCCAGCGTCATCGACGTCCAGACTCCGCCTTCGGCGTCGAGTGTGATGCCGTCGGGCGCACCTTCGAGTCCATCGGCGAAGATCCGGCGATCGGACAACGACCCATCGGCACCGATCGTGAACGCGGTCAGCTTGCGGCCGATCGACTCGGCGACGATCAGCGTCTTGCCGTCGGGTGTGATGACCATGCCGTTGGGGAAGGCGAGATCCTGGGCGACGTTCGCCGACGTGCCATCGGGCGCGACCCGCACGATGACGCCGCCCTCACGAGCCTGGGATCCGACGTAGGCGCGGCCTGCCTCGTCGACCACCATGTCGCCCAGGTCCGCCGGCACGACGTCGGACAGGTCGGCCAACACCGTGACGGTGTCGCCGTCATAGCGCAGTACCTGGCGATTCTCGGTCGAGGCGATCAACAGCGACCCGTCAGGACAGAAGCCCAGACCGGACGGTGCGTGGCCCGCCAACGGCAGCTTGGTCATGTCCCCGTGCAGGTTGACGGTGTGCACCGCCTCTCCGAGCATGTCGGAGAACCACAGCAACCCCTCGAACCACCGCGGGCCTTCGCCGAAGCAGAATCCGTTGGCCAGCGACGTCAGCGTCGCACCTTTACAAATCACGCCATAAGTGTCACGCTCGCTAGGTGCCAATGTCAACCAGGTGCTGGTCATGAACATGAAGCGCTACCACAGCCACACGCTTCTGTATCTGCACGAGACGATCGAACTGGGGTCGGGACGTGGCGATCGCTTCACAGAGGTGTTCAGCGACGTCTACCAGCCGATGATGCAAGAGCTCGGCGCCCGGCTGTTCGCCGTCTGGGAGGCCACGCCGTACAACGGGCACTGGCCACAGGTCACGATCATCTGGGAGATCGACGCGTTCGCCGACTACGCGCGCATCGGTAAGGCGCAGGCTCGCGGCGGCAGCCACGAGGAGTCCGCAGCGAAATGGGCGACGTTCCTCTCCGAGATCGGGGCATCTGGCGAGGGCCGCATCATGTACGCCGGCGCGAGCAACAAGACCCTCGCTGAGCTCAAGGAGTCGAACTTCCGCGCGGGCCTTGTCATCCAGGAGATCATGGAGACCAAACCCGGCCGCCAGGACGACTACATCCGGGAACTCGAGCGGCTCTACGTGCCTTGGTCGGAGCGCACCGGCAAGCGGTGGCTCGGCTCGTTCATCACCACGTTCCGGTTCAACGAGGTGATCCACTACTGGGCGCTCGACGGCGACTGGGACTGCTTCGCCAACCACTACCCGTCGTGGAAAGACAGTCCGCCCGCCGAGATCGTCACCTGGATGAGCGTCGCGCCCGCCCTGCGTGATGGCTGGGAGGATTCGATCCTGCAGGCCTTGCCCCCGTCACCGCTGCAATGAACGCGCCAGTGCTCCAGGACTTTTCGTACGACCCGTTCGATCCGGCGGTGATGGCCGATCCGCTGCCGTACTACCGGGTGCTGCGTGACGAACACCCCGTCTACAACATCGACAAGTGGGATACGTACGCCCTCTCGCGCTTCTCCGACATCTGGCAGGTGCTGGAGATCAACGACGGCACCTTTGTGCCGTCGGAGGGAACACTGCCCGCCGCTACGGTTCTGGCGCAGCGCAACGATGGGCCGGTGCCCGATCCGCCGCTGCACCCGATGCCGTTCCACGCCAACTTCGATGCCCCGATCTACGACGGTGTGCGGCGCTGCACAGCGGGCCCGTTCCGGCCGAAGTCTGTGTCCACACTCGCCGACCGGATCCGCATCCTGGCCAACGAGCGGCTCGACGAACTGTTGCCGCGCGGTGCGTTCGACCTGACGCAGGAGTACGGCGGCATCGTCGCGGCATCGGTAGTGTGCGAAATACTCGGCCTGCCCGTCGATCTTGCCCCCGAGGTACTTGCCACCGTGAACGCGGGCAGCCTGGCGCAGCCGGGCAGCGGCGTGGAGGTCGCCAACGCGCGGCCTGGCTACCTCGAGTACCTCATCCCGATCGTCCAGCGCCGCCGCGCCGACCAGTCCGATGGCGAACAGACAATCGTCGACAACCTGATCGACTACCGGTTGCCCGACGGCTCCGCGTTCAACGACATCGAGGCCGCCACCCAGATGCTGGGAGCATTCATCGGCGGAACGGAAACCGTGCCGAAGATCGTCGCGCACGGACTGTGGGAGCTGGGCAGGCGATCTGACCAACTCGCCGCCGTGCGAGCCGATCTGGACGCCAATGTGCCCGTCGCGCGCGAGGAGATGATCCGGTACTGCGCGCCTGCGCAATGGTTTGCCCGCACCGTGCGCAGGCCGTTCACGATCCACGGCACCACGATCGAACCGGGGCAGCGGATCATCACGCTGCTCGCATCGGCCAACCGCGATGAGCGCGAATACGCCAACCCCGACGACTTCGTCTGGAATCGGCCCATCGAGCGCCTGCTGGCCTTCGGCCGCGGGCAACACTTCTGTCTTGGCGTGCATCTTGCGCGTCTGGAGATCGCGATCATGGTGACCGAATGGCTGAAGAGGGTTGACGACTGGCGCATCGACACCGCGGCCGCATCGCGACCGCCGTCGAGTTTCCAGTGGGGCTGGAACAACATCCCGGTGGAGGTCTGACGGTGTGGGCTTACCGGCTGACCGCGCCGTACACCTTTGAGCGAGTCGACATTCCGGAGAAGACGCCGGAGAGTCTCGGTGACCGTCAGGTGCTGCTGCGGTTCCTCGCCGCGGGCGTGTGCGGCAGCGACCTGCCCGGCTTCCGCGGTGCGAAGGGCCGGCTTCCCGGCGATACCGGAATCAGCGCCGCGGAGATGGACGGCTTCCCCGTTCACGAAGTGGTCGGCGAGGTGATCGCGAGCCGCCACCGAAGCCACGGCGTCGGTGATCGGGTCGTCGGCTGGGCATCCGGATTCGACGGCTTGATGGAATACGTCGTGACCGACGGCGACGGGTTGGCCCCATACGATCCCTCACTGGCTCCGAAACATGCCGTGGCGCTGCAGCCATTGGCCTGTGTGCTGTATGCGCTCGAACAGTTGCCCGACATCAAGGGCAGCCACGTAGCCGTCATCGGGCAGGGCTCGATCGGACTGCTGTTCTCCTATGCGGCAAAGACTCTGGGCGCCCGCCACGTCACGGGCGTGGATCCTATCGACCGTGACGGAATCGGAAAGGAGTTCGGCGTCGACACCATCGTCCGTGCGACGAGTGACCGCTGGGTGAGCCATTTGGACACTGACGACCGGCCCGACATCGTCATCGAGGCCGTCGGCCATCAGGTCGCCACGCTCGGGCACGCCGTCGAGGCGGCCGCGTTCGGCGGCACCGTCTTCTACTTCGGAGTGCCCGACGACGACAGCTACCCGATCAGCATGAAGACGATGTTACGCAACAATCTGACCCTCAAATCCGGTGTGACACTCGACCGTCGGCGCGTCCTCTGTGCCGCCAACGAGTTCGCCCGCAAGCATCCCGAGTTGCTTACCGCATATGTCACCCACACCTTCGGTGTCGACGAGGTGCAGGCCGCGTTCGAGTTGGCCTGCCGCCCGACGCCGGAGCGTATCAAGATAGCGCTCGTCGAATGACGCTCAGCAGGTTGCAGCAAGCGTTGGCCGGCAAGGAGCAGGTGTGGGGCGGATGGGTGGTGGGCCCGACGATCATCGGTCCCGAGGAGTTCGCCAACGCCGGGTACGACTACGTCGGATTCGACGTCCAGCACGGCTATTTGGACGACGCCGACGTCGCGCTGCTGTTGCGCGGGCTGGAGCACGTTCCCGTCGCGACCGCGGTGCGGCTGCCGTCGGCCGATCCGGCACCGATCGGCCGGGTCCTCGACGCCGGCGCCGATGCGGTCATCATCGCGATGGTCGAGTCGGCCGAACAGGCTGCCGCCGCCGTCGCGGCCACCCGCTATGCGCCCGCAGGGCTACGCAGCTTCGGGCCGCTGCGGGCGAGCCTCGGGCACGACCCCGCCGCGCTCGAGGCGAGGGTGATCGTGTTCGCGATGATCGAAACGGCGCAAGGACTCTCGGCCGTCGACGAAATCTGTGCGGTGCCTGGGCTGACGGGTGTGTACGTCGGCCCGGCGGACCTGGCGATCTCGCTGGGGTACGACCTGGCCGACGCGTGGACGAATCCGACGGTCCGCGATGCGATGTCGCGCGTGCAATCCACCGCCTCGGCCGCGGGTCTGGTCACCGGCATCCACGCGGGCACGGGCAAGCTCGGAAAGGCCATGGCCGAACTGGGCTTCCGGATGATCACGCTGGCGTCGGAATCACAGTCGTTGCGGCGCGGGGCGGCCGAACACCTCGCCGAGGCGACCACGCAGCCGGAGCAACAAGCTCCCACTACGACCGCCGGGGGGTACCAGTGAGCACCGACCGCGTCGCGCTGGTGACCGGCGCCGCGCGTGGCCAGGGCGCGGCCATCGTGAAGCGGCTGCACAGGGACGGTTTCCGGGTCGCGGCCTGCGATCTGCTTGCCGACGAGCTCACCGCGACAGTGGACGAGTTGGGCGACGCCGTCATCGCGGTGCCGCTCGACGTTACGGACGCCGACCAGTGGGCAACCGCGGTGGCATCGACAGTCGAACGGTTCGGCGCCTTGACCACTCTGGTCAACAACGCCGGCGTGCTGCACCGCGCTTCACTGGCCGACGAAACGCCCGCGGGTTTCGAGGGCAGTTGGCGTGTCAACTGCCTCGGCCCGTTCCTCGGCATCCACGCTGCGCTGCCGCACCTGCGCACGGCGCAGGGCGCGGCCATCGTGAACACCTGCAGCACCGGCGCCATCCGGCCGTTCCCCAACCACATCGCATACGGCTCCTCGAAATGGGCACTGCGGGGTCTGACGCAAGCCGCCGCAGCCGAACTGGCGGCATCGGGGATCCGCGTGAACGCGGTGTTTCCCGGCCCGGTCGCAACGCCGATGCTTGACGAGGCGACGCAGGCACGCCTTGCGGCGCACGCCGCGCTGGGCCGGATAGGCACGCCGACGGAGATCGCGGACGCCGTGGCGTTCCTGGTGTCCGAGCAGGCGTCGTTCATCACCGGTTCGGAACTCGTCGTCGACGGAGGGCAATGCCTGCAAATCGGTTGAGCGACAAGGGATTGTCGGTCGGAATCATCGGCGCCGGTCCAGGCGGCCTGGCGTTGGGAATCTTCCTGAGAAGGGCCGGCTTCTCCGACTTCACCATCTTCGACCGCGAGGACGGCGTCGGCGGCACCTGGCGGATCAACACCTACCCGGGACTGGCCTGCGACGTGAAGTCGCACCTGTACTCGTACTCGTTCGACCTCAACGCGAACTGGTCGCGGATGTGGTCGGCGCAGCCCGAGATCCTGGAGTATTTCGAACGCTGCGCGCAGCGTTACGAGCTCGGCCCCAACCTGCAGCTGAACACCGAAATCACCTCGGCCCGTTGGGATACCGACGGCAAGGTATGGCATCTCACCACAAGTGCCGGAGAGCGATTCACGTTCGACGTCGTGGTTTCGGCCATCGGCCTGTTCACCCAACCGGCACTTCCCGACCTCCACGAGGAGGAACCCTTCACCGGAACGTTGATGCACACGGCGCGCTGGGATCACGCTGTCGACCTGCGAGACGCGCGGGTGGCCGTGCTGGGCACCGGGTCGACCGCGGCGCAGCTGGTACCCGAGGTGGCGAAGGTGGCCAAGAACGTGTACTCGGTGCAGCGGTCGCCCACCTGGATCCTGCCGAAGCCCGACCGGCTCTACACCGAGCGGGAGAAGTGGCTCTTCAACCACGTTCCGTTCGCCAAGAAGATCTACCGGACGCGGCTGTGGCTGCGCAGCGAGTCGAACATCTCGGTGATCGAGAACGGAAGCGACAAGACGCAGGAGTTCAAGGGCATCGCCCTGCGCTCACTGGAAGCGACGGTTCCCGATGAAGACCTGCGCCGCAAGCTGACTCCTGACCATCCGTTCGGCTGCAAACGCCTGGTCTTCGCTACGGACTACCTGCAGGCGTTGACGAAGCCGCATGTCGAGGTGATCTCGAGCCCGGCACGGTCACTGCGCGCGCGTTCGCTGGTGACCGACGATGGCACCGAGCTGGATGTCGACGTCGTGTTGTGCGCGACGGGCTACGCGGCGGCGGACTATCTCGGCCAGATCGACGTCGCAGGCGAGCGCGGGGTGACGCTGAGGGAAACCTGGTCCGACGGCGCGTATGCGTATCTGGGCATGGCGGTTCCGGGCTTTCCCAACTTCTTCATGCTGTACGGGCCGAACACCAATGTCGGTTCGAACAGCGTGATCTTCATGCTGGAGGCGCAGGCCCGCTACATCGTGCGCGCGTTGAAGCACATGCGGCGCAAGCGCAAGGCCTATGTCGCCGTTCGACCCGCAGCGATGGCGGACTTCATCACCAAGATCGACGACTGGATGGAGGGCACCGTGTGGCTTACACGGTGCAGCAACTACTTCCGCGCCGCGAACGGGCGGGTGGTCACCCAGTGGCCGCGCAGCGCGCGCGCATTCTGGGAAATGACGCGGTGGTTCAAGCCGGCCGACTACACCTTCGACCCGCCGGCCGAAATCGCCACGGTCGAGGCATCGGCACGCTCGGCAGCGAGCAGGTGACCGGTCATGTTCGAGGACCGTCTCGACCCCGCACTTCGGCAATTCGCAGCGGCGCGGACCGACTTGTCGGCGAGCGTGCTCGGCGTCGTCCGTGACTCGTTGAATCAACGCCGAGCCGATGCGTCCCGAGATGTCAACACCGTCGGCGTCGAGATCGAGAACCGCGAGGCCCAGTCCATCCCTGTGCGTGTCTACCGCGGGGGAGCGGCGCCCGCGCCTGCGGTGATCTATTGCCACTCAGGGGCTTTCGTGCTGGGCAATCTCGACACCGATCACCGCCAGTGTGTGGAGTTCGCGCGACGCGGCCGCTGCACGGTGATCTCCGTCGATTACCGGTTGGCGCCGGAAGATCCCTATCCGGCCGGAGTTGACGATGCGTCGGCCGTGCTGGACTGGGTGGCCCACAACGGGGCGAGCCTGGGCATCGACACCACCCGGCTGGCGGTCGCGGGTAGCAGCGCGGGAGCAGCGCTGGCGGCGCTGCTGGCTCTGCGGGCCGCCCATGGGACCGCACCACCGGTGGTGTTCCAGCTGCTGCACCAGCCTGTGCTCGACGATCGCCCGATGCCTTCCAAGGACGAATTCGCCACGACGCCGGGATTCGACGGTCCGGCAGTGACACAGATGTGGCAGCACTATGTGGCAGGTGAATCGGTACCGGCCGACGCCGTGCCTGCTCGCGCGGATGACTTGGCAGGTGTCGCAGCCGCTTTGATCACGTGCTCGGAGCTCGACCCGCTCCGCGACGAGGCGGTCGACTATGCGTTGCGCCTGATGTGGGCGGGGGTCGCCACGGAATTGCACGTCTTCCCCGGCACGTGCCACGGGTTCGACTCGCTGCACCCGGAGTGGGAAACCAGCCAGCGGCTGTTCGAACTGCAGGGTGCGGCGTTGCGGCGTGCACTGCACGAGTCTCAACTGGAGCCCACGCGGATGTAACGCGATGGCGCGCCTTCTGCCGATTTCGCGCCATGGCATTTCATGCGCCGACTTACGCCGCCAGCTCCCGCGCGATCGCGGCGTGGTACGCGTCGATATTGGCGGGATTGACCATCATGAAGTACTTGTCGGGTAACGGTGCGTACCGGTATGCCTCGATGGTCATGGTGCGCGTGAAGAGCGTTATGTCCGGCCCGGGGCATGTGAAGTGGTACTGAACGGTGATCCTGCCCTCGCGGCCGCCGTCGCCGTTGCGGTCGTGACGAAGGCGTCCGACTGAGGTGAAGACGAACAGAGTAGGGCGCATCGCGATGGCCACATGCCAGGTCGTCACCTTGTCGCCGCCCTCGGGCCCGCCTTCATACCAGGTGTCGCCCACCTTCAACGGCAGCTCGTCGGGCAGGCCACCGATCTGGGTGCTCGTCGGGTAGGTCTTCGTCCAGTTCGTGGGGTTCGTGACGAAGTCGTACACCACCTCGGGCGGGTACATGAACGCGGTCTCCGAACTCGTCGTGACGATGCCCAACTTGGTGCCTTTCCGTGCATGCGTACCGATCACTTTACAGATTCACCAAAAAGTGTCACGGTGGGTTCGTGGATTTCTCACGCGTTGAGCTGTCCGATGAGGACCAGGCATTCCGGGACGAGTTGCGGGCCTTCCTGGACACTATCGTGACCGACGAGGTCATCGCCCGAGACCGTCAGACGGGTGAGAACTTCGCCGAAAGCGTGCACTTGGCGTTGGGCGAGGCCGGTTACCTGGCCGCCGATTTCAAGGATGAAGCCGACGGCGGTTTCAGTCGGGTGCGCCGACGCATCTGGAACCTCGAAATCGGTCGAGCGCACACGCCGTGGTTCCATTGGGGCACGACGGCGATGGTCGCGCGGGCTGTCCTGCAGTTCGGCTCACCCGAGCTCAGGCACGAAGTGATGCCCCGGGTGCTCTCCGGTGAGTTCCGGCTGTGCCTCGGCTACACCGAGCCGGAGGGCGGCTCCGACGTCGCGACGTGCAAAACGCGCGCGGTGCGCGACGGCGACCGCTGGATCATCAACGGCTCCAAGATGTTCACCTCGAACGCGCACAACGCGCATTACGTGTTCCTGGTCACGAACACAGATCCGGACGCACCGAAGCACCAGAGCCTGACGATGTTCCTGGTCCCCTTGAGCACCCCGGGTGTCGAGATTCAACCCCTGCGCACCGTGGACGGCGATCGCACCAACATCACCTACTACAGCGATGTGCGCGTCGACGACAAGTACCGCATCGGTGAGGTCAACGGTGGCTGGGCGGTGCTGAGGGATGCGCTCAACGACGAGCACGGCACGGTCGAACGTGAGGCCGACGGTTTGCAGAAGATCGCAGCGATGACCGAGCATGTCCTGCTGCTGGCCGAAGCGGTTGACAGGATCGCGGCTGTTGCGGGCGACGACGAATCGGTGAGATTCCGGCTGGGCCGAAGCATCGCGAAGATGGAGGCGGCCATGAGCACCCCTGAGATGTTCGGGCGCGTGGCAATCGCTCAGACCATGCGGGACGTCGCACCCGATCTGATGGACATCCTCGGCGCGGCGTCGGGCCTACCGGTCGGCGCCGATGGCGCGGCAGATGACGGGGGAGCGGAGTACATCTTCCGGTTGGCGTCGCCCACTGGCATCTACGGCGGCACTCTCGAGGTCTTCCGCAACATGATCGCGCAGCACGCACTCGGGCTCGGGCGACCGAATTACTCGCCGCCTGCCAAGCAGCGGGCCTAGAGGCGGGCGATCACCTCCGACGCCAGAAGCTCCAGCGTCTCGTCCGACCCGCGGTCGTGGGTGAACAGCACGATCTGCCCGAAGCCGAGCTCGACCAGCTCGTGGAGACGGTCGACGATGGCCTGCGGCGTGCCGATCAGGCCGCCTTCGTTGAGGCCGAATGCCGGTATCCCGAACCGCTTCTCGGCGAGCTGCCGCACCGCCGGTAGCGACGCGTCGTCCGGGGCCAGCGCCATCACCGCCTCCACCGACAGCACGATTGTCGAGGGGTCGCGACCGACCTCGTCGCAGATCGACCGCAGCACCGACACCTTGTGGTCGAGTTCGCCAAGCGCGTAGGTGGGCACGTTCCAGACGTCCGCGTATCGCGCCACCAGCGGTAGCGTGAACTTCTCGCCGACGCCGCCGACGACGATCGGCGGCCGCGGCTGCTGGACCGGCCCGGGCTTGATCGGCATGTCGTGGATGGTGAAATGCTTTCCGGTGAAATCGATTACCTCGTTGGCGAAGGCCTGATGCAGGATCCCCAGCGTCTCACCCAGCCGTTCGGAGCGCTCGCCGAACGTTCCCCAGTCCAGTCCGGCCCGGTTGTGCTCGTCTTCGATCGAACCGCTGCCGATGCCGAGTTGAAGCCGGCCTGCCGAGATCTGATCCAGGGTCGTGGCCATCTTCGCCAGGACCGCGGGGTGACGGAATTGGTTGCACAGCACCATGTGTCCGATTCGAATGCGCTCGGTACGGCTGAGCAGTGCCGTGGCCAGGGTCCAGGCTTCCATCGAGGGATAGTCGGGCGCCCCTGGACCGTAGAGGTGGTCGTAGAGCCACAGCGAGTCGATGCCCAGCTGTTCGCAGAGCAGTGTGCGATGCAGGATTTGGTCGTAGGTGAAGCCCATCTGGGGTAGATAGACGCCGATCTCGGGCTTGCTCATGGCCGCAGTTCCAATCTTCCGTTGGTGACGGTGGTCGTGCCGTTGACAGCGGCCTCGAAGGCGAACGAATTCTCGTTGATGCCAAAGGCGTTCACCGTCAGCTCAGAGTCAAGCGGGGTCGGTGCCGCGAACCGGACGGCGATCCGCCGGACCCTGGCCGGGTCCTCGACGCCCAGCAGGCCGAGCAGTCGGTGTGTGCAGATCGCCATCGTGCACAGTCCGTGGGTGAACACGAAGTCGAAACCTGGCGCGCGCGCCGCCTCGATGTCGAAGTGGTGCGCCGCCCAGTCGCCGGACACCTCCGCGTACCGGTGGGCGATGTCCTTGTCGACATGCTGACTGACGGACCCGAGCGGGTGGGCTCGCGCATCTTCGGGGAACCGGTGGTCCCCCGGCATCGTCCCCAGGTCCGCGACACCCTGCAGACCGAGCAGCACCATCGTCCACCACTGCTCGACCGCGACCGCGCCGTCGGCGTCGACCTGTTCGAACTGCACCACGATCTGGGTGCCTGCCCGAGTCGTCCGCACCGCGGAGAGCCATGCCGACGTATCCAGACGCTCACCGGGAACGAGCGGTCGGTGCACCACGATGTCGTGTTCCCCGTGCACACCGCCGCGGACGTGCTGCCACACGCCTTCAGGCACGTCGGCCCTGGCAGCCTCCTCCGGGGTGAAGATCAGGATCACTGGAAACACGGCAGGTACGGCGCGCCCGTCCAACACCGCCGCGGTTTGATCACCGGTCGCCGCGGCGTAGGCCGCGACGGTCTCGGGTGCGAGGCGGCCGGGGAACGGGCCGTGCCGGGCCGGGTTCAGCACGAACTCGCTCATCCACCGTGACCTCTTCTAATGCGGGAAGGCTGTACTTTCCGTCGTTCGCATGGTAACGACATTCTCGGAAAACGAGAAGAATGTTCTGAAGCGGGGCTCCTTGATGAAGTTCACGTTCACCCATCCGATGCACAGCCATCCGTACAACCCCGAGTTGGTCACCGGGTCGGGCATCGCGACCGTCGCGGCCGCGGCCGAGGCGGCGGGGTTTGACGGCTTCGGGTTCACCGACCACCCGGCGCCCACACAGCGGTGGCTGGAGTCGGGCGGGCACGACGCGCTAGACCCGTTCGTTGCGATGGGTTACGCCGCGGCTCGGACGTCGACGCTGCTGCTGATCCCGAACATCGTGGTGCTGCCGTACCGAAACCCGTTCGTGGTGGCGAAGTCCGGTGCGACGCTGGATCTGCTTTCTGACGGCCGGTTCATCCTTGGCGTGGGCGTTGGCTACCTCAAGCGAGAGTTCGCCGCGCTGGGCGTGGACTTCGACGAACGGGGGCAGTTGTTCGACGAAGCGCTCGAGGTGATCCGCGGCATCTGGACCACCGACGACTTCTCGTATGAGGGTAGGCATTTCACGGCGAGCGGGATCACGGCCCACCCACGGCCGGTAAGCCGCCCGCACCCGCCGATATGGATCGGCGGCAATACCGCAGCCGCGCGCCGGCGAGTGGCCACGCATGGTGATGGCTGGTGCCCGTTCCCGGCAGCCGGCGTGCTGGCTCAGACCGCACGGACAGCGGAGATGACCTCGGAAACCCTGGGCGATGGCATCGACGATCTGCGCCACCGGTTGGAGGCCGTGGGCCGGGATCCGTCCGCAATCGACATCAGCTTCACCAATGCCGAGGGTGGCAGCCCGGCTGACGACGCGTTCAACGCCGACGCTTACCTGTCCGGCCTGGAAAAGCTTGCGGCGCTGGGGGTGACGTGGGTGCAGGTGGGCTTGCCCGGCGACAGCCTGGCGCACGTGCTCGAGACGATCGAACGCTTCGGCAAGTCGGTCATCCAGGCGCACTGAGCGCCGGCCCGATCCAGCGGCGGAGATAGGCCCGGGAACACCGCTGGGCGCCTTAGACATTCGATCGGATCCGCTTCTCGGGTATGAAGGTCGGCACCAGGTCATCTATCCGCCGCATATCGCGGCCTGCCCACATGACCGTGCGGTCGGGCCGAACGATTGCCGACGTGACGCGGGCGCGGCGAAGCCAGTCGGCGAGTTCGCCGTCAGGGGCCGCGATATGGACAACGGCGCCGCGCTCGTTGAGTAGACGGTGCTGCGTGTCGTCGGGGGGCACCGCGGTGATCAGTGCGAAGCCGTCGCCGAGGACCCTGTCGAGCCGGCAGCCGTCGGCGAGCACAGGGTTGGGGCACAGCGTTCCCGCCAGCTGCCGGCGCGCATGCCGTCTGTGAACGAACGCGGACCGGTGCAATGCGGGCGTGCGACTATCGATGACCTTGCTTCGCAGTCCCGGGACGAACTTCATCCGCGTGACGACCAGGCGCCGAATGAGATTGCCCAATTCTCCACCGGCCGTCATGGCCCAGCCGACGGTCAATGCGAGTCGAATCATGTGGCGGGTATGGGGTTTCCGTTCCTGTTCGTAGCTGTCCAACGCGGCTCTCGGAAGATCGCCGGAAATGACGCCTGCGACCTTCCACGCCAGGTTCATCGCGTCGCGCATGCCGGCGCCCATGCCGTGCCCGATGAACGGCGGGGTGAGGTGCGCAGCATCGCCAAGCAGGAAGATGTTTCCCCGCCGCCACCGGTCGGCCGTCTGAGCCCTGAACGTGTATTCCGTCACGCGGACCAATTCGAGTTCGTCATCGCCGACGCGCGAGGTCCACGGGGTGATGAGCGGCTTCAGCGCCTGCAGGCTTCCGAAGTCGTCGGCGGATTCGTCTGGCAGGAGCCGAAACTCCCAGCGGTAGCGGGTCGAACCGATCCGCATGTAGGTGCCGGCCCGAGCAGGGTTGCATACCTGGTGTACACCGTCCCACTGGTCGAGGTCGGCATCGGTGGCCGCGTCGACAACCAGCCAGCGCTGCTCGAATCTCATGTCCCGCATGGCTGCCCCGATTCGCGCGCGCACAACGCTGTTGGCGCCGTCGCAGCCCAGCACGAAATCGGCATGCACATCGTGCTCGGAGTTGTCCGTCCCATCGACGAACGCGACCCGGATCCGGCCGTCGCTTGTCTCTTCGACCGCGGTGACCTCGACGTTGCCACGGAGTTCGGCGTTCGAGTAGCGCTTGAGATTGGTGCGCAAGAGCGCCTCGAGCTCCGGTTGGTCAAACATGTTGGCCTGGGGAAACCCGTGCTCACTGAGCGCTGTGTCACGGCGGAACTCGGCCAGCACACGCATGGTCGGATCCAGCAGACGCAGGCCTTGAGCGGGCCGGGAGATCGCGGCGAACTCGTCGGAGATGCCGAGGCGCGCTACGACACGGTAGATCTCATCGTCGAGATGGACCGCTCGTGGTTGTGGATAGACGTTGGCCCAACGGTCCAGAACCAGACAGTCGACGCCGTACTGCGCCAGCAGGGTGGCGGCCGTGATCCCGGTCGGGCCGGCGCCGACGATCACCACGGGCACGGTCGTCACGCATACCTCACGGCCGTGCGCTGGGTGCCCAGATCGATCGCGCCATCGTCGGTAGCGACGCCGAGCTCCACGACATCGCCGGGCTTCAGGTACTTGGGGTTGTTGGCCTGGCTCTTGAAGAACGCCTTCCACTTGACGGCGGGCGGCAGCAGGTTGGAGATCATCTGGATCGGCTTCGGCGGCGCGCTGAGCGCGGTGCCGGCCGGGGTCCCCGTCATGACGAGATCACCGGCGGCGAGATCCTGGAACCTACTGAGCGATTCCAGCGCCTGAAGCGGCCCATAGATCATGTCGCCGTCTACCAGCATGTCCTGCCGCAGCTCGCCGCTGACCCGCGTTTGCAGACGCAGATCGCCGAAGCGCTTCAGCTCATCGGCGTCCAACAGCACCAGTGCGGGGCCGACAGGGGTGAACGTCGGATACGACTTGGCCTCGTAGAACTGGGTCTGGGGGAGTTGGATGTCTCGCGCCGAGACGTCGTTGGTGACGACGAGGCCCGCTATGTAGTCGGACAGATTCGCTTCGGAGATCGTGGTGCCGACGGGGATGTCCTGGCCGATCACGAGCCCGATCTCGACCTCGTAGTCGAGGAATTTGACGTGGCCGGGTTTGACGATGTCGTCGAACGGACCGCTGATGGATGCGGACGCCTTGCGGAAGAAGGTGAGCGGGATGGTCTTCGGGTCCATGCCCGCGTCCTCGACGTGAGACGTGAAGTTGGTCATCTGCGCGACCACGCGGCACGGTGTCGTCACGGGCGAGAGCAGCCGGAGGCTGTCGACGGGGACGGTGTCGGCGCTGTGCGCGGCGTTCTCGATGGCGACGCGGTCGGCCAGCAGCTCACGGGTGGTGGTCGCGGTGGTCGCGATTCTGGCGGCGCCATTGGCAGTTTCGACCCACCAGGCATCGGCGGTGCGCAGGACGGAGACGGTCATGAGCTGGCTACTTTCAGGAGGCCGATGAGGCGGTTGATATCGAATTCGTTGTCGCTTCGAAGTGCGGTGATCATCGAACGCGCTTCGTGCGGAAGGGATTTGGGGTTCGTGCCCAGGAAGTCCTTGGTGGCCGGAGGTCCCCACTGGGCCAGTCCGGTGGCGGTGAAGGGCGCCCAGCCGGGCACCAGCGTGGAGTCGAACATGTCGCCGTCGGCGAAGTGCTCGACCATGAAGCCGTCCGGGTCGCGCCAGTAGTCGAAGATCTGGCTGCCCTGGATGTGGCGGCCGATGCCCCACGACCGGAAGTAGCCGAGCTCGGCAAGGTATTCGCCGCCTGCGGCGAGCGCGTCGAGGTCGCAGACCTGATAAGCCGAATGCACGTACCGGTTTTGCGGACCAAGCGCCAGAGCCAGCGTGTGATGGTCGGCGGGGGTCGAGCCGCGGTCGCATCGGATGAAGCTCATCGTCGGTCCGCGTTCGCGCTGCCCGGGGAAGAAGAGGAAGTCGCTGACGATCATGCCGAGGTTGTCGAGGTACCAGTTCAGTGCCTCGCGGTACCTGGTGGTCTGCAGCACCACGTGACCGAGCCGCTGGACCTTGGCGGGTTCGCGGGGCGGACGCTGCATTGCGTTCACCCGCAGCAGCTCGCGCCCGAAGTTCAAGATGTGCGGCGACTGCGATGGCAGCGATTCCAGTGGATGCGTGCCCGCGACCACACGAACGGGTACGCCACTGGGGTCGACCAGATCGACCGTCAGTCCGCCGAGCGTTTCCGGCAGTGGCCGGGTGTCGGCTCTGGTTGCCCCTGCCAGGCGCAGGACATCGGCCTCGTCCTCCGCCTGGTAGGCGGCACCGAGGAATCGCGAGCCGGAACCGCGGCGGATGATCACGCATGGGGTGTCCGCGTCGGTGCCGCGCAGATGTAGCTCGTCGTGGGTCCGTAGCGCCGTGGCGAAGCCGAACGCGTTGGCGAATGCCTCGGCCCGTGCGAGGTCGGGCTTCTGGAATTCCAGCCAGGCGATGTCCTGCACCTTGATCACCGGATTCCGCGACCGCCCGGGGTGCTCACCCTTGCGGGCGCCCTGCTCGCTGTGCAGGTCGTTATGGGCGCCAACCAGGTCGTTCATGCCCATCTCCTTCTCCGACTGACGAAATCGTCACATGCGACGCAACACTCAGTCAAGAGTTTCTGACGAAATCCTCAAAAGTGAATTTGTCTGTTATCGTCGGTGGCGTGAGCAAGCAGGACCAGGGCCCCGTCAACCGCCTCGAGCGGCGCAAGCAGCGCACCCGCGCGGCCCTGATCCAGGCAGCGCGACGCTTCATCGCGTCAGGAAAGTTGAACGTGCCGGTGCTCGAGATCACGCAGGCGGCCGACGTCGGGATGGGGTCGTTCTACAACCACTTCGACAACAAGGAGGAGCTGTTCGAGGCCGCGGTCGCCGATGTGCTCGACACCCACGGCGCCCTACTCGATCAGCTCACGGCAACGATCGACGATCCCGCGGAAACGTTCGCCTGCAGCTTCCGCATGACCGGCCGGCTCTTTCGGCGCCGCCCGCAGGAGAGTCAGATCCTGCTCGTCAACGGGCTCAACTTGATCTGGTCCGACCGCGGCCTCGGTCCCCGCGCGCTGCGGGATATCGAATTGGCCACCGCGGCAGGGCGGTTCACGGTCAATGATCCCAAGCTGGCATTGGCGGTCGCTGCGGGTGCCCTACTCGGGCTCGGCAAGCTGCTCCAGGATGAGCCGGATCGGGACGACGCAGCGGCGGCCGATCGGGTGACCGAGGACGTGTTGCGATTGTTCGGACTAAACGCCGACGAGGCGCACGAGATCTGCCAGCGTCCGCTGCCGGACATCGCCGGAGTTGCGCTGCCCGACTCGGCGTGAGCGGCGATAGTGCGTCGGGCCGTGAAACTCCGATGACAGGTGTACCGCCCGCGGCAAGGATTGAGTAGGCAGCCCACCCGATTGACAAAGACAAAGGAGCAAGAGGGTGAACCTTGCTGACTACGAGGCTTTGAGCTTCGACTGTTACGGAACACTCATCGACTGGGAAGCCGGGCTCTCGTCGATTCTGGCCCGCTGGGCCCGCGAGGCGGGTCTCGATCTCACCGATGAACAACTGCTGGTCGCCTACGCGGCCAATGAGGAGATCGTGGAACGGGAAAACCCCACCGCGGCAGTGCGCCTACACCCGCGTCTGCTTCGCGCATCGACACCGCTCGACATGTTGCGAGTCGAGTTGTGATGCGGGGTGTCGCAAAGTTGATCAGCACCCGCTGAGCGCCATATGAATCGCCGCCGAACGTTCCTTACCGCTCGAAAAATCGGCAATTTTTCGAGCGGTAAGGAACGTTCGGCGCACTGGGGGAGCGTTAGAAAGCGTCCTCGGGCAGGCTCATGATCTCGACGTCGAGGCTGTCGATGACGCCACGTAGCCCCGCCAGGTTCGGCAGCACGTTGGCGGCGAAGAACGTCGCGGTGGCGATCTTGCCTTGATAGAACGCCTCGTCACCCTTCGACGCGGCGAGCGCGGCTTGAGCGACGTTGGCCTGTTCCAGCAGTCGCCATCCGATGAGCAGGTCTCCGACGGCGAGCAGGAACCGGACCGATCCGAGGCCGACTTTGTAGATCTCCGTGGGCTGTTCGGCCGCGGCCATCAGGTAGCCGGTCAGCGTGGCGGTCGTCGCCTGGACGTGTTCCAGTGCGGTGCGGAGTTGGTCGGCCTGGGTCTTCAGCCCCGCGTCGCAGGTGTCGATGGTGTGGCTGATCTGCGCCGCCACATGTGCCAGCGCCTCGCCACGGTCGCGAACGATCTTGCGGAAGAACAGGTCCAGCGCCTGGATCGCCGTGGTGCCCTCGTAGAGCGAGTCGATCTTGGCGTCACGGATGTACTGCTCGATGGGGTAGTCCTGCAGGAACCCCGAACCGCCGAACGTCTGCAGCGAATCGGTGAGAAGTTCGTAGGCGCGTTCGGAGCCCACGCCCTTGACGATTGGCAGCAGCAGGTCGTCCACGCGGTGCGCCATCTCGGGGTTGGCGCCCGAAACGAGCTGAGCGACATCGTCGTTATGGTGCGCGGAGGCGTACATGTACAGCGCGCGCAGCCCCTCGGCGTACGCCTTCTGCATCATCAAACTGCGGCGCACATCGGGGTGGTGGATGATCGTTACCCGCGGCGCCGCCTTGTCGGTCATCTGTGTCAGGTCGGCGCCCTGGACACGTTCCTTCGCGAATGCGAGCGCGTTCAGGTAGCCGGTGGACAACGTGCCCGCCGCCTTGACGCCGATCGTCATTCGCGCGTTCTCGATGACGGTGAACATCTGCGCGATGCCGTTGTGAACGTCGCCGACCAGATAGCCGACAGCGGGGACGCCATGCGCCCCGAACGTCAATTCGCATGTGGGCGAGGACTTCAGGCCCATCTTGTGTTCGAGCCCGGTCGCGAAGACGCCATTGCGCGGGCCCAGCTCGAGCGTGTCGGGGTCGAAGAGGTACTTCGGCACGTAGAACAGGCTCAGCCCCTTGGTGCCGGGACCGGCCCCTTCGGGCCGGGCCAACACGAGGTGGAAGATGTTCTCGGCGGTCTCGCCGACGTCGCCACCGGAGATGAACCGCTTCACGCCCTCGATGTGCCACGTCCCGTCCGGTTGACCGATGGCCTTGGCTCGGCCCGCACCGACATCGGAGCCGGCGTCCGGCTCGGTCAACACCATGGTGGCCGCCCAGCCGCGCTCGAGGGCCATTGCCGCCCAACGCTGCTGCTGCTCATTGCCCTCGATGAAGAGCGCATGCGCCATCGTGGGACCCAGGGCCCACCAGAAGGCGGCGGACGGATTGGCGCACAGCATCATTTCATTGATTGCCCACACCAGAGGCGCCGGTGCCGGCACGCCGCCGATCTCTTCGGCGATGCCGATGCGCCACCACTCGGCATCCTTGATGGCCTGCACCGACTTGGCCAATTCGCCCGGGACGCTGATGGTGTGATGCTCCGGGTCGAAGACGGGTGGGTTGCGGTCGGCTGAGGCGAAGGATTCGGCCACCGGGCCTTCCGCGAGACGCGCGACCTCGTCGAGCATCGTGCGCACTGTGTCGGCATCGAGGTCGCCGTAGCCGCCGGAAGCGAGAACGTCGCCGACCTTCAGCACCTCGAACAGGTTGAACTCGACGTCACGGACATTGGAGATGTAGTGGCTCAACGGGATTCCCTCCACCTAGCAAACTGAGGAAAGTGTGGCCGAGCAGGGAAAACGTACGCAAGCGTAACCAGCCGCAACCTACGGTGACGGAAGCGTAGGGTACGAGGTCGCCCCACCAACTGTGACGGGTGTCACACTTCGCAGCCGCAGTCGTGCGCCTTGTCCGATGCCGGCAACCTCGCGAGCACCTCGGCGCGGGCCGCGTCGAAGCTGAGATACCCCTTGATGGGCAGGCATTCCGGCGGCGGATCCGCGTAGCTCCACCCGACATCGTCGACGACGGTGTCGCCGACCACTGCTGCCCAGTACGTCGCGTAGCCCTTGTAATTGCAGTAGGTGCGCGTCTCCGTTCGCCGCAACAGATCGGTGCGGACAACCGACGGGTCGACGTACAGCCGAGGTTCCAGCGCGGTCTCGAACACGATCACCGTGTCCGCGGTGTCGACGAGGGTGGCGCCCGCGACGGTGACGCGCAGCCCGCGGTTCGTCCGTCGGCAGTCGACACGGTGGTACGGGTTCGGCGGATAGTGAACGAGCTTGCGCCCCTCCTCGAGCCACGTGTCGACCGCGTCCCAGGGCACATGGACGTATCCCGGCGCCTCCGGCTCCGGCTCATTGGGAAGGCCACCGACATCTTCGGCCGGGAATGCGTAGCTGAGCGGGTGATCGCGCCGGTGCACCATCAGCGCCCGCTCGGTGTCGATGACCGTCTGCCTGTTCCGGATGGCCTGAACGCGTCGCGGATGCGGCTCGACGAAGACGAGGTCGTCGGGCAAGGGGGAGGAGAACCAGCCTGCGGGATCCTTGCTGAGCGGACCACGCCCGGCGACAAGAGTCATTTCGGGGCTCCGATCCTGGTGTGCGTTCCTTAGCTTTACAGACCGCGCGCGAAGTGTCACGCCTCGGACGAATGTTGGCCGAACGCGCGTGGCGGGCATGCCCAAGAGGTGCAATAAAGACGAGGGGCGTTGACGAACGGGGGTGGGACATGAGGCGTCTCAACGGCGTGGACGCGTTGATGCTCTACAGCGAGACGCCCGAGATCCACATGCACACGCTCAAGATCGGCGTGCTCGACGTGTCCGGCGTCGACGGCTACAGCTTCGAGCTGTTCCGCCGCGTCGCCTATCCGCGGTTGATGGCGTTGTCGCCGCTCCGTTACCAGCTCGTGGACATCCCGATGAAGTTGCATCATCCGATGTGGGTGGAAACCGACGATATCGATCTGGACTATCACCTCCGCCGCATCCAGGTGCCCGCTCCCGGCGGTCGTAGGGAACTCGATCAGTTGATCGGCGAGATCGCAGGCACACCGCTCGATCGGAGCCGTCCGGTGTGGGAGATGTATGTCGCCGAAGGTCTGGCCGGTGACCGCATCGCGATCATCCACAAGGTCCACCACGTGCTGGCCGACGGTGTCGCGTCGGCCAACCAGATGGCCAAGGCGATGGGGCCGCACGAACCGTCGGCCAGCGTGTTGCCCTCCGACGCGTCGGAGCGTACGCGGGGCAGCCTGTTGAAGGCGGCAGGCCGCGACCACCTGCGTCTGATCGGAAAGCTGCCGCGGCTGGTGCGTGAGACGTCGACCGGGGTGTCACGGGTGCGACGTCGGGCCAAGGAGCGCGGTCAACATCCCGACCTCGCACGCAATTTCGCGCCGCCGCAGTGCTTCATCAACCACATCGTCACCCCGGGACGCCGCTTCGCGACGGCACCGCTCGCCCTCTCCGACGTCAAGGAGACGGCTAAGCACCTCGGTGTCACGCTCAACGACGTGGTGCTGGCGATGGCCGCTGGTGCGCTGCGCCGGTTGCTGATGCGTTACGACGGGCGCGCCGATGCCCCCCTTATCGCCGGAGTGCCGGTCAGTACCAATGCGTCACCGGATCGGTTGGTGGGCAACGAGTTCACGTACATGACCCCGTCGCTGCCGGTGCACATCGACGATCCACTCGAGCGGGTGAGGTTGACATCCATGGCCACCACGATTGCCAAAGAGAATCACCAGTTGCTCGGGCCGACGGTGCTGCCCGCGTGGCTGTCGTATCTCCCGCCGGCGTTCGCGCCAGGACTGTTCCGCAGGCAGGCGAGCCGCCTCGAGTCGGGGGCAATCATGAATCTGACCATCTCGAATGTGCCAGGACCACGCGAGCGCGGTCATATCGAGGGCGCGACCGTCACCGAAATCTATTCGGTAGGACCGGTGGTGACGGGAAGCGGGATGAACATCACGGTGTGGAGCTACGTCGACCAACTCGCCATCACCGTGCTCACCGATGACCTCACTCTCGACGATCCCCACGAGGCGACCGACGCGATGATCGACGCGTTCATCGAAATCCGCACGGCAGCAGGGCTTTCGACGGACCTGACGTCCACGGGGGACACCCTGCCGCTCGCCGCGGCGACCGGTTGACCGCTACCCGAATACGGGGAAGCGGCGCTGCCCGGCGAGTCTGTCGAGGGCCTTTTGCATGACCTTGCGAACGTAGGCGTCGACCTCGGCCACGTCGGGCTCATTCCCGAACCGCGCCGTAAGGTCGATTGCGGGTAAGACCTGCGTGACGATCTTGCTCGGCAGCGGCAGGTTCATCCCGCCGACCATCACGCCGAACGGGAAACCTGCTGACACCGGCACCATCTCGCTGCGCGTCAGGCGTTTGATGAAGCCCAACCGCTTGGCGAGCCAGGTACCGCGGGTCAAGAAGAACTGGGTTTCCTGTCCGCCGATCGACACTATGGGCACGATCGGCACACCGGCTTCGATGGCCGTGCGTATGTAGCCGGTCCTGCCGTTGAAGTCGATGACGTTTTGCGCCAGAGTTGGCCGCATCGCGTCGAAGTCGCCCCCCGGGAACACCATCACCGCGGCATCTGAGGCGAGCGCATGGGCTGCGTTGTCCCGGCTGGCCGGAATGAACCCGAGCTGCTGCAGGAACTGCTTGGCCGGCCCGACGGACAGGATGTCGTGGCTGAGCGTGTACAGCGGCCGGTCGTAGCCGAACCGGTCGTAGAAGTCCACCGCGAACGTCGGCAGGTCGGTCGTGGTCGGTCCACCCGAGTGGTTGGAGACCAACAGCGCGCCGCCGGCCGGGATGCGGCCGAGGTCCCGAATTTCAGATCGGAAGTAGCGCTTGGCGATCGGCCGCAGGAAGCCGACCACTCGTTTGGTCAGCTCCGGATCCCACTTGGCGGTCTCCGGACTCGCCGGCTCCGTCGCCTTCACCAGCTGTAGCGATGGCACGGCCATCCCCCTCTTCTTCCTCAGGTGTCCCTCCCCGGCGTCCAGCGTTACAGATTTTGGGAGAAATGTCACGTTGTGTGAGCGATGCCATAGCTCCGCCGCGTCCGGCGTCGTCGTCCGTCCAGGAAATCGGACCTTTACAGATCATTACAGAAGTGTCACGCTCTTGTTGTGCTGGCTGTTGGAGGACATCGTGGATAGGACGCCCATGGCAACCCGATCTTTTATCGCCGGTGACAAGACCACTTCGCGCCTCGGTCCCGCACCGGCGGTCGGCAGGCTCCTTCGGTACCAACTCAATGTCGTCGGCTCGACCACACAGGATGTCGTGGAGTCGGCAGGCGGGTGGTTATGCGACCGGGCGCGGGCAGGCTGGGACGTCAACGTGCTGGTCGCCGACGGCGGCGCCCCACGTCCGCTCACGATTCTCGGCGCCACGGCGATCGATCTGGAAGACGGTTTCCTGTCGATGGTCAGGAGCGCGTCGCGCGGCGGCGCACTGGCAGTGAGCACCGATCTCCTGGGCGCCGACGCGCGCGTGCGTGACGAGGTGGTCCGGGTGTTGAAGCGCGGACTCACCGAAGTCACCGTGTGGGGCACACAATGGCCGGCGGAATTGGGCCGTCAGGGCGATTCGATCCAGCACCGGGTGAGCTCGGCCGCACGGGCTTTCAAGTCGCACGCACTTGTCGCCGCCGATGTTTCGACGGATGCGGTCACACCGACCGAAGCGCTTTTCCGGATCGGGACGGGATCCTTCCGCCCGTTGTACTCCGTGTAGAACCGGCTACCTGATCCAGCCGCGGCGGCGCAGCCACCAGTCACGCGCGACCGCGATGACGATCAGGATGGCGAACGCGATCAGGAACGCGTCCTCGACGTGGCCGACGTGGTTGCCGCGCAGCATCAACAGCATGAACGCGGCGGACACCAGCCCGCCGATGTGGATCAGCTTGTAATTCTCCTTCGACCAGCCCCATTCCGCCGACGGCACATCTTCGACGTCGACGCCGGTGTGTCGTTCCACCTCGGTGCTGGCCACGGCTGCTCCTCACGGTCGAGCTGAATCTGCAGACATTCTGGCACAGGTCTACTACGCGCGGCCGTACACCCGTTGACGTCACGTTTTCCGTTTGCTGACATCCCAAGAGCCCGGCGCGTAGCGTCCCACTCGAAGGGGCACTCATGGGAATGCAGTTCGAGGGGAAGGTCGCGTTCATCACGGGCGCGGCAAGGGGGCAGGGTCGTTCGCACGCGGTCCGCTTTGCCGAAGAGGGCGCGGACATCATCGCGTTCGACCTGTGCGAGCAGATGCCCACCGTGCCGTATCCGATGTCCAGCCCGGAGGACCTCGACGAGACGGTCAACCTCGTCGAGAAAACGGGCCGCCGAATCGTCGCCGAACGGGGCGACGTCCGCGACTTCGAACGGCTCAAGGCCGCGGTGGCCAACGGCGTCGCCGAACTGGGCCGAGTCGATTTCGTGCTCGCCAATGCGGGGATCCTGCCCGCCACCGACGAGGACCTCAACGATGTGGCCTGTTACGTCGACGCGGTCGACGTGCTGCTCAACGGCGTCCACTACACGATCGAAGCGGCGCTGCCGCACCTGGTCGAGCACGGCGACGGCGGCGCCATCGTGATCACCAGTTCGACTGCGGGACTCAACGCGTTGTGCCCACGTTTCAGCCTTCTAAATCATGGTCTCGCCGGCTACCAGGCGGCCAAACACGGCGTCGTGGGCCTCATGCGATATTACGCATCGGCATTGGCGGAGAAGAACATCCGCGTCAACACCGTGCACCCCACCGGCGTCGCGACACCGATGTTGCTCAACGATTACGTCGAGCAGTTCTTCGGCGAACACCCCGAGGCGCTACCCGCTCTGCAGAACCTGTTGCCGGTACAGATGATCGACGCCGCCGACATCAGTGAAGCGATGGTCTACCTCTGCGGCCAGTCCGGCCGGTACATCACCGGCATTTCATTGCCAGTCGATGCCGGGCTGGGCATCAGGAAATAGGTCACTAGCTGATCTGGCGGTAGCGGCGAAGCGCCTCCTCGCGTTCCGACGCGTGGTCGACGATCGGTTCGGGATAGTCCTCATCGTCAATCTCCGGCACCCACCGCCGAACGTAGGTGCCATCCGGGTCGAACTTCTCGGCCTGCGCCGTCGGGTTGAACACCCGGAAATACGGCGCGGCATCCGTGCCGCAGCCCGCCGCCCACTGCCAGCCGTGTTGGTTGCTGGCCATGTCACCGTCGACCAATTGCTGCAGAAACCATCGCGCGCCCCACTGCCACGGCAGGTGCAGATCCTTGACCAGAAACGACGCCACGATCATCCGCACCCGGTTGTGCATGAAGCCGGTTTCCGCAAGCTGGCGCATGCCCGCATCGACGATCGGGAAGCCGGTGCGACCGGCCTTCCACGCCTCGAAGAGCTCTCGATCCTCGTCGGTCTCGATCGCATCGAACGACTTGTTCCAGTTCCACCACGCGCTGTCGGGCCACTCGTAGAGCACGGCAGCGTAGAAGTCGCGGAACGCCAGTTCCCGCAGGTATGCCTGCGCGCCTTTGCCCCTGCCCAGATCGGCGGCCATCGTGCGCGGGTGAATGGCACCGAACTTGAGGTGCGCCGACATCCGGCTGCTCGCATCGAGATCGGGCCGGTCGCGATCTTCGGCGTAGTTGTCAAGCCCGCTGTCAACGAATTTCGCCCATTGCCTGCGGGCCGCTGTCCCGCCTGCCTGCAGCTCCAACTCCACTCCCGCATCCGGCACATCCACCCCTCCGGGCACATCGGCCGGGTCGATCCAATGCGCCGAGTTCGGGCCCGAGTCGGCCGGACGCCGCCAGCCGTGCCTGCGCCAGGCGTCGAAAAACGGTGTGAACACCTTGTACGGCGTGCCGTCACTCTTGGTGACCCGGCCAGGCGACACCAGGTACGGCGACCCCGCTTCCTCCAGCGGCACGTCGCCCAGCGCGTCGCGGACGGCGGCGTCGCGTCGTAGGCCGAACGGTGAATAATCCGCGGATACGTGTACCGACGTCGCGTCAATCTGTTTGGCCAGCACAGGGATTCGCTTCTCCGGCCGGCCACGGGTGACCAGTAGCCGACCGTCGAGGGAGTCGCGCAAGTCGCGCAACGCGTCATACAGGTACTGCAGCCGGCGCGGGCCCGAGGACGCCTTCAGCCGCGGGTCCAGGACATAGCAGGCCAGCACCTCGCTGTCCGGCGCGGCCGCGTCCAACAGCGGTGGCAGGTCATGCAGCCGCAGGTCGCGCCGGAACCACAACAGTGTGGGCATGCATTGATGCTGCCCGAATTTCGCGATAGAGAAACAAGATGCAGTTTTGGAGCGGCACACCGTTCATGAAAACCACAGAGATCGTCCCGGTGGCGCGGATGTTCGACGAGGCCGGCTACGACGGACTGATCTGCTCCGACCACCTCATCTACCCCCGTGAGCTGTCCTCGCCTTACCCCGATTCGCCGACGGGCAGGCCCGGGTGGGTGCCCGAAACGGCTTGGCCGGATTCCTGGGTGCTGATCGGCGCGATGGCGGCGGTGACGCGACGGCTGCGGTTCTCGAATGCGGTCTACGTCGCACCGGCGCGGCCGTTGATCGAGGTGGCCAAACAGGTCGCGACGGCGTCGGTGCTATCCGAGGGCCGGGTGTCGCTCGGAGTCGGCGTCGGCTGGATGCGCGAGGAGTACGAGCTGCTGGGCCAGGACTTCGCCACCCGCGGCAAGCGGCTCACCGAAATGATCCCGGCGTTACGGGAGCTGTGGCGCGGCGGCTGGGTGTCCTGGAGCGGCGAGTACTACCAGGTGCCCGAGTTGATGATCGAACCCCACCCCGAGGCGCCGATACCCATCCTGTGCGGGGGCGAGTCCGACGCGGCGCTGCGGCGCGCGGCACGGATGTGTGACGGCTGGGTCGGCTACGCCTACGCCTGGGACGACGCGGTCGGTTACGCGGAGAAGCTCAAGAAGCTTCGCCGGGAGTACGGGCGCGAAAACGAGCCGTTCGACATCCTTCTGGCGCTGCTCGAATTGCCGACGCCCGACCTGTACAAGCGCGCAGAGGATGTCGGCATCACCCAGGTGATGTCCGCACCGTGGATGGGCATGGATCTGCCGCCGGGCGGAGTCGAGCGCTATCGCGAACCGATCGAGCGGTTCGCCGAAACGATCATCGCGAAGGTGCGCCGGTAAATATCGTTGGCTTCGTGGCTAATTCGTCAGATGATGCGGTCAGGGAACTGGTGGAGTGCTTCTACGCTGCGATCGACAGGCGGGATTGGTCGACCATCGAAGCCCTGGTGTCCCCCCGGGTGGTCGTCGAGGTCGGCAGCTCGGAACCGTTCGGTTGGGACGAGTGGCGGGCCGACCTGGACGAGTTCACCCGGGGGTTCCCCGATGGTCAGCACGTCATCGAAGAAGTCCTCGTCGATGGTTCGCATGGCATATCGCGATGCCGATTCACCGGTACCCACACGGGTGAGTTCCGTGGCGTGGCACCGACCGGCGCCAAAATCTCGATCTCGGGGATTCATATCGATCGCTTCCAAGGCGACACTCTGGTCGCGCACCGCGGCCAGTTGGACCTGCACGGCCTGATGGAGCAGCTCAAGGGCGGTTGAGCGGTATAGCACCAAAATGACACTTGCGATGACATCATAGTGATGTCACCATGACACCATGGACTTGCAACCGTATGTGGACGGGGTGCGCCATGAGCTGGCCGTGGCAGCCGCCGCAGGAGGACAGGATGCGGAGGCTCTGGCCGACCGGTTGACGGCGCCACTGGAATCGGCGATCCGGCTGGCGCTGCTCGAGGCCCTGTCCGAGGCCGCCGAACAGATCACCCTCGCGCTCGCGCCGGGCTCGGTGGACGTTCGGTTGCGCGGGCGCGACCCGGAGTTCACGGTTTCGCCCGGCATAGAGGACGGGGCGGACCTGCCGGCGGCGCCCGCCGTCGTCCCGCCCGAGTCCGAGGACGACGGCGGCACTTGGCGGGTGACGCTGCGGCTGCCCGAGCACCTGCGAGCCAGAGTCGACGCGGCCGCGCGCGGCGACGGGTTGTCGGTGAATGCGTGGCTTGTCCGCGCGGTCACCGCCGCACTCGGCGGCGCAAACGCGAAGCGACCGCGCGGCGATTCCGGCAAGCACTTCAGCGGCTGGGTCCGCTAATTCTCGAAAACCGACAAGGAGGACTGATGCCGAAATTCGATACACCTCAACCCATCACAGTGACGGTGGAGATCTCCGCCGGCTCCGTACGGCTAGTCGCGACTGACCGCGACGACACGGTCGTCGACGCGCGGCCCCGCGATGAATCCCGCAGTAATGACGTCAAGGCCGCCGAGCAGGTGCGCGTCGACTTCAGCAACGGCACCCTGCTGGTGTCGAGCCAGCGCGGATTCTCGTTCCCTCGTCGGGGAGCGGTTGTCGTCGACATCGCACTGCCCGCCGGCTCGCGGCTGAACGCGTCTGCCGCATCGGCGAACATCACTGCCGACGGTAGGTACACCGACTGCAAGTTCGCATCGGCCAGCGGAGACCTGGTGGTTGGCTCGGTGGCGGGAAATCTCAAGGCGGACACTGCGTCCGGCGGCATCACCGTCAACGACATCAGCGGTTCGGCATCGGTATCGACGGCCTCCGGTGACGCCATGATTGGCGATGTTGACGGCGATGTGAAGTTCCGCGCTGCGAGCGGCGCGCTGAGGGTCAGCCGTCTGTGCGGCAACCTCAACGCGCAGACTGCGTCTGGCGATGTCACGGTCGCGACCGCCGTGAACGGCGGGGTGTCCGCGCAGACCAGCAGCGGAGAGGTCGTGGTCGGCATCGCCGAAGGCACTTCGGCCGAGCTCGATTTGCGAACCAGGTCCGGTGAAGTCCGCAATCTGCTGACACCGTCGGACGGTCCGGCAGTGGGCGACGAGACGCTCGTCGTGCATGCGCGGACCGGCTCCGGCGACGTCATCATTCAGCGCGCGACAGCCGACGCGATGCCCTGAGGCGTCAGGCCGGCCCGGTCACGACCAGCCGGTGTCCGTTCGCGAGCGACAGGACGAACTCTCGCATTCCCCAAGGCTGTTCGACTGGTGGCGCGGCGATGTCCGCTCCCGAGGCGACTGCGCGCACGTAAGACGAGTGCAGCTCAGTCCCCACATCTACAGTCACGGTGACGGGGGTGAAGGGTGGCTGGGCCGCCACCAGCCGAACACATGGGCCGACGCTCCACGGACCGAAAACCACGCCGACTATGGTCGGCGGATCGCCGACGTCATAGAGCGTCCTCGCGCCCAGTACGGACCGCAGCACGTCGAGATCCTTGGCGACATCGAGAACTGGAAGAGTGACCTCGACACCGAGCACTGTGGCGGGTTCTGGTTCGCGAGACCTACCGAGAACGATCGATTCGTGTGGTTCGTCGCGGTGCGGATACCGTTGCGCGAGCCGACCGCGTTCGGTGAGGCCGAGTCTGCGCGCCGTCGAAAGGGAGCGGACGTTTGTCGACTCCACCCAGGCTTCGACCCGGGCAAAACTCAGTGATCCGAACGCGTAGTTGATCACCGCGTCCGCCGCCTCGGTCATGAGCCCACGACCCCATGCCTGCCTGCATAGCATCCAGCTAAGGCCAGGCACCGCCACATCGCCGAGTAGTCCGACGAGGCCGACGGGCTGCTCCGTCTCGCGGACAACCCAGAAATGGGCGCCCTCGCCCGAGAGACTATTCACCAAGTCTCTGCGCGTATCCGCGATCTCGGCGCGTATCGGCGTATTCCACCAACGCATTACCTGCGGATCGCCGTATGCCGCGTGCAATGCCTCCGCGTCACGATCCGGATCCAAGGGAGCCAACGACAGCCGGGCAG
This sequence comes from uncultured Actinomycetota bacterium, assembly GCA_963698965.1. GTDB lineage: Bacteria > Actinomycetota > Actinomycetes > Mycobacteriales > Mycobacteriaceae > Mycobacterium. Next base: position 295,771 of record CAVOSY010000029.1, read on the forward strand.
TCGTCAGCTCCACAACGAGAAGGCTAGTCGCCCGGGTCGAACCGGAACACCGTGAGCTTGCCGGCCAAGGCCGCGAACTCGTCGGGAGCTCCGTCGCGCACCAGGCCCGCGCGCTTGGCGAAGCCGACGCCGACGGGTACCTTGGCCGCGAATGTCCGCAGTACGGGCCGTGATTCGGCCGCGTCCAGTTCGATGATCTTGACGCGTCGCGATCTGCGTCCGCGCGACAGGGTCCCCGCGCCTGCCGCGCGTGCGTTGGACGCCCAATCGGCCCCTGGGTAGCCCGCTACCACGTAGAGGCCGCCGTCGTGCTCGAACGGTGTCATCGGCGTGCTGCGCGGCTTTCCGGTCTTCCTGCCCGGCACCGTCAGGACCATCGCGGGGCCTGTCGGGATGCCGAGCTTCTGGACCGCCATCATGAACTTGTTCATCGGTTTGAGGTAGCGCGGCGGACGGAATTCCGACATTGCTTGTCTCCCTTACTGGTTGGTGAAAAGTGCGCGATGGGCGGCCACGCCTTCTGCGAACGTCGTGGCGGGCCGGCCGAGAATCTTCTCCACCTCGTGTGTGACCAGTGCAGGCTTTGACACCGTCGCCTCCAGAAACGCGATGTAGGCGTCGGCGAATTCGGGTGAGAAGCCCAGGCCGATGAAGCGCTGGCGCACAAGCTCTGCAGGCACTTCCTGGTAGCGCAGCGGGCGATCGAGAACCGTGCCGATCACCCCCACCAACTCCGTATTGGTGAAGGCGTGCGGTCCGGTCAAGGGGACCTTGCGGCCCACCAGTTCGTCGGTGAGCAGCGCCTTGGCCGCCACGGCGGAGATGTCGCGGTCGACGATCGGTGCTGTCGATGCCGTCGCGTACGGCCCGTTGACCACGTCGCCTGCCTGAATCTGCGGCGCCCACATGCCGAAGAAGTTGGTGATGAACACCGTTGGGCGCAGACTGACCCATTCGAGGCCGGAGTCGACGGCGAGCTCTTCGACCTCCTTGTTGCGGTCACCGCGGAAGCGCGACGGCTGGCGCGAGAAGTCGTCGTCGGCGTTGATGGCCGACAGAGCAACGAGGCGCGTGACCCCTTCGCGGCGGGCCTGGCGCACGACGGGCTCGAGTTCGTCGCCGAGTGCGCGCGAGTTGAGGAACACCGCCGAGGCCCCCGGCAGTCCCTCTGCCATGGTGCTGACAGCGGTGACGCCGTCCGGGAAGCGCGCGGTGTCCGGCTGCCGGGTGACGGCGCGGACCTCGACGCCTGCTGCTGCGAGTTCGGTTACCAGTGGGCGGCCGACGTTACCGGTTGCGCCCGTGACAAGAATTGCGGTCATGAAGGCAAGGACGACGTCGCGCCGCGAAAAGTTACATCGCTGCCCGTGTAACTTTTCGCGCCTGCGCTTCGTCATGACTGCATGAGCGATTCACCGTCGGTCGAAGTGGCGTGGCGCAGCCACCGTCCGTACTTGGTGAACCTCGCCTATCAGATGCTGGGCGACGTCGGGGAGGCCGAAGACATCGCGCAGGAGGCTTTCCTTCGGCTTTCCCGCGCCGACCCGGCACAGATCGATGACATCCGCGCCTGGCTGACCGTCGTGGCGGGGCGGCTGTGCCTTGACCAGCTGCGGTCGGCCCGCGCCCGCCACGAACAACCCGATGAGTCAGGTGCTCTCGATGTCATGCCGTCGCACGAGGCCGACCCCGTCGACCGGGTCACGCTGGACGACGAGGTCCGCACCGCGCTCCTGGAGGTGCTGCGGCGGCTGAGTCCCGGTGAGCGGGTGGCGTTCGTCCTGCACGACGTCTTTCAGATGCCGTTCGAGGAGATCGCCGAGACGGTGGGCAGGCCTGTCGGCACCTGTCGCCAGCTCGCGCGGCGGGCCCGCGCCAAGTTCGCGGGGACGTCGCCGCGGCCCGCCGACATCAGCGACGCCGAGCATCAGGTCGTCACCGAACGGTTCATCACGGCGTGCGCGAACGGCGACCTGCAGGCACTGACCGCCGTGCTGGATCCGACCGTGTGGGGCGTGGGCACGATCCTCGGCGATTTCGCCCCGCCGCCCCAGATCAACCACGGCCCCGAGGAGGTGGCAACGAACCTGTTGCGCTATCTGCAGGGCGCCACACTGGTCGCAGGCCCGATCGGGGAACCGGTGCTGCTCGCATTCGCCGAACGTCGGCTGTTCGCGGTGCTGGTGCTGACGGTGCGCGACAACCTGATCATGAAGATCGAGGCGACGGTCGATCCGTCTGCGGCTAGCCGTAGGTGAATGAAAACGCTTGCAGCCCGACCACAACGGCCGGGCTGCGTGCGTATTCGGTTGTGGCAGAATCTAGTTGGCCGGAGGCATCAGCACCGTGTCGATCATGTAGACCGTGGCGTTGGCGGTTTGGACACCGCCGCAGACCACCGACGCGTTGTTTACCTTGAGGTCACTGCCGCCGCCGGAGACCGTGACGTTGGCGCCCTCCACGGTCTTTTTCGCGCCGATGACCTGCGAGGGGCTGGCCTGCCCGGGGACCACGTGGTAGGTCAGGATCTTTGTCAGCAGCGGCGCGTCGGTTTTCAGCTTCTCGATCGTCGCCGGGTCGATCTTGGCGAACGCCGAATCGGTTGGCGCGAACACGGTGAACTGACCGCCGTTGAGCGTGTCGACGAGGTTCACGTCCGGATTGAGCTGGCCCGAGACCGCCGCGGTCAACGTGGTGAGCAACGGGTTGTTCGACGCCGCCACCGCGACCGGGTCCTGCGCCATTCCGGTGACCGAACCGGGGCCGGTGGGCACCTGCGCCGCGTAGCCCGAGCAGCCCGGACCGACCAGCTCCGCCTGGGCGGTGGTGGCGGTGGCCAGCGACAGACCTAAAGAGGCGGCCGCCGCGAAGCCGGCCAATCCGAGTGCCTTCTTCTGGATGTTCATGGACATTCAACTCCTATAGGGCGTGACGGCGCTGGATCGTTCCTGGTTACCCGCGCCGTCGGGTGGTTTCCGACATCTGGTATTCGGAGCCGACCGGGCGGCGGATGGGTCAGCCGTAGGTGAACGAGAACGCTTGCAGCCCCTTGCTTAAGCGCACCTCAACCTGGCCGCGCTTCACCTCGTTATCCGCGACGATCTGGCGTGACTGCGGGGGCCCGCTGATCGGTACAGTCGTGGTCTTGCCGTCCCGTGTAACTGTCACGGTGCCCTCGCCGCCGGCGACGATATACACGTTCTTGGCTTTATATTTCAACGCGATGGTGGAGTTGTCGGACTCCGCAGTGGCACCTTGGTAGTCCAACTTCCACCGACCTCGATAAGCGAAACTGTCGTCCGCAAGGTCCGCGGGGTAGTTGAAGTCCGCGGTGCCCTCGTCGTAGACGTCGGTGCCGCCATAGTTGACCATCTTGCCGACGCCGAAGTACGTCTCGGGCGTCTGGCCGGACGTCGGCGTGGTGTCGACGGACTCACTGGGCGCAGGCAATTCGATGTCGGGATTGGCGTCGAGGAGCAGTTGCCTGATCAGGGTCTCAGTGACGTCGTAGTCACCTTCGCCGAACTTGATGTGTCGCACGGTCCCATTCGCGTCGATCAGATACTCGGCGGGCCAGTAGCGGTTGCGGTAGTTCGTCCACGTCGACAGGTTGTTATCGAGTGCAATCGGGTAGGTGATGCCCAGATCGGCGGCACCGCTGACGACGTTGCTCTGGACCTTCTCGAACGCGTACTCGGGGCTGTGCACCCCGATGACCTGCAGTCCCGCATCCTTGTACTTGTCGTACCAGTCGGTGACGTGCGGAATGGCGCGTTGGCAGTTGATGCACGAGTAGGCCCAGAAGTCGATCAGAACGACCTTGCCGCGCAACGACTTCAGGTCGACAGGTGCGCCGCCCGGGGTGTTCAACCAACCGTCGATACCCTTGATATCCGGTGCGGTGCCGCAGCTTTCGAGCTCGCTGGCACCGTTGGTGCAATTCGATAGTGCCCTGTTCTGGTCGTTGACCAGGCCGCCAAGGTTGAGCTTTTCCTGAATCTCGTCGGACGCCACGACCCTGTCCTGCAGCCCGCTGGTGTAGTCGGGGATGGCTCGCTGCAGCATGGCGGGCACATTGAACACCAGCGCGACCGCGAACACGAGCATCACGATGCCGCCGATCATGCGGATCCGACGCTGGTGGCGCCGGAAGGTGCCGACCCGCTCGGCGACGCGCTGACCGGCCAGCGCGAAGAACAGCAGCGGCAGGGCGGCGCCGATCGCGAACGACACCGTCAACGCGACGGTGCTCAGCCCGATGGATCCGGTGGCGCCGGCGACCACGATGGCCGCCAAAACCGGCCCGGCGCACGGCACATACAGCACACCCAGGGCCAGACCAAGGCCGAATCCGCTCTTGCCCTGGCCAACCTGAAGCTGTGGAATGCGGGCGAACGGCTTTTCCAGGATCTGCTCGACCCGGGGAAAGATGAGGCCTAGGCCGATGGCGGTCAGCGCGACCAGCCCGGCCCACCGGATCGCGTCCTGCGGAAGATGCAGCAGCGACAGCAGCGCGGTTCCCACCAGGGTGACGAGGCTGAAGCTCAGCACCAACCCGGCGATCACGCGATATGGCCGCAGCGTCTCATCGAGGGAGCGTTTGGGTTTGACCGCCGTCGCCACACCGCCGGATCCGGTCTCGGCGGGCTGATCTGTACGGGCGGTCTGTGCGCCGGAGAAGAAGATCACCGGGAGGACGGGAAGGATGCACGGTGAGATCCCGGTGATCAAGCCACCGAGAAAGCCGATCAGTACGAGTGTGAACATGTCCGCTCTTTCGTAGCGCGAGCTGGGCCCTGCTCGCGCGAGGGCCCAGCTCGGGGTTGGTGACCTAGGCGGCCGGGGGCATCAGGACCGTGTCGATCAGGTAGACGGTGGCGTTGGCGGTACGCACTCCGCCGCACACCACGCCGGCATTGTTGACCTTGAGGCTGTTGCCCATGCCGGTGACGTTGACCTCACCGCCCTGCACCGTCTTGTGCATGCCGGTGACCTGAGCGGGGCTCGCCTGCCCGGGCACTACGTGGTAGGTCAGGATGCTGCTCAGCAGGTTCGAGTCCGTCTTCAACTTCTCGATGGTGGCCGGATCGATCTTCGCGAACGCGGCGTCCGTCGGCGCGAACACGGTGAACTCGCTGCCGTTGAGGGTGTCGACCAGGTTGACGTTCGGATTGAGCTTGCCCGAGACCGCTGCGGTCAGCGTGGTCAGCAGCGGATTGTTGGACGCCGCCACCGCCACGGGATCCTGCGCCATCCCGGTCACCGACGCCGGGCCGGTCGGGTTCTGGGCCGCGTAGTCCGCACAACCCGGCCCGACCAGGTTGGCGCCGGGATCCACCGGTTGATCCATGGGCTTCGGTGCGGCGCTGGTGGCGGCAATAGTGGAGCTTGCGGGCTCGGCCGTAGCCGAGGTGGAGGTGTCGCCCGAACACGCGGACAGACCCAGGACCGCGACCGCGGCCAGGCCCGCCACGGAGATTGCTTGACGCTGAATAACTTTCATGACGTTCTTGCTCCCTTGTCGTGACGGGCTACCTACCCGCCCTCTGCACTGACACCAAGGATTCGGCGTGACGCCCGTCACGGATGGACGCGGCCGCGCCGGCGTCACATTTGCGTCACTTTTACCCAGCGGCGAGTGTGGGCTTGTGTCACGCCTTTCTGTGTCAAACGTGCGTTGACCCCACACTCGGCAGCTAGGCAACGCGACAGAGCTACGCCGTGGGCACCGCGGCACGGCACAATAGGTCGGTGAGCAGAACCCGAGTACTGATACTCGGCAGCACCGGCTCCATCGGCACCCAGGCGCTGGACGTCATCGCCGCCAACCCCGACCGCTTCGAGGTCGTCGGGCTGGCGGCCGGCGGCGGCAACCCCGGCCTGCTGGCCCGGCAGAGCACCGAGACGGGCGTGACAAACATCGCCGTCGCCGACGACGCAGCGGCCGCCCAGGTCGGCGATGTCACCTACGCCGGGCCGGACGCCGTTACCCGGCTCGTCGAGAACACCGAGGCCGATGTGGTGCTCAACGCCCTCGTCGGCGCGCTCGGACTGAAACCCACGCTGGCGGCGCTCGCCACCGGCGCTCGGCTGGCCCTGGCGAACAAGGAATCGCTGGTCGCAGGGGGGCCGCTCGTGCTCAAGGCCGCCAAGCCCGGCCAACTCGTTCCCGTCGACTCGGAGCACTCCGCGATGGCCCAGTGTCTACGGGGCGGCACCCCGGACGAGGTGGCCAAGATCGTGCTGACCGCGTCGGGCGGGCCGTTCCGCGGCTGGTCCGCCAAGCGGCTCGAGGACGTCACGCCAGAGCAGGCCGGAGCGCATCCCACCTGGTCCATGGGTCCGATGAACACGCTGAACTCGGCGTCGCTGGTCAACAAGGGTCTGGAGCTGATCGAGACCCATCTGCTGTTCGGCGTCCCGTACGACCGCATCGAGGTCGTCGTTCACCCACAGTCGATCGTGCACTCGATGGTGATCTTCACCGACGGGTCGACCCTTGCGCAGGCCAGCCCGCCGGACATGAAGCTGCCCATCGCGCTGGCGCTGGGATGGCCGTCGCGGGTCCCTCAAGCGGCCCTGGCCTGCGACTTCACCACCGCCTCGACCTGGGACTTCGAGCCGCTCGACGCCGCGGTGTTCCCGGCGGTGGACCTGGCGCGCGAGGCGGGCAGGAAGGGCGGCTGTCTGACCGCGGTCTACAACGCCGCCAACGAAGAGGCCGCGGAGGCGTTCCTTGCGGGCCGCATCCGATTCCCGGCGATCGTGCGAACGATTGCCGAGGTCCTGCGCGCTGCTGACCAGTGGGCCGCCGAACCCGCTACCGTGGAAGACGTACTCGATGCGCAACACTGGGCCCGCGACCGGGCAAAGGGCGCAGTATCCCGGGAGGTCGTCACCACCAAATGATGATGTTCATCATCGGCGTCACGCTTTTCGCCCTCTTCATCTTGGTGTCGGTGGCGTTGCACGAATGCGGGCACATGTGGGCCGCCCGCGCTACCGGGATGAAGGTGCGTCGCTACTTCGTCGGCTTCGGCCCGACGCTGTGGTCCACGCGTCGGCCCAACAAGCTCGGCTACACCGAATACGGGGTCAAGGCGGTCCCGCTCGGCGGCTTCTGCGATATCGCGGGCATGACCGCGATCGACGAGATCGCCCCAGAGGACAAGCCCTACGCGATGTACCGGCAGAAGACCTGGAAGCGGGTGCTGGTGCTGTTCGCCGGCCCGGGCATGAACTTCGTCATCGGTCTGGTGCTGATCTACGGCATGGCGCTGATTTGGGGACTTCCGAACCTGCATCCGCAGCCGGCCGCGTACGTCAGCGAAACCTCCTGTGTTGCACCGGAACTCAGCAAAGGCCAGATGGGCAAGTGCGAGGGAGTCGGACCGGCCGCGGCCGCGGGTATCAAGGCCGGCGACATCATCGTCAAGGTCGGCGACAAGGACGTGAAGAACCCTGACGAGATGGTCGCGGCGGTGCGGGCGCTGACCGGGCCGACGCAATTCGTCGTCCAGCGCGACGGGAACCGGTTCACCACGATGGTTGACGTCACCCACACCCAACGCTGGACCTCGGACACGGCTCAGGCTCCAACCACCGTCGCCGCTGTCGGGATCGCCGCCGCCGAGTTCGGGCCCGTCAAGTACGAGCACTTCAATCCGGTGACGGCGGTACCGGGAACCGTGGCCTTCACCGGCGACCTCGCCGTCGAACTGGGCAAGTCGATCGCGAAGATCCCCACCAAGATCGGCGCGCTGGTGCACTCCATCGGCGGTGGTGAACGCGATCCGGAAACACCGATCAGCGTCGTTGGCGCGTCGATCATCGGCGGCGACGCGTTCGAGCACGGTTATTTCATGGCGTTCTGGTTCTTCCTGGCTCAGCTGAACTTCGTGCTCGGCGCGATCAACCTGGTGCCGCTGCTTCCGTTCGACGGCGGTCACATCGCGATTGCGTTGTTCGAGAAGATCCGCAATATGATTCGGAAGGCGCGCCGCATCGATGCCGCGCCGCCGGTGAACTACCTCAAGCTCATGCCAGCCACCTACGTCATCTTGGTCGTGGTGATCGGCTATATGGCGCTTACGGTGACCGCTGACTTCGTCAACCCGATCAGACCGTTCCAATAGGAGGCATCGATGGCTCCCGGCCAAGAAATAGGTCTAGGCATGCCGGCACCTCCCGCCCCTACACTCGCGCCGCGCCGCAAGACGCGCCAGCTGATGGTCGGCAAGGTCGGCATCGGCAGCGAGCACCCCATCGCCGTCCAGTCGATGACGACGACCAAGACCCACGACGTCAACTCCACCCTGCAGCAGATCGCCGAACTGACCGCGTCCGGCTGCGACATCGTCCGGGTGGCGTGCCCACGGCAGGAGGACGCCGACGCGCTGTCTGAGATCGCCAGGCACAGCCAGATCCCGGTGATCGCCGACATCCACTTCCAGCCCAAGTACATCTTCGCCGCGATCGACGCCGGTTGCTCCGCGGTGCGCGTAAACCCCGGCAACATCAAGGAATTCGACGGCCGGGTGAAGGAAGTGGCCAAGGCCGCGGGCGACGCGGGCATCCCGATCCGGATCGGCGTCAACGCCGGCTCGCTCGACAAACGGTTCATGCAGAAGTACGGCAAGGCCACGCCTGAGGCGCTGGTGGCAAGTGCGCTGTGGGAGGCGTCGCTTTTCGAGGAGCACGGCTTCGGCGACATCAAGATCAGCGTCAAGCACAACGATCCGGTGGTCATGGTCGCCGCCTACGAGCAGCTGGCCGCGCAGTGCGACTACCCGTTGCACCTCGGCGTCACCGAGGCAGGGCCGGCGTTCCAGGGCACCATCAAGTCCGCGGTGGCGTTCGGAGCACTGTTGTCCCGTGGCATCGGAGACACGATCCGGGTATCGCTGTCGGCGCCGCCGATCGAAGAGGTCAAGGTCGGCAACCAGATCCTGGAGTCGCTGAACCTGCGGCCGCGGTCGCTGGAGATCGTGTCGTGCCCGTCGTGCGGGCGCGCGCAGGTCGACGTCTACACGCTGGCCAACGAAGTCAGCGCCGGCCTGGAGGGCATGGACGTGCCGTTGCGCGTCGCTGTGATGGGCTGTGTCGTCAACGGTCCCGGTGAAGCGCGCGAGGCGGACCTCGGTGTCGCGTCCGGTAACGGCAAGGGGCAGATCTTCGTCAAGGGCGAGGTGATCAAGACCGTGCCGGAGGCTCAGATCGTCGAGACGTTGATCGAAGAGGCCATGCGAATCGCTGAGGAGCGTGCTTCCGATGATCCAAGCGGTTCGCCGGTTGTGACCGTAAGCTGAACATGGCCCTGTGAGGGGGGTCACCGCCCGGGTCGGAAAGAGTCTCCATGTCGGCTCCGCCGCTATTTCGCCACGTCGACGAGCGACGGGTGTCGGTGGTCCGTGACGCCGCGGCGGTTCGCCAGGTGCTCGACGAGGACCCCGTCGGTTCCTGCATGGTGGCTTCCCGGGTGGCCGAGCACGGAGTCGAACCGTCTGCAATCGGCGGTGAGATGTGGACGCGGCGGCGGGTCAGTGAATCGCTGTGCTACGCCGGCGCGAACCTGATTCCGTTGCGCGGCGACCTCAACGATCTGAACGCGTTTGCTGACAAGGCAATGAGCACCGCGCGGCGCTGCTCGTCACTGGTGGGTCGCGCCGAATACGTGATGCCGATGTGGCGGCGCCTCGAGCATGCCTGGGGTCCGGCGCGCGACGTGCGCGAGCATCAGCCGTTGATGGCGTTGAGTACAGCGCCGCAGTCGCCGATGGACCCTGCCGTGCGCCCGGTTCGCGTCGACGAACTCGACGCCTATCTGGTGGCGGCCATCGACATGTTCATCGGCGAGGTCGGCATCGATCCGCGCATCGGCGACGGCGGACGCGGATACCGGCGGCGGGTGGCGGGGCTGATCGCCGCGGGCCGGGCATGGGCGCGCTTCGAGCGCGGCCAGGTGGTGTTCAAGGCCGAGGTCGGATCGCAGTCGCCGTCGGTGGGGCAGATCCAGGGCGTGTGGGTGCATCCCGATTGTCGCGGCCACGGCCTCGGCACCGCGGGCACCGCGACGCTTGCCTCGGCGGTGGTCCGCAGCGGCCGCATCGCGAGCTTGTACGTGAACGACTTCAACACCGTGGCCCGCGCGACTTACGCGCGCATCGGATTTAAGCAGGTCGGTACATTCGCGACCGTCCTTCTCGACTAGCGTCTCGCTGTATGACGGAGCAGGACAGCAGGGTAGAGCGCAGGGACATCGCTCGCGCTATGGTGCGGGCGCTCGAGTGCAGGCATGAGCTGCTCGACGCCATCGTCGAATCAGAGGACTACGACGCCGCGATCGAGGCCATCGCGACCTTGATCGGCACATCGCTGGTCGCTGCCGAAGCGGTGCTGCGGCTGTCGTTCGACCGTCTCACCAAGGTCTCGCGGGACAGGATCGCCGCCGAACTCGAGGATCTGAACAGCCAGCTCAGTTTCATGGCCGAGCAGTCGGTGAGCCCTGGACAGAACCTCGTGCTGCGGCCGTTCGCGGCCAGCAAGGACCGCGACATCTTCGCCGCGCGCACCGACGACGTGCGTGCCGCGGGCGACGGCTCGGGTGCGCCGGCAGGTGATCTCGACGACGAGATCCGCGCCGCCGTCAGTCGCGTCGACGCCGAGGAAGCGGCCTGGCTGGTCGCCATCGATGGGTCGGAGAAGGTCGGCATGGTCTTCGGCGAGCTTGCAGGCGGCGAGGTCAACGTCCGGATCTGGATCCACCCCGCCTATCGCAAGCGGGGCTACGGCACTGCGGCGCTGCGCAAGTCACGCTCGGAGATGGCCGCCTACTTCCCGGCGGTGCCTCTGGTGGTGCGCGCGCCGGCCGCCGGGTCGTGACGCCGAGTTCTGCTTGAGGGCTGTGCTCGTCGAGATCGACGTACTGGCGGGATCCACTCGCACTCCTGGCGCCCATTTGTCCGTTTCGGCGAAATCGGTGCGCCTCCGCGCAATTCAGGTCTCGGATTCGTAACATCAGCCTCAATGGCAACATGGCTCTCAACAGCATCACGCGCGGCCAGTCTGCTGACGGTCGCCGCGGTGGTGACGACGCTCAGCGCGTGCACCCCGAAACCGAACGGACCCGAACCGACCGCCGCGAAGTTCTTCGCCGCGCTGGCGACCGGTGACTCGGCGGCCGCCGCCTCGCTCAGCGACAGGCCCGCCGACGCCAGGGCCGCACTGAACGAGGCGTGGGCCGGGCTACAGGCCAGCCGGTTGGACGCGCAGATCCTCGGCTCGAAGTACGCCGAGGACACCGGCAGCATCGCCTACCGCTACACGTGGCATTTGCCGAAGAACCGGACCTGGTCCTACGACGGACAGCTGAACATGGTCCGCGACGAGGGCAAGTGGGAAGTCCGGTGGAGCGCAACGGGGTTGCATCCGCGCCTGGGCGAGCACCAGACCTTGGCGCTGCGCGCCGACCCGCCGCGACGGGCATCGGTCAATGAGCGCGGCGGGAGCGACGTGCTGGTGCCCGGCTATCTGTACCACTACGCGCTGGATGCGAAATCGGCGGGCGGCGCACTGATGCCGACCGCGCGGGCCGTGGTCGACGCGCTGCGGCCGTTCGACAACACGCTGGACCCGCAGCGGCTCGCCGAGCAGGCCAGCTCGTCCGAGGACCCGCTGAGCCTGATCACGCTGCGCAAGTCCGATCATGACCGGGTCGCCGGGGCGATCGGGGCACTGCCCGGTGTCGTCGTCACGCCGCAGGCCGAGCTGCTGCCCACCGACGAATCGTTCGCACCCGACATCGTCAGCCAGGTCAAGGACGCGGTCGTCGGCGAACTCGACGGTGAGGCCGGCTGGCGCGTGGTCAGCGTCAACCAGAACGGCGTCGATGTCGACGTGCTGAACGAGGTGCCGGCTGCCCCGGCGCCATCGGTGACGATCAGCCTCGACCGGGCTGTGCAGAACGCTGCTCAGGGCGCCGTCAACACCACCGGCAAGAAGGCGATGATCGTGGTGATCAAGCCGTCGACTGGTGAGATCCTGGCGGTCGCGCAGAACGCTGCCGCCGACAGCGAAGGACCTCTTGCCACCACCGGCCTGTTCCCGCCGGGGTCGACGTTCAAGATCATCACCGCGGGCGCGGCCATCGACCGCGATATGGCGACTCCGAATACCCTGCTCGCCTGCCCCGGCACGATGGACATCGGCCACCGCACCATCCCGAACTACGGCGGTTTCGACCTCGGCACGGTGCCGATGTCGCGGGCGTTCGCCAATTCGTGCAACACCACCTTCGCGGAGCTTGCGAGCAGGATGCCGCCACGCGGGCTCACGACGGCCGCGGCCCAGTACGGGATCGGCCCGGACTACCAGGTCGACGGCATCACCACGGTGTCCGGCTCGGTGCCGCCGACGGTGAACCTGGCCGAGCGCACCGAGGACGGCTTCGGTCAGGGCAGGGTGCTCGTCAGCCCGTTCGGGATGGCGCTGGCCGCTGCGACAGTCGCAGCCGGGAAAACGCCTGTGCCGCAACTGATTGAGGGCCGGCAGACGGTGGTCAACGGAGACCGCACACCGATCACACCGAAGATGCTCGACGGGCTGCGGCCGATGATGCGGCTGGTGGTCACCAACGGCACCGCAAAGGATCTCAACGGTTCGGGCGACGTGCGTGGCAAGACCGGTGAGGCCGAGTTCAACGGCGGATCGCACGCGTGGTTCGCCGGCTACCGCGGGGACATGGCGTTCGCGGCGCTGATCGTCGGCGGAGGCAGTTCGGAATACGCGGTGCGGATGCTCAAGGGCATGTTTGATCAGCTGCCGCCCGACTACCTCGCCTGAGACCCTCGAGTCCAGCGTCGGCGTGCCTACTTGAGCGTGAGTCCCGCGTCGACCGGCAACGTGACACCGGTGATGTATCGGCCGGATCGGCCGCAGAGATAGATCATCGCCTCGGTCACGTCGGTGGGATCGATGTTGGAAACGGGCAAGAGGTTCCGAAACGCCTCGGCGAACTCGGGATGCTCGGTGGCGTATCGGCCGATGCAGTCGTTGAGGATCATCGGCGTGGCGACCCCGGTGGGATGCACCGAGTTGACGCGAATGTTCTTCTCCGCCAACGTGGCCGCAAAGTAGCGCATCAGACCGACTGTGCCATGCTTTGCGGCGGTGTAGCCGGCCGTGCCATGGTTTCTGGTCCCGAAGCTGGCGCTCGCCGACTTCAGCCCGGCCGCCGAGCTGGTGATCACGATCGCGCCTCCGTCGCCGTGTCGCAAGAGCGCAGGCACCGCAGCCTCGACGGTGAAGTACACACCGTTGAGCATGACGTTCACGGCGTCGAGGTAAGCCGACGTATGCGGGGCTTGTTGGCCGATGCCTGGCGCAATCCCTGCATTGGCCAAGACGAAGTCGATTCGCCCAAACTCTTTTTCGCCTGCATCGACGACCGATTGAAGCTGCCTGAAGTCACGCACATCGGCGTGTTCGGCCACGATCCGGCGACCGGTCTTCTCGACGAGATTCACTGTTTCATCGAGGTCTTCGGGTTGCGCCATCGCGTACGACACGCTCTCGATCTGCGCGCACAGATCGACGGCGATGATGTCGGCGCCCTCCTCGGCGAACCGCACAGCGTGTGAGCGGCCCTGCCCACGCGCCGCGCCGGTGATGAACGCGACTTTTCCCTCGAACTGCGGTGCCATCAAACGTTCCTGCAATTCCGTTACTGCGACCACACGCGGCCGGTCTGGCTATGGCGATTGTGACGTCGAAAATTACCAGTGCTGATGGCGTTCGCACTCTCCGGTCACCGGTACTTTCGTGTGGCGGTAGGCCGTAAAAAGTCATGTGCTCCAAGTACTTTCATGGCTGTGAAGCAGGCTGGCGGCGTATCCTGCTCAGGCGCATGCTCGCGCTACCTCAAACGGGGCCTGACGTCGCCGAACCGTGCGTGAGAACCAGCAGTGACCGGCGTGAAGGGCCGCGATCGAGCTCAGGCAACACGATGACGCCGTGCGTGGTCATCGGCGTGCGGATCGGCGGTACCGTGGAGGTCGCGATGACAGGGATCGATGATCACGCCGCGATGCGCGTCTCGGACGCCGACCGCAACGGCACGCTGCGGCGGCTGCACAACGCTGTCGCGCTCGGGCTCATCGATATCGACGAGTTCGAGGAGCGCTCGGCGCTGGTGTCGCAGGCGCGGCAGCACTCCGACCTTGACGCTCTCGTCTTCGACCTGCCCGGACCTGGGGCGATTGTCACCTCGGCCACCGACCGGGTGGAACTGCGTGGGGTGCTCGGCTCACTCAAGCGGCAGGGGGAGTGGATCGTGCCGACGCGGCTGGCCCTGCACCGGCGGATGGGCTCGGTGGACCTCGACCTCACCAGGGCTCGGTTCGCAGGACCGATCGTCGTGATCGAACTGGACATCAAGTTCGGCGGGCTCGACCTGCGCCTTCCCGACGGGGCGAGCGCGTCGATCGACGACGTCGAGGTCAATGTCGGCAGCGCGCACGACCACCGCAAGGACGCGCCCGCCGAAGGCAGGCCGCATGTCATCCTCACCGGCAAGGTGGTCTGCGGCTCGGTAGACGTCCGCGGCCCCCGCCGTTCCTTGCGATTCGGCCGCCTTACTTGAGCGGTTCGTCGGGCACCCCGTAGCAGTCCTGGTACACGCGGACCTGCTCGCGCACCAGCCCTGCGTCGAGGCCGGTGTCCGCCCAGGAGTACCGGCTGCCGCCGCCGTCGCCCGGATGGCCCGCCAGGAATGCCCGCATGTTCTGCTCGGCGACGGGCTCGAGTTCGCGGCCGAGCTCGGCATACACCCCCCGGATCGTTGCGAACGGGTCGCGGATGAAGTCGGCGAACTGCACGTCGACTACGCGCTGCGACAGCGAGTCTCGTAGCTTCATGCCGCGCTCCAAGCCGACGACGATCTCCTCACGGGACTGGGCCGCGCATTCCGTGATCGAGCTTTCGTCTGACGCCAGGTGGCGCAGGTGATGGGTCAGCGCGCTGATCGACGAGATCACGTTGAGCGGGTCCCGGTGCGTCTGCACGATCAGCGCGTCGGGGTACTCGGCCACCAGCGCGTCGAGCTGCCACAGATGGGCAGGCGACTTCAGCAGCCATTGCCCCGGTACACCAGACTGCAAGTGCTGCAGAAACATTCGATGATAGGCGTATGCCGGTTGATGGTCGGCCTCGTACAGCAGCCACCTGGAGTAGCTGGGCAGACGGTACTGCACGGGGAAGATCATGCTGCAGAACTGGCCGGCGGTGATGCGCACACACTCCTGACCCACCAACGCGCCCATCGGATGAAACGCCAGCAAGCCGGGGACGATCTGTTCGGACATCTCGATGCTGGCCTGGGTTTCGGCGATCCGCGGGTCGGTGGCATACGTCTCCGGCCGCGGCAGTGGCCACGGGTTGTCGACCTCCCATGTCAGCGGCGGCCGAAGTGCGGGATCCTGGGCGAGCAGGTCGAACAGGATCGTCGTCCCGGTGCGGGGCTGCCCCACGATGAAGATCGGGCGGGTGACGGGTTGGGCCGCGACGGCGGGATTCTCCTTGCGCCACTTGACGATCTGTAGGCGGCCGGTCAGGGGCCGGATGACGTCCAGAACGGCGATCTCGACGCCGAGGTCGTTGAGCCGTGCCTCAGAGACCAGCCCGTCACACAGCCGTGCCAGCCCGTCGCGCCAGGTGTCGTCGTCGCCGAAGTCATCGCTGCCTGCCAACTCACACGCCTGCTCGACGAGGTGGTCCGGCTGGAATCGCTCGGCGCTCACGCTGTCGCCTCGCCGCGGCGGACGGTGGTGCGCACGTCGGGCGCCTCAGGGTTGTCGAGCCAGCGCAGCACGAGGAAGCCGCGGCGCCGACCACCGGTGTCGAGCCAATGGCCGTGCCCGTAGTCCTTGCCGCCGATGGCGATTCGGGCGATGCCGTCGGCGTCCGGGCGTAGCCCCTTGTTGGTGACGGAGCTGTGCCGGTGCCCCGGCTCGAGGCATTCGTGCCAGATGCTCTCCAGCGTGATGTTCCAGTACCGCGTGTCCGGCGGCCTGAACTCCAGCACCAGCGACTCGTCTGGCTCCAACGCGAATGTGCCGATCATGTACAGGTTGTCGGGTGTGGTGTCGGCGCTCCCGAGGTCGGCCGCCTCCGCGGTGAGCAACTCGTTGGGCTGGGTCAACAGCTCGGGCTTGATGGTTCGGTGAAGCGTGGTCAGTTTGACGATCGTCCACGCCATCGCGGTGAACTGTTCGGCCGCCTCGGCGTCCGTAATCGGTTGCAGCGGATCGGCGTCCGTGCATTCGATGGCCAAGGTCGCGGATTCCTCTGCGCTAGCGTCGCCGATGTACTCCCGCACCACGATCGACGACGCGTCGGGCGGGATGGGCACCCACTGCGCGGCGCCAAGGCTGTCGGCGGGCGGCTCGGCCGCCGAGAACACGAGGGTGAACGAGCCGGAGCTCGACTTGAGGTCCGTATCGCTGAGGTAGCCGGCCATCCGTCGCGGGGTGAGGCCCGTGCCCGCGAGCACCTGGAAGCCGAGATAGGCGGTGCTGCCGCGCGTTCCGGTGACCCGGTAGGTGCGGTCACCACGGATCATCGCCAACAGGTATCTGCCGTCGGGGTTGGGGCCGCCGACCATCCGGGAGTCCGAGCACATGTCGAAGAAGCGCGGTCGCTCGGCGTCGGCCTCGACGGACAGCTCCGTACACAGGCCGGTCACCTTCGCGACGACGCGCAGGCCCTCCAGCAGCTCGCGTTCGTTCACCGCGTCATCGGCCACCGTCTGGGTGACGTCGGCCAGCATCTGCTGCACGAACCGCCACGCTTCGAGCGTTTTCGGCGCCCAATCGTTGCCAATCTTCTCCATGGTGAGACATAGTCTCACCATGGACGTCGTCTCACGGCCGAATTCGCGCGAAAGCCTGACCGTGCGCAAGCAGAGGGCCACAAGGGCCCGTATCGCTGCGGCGGCGGCCCAGTCTGTCGCCGAGAACGGCCTGGCAGGCGCCACCGTCGGGCAGATCGCGCACGCCGCGGAGATCGGGCGCGCGACCTTCTTCCGGTACTTCAGCTCCAAGGAAGACGCCGTCGCCGAGGGGCTGACCACGCACTGGCTGGACTTGATCACGGCCGCCATCGCCCAGCAGCCCGTAGCGCTCTCGGCCGGCGAGGCCGTGGTCGCGGCGTTCGAAGATCTCGGCGACGGTTTCGACGCGATCAGCGGGCAGGTGCGCGAGCTTGCGACGTTGACGCGGTCATCGCCGGTGCTCAGCGCGTGGACGCTGCAGATCTACCTCCGATACGAGGCCGCCATCGCGGATCTGGTCGCCCCTCGGCTCGGCACCCCGGCGCCCGACGACCCGCGGCCCCGGCTGCTCGGCGCACTCGCGATGGCGTCGATCCGGATCGCGCTCGACGATTGGCTGGCCCACGGTGGCTCGCTACCTGCGCGGGTGCGCACCGCGCTGTCGTCAGTGGAAGTCCAGTGATCAGCGCCTGAACAGCTGCGAACCGATCCGAACAAGCCGATCCCACCCGGCAGGACGCGCGACCAGCGTGCCGATCAGCGGTGTGGAGTCGAAGTACGAAACCCGCTCGGCGATCAGGCCATTGGTGAATGTGAACCGGTCGATGCCGTCCCACGCGATCGGCTTGCCGCCATACGTTCCGCTCAACGTGAATTCGATGAACACCTCGTGCTTGCCATGCCCGACGCGGTGCACATCGGCGTGCAGGTCGGGTACGAGGGCGAACAGCCGCTGAAACGAGTCCCGGCAGGCCTGCCTGCCGCGCAGGGTGCCCATCATGGGCTGGATCAGCACGATGTCGTCGCTCCACAGCGCCTCGTGCTTGGCCAGATCCGGGGTGCGCCAGGCATCGGCGAACCGTTCGGCGAAACCCGCGGCGAACTGCTCGTCAACCTCATCGATGGTCATGGCACCAAAATCTAGCGGGCCGGTCCGGTTACTCTGGCGACATGCCTGTTCGCACCGCACTTCGCCCCGGCGTGCTGTCACCGACGCTGCCGGTGCCCCGCTCGATCACGCCTCCGGAGTACGCGTGGAAGCCGACCGCCAAAGAGGGCAGCGAACCGTGGGTGCAGACGCCCGAGGTGATCGAGAAGATGCGAGTCGCAGGCCGCATCGCGGCGGGTGCGCTTGCCGAGGCGGGCAAGGCCGTCGCACCCGGCGTCACGACCGACGAACTGGACCGCATCGCCCACGAGTACATGATCGACCACGGCGCCTACCCCTCGACGCTCGGCTACAAGGGCTTCCCGAAGTCCTGCTGTACGTCGCTCAACGAGATCATCTGCCACGGCATCCCCGACTCGACCGTCATCGAGGACGGCGACATCGTCAACATCGACGTCACCGCCTACATCGACGGCGTGCACGGCGACACCAACGCCACCTTCCTGGCGGGCGACGTGTCCGAGGAGCACCGACTGCTCGTCGAGCGCACCCAGGAAGCGACCTTGCGCGCGATCAAGGCCGTCAAACCCGGCAGGCAGCTCTCCGTCGTCGGCAGGGTCATCGAATCCTATGCAAACCGGTTCGGCTACAACGTCGTTCGCGATTTTACCGGACACGGCATCGGCACCACGTTCCACAACGGACTGGTGGTCCTGCACTACGACCAGCCTGCGGTAGACACCGTGCTCGAGCCGGGTATGACGTTCACCATCGAGCCGATGATCAACCTCGGCGCGCTGGACTACGAGATCTGGGACGACGGCTGGACCGTCGCTACCAAGGACAAGAAGTGGACCGCGCAGTTCGAGCACACGCTGGTGGTCACCGACGACGGCGCGGAGATCCTGACCCAGCTGTGAGACTTTTCCCGCGAGCAGACACAGAAACGTACGAATCCGATCGAAATAGCACGTTTCTGCGTCTGCTCGGCGGAGAAAAATGAGTGGCGCGCTGCTGGTGGCCGGCACCACGTCGGACGCCGGGAAGTCGATGGTCGTCGCGGGGCTGTGCCGGCTGTTGGCCCGCAAGGGCATTCGTGTCGCGCCGTTCAAGGCGCAGAACATGTCCAACAACTCGGCGGTCACGACCGAAGGCGGCGAGATCGGCAGGGCGCAGGCCATGCAAGCCCGCGCCGCGGGACTGGCGCCCAGCGTCCGGTTCAACCCGATCCTGCTCAAGCCGGGCAGCGACCGCACCTCCCAGCTGGTGCTGCGCGGCCAGGTCGTCGACACCGTGAGCGCCGGCGACTACTTCACCCACCGGGACTGGCTCGCCGCCGTAGTGGTCGACGAATTGCGGGGACTGCGAAGCGAATTCGACGCGGTGATCTGTGAAGGCGCAGGCTCTCCTGCCGAGATCAACCTGCGGGCAACGGATCTGGCGAACATGGGGCTGGCCCGCGCCGCGGATCTGCCCGTCGTTGTTGTCGGCGACATCGACCGCGGCGGGCTGCTGGCTCACCTCTACGGAACGGTCGCGGTTCTCGAGCCCGACGACCAACGCCTCATCTCCGGGTTCGTGGTCAACAAATTCCGCGGCGATGCTGCCCTGCTCGCGCCGGGCCTCGCGCAACTACAACAGCTGACCGGTAGGCCCACCTACGGCGTCATCCCATACACCGACGGGCTGTGGCTCGACACCGAGGATTCGGTGTCGGTAGTCGCACACCGCGTCGTCGGCGACCCGCAGCCGCCGCGCGGCGCCGACTGGCTGCGAGTGGCCGCGATCCGGCTGCCGCGCATTTCGAACTCCACCGACGTCGAGGCGCTGGCGTGCGAGCCCGGCGTGCTGGTGCGCTGGGTGACCGATCCCGCGGACCTCGTCGACGCCGACGTGGTGGTGGTCCCAGGAAGCAAGGCGACCGTGTCTGACCTGGCGTGGCTGCACGAACGCGGCCTCGCCGACGGGGTCACCGCGCACGCCGCAACGGGCAAGCCGGTGCTGGGCATCTGCGGCGGCTTCCAGATGCTCTGCAAGCGCATCGACGACCCGGTGGAATCCAAGGCCGGCATCGTCGAGGGCCTCGGCCTGCTCGACGCCGACATCGCGTTCGCGCCGGACAAGACCCTGCGGCACTGGGACAGTCCCCTGCACGGTTACGAGATCCATCACGGCCAACTGGAGCGGCACACCGAGGACGACTGGCTCGGTGTCGGGATCCGCCGCGGCCACGTCTACGGCACACACTGGCATGGGTTGTTGGACAACAACGACTTTCGCCGCCAGTGGCTGACAGAAATCGCAAAGCCCGGATTTGTTGTCGCCGACCATGTCGACGTCCCTGCGAGGCGTGACGCCCAGCTCGACCTGATGGCCGACCTCCTGGGCGCGCACATCGACATGGACGCCGTACTCGCGCTGCTGGAAAACGGCCCACCGCAACGGCCGACGGTCGTTGCCGGTACCTCAGGCTGAAAAGTCCGTGTACGGGCGGGCGCGCTCGGCGGCGACGGCAACCAGCCGATCCAGGCGTGGGCAGGCAACCTCGGACAGGTACCGTTGACGCTCAATACCGGTAAGCGGCAGCGCTTCCCGCCACACGGACCGTCCGGCGATGAAGCCGGAGGCGCCGCCCTCGTCGAAGGCGATCCGCAACACCTTGGTGAAGTCGTCGAACGGAACGCCCGCGGACAGCACCGCCCACGGCCTGTCGAGCACCTCGGCGAGGCGGCGACAGCCGGCGGGCGAGCCGGGGTATTCCAGTTTCAGTAGGTCACAATCGATTTCGTTGAGCGCGCGCGCCGCCTCGATGATGGCGTCCTCACGGCGACCGCCCGAGAAGTCTTCGCCCTCGAACGGGTACACGAGGTTCTCGATCACCGATGGGACGCCGACCTCGCTGCAGTCGGCGACGACCTCGCTCACCGCCCGCAGGCACTGCGCGACGAGATCCGGCTCACCGGCGGCAGGTGCCGGGCGGTCGGCCCGCAGCTGGGCGAAGAACTTGTTGGCGTCGCCGCCCTGCGACAGCACCCAGCGCGAGTCAAGCGCCGGGTCGCGGCGCGTGATCGGCTCCACCCCGAGCTTGCCGCGCTCGGCCGGCTCGGATGCCACCAGCAATCCGCACGTCTCCGCGAGCGCTCCGGTGCCCGTGATGGCGGGCACGCCGTAGGTCGGATCGAACAGGATGCCGCTGGCGAGCGGGGTCAGGGCGCGCGCGACGTCGGTCTTCGCCACGACCAGATCGTCGTCCGTGGCGTCGATGCCGACGGCGCTGAACATGCGCCGCAACGTGTTCCGTTGATCCATTGCGATGATCGAGAAGACGCCGTCGGGCGTCGAGATGTCGGCCAGCGAGCGCGTGGTGGACGGTGTGGACATGCTTTCTCCTACTAGACGGGGCTGGAGGTGACGGCCCGCTGTGCCAGCAGCGCGGCGCCGGCGACGACCGGCTCGGGCAGTTCGGAAAACGTCAGGTGGTCGATCACGGCGGACTTCGCTGTCCGCACGCTGGCCATCCGGGTCCAGCCCCCGCTTGCAACGGCGCGCGTATGCGGGCCGACGATGGACTCGATCTGGTCGAGGAGGACCCGGGTCTCGCGCGCCGTGTAACGGGTGGCGGCTGCCCAGACGGTTGCGGGGTCGGCGTCGTCGCGCAGATGCAGGACCACGTCGTCTCCGGTCGAACCGGCTCCGGAGATCTCGAGGCCGGCCGGCAGGGTCCCGACATCGAGTGCGGCGCGGTCCAGCTGCTGTCGCTGCCCCGCGGTTGTGACACCGAGCAGCCCGAGCACGCGGCGCAGTAACAGGCCGCCGCGGACGCCGCCGATGAGGGCACTCGTACCGGGCAGCACGTGCATGCCGACCGAGATACCACGGCCGACAAGGCGTTCCCGCTGCTGATCGGTGAGCATCGTGGGCAATGACCGCACGACGACGTCGGCCGTTCCGGTCGAGTTGAGCAATTCGCCGGGGCCGATGGCGCCGACACCGATTGCCGCCACCGGATGGTCGTGGCCGCCGACGAGGAGCGCGGCGCCCTGCAGCCCGTCGGGTAATCCGTTGTGCGCCAGCCTCCCGACACTTTCACCGAATGGTTGACGGGCCGGCAGCAGCGTGGGCGGCAGGCCGAGCTCGGCTGCGCCGTCGGCCCACGGTGTACCAGTGCCCTGGTCGAGCAGCCCGGTGCGGGATGCCAGCGACGGTTCGTGCACCAGTTCGCCGCCAAGGCGGTACACGACGTACTCGGGCATGCTCACCCACCGGTGGGCGGGTGAGAACGCCATGCCGCCGTCGACGAACCACAGCAACTTCGCGACGCTGGCCTGGCAGTCCCACGGCAGCCCGGTGCGGCGCACGAACTCGGGCCCGAAGTCGTTGTCACGCAGTGAAATCGAGTCGATCTGCGCAGTGCCACGGCGGTCGAACCACGCGACGACAGGAGTCCGCGGCCTGCCCGAGCCGTCGAGCACAACCCCGCTTTCGGCCAGGCCCGCAACGGCAACTGCGGACACCCGCAACGGTCCGCCCGTCGCGGCTCGCTGGTAGCCGCGGCGCAGCAGGTCGATCGCGAGCTCGACGAAACACTCGGCACTGGACTCGGTGCCGCCGTCCGGCGTGGTGGTCCACGGTGTACGGACCTCGACGAGGGCCAGTTGTTCGCCAGAAGGTGTGCGCAGCAACATTTTCGACATCGTCGTGCCGAGGTCGATGCCTGCGACAGCGGTTCGTTCGATCACCGGCGAATCTCTCCTGAACCGCGGGGAATCAGCCGAACCGGCACGTGGACGATCGACGCGGGCAGGTCGGGTTGCGCGATTCGCTCGGCCAGCCGTGCGGCGGCCGCTGCGCCGACCGCCTCGGCCGAGTGGTCCACGACCGTGATCCCGGGTTGCAGCAGGTCCGCCATTGCGAAGTCGCCGAAGCAGACCAACGCCACGTCCGTCCGGCCGATGGCGTGTAGCGTCGGCACGACGCCGAGCGAGCACCGGGTGGCCGCACTGAAGAGTGCAGTCGGTGGATCAGAATTGTTGCCCGCCAGAAGATCTCGTGCAGCTGCCGCCGCTGACGCCGCGTCCGGGCACTCGGCGCGTACCAGCCGTGCGTCGACGTCGAGCGCGTGGGCGGCCATGGCGCGCCGGTACCCGGCCAACCGCGCCCGAGATGTCGGCACGAGCGGGTGGTCACTGATGTACCCGATCCGACGGTGGCCGTGCGCGACGAGGTGGTCGACGGCGTCGGCCGCGGCGGCTTCGTCGTCGATGCCGACGACGTCGGCGTCGAGGCCGGGAGCTGCGCGGTCGACCTGCACCAGTGGCGTGGTGGTGTGCAGCCAGGCGTGATCCCCGGTGGTGGGCGCCAACAGCATGCCGCAGATCCGCCGCGAGAGCATTTGAGCCACGACGTCGCGTTCGCGGGCGGCATCGCCGTGTGTGGATGCCACGAGTACCGACTTGCCGTGGGTCGATTCGGCCTTTTCGACTGCGGCCACCATCGCGGAGAAGAACGGGTCGGCCACCGACTCGACGACCATGCCAACAGCGGTGTCGGTTCCTGCGCGAAGTGAACGTGCCATCGAGTCGGGTGTGTACTTCAGGTCGCGCATGGCCTGCTGGACCCGCGCGCGGGTGTCGACCGCGACCCGTGGGTCGTCATTGAGCACGCGTGACGCGGTGCGCAGGCTTACCCCTGCGACCGCAGCGACGTCGCGCAGAATGCTCTTGGTCACCACGACTCCCTGGGTTGTGCCATCGATGGCACGATTCAGTCTGCCACCCCTCTGCCATCGATGGCAAGACTGTCAGGAGGGCAGTGCGTCGAGGACCGCGCGGGCCAGCAAGTCGGGCGGCCGGGTGGCGTCGAGTGCGAGATGGGGAATGCCGGGCGGGACGCACCGCGTCGCCAATCGTGCGAGGTAGGCGGCCTCATCGGTGAGTTTGGCCGCGTCCCGGGGGGCATCTCGCTCTCTGAGCCGGCGCAGCACGTCGGCGGGCTCGAGGTGCAGCCAGACGAGCACCACTGTGCCGCCGGCAGCCGTCAGCCGGTCGCGAGTGGCAGCCCAGGCAGCCGGGTCTACGCGTTCGGCGGTGAAAGGGGCGACCAACACCACAGGCATTCCCGCCGCGAGGTTGTCGATGGCGAGGTCGAGGACCACCCGGTAGCGCGGCTCCCTGGTGAGGCCGGCCAGCCGCGGGTCGTCGAGATCGTCGGCTCCCACCAGTCGTTGCACGACACTCACCAGGGGAGCGGTTGCGACATCCTGGTCGATGACCGCCGCGCGCAACTCGCGTGCGACGAGGTGCGACAGGGTGCTTTTGCCGGATGCCGGCGGACCGGAAAGGAGCACCGCCGGAAGGACGCTCACGCGCCGACGCCGCTCACGACGTGATGGTGTCCGGCGCGTATCTTTTCGCCGGGCATTGCACACGACGTGCGTGTCACGAGCGAAACGGGCAGGACGGTCCGCCTGCGCAGCCGCCGTGCGGGCGCATCCAGCCGCGCGAAAAGCCGGTCGGCGGCGAAGCGCCCCATCTCGTCACCGTCCTGGTGGATCACCGTGATGGCGGGCCTCAACGCGGCCGCGGTCGGGAAGTCGCCGAAACCCACCAGCCCAATATCCTTGCGGCGCAACGCCTGCAGCGACGACACGAGAGCGATGGTGCACCGCGCGTTCGACGAGAAGATTGCAGTCGGCGGGTCGTGCGCCGCGAGCATGCGACGCAGGGCGGCCGTCAACGTCGGTGTGTCGATGAAGCCCACGTGCGTGAGATCGCCGCGCTGCGGCAGTCCCGCCTCGACCAGCGCGTCCTGCCAGCCCTTCAGGCGCAGCAGTCCGGTCACTGCATCGTCGCCCATGAACGCGATGCTGCGGTGCCCGTGCGAGATCAGATGCCGGGTGGCTTCATACCCGCCACCGACGTCGTCCTGCAGGACGGCATCGGCGGTCAACCGGCCGGGTTCCCGGTCGGCGAACACCAGCGGTGTGCGTTTCTGCCACGGCCGTAGGTAGGACATGTCGCGGCCGACCGGGCAGATGATCATGCCGGCCACCTGACGCTTCAGTACGGCTTCGATGGACTGCTGTTCGTGCGACGGCTCCCAGCCGACGCCGGTGACGATGACGGCGACGCCTCGTCGGCTGGCCTCGCGCTCGACGGCACCGATGATGCTGGCGAAGAACGGGTCGGACACGCCGGGCACCGCTACGCCGATCGCGGCGTCGCGGCCGGTCCGGAAGGTGACGGCGAGCATGTTGGGCACGTACTGCAGTTCGTCGATCGCGCGCTCCACCCGTTCGCGGACGTCGGCCGAGACGTAGCGGTCGTTGTTGACCACGCGCGAGACCGTCTTCGCGCTGACACCCGCCCGCTGGGCAACGTCGCGCATGGTCGCCATCGGGCTTCCTCTCTCGTCTCGACCGGTCAGCGGTCAGTATGTCACCGATGTCAGACCGGATGGGCGGATTTTCTGACACCGGTGACATAGCCGCGAATGTGGCGTACTGTCCGGCAGAAGCCCGGAACAGCGTGACCCAGGTAACACACGCGCCGTCAGAAGCCGTCAGAAGAGGAGGGGCCCGACGACCGTGCAACCACAGCTCCTGCCTCCCAACGTGGTACCGCACTGGTACGCGGGCGGGCCGGCGCTGGCCGCCTGGCGCGGTCTGCCACCGGTCGGGGACCGCTCACCGGAGGAGTGGGTGGGCGCGACGGTGGCCCGCTTCGGTGAGCCGAACCTCGGGCCCGCCCGGCTGGCCGACGGCACGCTGCTGCGTGACGCGGTTCGCGCCGACCCTCGCGGCTGGCTCGGCCGCCACGATGGAGAACCGGGTGACACGGGTGTGCTCGTGAAGCTCTTGGATGCCGGCCAACGTCTGCCCGTGCACGTGCATCCCACCCGGGAGTACGCCTCGCAACACCTCGGCTGCGCTTACGGCAAGACGGAGGCGTGGTACGTCCTGGAGGCCGACGAAGACGCGGCGGTGTGGGTCGGGTGGCGCGAGGAGGTCGGCCAGGGCCGGCTCGCGGAGCTGGTAGAGACGCAGGATGCCGAGGCGATGCTGGCGCTGATGCACCGGGTGCCGGTGCGACGCGGTGACGGCGTCCTGGTGCCAGGCGGAACCCCGCACGCCATCGGAGCGGGCATCCTCCTCGTGGAGGCGCAGGAGCCCACCGATCAGTCAATTCTGCTGGAGCGCACCAACACCACGGCGTCGGACGACGAAGTCTTTCTCGGTCTGTCGCGCGACGTGGCGCTGTCGGTCGTCGACAGCACGGCACTAACCGATGTCGCTGCGCTGACGCGGCACACCGGCGCCCACGTCGCGGGCCGGGTGGAGGTGCTGCCCGAGGAGGCGGCGCCGTTCTTCCGCATGGAATTGCTGGCATCGGGTGGCCACGTGCCCGCCGGATTCGCCGTCGCGGTGGTGCTGTCCGGCGCCGGCGCGCTGGCGGCGGTACACAGCGAGCCCGTCGACGTCGAACGCGGCCAGACCCTCGTCGTCCCGGCGGCTTGCGGGGATTGGCACATCGAGGGCGACGTGAAGCTGCTTGTCTGCCGCCCGGGCACCACATGGCCACCACAGCGCACGCCAACCACCACGGAACAGGAAGGCACAGCATGACCGCACTGCTGGAGGCGCGCGCCGTCTCGCGCAGCTTCGGCCACGTCCGCGCGCTGGACCGCGCCGACTTCGACATCAGTCCCGGCGAGGTCGTCGGGTTGATCGGCGACAACGGCGCCGGCAAGTCGACGCTTATCAAGGCGTTGTCGGGCAGCCTCGAGCTCGATGAGGGCGAAATCTATTTCGAGGGCAGGCCGGTGCGCCTGTCGAGTCCGCGACAGGCGAACGACCTCGGCATCGAGGTGGTCTACCAGGACCTGGCACTGGCTCCCCATCTCAATCCCGTTCAGAACGTCTTCCTGGGCAGGGAAATACCGCGCAAAGGTGTTCTCGGCCACCTCGGCTTCATGGACGAGAAGGAGATGCGCCGCCAGGCGGCCGCGTCCTTCAAGCAGCTCGGGGCGACGGTGCGATCGCTGAATTCGCCCGTCGGGTCGATGTCCGGTGGACAGCGTCAGGGCATCGCCATTGCCAGGGCCATCGCATGGGCGGACAAGGTCGTCATCCTCGACGAGCCGACCGCCGCGCTGGGCGTCGTCCAGACCAAGAACGTTCTCGAGTCGGTGAAGCGGGTGCGCGACAAGGGAATCGCAGTCGTGCTCATCAGCCATTCGATGCCGCATGTGCTCGAGGTGTGTGACCGCATCCAGGTGCTGCGGCTCGGCCGACGTGTCGCCACCTACCCGGGTCACAGCACGACGGTCGAGACGCTTGTGGGCGCGATGACCGGCGCCCTCGACGTGAAGGAGGGCGCGGCATGAGCACCTTGGCCAACCAGCCGGCCGCCGTCGCGGCAGGGGCAGACGAGTTCGACGGTACCCAGTCGCTGCTGAAACGCGTTGTCGGGCTTCAGGCGTTCTGGATTCTCGGGGTCCTGATCGTCATCTGCCTGTTCTTCACCCTCATCGCCGGCGACCGTTTCCTGTCCACGGGAAACTTCTCGCTTATCTCGCAGAACGTCGCGGTCTGGGCCGTGATCGGGGTCGGGATGACGTTCGTGATCATCACCTCGGGCATCGATCTGTCCGTCGGCTCGGTCTTGGTGTTCTCGTCCGTTGTCGCAGCCAAAGTGATGGAGGCGATGGGCGGCAGCGGAATTGGTGTGGCCGCCGTCGGGCTCGTTGCTGCGATCCTCAGCGGCATGGCGTGGGGCGTCGTCAACGGCGTGCTGGTCGCCATGGCCAAGGTGCCCCCACTGATCGTGACCCTCGGCACGCTGTCGGTGGCGCTGGGACTTGCGCAGGTGATCACCGGCGGCATCGACATCCGCTCGGTCCCCAGCGAACTGACCGACTTCAGCGCCTACACAAAGGTATTGGGCATCCCCGGCCTGCCGTTTGTTGCGCTGGTGGTTCTCGTTCTCGGCGGCATCCTGCTGCACAAGACCAGGTTCGGCCGCTACACGTATGCCATCGGCAGCAATGAGGAGGCCGCCCGTCGTACCGGCGTCAAGGTGACGCGGCATCTGGTGCTCGTGTACGCGCTGGCGGGAACCCTGGCCGGACTCGGCGCGCTGCTCTCGCTCGCTCAGTACGGCACGACGACGATCGCCGGGCAATCGTTGACCAACCTCAACGTCATCGCCGCGGTTGTCATCGGCGGCACGTCCATCTTCGGCGGGTTCGGCACGATCTTCGGCACCGTCGTCGGCCTGTTCATCCCCGCCGTGCTGCAGTCGGGCTTCGTCATCATCGGCGTCCAACCCTTCTGGCAGGGCGTCGCGGTCGGCTCGGTGCTCGTCGCCGCCGTCTACGTCGACCAAACCCGTCGCGCCGCAGCGATGCGCAGTGCGCGGTCCCGGGGCATTTTCAGTCGCAAAGGGTCGAAAGGATCGAAAGGAAAGGAAAGCCAGTGAACCGTAAGCGCGTAATGCTGGTCGCGGGTGCAGTTGGGGTCGTAGTGCTCACGCTGCCGATGGCGGCCTGCACGTCCTCGAAACCGCAGTCGAGCGGCTCCGGCGGGACGTCGAACGGGGCCACGCCCGCGCCGTCCGAGGCGGCAGCGACCACCGTTACCGCTCCGTCGAAGGCCAGCAAGAACTACAACATCCAGTTCCTGCAGGGTGTGATCGGCGACCAGTTCTACATCACCATGCAGTGCGGCGCGCAGGAGGAGGCGGCCAAGCTCGGCGTCACGGTCAACACGCAAGGCCCGCAGAAGTTCGATCCGACGCTGCAGAAGCCGATCCTCGACTCGATCGTCGCGGGCCGGCCGGATGCGCTGCTGGTCGCGCCAACCGACGTCCAGGCCATGCAGCAGCCGCTGCAGCAGGCGGCCGCCGCCGGGATCAAGGTGGTGCTGGTCGACACCACGACGAACGACCCGTCCTATGCGGTATCCGCGATCGCCAGCGACAACGAGGGCGGTGGCAAGGCGGCCTTCGACGCGATCAAGCAACTGCACCCCGAGGGCGGCAAGGTCATGGTGATGGGCGTAGATCCAGGCATCTCGACGACCGACGCGCGCACCAAGGGCTTCGAGGACGCCGTCAAGGCCGACGGCAAGTTCACCTACGTCGGCGTGCAGTACAGCCACGACGACCCTGCGACCGCAGCACAACTCATCGGGGCCCAGCTGCAGAAGGATCCCGACCTCATCGGCGTCTTTGCCGCGAACCTGTTCTCCGCCGAGGGCTCCGCCACCGGTGTGAAGCAGGCAGGCAAGAGCGGCCAGGTGAAGATCGTCGGTTTCGACGCGGGCCCGAATCAGATCCAGGCACTGCGGGACGGCACCGTTCAGGCGCTCGTCGCGCAGGAGCCGGGCATCATCGGCAAGTTCGGTGTCGACGAGGCGGTCACCGCTCTCGGTGGCGGCCAGAACACGAAGAAGGTGCAGACCGGCTTCACGGTCATCACGCCGGACAACCTCGCCGGCGAAGGCGGGGCGGCGGCGTACAAGTCCAGCTGCTGACCTACTCGATTCGCAGACATTGTCCATCGAAGCGGACGCCGCGCAAGTCAGCGACGGCCACGGTGACACTTTCGGTGGCGGCGATCGGGCCGACGCCGATGATGGTTTCGACACCTGCGGCACGTGCTGCCGCGATGCCGGCGGGAGCGTCCTCGAACACCGCACAACGTTCGGGAGGCACGCCAAGGCGCTGCGCGGCGAGCCGGTAGGGGTCCGGGAACGGTTTCCCGCGTTCGACGTCTTCGCTTGTGACCAGGACGTCCGCGGGGACGAGGCCGGCCGATGCCATGCGTGCGGTGGCGATGGCACGGCCGCCGGACGTGACGACCGCCCACGTTCCCTGAGGCAACTCGTCGAGCAGTTGGCGTGCGCCCGGTATCGCCACCACGTCTGCGGCGTGGTCCAGTTCCTGCTGGATCAGATCAGCGGTCGCCGCGGTGACATCGCTTGGGCTGCTTATCAATTCGGCGACGAGGTCCGCAATTCGCCTGCCGTGCTCGACGTCGCGGTGAAAGTCGAAACCCGGTGCCCAGCGCTTCGCCCACAGATTCCAGGCAACGGCCGCCGCGTTGTGCGAGTCGACAAGGACACCGTCGCAGTCGAGTAACAGACCGTCGACCGTGAGACTTACGGCGTCGCTCCCCGTCACGAGGAAGCAGGGTATGACATTGGTTATGGCTGATTTCGCGGGGCGCGCAGTGTTGGTAACGGGTGCCAGTGGTGGCATCGGGGCCGCGACAGTGCGCCGGCTCGCCAATCTGGGCGCGACGGTCTACGCGGGTGGGCGGGACGCCGAGAAGTTGGCCGGGCTCTGCGGCGAGACGGGTGCTCAGCCGGTGGCTTTCGATCTGGCTTCCGAGGACGAAATTCGTGCCGCCGTGTCGGGTCTGGACCTGTGGGGCGTGGTGAATTGCGGCGGTTTCGGCGGTGAGATAGCGACGCCCCAAGACACCGATATCGCCGTGTTCGACAAGGTGATCAGCGTCAACGCGCGAGGAAGCCTGCTTGTCATCAAGCACGTGACACCCGGGATGATTGCGCGAGGGGTGGGCGGGTCGATCGTGAACGTCTCCAGTCAGGCGAGTCTCGTGGCGTTGTCAGGCCACATTTCGTACGGATCGTCGAAGGCGGCGCTCGACAACATCACCCGCGTGGCCGCACTGGAACTGGGCAAACACAACATCCGCGTCAACGGCGTCAACCCGACGGTGGTCATGACCGACATGTCCGCGTCGTACTGGGGACGTCCCGATGTCGGTCCGCAGTTCCTGGAGCAGATGCCCCTGGGCCGTTGGGCCACCGAAGATGAGGTCGCCGCACCCATCTGTTTCCTGCTCAGCGATGACGCCTCGATGATCACCGGGGTCTCACTCCCGGTGGATGGCGGTTACACGTGTCGTTGACGTGCGCGGGACTCGCGGCCGCGTGTGCCGGGTCGATCCGCGTCGCGTAGGTAGCCTGGGCTCATGACCAGGCGGCACCAGGTGGCCGCGGCGCTGGCCATCCTGCTCGCCGCGGTGCTCACCGCCTGCGCGCACGCGATCTCCGGCACCGCGACCTGGCCCGGCGCCAAGCTGGAGAGGGTGGTGCTGACGGCGGCAGACTTCCCGCCGGACGTGCAGTACGACCGGATCAACGGGCCGCCCGGCCAGCCGGACGGTGCCGGCGGCCGGCCTACCATGCTGTCCAACCCCGAGGGCTGCTCGGACGGGCTCACCCGGGCCATTGCCGACTCTGCCGAGCGCGGTCCCGGCAGCGCGGCGGAATATCTCGTGGCGTACGACGGCGCACGGATCGTGATGACGGTGTTGACGTGGCCGCTGGACCTCGAAAGGCTTTCCGCCACCGCCGAGCGCTGCGCGTATTTCCAAACGTTCTTCGACTCGTCGACGCCCGGCATTCCGATGACCACGATCCGATTGCAGACAGCGCGCCCCGACACCCTCGTTTACCAGCAAACGATGCGACTCAACGATGTCGAGAGCAGTGTTTACTTCGCGTTCGAGAACATCGGCAGGATGGCGGTGTTCGGCATCGCGTTTCCCACGCCGAATCCGTCCATCCCCGTCAAAGCCGCGCTGCCGCAAACGTTTCTGGACATCGTGGCCAAGCAGGCCGACCGCGCACAAACGGCCTGACCGCAGGGTTAACAGCATGAAAATCCGCCCGCCAACAGGGCGAGTCGCTGTAGCGTGGCCAAATGCCTTCCACCATGGTTACCGTCGACGGGTTTCCCGTGCCCGTCGAGGTGGCGGGCCCCGACAAGGGCTCCGTCGTGGTGGTGCTCGGCGCGGCGCACCACGCGCCGTCCGCCTATGACGCGATTTGTCAGCGGCTGCACACCGCGTCGCTGCGGACCATCGTGATCGGTCCCGACCCCCGGCTGACCGCCAAATCGGTGGTCGGCATCCTCGACGCGCTCGACGTGCGGTGGGCGCTGCTGGTCGGCGACCGCATCGGCGGCGAACTGGCCTGGGAGCTGGCCGCCACGCGGCTGGACCGGTTCATCGGGTTGGTGGTGATCGACCGCGGCCATCCGCGCGTTGCCGACCTGACCGGGGTGATCCGCGACGAACACTGCCCGCCGGTCGAGATGAATACGACCGCCCTGGTCAGCACGCCCGCTGCGCGGGCGGTCGCGAAGGCCAGCCAGCGTTACGTGTACGGCGATTTCCGCCTGGTCGATTTGCTCGGCAGGCGCAACGCGCAGGAGTCCACCGCGCAACTGGCCGCCGAGATCGTGATGCGCACCAGCACCTGGTAGCGGCTACTGAGGCGGCTGGTCCGGCGTCCACGCCTGTGGCAGGCCCGGATTCTGTGGGAACAGGAAGTCGACGAAAGCCTGTGCGGTGGGCTGCGGCTCGTGGTTGGCCAGGCCCGGGCGCTCATTGGCCTCGATGAACACGTAGTCGGTCGCCGCGACGTCCGGGACGAGAAGGTCGATACCCGTCACCGGGATGCCGATGGCTTCCGCTGCCGTCACCGCCACCGCGCACAACTCCGTATTCACCTCGGCGGTGACGTCATGGATGGTGCCGCCCTGATGCAGGTTTGCGGTGCGACGCACCCGCAACCGTGTGCCTTCCGGTAAGACGTCGCTGAACGACCAGCCGGCCTCTCTGACCGTGGCTTCGGTGATGTCGTCGACGGGAATCCGTGATTCACCGCCGGTAGCTGCCGATCGGCGCCGGCTCTGGGCGTCGATCAGCTCGCGAACGGTGTGGTGTCCGGTCCCGACGACTTCCGCGGGCCGTCGCAGTGCGGCGGCCACCACCTTGTGGTCGATGACGACCAACCGCAGGTCGTCGCCCGCCGCGCGCTGCTCGATGAGAACGTCGGGATGCTGCTCGCGAGCCCGCGCCAGTGCCGCGTCGAGTTCGTCGGGATTGTCGACGCCGACCGTGATGCCCTTGCCCTGTTCACCGCGGGTCGGCTTGACCACGACGTCGCCCACCTCGTCGAGGAACGCGTAGTCCTCGTCGTCGAAGGTGGCCAGCCGGCCCTTCGGGACGGCGATTCCGGCCTCGGCGACGAGGCGACGGGTCAGGCGCTTGTCGTCGCAGCGGGCCATCGCCACAGCGGATGTGAACTCCGACAACGACTCTCGGGTGATGACGCTGCGACCGCCGTGTGACAGACGCATCTCGCCCGCCTCGGCATCGAGCACCTCCACCCAGATGCCGCGGCGCATGGCCTCGTCGGCGATGATGCGCGCGTACGGATTGAGGTCGTCGACCGTCTCCGGCGGGTGAGTGAACAACGGTTCGTTGATCGCGTTCTTGCGCTTTACCGCCATCACCGGCACACGTGCGAATCCCAGCTTCTCGTAGAGCGCGATCGCAGCGGCGTTGTCGTGCGCCACCGACAAGTCCATGTAGGCCCGCCGCCGGTCCCGGTAAATCGCGGCGAGCGCGAGTGTCAACGCAGCGCCGACGCCGGGCAGGCTCGACGTCGGGTCGACGGCCAGGGTCCACAGGCTCGAGCCGTTCTCGGGGTCGGAGAACAGTCGCTTGTGGTCGACGCCGGTCACCGTGCCGACGACCGTGCCGTCGTCGTCGCGGACCGCGACAAGGTAGTCGACGGGGTTGCGATGAAGATGGTTGTCCCAGATGACGTCGACCGGGGCGGACACCATCCCGCAGCGCAGGTACACCCGGTTCATCGCGTCGGCGTCATCTGCGCTCTCGAGCGTGCGCACCGTGAACCCGGCGGGTGACGCGTCCGAATCATCGTCGGAGAACCGCAGCCGATAGGTGTGGCTCGGGTCGATGAACAGTTCGGCAGGCGCAAGGGCGACGAGCACCTGTGGCTCGCGGGCGTACATGCAGATGTCGCGGCGGCCCTGCCCTTCCTGGCGCAACACCTCCGCGAGCTTGTCCGGATCGGCGAACGTCTGGCCGAAAATCAGTCGGCCCCAACCGAGTTCGAGGACTACGTCATCGGCCATCGCGTCGACCATGTGCTGAGGCGACGCGTCGTGCAGGCCGAGCGTGATGGCCTCGGGGTGATCCTCGCGGGGATTGACGAGGCTGGATGTCGCCGGCCGACCGGCTCCGGCGGTCATGCCGCGGCTCCGGTGATGCCGTGACGCTGAAGCCACAGTTCCAGCAGGGCGATCTGCCAGAGCTCGTTGCCGCGGAGCGGAGTAAGGCGGCCGTTGGGGTCCGCCAGCAGCCGATCGACCGCTTCGGGGCGGAACAGGCCGCGCTCCTTGGCGGCCGGGGCGTACAGCGCGTCACGGACGAGGTCGAGGTAGGGACCTTCCAGGTGGGTCAGTGCGGGCACAGGGAAGTAGCCCTTCGGGCGATCGATGACGTCGGCCGGGATCACCCTGCGTGCGGCCTGCTTGAGCACGCCCTTGCCGTGATGCGCCGTCTTGAGCTCCGGCGGGCAGGTGGCGGCCAGTTCGACCAGCTCGTGGTCGAGGAAGGGCACCCGGCCCTCCAGACCCCACGCCATCGTCATGTTGTCGACGCGCTTCACCGGGTCGTCCACCAGCATCACGGTCGTGTCGAGCCGCAGCGCGCGGTCGACGCCGGTTGCCGCGCCCGCGCGGGCGAAGTGCTCGGTGACGAACTGCCCGCTGGGATCACCGTCGAGCAGGTACGCCGGTGTGACGAGCTCACCGACGCCCGCGCTGTCCCTGTCGAAGAACGCTTGGCGGTAGCTGGCCACCGAGCCCTCCACGGAGGCGGCGGCCGGTTCACCCATCGGGGGATACCAGTGGTAGCCCGCGAAGACCTCGTCGGCGCCCTGCCCGGACTGCACCACCTTCACGTGTTTGGCGACCTCCTGGCTGAGCAGATAGAACGCGACGCAGTCGTGGCTGACCATCGGCTCGCTCATCGCGCCGATCGCACCGTCGAGCGCGGGCAGCATCCGGTCGGTGCCGATGCGGATCTGGTGGTGGTCGGTTTCGAACCGCTCGGCGATGATGTCGGAGTACTTGAACTCGTCGCCCTTGACGCCACCGACCGACTCGAAGCCGATCGAGAACGTCGCCAGGCCGTGTTGGCCCGCCTCGGCGAGCAGCCCGACGATCAGGCTCGAGTCGACGCCACCCGACAGCAGACAGCCGACGGGCACGTCGGCGACCAGTCGGCGATCGACGGCCACCCGCAGAGCCTCGAGAACCGCATCCTCCCAATCACGTTCGGACCAGTCGGCCCTGTCACGGCGCGGGGTGAAGTCGGGCTCCCAATACGTGGTGGTCGTGGTGCGGCCGTCGGGTTCGATCGCCACCAGAGACGCGGGCGGCACCTTGGTGACGCCGCGCAGGATCGTCCGCGGCGGCGGGACGACCGAGTGGAATGACAGGTAATGGTGCAGCGCGCCCGGGTCGATGCGGGTGTCGACGTCCCCGCCGGCGAGCAGCGCAGGCAGTGACGACGCGAAGCGGATGCGAGACGGGCTCTCGGTCAGGTACAGCGGCTTGATGCCCAGCCGGTCACGGCCGAGCAGCACCCGGCCGCTGTCCCGCTCGACGATCGCGAACGCGAACATCCCGTAGAGGCGGTCGACGAATCGGTCACCCCACTGGTGGTAGGCCTTCAGCAGCACCTCAGTGTCGCTGTGCGAGAAGAACCGGTAGCCGAGCTCGCCCAGTTCGCGCCGCAGCTGCTTGTAGTTGTATATGCAGCCGTTCCAGCAGACGGCCAGCCCCAGGTCCGAGTCGACCATCGGCTGCGCGCCTGCCTCGGACAGATCGATGATCCTCAGGCGACGGTGGCCCAGTGCGACGCGGCCCTGCGACCACACGCCAGCCGCGTCAGGGCCGCGTGGCGTCATCGCCCCCACCATCGCCGAGACCGCGGCTACGTCAGGCGTTTGGCCGTCAAGACGCACCTCGCCGGTGGCTCCGCACACTCAGCCGACCCTACCCGCTGGGGGTAATCGCTAAACCTCCAAGCGGGAGGCTACGACACGCCCTCCAACTGCTCGCCGGTTTCGTCGACCTGCTTGATCGGCCCAGTGAACCAGTTCTTCACCGACGCGTGCCAGTAGATCCACAGCAGGATCAGCACAGCGCCGACCAGGAGCGGGGTGTAGTTGACGAATTTCCACTCGAAGACACCGGTGTTCCACGGAACGCCGCCCGACGACGTCGGGAACATGGCGACGATCGAGGTGATGATGATCTCGATGATCGCGACCGGTGCCATCCACTTCCAGTGTGTGCCAAGGTTCCAGCTGCCCTGTGGGAACGAGTCGCCTGCCTTCCACCGGTAGTAGATCGGCACCGCGAAGCACAGATACAGACCGACGACGCCGATCGACACCACCGCGAAGAACGCGACGGGCACCGGTGCGCCGTTGATGTCCACCTCGACGAGCGCGGGGAGCGTGATGATCGCCGCAAAGACCGCTGTCACCATGACGCCGTTCGCAGGCACCCTCTTCGAGCTCAGCGACGACCACAACTGGTGACCGGGCACGGCGCGGTCGCGGCTGAACGCGAACAGCATTCGCGATGCGCTCGTCTGGCAAGCCGTGGTGCAGAAGAACTGTCCCGCGGTGGAGATGAACAGGATCAGCGCCACCCACCTGGAGCTCATCGCCTGGGTGAAGATGGTCACCACCGCGCCGCCGCCCTTCGACACCCCGTCAGCGTCCTGGACGGCGAACAGGAAGGACAGCAACAGGACCCAGCCGCCGATGGCCGAGTAGAAGATCGACTGCCAGATGCCCTTGGCGGCCGCGTTGGCCGCGCTCTTGGTCTCCTCGGAAAGGTGCGCCGACGCGTCATAGCCGGTGATCGTGTACTGCGTCAGGATCGCTGCAATCGGCAGTACGAACAGCAGGAAGCCCCAGCCGGACGTCGAGCCGCCGAACATGCCGCTGTTGTTGATCGTCTTGGCGAACACGTCGCTGAAGCTGGCGTGCTGCGCGGGAATGGCCCACAGGATCACGATGACAGCCGCGGCGCCCGCCACGTGCCACCACACCGAGATGTTGTTGATGACGGCCAGCAGGTGGGACGAAAAGATGTTGATGATGGCCGACACCGCCAGGATGATGACGAACAGCACGAAGGTCCGCGTCAGGCTGTAGCCGTTGAGCCAGGTCTCACTGAACGTGCCCAGCGTCAGGTCCAGGAACGTCGCGCAGCCGTACGCGACCGACGCCAGGATGGCGATCAGCCCGATCAGGTTCAGCCAGCCGGTGTAGAACCCTGCCTTGACGCCGCCGAGCTTGCTTGCCCACCAATAGATTCCACCCGAGGTCGGGAACGCCGAGACCAGCTCCGACATACACAGGCCGATGATCAGGATGAAGATCGAGACGAGGGGCCAGCCCCAGGCGATCGCCACGGGGCCGCCGTTGTTCCAGCCGAGGCCGAACGAGGTGAAGCAGCCCGCCAGGATCGAGATGATCGAGAACGAGATGGCGAAGTTGGAGAAGCCCGACCAGGATCGCTGCAACTCCTGCACGTAGCCGAGCTTGGCGAGGTGCCGCTCGTCGTCAGTCAAATGCTCATGGCCCTCTGGCACGGCGGTTCTCCTTTGGGGATCGGACAGCGCAGGTTCCCTAGGGACAATAGGCCTCTATTGGTCTGGTGTCCTACCTTTGGGGATGACGACAGCGTAAAACTTTCCCGCTGGGTGCCCAGCGGGCCGACTAGCTGGCCTTTCAAGTGTTTCCGAACTGTCTCCGTTCCGATATTGACGTGCGTTTTCCGCCTCATTATTGTCCAAGTTGTCTGACAACTTGCGCCAAATAGCCAAGGAGGGCGCCATGGCGGATAACAGGCGGACAGTCGGATCGGTCACCTATCGGGACGCGGAACACGGCTATTTCGAACGGCGCAAGCTGCGCCGTCACGCCGCCTTCTGGTCGCTTTGGGCGCTCGGTGTCGGCGCGGTCATCTCGGGAGATTTCTACGGCTGGAACCTCGGCCTCGACGCAGGCGGCTTCGGCGGCCTGCTGATCGCGGGCATCGTCATCACGGTCATGTATTACGGCCTGTGCTACAGCATCGCCGAGATGTCGCCTGCACTGCCGCACACCGGCGGTGCCTATTCCTTCTCACGGTCGGCGATGGGCCCGTGGGGCGGATTCATCACCGGCCTTGCCGAGAACATGGAATACGTGATCACACCGGCGGTTGTCGTCGGCGCGATGGGGTTCCTCTCGCACGACATCGTTTTCGACCTGACTGGGGCCGACGGTTGGTGGAACAGCCCTGTTCTCTGGTGGGCGATCTACTACATCGTCTTCGTGGGGATCAACATCCTCGGCATCGAGATCACCATGCGGTTCACTGTGGTGATCACGGCGGCGGCGCTCGGCATCCTCGGGTTCTTCTTCCTTGCCGTGCTGTTCACGGGGTCATTCGACGCCAGCTTGTTGACCAACATCCCACCGGAGGGCAGCGGCAGCAGCTTCCTCCCCAAGGGCATCGCCGGGATCTTCCCCGCACTGCCCTTCGCGATCTGGTTCTACCTGGCGATCGAGGAATTGCCGCTCGCAGCCGAGGAGTCGCATGATCCGAAGCGGGACATCCCTCGCGCGACGATCTGGGGTCTCAACACGCTGGTCCTGTTCGCCGTTCTCACCCTGTTCCTGAACACCGGCGTCGGCGGCGGAGCCGCGGCCATCGGTACCTCGGCGACCCCGTTGTTCGACGGCTTCAAGGCGGTGTTCGGGGAAGGCACGGCGGCATCTCTGCTCGCGCTGGTGGGCTTGATAGGCCTGATCGCGAGTTTCTTCACGATCATCTACGCGTACGGCCGCAACACGTATTCGCTTTCGCGCGCAGGGTATTTCCCGCAGAGTCTGTCGATCACGCACCCGACCAGGAACACGCCTTATGTCGCGCTGATCGCCGGCGCAGTCGTCGGGTACGTCCTCGCGCTGCTCATCTACTTCCTCGGGCAGAGCCAGAACGCACTGGCGGGCAAGATCGTCGGGGCGCTGCTGTACATGGCGGTGTTCGGCGCCGTGATCTCGTATTTCATGCAGTGCACGGCGTTCATCATGCTGCGCCGCAGGTTGCCGAATATCGAACGGCCGTACCGCAGTCCGGTGGGTGTCTGGGGTGCAGCGATCGCGGGTGCCATCGCACTTGTCGCGCTGGTCTCCCTGTTCCTCAACGAGGACTACCGGCCGGGTGTCTACGGCACGCTCATCTACTTTGTCGCCGGATTGCTCTACTTCGCGATTGCCGGGCGGAAAAAGCTGGTGTTGTCGCCGGAGGAGGAATTCGCGCTCTCGCAGGGGCAGTACGGCGTGAACTTGGAAAAGGAGGGCTACGGCGCGATGTCCGCGACCGAGATCACGGCCGAGGACACCCCGACTCGCTCGCCGTGAGCTGAGGGAAAGCCGTGTCTCTGGTCCTGGGGGTCGACGTCGGCTCGCAGAGCATCAAGGTCGTCCTCGTCGACGAGGGTGGCGACGTCGTGGCCACCGGTTCGGCCGCCCTGAGCATGACGCACCAGCACGACGGGTGGGCCGAACAGGATCCGCAAACCTATTGCACCGCACTGCGTGACGCCGTCCGCGCGGCGACCGCGGACATCGAACCGACGCGGATCGTGGCGATGGGTCTAGGCAGTCAGGTCGACGGTGTCGTCGCGTGCGATGCCGACGGCAAGGCGCTGCGCCCGGCCATCATCTGGCTGGACAAACGCGCCACTGAACAGTGCGACCGTCTGGTCGCCGCGGCAGGGGAGGACACGCTGGCCGAGAGAACGGGTCTGGTGGCCGACGCTTCGCACAGCGCGCCGAAGATGATGTGGATCCGCGATCACGAACCCCCGGTCTGGCAGCGCACGGCGACGCTCGCGCCGGTCGGCTCGTATCTGCTGCACCACCTGACCGGCTCGCACGCCCAGGACGCCGCGAACGCGTCGTCCACGATGGTGTACGACGTCACCCGCGGTGATTTCGACGAATCCCTTTGCACTGCAGCGCAACTGGATCCGTCGATGTTCGCTCCGGTGCGCCCGTCGACCGAGGTGGTCGGCACCCTGTTGCCGCACGTGGCCTCGGAGTTCGGTCTACCGGCAAACTGTGCGGTCGTCGTCGGCACGGGTGACGAACACGCCGCGTCGGTGGGCGCGGGCGCCATCGAGGCGGGCGTCGTCGTCGACGTCACCGGCACGGCCGAACCGGTGACGACGGTGGCCGCGGCACCCGTGCGCGATCCGCTCGGTCTCGTCGAGACGCATGGCCACGCGGTACCCGGCGCATGGCTGATCGAGAATCCCGGATTCGTCAGCGGTGGAAGCACACTCTGGCTCGCCGGGCTGCTCGGTATGACGCAGGCCGAGGTGTTCCCGTTGGCGTTGAACGCCCCACCGGGCAGCGAAGGCGTGCTGTTCCTGCCCGCGCTGTCGGGGGCAACGGCGCCGCGCTGGAACGACCGGATGCGTGGTGGGCTGCTCGGTCTCGCGATGAACCACACGCCGGCACACGTCGCGCGGGCGGTGCTCGAAGGCTGCGCATTTGCGTTGCGCGACATCGTCGATCGACTGGACGCACTCGGTCTCGGTCGAGGCGAAGTGCGCATCGTCGGCGGTGGTGCGCGTGACAACCTGTGGGCGACAATCAAGGCGAGCGTGCTCGGCAGGCCGGTGCGCCGCGTGCTGACGCAAGAGGCCACCGCTGTCGGTGCCGCCATGGTCGCCGGGGTTGGCGCCAGGGTCTTCGCGGACTTCACCGAGGCATCGGTTGCCGTCCGGCTGGCGCCGGCTACGATCGATCCGGACCCCGAGGCGACCAAGACCTATGCGGACGCCCACCGCCGCTATCTTGCCGCATTCGACGGCGTCGAATCCGCGCTGGCGGCATCGCCCGTCTTGTCGGCTCGGCCGACGTCCAACTCGGCGAGGTCGACGTGATCACCGTTCCCGACCCCTCAGCGCTCCTCGCGAGTTTGCGCGCAGACGGTCAAGCCGGGCTGCCCAACGTCGACGTCCGCATCGGGGCGTCGGTATTGAAAGGTGCGATTGCCGACAGTGTCGAACGATTCGTCGGGCGAGAGCCGATCATCCTCAGCGACGGCGGACCGTACCGCACGGCGGCGGGCGCGGTCGTAGATCATCTCACCGGGCATCTCGGCTGCCGCGTGATCCAGCTCGGCACGGGGACGGTGCGTGCCGACGAGGAAACCGTCGAGCAATCGGTGGCCGAGGTCGGGGAGCACCGGCTGCTGGTCTCCGTCGGATCCGGAACCCTTACCGACATCGCGAAGATCACCGCGCTGCGCACCGGCAGCCAACACGTCGCGGTCCAAACCGCCTGCAGCATCAACGGCTTCATCGCCGACCGCAGCGTGCTCGTCATTGCCGGCGCGAAACGCACCGTCCAGTCGAGGTGGCCCGACGTCCTGGTTGCCGACACCGACATCCTGGCTGCCGCGCCGTCGCGGTTGAACCTCGCTGGAGTGGGCGATCTTTCGACGGTGCCGAACGCGGTGGCCGAGTGGCGGCTCGCCGCCCGGCTCGGTCATGGACCGGCGTACAACGCTGCCGTCGTCGAGGACGTCCTTGCCGCAAATCACGTCCTGCCCGCACTCGCTCGCGCCGCGCGTGAGGCGGAGCCCACAGGCATCGCCGATCTGGCCCGGCTACTGGCGGCCAGCGGACTGTCGATGGGAATCGTCGGCTCGACAGCGCCGGCATCGGGCACCGAGCACGCGGTCTCGCATCTGATGGAGATGGCGCGTACTCGTCAGGGCAGACCGGCCGCGGCACACGGCATGCAGGTCACGGTCGCGACGCGGCTGGCCGTGCGGGTCTGGCAACTCGTCGACGCCACGATCCGCTCGGCGGACGCGAAAGTACGGATACCCGAGGAAGCGGCGAGTCGCGACGCCGTGGCACGCGCGTTCGCGGAGTTCGACCCGCAGACCGCAGACGAATGCTGGACCGCATACCGCGCGAAGCGAAACTGGCTGCTCGCACACCAATCCGAAGTCGAGGCAGTGGTTTCCGACTGGGACGCGTTCGCGAAGTCGCTGGCGCTCGCCTCGCCGGAACAGTTCGACGAGATCAGCGACGCCAGCGGTCTACCGACCCTGGCGCAGGACCTAGGCGTCGGCTACGACGACAACCTGCTGTTCTGGGCGCTGCGCAATTCCCATCTACTGCGGGACCGGATCTCGATCGTCGACCTCGCCGACCTCCTCGGCGTGTGGTCTGACGAAAGGGCGTGGTCGATCGTCGCCGACGCCGCGAACGCCGCGATGAAGGGATAGGAGCACTGCCATGTCTGAATTCGTGTTCATGCTCACCCACGGCGACCGAACGGTCGAAGACGCCGCC
Organism: uncultured Actinomycetota bacterium; assembly: GCA_963698965.1. Lineage (GTDB taxonomy): Bacteria > Actinomycetota > Actinomycetes > Mycobacteriales > Mycobacteriaceae > Mycobacterium. The sequence continues at coordinate 338,004 of CAVOSY010000029.1, forward strand.
GAGGTCGTTCCGGAACTGGCCGAAACCGGGCTGCGCTACATCGGCTTCAAGGACGTCGGCGCGGACGCGTCGAGACAGCGGGAGCTGACGTCGCTGGCCCACGACGCGGGCTTCGAGGTGATGTTGGAGGTGGTCTCGACAAGCAAGGAGGAGGAGCTGTCGTCGCTGCGCTCTGCGGTGATGGCGGGGGTCGACTGGGTGCTCGGCGGAACGCACGCCTCCGACGGTGCTGGCATTCTGCCGGATGCGGTGCGCTACTGCCCGTTCCCGGGCAGGGTGATCGACCATCCGAGTGTTCTGCTCGGCACGATCGACGAAATCGCGGGCGATGCCGAACGGCTCACCGCCCTGGATCACGTAAGCGGCCTCGACCTGCTGGCATACCGCCATCCGACGGCTGATCACGAGGCGCTGATTCGTGAGGTGGTGCGGCGGTCGAGTGGCCCGGTGATCGTCGCGGGTTCGATCGCCAGCATCGACCGGGTGCTTGCGGTCTGCGAGGCCGGTGCTTGGGGATACACCATTGGCAGCGCCATCTTCGACGGTCTGCTGCCCGGCGCGCCTTCCGTTGCAGACCAGGTCCGCTGCGTCCTCGAGGCGACGGCCGCCCATGCATCCCGCGAAAGCCGGACGTAGGCTCGGCAGGGTGTCCGGCCGAACTCTGCTCGCCGACCGGCTGCGTGACGAATTGCTGGAAGAGATAACCAGTTCACAGTTGCAGCCCGGGACCAAGTTGCCGAGCGAGGGCCAACTCGCCAAGCGGTTCAACGTATCTCGTGCCACGGTTCGGGAAGCGGTGCGTGGGCTGGTGGAATCCGGATACGTCACACGCCGTCGCGGTTCGGGCAGCTATGTCACCGAGCGTCGGCGCATGCCGCACGGGCTCGACTCGACCCTGAGCTACCTCGCGATGATCGAGAGTGCTGGCGCCCGTGCCGGGATGCGCATCCTGGAGGCGGCGTTCGAGCCGTGCTGCCAGGAGGACGGTCCACTTCAACTCGATTCGGGAGACATCGTTCTCGCGGTCGAACGGGTGCGGACGGCCGACGATCGGCCGGTGATCTACTCGCTCGACCGCATTCCCGCGCGACTGCTCCGCGCCGACTTCGATCTGCAGAACATGGATCCATCGCTGTTCGCGCTACTGAGTTCGTCGGGGCATGCGGCCGACCACGCGACCGCAACGCTGCGCGCGGTCGCCAGCACCAGCCAGACCGCAAAGGTGCTCGGCGTCCGGCGCGGGAAGCCGCTCCTCTATATCGAGGAGGTCGACTTCGGTGGCGACGGCACTCCGGTCATGCTGTCGCGGGAGTGGCACGTCTCCGAAGCGTTCGATGTCCGGATCAACCGGAAGGCAAGCGTTCGCGGCAGGCATGCGTTCCCGGCGTCGAAGGCCTAGTCCGGATCAGAGAATTGAGTTCTATTGGTCTGATGCCCTACCTTTAGGGTGGAAAATCAGTAAATGTGCAAGGTCACGCAGGCGTGAGGCGGTTTCCAATGGTTGACTTCTCGTCATGACTGGCATGCTGTCGCAATCCGAGCTGGAGTCGTTGGTGGCCGCAGGCGACATCGACACCGTGATAGTCGCGTTCTGCGACATGCAGGGCAGACTGACCGGCAAGCGGGTGTCGGCGCGGCTGTTCGTCGACGACGTCGCTGAACACGGCGCCGAGTGCTGCAACTACCTGCTTGCCGTCGATGTCGACATGAACACCGTCGACGGTTATGCCATATCGAGCTGGGAGACGGGCTACGGCGACATGGTGATGACGCCCGACTTCGCCACGCTGCGACTGATCCCATGGCTCCCTGGCACCGCTCTGGTGATGGCCGATCTGTGGTGGACCGACGGCAGGCCGGTGACGCAGGCGCCGCGCAGCATCCTGAACCGCCAGATCGAGCGGCTGTCCGAGCGTGGCCTGGTGCCCTACGTCGGCACCGAGCTGGAATTCATGGTGTTCGACGACGGGTTCCGGGAGGCCTGGGCGAAGGGCTACCGCGGGCTGACACCCGCTACCGACTACAACGTCGACTACGCGATGCTGGCGTCGACTCGGATGGAGCCGCTGCTGCGCGACATCCGGCTCGGCATGGAAGGCGCGGGCATGTACTGCGAGGGCGTCAAGGGTGAGTGCAACTACGGCCAGCAGGAGATCGCCTTCCGCTACGACCACGCCCGCCTGACGTGTGACAACCACACCATCTACAAGAACGGCGCCAAAGAGATCGCCGACAAGCACGGCAAGAGCCTGACGTTCATGGCGAAATTCGACGAGCGCGAAGGCAACAGCTGCCATATCCACATCTCGCTACGCGGCGACGACGGCGCCGCGGTGTTCGCGGACGCCGACGACGAACTCGGCATGTCGCCCATGTTCCGCAGCTTCATCGCGGGTCAGCTGGCGACGCTGCGGGAGCTGACGCTGTTCTACGCGCCGAACATCAACTCCTACAAGCGTTTTGTCGAAGGCAGCTTCGCGCCGACAGCGGTCGCGTGGGGGATGGACAACCGCACCTGCGCGCTGCGTGTGGTCGGGCACGGCCACGGCATGCGGATGGAGTGCCGCGCACCCGGCGGTGACGTCAACCAGTACCTCGCCGTCTCGGCTTTGATAGCGGGCGGGCTGTACGGCATCGAACGAGAGCTCGAGCTGCCGGAAGCGTTGGAGGGCAACGCCTACACCAGCGGGGCGGAGACCCTGCCGACGACGCTGACCGAGGCGGCGGCGTTGTTCGGCAAGTCCGAAGTGGCACGCGAGGCGTTCGGCGACGACGTCGTCGAGCACTACCTGAACAACGCTCGCGTCGAACTCAATACGTTCAATTCCGCGGTGACCGATTGGGAAAGGGTGCGTTGCTTTGAACGGCTTTGACGCGAGAAGCGTAGGCGGATCGCGTACAACCCAGCCGGTACTCGGTTTGACGACCTACCTGCAACAGGCGCAGACCGGGGTGTGGGACGTGCGGGCCAGCTTTCTGCCCGCCATCTACATCGAAGGGGTCAACGTGGCGGGCGGAATCGCCGCGTTGCTTCCGCCCCAGCCCGTCGATGCCGAGATCGCGTCGCGAATTCTGGACGGGCTGGACGGCCTTATCATCACCGGCGGGCGCGACGTCGGTCCCGAAGGCTATGGGCAGCAACCGCATCCGGCCACCGACGAGGCGGTGGCCGACAACCGACAACGCGACGCGTTGGAATTCGCGTTGGTCGACGGCGCCATCAGGCGCGGCATGCCGCTGCTGGGCATCTGTCGCGGGGCGCAGGTGATCAATGTCGCGCTGGGCGGCACACTGCATCAGCATCTGCCAGATGTGATCGGCCACACCCGCCACCAGCAGGGCAACGCGGTGTTCTCGACGTCGGCGGTCCGGACCGTGCCGGGCACCAGGCTGGCCTCGCTGATCGGCGAGTCCTCAGATGCCCAGTGCTATCACCATCAGGCCATCGACCGGCTTGGCGACGGACTCATCGTCAGCGCGCAGGATTCCGACGGCGTCATCGAGGCCGTCGAAATCCCAGGTGACAGTTTCGTTCTGGCAGTGCAGTGGCATCCCGAGGAGCGACTGGATGACCTGCGGTTGTTCGCCGCGGTGGTTGAGGCCGCCACGGCTTATGCGACGGGAAAGGTGAATGCGTGACCGCCAGCGATGTGATCAACCCGGCGACTGAAGAGCTGCTGCGCACGGTCGAGCAGACCGACGAGGCGGGGGTCGACGACGCGATCGCACGCGCGAAGGAGGCACAACGGGACTGGGCACGACTGGCGCCCGCCGAGCGGGCGGCGGCGTTGCGCGCCTTCGCCGCGACCGTCGACGCGCATGTGCACGAGCTGGCAGAGCTGGAGGTCGCCAACTCCGGGCATCCGGTCAGCAACGCGGAGTGGGAGGCCGGCCACGTCCGGGATGTGCTGCAGTACTACTCGGCGACCCCGGAGCGATTGTCCGGCAAGCAGATTCCAGTGGCGGGCGGCCTGGATGTCACGTTCAACGAGCCGCTCGGAGTCGTCGGCGTGATCACCCCGTGGAACTTCCCGATGACGATCGCATCGTGGGGGTTCGCACCTGCGTTGGCGGCAGGCAACGCGGTGCTGGTCAAACCGGCGGAGTGGACGCCGCTGACCACTGTCCGACTCGGCGAGCTCGCTGTCGACGCGGGCCTGCCTGCAGATCTGTTTCAGGTTTTGCCCGGCAAGGGGTCGGTGGTGGGGGAGCGCTTCGTCACCCACCCCGATGTCCGCAAACTTGTGTTCACCGGATCCACTGAGGTCGGTACGCGGGTGATGGCGGGCGCCGCCGCACAGGTCAAGCGGGTCACCCTGGAACTCGGCGGCAAGAGCGCCAATATCGTATTCGACGACTGTGACCTGGAGAAGGCGGCAGCGACCGCGCCGTACGGCGTGTTCGACAACGCCGGCCAGGACTGCTGCGCGCGCAGCCGAATCCTGGTGCAGCGCAGCGTCTACGACCGGTTCATGGAGCTTCTCGAGCCGGCTGTCAAGGGTGTCGTGGTCGGCGATCCGAGATCCATGGACACCGAGATGGGTCCGCTGGTCTCGAAGTCGCACTGGGACACGGTGGCGTCCTACGTGCCCGACGACGCGCCGGTCGCGTTCCGTGGCGACGCCCCGTCCGGGCCCGGCTACTGGTTCCCGCCGACCGTGCTGACGCCGTCGCGCACCGACCGCACCGTCACCGAGGAGATCTTCGGCCCGGTGGTGACGGTGCTGCCGTTCGACGACGAGGCCGACGCCATCGCGCTGGCCAACGACACGCCCTACGGGCTGTCCGGATCCATCTGGACCGACAACCTGTCCCGCGCGCTGCGGGTGTCGCGCGCCGTGGAATCGGGCAATCTGTCGGTCAATTCGCACTCGTCGGTGCGTTACAACACGCCGTTCGGCGGGTTCAAGCAGTCGGGACTGGGCCGTGAACTGGGCCCCGACGCGCCGCTGTCCTTTACCGAAACCAAGAACGTCTTCTACGCGATCGGAGAAGCCTGATGGATTTGACCCAACGACTCGCCGGCAGGGTCGCGGTGATCACCGGCGGCGCCGGGGGCATCGGTCTGGCCACAGCGCAGCGAATGCACGCCGAGGGTGCGACGATCGTGATCGGCGACATCGACCCGACGGCGGGCAAGGCCGCGGCCGACGAACTGGACGGGTTGTTTGTGCCCGTTGACGTCTCGGACGAGGCGGCCGTCAACAACCTGTTCGACACCGCCGCCGACACATACGGCGCTGTCGACATCGCGTTCAACAACGCCGGCATCTCGCCGCCCGACGACGATGTCATCGAGACCACCGAGCTGCCCGCGTGGCAGAAGGTACAGGACATCAACCTCAAGTCGGTGTATTTGTCCTGCCGGGCGGCGCTGCGTCACATGGTGCTTGCGAAGAAGGGTTCGATCATCAACACCGCCTCGTTCGTCGCGGTGATGGGCTCGGCGACCTCGCAGATCTCCTACACCGCCTCGAAGGGCGGCGTGTTGGCAATGTCTCGGGAACTCGGGGTTCAGTACGCGCGCAGCGGAATTCGCGTCAACGCGCTGTGCCCGGGCCCGGTCAACACGCCGCTGTTGCAGGAGCTGTTCGCCAAGGATCCTGAGCGTGCCGCGCGGCGGTTGGTGCACGTGCCGATGGGCCGGTTCGCCGAGCCGGAGGAACTGGCCGCCGCGGTGGCGTTCCTGGCCAGCGACGACTCGTCGTTCATCACCGGCGCGACCTTCCTGGTCGACGGTGGCATCAGCGGCCACTACGTCACTCCGCTGTAAGACCATGACGGCAGACCCGGACGTTCCGCTCGCGAGTGAGGCATTGCTGCGCCCGGTGCGGCCCGGGAACCCGTTCGAGGACACCGTCGAAAGGCTGCTGCAGACCATCCGGCTGGGCGTGCTGGCGCCGGGCGAATCCCTTCCGCCCGAACGCGAACTCGCGGCCCGGCTCGGCGTCAGCCGCGACACCGTCCGGGAGGCCATCAAGTCGCTGGCCGACGCCGGATACCTGGTCGCGCGGCGCGGCCGTTACGGCGGCACGTTCTTGGCCGACGAGCTGCCGAGACACACCGGCGACAGTTCCGATGTGAACCGTGCGGAGATCGATGACGCGCTGCGCCTCCGCGAGATCCTCGAGGTCGGGGCGGCCCGAATGGCGGCCAGCCGCACTTTGACCGCAGCCGAGCGCGAAGTGCTGTGGTCTAGGCTGGCCGACGTTCGCGGCGCGCCACCCGACGACTACCGGCGGCTGGACTCGCGCCTGCATCTGGCGATCGCAGAGGCAGCAGGCTCGCCGTCGCTGGTGCCTCTGGTCGCCGAGAACCGGATGCGGCTGAACGCGTTACTTGACCAGATTCCGTTGCTGGCGCGCAATATCGCGCACTCCGACGAACAACACGAGGCGATCGTCGTGGCGATCCTCGCTGCAGACAGTGAGGGCGCTGCGGAAGCCATGCGGGCGCACGTCGCGGGGTCCGCTGCTCTGTTGCACGGCTTCCTGGACTGAGGTGGCGAAGGGCCTTGCATGTGCATTGTCCGGTTGACGCCGGTCGATGAGCGACTGCTGCAACGGTTGTTGTCTGTGGCGGTAGCGGAGGCACAGCCGGACGAGGTGATGCCACCGGTCGAGGCGCCGCCAGGCTGGTCGGAGCCGCGCATGGACGCGTTCTGCGCCTTCTACCGTTCTCATCAGGCAGGGCTCGACGGGCCGACGCGCACCCGCATGTACGCCGTCCTCTCCAATGGCGACGTCGTCGGAATGATCCGGATGGCCCGTCGCGACAAGGACACCTTGGAGACGGGTATGTGGCTGGGCAAGTCAGCGCGCGGCCAGGGGATCGGTGTGGCCGCCCTTCGGTTGCTTCTCGACGAGGCAGCGCCCACCGGGGCGCGAGCCATCGTGGCCGAAACGACAAGCTCAAACGTCGCAGCGATCGGTGTGCTGCGCCGGTGTGGCGCCACGTTTACCGTCAACGGTCCCGATGTTCACGCCGAGATACGTATGTTCCTGGACTGAGGCGGCGCTCAGTATTTCTGTTGGGCCGGTTTGTGTTTCAGGGCGTATCGATAGAACTCAACGTTCTTGAGCTGACCGGCCGCCGCTTCGTCGATCACGGCCGTGACGTGCGGATGGAGCTGGAGGACAGATGCGGGGCAGCTTGCGGTGAGCGGACCTTCGACGGCCGCCGCGACGGCCTCCGCCTTGTGGCCGCCTGTCGCGATGAGCACGAGATGTCTTGCTTCGCAGATGGTTCCGAGGCCCTGGGTGATGACGTGGCGGGGCACCTGGTTGATGCTCGCGAAAAACCGGGCGTTGTCGCGCCGCGTCTGCTCGGTAAGGGTCTTGACCCTGGTGCGTGATCCCAATGACGATCCCGGCTCGTTGAATCCGATGTGCCCGTTGGCGCCGATGCCCAGCAGTTGAACATCGATGGGCCCGGCGTCGGTGATCAACGCGTCGTAGGCCTGTGCCGCACCGAAGATGTCCTCGGCGATGCCGTCGGGGCTGTGTACGCGGTCGGAGGCGATGCCGACGTGGTCGGTGAACTCCGCGCGGATGACATGCGCATAGGACTGTGGGTGGCCTGGTGGCAACCCGACATACTCGTCGAGAAGGAACGCCTGGACGTCGGCGAAGGTGAGTCCGCCTTTACGATGCCTGCGAATCAGCTCCCGGTACACCGAGAGAGGCGACGAGCCCGTCGCGAGTCCCAGCGTCGTCGCACCGCAGGCGACCGCATCCGCGATGATGTCGGCCGCTGTGACACCGCATTGTTGTTCGTGCTGCCTGATGACGACTTCCATCGACTAGGCCTCGCTCGCGGTTTTGCGCACCCGGCGCTCGAACACCAGGTCCCATGCGGTGTCCATCGCCGTCGCAATTGCGCCGACAAGGACTGCGTCCTCGCCGAGATGGCCTCCCACGATGTCCGGTACGACCGGAATCGTCTCGGCCAACTCGCGGCGCATCGGCTCGGCCAGCAGGTCGGCGTTGCGGCCGACCCCGCCCCCCAGCACGATCAAGCCGGGGTCGAGCACGGCGGTGACGATCGAAACCACATGTGCGAGTTTGGAAGCTTCCTCGGCGACAACGCGCAACGCCACCTCGTCGCCTTCGCGAGCCAAGTCGAAAACCGCCTTGGCCGACTGCACCCGCGTCAATCCGAGTTCGTTGGCCGCCGATACCACCGCCTGGGCCGCTGCCGCCGTCTCGACGGGTCCCGGGCGATGTTGCCTGACCCCCGCGGGGACCCGGTCGAAGGGCAGGTCCGCGATTTCTCCTGCCGCACCGTGCGCGCCGCGGAAAAGTCTTCCGTTGAGCAGCAGGCCCATTCCGATGCCGGTGCCGACGGTCAGACATGCGACGACGTCGACGCCCTGCGCCGCTCCGCGCGCGTGCTCGCCGACCACGCTGAGATTCGCATCGTTTTCGACCACCACCTCTGCACCGCCCGCACCCAGCGCGGCGACCAATTCATGCAGCAAACCCCTGCGTTCCCACCCCGGCAGATTCGGCGCCCTGTACACGGTGCCGGTAGCCGCGTCCGGGATGCCCGGTGTCCCGACAACTGTCACCACTATGTCGTGGGGGCTCAGCCCGGCTTCCGCGATGGCGCGCTCGACGGACTCACATGCGTTGCGCTGCAACATGCTTCCCGAGCGGCTGCGATTCGGCTGATCGACACGCGCGACGACGGTGCCGTCCAGATCCGCGACCGCGACACGAATCACGCGCCGTCCGATGTCGACACCGACGATGTGCCCTGCGTCAGGGGCTGATCGGTAGATGACCGCCGCGCGGCCCGGGCCGGACGCGCTACGGCCGATCGCTCGGACCAGGCCGTGCTGCTCCAGATCCAGCAGTGCCTGCCCAACCGTGGGTTTCGACAGGCCGGTGTCGTTGGCTATCTGCGGACGCGTCGCCTCGCCCTGCCCGCGCAACCGGTTCAACACCAATCGCTGATTCAATGCGCGCATGCTCGCCGGAGTGCCTGCTTGCGGCGCAGCCTGACCCACCACCGTGTCCATCTCCGTTTCGGTCGCAGGGAGTTTACAAGCCGACTCTTCCAGCCGGCCCGATTTTATGTTAAGAAACTTTCCTAACAAAGTAAGGAGGCGCGATGAGTTCCCCATCAATCAGCTCAAGGGAGTCTGGGTCCACGGCGTCCCGGCCGATGCTGGAACGCAAGATCGGCCCCGTGCAGGCCACGGCGATCAACATGACGCAGATGTGCGGCATCGGACCGTTTGTCACGATACCCGTCATGGTCGCCACCTTCGGCGGGCCGGAGGCGATGTTCGGTTGGATCATCGGGGCGATCGTCGCGCTCGCTGACGGCCTCATCTGGGCGGAACTCGGCGCCGCCATGCCCGGCGCGGGCGGCACGTACATCTACCTCCGAGAAGCCTTTCAATACCGCACCGGTCGGCTGATGCCGTTCCTGTTCGTGTGGAGCGCCGTGCTTTTCATTCCGCTGATCATGTCGACCGGCATCATCGGGCTGGTCCAATACCTCGGCTACCTGATCCCGGGCGTGACGGACGATTCCGGGAACACGGCACTCGGCAAGATCATCGGGGTCGGCATCACGCTGCTGATCATGGTGGCGCTGTTCCGCAAGATCGGCCAGATCGGCAAGCTCACGAGCGTGCTGTTCGTCATCATGTTGATCGCGGTGCTCAGCACGATCGTTGCGGCCTTCACCCACTTCAGTGGTGCACAAGCGTTCGCCTTCACGCCCGGTGCGTTCAGCTTCGGCCACGGCACGTTCTGGGCCGGTCTCGGGGCGGGCTTGATCATCGCGATCTACGACTACCTCGGCTACAACACGACTGCGTATCTCGGCGCCGAAATGCGCGACCCGGGCCGGACCATCCCGCGCTCGATCATCTTCTCGATCCTCGGCATCATGAGCCTCTACTTCCTGCTGCAGATCGGTGTGCTCGGCGCGATGCCGCTCGACGAGTTGAAGAACGCCACCTCCGTCGCCTCCACCGTGCTCGAGCGGGCCTGGGGATCGGGCACTGCCCAAGCGATCACCGTGCTGATCGTCGTTGCGGCCATCGGCTCGGTCTTCGCCGGCCTGCTCGGCGGTTCGCGTGTCCCGTATGAGGCCGCACACGACAAGGTGTTCCTGCCCGTGTTCGGCAAATTGCATCCGAAACTGAATCTGCCCACCGCCGGGGTGCTCACCATGGGCGCGATCACGATCATCGGCTCGCTGTTCACGCTGACAACGATTATCAATGCGGCGGTTGCGACGCTGGTCATCATTCAGTCGCTTGCCCAGGTGGCGGCGATCGTCGTGCTGCGTCGCCGCCAGCCGAATCTGCCACGCCCCTACCGCCAGTGGTTGTATCCGGTGCCGACGCTCGTCGCGCTGGTCGGCTGGGTCTACATCTATGTTTCCGCGACCTGGCTTTCGATCGGCCTGTCCCTGTGCTGGATTGCCATCGGCTGCATCGCTTTTCTCATCTACGCGAAGGCCGAGCGCACCTGGCCGTTCGGACCCAAGGAGATCAAGGAGGCGTTCGCCGAGACGCGTCAGTAGTCTCCGGAAACCTCAAAGTCAGAAGGGTGGTGGTCGGCGGCGTAGCGGGCGCCCGTCGGGCAACTGAATCTCGGTCCAGCCGGCCGGGCTCGGCGTGAAACGTCTTGAACAGGTGATGAATTCGGATACGCGTAGAACATTTCAGCATTAGTTGTGGTGAGGGCGGCGCCAACTAATTTCTACAAGGTGCGCCCGAGCTGTCAGGTTCGAGCCCTGGCTCGATGTAATCCTTGACGTCCAGGCCCGCCGTGCTCGTTGTCGGCTTCTCATCCGTCGGCTTTGTGTTTCGCCTCGCGAGAAGACGAAGGAGACTTAGCTCGGTATGCAGCTGGCTCATCGAGCCAAGATAAGAGTTCGAGAGGATACCGAAACACTGGAACGGAGAAGCCCTGTTGATTCCGGGTCCGTGCGTCGGTGAGCGATGTTCACACGTTGGGCTTGAATCTGTATGTCTCGCCGTGCGCGAGGTAGACGAACTCCGTCCTCGCGGTCGAGGTCTGGGCGGCCTTCTTGAAGTCGTCGAGTCCCGACAGAAATACCGAGAAGTCGTTGTAGTGGATCGGGATGGCGGTGCGAGGTTTGGTGATCTCGACAGCCCTCACTCCTTGCTCGCCGGTCATCGTGACAACCGTGACCAGGAAGGTCGTGCCACCCGTGTGAATCAGACCGAGGTCTATGTCGGGGTAACGGCGCGGAATGTCCTCGAGGCGATCGACGAGCATCGTGTCCCCGGTTATGTAGAGCCGGTAGAGGTGATCGGAGTTCCGGCTGAAGTCGAGCAAGTGCCCGTTAACAGGCATCAGCAGCTCGTTGACTGCGTCGTCCGTGGCGTGCTTGGCCGGCATGGCGGTGATATTCAGCGTCGCGTCGCCTTTTTCCACCAGTAGGGATTCCCAGGTGTCGAGCGGATAGCCCTGTTCGAAGCCGAGAGCGCTGAGCTTGTCCACCGCGTCAGCCGTTGAGACGATGGGCAGTTTCTTGTCGAGCTCTTGCGCGGCGACGTCATCGAAATGATCGCCGTGGTAGTGCGACAACACGACCAGATCGATCGGTGGCAGGTCAGCAATCTGGCAAGCTGGCTCGACCTCGCGTCGGGCCCAGATGCCATGACCTAGATAGACGTGCTCGCCTTTGTGGAGGAAGGCGGGATCGGTCAGAATCGTCAGTCCGCCGAAACGGATCAATGTGGTGGCGTTGCCGATGAAATACACATCGCCTTCGTCGAAATCTGCTGTCCCACTGCTTGGTAGCTCTAAGGAAGTCATGCTGTGCTTTCTTTGGTGGCGATTACTCACCACCGTTACGCCCTTCTCCGGTTCGGGCTCGGGATGTCGCAGTTTCAGTCTGAGCCAGATCGTGCGCACTGGCTAGGCCCACTCGATGACCACCGAGGCCAAGAACGCGGCATTCAAAAGCTGGTCAAGGTTCCCGTCTGACTGACCCTTCGCCCGTTTTGGATTCGGCAGTACGGCTTGTTGGTCGACGGATGCGTCGGCCCGTACGGGTAGGGCACGGTGTGGTCGATATCGGATGCCAGTGCGGGTTGGTCACAGCCGGGCCAGCGGCAGCGCATCAGCGCGGCGGTGAGTCCTGGTGCGCGGATCCTGCGGGCACACCGTGGCGGTCCAGGTCGCGTTGCTTGGCGACCCGCACCGCCTCGGGATCGCGTTCGATGACCATCCAGACGTCCATGGCGGCCAAGGCGTCCGTGCCGTGGATGAGGTCGGTGCGAAAGATGGCCGCGGCGATCACCCGGAAATCGCCCGCCCGGCCAGGAACACTGCGCCCAGTTTCGGGAACCGCTTGATCAGGGCGCTGCCGTAGTGCATCTGCGTAGACGCCCGGCCGCGGCTGATGCCGAGTTCGGCGCCGATCTGGGCGGCAATGGCCTTCCAATCGTCGACACACCAGAACTCATGCTCGGCGTACACCCGGTCCATGCGGCGCACGGGGATAACCGCACCCAGATGTCAGACCCGTCAGGTATCGCGGGCGCTGTTCGTGGTTAACCCGTGCGGTTGGGTCGAGGGATTAGCCTTGACGAGTGGCGCAACCTGGTGATCAGGCGACGGTGCGACGGGCATCGTCGGCGCTCGCCGACGTCGACACCCCTGGGTGGGCGCAACGCTTTGACCTGTTGTCCGACCCCAATCGCCTGGAGATCTTGCTTGTTCTGCACCGAGCGCCAGGTATCTGCGTCGGGGACCTCGCCGCGGCGCTCGGGCGATCGGAGAACGCGGTCTCCCAGGCGCTGCGCGTACTGCGACAGCAGGGCTGGGTCACCTCGACACGGGTGGGTCGGCTTGTCAGCTACCGGCTCGAAGACGAGATCGTGCACGACCTGCTGCACTGGATCGGCGCCCGGCACGGCTGAGGCCTTTTCATGGACACCGGCGCTTAAGCTCCCATTGTGCGCGTGTTGACGATGGATGATCCGCTGCTCGCGGACCGTCCGGACCTGTCAGGCGCTACCGAGCTGCCCGCCCATATGCGCATCGGCAGTTGGCTCGAGCAGTTGATCGTCTCCCGCACACTGGCGCCCGGAGACAAGTTGCCGTCCGAGGTCGAGATCGCCAACGCGCTGGGGGTCAGCCGGATGACCCTGCGCCAGGCGCTCAGCGCGATCGAAGCCAAGGGTCTCATCGATCGCAGGCGGGGCCGCTTCGGTGGCAACTTCGTCGCCGCACCGCGATTCGAGTTCGACCACGCGAGCCTCCCCGGGTTCACCGAGCAGATGCGCCGCATCCATGTCGAGGCTGGTGCGCAGGTGTTGCGTGCGACGACGCGCCGCCCCGCCGCCGATGTCCGGCAGGCCCTCGGCCTGGGCCGCGGTGCGCAGGTACACGAGATCCTGCGGGCCCGGTTGGCCAACGGCGAGCCGATCGTGCTCGAGGAGGCCTACCTGCCCGCGGCCGTGTTTCCCGGCCTGCTCGCCGCCGATCTCACCGGCTCGTTGTATGCGGTGATGCGCCAACACGACGCCTCTCCGTTCTCGGCCGATGAAGAACTCGAGGCGACCCAGGCCAACGACCAGCAGGCCGAACTCCTGGGTGTCGAACCGGGAAGTCCGTTGTTGTTGATCACCCGGACGTCCTTCACCGAGGACGGCGTCGCCGTCGAATTCTCCCGCGACTACCACCGCTCCGACCGGGCGCGGATCCGCATCAAGTCTCGAGTGGAATCGGGTTCCCCGGCCCGCGACGCCAGCGGCTGAGCGGGTCCGCGACGAGGTCAGTCGACAGCTCGGACACGATCGCCGGAGCCTCGGCGCGAAGCTCCCGGCTGGGCTCGCCTGCGCAGACGGCGATGCAATGCATGCCCGCAGCCACCGCGGCCCGCACGCCGGGCACCGAATCTTCGAAGACCAGCACATCGCCGGCCCTGCGGTTCAGGATTCGCGCTGCGGTGAGAAAGCCCTCGGGGTGCGGTTTACCGTTGCTGACGTCCTCTTCGGCGATCAGGACAGTGATCAATTCACCCGTCGGGCTGCCGTCCAGCACCGCCAGCACGTCCTCTCGCTGGGCGCCGGTGACGATTCCAACGGGAATCCGGTTGTCCGCCAACAGTTCCACCAGCTGTGTAGCGGCGGCCCCGATCGGATTGTGGTCGGCGACCTTCTGCTTGTAGACGCCCTGGCGCAACCGCAGCAGCTCGTTGACCTTGTCCTCGGTGCCGCCCCCGTGCCGTGCCACGGCGCGTTCGATGATCTCGCGGTCGCTGCGGCCCAGCAGCTCGTCGCGGTAATCATCGGCGGTCATCGCCCAGCCCAGGTGGGCGCGGAACAGCTCGCTGAAAATGTCGAAGAGGATGTGCTCGTCATCGGAGAGGGTGCCGTTGAAGTCGAACACGACGGCGGGCTGGTCGCTGCATAACCATGTTTCGACCACATCCTTCGCTGACGACATGGCCAATAGTCTAGACCTTTAACGAGTGTGCCGGTTACAGTGAACCGGTGCCGTTTCCGTTGACCGATGCGCAGCTCAATACGCTGCTGGAGGAGATTCCGGTGCTGGCCGGTCGGCCGCGGCAATTGCAAGAACTGTCGGGCGGACTGACGAATCGCAATGTGAAGGTGACCACCCCGGACGCGGTCTATGTCGCCCGTTGCACCGATACCTCCTGCAACTTCCTGGCCATCGACCGCGAAGACGAATACCACAACTCCGTAGCCGCCGAGCGCGCGGGCGTCGGCGCGCCGGTGATCGAGTACCGACCCGATCTTGGCATCCTTCTGCTGGGGTTTCTGAACGGAAAGACACTGTGCAACGACGACTTTCAGCGACCGGGGGTGGTGGCGAAGGTGGCTGCGGGATGTCGGGCGCTGCACTCCGGGCCGCGCTTCCGCAACGGGTTCGACATGTTCGAACGCCAGCCCCTGTACTTGAATACCGCCCAGGACAACGGCTTCAAGATCCCGCATGACTATCTGGACTACGCGGACACGTTCGCCGAGGTGAAGACGGCGCTGACCGCCACCGACAGGACCACCGTCCCGTGCAACAACGACCTCCTCGCGGGCAACTTCATCGAGGACGGTGACAGGGTGTGGATCATCGACTACGAGTACTCCGGCAACAACGACCCATGCTTCGAGCTCGGCAACATCTGGAGCGAGTGCGGCCTGTCCACCGAGCAGCTCGACGAGCTCGTCACTGCGTATTACGGTAGGCGGTTGCGGCACAAGACCGCTCGCGCCCACCTGCAGGGCATAGTCGCCAAGTATGGCTGGACATTGTGGGGCTGCATCCAAAGCGCTTCCAGTGCACTCGATTTCGATTTCTGGGCCTGGGGCATGGAGCGCTACGAAGCCGCCATCGCCGAGTTCAAGAGCCCCAACTTCACCCGGCTGCTCGACGACGTTCACGCTACCGACTAACACTCAAGGGACCTGTCTGACTCATGGCCGCCACATCGCTTCCCGACCGCGCCCGTGTCGTCATCATCGGCGGCGGCGTCATCGGCACCAGCGTCGCCTACCACCTGACCAAGCTCGGCGTCACCGACGTCGTGCTCGTCGAACAGGGCCAACTCTCCTGCGGCACAACGTGGCACGCAGCAGGGCTGGTCGGCCAGCTGCGGGCGTCGGAGAGCGCAACCCGCCTTGTCCAGTACTCGACGCAGTTGTACGCGGAACTCGAGGTCGAGACCGGCCTGTCCGCCGGCTACAAGCAGTGCGGGGGAGTGACGGTCGCACGCACCGAGGACCGGATGATCCAGCTGCGCCGCACCGCCGCCAACGCCGCCGCGTTCAACATGGAATGCGAACTGCTCACCGGCGAGCAGGCCCTCGAGCATTGCCCGGTGATGCGCGTCGACGATCTCGTCGGTGCGATCTGGCTGCCCGGCGACGGCAAGGCCAACCCGACCGACCTGACGTACGCGCTGGCCAAGGGGGCCAGGATGCGCGGCGCACGCATCGTCGAAAAAGTCAGGGTCACAGATGTTCTGACAGAGGACGGACGGGTCAGCGGGGTACGCACCGACGTTGGCGACGTCGAGGCCGAGATCGTCGTCAACTCCGCGGGCCAATGGGCCAAACACGTCGGCGCGATGGCCGGGGTAAACGTCCCGCTGCACTCCGCCGAACATTTCTATGTCGTCAGCGAGCAGATCGATGGTGTGCATCCGGACCTGCCGATCCTGCGTGACCCCGACGGCTACACCTACTTCAAGGAAGAGGTCGGCGGCCTGGTCATCGGTGGCTTCGAGCCCGAAGCAAAACCCTGGGTGGCGCCGGACGCGATTCCCTATCCGTTCGAATTCCAGCTCCTCGAAGAGGATTGGGACCACTTCGAGATCCTGATGAACAACGCGTTGCTGCGCATTCCCGCACTCGAGGTGACCGGCATCAAGAAGTTCTACAACGGTCCGGAAAGCTTCACCCCCGACAACCAGTTCATCCTCGGCGAGGCCCAGGAGATCGCCAACTTCTTCGTCGGCGCCGGATTCAATTCGGTCGGAATCGCGACGGCAGGCGGTGCCGGCCGCGCGCTCGCCGAATGGATCGTCAATGGAGCGGCGACCACCGACCTCACCGGCGTCGACATCCGCCGGTTCGCACCCTTCAACGGCAACAACCGGTGGTTGCGCGATCGGGTGGCGGAGGTGCTCGGGATCCACTACGAAATCCCATGGCCTAACCGAGAAATGACGACCGCCCGGCCGTTCCGGCGCTCGCCTGTGCACCACCTGCTCGAGGCCGCGGGCGCCAACTTCGGCAGCAAGATGGGCTGGGAGCGCGCCAACTTCTTCGCGCCCGACGGCGCAGAACCGACGATCGAGTACACCTGGGGCAAGCCGAACTGGTTGCCATGGTCCGCAGCAGAGCAGACCAACACCCGCACGAACGTCACCGTGTTCGACCAGACGTCGTTCTCGAAGTACCTTCTGGTCGGTCGCGACGCCGAGGCGGCGCTGCAGTGGCTGTGCACAGCCGACGTCGGCGTCGGGATCGGTCTGTCGGTCTACACCGGGATGCTCAACGAGCGCGGCACTTACGAGTCGGACGTCACGGTCACCCGCGCCGGGCCCGAGGAATTCCTGATCATCAGCAGCGCGGCCACCACTGAACGCGATAAAGACCACATCCGCAAGAACCTGCCCGCCGGCGCCAGCGCGTCACTCGTCGACGTGACGTCGGCGTACGCGGTGTTCGGGGTGATGGGGCCGAAGTCTCGCGACCTGTTGTCCGCCCTGACGTCGGCCGACCTGTCCGACGACGCGTTCCCCTTCGCCACCAGCCGACAGATTTCGCTGGGTTACGCCACCGTGCGCGCCACCCGCATCACATATGTCGGCGAATTGGGCTGGGAACTCTATGTTCCCGCCGAGTTCGCGGTCGGCGTCTACGAGGACCTGATGGCAGCGGGCGGTCAGTTCGGCGTCGGCCGCGGCGGCTACTACACGATCGAGTCCCTGCGGTTGGAGAAGGGCTACCGCGCATTCGGCAGGGAGCTGACGCCGAGCGAGAACCCGGTCGAGGCCGGGTTGCTGTTCGCGTGCAAGTTGAAGACCGATATCGCGTTCCTCGGCCGCGAAGCGGTCGAGAAGGCCAAAGCGGAAGGTCCGCACAAGAAACTCGTCGGGTTCAAGGTCGACTCACCCGAGGCGATGCTGTGGGGCGGGGAGCTGATCATGCGCGACGGCGCGGTCGCCGGGCAGGTGACCTCGGCGGCGTGGGGGCAGACGACAGGCTCCTGCGTGGGGCTCGGCTACGTGCGTGCCTCCGATGGCGCTGTCATCAACGCCGACTGGGTCAAGGCAGGCAGCTACGAGGTCAACGTCGGCGGGCAGTTGTACCCGGTCTCTGTGTCGCTGAAGCCGCTCTACGATCCGACCAACGCGAGAATCCGCCCGTAGTCCCTCCGCCTGGGGGAGGCTGTGAGAGATGGCTGCGGAGTTCCGGTTACTCGGGGACGTCGAGGTGCTGCTCGACGGAGATCCCTTGGAGGTCGGGCATGCCCGCCAGCGGTGCGTTCTGGTTGCCTTGTTGATCGACGCGAACCGGCCTGTCCCTGCGGAACAGCTCATCGATCGCGTGTGGGCCGACGAGCCGCCTCATCGCGTGCGAAACGCCTTGGCGGGATATCTGTCCCGGTTGCGAACTCTGTTCAACGGGATCGACGATGTGGTGATCGCACGCGAACCCAGCGGCTATGTGTTGAGGACGGATCTCGCGGCTGTGGACTTGTATCGATTCCGCGGCCTGGTATCCGAAGCCCGGGCGGCCGAACCCGCGCACGCGGCAGGGCTGTTCGAGCGCGCCCTCGAGATGTGGCGTGGTGAACCGTTCCCCACACTGGACACCCCGTGGGTGAACGATGTGCGGACTGCCCTTGAGGCGGAGCGACTTTCGGCTGAATTGGACCGAAACGACGCTCTCCTGCACGTCGGGCGGCACCAGGAGTTGCTCGGTGAGCTCTCGTCGGCGCTGCAGAGGCATCCGCTGGATGAACGTATCGCCGGTCAGTTGATGCTCGCCCAGTACCGCAGTGGTCGGCAGGCGCAGGCGCTTGAGACGTATCGGCAGATGCGTGAGCGACTCGTCGAAGAATTGGGCGTCGATCCGAGCCCGATCTTGCGGGACGCACACCAACAGATACTCGATGGCGACCGCGGCTCAACAGCCGTCCCGCCTCGGCCGGACCGTCCGTCTGTTGTCTCTTTCCCGCGGCGCCCGACCAGCTTCATCGGGCGTGAGCTGGAGCTCGCACGTGTCGCCGCCGCTCTTCATGAAGGCCCGCTGCTGACCCTCACGGGAGTGGGAGGGGTTGGCAAGACACGGCTCGCGCTCGAGGTCGGTAGGGGCGAAGGTGCTCGCTTCCGCGACGGCGTTTGGCTGTGTGAGCTCGCGCCGCTCGAGGACGGTGCAGCAGTGGGCCATGCGGTTGCCGCCGTCTTGCGCTTGCAGCAGAGGCACGGCCTCGACATCGAAGCGACGGTGATCGAGTACCTCGGGACTCGGGAACTGCTGCTCATCATGGACAACTGCGAGCATCTCGTCGATGCCGCCGCCGGCCTCGTCGACCAGATCGTCACGCGGTGCCCACGGGTGACCGTGCTGGTGACCAGTCGGGAAGCGCTCGGGGTCCACGGCGAGCGCCTATTGGCGGTGCCGCCGCTGGCCGTTGAGGATGCCGCCGCGCTGTTCGCCGATCGCGCCAAGGCCGGACGCCCGGATTTCGACCTCGACCGCGAGCCGGTCGGCGCGGTGGCAGAGATCTGTCGGCAGCTCGACGGCCTCCCGCTGGCAATCGAGTTGGCCGCCGCGCGTATTCGTGTGATGAGCAGCCTCGACTTGGCCAGGCGGCTGGATGGGCTGCGACTTCTGACCGGCGGGGCGCGCGGCGCATTGCCTCGACAGCAGAGCCTTGCCGCGACGATCGACTGGTCCTACCGGTTGCTCGCCGAGCCAGAGCAGGCGTTGTTCATCCGGCTGTCGGTCTTCGCGGGTGGGTTGGATCTCGAAGCGGCGCACGGCGTGTGCGGCGGGGACGATTCGACGGAGGACGACACTCTCGATCTACTCACCGGCCTGGTGGACAAGTCCATGGTCGCGGTGCGCAGTGGCGCTGACAGCACGCGTTACGTCGTCTTGGAGACACTGCGCGCATACGGCCGGGAACGGTTGCGGGAGTTGAGGATCGACGATCGTTGCGCTGTCCGGCACGCGGCCTACTTCACTGAGCTGGCGCAGCGCGCGGCCGCAGGCATGCATACCGCCGACGAACAGGCCTGGGTCGAACGCATACTTCCCGACTACGACAACCTGCGCGCGGCGTTCGAACACGTCATGGCCACCGGTGACATCGCCGCGGCGCTTCGGCTGGTGACGTCGCTAGCGGAGTTTGTACATCTGCGCATCGGATTCGAGGCGTCCGGTTGGGCGGAACGAGCACTCGAGGCCGCCGATCCCGCGGATCCGTTGTTCGCCGCCGCGGTTGGCTTCGCCGCGCGGGGCGCATGGAACCGCGGTGATCACACCAGGGCGCGGACGCTGGCATCCCTCGCGGGCGACCGCTTGCCCGGTCGCGGCAACGGCCGCGTCGCCTACCCCGGCGACGTACTCGCGGACGTCGCCCTCTACGAGGGCGATCCGGCGACGGCGCTGGCGCACTACGAACGAGAGATGAAGCGGGCTCGTCGCGACGAAGATCCAATTCGGTTGGTGTGGACGCTGTTCTACGTCGCGATCTGCCAGGCCGCGCTGCGTACCCCAGCGGCGGGCCTGGCCGCAGCGGAGGAGGCCGTGCAGGTCGCCGACGCCACGGCCAACCCGACGGCCCGATCGATGGGCCGCTACGCGCTGGGTCTGGTGCTCAAGAAATCCGAACCGGACAGGGCGCTGGTGCTATTCGACGAAGCGGCGGAGTCGGCCGCCTCAGTGCAGAACTTCTGGTGGCACGGCATAGCGTTGATGGAAGCGGCCGCAACGCGCGCTGTACACGGCGATCCGGCAAGAGCGGCAAGTGATTTCATCGTCGTGCTGGACCACTGGGACCGCGTCGGGGACTGGAGCCAACAGTGGCTCAATCTGAGGTACGTGACCCGGCTGCTGGTCCGCCTGGGCGCCGACGAGGACGCCGTGGCCCTGCATCGCGCACTCGTCATGGCGGGTAAACCCTCGCCGCTGAATGCGGTACAGGTCGAGGGCCACGATGCGCTCAGCGGTGTCGAAGCTGTTTCCCGCGCGCGCTCGGCGCTGAGCCGCTACATCTGAGTCGTCGGAGCGAATCTCGCAGGAACCCAATACTTTCTAAGTCCGACCGGATCCGGGTGTTGGTCGTCGTATAAGTGCGCTGACCAGGCAATTTCACGATCGTCAAAGCTCTGCCGAAATTTCCTCCTTCAGTGTCGGGGGTGCCGACAAACGGCGACTTCAAGGAGGACAAAATGAGCACCGCCGAATGCCATGCGGTATCGACGACCGAGCGGGATGCCGACCGCGCTCTGAAGGCAAAACATCGCGCGCTGTGGGCCTCGGGCGACTACCCGGCGGTCGCCGCGGAATTGATCCCCGAATTGGGGCCCGAACTCGTTCGGGCCTGCGGGGTCACGCCCGGTGACCGCGTGCTCGATGTCGGAGCCGGATCGGGCAACGCGGCGATTCCGGCGGCAGCGGCGGGGGCGATCGTCACCGCAAGCGACCTCACGCCCGAGTTGTTCGACGTCGGGCGGCGCATCGCCGCAGCACGGGGCGTCGAGCTCGAGTGGGTCGAGGCAGATGCCGAGGCGATGCCGTTCGCGGACAACCGTTTCGACGTGGTGATGTCCTGCGTTGGCGCGATGTTCGCTCCGCACCACCAGGCCACCGCCGACGAGTTGGTCCGCGTGTGCAGGCCGGGCGGCACCATCGGGATGATCAACTGGACGCCCGAGGGGTTCATCGGCAATCTGTTCGCCACGATGAAGCCTTACGCCCCGCCGCCACCTCCCGGTGCGAGTCCGCCGCCGCTGTGGGGCAGCGAGGATCACGTCCGGGCGTTGTTCGGCGATCGGGTCACCGACGTGACCGCTCGACGCCAGACCGTCCGCATGGACCACTGCGCCAACCCGTTGGAGTTTCGTGAGTACTGGAAGCGCAATTACGGCCCGACCATCGCGGCCTATCGGTTCAACCAGGAGCAGCCCGAGCAAGTTGACGCGCTGGACCGCGACTTCCTGGCCTTCCTCACCGACTGGAACCGGGGCGGTGGCCAGGCGGCGTGGGACGCCGAGTACTTGTTGGTCACCGCAACCAAGAGCTAGGGCAGAACCAAAGCAGCCGAACGTTCCGTACCGCTCCAAAATCGCTGGAAATCTCGCGCGGTAAGGAACGTTCGCCGCGACAGTCCTACACCTGAACATCTGTTCATCTAGACAGATGACATGTTTCAGGCATATGGTCGACCCATGACCCTCGTCGAGCAGCCCGCAGCGACCGTTTCGACCCGATTCGACCGCACGGACTGGACGACGATCGCCGCGATGGGTGGCTTTGTCCTAGCGCTTCACCTGTTCGGCTGGGGAGTTCTGGTGTTCGGCGTGGCGCCGCAACACATCACGCTCGGATCGGCGGGTGTGTTCGGCGTCGGCCTCGGCGTGACCGCCTACCTGCTCGGTGTGCGGCACGCGTTCGACGCCGACCACATCGCCGTGATCGACAACACCACCCGCAAGCTGGTGGGTGAGGGGACCCGGTCGTTGTCCGCGGGGTTCTGGTTCTCACTGGGGCATTCCAGCGTCGTGTTCGCGCTGGCGTTCCTGCTGGCGATCGGCGTGCGTGCGATTGTCGGACCGGTGCAGGACGAGGGGTCGCCGCTGTTGCAGACCCTCGGACTGGTCGGCTCACTCGTCGCGGGCACCTTCCTCATCCTGATCGGACTGTCGAACCTGTTCGCCGCCGTGGGCATCGCCAAGGTGTTCCGCCGGATGCGCACCGGTGAGCTCGACGAGGCTGAACTACAGCGGCAGCTCGAGAACCGTGGCCTCCTGGCGCGGCTGTTCGCCAGGGTAATGCGCCGGGTGAGCAAGCCCTGGCACCTGTATCCGGTCGGGCTGCTCATGGGCCTCGGATTCGACACGGCCACCCAGGTGGCGTTGCTGGTGCTGGCCGCGGGAACGGCGGCGTTCACGATGCCCTGGTACGCCATCCTGGTGCTGCCGGTGCTCTTTGCGGCGGGTATGAGCCTGTTCGACGCGGTCGACGGCATCCTGATGTCGAGGGCCTACGGCTGGGCATTCCTGCAGCCGGTCCGCAAGGTCTACTACAACCTGACCGTGACGGTGCTGTCGGTGATCGTGGCGCTCGTGATCGGCGTCATCGTGCTCGCGGGCCTGGTGGCCGATCGCCTCGGGATCGACTCGGGCCCGCTGGCCGCGATCGGCTCGGCGAACCTCGAATTCGTCGGTTTCATGATCGTCGGGCTGTTCGTCGCCGCATGGTTGATCGCGCTGGCGGTCTGGCGTTTCGGACAGGTCGAGAAGCGCTGGGCACCGGCGCTCGACGCTCGCTAATGCCGTCTGGACGGCGGCCACGGCGGCTCGCCGCACAGCGCTAACAGCGCGTTCTCGACCACCTCGGGCAGCGCGGGATGGATCCAGTACTGGCCACGCGCCATGTCCTGCGCCGGCAGATCGAAGGCCATCGCCTGGATCAGCGGCTGGATCAACGATGACGCCTGATGGCCCATGATGTGGGCACCGAGAAGCAGGCCCGTGTCGTCGTCGACGATGAGCTTGGCAATGCCGATGGTGTCCTCCATCGCCCAGCCGTATGCCACGTCGCTGAAGTCCTGGATCTTCACCTTGATGTTCAACCCCTTTGCCCGAGCCTCGTTCTCGGTCAGGCCCACGCTCGCGATCGGAGGGTCGGTGAATACCGCCGACGGCACGTACCGATGGTTGGCAGGCATGAGCGCGTCGGTGTCGTCCCAGTCCTGCAAGAGGTTGTGTTTCACGACGCGCGCCTCGTGGTTCGCGACGTGCTTGAGCTGATAGTCCGACGACACGTCGCCGAGCGCGAAAATGCCACGCGCCGAGGTCCGTTGGTACTCGTCGACCACCACCTGGCCGCCCCCGTTGACCTTCACGCCCGCCTGTTCGGCGTCGAGCAGGTCACCGTTGGGCACCCGGCCCGTTGCGACCAACAACGCGTCGCCGCGCAACGTCGAACCGTCCTTGCAACGGATCTCGACGCCGTTGCCGACCTGCCGTGCGTCCGCGACCTCGTGGTGATTACGGATCTCCCACTTCCTGGAGGCGATGTCGGTGAAGCGCATCGAGATGTCGTCATCGTGGCCGCGCAACAGCGTGCTGCCCCGGATCATCAGCGTTACGTGGCTGCCGAGCGCCGAGAATACGTGTGCGAACTCGCACGCGATGAAACCGCCGCCGACGATGATCAACCGCGCCGGCAGGTCGGCGATGCGCATGATGGTGTCGCTGGTGTGATAGGGCACGCCGCATTCGGCGATGGCGTCGGGTATGACGGCGCGCGAACCCGCGGCGATGACGACCTGATCGGCGGTCAATTCGTCGCCGTCATCGGTGCGCAGCGCATAGCGGCCGTCGGGCTTGGTGGGCCGGAACCGCGCGTGACTGGCGAACACCTCGACGTTCGGGGAGGAGCGCCGGTAGTTCTCCCCGCCCAGTGCGATCGGATCGATGCGACCGAACACCCGGGAGACGATGTCGCTCCACCGCACCCCGTCGACGTGGGCGTCGACCCCGTATCGCGCTGATTCGCGGGCGATTTGGGCGACATCGGCGGCGTAGACGAACATCTTCGTCGGGATGCAGCCGACGTTGAGGCACGTCCCACCGAATACGCTTTGCTCGCAGATCGCGATGCGCTTGTCGGCGTGGCGTTCATCGAGGACCGAGTTGCCGGAACCGGTGCCGATGATTGCGATGTCGAAGTGGGCCATGTCCAATTACCTCGTCATCCTCGTTCGGATTGAGTTGCCGTATCAGAAGTTTCGGCCAGATACCACGCCAGCCATTCGTCGAGTGCGCGATAGGCAGCCTGGCGGGACTCGGGCACCGAGAGGAACACGTCGTGCTTGGCGTCGGCGATCGGCACGATCGTGGAGCGGTTGCCGATGCAACCGGCCCAGCGGGCGATCTGATCGACGTCGAGCACCGCGTCGCCGCGCTGGATGCCGTCGAGCTTCGCGGGGCCGGTCACCTCCCGCACGCTCCGATCCGACCGCAGGATGAGGTTGGGCACGCCGACGTCGAGTCCGCGATGCAGCTTGACCTGTGCGCGGCGGATGGCGTGCAGCCAGCCGAACGTGACGGGGAAGCCGCCGATCGGCTTCCACTTCAGGTTGTATTCGAAGTCGCCGCCGAACTCCCTGTGCAGCGTGGCGCCGTAGCCACCCTCAGTCGGCGAGCGCAACACCCGCTTCTTGCGGAAGCGTGAGATCGCCCCGATCGCGGCGCCCGTCGGCGCGGCCCGCAGGATCGCGGGCCCTTGTAGATCCAGCCACGGGCTGTTGAGCACCAGTCCGGTGATGCGACGCCTCGCGGTGTCGCCGCGCCTCCGCACCCGGTCCAGCCACAGCGCGACGATCAGTCCGCCGGTGGAGTGCCCGTTGATCAGTACGTCGGCCGACACCTCGTCCGCGATGAGGTCCAGTGCGCGATCGAGTTCGGTGTCGTAGCGGGCGAGGTCGGTGGTGAAGTGCGGCGTCTGTCCCTGGCGCCACGATCGCCCGCACTTGTGCAGGTCCAGGGCGTAGATGGCGAAGCCGCGGGCGGCGAGGTGGTCGGCCTGCTCGGTGTTGAAGAAGTAGTCGGTGAACCCGTGCACCAGCAGCACGGCGTGGGTCGCCGTCCGGTCGGGCTCGCCCCGGCGCACGAGAGTGGCGACGAGGTCACCTTCGCCGTCGGGATCCGGGCCGAGGCCGAGCGTCAGCTGCCAGTACCCGGGCAGCACATCAGGCTCCCATCCAGGCACAACCGCCACCTTAATCGCGCCGGGCGCCCGACCCGCGCCGATGAGGATCTGACGCGGGCGGGATAGCCTGAACCGCAGTAAGCGGTCATGAGCGGACCGCGCGATCACGAAGGGCCCACGATTGGCGTTGTCTGACCCGAAGGCCGCGCAGACCGACGTCGTGTTGGTGGGCGCCGGCATCATGAGCGCCACGCTGGGTGCATTGCTGCGGCAGGTCGAGCCGGACTGGTCGATCACTCTGATCGAGCGCCTGGATGGTGCGGCCGCCGAGAGCAGCGACCCGTGGAACAACGCCGGGACCGGTCATTCGGGGCTCTGCGAACTGAATTACACACCCGAGCGGCCTGACGGTTCGATCGACATCAGCAAGGCGGTCCAGGTCAACGAGCAGTTCCAGGTGACGCGCCAGTTCTGGGCATATGCGGTCGAGAACGGGCTGCTGCCCGACGTGCGTAGCTTCCTCAACCCCATCCCGCACGTCGCCTTCGTGCACGGTGCGGCGGGCGTCGACTACTTGAGGCGGCGCCACGACGCGCTGGTGGACAACCCGTTGTTCGCGTCGATGGAGTTCATCGACGACAAGGACGAATTCGCCCGCCGGCTTCCGCTGATGGCCACCGGGCGCGCCTTCACTGAGCCGGTGGCGCTCGGCTGGGCGCCGGACGGCACCGACGTCGACTTCGGGGCGCTGGCCCGACAGCTCATCGGCTACGTGGCACGAAGCGGCATGGTCACCCTGTTCGGTCACGAGGTGCGCAATCTCAGCCAGCAATCCGACGGCAGCTGGACATCGTCCGTCGTCAACCGCCGCACAGGGGAGAGTCGCAGGCTGAACTCACGATTCGTGTTCGTGGGCGCGGGCGGTGGCACGCTGCCGCTGCTGCAGAAGGCGGGTATCCCGCAGGTGAAGGGGTTCGGCGGGTTCCCGATCGGCGGCCGGTTCCTGCGCAGCGCGGATCCGGTGCTGGCCGCCGGGCACCGGGCCAAGGTCTACGGAGTCCTGCCCCTCGGCACCCCCCATCCGGGGGCATCGCATCTCGACGCGCGCATCATCAACGGCAAGTCGTGGCTGCTGTTCGGGCCGTTCGCGGGTTGGTCGCCGAAGTTCTTGAAGCACGGCAACGTCACCGATCTGCCGTTGTCGGTCAGGCCGAACAACCTGGCGTCGACGCTGAACGTCGGCCTGACGCAGGCGGGTCTGTTGAAGTATCTGATCGGCCAGCTGTTGCTGTCGGAATCCGATCGAGTGGCTGCTCTTCGTGAGTTCGTCCCTGCCGCAATCGATTCCGACTGGGAACCAAACGTCGCCGGACAGCGGGTGCAGGTCATCCGGAAAGTCCAGGGCAGGGGTGGCGTGCTCGAATTCGGCACCACGGTGCTGTCGGCCGCCGATGGCACGATCGCGGGCCTGCTCGGTGCCTCGCCAGGTGCCTCCACCGCGGTGCCTGCGATGCTCGACGTCATGGAGCGCTGCTTTTCCGATCGCTATCCTGCGTGGTTGCCCAAGCTCAAAGAGATGGTGCCGTCGCTTGGCATCGAATTGTCGAACGAACCGGCGCTGTTCGAGGAGGTCTGGACGTGGGGCACAGAGGTGTTGAAGTTGGATAAGCCTGCCAACGGCGCGCCGCCGGCACCGCTGCCCGCGGAGTCCGGCGCCGACATCTCCAGCGCGACGGTGGCCGCGGAATGACGGTCGCGCTACGCCGCAGCTGGGCCAAGGACCTCGACGCCGCGACGCTGTACGAACTGCTCAAACTGCGGGTCGAGGTGTTCGTGGTCGAACAGGCCATTCCTTATCCCGAGTTGGACGGCCGTGACCTGTGCGCGGAAACGCGCCACTTCTGGCTCGAAGGCCCCGACGGCGAAGTCATCTCGACGCTGCGGCTGATGGAAGAACACCCCAGCGGGCAGAAGGGCTTTCGCATCGGCCGGGTCTGCACCAAACGCCCCGCGCGCGGCCACGGCCACGCTGACCGGCTGCTTCAGGCCGCGCTGGCCGAGGTGGGCGACTATCCCTGCCGCATCAATTCACAGACGTACCTGGCGGAGATGTACAGCAGGCACGGCTTCGTGCGCAACGGCGAGGAGTTCCTCGAAGACGGCATCCCGCATGTGCCGATGATCAAAGCCGGATCGCACACCGAAGCCGGGCAGCCGTGATTCCGGGCTATCCGTTCAGCGCGATCGTCGGCCACGACCGGCTTCGGCTCGCGTTGCTGTTGTGTGCGGTGCGGCCCGAGATCGGCGGCGTGCTGATCCGTGGCGAGAAGGGCACGGCGAAATCGACCGCGGTGCGCGCCCTGGCTCATGTGTTGACCTCGGTGGACGGCGCTTCGCTCGTCGAACTGCCCATCGGCGCGACCGAGGACCGCGTGGTCGGGTCGCTGGATCTGCAAAAGGTGCTGCGCGACGGCGAGCACGCGTTCTCGCCGGGCCTGCTGGCCCGTGCCCACGGTGGCGTGCTGTACGTCGACGAGGTCAACCTGCTGCACGACCATCTGGTCGACGTCATCCTGGACGCCGCCGCGATGGGCCGCGTGCACGTCGAACGCGACGGCGTTTCGCACAGTCACGAGGCGAGATTCGTGTTGATCGGCACGATGAACCCCGAAGAGGGCGAACTGCGGCCGCAGCTTCTCGACCGGTTCGGGCTGACCGTGGACGTGCAGGCCTCCCGCGACGTCGACGTTCGCGCCGAGGTGATCCGACAGCGGATGGCGTTCGAAGCCGATCCCGACCGCTTCGCCGAGCGATATGCCGAGGCGGACGCCGAGCTGGCGCGTCGGGTCGCCGCGGCGCGCGTTTCGGTCGACGCTGTTCGGTTGCCGGACAACGAGTTACGACGCATCGCGGCGTTGTGCGCCGCGTTCGACGTCGACGGGATGCGGGCCGATCTGGTGGTGGCTCGCACGGCCGTCGCGCACGCGGCATGGCGTGGTGCAGATGAAGTGTCAGAAGAGGACATCCGGGTGGCCGCGGAGCTCGCGCTGCCGCACCGGCGGCGCCGCGACCCGTTCGACGACCCGGGGCTGGACCCCGACCTGCTCGACGAGGCGATGGCTCAGGCCGGGGAATCCGCCGACGCGCCCGAGCCGGAACCGGAGCCCGACCCCCCAGGTGGCGGCGAATCCACGACGGACTCTGAAAGTCAGGTGCCGCAACGTAACTCAGGCGCGCAAACCCGGCAGAGTGCGGCGCCGTCGCCGGTGTTCCGGACCAGGGCGCTCGTCGTGCCCGGCGTCGGAGAGGGCGCGCCCGGCCGCCGGTCCCGTGCGCGTAACCGCACGGGAAAGGCCATCTCGGCGACGGAGGATTGGGGCGCGGGTCACGGCGTGCACGTCTTCGGCACACTGTTGGCGGCCGCCGGTCGTCAGCGCCACCCTGGCCGGCCGCGGCCGCAACCGGATGACGTCCGCCGTGCCATCAGGGAAGGCCGCGAAGGAAATCTGGTCATCTTCGTCGTCGACGCCTCCGGGTCGATGGCCGCGCGTGACAGGATGTCGGCGGTCAGCGGCGCGACGCTCTCGCTGTTGCGCGACGCCTACCAGCGCCGCGACAAAGTGGCGGTGATCACGTTCCGGCAGCGGGACGCCCATCTGTTGTTGCCGCCGACATCGTCGGTGCACATCGCGAGCCGACGGCTGGCCCGGTTCGACACCGGCGGGAAAACGCCGCTCGCGCAAGGCTTGTTGGCCGCCCGCGATGTGGTGGTGCGTGAGAAGGCGCGCGACCGGGCGCGGCGCAGCCTCGTCGTGGTGCTCACCGACGGGCGTGCCACCGGAGGGCCCGACCCGCTGGGCCGGGCGCGGACAGCCGCCGCGCTCCTTGTCGCCGAGGGTGCCGCCGCCGTCGTGGTGGACTGCGAAACCTCCCACGTGCGACTGGGTTTGGCCGAGCAGCTGGCCGGCTATCTCGGCGCACCGGCGGTGCGGTTGGCGCAACTGCGCGCCGATGCACTGACCGACGTGGTACGTACTGCCGCGTAAGGAGACTCGGATGCCACAGGGCCAACCACTCACCGTCCCCGACGACGGCCTGACCACCCGCGCCCGGCGCAACGCGCCACTGCTCGCCGTGCACACCGGCGCGGGCAAGGGCAAGTCGACGGCGGCGTTCGGCATGGCGCTGCGGGCATGGAATCAAGGTTTCAACGTCGCGGTGTTTCAGTTCGTCAAGAGCGCCAAGTGGAAAGTGGGGGAGGAAGCCGCGTTCCGCGAACTCGGCCGGCTGCACGAGGCGCACGGGGTCGGGGGTCCCGTGGAGTGGCACAAGATGGGCGCGGGCTGGTCGTGGTCGCGCAAGCACGGCACCGAGGTCGACCACGCGGCGGCCGCCGCCGACGGCTGGGCGGAGATCAGCCGGCGGCTTGCCGAGCGGCAGCACGATTTTTACGTCCTCGACGAGTTCACCTATCCGCTGAAATGGGGCTGGATAGACGTCGACGAGGTGATCGCAACCTTGGCGGCGCGGCCGGGCACCCAGCACGTCGTGATCACCGGCCGCGATGCGCCGCAACAGCTGCTCGACGCCGCGGATCTAGTGACGGAGATGACGAAGGTCAAACACCCCATGGACGCGGGCCGCAAGGGCCAGAGGGGCATCGAGTGGTGACTCTCGACAAGCGCGAGCGACCGCAAAATCACAGCATTTACGGCGCGTCGGCGTACAAACACGGTCGTCCCCTACTCGCGTGTGGGCCCACGCGGAGGTTGGGGTGAGTGTTCCGGCCGTCGTCATTGCCGCGCCGGCGTCGGGCAGCGGAAAGACCACCGTTGCAACGGGTTTGATGGGTGCGCTGCGGCGGGCGGGGCGTCGCGTCGCGCCGTTCAAGGTCGGGCCCGACTTCATCGACCCGGGCTACCACGGGCTCGCCGCAATGCGGCCGGGCCGCAATCTGGATCCAGTGCTGGTGGGGGAGCCGCTGATCGGCCCGCTGTACCGACATGGCAGCGCCGGCGCGGACATCGCGGTCGTCGAGGGCGTGATGGGGCTCTTCGACGGGCGCATCGAGGAGAACACCACCGGAACCGCCATCGGTTCCACGGCGCACGTCGCCGCACTGTTGGGCGCACCGGTGATCCTGGTTATCGACGCCCGCGGCCAGAGCCACAGCATTGCGGCTCTGCTGCACGGCTTTTCGACATTCGATCAATCGGTACGCATCGCGGGGGCCATCCTCAACCGGGTCGGCTCGCCCCGGCACGAGGATGTGCTGCGGCAGGCCTGCGAACACGCGGGCGTGCCGGTCGTCGGCGCGATCCCGCGCGCCGACGAACTGTCCGTCCCGTCCCGGCACCTCGGCCTGATCACCGCCGTCGAACACGGTGAGCAGGCCAGGGCGGCCGTCGACGCGATGATCGAACTGGTGGGCCGCCACGTGGACGTGGCGGGCATCGAAGCGGCGGCCGCCAGTCGGATGACGGCGCAGCCGTGGAATCCGGCCGTCGCCGCGCCCACAGCCGCGGACGTCACCGTCGCGCTTGCGGCAGGTAAGGCGTTCAGCTTCGGCTACACCGAACACGCCGAACTGCTGCGCGCCGCAGGGGCTGAGGTCGTTGAATTCGATCCGCTGACCGACCCCCTGCCGCCGCAGACCGCCGCGCTGGTGCTGCCCGGCGGTTTCCCCGAGCAGTTCAGCACCGAACTGTCGACCAACGATGTTGTGCGTCAACAGATCCACGATCTGGCCGCCAGTGGCGCGCCGATACACGCGGAATGCGCAGGGCTGACCTATCTGGTCGACGACCTCGACGGGTATCCGATGTGCGGGGTGCTGTCCGGATCGGCACGGTTCACCGACCGCCTCACGCTCGGATACCGCGAGGCCGTCGCCGTGGCCGACTCGGCTCTGCACGCGGTCGGCGAGC
Organism: uncultured Actinomycetota bacterium; assembly: GCA_963698965.1. Lineage (GTDB taxonomy): Bacteria > Actinomycetota > Actinomycetes > Mycobacteriales > Mycobacteriaceae > Mycobacterium. The sequence goes on from CAVOSY010000029.1 coordinate 369,357, forward strand.
GCACCGTGGGGCACGAATTCCACCGCACCACAGTCACGTTCGCCGACAACTATCCACCCGCGTGGATCTTTGCCGGACGCGACGTGGCCAAGGTCCGCGACGGCGCCGTCGACCGCGGCGTGCACGCGTCGTATCTGCACACCCACCCGGCCGCGCACCCGCAAGCGGCAACCCGCTTCGTTGCCGCGGCGGCAACCTCTAAGCTCGCCGGGTGACCGAGAACGCCTACCTCGTCGGCCTGCGCCTGGCCGGCAGGAAGGTCGTCGTCGTCGGTGGCGGTACCGTCGCGCAGCGCCGCCTGCCGCTGCTGATCGCGAACGGGGCCGACGTGCACGTGATCACCCGCAGTGCCACCCCGGCCGTCGAGGGCATCACGGGAATCACCTTGACGCTCAGAGAGTTTCGCGCGGGAGACCTCGAAGGTGCCTGGTATGCGATCGCGGCCACCGACGACCCGGATGTCAACGAGGCCGTTGTCGCCGAGGCCGAGCGCCTGCACATCTTCTGCGTGCGCGCCGACGTGGCCCGTGAGGGCACGGCCGTAACACCGGCCTCGTTCGAGTACGAAGGGTTGTCAGTCGGAGTGTTGGCAGGCGGCGAGCACCGCCGGTCGGCGGCGATCCGGTCCGCCATCCACGAGGCGCTGCAACAGGGCCTCATCACAGCGGAGACACCCGGTGTCGTGCACGGGGGCGTCGCGCTGGTCGGCGGGGGACCCGGTGATCCGGAGCTGATCACCGTGCGGGGCAGGCGCCTGCTGGCCCACGCCGAGGTAGTCGTCGCCGACCGGCTGGCCCCACAGGAGCTACTGGCCGAGCTGCCGCCGCAGGTCGAGGTCATCGACGCCGCCAAGATCCCGTACGGGCGCGCGATGGCCCAGGACGCGATCAACGAAGTCCTCATCGACCGGGCCAAGGCAGGCAAGTTCGTCGTGCGGCTCAAGGGCGGCGATCCCTTCGTGTTCGCGCGGGGCTACGAAGAGGTGCTTGCGTGTGCGGATGCCGGGATTCCTGTCACAGTTGTGCCGGGTGTGACGAGTGCCATAGCAGTTCCCGCGCTTGCGGGCGTTCCGGTCACCCATCGGGCGATCACGCATGAGTTCGTGGTGGTCAGCGGCCATGTCGCGCCCGGCCACCCCGAATCGTTAGTGAATTGGAATGCGCTGGCCTCGATGTCGGGCACCATCGTGTTGCTGATGGCGGTCGAGCGCATCGAGTTGTTCACCAAGGCGCTGCTGGATGGCGGCCGACCAGCGGATACGCCGGTTCTCGTGGTACAGCACGGCACCACGACGGCTCAGCGAACTTTGCGCGCGACGCTTTCCGACGCACCTGAGCGGATCCGGCACGAGGGCATCCGGCCGCCCGCGATCATCGTGATCGGCTCCGTCGCGGCATTCGGCGGTTAAAGGATTCTTAAGATTACTGTAAGGTAACCCGCTATGACGGCTCTCAATGACGCAGAGCGCGCTGCCATCCACCGTGACGCCGAAGGCGGGGCTAACCGGTCACAACCGTTGCGCTTTCCCAAGAGCAGCGAATACCCGGCGCTGGAGCAAACCAGCAGGTACCCGGCCTGGCTGCCGTCGCGGCGGTTTATCGCCGCGGTCATCGCGATCGGCGGCATGCAGCTGCTCGCCACCATGGACAGCACCGTCGCCATCGTCGCGCTTCCTAGGATCCAGGACGAGCTGAGCCTGTCCGACGCGGGCCGGAGCTGGGTGATCACGGCCTACGTGCTGACCTTCGGCGGGTTGATGCTTCTGGGCGGTCGTCTCGGCGACACCATCGGCCGCAAGCGCACCTTCATCGTCGGCGTCGCGCTGTTCACCATCGCCTCGATCCTGTGCGGTCTGGCGTGGAACGAGGCGACGCTGGTCACCGCTCGACTGCTGCAGGGCGTCGGAGCGGCCATCGCGTCACCGACCGCGTTGGCGCTGATCGCGACCACGTTCCCCAAGGGGCCGGCTCGCAACGCAGCCACCGCGATCTTCGCCGCGATGACAGGTGTCGGCTCGGTGATGGGCCTCATCGTCGGCGGTGCGCTGACCGAGGTGTCCTGGCGGTGGGCGTTCCTGATCAACATCCCGATCGGCCTGCTGATGATCCGCCTGGCCCGCAAGACGCTGCGTGAGACGCAGCGCGAGCGGCTGAAGCTGGACGCCGCGGGCGCCATCCTGGCCACCCTCGGCTGTACCGCCGCGGTCTTCGGCTTCTCGATGGGCCCGGAACAGGGCTGGCTGTCGCCCCTGACGGTGGGTTCGGGCGTGGCGGCGTTGGTTTTCCTGATCGCGTTCCTCTACGTCGAGCGCACCGCCGACAACCCCGTCGTGCCGTTCGACCTCTTCAAGGACCGCAACCGCGTGGCGACGTTCGCGGCCGTCTTCCTCGCCGGCGGCGTGATGTTCACGTTGACCGTGCTGATCGGCCTGTACGTGCAGGACATCATGGGCTACAGCGCGTTGCACGCAGGCGTCGGCTTCATCCCGTTCGTCATCGCGCTCGGCATCGGCCTGGGCCTGTCGTCGCATCTGGTGTCGCTGTTCCCGCCGCGGGTGCTGGTGATCGCCGGCGGCGTGCTGGTGCTCGGGGCAATGCTCTACGGTTCGACGCTCAACGGCGGCATCCCGTACTTCCCGAACCTGGTGCTGCCGATCACCGTCGGCGGCTTCGGCATCGGAATGATCGTGGTCCCGTTGACCGTGTCGGCCATCGCCGGTGTCGGCTTCGACCAGATCGGCCCGGTGTCCGCGATCGCGCTGATGCTGCAGAACCTGGGCGGCCCCGTGGTGCTGGCCGTTATCCAGGCCGTCATCACGTCGCGCACGCTGTATCTGGGCGGCACCACTGGCCCGGTGAAGTTCATGGACACTGCGCAGCTGCATGCACTCGACCAGGGCTACACCTACGGCCTGCTGTGGGTGGCCGCGGTCGCCGTCATGGTCGGTGGGGCGGCACTGTTCATCGGCTACACCTCGGCCCAGGTGGCCCACGCACAGGAAGTCAAGGACGCGCTCGACGCCGGAGAGCTCTAGATTTCGGCGCGCATACGCCCGCCTAGCGTCCTCAGGCGCGCCCAAGTCACCAATCGGTAGGCTGGCAACCCATGTCTGCAGGCGAGTCGACGGAGCGCTCCACCGCACCTCTGTCGCCGTCTGTGCTCGGCATCGCGATCATCGCGATCACCGGCATGCAGCTGATGTCGACGCTCGACGGCACCATCGTCATCGTCGCGCTGCCGCGGATGCAGGCCGAGCTGGACCTCTCCGATGCCGGCAAGAGCTGGGTCATCACCGCCTACGTGCTGACGTTCGGCGGCCTGCTGCTACTCGGCGGCCGCGTCGGCGATGCGATCGGTCACAAGCGAGCGTTTCTTTCCGGCGTCGGCGTGTTCACGATCGCCTCGCTGGTGTGCGGGCTGGCCACCGACGCCCCGACGCTGATCGTCGCCCGCGCGGTGCAGGGCACCGGTGCCGCCGTGGCCGCGCCGACGGGGCTGGCGCTGATCGCGACGACGTACGCGGTTGGATACGCACGCAACCGCGCAATGGCGGTGTCGGCGGCGATGCAGGGCGCGGGCTCGGTGCTGGGCCTCGTGCTCGGCGGTGCACTGACCGTCGTCTCATGGCGGCTGGCGTTCCTGATCAACGTGCCGATCGGCATCGTCATCATCACGATCGCTGTGCTGAGGCTCGGTGAGACGCACCATGAGCGTCTCAAACTCGACGTCACCGGCGCACTGCTGGCCACGCTTGGCTGCACGTCGGCGGTGCTGGTGTTCACCCAGGGCCCGCCGCGTGGCTGGGTCGACCCGTGGGTGATCGGCGCGGGCATCGCTGCGGTGGTGTTCTTGATCGCGTTTTTGATCGTCGAGCGCACCGCCGATCACCCGATCGTTCCGTTCTCGGTGTTCGACAACCGCAATCGCGTGATGACGTTCATCTCGTTGTTCCTCGCGGGTGGCGTGCTGCTGACGCTGACCGTGATGATCGGCCTCTACGTCCAAGACGTGATGGGGTATTCGGCGCTGCGGGCAGGCGTCAGTTTCATCCCGTTCGCGCTCGCGCTCGGCCTCGGCAATGTGCTGGCCGCCAGGGCCGCGCCCTATGTCGCACCGCGGTGGCTGATCATCGGCGGCGGTGTGTTCGTGCTTGGCGCGATGCTGTACGGCTCGACGCTGAACCGCAACATCCCGTACTTCCCCGATCTCGTCGTGCCGATTGTGGTGGGCGGCTTCGGTATTGGCGTGATCTCGGTGATCCTGCCGCTGTGCGCCGTCGCGGAGGTCGGCCCGCGGGAGATCGGCCCGGTTTCGTCGATCACGCTGATGGTGCAGAATCTCGGCGGCCCGTTGATGCTCGTCGTCATCCAGGCCGTGCAGACGTCGCGCACGCTGTACCTGGGCGGGACCACCGGGCCGGTCAAGGACATGACGCCTGCCCAGCTCGACGCCCTCGATGCGGGCTACACCTACTCGCTGCTGTGGGTGGCCGGCACCGCGATACTCGTCGGCATCACCGCGTTCTGGATCGGCTTCTCGGCACGCCAGATCGCCACGGCGCAGCACACTCGCGAAGCCGTCGAGGCCGGCGAGCTGTAGATACGCTGACGCGGTGGACGACGACGTGAGGCCGACGCGCCAGCAGATCTCCGATGCGGTCGACGCGGCGGGCTGGCGCCTGATCCTCGGGGCCATCCACGCGGAGGCGCCGACCCGATCGCTACTCGAGGGCAGTGAGGCGGCGTCGCTTGCCGTTTCGGCGGTCGGGGCGGACGGGCAGGGACACTTGACCGTCGACATCCGCGCCGACCGCACCGTGCTGCGGCTGCACTCCGCCGACGTCGGCGCGGTCACCGGGCGCGACATCCGGTTGGCGCGTGCCGTGTCCGGCGCGCTGGCGGCACGGGGACTGCGGCTGGCGCCGGGCGCCGCGCAGGCGCTGGAAATCGCGATCGATGCGCTCGACATCGCTCTGGTGCGCCCCTTCTGGAAGGCGGTCACCGGATACGCCGACGAACCCGGTTCCGAATTGCAGGCCGCCCTGGTCGACCCGTCCTGCCGGGGCCCCGTGATCTGGTTTCAGCAGATGGACGCGCCACGGCCGCAGCGCAATCGGATCCACATCGACGTCGACGTGCCGCACGAAGAGGCCAGGCCCCGAATCGACGCCGCAATCGCTGCGGGCGGACGCCTGCTGTCCGACGCTGCGGCGCCGGCGTTTTGGGTGCTGGCCGACCCGGAGGGCAACGAGGCGTGCGTCTGCACCTGGCAGGGACGGGATTGACGCACGCTCCGGCGCCGGGCAGGTCGTCGACCAGGTCAACGCGCTATCGGGCCATGCTCGGCATCGGGTTGACGGTGGTGCTCTTCGTGATCCTGGGCAATCCGCAGCGGGCGGGGCATATCAGGCGCCGTTCTGGCGGGCGATCGGCGGTGCAGCGCTGACGCAGGCGGCCTCGGCGACCACCAAGCGGGCACGTCAGTAAGGTGGTCGGCTGTGATCACCCGCATGTCCGAGCTGTTCCTGCGCACCCTGCGAGACGACCCGGCCGACGCCGAGGTGCCCAGCCACAAGCTGCTGATCCGGGCCGGCTACATCCGCCCGGTCGGCCCCGGCCTCTACAGTTGGCTTCCCCTTGGCCTGCGGGTGCTGCGCAAGATCGAACAGGTCGTCCGCGACGAAATGACTGCCATTGGCGGACAAGAGATTCTGTTCCCCGCGCTGCTTCCCAAGGGTCCGTACGAGGTGACCAACCGCTGGACCGAGTACGGCGATGGCGTCTTCCGGCTTCAGGACCGGCGCAAGAACGACTACCTGCTCGGGCCGACCCACGAAGAGCTGTTCACGCTGACGGTCAAGGGGGAGTACAGCAGCTACAAGGACTTCCCGTTGCTGTTGTTCCAGATCCAGACGAAGTACCGCGACGAGGCCCGGCCGCGTGCCGGCATCCTGCGCGGCCGCGAGTTCCTGATGAAGGACTCGTATTCGTTCGACGTCGACGACGAGGGCCTGGCGGCCGTCTACCAGCGGCATCGGGACGCATACCAGCGGATCTTCGCCACGCTCGGTGTCCGCTACGTCATCGTCTCCGCAGTGTCCGGGGCCATGGGCGGCAGCGCGTCGGAGGAATTCCTGGCCGAAAGTGAAATCGGCGAGGACACCTTTGTCCGGTGCCTGGAATCGGGATATGCCGCCAACGTCGAGGCGGTGATCACGGCCGTGCCGGAGTCGCCGTCGATCGAGGGGCAGCCCGATGCCAAGGTGTATGACACGCCGGGCACCCCGACGATCGCCACGCTCGTCGACTGGGCCAACACGGCTCTGGACCGCGAGGTGACCGCCGCCGACACGCTGAAGAACGTGGCGCTAAAGATGCGTCAGCCCGGCGGCGACTGGGAGTTGCTCGCGGTCGGTGTGCCCGGGGACCGCGAGGTCGACGAGAAGCGGCTGGCGGCGGCGCTCGATCCCGCCGAGTATGCGCTGCTGGACGAGGCCGACTTCGCCAAGCATCGCTTCCTGGCGAAGGGCTACATTGGCCCGAAAGCGTTGCTGGCCAACGGTGTTCGTTACCTCGTCGATCCGCGCGTGGTGGACGGTACGGCCTGGATCACCGGCGCCGACGAGCCGGGCAAGCACGTCGTGGGTCTGGTCGCCGGTCGTGATTTCGTCGCCGACGGCACCATCGAGGCCGCCGAGGTACGCGACGGCGACCTGTCGCCCGACGGCGCGGGCCCGCTTGTGGCGGCACGCGGCATCGAGATCGGCCACATCTTCCAGCTCGGCCGCAAGTACACCGATGCGTTCACCGCGGACGTGCTCGGCGAGGACGGCAAGCCGGTACGGCTGACCATGGGTTCATACGGCATCGGCGTCTCGCGCCTGGTGGCCGTGATCGCCGAACAGCACCACGACGAGCTGGGGCTGCGGTGGCCGTCGTCGGTGTCGCCATTCGACGCGCACGTGGTGATCGCCAACAAGGACGAGGCCGCGCGTGCGGGCGCCGCCGAGCTCGCCGAAGCTCTGGACCGGCTGGGCATCGAGGTGCTGCTCGACGACCGGAAGGCATCACCGGGTGTGAAGTTCAAGGATGCCGAGTTGCTGGGGGTGCCCTGGATCGTCGTGGTGGGCCGCGGCTGGGCCGATGGCGTGGTCGAGTTGCGCAACCGCTTCACCGGCGAGACGCGGGAGATCGCAGTCGGCAACGCCGCGGCCGACATCGCGGCGGCGCTGGCGTCTTAGGTCCCGCTCGCCAGTTATTCGCTGCCGCCAGGGAAGGCGACGGTGATCGGGGAGATGCCCAGCACCCGGCTCCATCGGGCCGCTGCCACCGCGCACTGTGTCAGCGCCGTCACCGCGAACACCCGGTCCTGCTCTTCGGTCGCCTGCTCGAGCACCGCACGCCATGCGACGGCGGCATCCTCTTCCATACGCACTGCGAGATTGGCCGCATCGGTGGGGTTGTCGACCTCGATCGGGAGCTGATAGCCGGCGGCCGGCAGCGGCGGGTCGACGGACCGCGACTTGAGGATTGCGATGGCCCCCTCACGCCGGTCCCGGTGCTCCGCCATCGAGGCCGAAACCAGGCTGTTGACATCGGGTGTCGAGTGCGCCGAAACCAGTCCGTAGCCGTAGATCGTCGCGTGCTCGGTGGTGATCGCGTCGAACAGGGCAGCGTTCGCGGCGTCCGACGGCCGTCCCGGCGTGGTGGGTTCGGCCGCCCGCGAGGACGTGGTGGTCGTGGTGGTAGTGGGCGTCGGTTCCGGTGACGTCATTGCGCCGCCTTGGCCGGGACCAGCGCGACCGTGTAGGCGGCGGTGCACGATGCAGCGATCGAGCCGAGCAGCCCTGCGCGATAGCCGGACTGCTTGGCCGCCAATTGTGCGGCGCTGTCGGCTGACTGACGCAGGGCGGCGATCACGTCGTCGGTGCTGGGCGCGTTCGCCGGTGCAGCGGTCGTACTGGTCGAGGTCGTCGTCGGCGCATTCTTGCCGACCATCCGGACGAGCTCGTCGGACAAGGCCTGCGCGTGCGCGGAACGCTCGGACGCCACTGCGGTCAGCGCCTGCGCCGCCGGTGGGGGCGGCGTTGCCGCCGCGGCGTCTGTGGCGAGCTGGCTGTCGGCGCGGGCCCGGTCGAGTTGCGCTGCCAGTTCGTCGACTTCCGGCGGTGGCGGTGACGCCGCACATGCGGTCGCGGTTCCGCTCAGCAATGCCAGGGCCGCCGCTCCGAACAACATTTGTCGTCTACTTACGGTCAGCGGCGAGCGCGGCACGTGCAACATCCTGCCATTGCTGGCGCACCGCGCATTCGCTGGACGCCGCTGCGCGTTTGCCGCTTGCCACGGCGGCCCTGGCGTATCGTTGATAGTCGGTTCCAAGTTGCGCTGCGCGGAATCGTGTCCGGACAACTCAAGATGAGGAGCTCGCCGTGACGGAGCGTTCTGCGGGATTACCGTCGCAGAAACAGGTGATCGAGCTACTCGACGGCGAGTTCGCGCGCGCAGGTTATGAAATCGAAGATGTGGTGATCGACACCGCAGCTCGCCCGCCGCGCATCACTGTGGTCGCCGACGGCGACGAACCTCTTGATCTCGACTCGATCGCGCAGCTGTCCCGGTCTGCGTCCGATGTGCTGGATCGCATCGACTCACCGCCTTACGTCCTCGAGGTCACCTCGCCGGGTGTCGATCGCCCGCTGACCACCGAAAAGCACTACCGCCGCGCGCGGGGCCGCAAGGTCGAACTCACCCTGTCCGACGGCTCGCAGCTGACCGGCCGCCTCGGCGAAATCCGCGGCGGCACCGTGCGACTCGTGGTGCGCGAAGGTGGGAAGGCCAACTTGACGGTTCGTGAACTACCGGTCGACGGCATCACCAAAGCCGTTGTCCAGGTTGAGTTTTCGCCACCAAACCAGCGTGAGCTGGAGCTGGCCGGCCAATCCGGGAAGGAGGCTTCAGCGTGAACATCGACATGGCGGCACTGCACGCCATCGAGGCCGACAAGGGCATCTCGGTCGACGTGGTCGTCGATACGATCAAGTCGGCGCTGCTGACCGCCTATCGCCATACCGAAGGCCACGAGGCCGACGCCCACATCGACATCGACCGCAAGACCGGTGTCGTCAAGGTGATCGCCCGGGAGACCGACGCCGACGGCAACGTCATCCACGAATGGGACGACACCCCAGAAGGATTCGGTCGCATCGCGGCCACCACCGCACGTCAGGTGATCCTGCAGCGACTGCGCGACGCGGAGAACGAGAAGAACTACGGCGAGTTCTCGGCACGGGAGGGCGATATCGTCGCGGGCGTCATTCAACGCGATGCGCGCGCGAACGCCCGTGGTCTCGTCGTCGTCCGAATGGGCAGCGAGACCAAGGGATCCGAGGGCGTCATTCCCGCCGCCGAGCAGGCACCCGGTGAGCGGTACGAACACGGCGACCGGTTGCGGTGCTACGTCGTCGGCGTCACCCGCGGCGCCCGCGAGCCCCTGATCACCTTGTCGCGCACCCACCCCAACCTGGTGCGCAAACTGTTCTCGCTGGAGGTTCCCGAGATCGCCGACGGGTCCGTCGAGATCGTCGCCGTCGCGCGTGAAGCCGGCCACCGGTCGAAGATCGCCGTCACCTCGCGGGTGCCGGGCCTCAACGCCAAGGGCGCCTGCATCGGGCCGATGGGCCAGCGGGTGCGCAACGTGATGAGTGAGCTGTCCGGCGAGAAGATCGACATCATCGACTACGACGAGGACCCGGCCCGGTTCGTGGCCAACGCGCTGTCCCCGGCCAAGGTCGTGTCGGTGAGCGTCATCGATGACTCCGCGCGCGCCGCCCGCGTCGTCGTGCCCGATTTCCAGCTGTCGTTGGCCATCGGCAAGGAAGGCCAGAATGCCCGCCTGGCGGCCCGGCTGACGGGCTGGCGGATCGACATCCGAAGCGATGCCGCGCAGGCAGCCGATTCCCATCGGGACCCTGGGGCGGCCCACGGCGCGGTGCACGACCGGTAATCCCCTACTGACGTGTGGGCCCAGAGCCCAGACCAGCACTGCCGTTTCGGATCGCAAGCAAGCAGACGGTAGACTCAGCTGTGATCCAGCGCGAGACTTCGGCTTCGGCGCACGGACGCAGCCCCGACGGATCCGTCGGACCGGTGCGGACGTGCGTTGGCTGCCGGAAACGAGAGCTGGCCGTCGAACTGCTTCGGGTAGTCGCGGTCGACGGGAATGGCGATCATGCCGTGACCGTTGACACAGCGAGACAACTGCCGGGGCGGGGTGCCTGGCTGCATCCCACTCAGGCGTGCCTGGACGCAGCAATTCGGCGGCGAGCATTCGTACGAGCGCTGCGCATCACCGGTTCACCGGACATCACCGCGGTGATCGAGCACGTAAGTGCAGTTGGAGGCACTGACGAGCTTGATCAACCCGGCAACAGAACAGGTAGCGAAGAACATGAGCACACCGTGAAGTCCCGATGACCATGCGTCATAGCTAAACCCGAGGCGCGGCGCCTACCACCGCTGTCGCCTCCAGACAGGAGATGTAGTGGCAGGTAAGGCCCGCGTACACGAGTTGGCCAAGGAACTCGGTGTCACCAGCAAGGAAGTCCTCGCCCGGCTTAGCGAACAGGGCGAATTCGTCAAATCCGCGTCCTCCACAGTCGAGGCACCCGTCGCGCGTCGACTGCGCGAGTCGTTCGGTGGCGCGAAGCCGGCCGCGGAGAAGGTCAAGACCGCAGGCAATGGCTCGGCGGCCAAGGTAGCCGCCGCGGCCGCGACGAAGGCCGCGCCCGAACAGGCGCCGGCGCCCAAGCCCGCGCCGCCCGCGCCGCCCGTGGCACCGGCAGAACCAGTGGCCGCGCCCCCCGCGGCGGCAGCAGTGGCGCCCCCGCCAGCGGCGCCCGCCCCGGTCCGGCCCGGTCCCACGCCTGGCGCAACCCCTGGCCCACGTCCAGGCCCTGTGCCCGGTGCGCCCAAGCCGGCCGCGCGCACCCCGCGCGTCGGCAACAACCCGTTCTCCTCGGCGCAGCCGGTTGACCGGCCGATACCCCGTCCTCAAGGTCCCCGGCCCGGTCCCGGCGGCCCGCGGCCGGGTGCGCCGCGACCCGGCATGTCGCCGGGCAATATGCCGCCGCGCCCGGGCGGAACTCGCCCGGCTCCCGGCGGCCGCCCAGGTGGGCCGCGTCCCGGCCCCGGCGGCCGTGGCCCCGGTGCGGGCGCCGGCGGTCGCCCCGGTGGTGCCGGTGGTGGCGGCGGAGGTAACTACCGCAGCGGTGGCGGTGGCGGTGGTGGCGGCGGCGGTGGCGGTGGCGCTGCCCCCGCGGGTGCCGGCTATCGCGGCCGTCCCGGTGGCGGCGGTGGCGGCGGTGGAAGGCCAGGTCAGCGCGGCGGAGCCGCCGGCGCGTTCGGTCGTCCCGGTGGCGCGCCGAAGCGTGGTCGCAAGTCGAAGCGGCAGAAGCGGCAGGAATACGACTCGATGCAGGCGCCGGTCGTCGGCGGCGTGCGGCTGCCGCACGGCAACGGCGAGACCATCCGGCTGGCCCGTGGCGCGTCGCTGTCCGACTTCGCCGAGAAGATCGACGCCAACCCGGCCTCGCTGGTGCAGGCGCTGTTCAACCTCGGCGAGATGGTGACTGCCACGCAGTCCGTCGGCGACGAGACGCTCGAGCTGCTCGGCAGCGAGATGAACTACGTCGTTCAGGTCGTGTCGCCCGAAGACGAGGACCGCGAGCTGCTGGAGTCCTTCGACCTCACCTACGGCGAGGACGAGGGCGGCGAGGAAGATCTCGAGACCCGGCCACCGGTGGTCACGGTCATGGGCCACGTCGACCACGGCAAGACCCGACTGCTGGACACCATCCGCAAGGCCAACGTCCGCGAGGAAGAGGCCGGCGGCATCACCCAGCACATCGGCGCGTACCAGGTCGAGGTGGATCTCGACGGCACGATTCGACCGATCACCTTCATCGACACCCCCGGTCACGAGGCGTTCACCGCCATGCGTGCCCGCGGTGCGAAGGCCACCGACATCGCGATCTTGGTGGTCGCCGCCGACGACGGCGTCATGCCGCAGACGGTGGAGGCCATCAACCACGCGCAGGCGGCCGATGTGCCGATCGTGGTGGCGGTCAACAAGATCGACAAGGAAGGTGCCGATCCTGCCAAGATCCGCGGGCAGCTCACCGAGTACGGCTTGGTGGCCGAGGACTTCGGTGGCGACACGATGTTCGTCGACATCTCGGCGAAGCTCGGCACCAACATCGAGGCGCTGCTCGAGGCGGTCGTGCTGACTGCCGACGCCGCGCTTGACCTGCGGGCGAACCCCGATATGGAGGCCCAGGGTGTGGCCATCGAGGCGCACCTGGACCGTGGTCGTGGACCGGTGGCCACCGTGCTGATTCAGCGCGGCACGCTGCACGTCGGCGACTCGGTGGTCGCAGGCGACGCGTACGGCCGCGTCCGCCGCATGGTCGACGAGCACGGCGACGACGTCGAGGCGGCGCTCCCGTCGCGACCTGTGCAGGTCATCGGCTTCACATCGGTGCCCGGCGCAGGCGACAACTTCCTGGTCGTCGACGAGGACCGCATTGCGCGACAGATCGCCGACCGGCGCAGCGCGCGCAAGCGCAACGCGCTGGCGGCCCGCACCCGCAAGCGGATCAGCCTCGAGGACCTGGATTCGGCGCTGAAGGAAACCAGCCAGCTGAACCTGATCCTCAAGGGCGACAACGCAGGCACCGTCGAGGCGCTGGAGGAGGCCCTGCTGGGCATCCAGGTCGACGACGAAGTCGAACTGCGCGTGATCGACCGCGGTGTCGGTGGCGTCACGGAGACCAACGTCAACCTGGCATCGGCTTCGGACGCGATCATCATCGGGTTCAACGTCCGTGCCGAGGGCAAGGCCACCGAGCTGGCGAACCGCGAGGGTGTGGAGATCCGCTACTACTCGGTTATCTACCAGGCCATCGACGAGATCGAGAGCGCGCTCAAGGGCATGCTCAAGCCGGTCTACGAGGAGCGGGAACTCGGCCGCGCCGAGATCCGCGCCATCTTCCGGTCGTCGAAGGTCGGCAACATCGCCGGCTGCCTGGTCACCTCCGGCACCATCCGGCGCAATTCGAAGGCACGGCTGCTGCGTGACAACGTCGTTGTCGCGCAGAACGTCACCGTGCAGTCGCTGCGGCGGGAGAAGGACGATGTCACCGAGGTGCGTGACGGCTACGAATGCGGTCTGACGCTGACCTACTCCGACATCAAAGAAGGCGACGTTATCGAGACGTACGAGTTGGTGGAGAAGGAGCGCACCTAGTGGTCGATGTGGGCCGAGCCCGTCGGCTCTCCAAGCGCATCGGCACCATCGTCGCTTCGGCCATCGAGTTCGAGATCAAGGATCCGCCGTTGGCCTTCGTGACCATTACGGACACGAAGGTAACGGGTGACCTGCACGACGCCACGGTGTACTACACGGTGCGCGGCGAGACTTTGCAGGACGAACCCGACTATGCCGGCGCGGCCGCTGCGCTGGAACGCGCTAAGGGAACCCTGCGGACAAAGGTCGGAGCAGGCACCGGGGTACGGTTCACACCCACGCTGTCGTTTGTCCTGGACAAGGTGCCGGATACCGCTGCCCACATGGAGGATCTGCTGGCTCGCGCACGGGCCGCAGATGAGGATTTGGCTAGAGTTCGGCAGGGTGCCAAGCACGCGGGCGAGGAAGACCCGTACCGTAAGGGCGGGGCTGAGGGTTCGAGCGGGGAGCTGGATAACGGGCTTGACGCTGAGGACACTGGTGACCGCGATCGACAAGATGACTGACGCTCCTCCCATCGAGGGCACGCGCGTCGACGCGCGCCAAACGGCCGACCTGCTGGACGCCGCCACCACCGTCGGCGTCGTCTGCCATGTCTATCCCGACGCGGACACCATCGGTGCGGGTCTGGCGCTCGCGCTGGTGCTCGATCACGCCGGCAAGGCCGTCGAGGTGAGTTTCGCCGCGCCCGCCGAGCTGCCCGAGTCCCTGCAGTCGCTGCCGGGTGGGCATCTGCTGGTAAGCCCGGAGAGCATGCGGCGCGACGCCGACCTGATCGTCACCGTCGACATTCCCAGCGTCAACCGGCTCGGCGCTCTCAGTGAGTTGGCCGAGTCCGGTCGCGAGGTGCTGGTGATCGACCATCACGCCTCCAACCATCTGTTCGGCACCGCCAACTACGTCGATCCGTCGGCCGACTCCACCACGATGCTGGTCGCGGAGCTGCTCGACACATGGGGCAAGCCGATCGACGTCGGCGTCGCGCACTGCCTGTATGCCGGGCTGACCACCGATACCGGGTCGTTCCGGTGGGCCAGCGCCCGCGCGCATCGACTGGCCGCGCGGCTGCTGGAGCTCGGTGTCGACAACGCCTCGATCAGCCGTGCTCTGCTCGACACGCACCCGTTCGCGTGGCTGCCGATGTTGTCGCGTGTGCTGTCGTTGGCGCAGTTGCGCCCGGACGCCGCCGGTGGCCGCGGACTGGTGTATGCCGTTGTCGGACACCAGGAATGGGCCAACGCGCGCCCCGAGGAAGTCGAGAGCATCGTCGACATCGTGCGCACCACGCAGCAGGCCGAGGTGGCGGCGGTGTTCAAGGAGATCGAGCCCGCACATTGGTCGGTCTCGATGCGCGCGAAGTCCTACGACCTCGCCGCAGTCGCCAGTGCCTTCGGCGGCGGCGGGCACCGCTTGGCCGCCGGTTACTCGGCGACCGGATCCGTGGACGACGTCGTTCAGGCGCTCTATACCGCTCTTGGCTGAGCCGGAGGGCGATCTGCCGATCGCTCCCGCCACCGGTAGGCGCATCGCCGCGCTTGCGTTCCCCGCGCTCGGGGTGCTGGCCGCCGAACCGATCTACCTGCTGTTCGACATCGCAGTCGTCGGCCGGCTGGGTGCGCTGGCACTGGCCGGGCTGGCGATCGGCGGGCTGATTCTGAGCACGCTCAGCTCACAGATGACCTTCTTGTCGTACGGCACCACGGCACGTTCGGCCAGGTTATTCGGTGCGGGCAACCGCGGGGCGGCCGTCGGGGAGGGCGTGCAGGCCACCTGGCTGGCGCTGGGCCTTGGCGCGCTGATCGTCGTCGTGGTCGAGGCCGTCGCTGTGCCGTTGGTGTCGGCGTTGGCCGCCGGCGGTGACATCGCCGGAGCCGCGTTGCCATGGGTCCGAATCGCGATCGTCGGCGTGCCGGCGATCCTGGTCTCGGCGGCGGGCAACGGCTGGATGCGCGGCGTGCAGGACACCGCACGCCCGCTGCGCTATGTCGCCGCCGGCTTCGGGGTGTCGGCCGTGCTGTGTCCGCTGTTGGTGTACGGCTGGCTCGGCATGCCCAGGCTGGAGCTCGCCGGCTCGGCTATCGCAAACCTGGTGGGGCAGTGGGTGGCCGCCGTGCTTTTCCTGCGCTCGCTGCTCGCCGAGCGGGTGCCGCTGCGGATTCAGCCGGCGGTGTTGCGTGCTCAGGTCGTGATGGGTCGCGATCTGGTGCTGCGCACGATGGCGTTCCAGGCCTGCTTCGTCTCGGCAGGCGCCGTCGCCGCCCGGTTCGGTGCGGCCGCTGTCGCCGCCCACCAGGTGGTGCTCCAGCTGTGGAATTTCCTTGCGCTGGTGCTTGATTCGCTCGCGATTGCCGCGCAGTCGCTGGTCGGGGCGGCACTGGGCGCAGGCCAGCTGGCGCACGCCAAGTCCGTCGCGTGGCGCGTGACGATCTTCTCCACCCTTGCGTCCGCGTTGTTGGCAGGCATCTTCGCCGTCGGCGCTTCGGTGTTCCCGAGCGTGTTCACCGACGACCGCTCCGTGCTCGACGCGATCGGCGTGCCGTGGTGGTTCATGGTGGCGCAATTGCCGGTCGCCGGAATCGTTTTCGCACTCGACGGCGTGCTGCTCGGCGCCGGTGACGCGAAGTTCATGCGCAACGCGACGCTGATCAGCGCGCTGCTCGGCTTCCTGCCGCTGATCTGGCTGTCGCTGGTATTCGGCTGGGGTCTGCTCGGCATCTGGTCAGGCCTGAGCACGTTCATGGTGCTGCGGCTGGCGTTCGTCGGCTGGCGTGCCTTCTCCGGTCACTGGCTGGTGCCCGGTACCGGCTAGTGTCCTGAGTCAATAATCTCGCGGCACTTGCCAAACTTCGCCCGAAGTTGCAGTTGTTGCGGAAAAGTGCAAGTAGCCAACACGATAACTGCAGTCTCGGCGCGCTCGTATGGCGCGACACACTAGTGCGATCTCGACGTTCCTTTCCGTCGTCGCGGCCCCGATGGGCCGCATTACGGGTAGGAGAAGCGCCCGCCGCTGTGTCGGACGTTTTGGGAAGGGAATTTCTCCCGGCAAGTTAGACATACCCGGATGACGGACTTGGTGATAACACGGCATGTCTGATGTTGCCGTTCTCGTCGTGGCCGGTGACGTCTGCGCCAGCGCAGCCGCATGCCGTGCGAACCGATCGAAATCGGTTGCAGCCCTTGGACGCCCGAATCAGCGCGGCGGGTTGGTGGGATTCACGATCCGTGGTTTTATCGTCCCACGTGTCGGCGAGTGTGTACGCGGGCTGGGCCGTACTGTCACCGACTTCGGTGTGGACGGCTGCGACGGTGGGGTGGCCCGTGGCCGCAGTGACGCAGTTGGCACCGATGGAGACGACCGCAGGGAAGGCGGAGCTGTCGATCGCGGTGTCCGGATCGGCGTCGGCTCTGAATCCGTATGCGGTGCTTGGCGAATAGGTGGCTGCACCGGCAGAATCGCAGTGGCAGGCGGCTGTGCCGACGGAATCTCCGTGCTCGGTGGCGGGGCTATCGCGCTAACGGTCGTGGCCGTGGTCGCAGTTGGCGCTGCCGGTGCTGTGCTGCTTGTTGGAAGTGGTTTAGCGGGTGTTGTGACGGTCGTCGGCACTGTTTCACTCACGTCGACGGGGGCGAGAGTTGTGTGCTGGCTGAACATCCAGGCGATGGTCACGCTTAGTGAGATGCCCAGGGTGACAACGAATAACGCGATCAGCAATATCACGGTGCGGGTGCGACCACGTCGGGCGTCATCGACATCATCGTGCGCCTCCGGTGAGGTCTGGTTGGCGCCTGTCACCACACTTGAAACTTGTCCTGGATCCCGGGGGGCATCCGCGGCGTCGGCGTCGACCGCCTCGTCTCCAATCGGGGTGGCCAGTGAGTCGAGCCGAATATCGCTGAGAGTGCGCTCGCGTAGCCATCGGGGCGCGGGGATGAACGCCGGCGCCGCGCCAAGCAGCGCGGACGGAGTGACCATCCGACGCCGCTGCTCGTCGCACACGGGGCAGGACTCGACATGGCGGGCGATGCGTTTCCGCATCAGGACGCTGAACCGTCCGTCCCACCCATGGAGGATCCCGGCCAGGTCGGGACACCCGTCGGCGGAGTTGCGGGCGTGGCGGGAAACCAGCAGAGCGCCAAGGGAGTGCTCGATGGTCTCACGAAGCCGGTAAACCATCTTGTTGGCGTTGCCGGGACTGACTCCGAGGGCTTCGGCGAGCTCGGGTCCATCTAGCCCGTGGCGGTAGGCCAACTCGAGCACCGAGCGGTCACGATCGGACAGCCCGCCGGCTGCCTCGGCGATGAGATCGGCGAGTTCGGTACGGGCGGCCAGGGTGTCGGGGCCAGGTTCATGAGCCATGGCGTCGGGCAATTCATCGTAAGGTGTTTCGCGGCGGCGTTCCCGGAGTCGACGCAGCGCTTCATTGCGGGCGATCGAATAAAGCCACGCGCGGAGCTTGTCGGGTTCCCGCAGCTGCGCTAAGCCGGTCGCGGCGGTGCAGAACACATCCTGTACGCAGTCGGCCGCGCCGTCGCGGTCACGCAACATTCCCACGCAGAAGTCGTGAAGCCGGTCGGCGTAGCGGTCATAAATACCCGCGAATGCCTCACGGTCACCGCCTGCCGCGGCGCGGACCAGCTCCGAATCGGACGAGTCCCCGATTCCCCAAATCTGTGCTGCGGTCATGACTCGCTCCCCCACGACACGAGTTGTTCCCATTGTCCACCCGGTTTTGTGGGGCACAAGCACGACCGGAGATTCGGCGGCCCTACCTGCGCCGAGTGCGGGGACGACTCTGGTGAGTGCGGGGGATGAGGCCAGATCAGTGTGCTGGACTGGTGTCGGGACCGCCGAGTGCAACCTTGATGCCAGGATCGCCGATCCGAACCCGGAGGCCGGGCGGCGGATTCAGGCCGGGCGACGGATTCAGCCCGGGATCGCCGATGCCCGGCGGGTCGGGCTGCGGATTAAAGGCCCCAATCGTGATACCCGGCGCGGCTTCACTGACATCCCGTGCTGCCTGCGCGGTGCCGACGCTGAGAAACAGCAATGCCGGTGCTGCGACGGCGGCGATTGCACCGGCGAGCGACGTCGTCCGAGTATGCGTGGTGTTCATGGTGCGCTCCTTTTCCGTGGTCGCGGCCCCTGTTGGGTCGCTGTCGGATGTAAGAGCGCCCGCTCAGCGCCTTTCGGACACTTTTTCGGCGAGAACTTTCGGGGACCCCGCGCTGAGCCCCCGTTCTCCGTGACGAGTTCTTACGCCAAAAAGTGTCCGAGCGGCTTGGGATGAGGGCTCGTACCTGTGACAGCGGCCCAGCCGGGCCGTGTTCACCGGAAAGGAGCACGCCATGACCACGACCTCCACTACGCACAAAGTCGCCGCGACCGCTGGGTCTCTGCGCAAGTCGACGTCCATCGCGAAGGGTGCCGCACTTGCCGCGGCTGTGATGTGCGGTTTCGCTGCCGATGCCCCGCTGGGGATGGCGGGATTGGCGGCCCCGACTGCTGCACCGGCAAGGCCGATATCGAGCGTGTCGGCGCCGGCATTGGCTGCGGTGGTAACGCCAAATGCGTTGTATTCGGCGATGACCGCACCGCCGATTTTGGCGATGGGGCACGCTAGCAGCCGAGCTCTCCCCGGGGGTTATTTTGTCGCGCCCGTTACGACGGGTTTGGGCGATGTCAGCGCGGTCCCCCCGCGGGACAGCAGCCACGGCGGCGCGGTCGTCTCGGACGCGAATTTGTCCTTTGCGCCCACCGCGCTTTGGCGATCGAACTCATTCCCTGGTGTCGGTGGCGAAGCGACGACCCAAACCGCCTCCGGCTCAACAGCTTTCGTCAAGAACGCGTCGATGGCCGCCGCAACGCCCAATGCGGCCAGCGAGCCAACCAGTTTCGGGCTGTTCTCGCCTACCGGGGCGTTCCTCGGTCTGATCGGCCCCGGTGGCCTGCTGATCGGTAACGGTGTGCTGCCTGGCCAGAACGGCGGTCTGCTGATCGGTAATGGGGCTGACGGCGGGTCGGGCATACCGGGTGGCAACGGCGGCGTCGAGGGCGTACCGGGTGGCAACGGCGGCATCTTCTTTGGCAACGGCGGTGACGGTGGGCCAGGGGAGGACGGCGGCAACGCCGGCCTGATCGGCAACGGCGGTAACGGCGGCGACGGAGTTCTGGGACTGGACGGCGGCGACGGCGGCAACGGCGGCCTCATATTCGGCCACGGGGGCGACGGCGGTGACGGTGGCGACGACTTCAACCAGTTCGGCAACGCCACTGGCGGCGATGGCGGCGACGGCGGTGACTCCGGGTTCATCCGGATATTCGAAAACGGCGAAGTGGTCGGCATGAAGGCCGGGCTGTTCGGCACCGGCGGCGACGGCGGCGACGGCGGTGACGCCACGACCAACGCGCCAGGCGCGGTCGCCACCGGTGGTGCCGGCGGTGACGGCGGCAAGGGCGGCTCCAGCAATCTCGTCGCTACTGGCGGTCATGGTGGCGTTGGCGGTGACGCCACCGCCAACGAAGACGGTGGCGTGGCAAACGGCGGCGACGGCGGCGACGGCGGCTTCGTCATCGGCGGCAGCAGCGGTGACGGTGGCGCCGGTGGTACCGCCACCGCCAACGGGTATACCGGCAAGGCGACCGGTGGCGACGGCGGCAAGGGAGGCGACGTTTTTGTCGGCGACGCCGGTGACGGTGGCGCCGGCGGGACCGCCACGGCCAACGGGGGTGTCGGCAAGGCCACCGGCGGCCACGGGGGCGACGGCGGCAGCGCTCCTGGCTTCAACAGCGGCAACGGCGGCGATGGTGGTGATGGCGGGACCGCCACGGCCAACGGGGGTTTCGGCAAGGCCACCGGCGGCCACGGGGGCCACGGCGGTATCGCCACTGGCTCCATCGACAACCCGAACAGCGGTATCGGTGGTGACGGCGGCCTTGGCGGTAACGGCAACGCTACCGGGGTCTCCGGTAAGGGCACGGGCGGCAATGGCGGCGCCGGCGGCTACGGTACCGGTCCCGGCCCCAACGAGAAAGGTTCCGGCGGTGCCGGCGGAGCAGGTTCCGGCTCCGGCAGCGACGGGTCCCCCGGCAGCGACGGCGATCTTCCCTAGTGTCGGACCGACGCGCCAAGGTGTACCCGGCCACCAGCGGGGCACCAGGCCGCAACACCCGGGCGATCTCCGGCGAACAGCTGGTCCTGTTCCTGCCGCTGGTGTTCGGCTGGCGTTCGTCGGCTGGCGAGCCTTCTCCGGTCACTGGCTGGTGCCGGGCACCGGCTAACCCGCTACGTTGCGACCGGCAAGGGGAGGATCGGTTCGCGCGGCGGCGAAGTTTCGCCGGACTCGGCTATCCCGAACCGCTTGTGCAGCCTGCGCATCGGCGCAGGCGCCCACCAGTTGTATCGGCCGAGCAGGTGCATGAAGGCAGGCATCAGCATCATCCGGACGACCGTGGCGTCGGCAAGCACGGCCAACGTCAGCCCGAGACCGAACATCCGCATGACCGACACCTCGGCCGCCATCAGCGTCGAGAACGACACGGCCATCAGCACAGCCGCGGCGGTGACCACCCGGCCGGTACGAGCGATGCCGAGCGCAACGGCTTCATCGTTGTCGACGCGAGTCTGTCCGGAGGCGAGCCAGTGCTCGCGGATGCGGGATATCAGGAACACCTCGTAATCCATCGACAGCCCGAAGGCCAGGCAGAACAGCAGCGCGGGGATCTGCGCCGCCATCGTGCCGGTGGCAGTGGTGCCGAAGGCGCCGAGGTTGCCGTCCTGGAACACCCACACCAGTGCACCGAACGACGCGGTCAGCGACAACACGTTGAGAACGAGTGCCTTCAGCGGCAAGACCACGCTGCCGGTGAGCAGGAAGAGCAAGACGAACGTGATCACGGCGATCAGCGACAACACCAAGGGCATCGTGCTCGCCACCGCGTCGGCGCTGTCCCTGTTGATCTGAGCGTGACCGGTCAGCAGCACGTCTCGCCCTCCGGGCGTGGCCACGGCGTGCAGGCGGTCCAGTTGGTTCTCCGAAGCGGCCGAGAACAGCGGTGCGTCGGTGCTGACGGTGAAGAATGCGCTACCGTCCTTCAGCCCGGTCGGTGCCATTGGAGGCCCGACGCGAACGCCGCTCGCGAAGGTACCGCCGGGCGCCGACACCGATTCCACGTCGGCCACTTGCGAGAGTTGCCTTGCGTAGCGGTCGATTTCGGCCGGCGGCAGATCAATTACGTTCGGAATGACGACCATCAGCGTCGTCAGCGAGTTCACCGCGAAGTCTGTGCGCAATGTGTCGCCGACCTGTCGTGATGCCGCGGATTGCCCGAGCACGCGGTCATCCGGAAAGCCCCACTTCACCCCGAGGAACGGCGTGCCGAGCACGAGCAGTAGCGCGATTACCGTCGCTGCGACGGGAATCGACCGGCGCAGTACCTGCTTCGTCCAGCGATACCAGAACGTTTCGGTCACGGCGCGGGCTGCCGGTTCAGGACGGCGCAGCAGCCGTCGGCCGAACCGGCGCATGTCCAGCGCGTCGAGCCGAGTGCCCAGCACCGCGATGGCGGCCGGTGTCACCACGACGGCGGCCACGGCTGCCAGCGCCACCACCGCGACGCCCGCATACGCCAGCGACTTGAGAAAGTACATCGGGAACAGCGCCATGGTTGCCATCGACAGCGACACCGTCAGCGCGGAGAACAGCACCGTGCGGCCCGCGGTGGCCATGGTGCGCACCAGGGCGTCGTCGCGCTCGGCGCCGTCGGCGATTTCGTCGCGGAATCTGCTGACGATCAGCAGCGTGTAGTCGATCGCCAGCGCCAGGCCCATGACGAGTGCGAGGTTGAGTGAGAAGATCGAAACCTCGGTGAACGCGGCGACCGCCCGCAGGATCGCCATCGAGCCGACGATCGCGAAGATGCCGACCGCCAACGGGACCGCCGCGGCAAGCATGCCGCCGAACACCCACACCAGAACCACGAAGCTGACCGGCAGCCCGAGCGCCTCCATGGTGAGCAGGTCGCGCTTGCTCTGGTCGTTGGCCTCGATGTACGTCATCACCTCGCCGCCCGGCGTGACAGTGACGCCGTTGCGGTCGTGGAACAAGGGCAGCAGTTCGCGGCCGTTTTTCTGCGCGCCGCTCTCGCCACCTGTGATGCCCGCGATGATCAGGCCCGTCCTACCGTCTTCGCTGAGCATTGACCGGGCCATCGGCGGCGGTGCCGTCCACGCTGACTGCACTTGAGCGACGAAGGGAAACCGCTCCAGTTGGGCGACGAGGTCGGTGGCGACTTTGCGGGCCGAAACCCCTTGTGCGCCAGCGTCTGACGACACGCTGACGATCAGTTGCATATCGCCCTGGTCGAACTTGTCGGCAAGGATTTTCGACGCGTACCAGGATTGCGAGGTCGAATTGCGCATGCCGCCCGCCGAGAGGGAGTCCATGACCGGTATGGCGAACACTCCCGCGGCGACCATCATGAGCAGCGCGGCGGCGATGACCCGCTTCGGGGCCGCGATCGCGAAACGTGCCAACGCTTGCAGCATGTCGCCACGGTAGATTTCGGGCAGAGCCCGGTCGTGAGTACTGGAGTACCTGTCTTTGGGTGCGGACGTACTTCAGTCCGTTCGGGCGATGACCGCCCAACCGTAATCGTTGGTCTTGACCTGTACATCGCCGAAACCTGCCGCCGCAAGACGGCCGGGCAGCGACGCGGGGTCGACCGGGTTGTACGTATCGCCCTCGTGGGCGACGGCCAGTTCGTCGCTGCCGAGGCTGTCACTGGCGACCAGCGCCGCACCTGGCCGCAGCACCCGGGCCACCTCGGCGAACAGTTTGTCCTGGAGTTCGACGGTGGGGACGTGGTGCAGCATCGTGAAACATGCTGCGCCCGTGAATGTTCCGTCAGCGAAGTCAAGCTGTGTCGCATCGCCGTTGATGATCTCGACGGAAGGGCTGCCTGCGAATCGTTCGCGCAGCATGGCCGCAAGGCCTGCGTCGATCTCGACAGACCTCAGTCGTGTCGTCACCGTCCCGAGCACATCGGTGGTGGCGCCGTAGCCGGGCCCGACCTCGAGCACGTCGTTGCCGAGGTCGGTTTCGCCGAGCGCCCACGGCAGGATCACCTGGCGGATCATCTGCCGCCACTCGTCGCTGCCGCAGTATTCGTGCGCCTCGTTCATCGGACTTGGGCCCGTCCCCGCTGCAGGACGGCGTCGCGATTGGCGGCGATGTCGTCGCCCGTCGCCGAGTTCATCCACTGCTTCGCCGACATCGCCTCGATCCACAGGCCCGCGTCGGTCTGCGCGGCGTCGATGCGGTGGTACGACGCCAGCAGTGCGCGCACCGCGTTCTGGTTGTTGCCGACGATCGACGCGGCAACCCGCCGCGCTGTCGGCAGCAACTCGTCGTGCGGCACCACCTCGGTGACCAGTCCCGCCAGGAGCGCATCGGCTGCCGACAGATAGTCACCCGTCAGGCTCATTCGGCGCGCCATCCCGACGCCGACCTTCTGCGGCAGCCGCACGCTCAACCCCCAGGTGGGCAGTAGCCCGACGCGCGCGTGCGTGTCGGCGAAGCGGGCCTGCTCGGACGCGAGCAGGATGTCGCAGTACAGCGCGATCTCCAGGCCGCCTGTCACGGCTGCGCCGTTGATCGCGCCGATCACCGGCTTGGTCATCGGCGGCCACTGCGGCGAGATATCCGGCAGCTGCGCCGAGTCGCCCAGCTCCTTGAGGTCCAGCCCCGCGCAGAACACCGGGTCGGCGCCGGTCACGATGACGACGTCGACGTCATCATCGGCCTCCGCATCGCGCAGCGCAGTGAAGAAGCGCCTGCGGAGCTCGGCCGACAACGCGTTGCGAGACTGTGGCCGGTTCATCGTCAGGGTCCGCACCCGGTCGTCAGTCTCGATCAGCAGCACGTCGTCGTTGGTCATGGCATCAACCTATCGTGGGGGTTATGTGCCGAAACATCACGGAGCTGCGAGGCCTGGAACCTGCGGCGACGGCCGAGGAGATCGAGGCCGCAGCGCGCCAATACGTTCGTAAGGTCAGCGGCATGACGCGGCCATCTGGCGCCAACGTCGAGCCTTTCGAAACCGCGGTCGCGGAGGTCACCGAGATCACCACCCGGCTGTTGGTCGACCTGGCGCCGCGACGGCAGCCGCCGAAGACCCTTCCTCCGTTGCGCCGTCCCGAGGTCCGGGCCCGTCTCGCAGCCAAATGACCGCCACGCTGACCCAGCCTGCGCTCAAGGAGTGGAGCGCGGCGGTCCGTGCGCTGCTCGACGGCAGGCAGACGGTGCTGCTGCGCAAGGGCGGAATTCACGAAAAGCGGTTCGCGATAACGGCTTCCCGCTTTCTGCTGTTTCCGACCGTCGCTCACAGCCACCGTGAGCGCGTTCGACCCGAACACCGTGACCTGCTCGACGCGGCGGCGGCCGACAGCACCGACGAGGCTCTGGTGGTGCGTGCGGGCGCCAAAGTCGTTGCCGCCGTTGAGGTCAATCGGCCGGAGGCAATCGACGAGATCGCATCGCTGCACATCTGGACCGCCGAGTCTGTTCGGGCCGACCGGCTCGACTTCCGGCCGAAGCACCGGCTCACCGTGCTCGTCGTGCAGGCCAGCCCGTTGGTCGAGCCCGTTCGACTGGCCCGCGCACCCGAGTACGCGGGCTGCAAGAGCTGGGTTCCGTTGCCGGTCGACCCGACCTGGGCGGATCCGGTGCGCGACGATGCGGCGCTTCAGGAGATCGCCGACCGCGTGCGCAGCTCGGTTGGCTGACTACGGAAACTGCATTCTCAAATGTGTGCAATCATTCTCGAAAATGCAATGTTGCTTCTCGCTAGGCGAGAGTACGTTATCGCAGTATGCAAACGGTGCGTAGCTTCTGCCGTGTCTGCACGTCGGTCTGCGGAATCCTCGTCGATGTCGAAGGAGATGAGGTGCTCCGCGTTCACGGCGACAAGGACCACCCGTTCTCGAAGGGGTACACCTGCGCCAAGGGTCGGGCGCTGCCGCAGCTGCACCACCACCCCGACCGTCTGGAACGACCGCGGATGCGGGTCGACGGCCGGTTGCAGGACACCACGTGGGACACCTGCCTCGACGACCTGGGCGCGCAGCTGAAAGGCATCATCGACAGGCACGGGCCCGAGTCGGTCGCCTTCTACTTCAGCACCATGGAGAGCGCGGGTTTCCGGATGGCCGAAGCGCTGCACGCGGCGATCGGCACCCCGGCGAAGTTCAGCCCGCTCACCATCGACGGCACCGCCAAGCCGCTGATCTCGGACCTGGTGGGTGGATTCATGGGGTTGTCGGGCCGGACGGACCTGGACAACGCCGACTTCCTGATGCTGGTCGGGGTCAACCCGGTGATTTCCCACGGCCACGCGATCTCGATGCCGAACCCGACCGGCACGGTCCGCGACATCGCCAACCGCGGGCAGGTGTGGGTGATCGACCCGCGCCGCACGGAGACCGCGCGATTGGCCACCGGCCACCTGGCGCCGCGGCCCAGCACCGACCACGCGGTGCTGGCATACCTGGTCCGCGAGATTCTGCACGACGGCATGAAGGAGGATGTGCCGGTTCAGGGTCTCGACGCATTGACGGCCGCGGTCGAGCCGTTCACGCTCGAGCACACCGCGGGCTTCGCCGACGTCCCCGAGACCGAGCTGACGCGGCTGTGTGCGGCGGTGCGCGCCGCCGAGTGCATCGCGATCGAAACCGGGACCGGCGTCACCATGACGGCCGACCGCGCCAATGTCACCCAATGGCTCGCCTGGGTGCTGATGATCCTCACCGGAGCGATGAACCGACCGGGCGGGACGTGGTTTCATCCCGGATTCGCTTATCAGCTCGAAACTTTCGGCGAGTTTCTTCCGATTACTCCGCCCGAGGGATCGTTCGGGCCCGGCCCACGCAGCCGCCCGGAGGCGCAGGCGTTCATCAACGAGTGGCCGTGTGCAGTGCTACCCGACGAAATCGAGGCCGGCAACATCCGCGCCCTGATCAACGTCGGCGGCAGCCTGGTCACCTCGTTTCCCGAGACGGGCAAGTTGATACCTGCTCTGCAGAACCTGGAAGTCTTCGCCACCACCGAGATCGTCAACAACGAGACCACGGAGTTGGCCACGCACGTGTTGCCGACCAAGGATCCACTGGAGCGGCCCGACATCACCATTCACGACATTCTGAGTTCTCGCGTGTCCGTGCAGTACAGCCCCGCGGTTGTGCAACCGGTTGGCGAGCGACGGTCGATGTGGTGGGTCTTCGCCGAAGTCGGTCGTCGGCTCGGCTACGACCTGGGCAATCTCGGGGAC
The DNA here is from genome assembly GCA_963698965.1 of uncultured Actinomycetota bacterium. Lineage (GTDB taxonomy): Bacteria > Actinomycetota > Actinomycetes > Mycobacteriales > Mycobacteriaceae > Mycobacterium. Next base: position 395,983 of record CAVOSY010000029.1, read on the forward strand.
CCGGACAGCAGCAACGACGACGACGTGCTCGCAGTCCTGCTCGCGGGCGCCAGGACCAAGTACGACGAGGTGGCGGCCACGGGTTGGGCCGAGGCGGTCCGGGAACTACCTGCGCAGTGGGTCGATGACCACATCGAGCGGATGGGCGGCTGGCGGCTGGCGCCGCCGCTGCTCGTCGCTCAGCTGGCCGCCCTCGAGCCGCCTCCGCCACTGGTGATGGTGCCGCGCCGGCAGCGTAAGAAGCTGAACGGCCAGCTTGACTTTCTCGGCGAACCGCCCGAGATCCTGATCAACCCGGACGACGGCGCCGCAGCGGGAGTCGTGAGCGGTCGACCGGTAACCGTCCGCAGCGCCAACGGCGAATTGACCGGCGTTGCAAAGGTCGACGAGTCGATTCGGCGTGGGGCGGTGTCGATTCCGCATGGCCACCACGCGGCGAACGTCAACCGCCTGACCAACAAGGATGATATCGATGTGGTGACAGGGATGGTGCGCTATTCAGGCGTCCCTGTCAGCCTGCATCCGGCGTGACTGAATCCTGAAACGGCTCAGTCGGTTTCAACTCAGCGGTGCACGACGACCTTGCCGATCATGCGGCCGGATTCGACCTGCCTGTGCGCCTCGCGCAGCCCCACTGCCGTGAAGTCGGCGATCGAATTCGTCAGCGTACTGCGCAGCACGCCGCGGTCGACAAGCGACGCCGCCTCCGTCAGCAATCGCTGCTGGGCCTGGGTGTCGAATCCGAACAGCGGCCGGGTGAACATCAGCTCCCAATGCCAGGCGATGCTTTTCTCCTTGAGCGGCAACAGATCCAGGCCCGGCGGTTCGTCGATCGCGGTGATGTGGCCGAACGGTCGCATGATCGCCGCGTATGTTTCGACATTGTCTTTCGAGTGCGGAGAGAAGAGGTAATCGATACCGTCCGGCGCGACGTCGAGAGCCTGGTCGCGTAGGTCGTGGTGATTGATGACGACGTCGGCCCCCATGCCCGTCGCCCATTGTCGCGAATCGTCGCGACTGGCGGTGGCGATCACGCGGACACCGGTCAAGGCTTTGGCCAACTGGATCATCACGGATCCGACGCCGCCTGCGGCGCCGAGCACCAGAAGGTCGCCGCGGGATTCGGCGCCGAGGCCGAAGCGCTCGAACAGTGTCTCCCATGCGGTGATCGTGGTGAGCGGCAGTGCCGCGGCGTCGGCGTGGGACAGCGATGCGGGCTTACGCGCCGCAATCCGTTCGTCGACCGCATGGAATTGCGCATTGCTGCCCTGCCTGCTGATGTCGCCGGCGTACCAGACGTCATCGCCGACGGCGAGCGTCGTCACGGCAGGACCGACCGCCTCGACTACGCCTGCGGCGTCGAAACCGAGAATGACCGGTGTCTCCGACGGCGGCAATGAACCTCGGCGCTTGACGTCGGCCGGGTTGACCGAGACGGCCTGCACGCGGACCAGCACGTCGTGCGGACGCAATTCCGGCATCGGCACCTCGACGTCTTGTAGGGCATCGGGGTCTTCGATCGGCAGGCCTTTGAATGAGCCGATGCCAGTCATGGTGTTCACGGCCGCGATGGTAGAGGCGAAACCCCAGTACCCTGCAAGGGCGCCTACTACCTTGGCGGAAAGAAATGAAGGTAGACGAGTTTCGAGGAGTGACGGCTTGGCCAGGACATGTCCGACCGGTCGCCATGACGAGCACAACGTCTACTCCGAGTCGTGCCCCTGCCGGGCGCTGCTGGATCTGCTGGCCAACAAGTGGTCTGCGCTGATCATCGGATCGCTCGAGGACGGGCCCGCCCGCTTCACCGAGCTTCAGGCGCGTCTTCCTGGCATCGGCCCGAAAATGCTGACCCACACCTTGCGGCGGCTCGAGGCGGCGTCCCTGGTCGACAGAACTGTTTATGCAGAGGTGCCCCCGCGCGTCGAGTACACACTGACCGACCTCGGAATCGGCGTCGCGGAGCCGCTCGGCCAGATTCGGGCCTGGGCGGAACAGAACATCGACCGCATCGAGTTGCTCAATCCCGATTGGCACACAAGCTGACTCACGCTGGCGGACGCGGTCCCGCGGGCAGGATCAGCCGCGAGGTGCCGCCCTCACCGAGGTGCACGGTGTGCGTCGCCGCGGCGAGCCGCCGCCCGCTGATCTTTGGTTCGCCGGTGCCCAGATTGCGGGCGAACCGCGGATGGGACCCGCCTGCGATCAGCAGCCGGATGCGCGACCCGGCAGGTAAGCGGTGCGCGACCGCGTCCAGTTCGATCCGCACATTGCGTGAATCCGTTGTGGCGCAGAGATATCCGTCGCTAACGTTGCGGGAGCGGCCCCGCCCATCCACCTCGCTGATCCGGACGAACAGGTCGTTGTATCGGTTGTCGCACGAGTGCGACAACTGCAGCACCGGGGTTCCGACGACATACAGATCCGTCGGCAGCGGAGCACCGGTGAACGTCAGCACGTCCGCGCGTTCGGCCAGCCGAGTGTCGTTGCGGTAGCCACTTTCCGGTGACAACAGCCGGCCGCCGATGGTCGGCGTCGGGTCTGCGGGGTAGAAGGTGAAAGTCGACGCCGGCGTGTCCTGATCGGGTGCGGTGGCGCCGAGGTGGCCCGCAGACCGCAGGTACAACACCTGCTCGGGCATCACGGGCGGCCAGCCGTCGAGGTCCTCCCAGCCGTGCCCGTTGATGTATATCCGCACCGGTTTGCGTGTCACGCTGCGAGTGGTCGCCAGATGAGCGCCCAACCAGCCCAACGATTCTCGGATGACTGTCGGCGCTCCTTTGGTCATCATCTGCGCGTGGGTCCACGGCCCGATCGTGACCGCGACCGGTACGCCGCGCTCAGTCAGACGTCGATACTGCGCGAGCGTCTGCTCGAGAAACAGGTCCTGCCACCCGCCGAGCAGCAGCACGGGAATCTGCGTGCGCTCCAGCGCCTGGTGTAGTTGCATCGGTGCCCAGTGCGGGTCGTCGTGCTCGGGATGCTCCAGCCAGGACTCGAACCACGGCGCGCCCGTGCCAAGGAGCGCCCTGGCCGCCTCGCCGACCGGCAGCGCGCTGGTAGCCGCCGTGAGCGCCCGTCGCGATCTCACTTGGCGGACGAGGGCATGGATGCGGCCCGGATCCTCCTGGTGGGCGATCATGTCGGACCAGCCGAGGAAGTCGGTGAGCCCGAATGAACCGGTACCCCACCGCGGGCCGCTGAGGTCGTGCGGGCCGACGGTGATGACGGCGGCCTTCATCTCCGGCGGCGGATCCGTCAGCATCGCCCACTGGGTGAACCCCAGGTAGGAAATCCCAACGGTGCCAAAAGAACCCGTGAACCACGGTTGGTCGCGCAGCCAGGCGGCGGTGTCCGCGCCGTCGGCGATCTCGTCGGCCATCGGGTTGAATTCGCCGCCAGAACCGAACGTTCCACGGACGCTCTGGAAGACGACGTGGTAGCCGCGCGACGCGTATACCGAGACGAACAACGCGGAGAACGGCCACCTGCGGCCGTACGGCCCACGGAGCAGGAGCGTGCCCGACGGTTCGGACGTCCGCGGATCGTAGTGGTCGGCGATCAACTCGACCCCGTCGCGCATCGGCACGCGGAGCCCTCGATGCACGACGTACTCGGTGGTGCGCGGCGGCAGCTTCAGCAGGGTGCTGACGGCGTGGCCTGCGTACTTCTTGATCCCCGAACGAAGCGGTGACGACTGAGCGGTGGTCGTTACTGCGGTCACCTGACACAGGCTACGCAGACGGTGGACCATCGGCATCGATGGCAGCGACGACCTTGGCCATCAGCCATTCGATCGCGCCGGTGGCGTCGGCGCCGTCGAGTCCCCACACGCCGACGAGGCGCTCATAGCGCGCCGGGCTCCACAGCACGTCGAGCAACCCGGCGATCATCCGCTGGTGCGATGCCGAGCCGGCCGGAGCCGCTTCAGATACGGCGCGCAGCAGTGCGTCTCGCCGACGCTGGTCGGAGCTGACGAATGCCGGATCATGCGGGGTGGGAATCGATTCACACACCGAAAACCGTTGCAGCGAACCGAAAACACGCGAGGTCGTCTCGGCAAGGTTGGTCAGGTTCACATCCTCGTAGGAGATACCGGCCTCGGATTCCAGCCGTTGCATGACGGCGTCGCGCAGGTGCCGTTCGGTGGGGAAGTGCCGGTAGACCGTGCGCTCACCGACACCGGCTCGTTCGGCGACGGCCTTGAAGGTCAGCTCCCGCCAGTTCCACGTCTCGAACCCGTGCACGAGGTCGCTGCCGGCGGCGACGATGCGCTCGCGCGTCTGCGCCGCTTTCTCGTGCCGTGCGCGGTTGTCGTACCGGCGTCCCGCTGATCCCATCCCGGTAAACAGCTGGCCGGGCTGTCCGCCGGACAGCCCGTCGGGCCCGTGTCGCTGGTGTCCAGGCGACCCTCCGGTGCAGACCGGCAATCTTCGGACGAACCCGGTGGAGTGGGACCCGAACGTCTGCCATACCTACTGGTACGTCTACTTCGGGCAAGGCAATGTCGCGCAGAACATCTTCGAGGGCGACGCCCCGCCGCCGCCTCCGCCACCACCGCCGCCTGGACTCAACTTCTGCCCGATCCCGCCGTGGTGCCCGCGACGGCTAGTACTTGTAGTAGTTGCTCAGCTCACGGCCGCGCTGCAGGTTGGTTTGCAGGCAGTCGACGTCGTCAGCGGCGTACTTCGGCGAGTAGAACAGCGTCTGCTGGATGACGCCGTAGCTGGTCTTGTACGCGATACCGCAGGTGATCCACCAGCGGTCGTTCCAGTCGGTCGGCTTCATGATCCAGTACTGCGCCGCGCGATGCCCGTTGATGTCGAGCTCGAGTGCATCGGGCGGCAGCGTGGCCTCGTAGGTTCGCCAGACGAAGGCTTCCACGGCCATCTGGTAGTTGCCCGCGTCGTAGTGGCAGCGCAGCCCGTCCTCGTGTGTGGGCGGGGTGAAGGCCAGGCCGATCCGCTGGATCACGTCGATCGGGATGTCGTCGCACGGGTCGAACGGCCGCGGATCGACGGTATCGACCACGGGCCACTTGATCGTCGTCGACACGTCGGACAGGGGTGCGGCCGTCGACCGCAGCTCGACATTCCCTGGGGCTTGAGGGTCGGCCGGGTTGGTCTGCCAGACCACGATCACCGCCGCGATCAGTGCGCACAGCGCCGACAGGACGCGCAGCTTGGCGCCCATCACACCCCCTTGCCTGTGTCGGCGGCTCGGCCGCCGGCGTCGTCCGACCCTGCGGGGGAGTGTAGCGGTCCGCCGCAGCCGCCCGGACGGTAAACAAGAACAGGTTCTAGTTGCCGGATCGGAGCTCGGCGCTATCGCAAGTAGGCTGGTCGGTTGTGACACGTGACGGCAGCAGGCCCACCCTATGGGCCATCAGCGACCTGCACACGGGTCACACCGGCAACAAGCCGATCACCGAGTCGCTCTATCCGGCTTCAGCCGACGACTGGCTGATCGTCGCCGGAGACGTCGGCGAGCGCACCGACGAGATCCGCTGGGCGCTCGACCTGCTCCGCAAGCGGTTTGCCAAGGTCATCTGGGTGCCGGGCAACCACGAGCTGTGGACCACCAACCGGGATCCGATGCAGATCTTCGGCAAGGCGCGCTACGACTACCTGGTCAACATGTGCGACGAGATGGGCATCATCACCCCGGAGCACCCGTTTCCGGTGTGGACCGAAGAAGGCGGCCCGGCGACCATCGTGCCGATGTTCCTGCTGTACGACTACACCTTCCTCCCGCAGGGCGCCGCGACCAAGGCCGAGGGGCTGGCCATCGCCCGGGAACGCAACGTGGTCGGCACCGATGAGTTCCTGCTGTCGTCCGAGCCCTACGCCACCCGCGACGCCTGGTGCCGCGACCGGGTGTCCGCTACCCGCAAGCGGCTCGAGGACCTCGACTGGATGGACCAGACCGTGCTGGTCAACCACTTCCCACTGGTGCGCGAGCCCTGCGACGCGATGTTCTACCCGGAGTTCGCGCTGTGGTGCGGCACCACCGCGACCGCCGACTGGCACACGCGCTACAACGCTGTCTGTTCGGTCTACGGCCACCTGCACATCCCGCGCACCACCTGGTACGACGGTGTGCGGCATGAAGAGGTGTCGGTCGGCTATCCGCGAGAATGGCGGCGGCGCAAGCCTTATCGGTGGCTCCGGCAGATATTGCCGGACCCGAAGTACGCGCCGGGCTACCTCAACGAGTTCGGCGGTCACTTCCAGATCACCCAGGAGATGCGGGACCACGCCGAGAAGGTGCAGGAGCGCACCAGGGCCAGACAGTCATGACGGCCGCCCCGCTGCTCGCCGGCGTCCTGCCAGGTATCGACACTTTGGCGGCGGCCGAAATGTATGACGATCCACCGGAATTGGCGCCGCTGCCGGAAGAAGAGCCACTGATCGCGAAGTCGGTGGCCAAGCGGCGCAACGAGTTCATCACCGTGCGGTACTGCGCGCGGCAGGCCCTCGGCGAACTGGGGGTGGCGCCGGTGCCGATCCTCAAGGGGGACAAGGGTGAACCCTGTTGGCCCGACGGCGTCGTCGGCAGCCTCACCCATTGCACGGGCTTTCGCGGCGCGGCCGTTGGCAGGCACGGCGCGGTGCGCTCGGTCGGCATCGACGCCGAACCGCACGACGTGCTGCCGAACGGTGTGCTGGATGCTGTCAGCCTTCCCAAGGAACGTATCGAATTGCAGGCGATGCCCAACGGCCTGCATTGGGATCGAATCCTGTTCTGCGCCAAAGAGGCGACGTACAAGGCGTGGTATCCGCTGACGCACCGTTGGCTCGGCTTCGAGGACGCGCACATCACGTTCGACGTCGACGACAGCGGCACTTCGGGCGGGTTCGAGTCACGCATCCTCATCGACCCGGCCGCCGAATCGGGCCCACCTCTCGAGTCGCTGTCAGGACGGTGGTCGGTGCGCGACGGTCTGGCGCTGACTGCGATCGTCTTATGACCGAGGCCGGCGTTGTCGTCGTCGACAAGCCCGCCGGTGTCACCAGCCATGATGTGGTGGGCCGCTGCAGGCGAATCTTCGGCACGCGCAAGGTGGGCCACGCGGGCACCCTCGACCCGATGGCCACCGGCGTGCTCGTCGTCGGCATCGAACGGGCGACCAAGATCCTCGGACTGCTCACCGCCACCGACAAGTCGTACTCGGCGACCATGCGACTGGGCCAGACGACGTCGACCGAGGACGCCGAAGGCGAAGTCTTGCAGTCTGTTTCGGCCGATGACCTCACCGATGCGCAGATCGATGCGGCGGTCGTCGCGCTGCGCGGTGAGATCGCCCAGGTGCCGTCGGCTGTCAGTGCCGTCAAGGTGGGCGGCAAGCGGGCCTATACGCTGGCCCGCGAGGGGCAGGCAGTCGAGTTGGCGCCGCGCAACGTCCGGATCGATCGGTTCGACGTGTTGGCCATCCGGCGCCAGAACGGGCCCGTCGACGTGGACGTCGAGGTCGACTGCTCCAGTGGCACGTACATCCGGGCGCTGGCCCGCGACGTCGGCGCGGCTCTGGGCGTCGGCGGCCATCTCACCGCATTGCGGCGTACCCGGGTCGGCCGGTTCGGACTGGAGCAGGCCCGCACTCTCGACGTCCTCGCCGAGAACCCTCGCTTGAGCTACTCGCTGGACGAGGCCTGCCTGCAATCGTTTCCGCGCCTCGACTTGTCTGCCTCAGAGGCGGAGGACACCCGGCACGGACGCGCCCTGCCGCCCGCAGGCATCGATGGCGTTTACGCCGCGACCGCCCCCGACGGTCATGTCATCGCGCTGCTGCATGATCAGCGGAACCGCACGAAGTCGGTCGTGGTGCTGCGTCCCGCCACGCTCGACTGACCTGAGGTTTGATCAGCCGCTACTGATCAGTCTAGGCTGATAAATATGCGCGTCGACCCGCAGACCGAAGGCGTGGCGAGGGCGCTGCTGTTGTGCATGGGCCTACTGCGTCGCCGGCTGCGGCAGGTGCCGGTCACGGGCGCACTCACGTTCCCTGAGACAGCGGCGCTTGGCCGGCTGGACCGCGGCGGTCCCGCGGCCGCGGCGGATCTCGCCCGGCAGGAGCAGATCAGCCCCCAGTCGATGGGGGCCACGCTGGGTGAGCTCGAAGCGCGGGGCCTCGTCAAGCGTCAGCCCGACCCCACTGACGGTCGGCGAATCCTGTTGTCCATCAGCGCCGCAGGCAGGCGTGAGCTCAATCGGCGGCGCAACGCCCGCGTGGAACAGCTTGCGCAGGGCCTCGCAGACTTCACCGAATCCGAACTCGAGCAGCTTGCCGTGGCCGCACCGCTGATCGAACGACTGGCTTACCACCTGTAGATGGCTACCGACCAGCTCGAGGTGGAGGCCCACGACAACTACCGCTGGGTTGCGCTGACCAACACCACCGCGGCGGTCTTCATGTCCGCGCTCGACGGATCGATCGTCATCATCTCGCTGCCCGCGATCTTCCGCGGCATTCATCTGGATCCGCTCGCGCCCGCCAACATCACCTACCTGCTGTGGATGATCATGGGTTACCGGCTGGTGCAGTCGGTGCTCGTGGTCACGCTCGGCCGCATCGGCGACATGTACGGCCGCGTGCGCGTCTACAACTTCGGCTTCACCGTGTTCACGGTTGCGTCGATTCTGTTGTCGTTCGACCCCTTTAGCGGTGCGGCGGCTGCTCAGTGGCTGATCGGCTGGCGCCTGCTGCAGGCCGTCGGCGGATCGATGCTCACCGCGAATTCGGCCGCGATTCTCACCGACGCGTTCCCGCCCGACCGGCGTGGCTTCGCGCTCGGCTTCAACCAGGTGGCTGCGCTGGCGGGACAATTCATCGGCCTGGTGGCCGGGGGACTGCTGGCCGCATGGGACTGGCGGGCGGTGTTCTGGGTGAACGTGCCCGTCGGAGTCTTCGGCACCATCTGGGCATACCGGCGCCTGCGCGACACCGGCGAACGGCACCGCGGCCGCATCGACTGGTGGGGCAACATCACGTTCGCCGTGGGCCTGTCCGCGGTCCTCGTCGCGATCACCAGCGGCATCCAGCCACACGGCGGTCACCCGACCGGCTGGCAGAGCCCCTTCGTGCTGGCGACGCTGGTGCTTGGCATCGTCTTGCTGATCGCGTTCGTCGTCATCGAATCCCGGGTCGCCGAACCGATGATTCGGTTGAGCCTGTTCAAGATTCGGGCGTTCAGCGCGGGCAACTTCGCGACGCTGGCGGCGGCCCTTGCACAGGGCGGCCTGCAGTTCATGCTGATCGTCTGGCTACAGGGCATCTGGCTGCCGCTGCACGGCTACGACTATTCCGACACGCCGCTGTGGGCGGGCATCTTCATTCTGCCGTTGACCGCCGGGTTCCTCATCGCGGGTCCTGCGGCGGGAGCAATGTCGGACCGCGTCGGTGCGCGCGGCATCGCATCGGTGGGCATGCTGCTGTTCGGGCTGAGCTTCGTCGGCCTACTCATGTTGCCGATCAATTTCCCGTACTGGGCGTTCGCACTCCTGATCGCGCTCAATGGAATTGGCAGCGGCATGTTCGCCGCGCCGAACACCTCCGCGATCATGGGCAGCGTGCTGCCCAGTGAGCGCGGTGTGGTGTCCGGCATGCGCGCGACATTCCAGAACAGCGGCACGGCGCTGTCGATCGGTGTGTTCTTCTCGCTGATGGTCATCGGCCTCGCCCACACTCTGCCCACCGCGCTGACGAGTGGACTGCAGGATCAGGGCGTGCCGCACGCCGTCGCTGCGCAGGTCGCGGTGTTGCCCCCGGTGTCGACGTTGTTCGCCGCTGTCCTGGGCGTCAATCCGCTTGAACATCTGCTTGCGCCGAGCGGTGTGCTGATGCACCTGCCGCCCGAGAACGCCGCCACGATCACCGGCCGCGAGTTCTTCCCGGATCTCATCTCGGGTCCCTTCCATCAGGGACTGACGGTCGTGTTCGGCGTGTCGATCGCGCTTGCGGTGTTGGCAGGCATCGCCTCTCTTGCCCGCGGTCGCGCTAATCGCTGACGAACGGTTCGATGCCGTGGGCGCGGGGAGAGTGATCGCCGACGGCATCGAGGCGGGCGACCGAATCGGCCGTCAGCGTGATGTCACCCGCGGCCATGTTCTGCTCGAGGTGGGCGATCGAGCGCGTGCCCGGAATCAGCAGTGTGTTCGGCGAGTGGGTGAGCAGCCACGCCAACCCGATCTGCGTAGGGGTGGCGCCGATCTCGTCGGCCACCTCGTTGACCACTGGGTCGTCGGCGACGTCGGGGAAGCCCGGGAACGCCGATCCGAGGGGAAAGAACGGAACCCACGCGATGCCCTCTGCCTCGCACAGTCGCAGCGTCGCTTCCTGGGAGCGATCGAGCAGGCTGTAGGCGTTCTGGACGCAGGCGAGTCCGGCGGCAAGTGCCTGGCGCACCACGTCGGCCTCGACGGCGCTGATACCGATTGCGCCGATCTTGCCCTCGTCGCGCATGGCGATCATCTCGGCCAGTTGGTCGTCGACGCTGACGATCTGATCGCCCTCGGCCTGCAGGCCGGGCCCGAGGTCGAGGCGCCGGAGGTTCACGACCGGGATGCGATCGATACCGAGTTGCTCGAGATCCGCCTCGACAGCTGCCCGCAGTTCGGCGGGCTTCTGCGCGGCCGTGAGGGGGATAGGGCCGGTGGTGGTGTGTGCCGCGCCGACTTTGCTCACGATGACCAAGTCATCGGGGTACGGCGCCAGCGCTTGCCGGATCCGCCTGTTCACCTCCCCGCCGGCATAGAACGAGGCGGTGTCGATGTGATTGACGCCGAGCTCGATGGCGCGGCGCAGAACGGCGATCGCATCGTCGGTCGTCACGCCGTCGCCGAGTTGCATCGCTCCATAGCCGATGCGGGCGACGCGCGAAAGGTCGGTCATTTGTGCTCCTAGATGGCATACTTGCAGATACGGAGGAACCTCCGGTTAGTTACGATAACAGAAACGGAGGAGCCTCCGCTATGGCTGAGCGGTCGGATGCTCGGCGCAACCGTGAGCGTCTGCTGGAGACTGCAGCAGCGGCGTTCGCGGTCGGCGACGGCCCCGTGTCGCTCGAGGCGGTCGCGCGCGGTGCCGGCGTCGGTATCGGCACGCTCTACCGGCACTTCCCAACTCGTGAAGCCCTCATCGAGGCCGTCTACCGTGCCGAACTCGCCGACGTGTCGGCATCCGCGGCGCAACTGTTGAACGAGCATCCGCCCGCGGATGCACTGCGCCGGTGGATGGACAGGTACGCCGAGTTCGTCGCGGCGAAGCGTGGCATGGCCGAGTCGTTGCGCGCGATCTTCGAGTCGGGCGCGGTCGAGCGCAATGAGACGAGGGCGCGCATCGTCGCCGCCGTCGACTCGCTCCTGACAGCCGGGGCGGCCGACGGAAGTCTGCGCGGCGACGTGCCAGCCGACGATGTGGTCACGAGCCTGCTGGGCATCTCCCTGGCCAGCGGCTCACGTGAGCAGTCGAAGCGAATGCTCGACCTGCTTCTCGATGGTCTGGTGGCCACGCGGTGATGCGCTAGCCCACCACCCAAATCGCTTCTGCCGCAGGGCTTCCCAGGTCGACCGTGGTGGCGGGGCCACCTTGCCCGTCTGGTCCCTCGATCGCCACCGAGATCATCCCGGCGAAGTCGCGGCGCGCCACCACCCGCAGCCGTGAATCCAGGCTGATGCCCACGCTGTCGAAGTACCGCAGCATCTCAGGGTCCGAGTCGGAGATGCGCGCCACCGTGCCCGCATCACCGTTCTGGCACACCGACAGCTGCCTCGCATCGGGGGTCGGGACCTGGCCGTCGGCGGCGGGGATCGGATCGCCGTGCGGGTCGCGGGTGGGATGGCCCAGCTTCGCGTCGATCCGGTCGAGCATCCGATCGGACACTGCGTGTTCGAGGACCTCGGCTTCGTCGTGCACCTCGTCCCAGCTGTAGCCGAGCTCGCGGACGAGGAACGTCTCCATCAGCCGGTGCCTGCGCACCATCGCCAGCGCGGCGCGTCTGCCCGCCTCGGTCAGCGTCACGGCGCCGTACTTCTCGTGATTGACCAGCCCCTGGTCGGCGAGCTTGCGAATGGACTCCGACGCGGTGCTGGCCGACACGCCGATTCGCTCGGCGAGCATCTTGGTGCTGACCTTCTCCAGGGACCACTCCTGCGCGGTCCAGATGACTTTGAGATAGTCCTGGGCAACCGTGGTCAGGTCGCGTGGGTTGCCGTCGGGACTCACGTTTAGAAAGTTTAGGCAATCTTCACCTGATCTGGTGGTCCAGCGAGGCCTGCCACGCCACTGCGCCGTAGGCTTGCGGCTGTGCTGCGCTGGCGGGGGCAAGACGACATCCCGACGGACTGGGGCCGAGGCGTCGTTACGATCGGCGTCTTCGACGGTGTGCATCGCGGGCACCAGGAGCTGATCAGTCACGCAGTCAAGGCCGGCCGGACTCGTGGCGTGCCGTCGGTGCTGATGACGTTCGACCCGCACCCGATGGAGGTCGTGTTCCCAGGCAGCCATCCTGCACAGCTGACCACCTTGACCCGGCGCGCCGAGCTCGTCGAGGAACTGGGCATCGACGTGTTCCTGGTGATGCCGTTCACCACCGACTTCATGAAGCTGACCCCGGACCGCTACATCCACGAGCTGCTCGTGGAACACCTGCATGCGGTCGAAGTGGTGGTTGGGGAGAACTTCACCTTCGGCAAGAAGGCCGCAGGCAGCGTCGACACGCTGCGCAAGGCGGGCGAGCGCTTCGGCTTCGCGGTGCAGGGCATGTCGCTGGTCAGCGAGCACCACCAGAACGAGGACATCACGTTCTCGTCCACGTACATCCGGTCCTGTGTGGACGCCGGCGACGTGGTCGCGGCCGCCGAGGCGCTGGGCCGTCCGCACCGCGTCGAGGGCGTGGTAGTGCGGGGCGACGGGCGCGGCAAGGTGCTGGGCTTCCCGACGGCCAACGTGGCGCCGCCGATGTACTCGGCGATCCCCGCCGACGGCGTCTACGCCGCCTGGTTCACCGTGCTCGGCCACGGCCCGATCACCGGGACCGTGGTGCCCGGTGAGCGGTACCAGGCTGCGGTGTCGGTTGGCACCAATCCCACGTTCTCGGGGCGCACCCGCACCGTGGAGGCGTTCGTCCTCGACACGAACGCGGACCTCTACGGTCAGCACGTCGCGGTGGACTTCGTCGCCCGCATCCGCGGTCAGGAGAAGTTCGAGCGGGTAGAAGAGCTTATGGCGACGATGGGTTACGACACCGAGCACGCGCGCACGATTCTTTCCGCGGGCTGATGCTGAATTCGCGGCTCGCCGCGGCCCGCTGCTAGACTCCCTGCCGACCCGGCGTGTGCTGCAGTTCGCGGTGGCTACGCCTTAGAAAAGTCGCGGACCGATTTGATGGAGTTATTTCGTGGCGCTCACTGCCGAAGAGAAGAAGACCATTCTGGGCCAGTACGGCCTGCACGACACCGACACCGGCTCCCCGGAAGCCCAGGTCGCGCTGCTGACCAAGCGCATCGCCGACCTGACCGAGCACCTGAAGGTGCACAAGCACGACCACCACTCGCGGCGCGGGCTGCTGCTGCTCGTCGGCCGTCGGCGCCGGCTGCTCAAGTACGTCGCCCAGGTCGACGTGGAGCGCTATCGCTCCCTGATCGACCGCCTCGGGCTGCGTCGCTGACGCAAATCGGGGTGGTCAGGCGTTAGTAGCTGTGTGACCACACCGGATTACGTTCTCGGAAGCGACGACGCGGAAATCATCCGGCTTCAAAGTCAGGCAGCAATGCTCGCCGAACCAACAGCGCTGCTCTTGCAGCGTGGCGGCATTCGGCCCGGCATGCGCGTCCTCGACCTGGGCACTGGGCTGGGCGATGTCGCGTTTGAAGTGGCCGCGATGGTGGGAGCCGACGGCTCCGTGGTCGGCGTTGAACAGGATCCCGCCCTACTCGCCGCCGCCGAACAGCGTCGGACCGCGACGGGCGTCCCCAACGTCGTTTTTCGTCAAGGCGATGCGCGCACTTCGTGGACGACGAGCTTTTCGACGCGGTGGTCTGCCGGTTGCTGCTCATGCACCTGCCCGACGCCGCGGACGTCCTCGCCCACCATGTCCTCAATCTCCGCCCCGGAGGCGTGATCATCGCCGTCGACTACGACATTGGCGGGGTGCGTGCCCACCCGGAAGTGGAGCTGTACTCGCGCGTCGCCCAATGGGTGAAGGCCGGTTTCGAACATGCCCAGGCGAATCCGCTCCTCGGGATCCGCCTCCCAGTTCTGTTCGGGCAGGCGGGCATTGTCGAAGTCGGTGCGCTCGGCCTGCAGGCCTACTGGCCACCCGAAAGCCGGATCGGACCGGCGTACGCGGTCGGTGTCGTGCGGGCGCTCAAAAGTGCCATCGTGGCTTCCGACATCGCCACCGAGGAGGAGCTGGGGCTCGAGACGCTCGAGCAGCGGCTCGTCGAGGCCGTCGTCTCGGCAGATGCGGTGTGCACGCCTGCGACGGTGGTCGGTGCATGGGGACGTCGACCCGACTAGCTCCTCACGTCCGGATTTCGGTCCCGTACCTGCTGCAATGTAGTATGGACGAGTTCGCCAGCCGTTCGGCTCGAACGATTGGGTGCGGTTCCGCATATCCGCGAGCACCGTTCCCGCGTCTCATATCGGGACCCGCCTGATCGCGCGGTCTTCGGTAGTGGCTGCCGGGTCTGAATCCCGACAGCTTCGATCGATGGCCGTAGCCGCATCTAGGCCGGTGGTTCACACGCTGTGACGACGCGAAACAGCTGAACAGTGAAAGCACTGAACCCAGAGAGGCCATACGGACGCAAATGTCTGTAGTCGAAATTGAAGACGGCGTGTACGAGTCCACCGCCGTAATCGACAACGGGAGCTTCGGCACCCGCACCATCCGCTTCGAGACCGGTCGGCTCGCCCAGCAGGCCGCCGGCTCCGCCGTCGCTTACCTCGACGACGAGACGATGCTGCTGTCGGCGACCACCGCCAGCAAGAACCCCAAGGACCACTTCGACTTCTTCCCGCTGACGATCGACGTCGAGGAACGGATGTACGCCGCTGGGCGCATCCCCGGCTCGTTCTTCCGCCGGGAGGGCCGCCCGTCCACCGACGCGATCCTGACTTGCCGACTGACCGACCGGCCGCTGCGCCCGTCGTTCGTCGACGGCCTGCGCAACGAGATCCAGGTCGTCGTCACGGTGATGAGCCTGGATCCCAACGATCTGTACGACGTGGTCGCAATCAACGCCGCGTCGATGTCGACCCAGCTCGCGGGCCTTCCGTTCTCCGGACCAATCGGCGCAGTGCGCGTCGCGCTGATCGACGGCACCTGGGTCGCATTCCCGACCGTCGAGCAGCTCGAGCGTGCCGTCTTCGACATGGTGGTGGCCGGCCGCGTGCTCGAAGACAATGACGTGGCCATCATGATGGTCGAGGCCGAGGCAACCGAGAACGTCATCGAGCTCATTGCGGGCGGCGCCCAGGCGCCGACGGAATCCGTTGTCGCCGAAGGCCTCGAAGCCGCCAAGCCGTTCATCAAGACGCTGTGCGCGGCGCAGCAGGAGCTGGCCGATCGTGCGGCCAAGCCGACCGGCGAGTACCCCGTCTTCCCCGACTACGGCGACGACGTGTACTACTCGGTCGCCTCGGTGGCGACCGACGAGCTGTCCAAGGCTCTGACCATCGCGGGCAAGAACGAGCGCAACGACCGCACCGACGAGATCAAGGCCGAGGTGCTCGAGCGGCTGGCCGAACAGTTCGCCGGCCGGGAGAAGGAGATCGGCGCCGCGTTCCGGTCGCTGACCAAAAAGCTTGTCCGCCAGCGCATCCTGACCGACCACTTCCGCATCGATGGTCGTGGCATCACCGACATCCGTGCCCTCAGCGCCGAGGTGGCCGTGGTGCCGCGGGCACACGGCAGCGCGCTGTTCGAGCGTGGGGAGACCCAGATCCTGGGTGTCACGACGCTGGACATGATCAAGATGGCCCAGCAGATCGATTCGCTGGGGCCGGAAACCACCAAGCGCTACATGCACCACTACAACTTCCCGCCGTATTCGACCGGTGAGACCGGCCGCGTCGGCTCGCCGAAGCGCCGCGAGATCGGCCACGGCGCGCTGGCCGAGCGGGCTCTGGTCCCCGTGCTGCCCAGCGTCGAGGAGTTCCCGTACGCGATCCGGCAGGTGTCGGAGGCGCTGGGCTCCAACGGTTCCACCTCGATGGGGTCGGTGTGCGCGTCGACGCTGGCGTTGCTCAATGCCGGTGTGCCGCTGAAGGCCCCGGTCGCGGGCATCGCCATGGGTCTGGTGTCCGACGACATCGAGACCGAAGGCGGCGGAACCGAGCGGCGCTTCGTCGCGCTGACCGACATCCTCGGTGCCGAGGACGCGTTCGGCGATATGGACTTCAAGGTCGCGGGCACCAAGGACTTCGTCACCGCGCTGCAGCTGGACACCAAGCTCGACGGCATCCCGTCGCAGGTGCTGGCGGGCGCGCTGTCACAGGCCAAGGATGCCCGGCTGACCATCCTCGAGGTGATGGCCGAGGCCATCGACACCCCCGACGAGATGAGCCCGTACGCACCGCGGATCACCACCATCAAGGTGCCTGTGGACAAGATCGGCGAGGTCATCGGGCCCAAGGGCAAGGTCATCAACTCGATCACCGAGGAGACCGGCGCGCAGATCTCCATCGAGGACGACGGCACCGTGTTCGTCGGCGCCAGCAACGGCGAGGCCGCGCAGGCTGCGATCGACAAGATCAACGCCATTGCCAACCCGCAGCTGCCGAAGATCGGCGAGCGCTTCCTCGGAACCGTGGTCAAGACAACCGATTTCGGCGCGTTCGTGTCGTTGCTGCCGGGTCGGGACGGGCTGGTGCACATCTCCAAACTCGGCCGCGGCAAGCGCATCGCCAAGGTCGAGGACGTGGTCAAGGTGGGCGACAAGCTGCGAGTGGAGATCGCCGACATCGACAACCGCGGCAAGATCTCGCTGATCCTGGTCGCCGAAGAGGACGCAGCAGACAGCTCCGCCAATCCGGACGCGTCCGCACCCGTCGATGCCGCAACCGCCAGCAGCTAGGTCCCGGGCACTGCATCGCGGCGCCCGCACCGACGAAACGTCGGAGGCGGTACGCCGCACCAGCTTGCCCGGTGGCCTGCGTGTCGTCACCGAGTACATCCCATCGGTGCGTTCTGCATCGGTCGGTGTGTGGGTCGGTGTCGGCTCGCGCGACGAGGGACGCAGCGTGGCCGGTGCCGCACACTTCCTGGAACACCTGCTGTTCAAGTCGACACCGACGCGTACCGCGGTGCAGATCGCCCAGGCCGTGGACGCCGTCGGCGGTGAGCTGAACGCGTTCACTGCCAGGGAGCACACCTGCTACTACGCGCACGTGCTCGACACGGACCTCGAGTTGGCGGTCGACCTGGTCGCCGATGTGGTGCTGCGCGGCCGTTGCGCCGCCGACGATGTCGAGGTCGAACGCGATGTGGTCCTCGAGGAGATCGCGATGCGCGACGACGACCCCGAGGACACACTCGGTGACGTCTTCCTCTCGGCGATGTTCGGCGAGCATCCGGTGGGCCGTCCGGTGATCGGCAGCGTCGATTCGGTCTCGGCGATGACGCGGGGCCAACTGCATTCGTTCCACGTCAGGCGCTACATCCCCGAGCGGATGGTGGTCGCGGTGGCGGGCAACGTCGAGCACGACGAGGTGGTCGCGCTGGTGCGTGAGCATTTCGGGTCGAGGCTGATGCGCGGCCGCACACCTGCGGCCCCGCGCAAGGGCACCGGCCGGGTCACCGGCCGGCCGACCCTGCGGCTGATCAACCGGGATGCCGAACAGACGCACCTGACGCTTGGTGTGCGTACGCCTGGAAGGCACTGGGAGCAGCGGTGGGCGCTGTCGGTGCTCAACACTGCGCTCGGCGGCGGCCTGAGTTCGCGGCTGTTTCAACAGATTCGGGAAACGCGCGGCCTGGCGTACTCGGTGTATTCGACGATCGACACGTTCTCCGACAGCGGGGCCCTTTCGATCTACGCGGGGTGCCAGCCCGAACGATTCGACGAAGTCGTCCGGGTGACCACCGAGGTTCTCGAGCAGGTCGCACGCGACGGCATCACCGAGGCGGAATGCCGAATAGCCAAGGGCTCGCTGCGCGGCGGGCTGGTGCTGGGGCTGGAGGATTCCGGTTCGCGGATGAACCGTATCGGCCGCAGCGAGCTCAATTACGGCGAACACCGCACCATTGCGCAGACCCTCGACAGGATCGAGGGCGTCACGCTCGAGCAAGTCAACGCCGTCGCGCACCAGCTTCTGACCCGGCCCTACGGCGCCGCGGTCCTGGGTCCACAGCGATCGAAAAGGTCGCTGCCACAGCCGCTTCGGAGCATCGCGGGCTGATCTGTAACCTGGGGATCGATGACTCGACTGTCCAGGCGGCACGCGCTGCTCGGCGGGTTGACGCTCGCAGCGGTCGCCGCATGCTCCGAAAAGCCAGTCCTTGCCGATCCGGCGGAGCCTGTCCCGCCGATCAACGAGCGGATCGACGCGCTGGAGCGCAGGCACAACGCGCTGATCGGTGTTTTCGCTGTGGACCTCGACTCGGGGAGATCGGTCGCGCATCGCGCCGAGGACCTGTTTGCGATGTGCTCAACGTTCAAAGGCTATGCGGCCGCGCGCGTACTTCAGATGACCCAGGATGGTCAGCTGACGCTCGATCAAAAGGTGTTCGTCGATCCCGCCGGGCTCGTCCCGAATTCACCGCGGACTGTGCCCCGGGCGGGCGGTGAGATGACACTCGACGAGCTCTGCCGGGCGGCCGTGCAGGTCAGCGACAACACAGCGGGCAATCTGTTGCTCAAGACCATCGGCGGCCCGCAGGCCATCACCGCGTTCGCCCGCAGCATCGGCGACGACCGAACGCGGCTGGACCGCTGGGAGACCGAGCTGAACTCGGCGATCCCCGGCGATCCGCGTGACACGAGCACTCCCGAGGCGCTGGGCGGTGGTTACCGCAACCTGCTGGCCGGCGACGCGCTCGCATCCGCCCAACGGCAGCAGCTGGACTCTTGGCTCCGGGAGAACGAGACGTCGAGCGTCCGGGCAGGCCTCCCGCCGGGCTGGACGACCGCTGACAAGACCGGGAACGGCGACTACGCCAGCACGAACGACATCGGAATCGCATACGGGCCCGATCGCCAGCGCCTTTTGCTTGCCGTCATGACCCGGACGGCCACCGACGACCCGAAAGCTCCGAACAACCGTCCCCTCATCGGGGAACTCACAACTCTGCTGATACCCGAACTACTTCCGTAGGCGGACTTCGAGGGAAACACCCGATTCCTCGCTCAGCCCTCATTGCTAAGTAAATGAGCTGTGCCTGCATCTCGCCGGCGGGGATGGAGCGACAGACCGTGGCGATCGAGACGATAGCGTTTCACCACGAAACGGAAAGTGGTGACTCGTTGCACCGACTGGAGTCCAACGGCACCGCGTCGGTGGCAGTCGTCGACGAACACGACGCGATCCACGCCGCCGTCGAGCTGTGGTGCAACCAGGCGCAGCCGCCCATCGGGTTCGCGGGCACCTATTTCTCGGCCGAGCAGTTTCTCGCCGAGCACCCTTCGCCGTCCGGGTCGAGAGTCGGCCCGATCGTGCTGGAACTACAACAGCACCGCAACGGGGTGGACTTCACCGCGCTGGACCGCATAGTTTCCCGTCGGCATCGGGTAATCGTTTACTCGCACATCGCAACAGACGAAGTGATCTTGACTGCGTTGGATCGTGGTGCGGTCACCTACCTGACGAAATCCGAAAGCAAGAGCCACCTGATCGACGCGATTCGTGCGGCCGGAACCGATACGCCCTATGTCGGACCGCGGATGGCCTTGGCAATACTCAACGACAGCACGATCGGCCGCGCGAACCTTGCGCCGCGGGAGAAGGAAGTGCTGATTGCCTGGTTTCGTACCGAAAGCAAGGAACTAGTTGCCCGCCAACTGCAAATTGCACCGACGACCGTTCGTACCCACCTGCAGCGAGTGCGGGCCAAGTACGCCGCGGTGGGACGGCCCGCCACCACCAAAGCCGCGCTGGTCGCCCGGGCGATTCAGGACGGCATCGTCAGCGTCAACGACATTTAGCTGAAACTGCGCGACGGGTACCTGTTCACGACGTCCGCAGCGACCAAGTCGCCCGACAACCCCTCGCGGCCGGGCGACCGGCCAACAGTTGCACCTGACTCAGCGCCTCTGCGATGCCGACTCACGCGTCCCGTCACCTAGTGCACGGAACGACGGTATGGCAATCCTCGCCAGCGAGGAATCGGGTGATTCCCTATGGTCATTGCGGTGTACCCCCATTTGGTAGCAAACCCGGGCACCGCGGATCTGCGGCGCCCGGGTTCGCGGGGGGTTGAAAGGTCAGGCCAGCACGGCCGCCGGGTCGGTGAAGGGCAGGTCGAGGTCTGCCGCCACCTGCTCGGAGAGCAGCGCGCCGTCGTGCGTGGACAGGCCCTTGGCGAGGGCCGAATCGGCCTGGCAGGCAGCCTGCCAGCCCTTGTCGGCCAGCCTCAGCACATACGGCATGGTGGCGTTGGTCAGCGCGTAGGTCGACGTGCGCGGCACCGCCCCGGGCATGTTGGCCACGCAGTAGAACAGCGTGTCGTGGACGGCGAACGTCGGGTTGTCGTGTGTGGTGGGGTGCGAGTCCTCGAAGCAGCCGCCCTGGTCGATCGCGATGTCAACCAACACCGCACCCGACTTCATGTGCGCGACAGTGGAATTCGTCACGAGCTTGGGCGCCTTGGCGCCGGGCACCAGCACCGCGCCGATGACCAGGTCGGCCTGCTTGACGGCGTCCTCCAGGTCGAGCTGTGAGGAGTAGCGCGTCTCGATGGCACCGCCGTACTCGGCGTCGATCTTGCGCAGAATGTTCACGTTGAGGTCGAAGACGGTGACGTGCGCGCCCATACCCCAGGCGACGGCGGCGGCGTTGTCGCCGGCCATACCGCCACCGATCACCACGACCTCGGCCGGAGCGACGCCGGGGACGCCGCCCATGAGCACGCCGCGACCACCCTGGGTACGCATCAGGTGGTAGGCACCGACCTGGGCGGACAACCGGCCGGCGACCTCGCTCATCGGGGCCAGCAGCGGCAGCGCGCCGTCGGCGGTCTGCACGGTTTCGTAGGCGATCGACGTGGTACCCGACCCGAGCAGGGCATCGGTGCACGGCTTGGACGCCGCAAGGTGCAAGTAGGTGAAGAGCGTCTGGCCCTTGCGCAGTCGCGAGTACTCGGGCTCGATCGGCTCCTTGACCTTCAGCAGCAGTTCGGCCTCGGCCCACACTTCGTCGGCGGTGTTGATCAGCTGGGCACCGACCCGCTTGAAATCGGCATCGGTGATCGCCGAACCCTCGCCGGCGCCGGCCTGGATGAGCACCTCGTGGCCACGGCGGACCAGCTCGGCGACACCCGCGGGGGTGATGGCGACTCGGTACTCGTTGTTCTTGATTTCGGTCGGGATTCCGACGCGCATGACGGCTCCTAAAAGTCGTGTTGGTTACATAGAGTGTGAAGAACTTTCGGTGTAATGGCAATCACTTCGAAGGCTCTTCGATATATTTGGAGCATGCCAGAAGGATTGACGAGATCGGGCGCTGCTTCGGCCCGGCCATCGAAGGATGTTCAGCCCGTCGAGATCGATGGCGTCGATCGGCGCATTCTCACCGCCCTGCACGCGGATGCGCGGATGTCCAACAGCGCGCTGGCCGAGCTTGTCGGCATCGCCCCGTCGACGTGTCACGGCCGGGTGCGGCGGCTGCAGGATTTGGGCGTGATCCGCGGCTTCTACACCGACATCGATCCCACCGCGATCGGTCTGACACTGCAGGCGATGATCTCGGTGAGCCTGCAAGCCAATGCCCGCGGCAAGATCCGCAGCTTCATTCAGCACATCCGGACCAGGCCGCAGGTTATGGACGTCTACTTCCTGGCCGGGGCCGACGACTTCATCCTTCACGTCGCCGCGCGTGACACCGACGATCTGAGGTCGTTCGTCGTGGAGAACCTCAACGCCGACGCCGACGTGGCGGGCACGCAGACCTCGCTGATTTTCGAACATTTGCGGGGTGCCTCGCCGCTGTAGCCCTGACGGAAGGGCATAGGTTGGCGGTGTGCTGCACGGGCGGGCGGCCGAGCTGGGCGACATTCACGAACTACTCGCGAATGCCCGCGTCGGGCACAGCTCGATGCTGGTGCTTCAGGGCGAGGCAGGCAGTGGCAAGAGCGCCCTACTGGAGCACGTCGCCACCGATGCGAAGGACTTCCGGATACTGCGCTGCACGGGCGTCGAGTCCGAGGCTGAACTACCGTTCGCGGCACTGCACCTGCTGCTCCTCGACTGCCTCGATCGACTTGACTCGCTGCCCGCGCCGCAGGCCGCGGCGCTGCGCGCAGCGTTCGGGCTCGCCGAAGCCCCTGGCGTGGACCGGTTCTTGACCGGGCTGGCCACGCTGACGCTGCTGTCCGAAGCCGCAGGTGATGGACCGCTGCTGTGCCTGGTCGACGACGCCCAATGGGTGGACCGGGCGTCGCTGGACGCGCTGATATTCGCTGGCCGGCGGCTGGGCGCGGAAGGCGTGGTGTTGCTGCTCGCGATGCGCGACGGCGACGACGTGACCGATCTGCGCGGGCTTGGTGTGGTCGGCCTGAGCGGGCTCAGCTCGTCGGCGGCCGCAGCGCTGCTCGCCGAGCTGGCCGCCGATCTGACGCCGGGTCAGCGTGACCGGCTGATCGAAGAGGCCGGTGGAAATCCCTTGGCCCTCATCGAGTTGGCCGCCGCAGCGCGCGTTGGCGATCCTGGCGCCGGTGGACCACCCACCGTCGGGCCCGGGCTGTCCACGGGCGCGCGCCGGGTGCTTGACGCGTTCGGTTCGCAGGTGAACCGACTGCCGATCCGAACCCGCATGGCGCTGTTGGTCGCCGCCGCGGAAGACACCGGCGAACTCGGTGTGGTGCTCACCGCCGCTGAACGAATAGGGCTGGGGCTGAACGACTTTGAACCGGCAGAGCGAGCCCGGCTGATCCGCGTCGTCGACGATGCGGTCAGCTTCCGGCACCCGCTGATCCGTTCGGCGGTGTACGGACGCGCACCCGCGGCGGATCGGATCGCCGCCCATCGGGCGCTCGCCGGTGCGCTACCGGCGTACGCCGACCGGCGAGCATGGCATCTCGCCTCGGCTGCGGGCGGTTTCGACGACGATGCGGCCGACGAGATGGAGGCCGCCGCGCTTCGCGCAGATCGGCGCGGCGGGTACGCGGCGAGCGCAGCGGCACACGAGCGGGCGGCGCGGCTGACCGCGGACCCGTTGGTGCGAGGTGAGCGGCTGACCGCCGCGGCGATGGGCGCCCGTGACTCAGCCCAACTGGACAGGGCCGCCGCCCTGGCGCTGGAGGCGTCGGCGCTGACGGAGGACCCGAAAACGTTGGCCAAACTGGCGTGGGTGCGCGCCCGGCTCGAGTTCGAGCGGGGCACCCCAAGGCACGCCTCCGAGATGGTGCTCGCCGGCGCGGAGACGATCTACGACTGTGACGCCGAAGAGGCCGCCAGAATGCTGATCGAGGTAGTCCGGATGGCCTACTTTGCCGACGAGGCGCCGGCCCTCGTGCGCGCCGCCGAACTGATCGACGCGGTACCGCTGCCTGCCGATCATCCGCTGCGCCCGATGTTGGAAGCCAGTTCGATACTCGCGAGGCTGCAAGCCCTCGAGCCGGAGGATCAGATTCCGCCCCTTCCACCCGCTGTCCGTGCGATCCGGCCCGAACGGCTGGGTATGACGATCGGCAACCTGGCCGTGCATAGCGCGTTCCTGTTGATGGTCATCGGGGACGCCGACGAAGCATCGGCCCAGACCGAGCGGATGCTCGTTGAGGCTCGTGAGCGCGGACTGATCGGAGGCTTGCCGCACATCCTGCTGCAGCACTCGCAGGCGGCGCTCGTGGCCGGACATTTGCGTGAGGCGCTGCGCTCCGCGAACGAGGGTGTGCGGATCGCTGAGGACACCGGTCAGCTGCACTCCGCGGCCAACCTTCGCGGCATCATCGCACGGATCACTGCGATGACCGGTGACGCGGATACCTGCGTCGCGCTGACGAGTGAGGCGATAAGCATTGGTGCGGAACGGCATTCGTCCAATGTCGGACTGGCCGTGCTTGCGCTTGCGGTGCTCGACTTGGGGTTCGGGCGATATAGCGCTGCCCTCGAACGGCTCACCTCGCTGCCTCGCCAGCTGCGCCGTCATCCGACGATCGCGTACTTGTCGCCGCCGGAGTGGGCAGAGGCCGCGGCGCGCAGTGGCGAACCGGAACGCGCGGCGGAAACGATGGCGGCCTACGTGCCGTGGGCCTCGCACCGCGACAACCCCGTCGTGCAGGCCAATTTGCATCGCTGCCGCGCCCTGCTCGGACCCGACGACGAAGCAGAAGCGCACTACCAAGCGGCGATTCGGCTGTATGACGACCTCAACAGGCCGATGGACAGGGCGCGCAGCGAACTGCTGTACGGCGAATGGTTGCGACGGGTGCGCCGCCGGTCCGAATCCCGTGAACCGCTGCGCGGTGCGTTGCGCGTATTCGAGCGGATCGGCGCGCAGTCGTGGGCCGAACGGACGCGGGCTGAACTGCGGGCGACGGGGGAGAGCGTCGCAGCTGCCGCCGAAGCGGGCGGAGCGCAACTGACCCCGCAGGAACTGCAAGTGGTGCGGCTGGCCGCAACGGGCCTGTCCAACCGCGACATCGGGGGGCGGCTGTTCATCAGCCCGCGGACCGTCGGCTACCACCTGTACAAGGCGTTCCCGAAGCTCGGGGTCGCAGGCAGGCATGAGCTCGCAACGCTCGACTTGCCGTGAATACAGTCACGCGACTGATTCGGCGGTCACCCTGCGGGCGTCATCGTGGCGGGTATGAAGTTTGGAGTCGACGTTCCCACCTGCCTGGCCGGGATGGCATACCCGGTGCCCTTCGCCACCGCCGACGAGGTGGTCCGGATCGCCGTCGAAGCCGAGCAACTCGGCTACCACGAGGTGTCCGGCAACGACCACCTGAGCACTCAGCGGTTCGTCCGGGAGGCATGGCCGCAGCCGCCGGACTACTTCGAGCCGCTGATGATGCTGGCGACCATCGCCGCGAAGACGTCGGTGGTCCGGCTTGGTACCGGAATCCTGGTGCTGCCGATGCGCGAGCCGGTGTTGCTGGCCAAGCAGATCGCCACGCTCGACCACATCAGTGGCGGTCGGGTCACCCTCGCGGTGGCCGCAGGCGGATACCGCGACGAATTCGAAAGCGTGGTACCGGATCTCGCCGACGCGTCGCGGGTCGACCTGATGGCCGAGGGTATCGAGTCGCTGCGGGTGCTTTTCGAACAACCCCGGTCCACCTACGAAGGCAAGTATCGGCGGTTCGTTGATGTCGAGTCGTATCCGAAGCCGGTGCAGAACCCGTTGCCGATCTTCTCCGGCGGCAACGGCAAGGGTGCGCTGCAGCGGGCAGGTGAACGCTGCGAAGGCTGGCTGCCCGCGAAGATCGGGCCCGCCGACATCGCGGCAGGACGAGCCAAGGTGGCGACGTACGCCGGGGCTGCGGGCCGTGATCCGGCCGACATCACGATCGGCCTGCAATCGGTTGTGTGCCTTGCGGATACGACGCAAGAGGCACGCGAGCGTCTCGAGCGGTCCACCTTCGATCTGTTTCGCAGGTCGCTGAAGGAAACCATGATGAAGGGCGTCGACCTGGACAAGTACGTGGCCGACAACCTCATCGGTACCCCGGAGGAGATCTGTGCCAAGGTCGCTTCCTTCGAGGAATCGGGACTCGACGGTTTTTTCGCAACGTTGTTCGTCGCCGACACCGTCGACGAAATGCTCGAGCAGATGCGGCTGTTCGCGCGCTACGTGATGCCGGCCTTCCCGGACATGTCGTGAACCGCAAACGAGTCGCGCTCCAGGAATCCTTTCGTCGCCGATGGCAGTTCTGCGGTCATGACAGCTAATTGACTGATCAGCGCAGGCGCAAATTCATCCAGTAATTGCGGCGACCGTTCGTTGATTCTTTGGCAGCTGTTCAGCTGGCCGCTAGCCCGGGGTAGCCGCAGTGCGACCGTCGTAGGCGTGCCGAGCCGGTCCAGGACGGCACCAGCGGTTCTGCTAGCGACCGATTGACTGCGGAACCCATCCGACGTGGCGGCGGTGACGAATGAAGGACATCGGCACACAGCAGTCAGGAAAGCCGCTTCGAAAGGAAGAACAATGAAGTCTTTAGTCTTGCCGGCCATCGCGGCCGGTGCAATCGCCACTGCCGCCTTGGGATTGGCCGGCGCCGCCGGCGCAGCTCCGTCGGGGGCACCCGACGCCTCCCAGACGGTCAGCCAGTTGCAGGCCCACGGATTCGATGTGATCGTGAACAAGCTCGGCACTGCGCCACTCGACCAGTGCGTCGTCAGCGCGGTACGCCCGGGGCAGACGTTCTCCCGGATGGATTCCGGTGCACCGGGCGCGATGGACGACATCGTCACCACTGTGACGGCCAGGACCGTGTACGTGGATGTGGCGTGCTGAGCGAATTCGCCGCGCGCCTGTCAGTCCGCGTCGTCGTCGTCGGGTCGTAGGTAGTTTTCGGGTGGTCCAGCCGCCGGGCTTGACGTTGCGGTTGTCTTTGGGGCAGGCCAGGGTGAGGTCGTCGATGTTGGTTTGGCCGTCGTCGGCCCAGTCGTTGACCGCGTGGTGAGCTTGGCAGTTGGCCCCTGCAGCCGGGCCGGGTACAGCCACGGTCGCGGGCCAGCAACACGATTCGTTGATCGGGTGAGGCGATGCGGCGGGTGCGGCCGAGGTAGAGCGCGCGACCGGTGTGTTTGTCGAAGACACTCAGGTAGTGATAGGCGTGGCTGGCCAGCTTGATGACGGTGGGCATGGGGAGAAGGGTGCCGGTGGCGGTGACGGTTTGCCCGCAGCCGGCTTCGAGTTCCTGCAGCGTGGTGGTCACGATGAGGGTGCACGGGAGGCCGTGGTGCTGCCCCAGCTCGCCCGACGTTAAAACGCTGCGCCCCATGGCCTTTGCGGGATATGAAATATCGCACTGCTGGCTTGGAAGGCGACGGGCGTGGGTTGTACGGCCAGTGCCCGTCGCCTCCCAACCACCTAGCGGCTCGTGCAGTCGCTACTTCGTGCCGAAGACCCGTTCAAACAAGGCACTGTCCCCGTAGTTCTGGGCCTTGACGATTTTGCCTTCGCGGTAGGTGAACTCATCGGCTTGGAGTCCGGATTCTCCGCCCACGCTAACTTGCGAGAGGACGACCACGACATCGTCGTCGGCGAGGAAACGGGTGGGCGTTATCTTAAAGTTCTGCTCGGCGACCTTTCCGAACAATTCCTTGACCCCGCCTTTGCCGCGATATGTTCCGCTGACCGCGCTGTTACCGGGTACGACAAACTCAACGTTGTCGTCGTAGTCGTTCAAGACCGTTTCGACGTCGCCCGCGTCGAACGCGGCATACCCCTTCTTGGATATCTCGATGTTCTGGCTTGCAGCCACGCCCACTCCTTTGTGTCGGTTTCCTCTCCGGCCGGTTTCCGGCAGAGCGGATTGATCTTCACCTGTTGGGCGCGACGGGCGACGCATATTGCTCGAATGTGTTGACGGCAGCGTAAATAGCATTAGGATGCTCAGTCCAACCGCCCAGTGCGCGGCGACTCCCCAAACAGGCGTGCCATCGCGTAGTTGTTGGTCGCGCCAACCCCAGAACGTCTTGAGCAGATGATGGCAGCGACTGGCCGAAGAACATTTCAAAGATCGCGTAGCCCAGCGGCGACTAGGCTAAGTCGCGCCACGAGAGGGGAGACCACCTTATGTCTACCTCTGACGATCCAATGGGCGCAGTGCTGCAATACGTCGAGGCCTTCAACAATGGCGACTCGGCGGCGATGGCAGCGACATGCGCCCAGCCCATGCAGATTCTTGACGGAATGTCGCCTCATGTCTGGCAGGGGCCGACAGCCGCCGAAGACTGGTGGAGAGACGTCCTCGCTGAGGGCGAGCACCTCGGGGCTTCGGGCTACCGCATTGCGCTCGGCGAGTCACGGCATGTTGATGTCAACGGTGACTACGCCTACGTCGTCGCCCCCGCGACCATGACGTTCGACCTGCGCGGTAAGCAGGTCACTCAAACTGGTTCGTTGTATACGGTCGCGCTTCGTAAGGTCGGCGCGGACTGGCGTCTCACCGCGTGGGCGTGGGCAAAAGGCAGTTAATAAGTATTGGAAGCGGCACAACAGCTTGAGGTTGCTTACAAGTCATCAATATGCCCACTGAGCATTGATGCAACCCACGCCCACGTGCGAAACTCCGGTAAGAAGGAGCAGAATCCCTACGTGGACGAAGGTAACGGGATCGCGACGACTCGGTCATCTCTTCCCGGTCTGCTGCGAGAGCGCGCCAGCCAGCAGCCCGATGCCACGGCCTACACGTTCATCGACTACGAGATAGACCCGAACGGTTTCGCTGAAAGCCTGACCTGGTCGCAGGTCTATCGTCGTGCGTTGATTGTTGCAGAGGAGCTGAGACTCTGCGGCTCGGTTGGTGATCGGGCGGCGATATTGGCCCCGCAGGGGCTCGACTACATCGCCGCATTCCTGGGAGCGCTACAGGCGGGCTTCATCGGGGTTCCGCTGCCAGTCCCGCAGTTCCGCGTTCACGATGAACGCGTTTCCTCGGCGTTGCGGGATTGCTCGCCGTCCGTCATTCTCACGACGTCCTCTGCCGTTGACGAAGTCGCCAAATACGCCCGCAACGAGAATGCACGCTCTCGGACCTCTGTCGTCGAAGTCGATTCGTTGGACCTGTACTCTCCCCGCGAGCTCGATCCGATTTGCTATTCACATCCCAGTACTGCGTACCTCCAGTACACGTCAGGATCGACGCGCCAGCCGGCGGGCGTTGTAATTTCCCATCAGAACGTTATCGCCAACCTCGGACAGGCATCTACCGTTTACTCCGAGGATTACGGAACTCTCCCTCCGCCGGACCTTCGTTTCGTGTCGTGGTTGCCGTTCCATCACGACATGGGGCTGATTTTCTCTATTTGTACACCGTTGTTCACGGGAAATCCGATTGTGTTGATGAGCCCGGTATCATTCTTACTACGGCCAGCCCGCTGGATGCAATTGCTTAGCCAAAATGGTCTGTCGTATTCGTGTGCGCCCAACTTCGCCTTCGATTTGGCGGCGCGAAGGACATCGGACGATGATATGTCCGGGCTTGACCTAGGGGATGTGGTGGGGATCATCAACGGTGCCGAACAAGTACATCCCGCAACGATCTCGCGTTTCAATGAGCGATTCGCACGCTTCAACCTCAAGGACACGGTGGTACGACCGTCCTATGGACTCGCGGAGGCCACCCTGTTTGTGGCGGCTCGCAGTGTGCGCCGCCCGGCCCAGACTGTCCGTTTCGACTCCGAGCACTTGTCAAGCGGTCGTGCGGAGCTCTACCGAAACGGAGCTGGAGGCGTTATCGACCTCGTCAGCTACGGCACACCCTGGATGTGCACTATTCGGATAGTGAACCCCGAAACCAAGGCGGAGAATCCGCCGGGAACGATCGGTGAAATCTGGGTTCACGGGGACAATGTGGCCATGGGATATTGGCAGAAACCTCGGGACACCGAACGCACCTTCGGTGCAAAACTTGCTGCACCCTCACCCGGCACCCCGGAGGGGCCCTGGCTGAGGACCGGAGATCTGGGCGTCATATCCGACGGCGAATTGTTCATCATGGGGCGCATAAAGGATGTGCTGATTGTCGATGGACGCAATCACTATCCGGACGACATCGAGGCAACGATCCAAGAAATAGCCGCCGGCCGGGTTGCGGCAATATCCGTGCCGGATGACTGCACCGAGCGGCTTGTCGTCATCGTCGAATTCAACAAGCGGGATGGATCCAACGACGAACACGCGCAGAAATTCCGTTCGGTAAAGCGTGAAATCATCTCGGCGATATCGAACTCGCACGGTTTACGCGTCACCGATGTCGCTCTCGTGCCACCCGGCTCGATTCCGATGACCACCAGCGGCAAGATTCGCCGGTCAGCCTGCGTCGAGCGCTATCGGCACAATGAGTTCAAACGGTTGGACGTTTCGGCGGATCTTCTCGATGAAACGTGGTAGCGGTCGCGCCACTTCCTGAGCGGCGGCTCATCGGGCCGCTGCGAGCCGGTCGCCGAGCCTCGAGGCAAGCGAGGACAGCCCACCGCTGCGGCTCAGTTCCAGCGCGGAGATCTCCACGTCCAGGGCGACGCTGACCCGAGCGCGTAACTCAACCGCCAGCAGTGAGTCCAACCCCAGTTCGGGCAGCGGAGTGTGCCAGTCGACTGACTCGCCTGGGATACCCAGAACCCCGGCCACCTGTTCGGCCAGCATCTGGGTGAGCGCCTCGACTCGCTGCTCGACTGCCATCGCGGCGAGTTCGGCGCGCACCGAGCTGCTGGTGGCGTCGGCGCCCTTGGCCGCGTTGACATGGCCGGCGAATCTGGGGGTGCCTGCCGACGCCGGGTGCATCGACGCCCACAGCACCCAGTCGACGTCGGCGATTGCCACCTGGATCGGCTTCAGGCCGATCGCCACGTTCAGGCACTCGCAGGCAGCATCCAAGGGCAGCGGACGCAGGCCGTTCAGGGCCAAGTAGGTCGAGATCTCCTCGCTGGAGGTGGCCATGCCGCCGGCGAGCGATCCCCAGTTCACCGACAGCGCCGGTAGTCCGAGGCTCGCCCGGTAGTGGGCCAGCGCGTCCAGCATGGCGTTCGCCGCCGCATAACTGATCTGCGGAACGATTCCGGCCTGGCTGGCCACCGAGCTGTACAGCACGAAATGGTCAAGTTCGGTCTCGGTCAAGGCCTCGCTCAGGATGAATGCGCCCCGGGCCTTGGGGGACAGCACCGAGTTCAGGCCGCGCTGGCTTAGCCGGCCGAGTGGTTCATCGGCGAGGGCGCCGGCAGCGTGGAACACACCACGCAGTGGCGGGCCGTCGGACAACCGGGCGAGCAGGGCGTTGACGCTCGCCCGGTCGGCCACGTCAACCTGCTCGACTCGGACATCGGCGCCGCTGGCGCGCAGGGCCTCCACCGCAGCCTGCTGGTGGGCGTCGGCCGCACCGCGTCGACCGGCTAGCACGATTGTGCCCGCGCTCTTGGCAGCTAGCCACGTGGCGGTGGCCAGACCGAAGGCCCCGAGACCACCGGTGACGAGGTAAGCGGCGTCCGACCGGATGCCGGCGCCCGGCCGCGCCGGTTTGACCGGTGGCGCCGACTCGGTGAAATCCAACACTATCCGGCCCAGGTGGGTGGACCGGGCGACCTGATCGAAGGCATCCGCCACTTGCGACACCGGCAGGATCCGGGTGGGCAGCAGCTCGTACTTTCCGGCACGGAGCAAAGCGAGCACTTCGCGATGTACCTGCTCCAGCAGGTCGATCCGGTGCGCCATCATCCGGTCGAGATCGATCGAGATCAGCGACAGGTTCTTGTTGAAGACCGCCAGGTCGATGAGCCGACCACCAAAGATCTCGGTCTTGCCGACCTCAACCACCCGGCCGAACTCCGCGGCTACCTCCAGATCGGCCAGCACCGCCTCACCAGGGGCCGAATTCAGGACAACGTCGGCGCCGTGCCCGCCGGTGAGCTGGCGTACCTGATCGATTGCCGATAGCGACCGGGAGTCGACGACATATTCGGCTCCGAGGGTTCGAAGCATGTCGGCGCGCTCCAGGGTGGACGCGGTGGCGATCACCCGGGCACCCGCCTTGGCAGCGATCTGCACCGCGGCCATCCCGACGCCGCCGGCGCCACCGGCCACGAGCACCCACTCGCCGGACTGAAGCCGGCCCCCGTGCATGAGCGCGTAGTGCGCAGTCATCAACACCACCACCGAGCCGTAGGCCCCTAGGGTCAGGCCGTGACCGGGTTCGATCGGACCCGCGTCCACCGGGGTGGTGACGTAGCGGCGGGCCATCCCCGGGACGCTTACAAAGCGTGACTCGCCGACGGTGAAGCCGCTGACCCCGGGGCCGATCCGGGTGACGATCCCCATGCCCTCCATTCCGACGCTCAAGCCGAAGTGGGTACCGGCTAGCTCGGCCTCACCGAGTACGCCGAGGACCTTCATCGGGTCCTTGAAGTTGAGGCCGATGCCCTCCATGCGCAGTTCAATCTCGCCAGGCCCGGGGGCACGTCGCGCGATCTCCCGCAGGGCAAGGTCGGCCAGTCGACCGGACTGGGGCACTTCTATCTCGAAGTTCGCGTCCGGATCGCGGAGCGGTTGTGCTTTTTCGAGAGCTTCCAGTCGGCTGGACAGGCTGGATTGGTTGACGATCACCATCCGTAGGTCATCCCGCAGCGCGACCTCGTCTGCGTCGTCACTCGCGTAGGCCCCGCTGACGAGGGACTCCAGGACGACTGTATTCAGCTGGCTGCCGTGATCGATATCGATCAGCCGCCAGTTCAAGAGCGTCTGCTCGTTGCGTAAGACCCGACGGGCGCCGACCAGGGCGGACGCGGCCAGGTCGGGCGCCTCGCGGTCACCGGGCACCGGCAACGCCCCTCGGGTGATCACCAGGCCGTGCATTGGCAGGTCGCGGCCCTCGAGCAGCGCCTCGTCCTGCACGTTCTGCACCGCGCGGGCCACCCCGACCAGCATCGCCGGCAGCTCACCGACCCGTGCCATCCGGCGGGGAGGCGGCGCCTGGTCCTTGGCTGCCGTGGCCGCGATCAGGGTGACCACCATCGGGCGGGTGTCGTCTCGGTCGGCCGCCAGCACGCGACGCAGTTCGGCCTCCACTTCGGCACAGATCTGTTCCGGCTCTCCGCCGCGGACGACGAGGAGCTGCTCGGTCCCGCGCTGGGTGGCGTAGTCGCGGGCGCACCGGGCCGATTCCTCGCCAGCCGCAACCAGGAACAGCCGCTCGAGGGCCAGGGCGTTGGCCCGGCCGGCCGAGTCGCGAGGCTCGCGCGGCTCGAACAACGGCTCGAACCATAGCCGGTCGAGTTCACTGAGAAATGGCCGCCGCGGGCTGACCGGCAGGAACTGCACCCGGTGCAGCTCTACCAGCACCTGGCCAGCTGGGTCGGTGAGCACGACATCGGCGACCAGCTTCGCCTCGCCCGACTCTGAGGCAACGCGGGTGACGCCGACCAGGACCTGATCGGAAAAGGCAGCGAACTGCCGGACGTGCCGTACCGCGGCGGGCACGACGGCCCCGCCGACGGAAGCGTCATCGGCCTCGGCCAGCAGGGCGACGCACTGCAGCGCGGCGTCCAACACGGCCGGGTGGGCCTGGTGGTTGGACCCGGCGATGCCGGTGGTGGCATCGACGCGAGCCAGCACCCGGCCGTCGCTCACCTGGGCTTCGACGATCCGCCGGAAGGCCGGCCCGTACACCAGGCCGCGCTCGGCCAGCCGAGGGTATACCTCGTCGGCCGTGGCGGCGGCATCGGTGAGCACCGGCAGCGCGAGCGTTGGCCGGACCAAGCCGTCCACGATGCGTCCGCTCGCGTGCCGAGTCCAGCTGGTGGCCGAACTGCCCCGCGAGCTGACCGTGAACCGTCCGCTGGAGGATTCCATGGTCAGGCGCAGGGTTGGGACGTCGTTGTGCTCCACCACGAGCGGAGTGATGAACCGCACCTCGTCCAGCGCCGGGGCGGGCCGACCGGTGGTCTGGGCTGCCACGGCGAGCCCGGCATCGAGGTAGGCCGCGCCGGGCAGCAGCACCATGTCGGCCACGACGTGGTCGCGCAGCCAGGGCAGTCGAGCGACTGCCAGCTCGGTCCGCCACTCCGGCTGCCCGACGTCGATCGGGTCGCCGGGCAGGGCGCGGGCGTCACTGGTGCCAAAGTGCTCGTCAGCGACCGCCTGTTCCATCGACCACAGCCGCACCCGCTGAAACTGGTGCGACGGCAGCGGGCGCTGCGGCGGGAGGCCGTCGGAGGCGCCGGGAGCGTGGTCGGTGTCCAGGGCACCGGCGACGTAGAGGTCGGCCAGCGCCGTCCGGACGCTGGTGCGATCATCGGCGTCCCGCTTGAGGGTGCCGATCGAGGTTCCCGTCGCACCCGTGCGGAGCAGGATCTCCTTGATATTGCCCGACAGCACCGGGTGCGGGCCGACCTCGAGGAACACCCGCTCGCCGGAGTCGATCACCGCAGTCATCGCGTCGGCGAACCGCACCGGCTGGCGGACGTTCGCGCACCAGTACTCTGCGTCCCAGTCCGGTCCGATGACCTGCGCGGAAGTCACCGTCGAGTACAGCGGCACGACAGGCGTCCGCGGGGCCAGGTCAGCCAGCGCCCGGGTCAGCTTCGACAGGATCGGGTCCATTAGGTGTGAGTGGTAAGGCACCTCCACCCGAAGTTGCCGCGTGAAGACACCCAGGCTGGTCAGTTCATCGCTCAATTCGGCGATCGCGGAGTGGGTGCCGGCCAGCGTCACGCCGGACGGGCTGTTCACTGCTGCTATGCACAGATCTGCACGTTCGGTGATCCACTCCAGCACCTCGGCTTCACTCAGAGCCACAGCGAGCATCCCGCCCGCGCCGGCCGTGCCGGCCTGCAGCCATGCGCGGTGGTAGCTGACTTTGACCGCGTCCTCCAAGCTGAGCATGCCGCTGACATAGGCAGCGCTCACCTCGCCGACGCTGTGCCCGACGATCACCTTCGGGTGTACGCCGTAGCGCGCCAGCTCCGCGGTCAGCCCCACCTGCACGAGAAAGTTCGCAGGTTGAGCGACCGCGGTGCTGGTCACCCTGGAGTCGGCCTCGTCTCGGCGTAGTTCGTCGATCACCGACCAGCCGGAGAGGTCGGCGAAGAGCTCGTCAACCTCGGCCGCGGCCCGCGCAAACGGGCCGCCCGCATCGAGCAGGTCTCGGCCCATCCGCCACCACTGCGGGCCCATCCCGCTGAACACGAAAACCGGCGCGGTGCCGTCGCCGACCGTCCGGCCGCCCGTCACGGAGCCGTCGACCACCGCAGCGAGCCGGGCGAGCAGGTCGTCGCGGTCGCCGAACGGTACGGCCAACCGGTGGTTGTGGTGCGACCGTCGCGACCACATGGCGTCCACCAACGCAACCGGGTC
Organism: uncultured Actinomycetota bacterium; assembly: GCA_963698965.1. Classification (GTDB taxonomy): domain Bacteria; phylum Actinomycetota; class Actinomycetes; order Mycobacteriales; family Mycobacteriaceae; genus Mycobacterium. Next base: position 431,150 of record CAVOSY010000029.1, read on the forward strand.
CACCGCCGGGTCGGCGACGAGCGGGAGCAACTCCCGCGCCAGCTGACGGGCGCCCACCTCGTTGCGTCCGGACACCGGCAGCACCTGGGCCGGCGCCTGCCGGACGACCGGGCGGGTGGGCTTCGGCGCCTCGACCAGCACCGCGTGCGCGTTTGTGCCGCCGTAGCCGAAGCCGTTGACCGCCACCGCTGCTGTTGTGTAGTCGGCCGCGAAGGGTTCGGCCTCGGTGATCACCCGAATCCGGTGCTCGGCGAAAGGGATCGCCGGGTTCAGTCGGTTCAGTGTCGCCTGCGGGGCCAGCTGGCGGTGGTGCAGGGTGAGGGCCGCCTTGATCACGCTGGCCACGCCAGCGGCCGCCTCCAGGTGGCCGATGGAGTTCTTGATCGAACCGACGACCAGGTCCGCGGTGCGACCCTCGACTCGGCCAAGGGTCTCGCCGAGAGCGGCCATCTCCAATGGGTCGCCAACCGCGGTTCCGGTGCCGTGCGCTTCGACGTACCCGATCTGTTCCGGGCGCAGACCGGATTCGCTGAGCACGCGGCGGATGAGGTCTGCCTGCGCCTGCGGGTTCGGGACGGTTATGCCCGACGTGCGTCCGTCCTGGTTCACGCCGGTGGCCCGGATGACGGCGTAAATCTGGTCCTGGTCGCGGGTAGCGTCCGCGAGCGGCTTGAGCACGAGGATGCCGGCTCCTTCACCGCGGGCGTAGCCGTCCGCGGCTGCGTCGAAGGTCTTGCAGTGGCCGTCCTCGGCGAGGAACCGGCCCTTGCTCATCGTGACGGACGTCTCTGGAATGAGCATCGCGTTCACCCCGCCGACCAGGGCCAGCTCGATCTCGCCGCGGGCGATCGCCTGGGTAGCTTCGTGCAGTGCGACCAACGAGGACGAGCAGGCGGTGTCGATGGTCATGCTTGGCCCGCGCAGGTCGTACACGAAAGAGATCCGGTTGGACAGCATGGTGAACGTGCCCGCCGTGGCGGTTTGGGAATCCACCGTCCACCGGCTCATGAGCCCGTGACGGAGCACCATGGTTGTCCACCGTGAAGGCACCGACGTAGACGCCGACCGGCCGACCGGCGACCCGGCCGGGCACCCCGGCATCGTCCATCGCTTCCTGGGTGACCTCCAGCAGCAACCGTTGCTGCGGGTCCATGGTCGAGGCTTCGCGCGGCGAGATCCCGAAGAACTCCGGGTCGAAGTCCCACAGCGAGTCCTGCAGGAACCCGCCGCTGCGGGTGTACATCCGGCCAGGCATGTCCGGGTCGGGGTCGTAGTAGCGGTCCAGGCTCCACCGGTCCGCGGGCACCTCGATGATCCCGTCGCCATGAGCGAGCAAGAAGTCCCACAGCTGGTCGGGCCCGTGCACCTTGCCTGGCAGCCGGCATCCGATTCCCACGATCGCTACATCCATCATGCCGATGACCTTCCCTACCTGTGACACGGCGCAAGGTCTTCCATTGAACAGCTGAGATTCAATTGTCGACACGGTGCCAGGTGTACGAGGTAAAGAATTTCACACATCCGCCCAGCGGGTGCCGTTGATTTCGAGCGCGCGCGACGATGTTGTCGACCTTGCCGATGTGTTCGCCGCACCCCTTCCGACTCATATTTGACACCTGTAAAGTTTTGTCCATGGACAACATAATGGGGCAAGACCATCGCGATCACCGGGGCCGCGCGCGGCATTGGGTACGCGACCGCCAAGGCTCTGCTGGCTCGCGGCGCGCGGGTGGTAATCGGCGACCGCGACGTGGCCATGGCGGAGTCGGCCGTCGTCGACCTGACCAAGCTCGGCCAGGTGTCGGGGTATCCCCTCGACGTCACCGACCGCGAATCGTTCGCCACCTTTCTGGATAAGGCCCGCACCGACGGACACGGCCACATCGACGTGCTGATCAACAACGCAGGCGTGATGCCCATCGGTCCGTTCCTGCAACAGTCCGAGCAGGCGATCCGGTCCTCGATCGAGGTCAATCTCTACGGCGTGATCGCAGGATGCCAGCTGGCGCTGCCCGACATGATCGCCCGCCGCAGCGGCCACATCATCAACATCGCGTCGCTGTCCGGCCTCATGCCGGGTGCGCAAGCCAGGACGTCCACAGCGACCAAGTCCTCGACGTGCTTGAAAGGCACGGCGCAATAAGCAAGGCCGCCCGTGCGCGGTTTTCCACCGCCGCATAGATACAGTGCATCAGTCGGGCGGGCGCAGCAAAGTCGAGTAACGGTTTCGGTTATTGAGCCTTCAAGCACTTCACTCGATCGAGACAGCAGAATTTGGACGCATGCCGCGTACTGAGTTCTCTGTGCCCGACCTTTGGCCGTGCGTCGCATCGCGGTCATAGACTTCCGGGTCGCTGGGCGAGCTAGTGCACACGATGGACGGTAAGTAGATCACTCACCCACCGACGCGATGCCCCAAGTCACTACGCCACTTCCGGGACTGCGCCCGGAAGTGGTGGCCCTTCGGGCAGTTTCACCTCACGCGGGCGGGTGGTTTCGTAGGTTGGGCTGGGTGTGCAGCGACGAGTTCAGCCTGCGGTATTCGGATCTGGTGACCGGCAGCTATGACTGCGTGGACCGGATCGTGCTCAACGCGTTCTTCCCGCTCGGGCACAACCCGGGCGGGTTTCGCACCTGGTGGCGGCGCTGGCACGACGACAGCGACGCCGAGCTGGACAACACGCACCTGATGCGGATGGCGGGCCGGTTCGCGCGGCGGGTCAAGGCCTGGGGCGCGGCCAACGCGGTGCCGGTGATCTTCTGCAAGGCCGGGGAGCGCAAGCACCGCATCGCCGAGGCAGTACCTGGCCGGTCACGAGGTCGGCATCGGAGTGTTTCTGGTGCTGGTGGCCAAGGCGCCGGCACCGGTGTGGAAGGTGGCGCGCTCGGCGAAGACCGCCGCGATCGTGAACATCGAGAGGAGACGCGAATACGTCAACCACTATTCGTTTCACATCATCGACCCGCAGTGGGGTCATGTGACGATCAAGATGTCGGGGCATCCGCCGTTCGGCGCGCAGATCATCCTCAACGGCCACGAGTTCGTGGCCCGGCAGGCAACCGCGGCGGGGATAGCATTCGGCAAGGTCGGCAACTGTTTCACTATGATCGCCGACCCGGCGGGCCTGGCCCGGATCGCAGATGCCTTGTCGCAGGATGCGGCTGTAGGGCGACTGGGCCAGGTCTGCCAACGATGGATCTACACCGCGTGCCTGTGCTTCGGGCTGGATCGCGACGAGCAACACCGCAGCGGATTCGGCTACGGGTTCGCCGTCTATCAGCTCGAGTACAGTCGCAACCTGATCTTCGCCGACGGCGCGAGGATGCAGCGGGTGTTCGACACGGTGGTGGATCGGACCCGCTCCCGGCTGGACGTGCCCAAGATCCGCACCATCTTCGGCGCCGCGCAGCGTCCCCGCCGCACCCGCAAGCATTCCTCGATGATCGAGGCCGCGATCGAGACACCTAGCTATGACCTGACCGTGTTCAAGCTGCACTTCGGGCGGTTGACCGGCAAGGCCTACACCAAAGGCGAACGCGTGCTGCGGTTCGAGGCGATCGCGCACAACACCGCGGAGTTGCGCTGCGGCAGGATGATCGAGAAGTTTCCCGAGATCGTCACCCGGCTCGCCGGCGTGGTCGAGCGGTTCGCCACCGCCCTGGACTGCGTGGACACCGGATTCATCGGCGACGGCATCCTCGACGAGCTGCCCACCGGCGTCCGGCTGGGTGCCACCCGGGTCGGCGGTGTCGACCTCAACAAATCCCGCATGCGCGACGCGCTGCGCGCCGCCCTGGCGCTGGCGCCGGCGCCGAACGGGTTCACCGTCGCCGAGTTCACCGCCAAGGTGCACGCCCTCACCGGTATCGATCACTGCGGCTACACGCGTCCGCCAGGCCGGCTACGACCTGCGCAAGCTGCGGGGCAAACGGCTCGTCGACAAACCCGGCCGAACCCGCCGCTACCACGTCCCGCCCCCGGCCGCACGCACCATCGCCGCCCTGCTCACCCTCCGCGATCAGGTCATCGCCCCGATCCTCGCCGCGGTGCGCAGCCCCCGCATGGGACGCAAACCCGCGCACTGGACCCGCGCCGACCGTGACTACGAACGAATCCGTGTCGACATGCAAACGCTCTTCAACGACCTCGCCATCGAAACGCCGCTAGCCGCTTGAGGATTCGGCACAAGCCAGCCATTACACATCACCAACAAATTGTCGGAAGTCGATCCTCAAGCGGCTAGTGCACACGATGGACGGTAAGTGGATCACTCACCCACCGACGCGATGCCCCAAGTCACTAACGTCTGTCGTCAGTGAACGGCGTAAGCGGCCTCTAGGGCAATCGTTTCGCGATGGATGCAGGCAGCGTTTCCGGTGACCCCGGATCGGGTTGCCGATGTTGGGATCGGTAACGCCGCACGCCGTGTCCAGAATCTATCGAGGATCTGCCAAGGGTCCTACCCGACGCTGATGTTGTCCGAAAGGTCAACCAGCACCAACCCGATCCGAGAAGGACCCAACAATGTTCACCAACCGCTTCACAAAGTCAATCGCCGGCACCGTGCTCGCTGCCGGAACGCTCGGAATCGCCGCGATCATCGGGGCCGGCACGGCAGCGACGGCTCCAGGGGCTTTGTCGATCGATGGGACTTACTGGCTGAATATCACTGGGGTCAAGGGAGACGGGTGCTCTGCAAACGCCGCAGAGCTCATCGTGACCCATCAAGGCAACACGCTGAACCTGGCATCGCCGGACGGAACAATAAACGCGACCGGCACATTAAGCGCCGACGGTTCGTTCGCAGGGACCGCAACCCTCGCATTCGCAGACACGGCGATGGCCTTCTCGCTCAGCGGCACATTCGCCGACAACCAGGGCGTGGCCGTCATCCGTAACGGAACGTTCAGCTACGGCCCGCCGATCAGCTGCTCCGCCAGCTTCGACGGCCAGAAGAAATGACGAGACTCACCGGAATTGGCCGCAGCGGATGACTTGGTCGATATCCGGTCAGGTTGGTGGTTGGCCGGCGCGGATCGGTGGTCTGTCCAGTTCGTGCCGTCGAAGTAGCGCTGACCGTGCGTCGGCCGGGCTGCTGCAGCTGTTCTTCGGCTGGTTCGGGCTCGGCCGGTTCTACATCGGCTCCCCAATTATCGGCGTCATCCAACTCCTACTCGGGCTGATCGGGATCTTCACGCTGTTCGTTTTCGTCGGATTGTTCATCCTCATACAGCTGAACCAAGTCCTGGTCGGTCATCAAGCGTGCCTCGGTCACGGCGGCGGGCACACCACCTGGACGTGTCGCACATGCGATCAGACTGTGTACGGGCCGCCGCTCAACACCCACTGCACCGCGCTTGATGGACCGGCGACTGTGCGAATCTCAAATAGGCGGAATTAGAGGCGGAACCGAATGACGACGGCCAGCCACCGCTCTCCTGTGGCGGCCGACCACTCCCTAATCATCCTGCTTGGGTGGCGGGTCGATTTCTGTCGACGCAGGCGCTCCGTTCTCGAAGCACTCTCTGGCGTTTTAACGCACGGCGCGGTTGCCAGCGTACGCAAGATGGGTGTGGCTGCTGTCGGCAAGTTGGTGCGGGCGCCGAGGCGATGTCCGCGCGGACATGCTCTGCGACCCGACCGGACGTTGCTGCGGACCGTCTCGTGCTCATGTGGTCGACACACCACTTGGCGGTGCCATTGCGGTGAAATCATCTGCCGGCCTGTGCTTTCCGAGCATTGCAGGCTGCTGAACGGCCGCGCCAGCACCGGGAGGGGACAATGACCTTATGGCCGACCTGCCGGCGTTCCGCACCGGCTATATGTCGATACTTCTGCCCGTAGAAACGGGCGAGGGGTGAGGTACGGCGCATCATCCGCGAGAGCGTCATCCGCGCACTGGCCGCTACGGGCGAATGGCCGATACGCGTTGATGTGGTGACAAGCGCGGGGTCCGACGACGGGCAGACGAAACGGTGGTTTGTTGAGTACGAGGCCGGGCCCTACGGCCAGGAAATAGACCAGCCCGACGAGCCGGTTTAGCCGTTGCTTTGGGTGGCTGTCCGTCATCCTGCTTGGGTGGGGGCCGACTGCTGTCGTTGAAGCGGGTCACGCCACTGCGACCCCCAGGGCACGGGCCGGGTGCAGCAACTGCGGCGTATGCAGCAACTGCGGCGTATGCAGCAACTGCGGCGCAGGACACTGAGGCGCACGCCGGCCCGCTATCACCGCGACGCCGCCCTGGCCCGCGGTGACGGCCCCTACGTACATCCACGAGGGACGGCGGCCTGCGGTTCGCCTCCAGCAGTAACTTTCTTTGCGCGGCGCGGCGGGCACACCACCTGGACATGCGGCACATGGCGACCAGACGGTGTACGGGCCGCCGGTCAACACCCACTGCACTGCACTCGAAGGGCCGGCGACGGTGCGCATCTCCTGCCACCCCGGCTGAACGGCTTACTGTCCAATCCCGGCCCGTTACCAACCCCCACACGTGGCGGGCCGAGCCCATTCAGCGCCCACACAGATCAACTACTCGCCGTTGTTCAGATCCTCGATTCCCAGGACGAACCATGCCTCTTTCAAATCTTGCAAACGGATGTCTTCGGCGATCTTGACGCCGTGCTCACGAAATCGGCCCTTTCGTGCATTGGTGACAACCGCAACGAGCTGGCGCGCCAGCTCCTCCGCCTCATCGATTGACATGTTGATGGCAACGTCACGGCTGTCCTTCCCGAAGGGCCGCACGGACACATAAGCGGCTACCTCGTCCCCCTCACTGTCTAGATGCGGCGGCATCGAGAACACACAAGGAGTTTGGTCGTCTTCCATGCGGAAAGTGCTCACGAGCATGAGCGGAACCTACAACAACGCTCCCGAGAAGTAACGGCGTTGACCCCGGCACGCCACCCTAGATCCCACAGGTACCGGGTCGAGTCCCGGTGTTGTTCGCTGTGGATCCATGTCGGCGGTTGCGGCCATCGCGTGTGGTGGGAGCGTTTGGCTGCCCATTTGCGGACTTTGCGTTTGACCACCCGTGGGTTGGCGCGGGCGCGGCGTGCTGGATTGAGGCGTTGGGTGAGTTTCCCGATGGCGCACTGCCAGAGGGCGGCGACAGTGTCACGGTTGTGAGGGGGAAAAAGAGCTGTGGGACAACGATCGTCGGGTGATACGCAGCGCCGCCACGAAGGATATTCGATCGGGGTCGTGCCCGGCGTGCGTGGCGGCGTCGAGCATGAGCGTGCGGATGGCGTAATGGCAGCATAGATGCCCCCACATCTCCTGCTGCACCAGCTGCGGGGACTTCGAGCGCAGCACCGCCCGAGGTCCGCGCTGATGGGATTCGAGTTCGTCGAAGACGCTCTCGATTTCCCACCGCTGCGCGTAGGCACTGGCGAGTTGGGTCGCGCTGGCCTGGTCGGGGTCGAGGATGGTCGTCAGCAGCCGATAGTGCTCGGGATTGTCGCGTCCGTCGTCGATCGTGTAGTCGACGACGCGGACATTCAGCGGCGGTGTGCTGGCGCGGTTTGCTCCCGAGGTGGCCACGATGCGGGCCAGCCAGGACCCGTCGGGCAGTGTCTGGACATGGCGCGGCCGCAGTGTCGTTTTCACCCGCCACAGCAGGTCCGCACCGGTCCCGGCAGCCTGACTCCACAGTTTGAAGCCGTAGAAACCGCGGTCGGCGAGCACCAGCATTCCCGGCTCCAGCCGCCCTGCCAGCGCTCGGGCCATCTCGATCTCCGAGCTGCGACACGGCCCGAGCACGGCGTCGAAGATCGCGTGCGTGCCGCATTCGGCCACCGCGACCAGCCGCGCGTGCGGGAACGCGGACTGCTCGCCGCGACTTGCCGGCGGCCGCCCGAAAAAGTCTGCATTCGCGGGCGTGTCGGGCACGTCGACACAGGTTCCGTCGATCGCGACCAGCCGTCGACCGGCAAGCCAGGAACCGGGCGTGTCCGCACCGGCGACGGGACGAGCGACGCGGGCGAACAAATCACGTAGCGGTTCGTACCCCAATCGTGAACGTGCTTGAAAGATAGCCGATTTCGTCGGAGGAGACCACGACTGCTCCCATCCCGTCGTCCACGACAGACCATCGGTGAGTTGCGCGAACACATCCTCATAGGAGCCCTCGGAATGCAGCGCCATCCCAATCGCAAAATAGGTCACCACCCGCGCCGGCAACGCCCGCTGCCGTAGCTCCGTCCGCCCGGCTGCGGCGACCACCGCATCGACAACATCCGCTGGGAAAACCCTGGTCAGCAACCCCACCGACACCAAATCCGACAGACGACGATCCGACTCTGGCTTGACCCAACCACTCCGCGGCACCGTCATACTGTACCGCCCGCTCCCTTAACTGAACGGTATTGAGGCCAGACCGGACACCTAGGCTGTTGGTCGTGCTGGGCGAGCTGGTACAGACGCAGGCCGGGAAGTGGATCACCCACCCGCCGACCCGCTGCCCGAATGGACACACGCTCGGCCCCGGCGAAGTCCTCGTAGGCCAGCAAACGGGTCTCGGGCATGGCGGCGGGCACACGTACTGGACCTGCCGCATCTAGGCGAAACTGTTTACACGCCAGTGTTTTCCGATCAATGACGGTTGGCGCGCCGGCACAACGAGGTTGTCCATTGGTCGGCACCAATGCCAATCTGTAGCGAGCGACCTCATACTGCCAAGTCGACGTGACGTTTCTGGGCGTACGTCATCCACGGTCGACCAGGCTAAACCAGGCCGACCTGTCGGACGCTCCCGCTCACGAGATCACGTCCCCGGCTCTCTCCAACCAAGGTGCCGGTCCGATGAAACCGGCTGTGGGCCAAGTAAAGTGGCTGGTCGCAGCGTTGGCGATCCGGAGGAGCCACTGCCAACGTTACGCCCGGCCACTTCACCCCACAACGCAAACTTGGTCTGATCGTGAACTCCGCCCTCCTCAAGCGGCTAGAGCCCGGATCCGGCCAGGGTGAAGGACGTGCCGACCGCGTTCGGCACGAATGCGCTGGGCAGCGCTGCGGCAAGCCGATGCTGGGCCTTCCAGCCCGTGCAGTGCGCTGGCACCAGCACATCGGGTGCCATGTCGACGAACGCAGCCACGGTGGGCTCGATGACGGGCTCGAAGGCCGGTCCGGTGAGGTGGAAATCGCCGAGCAGGGCATGCAGCCGGTCCACACCGGTCAGCCGCATCGCGTGCCGGGCGATGTTCACCGCACCGGCGTGGCCGCACCCGGTGAGCACCACGAGTCCGCGCCCGCGGACGTGGACCACCAGCGCCTGCTCGTCGAGGATCAGCGGGTCGGGCTCCCACCGCCCGTCGCGCCAGGCCTCGTGGTACGGCAGGCCGCGCTCGAACTCCGTGGTGCGGTCGACCTCCCCGGTGATCAGTATCGAGCCGTCCAGCAGCAGCGAGGGCTGCCGCCGCTCGATCACCTCGAGGCCCTCGGCTTCCAGCGCGGAACGGCTGAGCGTCGGCAGCTCCCAGGGCGGGTGATCGGGCAGGGCGAGGCGGCGCCGGCTCCAGACCAGCGGGTGCACGGTGAGCGGCAGCCGGCTGCGGCCCCGCAACCGAACCAGCCCGGGGAAGCCGCCATCGTGATCGAGGTGGCCGTGGCTGAGCACCACGACCTCGATCGCGGCCGCATCGAGGTCCAGCCGCTCGAAGTTGATCGCCATCCCGTCTGGTGACACCCCGGTGTCGAACAGCACGGTGTGCGCGGTCGCACCGCGGCGGGTGGTCACCAGCGCGGAGAAGCCGTGCTCGGCGATCAGCCCGGGAAACGTGTGGCCCTCCTCGAACTGCGGTGCCGGGACACTGGCGACCCCGGGCAACGGCGCGCGGCGGGCCGGGCCGGTGTCGCCCATCAGCGCGTCGTAGCTGTTGTCCACGAGCGTCGTGATGACGACCTCGTCGACCGGTTCCAGAGCGATGGGGTCCACCGCCGTTCCCTCCGCCGGCCGCGGGCGGGTCGCCGCGACCTCGGTGTGCGAGCAACCATCACACATAAACCGATGCTGTACCCCGGCGGCCTGGGGGCCAAGGCCTGCCCCGAGGCCGGCTCTGGGCATTAATTCGTGATGCCGGAGGCGATTCGCTGCAGATCCGTGGGGAATACTCACCGCCTCGACCGAGCGAGGTCAGGTCGCCTTGGGCACCTCGGATGACTTCACGGGGAGGAATAGCGCACGTTCGCGATATGCCCACTCCGGCAGTAAAACGAGCGGAACTGCCGACACACCAATGCTTTCCGAACATTGCAGGATGCGGAACCTCGACAAGAGGTGAGTGCCGTCCAGCTGTGGGGCGAAGCATCCGGCGGACGCCGCAGCAGCAGGTTCAGTCCTCGCATCGGCTGGCGTACGTCAGCGGCCCCTGCCGACAGCGCCTGACCGTGTGACCGGCGCGGAACCTACGAATGATGACACGGCGGCTGGTGTGTGCCGGCGGTCATCATCAGGTAGACCTGGGGTGTGCTCGAGCTGCGCCCCAACTGCGAATGCTGCGACGTCGATCTTCCGCCCGCGTCGACGGAGGCGATGATCTGCACTTACGAGTGCACCTTCTGCCGTCGCTGCGTCGACGGCCATTTAATGGGTATTTGTCCCAACTGCGGCGGCAACTTGTGCCCCCGGCCGATCCGACCCACTTTCCTGCTTGACCGCAACCCGCCGTCACCGCAGCGCATCCACGCCGCGACCCCGTGCCCGCTGCCGTGAGCCAACGGCTAGGCCGCCTTGGTCAGTCGCTACGGTCTGAGCGCCGAGCTCGCAGGTATCGATGCGCTGACGAACGCGGCGATCGCGAGGTGACTGGTCTGCAACGGTGGGCAGTCAACCCGCCGCGGGCCGGGATCAGGCCCCCGACCAAGAGGACTGCGACCGCTAATGCCGAGGCGGCACGGCGAAGGACCCACAGATCCTGTCGCCACGCTGAGACGAGGCGCAGACCGCCGAAGGAATAGCGCACATTCGGAATACGTGCACTCCGGCCAGTAAAACGAGCGGTATCGTATCTGCTGCGACAACATTGCTTGCTCTAAGAGCGGCCGCGGCGTGGTTGGCGCTGGTCGCGCGGATGTCTGATGGCGCTATATGCCTGGAACCCAAGATATTTCGCGTGGCAGCTGGTCTACACATCCGAGCGAGAGGCAAGCGCCATGCGGCATGGGATCGGCGGGTTGGGCCGGCTCGGTCTTCTGGTCGTGTCAGTGGCCGCAATGGCGGGCTGCCACAACGACCCCGAGGCCGCCGCGCCGGATTCGGTACCGGACGGCGCCCGCAAGATCATGGAGAAGCCGTCCTACGCGCCGGCCCGCTGGCTCTTCTATGTCGCAGACCGGGATTCCGGGGAAGTACTGCTGAGCCAGCGGCCGGACGAAATGGTCTTCACCGGCTCGACGGCCAAGCTATTCACCATCGGCACGGTGTACGACACCATCGGGCCCGATACCCGGCTGACCACCCCGGTGTACGCGACGGCCCCGACGGTCGATTCGCTGCTACGCGGCAACGTGATCCTTGTCGGCTCCGGCGACCTGGCTCTGGGGGGCCGAGGCGCGATGCGGGGCCGGGTGGATCACGCCTTCACCGCCACCAGCATCGACCACGTCTACGGCGACGTCGCACCAATCGCGCGCAAGGTCGACGACGATCCACTCGCCGGGCTCGACGATCTGGCCCGGCAGGTCGCCGCGAAGGGCGTGAAGACCATCGATGGCGACGTCATCATCGATACCCGGCTCTGGGAGACGTACGAGGGGCAGGAGGCCCCTGTCCCACCGGTTTTCGTTAACGACAACATCCTGGACATCGAGGTGTCCCCGGGTGCCGTCGGGCAGCCCGGCACCGTGCGGGCCACACCGAACACCGCCGCCTTCACCGTGCAATCGAAGGTCACCACCGTGGCGTCCTCGACACCGTCCGACCTCGATGTGGCGGTTGACCCGGCCAACCCGCGCAATCTCGTTGTCAGCGGCTCGATTCCCGACGGGAAGCCCCAGCTCACCATCTACCGCGTTCCCGACGCCTCTACCTGGGTCAGGACGCTGTTCATCGAGGCCCTCACCCGGGCGGGCATCACCGTGACCGCACCAGCGGTCGGCGCCAACGATGAGGCCGGGCTCCCACCTGCCAGCAGCTATTCCGCGGATCGCCAGCTCGCGTCGCTGCGGTCGCCGCCGCTGCAGGCGTTCGGATCGATGATCATGCAGACCAGCTATAACACCGGCGCCAACGCGATGCTGTGCCTGCTCGCCGTGAAGGCCGGATCCACCGACTGCACCACGGGCTTGAAGACCATCCGCGACACGATCGACAAGGCCGGCCTGGTGTCTGACGACGTCGTGCTCGTCGACGGCGCGGGCCGCGATCCCGCATCGACCACGCCGACGCAGATGACGGCCTGGGTCCGGTGGGCGGCGGCGCAGCCGTGGGGGCCGGTTTTCGAGAGCGGTCAGTCCGTGCTGGGCGAGAAGGGACAGCTGGCCAGCTCCGGCGCCAGCAGCCCGGCGAAGGGCAAGGTCGCGGCCAAGGGCGGCACCAGCGTGGCCGTGGACCCCGCCACCGGGCGGGCGTTGTTCAACGTGGAGAGCCTCGCGGGCTACATGACCACCGACCAGGGCAGGCGGCTGGTTTTCGGTCTGTCCATGAGCGGCGGAACATTCCCCAACCTGCTGACCGGTCTGTACGAGGCCAGCGACGACGTGGCGATGGTGGCGGCGGCGTTCCAGCAGTCGCTATCCAAGTGAGTTCACACTGGGACCGCCGGGTGCCGTGCACCTAGAGACGAATAGTGCACGTTCGGAATACGTCCACTCCGCCAGCAAAACGAACGGTGAAACAGTCTGTACACCAACGCTTTCCGCTCCTTACGGGATGCACAATCTCGATGAACGGTAAGCGATCTCGGGCTCCCTCGGACCAACTGACTGCTTTACGAGCATTGTTGCTGATTCGCCGGGCTAGGGTTCGGGTCTGGGAACCGCGGCGCCCGGTCGGTCCCGGGTTGTGGTTGCGATGGTCGCGGCCGCTCTGATCCTGACTGCTTGCCACGAGCCGGCCGGATCGCAGTCGACCGCAACGCAGTCGGCCGCTGCCTCATTTGAATCGGCTCCCTGCCCGTCGCCCGTCGTGGCGGGATTACCTGAGGCCGACCTCGGACCGGAATTCAGTTGCGGCTACCTGACGGTGCCCGAGAACCGCGCGCACCCGGACGGGCGCACGATCCAGATCGGCGTGGCCAGGGCGAAGGCGCAGTCACCGGACCCAGGCCGCGATCCGCTCGTGTACCTGACCGGCGGGCCCGGTGGGACGGGGATCGGGACCGCACAGGCGCTGGTGCAACATGAGTTCGGCATCAACCGCGACCGCGACGTCATCTTTGTCGACCAGCGCGGCACGCTGCACGCCGATCCGCTGTTGAGCTGTCCAGAAATCGACCACTTCCTCGATGAGTCGACCGGCATGTCGATTCTCGCGGCGGCGACGGCGCAACGAGACCTCGACGCGGTTCGCGCCTGCCGTAGCCGGCTGGCCTCGGCCGGCTACGATCTGAGCGCCTACAACACAGGAGAAAACGCCGCCGATATCGCCGATTTACGGACGGCGCTGAAGATCGACAACTGGCATGTATACGGCGTTTCGGCTGGCAGTGACCTTGCGCTGCAACTGCTTCGAGACCACCCCGACGGCATCCGAAGTGTGGTGCTGGACTCCGTGGTGCCCCCGCAGACCAACTTGATGACGCAGTTCTGGCCCAGCGCCGCCGAAGGCTATCGAGCCCTTTTCGAGGCCTGCGCGGCGCAGCCCGGGTGTGCCGCGGCCTACCCCAACCTGGCCCGCGACTTTACGACGACGGTCGGGCGCTTGACGAAAACGCCGCTGAGCGTTGATCTTCCGGCCGCGAACGGTCAACCGGCACGACGGGTGGTGATCGACGGCTACACGCTGGCCAATCTGGTGGTGCTGGCCAGCCTGTCGCGGGGCAGTTACGCCGCGCTGCCGCAGACCATCTCCGCGATCGCGAACGGTGACGGAACCGCCGCGGCCAAAGCCGTGCTCACGGGGATCCCGATGACCGGATTGACCGGATACGGCCTGACCTACGGGGTGTTCTGCCGCGAGGATGCGGCGTTCACCGATCCCGCCGCGCTGCTGGCCGGGGCCCGCCAAGCATTGCCCGACCTGCCGACCGAAGTCCTCTCGTTGCAGCCTCAGGGTCCCCGGTTCATGGACGAGTGCGGGGTGTGGAATGTCGGCCGGGCGGACCCTGCTGTGCACAGGCCCACCAGCAGCGATGTGCCGGTGCTGCTGATCACCGGCACGTTCGACGCGGTCACCCCGCCCAGCCAGGCAGACGAGGCCGTCAAAACTCTCCCGCATGGCAAGGTGGTGCGATTTCCCGGTCTCGGTCACGATGTATTCATCGCGTCGGACTGCGGCCGCCAGATCGTGGCCGACTTCCTGAGTCGACCAGACAGCTACGACACCCACTGCGCCGACACCATGCAACCACCGACCTTCGTGAGCTGACCGGCGGCCGCATTCGTGCAGGTCGGTCTCCTGGTTCCAGCAGTAGTGCGTGCCGGGGTGCCCATGCTGATTCGAAGGCTTAGTGGAGGGGGTCGAAAGGCGTTATAGTGCATGGCGATTCGCGATATACAGGAGTTTACTGGTAACCCTGCATATTGGATTCCGGCGTCTTCGTCTTGGGTGGACGTGGGGGAGTGGGCGCACCAGGGCGGCGCGGATAGCCGATGCCCAGGTTTTCCGGCGTTCTCGCGCGAAGACATGCTCCTCCGTGGTTGGTCGCGGCGTTATCTGTCGACGATGGGGCCGCGCGGCAACGCTGGCCGGGTGCACGACAAGCTGCGGCTGAGCCATGAAGTCAGACTGCGAAACCGTCGGTGAGTTGAAGGATTCGCCATGACGTATTCATCAATTCGATCCGCCAAGACGACGTCGTCGTTGACGCCAGCGACGGCCCCGGCTGAGCATGGGCTTCACGTCGTAACGAACGGCGGAATCCGCAGCGACGCAACACAGCCGTCGTTGAATTCGGCCGGGTTGTCGTAGAAGCCCCGCATCACCTCGAGGAAGCAGGCCGCCGCATCGGGTGTGTTCAATGCGACCTCGTGGCCGGTGCCCGGGAACACCAGGTGCCGGGAATTGGGCAGCGTCTGCGCGGCCTCGGCGGCCCAGTTCGGCGGCGTCGCGGAGTCGAAGCTGCCGCTGGCCAACAAAACCGGCACATCGCTACGGGTGGGGCTGGATACCTCGGGCGGCGCGGCGGGCACCGACCAGGTTTCGCAGTCGCTGAGCATGGACGGCACCTGTGCCGGCGCGGCCAGCACGGCGTCGGGGAACTCCGGCAGGGCCTGCTTGCCCACGGCAAGCACCTTCTCGGCGGTCGTGTGTGCCACCGATTCACTGCACAGCACGCCGTACATCAGGCCGAAGCTCAGGATGTTTGGCGGGACTAACTCCGTGAGCGCCTTGGCCACATCGGTCGGGTCGCCGGTGGCCAGCTTGTGGATCATCGCGGGGATGCGGGCCAGCTGGCCCGGCGTCTGCGCGGCGGCCACCACCACGCCGCTGGCCAGTTTGTATCCGTCGATGACGACGTCGGTGGGCGTCCCGGCGGCATCGTCGACGGTGACGCGCAGCGGGCTCGCCGACAGCTCGTTCACCAACCGGGTGAATTCGTTGCGCACATCGGGAAAGGCCGCCGCACAGGCGGGATCCGCGGCGCAGCCGTCGAAGATCGCCGCAAAGCTGCCTGCCGCCGACGCCCACCCGGACTCCATCAAGTTGGCCTGCGGCGGCAGCACCGAGTCGAGCACCACCGACCGGATCCCCTCCGGATGGTCACGCAAAGTCTGCAGCGCGAGATCGGTGCCGTAGGAGAGCGCATAGATGTTCCACTGGTCGATGCCCATCGCGATGCGCAGATCGGCGACGTCGGCGGCGTTCTCGGTGGTGTTGTATGCGGCCAGGTTGATTCCCTGCTTGGTGAGGCGGTCCCGGCAGGTGCGCAGGGCGGCGGCGCTTTTCTCGTTGTAGGCCGGGTCCTCCGCACCGATACCGACGGCGTCGGCCAGGAATTGGTCGACCTCCGGACAGGACAGGAAGGGATCGTCCTTTATGGTGCCGCGCTCGCCCAGCAGGATGAGGTCGCGGTCGAGCTGCCAATTGTCGAAGCCATGGACCAGCGGCGTGCCACCGGGCCCGCCGGCGAGGTAGACGACCGGGTCCGGTTTCGGGTTCGGCGACGTCGACTTGCGGGTCGCGACGACGAGCCGGATCTTCCTACCGTCCGGATCGGCGCGATTCTGCGGCACGGTGAGGTATCCGCACTCCACGCCGGCCCCCAGATCGACCCGCGGAGCACCCGGGTAGATCGGATTCGGGCAGGGCGCTTTCGCATACGACGCAGTCGCCGCGTGCGTCGTGGTCGAGGTGGCGGGGCTGACGGGCCCGCCGGACCCGCACCCGGTCGCGGCGAGAACCAGAACACCGAGCAACGCGATCAGCCTGTAGGCAGCGATACCCACGGCGGCTCCTTTGCCCCGGAGGCGGCTATAGTGCAGCCCATCCCGCGTAGTGTGTACGGTCACGGCACTGGACGTACAAAAATTAGCCGCTCTGGCTCGACCGGGATCCGCAGACGACAACAGCTCTCAACATTCCCGCGCTACGAGTGCGCTCAACCTACTTTCGCGGCAAGCGCGTTCACTCCGACACGTGAGCGGCGGCCGCAGTAGCCTCCTTCCAGGACCACCAGGCGGGGATCATGGGCAACCGGGAACTGCGTGAAGGTCACCGAAAAAGCTGGCCCGTCAAGGGCTTTCATCATGATGCTGTTGTAGCCGGGCAGATCGCCGGGGGTGTCCCCACACGGTGACACCGCACGGCAGCGTGAGGCCGGCCAGGCCCAGGCCATAACTTAAGCCCAGGACCGGCCACGCCCCAATCGACCCTGTCCATCATCTCCTCGAGCTGGGCCCGCGGGATGACACGGCCGTCCAGAAGTGCGGTAATGAACGCGGAGGTGTCCTCAGACACGAAGGGCCAGCGCGCAAGTCGCATCGCGAGGTCCACGCGACTCACGTCGGCCGTCGCGTACGTGTTTGACCCGTCGACATCGACGGCGGGCCGGTCGATGAATCGATCGGGAAAGCCGCCACAAGAGATCGGCGTTGGCAACGCCATACCACTAGCTAGGTGACGTATCGGGACCATGGCTGTGCCGCGAGCTCTGCGTGCCGCTGGGATGTAGAGTCCCGGTTTCCGTTGCGAAATACTAACGGTCCATCTCGAGCTGCCTCAATGATGCGCTGTCTGTCACAACCTCCTGCGGCTTTGCGGTGCCCCCGTATACCCGCTTTTTGCCAGAGACGAAACGGCGTGTGCTCCAGGTCGCATAGGTTTAAGCGATGCGTTGCGCTGTGCGGTGGGCGGTCGTCGCGTTTGTGGTGGCGCTGGTGTCGGCGTCCTGCGCGACGAGCCGACCCGCGTCGGAAACATCGGGCCGTTGCCGTCGATATCGGCGGCCGAAGCGTTGACCGACGTGCGCAGGCGTGTCAGGGTGCGCCCACGGTCGGTGTCCGGGTACCACGATTCGTCTACGTGTGGACACAATCAGATGTCCTCAGCCTCATCGGCGCGGCCAAGGGTCCCCCCGTGTTCGACGCCCTGGCCGGCTCGCACCACGTCTGCGCCTACGACCGGCCAGGGACGTTGCGCTACATCGAGGGGACGCCCTTGACCGACCGCACCACGCCCGTCCGGCACAATAATTGGTAGTGAATTGGTGACGAGATGGCGGTAGTGAGCAAAGCCGTGCACGTTCACAAGCGATGTACCGATCGGACATTCGCTGAGCGTGTTGATCGTCCAGCTGTACGGTCGGCTGCATCCCGACCAGGTACACGGAGTCGTCTTCGTCGATCCGTTCAGCGCCACCGTCCCGTCGGTCTTCGGCCCGCTGTGGCCGGGATATCCGCGACAAGCTGTTGAATCCGCCACCCGACGAAATGCCGCTTCCTGCAATGAAAAGCGCCGATTCCGAGCGCGTGGACTTGGATGCCAGTGCCGCGCAGGTGCTTTCGGCGCCCACGCTACCGGCCATGCCGTTGGTCGTGCTGACCAAGACCGAGTCGTTGGCCCGGGTCAGGTCCGTCCCGGGGCTGCCTGCGGATCCACGTCAACCGCCTCTACGAGCAAGCCCAAGAGGCGGTGGTCGCGCTGGCGCCGGCGACGCCACAGATTCGCGCCACGGGTAGCGACCACTACGTCCAGTTCTCTCAGCCCGACCTGGTCGTCAGCGTACTGAATCTGTTCTCCGCCGCGAGCAGCCACCTGTACCGTCTGCCTGGCATCCGCGCCATCTCCCTAAAGGCATAGCCATCACACAGCTACGTAAGAACACACTGGCACCGTTCTAGCCCATTCGATGTCAGGAGAGACAGAGCCATGCCCAACGCCGCCAGCTACACCGTGCCCGACAACCCCGCCGATCCCGAGGCACAGCGTGAGGTGTTCGAGCGTCGACCCGGTGACAGTCCGCCGGCGCATCGGGAAGTGGTGCGGGCCAAGGCTTTGCTGATGGCCGCCGACGGCGCGGCGAACGCGGCGATCGCTGCCGCGGTGTCGGGTGTCGCCGGCCACCGTGGCGAACTGGCGCACTCGGTTCGCCGAGGACGGTCTGGCAGTTCGGGCAGGTCCGTGAGGGCACTGAACATCGCCGCGACGCGCGGGCCGCGACGAGCGCCCGTCGTCCTGCATGGGGTTGTGGTCGCCAGTCTGCTGGCCGCTGAACATTCACACCACCGTTGCCGGTGCGCGCGGCTCAGTTACGGCATGTGCACGTTGTCGCCCCTGGAAGGCCGGGGGCTGGAAGTCGCCCAATGCTGTGGCGCTGCGCTTCTTGCCGACCACTCGCGCCGGATCTGCGCGCGGCGAGGCCGCAAGCCCTCGATCCCACGGGCGCCACGCTGGAGAGACGGGCGCGGTTGTGTTCGAACCATGCGGCCTCCTCGCCGGGCTGGGGCAGGATGACACCGGCTTCCATGACGGTGGAGGCGTCCACCGCGGTGATGTTGATGAGCAGCTGCTCCTCCGGTTGTCCGGGCCAGGCTGGACCACGACTGCGAGATGGCTTTCATCAGGTCGCACACCGCAAGGGAGCGTCCGGCGCGGACAGTGCCGTTGATGAGGGATCGTGACGCTCACCGAGGAATACCGGCCGCAGGGCGAGACGCATGTGGAGCACAAGGACGATGGCCGGGGTTGCCGGGGTCTCGAAGAGCACCGTGCATCGGGTATGGCAGGAGTTGGGCCTCAAACCGCACCAAGTCGACACGTTCAAGGTGTCCAACGACCCGAAGTTCGAGGAGAAACTCGTCGATGCATCCTTTCAGTCATTCTTCGAACGTTTGTGTTTCGCGACTGCGAATCGGGTTGCCGGGTCGGCGGCGACCGGAATCCCTAACCGCTCCTGCTTGTTCCGCTGCCGTGCCCGGGCTGCGATGGCGGCGGCCTTCCGGGTTTTTCCACTGCTGCCGGTGCTGTTTGGTCATGGTTGTTTCTCGCCTTCTGTTTCGTGGCGGTCATCGCTCGTACCGCACGTCTTTGCTGCAACCGTCGCGGTGACCCTGCTTGGCGGTGTGGAAGCCGCATTCGTCGCAACGACCAGGCCCACTGACCAAGGGTGTTACGTCTGTTATGTCTGTTACGTTTCGGCCTTGAGACGTAACACTCGTGCGTAACACTCATAACACCACCCCACTTCCCCCCCTTGCTGGTTTGGAACACACCACGTCCCGTCTTGACGATGCGGCCAGATTCGGCCAGCCGGTTCAGATACACCCGCGCCTGCTCTTTGCCGATTGCTAGTGCCGCGAGGTCGGCTGCGCGTGTTTCGGAGCGGCCGTTGACGAAGCCGAGGACTTCGAGCGCACGGTCGCCGAGTTGTTGGCGTTCGCGCCGGGTTTCGGCTTCGGTCGCCGATTCGGCGAGTGTGCGACCGGCTAGCGTCCACATACCGTCGGTGACGGTTAATGCGTATTCGGCTTCGACGACGTCGCGTCCGGTGATGTTGAGGAACGCTTCGTCGCTGTGCCTTTTGCGCACGAGGACGAGGACGAAGTCGGCGCTGCCGGCGATGCCTTGAGTGCCGGAGACGGCGTCGAGGAAGTCGGATGATTCGGCTTTGCGGGTGTGGTGGACGACGAGCAGGGTTGCACCGGGTGTCTTGTCGACTGCGGTTTTGAGTTGAACCCCGACGTTGTAGTCGAACTGGTAGGGGTCGGCGCCGGGTGGGCGGCTGGGTTTGGCGCGGCCGAGGGTGTCGAGGATGATCAGCGGTTTGTCGTCGCGATGTCGGGTGAGGAACTCGCAGATCATGCCGAACGCGATGATGCTGTTGTCGGCGCGGATGATGAAGTTGATCGCGCCGGGTAGCGGCTGACTGGACATGATGCGTCGGCACCGGGTTTGTAGTCGGCGTTGTCCGTCTTCGAGGGCGAGGTAGAGCACCGGCCGTTGTGTGACGGTGATTGTGCCGAGGGCGGTTCCTCCTGCGGCGCAGGCTAGTCCGATGCTGCAGACCAGCCAGCTTTTGCCGGTTTTGGGTGGTGCTGCGAGTACGCCGAAGCCTTCGGGGATGATGCCGGGGACGGCGTATTCGAGTGGTGCGAAGGTCTGGACGTCGAGCCATGCGCCGTTGAACATCTCCCCGAGGAGTGAGCCGTTATGCGCTGCTTCTTGGCGCTGGTCGTCGCGGACCATGTCCAGCAGTTCGTCAGTGCGGTCGATGTCGTCGCTCATGGGCGCTCACCCATCTCGCCGTCGTCGTCGCCGTGGTCAGTCGATGCGGCGAGTTGCTCTGCGACCTGTTGCCGAACAGATTCGGTGAGACCGTCGGCGGCTTCGATGTCTTCGTGCACAAGCTGCCGCGCCGACGACCGCCATGACAGGGTCGGGTTGTCGGTGAACGTGTCGCGGATGCGGGCTTCATCGACGTCGACCAGATCCGGATAGTCGGTGACGAGTTGGCGAACCACAGCATCGATGTCGACTATGCCCAGGAGTTCCCGCTTAACCAGACTGGTGAGCATCTCGTCGCGGTCCATCTGCACATTCGAGGTCAGCACATACGCGGGGGGTACGAGTTTCGCGGTGGCGCCGTGCCGTTGCAGACCGGTCTCGATGAATTCGGCGAGCCCGTCGCTGGAGAACGCGTTGAGTTCGCAGCGCCGGCATTCGTAGTGACGCTTGCCGTATCCGGCTTGTATCGGTTCGCCGGTGAACCATTCGAGCGCATCAGCGTCGAGCTCCAGATCGGCCGGCAACTCCTTCTTGCGGGTGAACTTCTCAGTCTCCAACTCGTATTCGATGGCGTGCGGAACCGTCAAACCCAAGTCGACGACATCGACGGTGTGGTGCGGCATGCGGCGGGTAGCCTCCGCGAGGGTGCGGGCGATGTTGTACCCGTCTAGGTCGGCGTCATGGAGTACGAATATCTTCATGTCGCGGATATCTGAGCGCGCCAACAGATTCCGGCATGCGGTCGGTGCATAGCCGTTTCCGAAGATGACGGCCATGTCGGTATCGCTCTCCGAGCCGGTACGGGGCGAGCTGGGCCGCCAGGCCCGTCTTCTCGACGTAGAGCACCTTGTCGAACTGCGAGTCGAACACTGCCCGCGCGGTGCTGGTCGTCTCGTGGGTGTACGCTGACCGATCCGGGTCGCGCTCCGCGGGCGGATGCCTGGCGATGCCGATCGCTTCGGAGCCGCTTACGAATCCGACGTACTCCATCACGGCGCGGCGCGCACGGTGCTCGCCGTTGTGATCAACGCGTTCAACCCGCGCACCCCGGAGTAGCCGTATCCCGAACCTTGTTTACCGTGCCCGTGGACTTCGATGATCGTGTCGTCGATGTCCACGAAGACGGTGCCGTCGATCCCGGGGACGATCGGGGTCCGATCGGCCAGCCCGCACAAAGACCGGGACCCGACGGCATCGAGCTGGCGGACGTGCCCGAAGGCGGGTGCACGCAGTGAACGACCCGCACGGCTGACCGGCGACAGGTGAGTCGAAGTCGCGGCTCATCGCCGCGAGACGTAGCAATGCCATGCCGATCGAACTGTCGGCGCCGGCGACCGATCCGCGCTCCAGCGGCTGGATCTTCAGGACGGCGATGACCGCGTCGAAGTAGACCTGTAGGCGTTTGGCCAGGGCGACGAAGGCATTGATGCGACTGCGTTTGGCGGCGGTGATCCAGCGCCGCAGATGTTGGCGGGCCACCCCTGGTGGGTGGTTGAGGCGGTAGATGTCGCGCAGTTGTTCCTTGAGGGTCCAGGCTCGGCCGATGTGGCGGTGGGTGCGGGCGATCTGGTTGATTAAGACGCGTTGGTCGTCGTTGAGTTTGTTTTCGCCGGTGCGCAGGGCCCAGCGTCCGGTGCGCCACTGCGCCGGGGTCATCGAAGCGCGGCCGCGCCCGGTGATGGCCTGGGAGTACACCGCATCGAGGGCTCTGTTGGCCCATCGCATGATGTGGAACGGGTCGTAGCAAATCACCGCGTGCGGGACATGGGTGCGGGTGGCTTCGGTGTAGGCCGAGGCCACATCCATGCTGACCGCTTCGATCTGGGCTAGGTCCGAATCAGATTGGCGGGCATAGAAGTTGGCCAAGGACTGGTAGTTGCGGCCGGGCTGGATATCGACCACGGTGCCGGTGTCATGATCACCGATGATGGTCAGGTACCGGTGCGGATGGCGGTAACAGATCTCATCGACCCCGATCCGGTAGAGGGTGTCGAGCCGGCGGGCATCAAGCAACTCGGCCACACCGCGGTTGATGATCGCGGTCACCGTTTCCCAGGCGCAGCGCAGCAGGGTGGCCACCGAGGTGCGGTCGGTTCGTTGAGCAAGCCAGAGCACCATGTCTTCGAAGTCGCGGGTATGCCGCGCTCCGGGCCGTGCCCAAGGCAACTCCTCGGTGCGGATCCCGCAGTCCGGGCAGTCCAGTCGACGGATCTCATATACCAGCCACAACCGACATCGGGCCAGGTCCAGGTGCCGCCAGCGGCGTCGGCGGCGGTCATAGACCGCCGAGCACAGCATCCCGCACGGGCAGCGCAGCAGTCGGGCGTGTGGGCGCAGGGTGACCTCGACGTCGCGCTCTCCGATAACGACATCGGTCACCGATGCTCCGGGGATCTGCAGCAGACGGTTAAATGCAGTATTGACGCGCACGCGGTGCCTCCGGGTTGCGGTTGGTGTGGTAACCCCGAAACCTAGAGCCACACCGCGTGCGCGTCCCTCATTTCACCCGCGAAACGCCGAACATCCTCCCGCGCAACCGAAAACAACCCTGACCAGCACAAAGGCGCCCACGAAAACACGTGGAGCGCCACACTAGTTCGAATTACCGACACATGCAGAAAGTTATCCACAGGTGCGCGGAGGCTAGGGTAAGGCCATGCGAGTCGGAGTGCTCGGCGCCAAGGGCAAGGTCGGCGCCACCATGGTTCAAGCCGTCGAGGCGGCAGACGACCTCACCTTCACGGCCGGGGTCGACGCCGGCGATCCGCTGAGCCTGTTCACTGACAGCCAGACCGAGATCGTCATCGACTTCACGCACCCCGACGTGGTGATGGAAAACCTGAAGTTCTTGATCGACAACGGAATCCACGCCGTGGTCGGCACCACCGGATTCACCGACGAACGCCTAGGCAAGGTGAAAGCGTGGCTCGCGGACAAGCCCGACGTCGCGGTCCTGATCGCCCCGAACTTCGCCATCGGCGCCGTGCTCTCGATGCGCTTCGCCAAGCAGGCCGCCCGCTTCTTCGAGTCCGCCGAAG
The DNA here is from genome assembly GCA_963698965.1 of uncultured Actinomycetota bacterium. GTDB lineage: Bacteria > Actinomycetota > Actinomycetes > Mycobacteriales > Mycobacteriaceae > Mycobacterium. Next base: position 455,013 of record CAVOSY010000029.1, read on the forward strand.
TCATCGAACTGCACCACCCGCAGAAGGCTGATGCACCGTCCGGCACCGCGGCCCGCACCGCACGCCTCATCGCGGAGGCCCGAAAAGGCCTGCCGCCCAACCCCGATGCCACCAGTACCGGTCTCGAGGGGGCACGCGGCGCGGACGTCGACGGCATACCGGTGCACTCTGTACGCCTCGCCGGCCTCGTTGCGCATCAGGAAGTGCTCTTCGGCACTCAAGGGGAGACCCTGACGATCCGGCACGACAGCCTGGACCGCACGTCGTTCGTGCCCGGTGTGCTGCTGGCGGTCCGAACCGTCGGCGAACACCCCGGCCTCACAGTGGGTCTCGAGCCTCTTCTCGACTTGACATGAGCGAGGGGGCGCGCGCACTGCGCATCCAGCTGGTGATCGGCTTCATGTGCGTGGCCCTCGTCGTGTATTTCGTTATGCTCGGCCGCATTGCGATGGCGTTCATCGCCTCCGGCAGGCCTGCCGCCATCGGCCTCGGCCTGGCGTTGATGGTGCTGCCTTTGATCGGGATCTGGGCCATGGTCAGCACGCTGAGAGCCGGGCTCGCCCACCAGCGACTGGCTCGCATCATCAATGAGGAAGGCATGGAGCTCGACGTCAGCTCCCTGCCGCGGATGCCATCCGGGCGAATTCAGCGCGATGCCGCCGACGCCCTATTCGAGTCTGTCCGTGACGAGCTCGAAGGTGACCCCGACAACTGGCGGCGCTGGTATCGGTTGGCGCGCGCGTACGACTACGCCGGCGACCGCAGCCGCGCCCGCGAGACGATGCGGAAGGCGGTCGAGATGCAGGAGCGCGGGCGATGACCGGTTGCGCGAAGAGCAGAGCAAAATGACGAAGACGCTGCTGATCGTCCATCACACCCCGTCTCCGTTCATGCAGGCGATGTTCGAGGCCGTGGTGTCCGGTACGACCGACCCTGAGATCGAGGGTGTGGAGGTGGTGCGGCGACCCGCGCTCACCGTCTCACCGAGTGACATGCTCGAAGCCGATGGTTATCTGCTCGGAAGCCCCGCCAACCTCGGCTATATGAGCGGCGCACTCAAGCACGCGTTCGATGTGTGTTACTACCCGTGCCTCGACACGACTCGTGGACGACCGTTCGGCCTTTACCTCCACGGCAACGAGGGCACCGAGGGAGCCGAGCGGGGCGTCACCGCCATCACGACCGGGCTGGGCTGGGTGAAAGCCGCTGAGTACGTGTTGGTGTCGGGCAAGCCGAGCAAGGACGACCTCGAATCTTGTTGGGAACTCGGCGCGACGATCGCTGCTCAGTTGATGGGCTGACGAGTCCTCGAGACCGGCGAACAGGTTATTCTGCTGGTCAAACGGACGATTTTCGGCTAGGCATTTGGTCAATGGGGGAGAAGACCGCAGCAGCGGGCAGCCAGGTGGTCCGCGCGATGGGGGCGTGTGACATCGCGCAGGCGGCGCTGTTCGCCGACATTTTGACCGCCGAGGTCGCCACGTTGCGTGCACAGCTGTGGAAGGCTGAGAAGCAGTGGGAGGACCGACGTGGCCGTAGCCGATGCGACGTCGACACGCCCGCCAGACTTGTGCGATTGCGCGAGCAGCTGGAGGAAGCGGAGCGGCTCTCCGCGCTACTGCGGAGACTGCCAGGCAAGAAGGTGTGACGCGATGCGGACGGCTTTCCACCAGCAGCTGGACGCGTTGTGCACCGAAATCGCCGACATCTGCGGGTTGGCCGGAGTAGCGATGGAACGCGCAACGCAGGCGCTGCTGCAAGCCGACCTGGTCCTTGCAGAGGACGTCATCACCGACCACGACGCGTTCCGGTCGCGCATCGCAGAAGCCGAAGAGGCTGCGATCACCTTGCTTGCCCTGCAATCTCCGGTCGCAAGCGATCTGCGCCTCGTCGTGAGTTCGTTGACAAATCTTGCCGACGTCGACCGCATGGGTGCTCTCGCTCTGCATGTCGCCGAGCTCACCCGTCGACGCCACCCCTCGAAGGCGCTGCCTGAGGATGTCAACGGTTACTTCACCGAGATGGGGCGTATCGCGGTCGACATCGGTAACAGCGTCAAAGACGTTGTGCAGTCTGGGGATCCAGATCGGGCGGCGCAACTCGACGACGATGACGACGATATGGACAACCTGCATCGGCACCTGTTCTCGGTGCTCATGGACCGCGAGTGGAAGCACGGTGTCGCCCCCGCAGTCGACGTGACGTTGCTGAGCCGCTACTACGAACGGTTTGCCGACCACGCCGTAGAGATCGGGCGCCGAATCGTCTTCCAGGCGACAGGTGAACCGAGCATGTAGGCGGGATCCCGGAAACTGGGAGACCTGGCCCGTCGTCTCCTACTGGACGAAACAATGACGGGCGTCCGGCCCGAGACGCTGACGAACTGACGGAGGAGACCCATGCCCGGTATCGCCGAACTCGCCTTGGGCGCAGCGCCGATCGCTGGTGGGGCTCTCTTGGGGGTCGCTGCAGGCAATCTCAAGCCACCAGACATCCGAGGCAACATCGCCAAGGACATGGATCTGCTCGCACGGATTCCCGACGATCAACCGGAACTCAGGGCCCGGCTCAAGGACAGCATCGATCGGCGCATCGACTCCCTCATCCAGGCCGATGAGCGCAGCCGTGAAATACGAATCGCCGCGTTGTCGTACCGCGGAAACTGGCGTGACATCGTGGTGTTCGTCTGCGCGGTGCTGTTCACCATCGTCTGGTGGAATGTCAGCCACAGCCGGGCCAACTGGCTGGTGATGTTCATCGTGATGATCATCGCTTCGGTAGTCGCAGGTATCTACGCCGGCCGAGGTCTAGTGCGTGCCGTTGGCCACTTCCTCCACAGAGGTGATCATGAGCCCAAGTCGTAGTCTTCGAAGGGCCGGCAAGGACCAAATACTCGCTGCGGCAAGTGATTTGTCTGAAATTAACCCGTCGACCGGCGGGAGATCACGCGGGTGGTCGCGGTCGGGTCGATCAGGCGACCTCGTGGTAGAGCTTGGCGGTCTGTGAGGCGATGCTGGTCCAGTCGAAGTCGGAGATGGCGCGTTGCCGGCCGGCCTCGCCCATCGCGTTAGCCCGCTCCGGATCGCGGGCCAGCGTGTTGAGCGCATCGGTTAGCGCCTGCGGCTCGTCCGGCGGCACCAGCAGGCCGGTCTGGCCGTCTGCGACCACCTCCGGGATGCCGCCCACATGTGAGGCGACGACCGCGGTGCCGCAGGCCATTGCCTCTAGGTTGACGATGCCGAGCGGCTCGTACAGCGACGGGCAGACGAACGCCGTGGCGTGGCTGAGTAGCTGGATCACCTCGTGCCGGTTCAGCATGCCCTCGATCCAGATCACCCCGGATCGGGTGGCGCGCAAGTTGTTGACCAGGTCGGTCACCTCTTGTGCGAGTTCGGGCGTGTCCGGCTGTCCGGCGCACAGCACGAGCTGTACCTCGGGGTCGAGCTGGGCGGCCGCACGCAGCAGCACCGGTACGCCCTTCTGCCGGGTGATCCGACCCACGAAGACTACGTTGGGTCGATTGGGGTCGACGCCGTACTGCTCGAGCACGTCGGTGTCGGGGTCGGGGGCGTACTGCTGGGCATCGATTCCGTTGTGGATCACCCGCACCCTGTCCGGGTTCACCGAGGGGTAGGTGGATAGCACGTCGGCCTTCATTCCGTTGGACACCGCGATGATCGCCGCGGCGCTCTCCACGGCGTCGCGCTCGCACCAGGACGACAGCGCGTAGCCGCCGCCGAGCTGTTCGGCCTTCCACGGCCGAAGCGGCTCCAGCGAGTGCATGGTCAACACGTGCGGGATGCCGTAGAGCAGCGATGTCAGGTGTGCGGCCATGTTGGCGTACCAGGTGTGGGAGTGCACCAGGTCGACGTCGCCCATGTCGGCCACCATCGACAGTCCCGTGGAGATCGTCTGCAGCGCAGGGTTGGCGTCCTTCAGGTGGTCCCACGGCCGGTGCGCCACCGCGGTCGGCCGGTCGGCGCCCTGGCAGTGCACGGTCAGGGCGACATGCTTGGACAGCTCCTTGGCCAGGTACTCCACGTGCACGCCGGCGCCGCCGTAAACCTCGGGCGGGTACTCCCTGGTGCACAGTGCGACCTTGAGTCGGTCACCTGCCTGGCTGGGCGGGCTCACTTGGTGACCTCCTGGCTCTTGCCGACGACGGTCACGCCGCCCTCGGAGACGACGAATCCGCGGGCCAGGTCGTGGTCTTTGTCCACCCCGACCTGCGCCCCGTCGGGTACCACCACGTCCTTGTCGATGATCGCGTTCTCTATCACGGCGTTGGCGCCGATGACGGTGTTGTCCATGATCACTGAACGTTCCACGAGGGCGTAGTCCTCCACCCGCACGCCGGGGGACAGCACCGACTCGCGCACCAGCGCCCCCGAGACGATGACGCCGTTGGAGACCACGCTGTTGACCGCATGGCCGACCCGGTCTTCGTCCTCGTGCACGAACTTCGCCGGTGGGTGCGGCGGGATGTGGGTGAGGATCGGCCACTGACTGTTGTACAGGTTGAACACCGGCACCACCGCGCACAGGTCCATGTGCGCGTCGAAGTAGGAGTCCAACGTTCCCACGTCGCGCCAGTAGCCGGCGTCGGCGCGGTCGGCGCCGGGCACCTCGTTGCGCTGGAAGTCGTACACCTGCGCCGTGCCCTGGTCCACCATCATCGGCATGATGTTGCCGCCCATGTCGTGCTTGCTGGACTCGTCGGCGGCGTCCTTGCGCAGCGCCTCGACCAGCACGTCGGTAGAGAACAGGTAGTTGCCCATCGACGCGAACGTCTCGTCGGGACGACCTGGCAGGCCCGGCGGGTCGGGCGGCTTCTCCAGGAACGCCTCGACGTGTAGCCCGTCGGAGGCGGTCTTGATCACGCCGAACGCGCTGGCCTCCTTGCGTGGCACCGGAATGCCGGCCACGGTGGCGCCCGCGCCACCCTCGAGGTGTTGCGCGATCATCTGCCTCGGGTCCATGCGGTAGACGTGGTCGGCGCCGAACACGATGACCAGATCCGGCTTCTCGTCGTGAATCAGGTTCAGCGACTGGTAGATCGCATTCGCGGAGCCGGTGTACCACTGTGGGCCAAGGCGCTGTTGGGCGGGCACCGGGGTCACGTAGTTGGCGAGCAGGCTGCTCATCCGCCAGGTCGTGGTGATGTGGCGATCCAGGCTGTGGCTCTTGTACTGGGTGAGCACCGCGATCCGCACTATCCCGGCGTTGACCAGGCTCGACAACGCGAAGTCGATCAATCGATACAGCCCGCCGAACGGGACGGCCGGCTTGGCCCGATCGAGAGTCAGCGGCAAGAGGCGCTTGCCCTCACCACCGGCCAGCACGATGCCGAGCACCCTTGGATCAGCCATCTGACAACTCCTTCGTTGGAAGCTTCAGTTGGACTTGGCGTAGAAATTGTAGACGCCAGGTCGCACAAAATGCATTATGCTGAGAAACCAACATTAGTGGAGACGAATCAAGATAAACGCTCAGGAACAGAGTGAACCAAAAATAAAGACAAACAATCGATCAGGAACACGTTACGTTTCCCAAACCGACCCAACTGGTTGCATTATCGCCGGAGAGTTCCACTGACAGCATTTTCCGCACCTGCAGCCCACGGCCATGGCAGCTACCTCGATGTTTTGCGATCTTTGCAATCGCCATCATGGGCCAGTCGCGCGAGTTTATTCACTCAAATTGCACGTTTTCATAACCTGGCCGCTATTCGTGTCTACGGTGTTGCGTATGAATCCACTCGTGGTTCGAAGCGCAATTGTCGCTTCGCTCGGCGGCCTGATCTTCGGATTCGACACCGCCGTGATCTCCGGTACCACCGACGCGCTCAAAGCGGTGTTCCACCTCTCGGACAGCGGCCTCGGTTTCACGGTAGCAATCGCGCTTATCGGCACCATCGCCGGCGCGTTGGTTGCCGGCAAGATGGCCGACCTGTTCGGCCGCAAGAAGATGCTGTTCGCCATCGGCGTCCTGTATGTCCTCGGCGCGCTGGGTACCGCGCTGACCAACGACTACACAATCTTCATGATCTCCCGGTTCCTCGGCGGCGTCGGCGTGGGCGCAGCGTCGGTTTGCGCCCCCATTTACACGGCGGAGGTGGCGCCACCGGCGGTACGTGGTCGCCTTGTCGGCATGGTCCAGTTCAACATCGTGCTGGGCATCCTGCTGGCCTACGGGTCCAACGCGATCATCGCTGCGGTCGCGTCACCCGACGTTGCCTGGCGATGGATGTTCGGCGTCATGGCCGTCCCGGCCGTGGCATTCCTCGCTCTGTTGACCACTGTGCCGGAGACACCGCGTTGGTTGTTGTCCGTCGACCGCGACCAGGAGGGCGAGGCCGTCCTCCGGCAACTGTGCAACACCGACGAAGAGGCCCAGTTCGAACTGCAAGAAATCCACGCCTCGCTTGCAGCCGCGGAGAACGCCAAAGACGCTCCGTTCTTCACCCCTCAACATCGCAAGGTGATCCTGCTCGCCATCGCGATCGCGGCGTTCAACCAGCTATCCGGGATCAATGCGATCCTCTACTACGCACCCGAGGTGATGAAGGGCGCGGGCGCGTCCGGCAACGCGGCGCTGTGGATGAGCGTCGGCGTCGGATTCATGAACCTGATAGCCACCATGGCGGCGCTCAGCGTGATCGACAAGATCGGCAGACGAAAGCTGATGATTGTGGGGTCTATCGGCTACCTGATCAGCCTGACCTTTCTCGCCGGCGTCCTGTTCGCATACGCGGGCAACTACAACTCCACCTCCGCAGTGCTGGTTCTCGCCGGGCTGCTGGTGTTCATCGCCGCCCACGCGTTCGGTCAGGGGTCAGTGATCTGGGTGTTCATCTCCGAGATCTTCCCGAACCGGATACGCGGTCGTGGCCAGTCCCTCGGGAGCCTGACGCATTGGGTGTTCGCCGCGCTGACCTCTTACGCCTTCCCGCCCATCGTGGGCGCACTTGGCGGCGGAGTCGGATTCAGCATCTTCGCGCTTTTCATGGTGGGCCAGCTCATCTGGGTGCTCAAGGTGATGCCCGAGACCAAGGGTGTCCCTCTCGAGGAGATGGAATACCGGCTCGGCTTGGTGCACGACAACCCGGCCGGGCCCGGCCCGGCCCCCACCTTGAGGCACTGAGGACGGTCGAACCGAGGGGCACGCCCGCTGATGTGTTCCCGGCTCGACGCAGTCGGAGGCGCGGCGAGGCTGTGAAGAAATCAGTGACACCGTCTCAGGTGGGCAACGCGGACTCGAACAGCTGCTGCAGTGCGATCCAGTGCCGCTCGGCGGCTTCTTGGTCGTATGGCGGGTTGTCCGGCACCGCGAAACCATGCCCGGCCGGATAGGTCTCGATTGTGTGTGTGACGTTGGCGGCGGTCAGCGCCTTGTCCAACGTCTCGGCCTGTTCGGGGGTGAACGACGCGTCGTTCTCGGCACCCGCGACATAGACCGTCGCCTTCATCTGGTCGGCGAGCAGGTGCGGGCTGGTGGCGTCGTCGGTGACCAGCCCGCCGCCGTGGAACGATCCGGCGGCCGCCACCCGGTCCGGCACCCGGCCGGCGACGATCACCGACGTCCGGCCCCCCATGCAGTACCCACAGACGCCGAACGCGTCGCCCTTGACCTCGGGTCGCGACGCGAGGAAGTCGAAGAATGCGGCCGCGTCGGAGGCGATCATGTCGGGCGTGACGCTGCCGACCATCGTCATCAGCCGGGTGCGCTGCTCGGGATCGCCGAACACCGTCTCCATGTCGAACGGTTCCCAGTCGCCACTGCGGTAGTAGACGTCGGGCAGCAGTACGGCATGTCCGAAGCCGGCCAGCCTGGCCGCCATCTCCTGGAACGTCGGACGGACACCGCCGGCGTCCGGATACATCACAACGGCCGACCATGGGCCGGTGCCATTGGGGGTGTGCAGGGTCACGGGGCAGGTGCCGTCGGGAGTGGTGACGGTAGCGGAGATACTCGGCATGGCATCCGTTCTACTCGTCGGCATCCGACGTAAGCTGACCGACGTGCCAATCGCCACGCCGTACGAGGATCTGCTCCGGCTGGTGTTCGACACCGGCACCCCCAAATCGGACCGCACCGGCACTGGAACCCGCAGCCTGTTCGGCCGCCAGATGCGCTACGACCTGACTGCCGGTTTCCCGCTGATCACCACCAAGAAGGTGCACACCAAGTCGGTGATCTACGAACTGCTGTGGTTCCTGCGCGGCGACTCCAACGTGCGGTGGCTGCAGGACCGCGGCGTAACAATCTGGGACGAATGGGCCTCGGAGACAGGCGATCTGGGTCCAGTCTACGGCGTGCAGTGGCGGTCGTGGCCGACGCCGTCGGGCGGGCACATCGACCAGATCAGCGCCGCTCTCGAGCTGTTGAAGTCCGATCCGGACTCGCGACGCAACATCGTCTCGGCGTGGAATGTCGGGGAGATCCCGCAGATGGCTCTGCCGCCGTGCCACGCGTTCTTCCAGTTCTACGTCGCCGACGGGCGGCTGTCCTGTCAGCTGTATCAGCGCAGCGCGGACCTGTTCCTCGGGGTGCCTTTCAACATCGCCAGCTACGCGCTGCTCACCCACATGATGGCTGCGCAGGCCGGTCTCGAGGCCGGGGAGTTCATCTGGACCGGCGGCGACTGCCACATCTACGACAACCACGTCGAGCAGGTCACCGAGCAGCTATCGCGTGCGCCCCGGCCGTACCCGGAACTCGTTCTGGCGCAACGTGATTCGATCTTCGGCTATACCTATGACGACATCGCCATCGTCAATTACGATCCGCATCCGGCGATCAAGGCACCCGTCGCCGTATGACCGTCGGCCTGATCTGGGCCCAGTCCACCTCCGGTGTGATCGGCCGCGACGGCGGTATCCCGTGGCGGCTGCCGGAGGATCAGACGCGGTTCAAGGAACTCACCATGGGGCACACCGTGGTGATGGGCAGGCTGACCTGGGAATCGCTGCCTGCGAAGGTGCGGCCCCTGCCGGGGCGCAGAAATGTCGTAGTCACCAGGCAAGCTGACTACATGGCTGACGGTGCAGATGTGGTGACGACGTTAGATGACGCGCTGACAAGCGATGAGAGCTGGGTGATCGGCGGCGGCGAGATCTATGCGCTCGCGCTCCCGATCGCGACGCGATGTGAGATCACCGAGGTGGAGATCGACCTACCACGTCAGGATGCCGATGCGGTGGCGCCGGTGTTGGACGCCACATGGGTCGGCACCACGGGGGACTGGCTTTCCAGTAGTTCCGGGCTGCGTTACCGGTATCTCAGCTACCACCGGGCATGACGACGCTGACGGGCGCGCAGGCGCGCCGTATCGCTGTCGCCGCGCAGGGCTTCGCCGAGCCGAGGCCGCGGGGTTCGGTCACCCGCGCGTACTTGCGCCGGCTGATTTCGCGGATACAGGTGCTGCAGCTGGATTCGGTGTCGGTGGCGGTGCGGGCCCACTATGCGCCGGTGTTCAGCCGGCTCGGGCCCTACGACCGCGACGTGCTCGATCGTGCGGCGTGGAGCCACTCGGCGCGCTCACCGAGGCTGCTCGTCGAATACTGGGCACACGAGGCCGCGCTGATGGCGGTCGACGACTGGCCGTTGTTGCGGTGGCGCATGCGCGAGTACACGCACGGGCGGTGGGGCACCCAGATCGTCAGGAAGAACCCCCGCCTGGCCGACGACGTCGTCGCCGCCGTGAAGGAACTCGGCCCGGCAACCGCCGGACAGATCGAGGCGCATCTCGGTGCGGAACAACGCGGCAGGAAAGGCCCGTGGTGGGACCGCAGCGACACCAAATGGGTGACGGAGGCGTTGTTCGCCGCCGGGGTGCTGACTACGGCGACCCGGGTCGGATTCGCCCGCCACTACGACCTCACCGAGAATGTGTTGCCGGCCGCGGTGGTGGCGCGGGAGGTCGACGACGACGAGGCGCTGCGCGAGCTCACGCTGAGGGCGGCCACGGCGCTGGGCATCGGCACCGAGGCCGACATTCGCGACTACTTCCGGTTGGCCCCTGGGCAGGTCAAGCCCGCGCTCGCGAAGCTCGAAGCCGATGGCGAGCTGGAACGGGTTGAGGTCGACGGCTGGAGCGCGCCGGCGTATCTGCGTGCGGGCCAGATCATCCCGCGACGAGATCGCGGCACGGCGCTACTGTGCCCGTTCGACCCGTTGATCTTCTTCCGGCCGAGAGTGCAGCGGCTATTCGATTTTCACTACCGCATTGAAATCTACGTGCCGGCTCCGAAACGTCAATTCGGTTACTACGTATGGCCTTTCCTGCTCGACGGGAGCCTCGTCGGGCGCGTCGACCTGAAGGCCGAGCGCACTGGTGACGCGCTGCATGTCGTCGGTGCGTTCGCCGAACCGGGTCAGCAGTCGTCGCGCGTAGCAGAGGCCCTCGCCACAGAATTGCGGACGATGGCGTCGTGGCTCGGCTTGAGCATGGTCACCGTGGGAGCGAAGGGCGATTTGGCCAAGGAGCTACGAGCGGCTGTCAAGCGACGGTGACACGCGGGTTCACCGCATCTGCTATTGGCGGTGACGGCGCATCGATGAGGGTCCTGTATAGGTGAATCAGCTTTTCTCGCAAGTGAATTGGCACACATCCGTGCGCCCGTCGCGGAAGAGGTCGGCGCATCCGGTCAGATATTTCATATACCGCGCGTAGACCGCTGGGGACGTGACCGCGATGGCTTCGTCCGTCTTGGACTCGAGATTGGCCGCCCACGTATCCAGCGTGCGAACATAGTGCAGCCGAAGAGGTTGCACACGTGTCCTAGCACCGCGGCGGTCAGCCTGCGTTATCCGCCGGCGAGGTCACGACCTCTCACCCAGCCGGTGCCACGTGATGGCGGCATCGCGCGAGGCGGTCCAGGCGCGCCAGCGCCGCGGGCAGGTCGTCAGCGAGCGGCAACTCGCCCTCGGCGTCGCAAATCGACAGTAGCCGCCGCACCGGATGGCTGCCGATGATCATCCAGTCCACATCGTTGCGGCTGCAGTGCACGGCAATGTAGTACAGCGCCGTGAAGCCCTTGCCGCCGAAGAAGTCGACGGCACGCAGGTCAAGCATCAGTTGTCTGGAGATGCCGGTATGGCGCTCGACGTAGTGGCCGAGCGCTCGGCCGTTCGTAGCGTCGATGTCGCCCATCACGGCGACGGCGACTCTCGTGGGAGAGAGGCGGCGCACAGAAAATGTGGCCCTGCCGTAGCGTTGCATTTCGTCCGCGAACACAGGATCCGGACGGTATATCCGGACGGTGCCAACGTCGGCCATTGCAGATCCCCCAAGTCATGTTGAGGATGCGGTCGGGGCGCCCCGGACGGCTTCACCGGCGAGGGCCGCAATTAGCGGCGCCGAGGAGGCTGTCCGACGGGCTGGGAACTCAACCTGCGATGAGAGTAGTACGAATTCCGTCGTCCATAGAGAGGGTTCAGAAAACTCTCATATAACGGCTCTACGTGGTTGTTTGGTCGTTTCACCCGTCTTGGAATTGGCACACGCGTCAATGGACGCCCAATCTGCAACGGATTTCGTTGCGACAGCCGCGGCGTGACCTGCGAGGATGCTGCTGGTGCGGGGCTTCCGGGCTGAGGTGTGTCACGGCGCGCAGCACCGCATCAGATGGGGTGTGAGATATCGCGTAAGTCATCGGAAATCGGCCGATCGTCGCCCAATTCCGGCACACCCCGCCCGCGCACCTTGTTGACGATGAACACCACCGCGCCGACGCCCAGCCACACGATGCCGCCGATCTTGGCGAGCGAGTCCGCGTTGAACAGCACGTAGCCGATGATGAGGAAGCCCAGCGTCGGCACCACCAGGTGCAGCAGATAGTTCTTCGACTTCTTGCGCCCGATGTAGTACCAGACGACCGAGACATGCAGCAGGCAGAAGGCAAAGAGTGCACCGAAGTTCACCAGCGACGAGATCAACGCGATCTGGCCGACGAAGAACAGCACGAGCACCACGCTGATCGCGCTGACCACGAGGATCGCGGCCATCGGCACCTGACGGGCGCTGACCTTGGACAGGAAACTCGGCAGCTGGCGGTCACGGCTCATCGAGTAAAGCAGCCGGCTGGTCGCCGCCTGGGCGGCCATCGCGTTGGCGAAACCGACGGCGAGCACGTTGACGACGAAGAACGCGTTCATCCACCCAGTGCTCGATGCCGCCTCGACCAACTTGAAGAACGCGTTGCCGACCTCGTCGTCGCTGAACGCCTCGCGACCGCCTGCCAGCAGGCTGGCCAGCCACGTCTGAACGATGAACAGGAACGCCACGATGAACAGCGAGCCGACCATGGCTCGGCCCGCCGGGTTCTTCTTGCCGGTGGACTCCTCGGCGAGCGTCGAGATGCCATCGAAGCCAAGGAAACTCAGTACCGCGATCGACAGCGCCGTGGCAATCAGTGGGGCGCTGACCGTTTCGGGGTTCCAGATCGGCGTGGTGCTCCAGTGGACGTTGGGCAGTGAGTCGCCGTTTATGGCGCGCACCGCGATGACCACGAAGATCACGACGAAGACCAGTTCGATCGCCAGGAACACGCGGTTGGCCATCTTCAGCGAGTCGACGCCGAGCAGATTGATCACGGTGTTGACGACGACGAACACGAGAGCCCACAGCCACCGCGGTGTGCCGGGGAACAGTCCGATCATCGACTCGGCGGCGAACACATACAACAGTGTCGGCACCAACAGGTAGTCCAGCAGGATCGCCCATCCGGCGAAAAAGCCTGCGCCGGGGTGGATTCCGCGGCCGACGTATGCGAAGACCGATCCCGCGAGAGGGAACGACTTGGCCATCTGCGCGTAGGCCATCGCCGTGAACACCATCGCCACCAAACCGATGAGGTAGACCAGCGGCACCATGCCGGACGCGCTGTTGTAGACGGTGCCGAAGATCGTCCACGGAGCGATCGGCACCATGAAGACCAACCCGTAGACGAGCAGGTCGACGGTCGCCACCGAGCGGTGCAATTCCTGTTTGTAGCCGAAGGATTCGAGGGTGCGCTGGCCGTCCATGAATGTCCTGTCAGGTCGAGGGTGGGCTAGATACGGGCTACGGCGTCGTGGCTGGCGAGAAACGCGGCGACGACGGCGCGGAACTCCTCGGGCTTCTCCAGGTGCGAGCAGTGACTGGTGTCGGGGAAGACGTGGCTCTCGGCGCCTGAGATGTGGTCGACGTACGGCTGCCAGGTGGCGGGGGTGGCCTCGTCGAACTCACCGGCGATGACAAGCGTGGGTGCGGTGATCTCGGGCAGTCGGTCGATGATGCTCCAGCCGCGCAGCGTGCCCAGGACATGAAATTCGTTGGGGCCGTTCATGGTGTGGTAGACCGTCGGCTCCGCCTCCGTCTGCGCGATGGTGTCGACGAGGTCCTGTGGCATCGGCACGACTCGGCACAGATGGCGGCGGTAGAACTCGTCGGTCGCCTCCAAGTACTCCGGGTCGGTGACGGTGCCCGCCTCCTCGTGACGGGTCAGCGCGGCTTGGGTGTCCGGCGGCAGCTGCGCCCGCAGCTCGGCCGCGCCGGCCATCCAGAGCTCCATCGATGCGGGCGAGTTGCAGATCGCCACAGACTTCAGGCCGGCGGGCCGCCGGACCGCGATCTCCGCGCTGAGCATGCCGCCCCACGACTGGCCGAGCAGGTGGTATTCGTCGATGCCCAGCGCATCGCGGACGGTGTGGAATTCGTCGACGAACAGCTCTGGTGTCCAGAAGTCCGCGGGGGCGTCGGGCAGGTGGGTGCTGTTCCCGCATCCGATCTGGTCGTAGTGGATGACCGTGCGACCGGTCTCCGCAGCCAGTCCGGCAATGTTGCGCACGTAGTTGTGCGCCATTCCCGGGCCGCCGTGCAGGACGAACAGGGGGAGGGCGCCACTGCGCGCATCGTCAGACGCGGTGATCTGCACCCAGGTTTCGTGGCCGCGGAACGGCACCAGCCGGGTCGTAAGAGTCATGGCGATCAGCATGGACCCGTAAAGGTCTCATGACAAGACCATTGAGCGAGAATTAACATTTGCAGATGGCCCACATCGGCGCACCGGCTGGCGCATTGACCCCGCCGGGGCTGCTCCAACAGCAGCTGGACACGCCATCGCGGGTCGATGAGATCACCGACCGGTTGATAACCGCGATCGCGATCGGCGAGTACTTGCCCGGCGCGCGGCTGCCTGTCGAGCGCGATCTCGCGGCGTCGCTGGGGGCGGGCCGCATGACGGTGCGGGCCGCATTGGCGCGGCTCCTCGAGCGGGGCCTCATCGAAACCCGGCGGGGGCGCGGCGGCGGGTCATACGTGCTCGACCAATGGCCGGACTCGTCCACCGATGCGGTGGGCCGCACGCTACGGGCGCGGCTCGACGATCTGCGGGACCGCTGCGACGCGATCTGTCGACTGCAGGGCACTGTCTGCCGCGCCGCCGCGGAGTCCCGCTCCGAACACGACATGTCCGTGCTGCGGGCGAGATTCGACGCGTACCGAACCGCCGAGAGCGGACTGGCGGCGCAGCAAGCAGACAGCCGGTTTCACCTGGCGATCATGGATGCCGCCCACAACGACGTCCTCAAGCAGGTGTTGCTCGACCTCAAGGCGACCGTGAGTATCGGCGCCCCCGCCCACCTGTGGGGTGAGCCATCGACCATGCGCGGCATGGAATTACGCGCACTGACCGAACACGAGCAGTTGGTGGGAGCGATCGCTGACGGCCGCGGGGACGAAGCGGATCAGCTGGCCCGCCATCACGGTGCGATCGATTTCGAGCTCATCACCACAGCCATGCGCCGCGCCGGCGTGCTCACCGATTGACCGACGTCAGTTCAGCGGAATGTCGTTGTTGCCCTTGGCTTCCTGACACTGATCGGACAGCCGCGCATAGCGGTCACGGATGCGTTGCTCTTGCTGCCGCAGCTCCGTCCGCAGCGGCTCGGGTTCGGACTCGACCAGCTCCGGGATCGAGTAGGCAGTCCAGTACGCGTTCCTTCGTCGGTAGTTGCCGTCGTTCAGCCCGAAGACCTCTTCCAGGATCTTCAGGTCGTGAGGGATCGCGAAGGCGTCCCGCGAATCCTGGTAGCTGAAGAAGTAGTAGAAGTGTCACAGGAACAGTAGGTCGCGCGTCGAAGTCCGATCTGGCATCTCGTAAAACCGGTTGAGTGTGCTGACTTCGCCGTGCAACAGCGGATTGTCGGTTTCGGCGTTGGTGCCTGCGATGACCACCGACAGGTCAGTCTTGCGCAGCAGCGCAGCGCCGAAAACCTTGTTCCCGACGGCGACGCCGCCCTCGGTCATCGGCAGAATGTCGTGATCGATGACATCGAGCAGATGGGGTGCGAGCGTGGAAGCTGCCATCGCGTCACACTAGCGCGACACGCCGGACGCCAAGGCCTCGAAGGCTTCGTCGATGAGTGCGACGAAGTCCGCGTCATCGCTTTCCGCCCAAGCCATCGCCGCGGGCCCGATCGCGCCGAGCGCCGCCGAGGCCTGAACTGTGGCGGCGAGGTCAGGCTCCGGCAGCCCGGCTCTGCGAGCCAGTGCACGGGCCAGCAGGTCGCGAGTTGCGTCCTGCGCGAGCAGGTTTCGAGACCGCAGCGCCGGGTTCCGCAGGATGAGCCGTGTCCGGATGAGCAACTCCTCGCGGTCGGTGGCCAGGATCTGCTCGAGTCCGGCGCGAAGCGCTCTGTGTAGCGCGGTCAGCGGTGGCTCCTCCACCGGTCTTGCCGCCACGAGTTCTTCGAGCAGCGGATCGTACTCGTCGTACTCGACCACCTCTTCCTTGCGGGGGAAATACCGAAAGAACGTCATGTGCGACACCCCGGCCGCCGCAGCGATCTCCTCGACTGTCGTTGTGTCATAACCTTTCTCGACGAAGAGCCGCAAAGCGTGCTCTTGGATCGCATGCTTGGTCGCCGCTTTCTTGCGGGCGCGCCAGTCGTCGCCTTCGGTCATGGCGTCAGGACTCCCACCGGCTCACCGAGGGCATTGTCGAGCCATGCGCGAAGTCGGGCCGCATCGGCGCCTCGCCACGCCAGATGCCCGTCGGGGCGGACCAACCGCGCGTCGCGCTCACCGCGCAACGCCACGACATCGCCCAGACGCTCGCGCGCGACGTCCGCCAGCGGTTCGGGCCCGAGCAGCGCCCATTCCGGCCCCAACACGTCGTATAGCCGCACGGACGCACCGTCGAAGCGAGTGCATGTGCGATCAGCGACGCGATCGCCGATGCGAATTCCGGGGAGGAACCGCGACAGTCCGGCCCCTAGCGGGCCGTGCCGGTACGAAACGCGAAGTTGCGATGTCCTTTCCGTGATCAGATTCTGCAGCCAACCCTGATTCATCAGCGGCACGACAATGCGATCTCTCAGCAGCCGCGAGGCGCGTCCCTGACCGACTGCGACCTCGGTAGCACCGCTGGTCGAGTCCAGCACACCTTTGGCGATCGGGCGTCGTTCGGCCTCGTAGGAGTCGAGTAGGCGTTCGCCGGCGCGGCCGGACACGACCAGCGCGAGCTTCCACGCCAGGTTTTCGGCGTCTCCGATGCCGGTGTTCATGCCCTGCCCACCGAATGGGCTCTGGATATGTGCGGCGTCGCCGGCCAGCAGGACGCGAGCGCGACGGTAAGAGTCCGCCAGCCTGCGCTGGATCCGGAACGACGATGTCCACACCACGGAGCGAATCGTTCCGCCCGCCTCGGCGGCCAGCCGCGTACCGAGATAGTCCACGATCGCCGCTGGTGCTGGCTCATCGCCGAAACCCGTTGGTGCGGGCGCCATCACCCGCCACAGGTCGATTCCGGGCAGCGGGAAGACGGCCAGCATCATGTCACCGCGCAGCCACGACGTCGCGCCCCCTCGCTGTAGATCGATGTCGGCATGGACGTCGGCGAGCAGGAAGCGCTCCACGACCGGCACGCCGGGGAAGCCGATCCCCATCGCCTTGCGGACGACGCTGTGCGCGCCGTCGGCGGCCACCACCCAGGAGGCGTCGGCGTCGGATCCGTCGTCGAGGCGCACCCTGACACCGTGGCGTTCCGGTTCGAGTCCGGAAACGCCTCGCCCCCATTCGACGTCACCACCGAGGGCGATCAGGCGGTCGCGGAGGGCGGCCTCGATGTCGGCCTGGGACATGATCAGTCCGCGCGGACCGCCGAGACGGGTCGCCTGCCCGACCGGGAAACTCGCCAATTCACGCCCGTCGACATTGATGGTGACGGTGCGGATCGGCAGGCCGCGATCTGGCAGGTCTCCGAGCGCGCCAAGGCGGTCGAGAACCTCGACGCCGCGCGGTTGCAGGCCCAGCGCCCGAGATGTCACCGCAGGCCCTGAGGCCTTGTCGAGCACCCACACGTCGACGCCTGCGGCCTGCAGCCCGCACGCCAACGTGAGACCCGTCGGCCCGGCTCCCACCACGATGACGTCCGTCACGTCGCCTCCAGATTGATGTTAGTTACTAACATGTTATCTGACTAACATCATTGCCGACAAGGGTCACGTTAGGGTGAGCCGTGGCCGAGACCGCGCCGCTACGCGTGCAACTGATCGCCAAGACCGACTTCTTGGCACCGCCCGACGTGCCGTGGAGCACCGACGCCGAGGGCGGTCCGGCGCTGGTGGAATTCGCCGGGCGGGCGTGCTACCAGAGCTGGTCGAAGCCCAACCCGAAGACGGCGACAAACGCTGCATACCTGCGACACATCATCGACGTCGGCCACTTCTCTGTGCTCGAACACGCGTCAGTGTCGTTCTACATCACGGGTATCTCGCGATCGTGCACGCACGAGCTGATCCGTCATCGGCATTTCTCGTATTCGCAGCTGTCACAGCGGTTTGTCCCCGAACACGACTCCGAAGTGGTCGTGCCGCCGGGAATGGAGGACGACCAGGAGCTGCAGGAGATGTTCAAAGCCGCCGCGGACGCCAGCCGGGCGACGTACGCCGAGTTGCTCGCCAGGCTCGAGGCGAAGTTCGCCGACCAGCCCAACGCGGTGCTGCGGCGCAAGCAGGCGCGGCAGGCTGCGCGCGCAGTGCTGCCGAACGCGACCGAGACACGCATCGTCGTGACCGGTAACTACCGCGCATGGCGGCATTTCATCGCGATGCGGGCCAGCGAGCACGCCGACGTCGAGATCCGCCGGCTGGCGATCGAATGCCTGCGCCAACTCATCGACCTGACCCCTCAGGTTTTCTCCGACTTCGAGATCTCCACCCTGGCCGACGGCAGTGAGGTGGCCACCAGTCCGCTGGCGACCGAGGCGTGACGGACCTGGCCGTATATGGCTACGGAACCGTGAGGTTGAGCAGGTAATCTTGGTGCTCGTGAGTACCAGCGGAATCGACGTGACCGCCCGGTTGGGCACCGTGCTGACCGCGATGGTCACTCCGTTCAAGCCCGACGGGTCGCTGGACACCGATGCCGCGGCCCGCCTCGCGACCCATCTCGTGGACTCCGGCTGTGACGGCCTGGTGCTGTTCGGCACCACGGGGGAGTCGCCGACCACCACCGACGACGAGAAGATCGCGCTGCTGCGCGCGGTGCTGGAGGCGGTCGGCGACCGGGCGCGGATCGTCGGCGGAGCAGGCAGTTATGACACCGCGCGCAGCGTGCATCTTGCGAAGGCCTGCGCTGCCGAGGGCGCGCACGGCCTGCTGGTGGTGACGCCCTACTATTCGCGCCCGCCGCAGGCGGGGCTGGTGGCGCACTTCGCGGCGGTGGCGGACGCCACCGAGCTACCGGTGATTCTCTACGACATTCCGCCGCGGTCGGTCGTCGCCATCGAGTGGGACACCATCCGCAAGCTGGCCGAGCATCCGAACATCGTGGCCGTCAAGGACGCGAAGGGCGACCTACACGGCGGCGGGCAGATCATCGCCGACACCGGGCTCGCGTACTACTCCGGTGACGACGCGCTGAACCTGCCGTGGCTGGCCATGGGTGCCGTCGGGTTTATCAGCGTCTGGGGGCACCTGGCCGCCGGTCAGCTGCGAGACATGTTGTCCGCTTTCACCTCTGGTGACATCGCGACGGCACGCAAGATCAACGTGACGCTCGGGCCGCTCGCCAACGCCCAGGCGCTTCTCGGTGGCGTCACGCTGGCCAAGGAGGGACTGCGGCTGCAGGGCATCGAGGTGGGCGACCCACGGTTGCCTCAGGTGCCTGCCAGCGCGGAGCAGATCGAGGCGCTGGCCGCCGATATGCGCGCCGCCGCGGTGCTGCGGTAGTGAACGGAGACCTCAAACCGCCGGGGCCGCTGGCCCCGGGGGGTCTGCGGGTGACCGCGCTGGGCGGCATCAGCGAAATCGGCCGCAACATGACGGTTTTCGAGCATCTCGGCCGACTCTTGATCGTCGACTGTGGGGTGCTGTTCCCGGGCCACGACGAGCCCGGCGTCGACCTGATCCTGCCCGATCTGCGTCACGTCGAGGACCGCCTCGACGAGGTGGACGCATTGGTGCTGACACACGCGCACGAGGACCACATCGGCGCGATACCGTTCCTGCTCAAGCTGCGCGGCGATATCCCGGTGGTCGGCTCGAAGTTCACGCTTGCGCTGGTGGCGGAGAAGTGCCGCGAACATCGGATCAAGCCGGTGTTCATGGAAGTCGCGGCGGGGCAGAAGTCCAAACACGGCGTGTTCGAGTGCCAGTACTTTCACGTCAACCACTCCATTCCCGGATGCCTCGCGATCGCGATCCACACCGGCGCGGGTACGGTGCTGCACACCGGCGACATCAAACTCGATCAGCTGCCGCCGGACGACATGCCGACCGATCTGCCCGGAATGTCGCGGTTGGGCGACGCCGGGGTGGATCTGTTCCTCTGCGACTCAACGAATTCCGAGATCCCAGGGGTGGGGCCCTCGGAAAGCGAGGTCGGCCCGACGCTGCACCGCTTGATCCGCGGCGCCGAGGGACGGGTGATCGTCGCGTGCTTCGCGTCGAATGTCGATCGGGTGCAGCAGATCACCGATGCCGCGGTCGCGCTCGGCAGGCGGGTGTCGTTCGTCGGGAGGTCGATGGTGCGCAACATGGGCATCGCGAGGGAGCTTGGGTACCTACGGGTCGCCGACTCCGACATCCTCGACATCGCCGCCGCCGAGATGATGCCGCCTGAGCGCGTGGTGCTGATCACCACCGGCACCCAGGGCGAACCGATGTCCGCACTGTCGAGGATGTCGCGCGGCGAGCACCGCAGCATCACGCTGACCGCCGGCGATCTGATCATCCTGTCCTCATCGCTGATTCCGGGCAACGAGGAAGCCGTATACGGGGTGATGGATGCGCTTGCCAAGATCGGTGCACGCGTGGTCACCAATCAGCAGGTGCGGGTGCATGTTTCCGGCCATGCGTACTCCGGTGAGCTGTTGTTCCTGTACAACGCGGTGCGCCCGCGCAACGTGATGCCGGTACATGGGACATGGCGGATGCTGCGGGCGAACGGCAAGCTGGCGGAGCGCACCGGCGTAGCGCCGGAGTCGATCATGTTGGCCGAGAACGGCGTCAGCGTCGACCTCGTCGCGGGCAGGGCGACCATCGCGGGCGCGGTGACCACCGGCAAGATGTTCGTCGACGGGTTGATCACCGGCGACGTCGGCGACGCGACCTTGGGCGAACGGCTGATCCTGTCATCGGGTTTCATCGCGGTGACCGTCGTCGTGCACCGAGGTACGGGGCGTCCGGCAGGGGCTGTGCACCTGCACTCGCGTGGGTTCTCGGAAGATCCCAAGGCGCTGGAGCCCGTGGCGCGCAAGGTCGAAGACGAGCTGGAGTTCCTTGCGTCCGAGAATGTGAAGGAGCCGACGCGGATCGCTCAGGCCGTGCGTCGCACCGTCGGCAAGTGGGTGGGCGAGACCTATCGGCGGCAGCCGATGATCGTGCCGACGGTCATCGAGATCTAGACGCTAGACCTTCTCCGCGTACCCAGCCCACTCGAGCTGCGATGCGCCTAGATCACGGCCGCTCGGCCGAATGTAGTTGTGCAAGTAGTAGTCTGGGCCTGCCTGCTCGATCAGACGCCAGCCGTATTCGGCCACGAAGTCCGAAACCTCGTCTGGATTCAGGCCGAATTGCCACACCTGCCGCCGTTGCCGGAACCGCTTGTACAGGATGGCGGCGTCGTACATGTTCGCCCCGTCGATGAAGTCGCGGCGGACGTAGGTGAAGACCAGCCGGCTGCCGGTCGCGGCCCCCTGCAGCTCACCGAGCGTGGCCCGGACCGCGTCCTCCGTCAGATACTGGGTCACGCCCTCCCAGATGAAAAATGTGCGGGCATCGGCGCGATAGCCGTGACCGGTCAGCGTGGCGATCAGGTCGTCGCGCTCGAAGTCCAAGGGCACCAGGTGAACCGAGGCGGGTATCGCACCGATCGCGTGCCGCACAGCGGCCCTCTTGCGCTCGATGTTGACGGGGAGGTCGACCTCGAAGACCGGGATGTCAGATTGACGCGCGAGGCGGTACGCCCTGGTGTCCATGCCCGCACCGAGGTCGACGACGGCGCCGACGTTTCCGAGATCTGCGGTCAGCTTGTCATCGATGAAGCGCTTTCGGCACGCGATGAGTGCCCACGAGCCGGGCACCGCCCGCTCACCTGCCGATATCGTCAGGCGACGCAGCAGCGGCCACCGCATCGCGCGCACCATCGCGCGTTGGCTCGCCGGTAGGAAGGACAGCGCGAGATCGTCCTCGACCAACTGGCGCTCCGGCGGCTCGTACTGCTCGATGGCCGCCTGCACCATCGGGCCGAAGGCGGTCTGCGCAGCCGGATTTCGTGCCACGTCAGCGCTTGTTCACGTATCCCGCGTCAACCGGCAGTGTCACGCCGGTGATATAGCGCGCCTCATCCGACACCAGCCAGGCCACCGCTGCGGCAATGTCGTCGGCATCGAGGACCGCAACCGGCATCGCGTTGCCCATGTCCGGCGGTCGTTCCGAACTGGCAAACACGTTGGCCAGCCACTGACGGGTGTGGTCGTTGTCGATCATCGGCGTATTGACGCCGCTGGGATGCACGGAGTTGACGCGAACACTGTGAGGGGCAAGGTGATTGGCGTATGCCCTCATCAATCCCACAACGCCGTGTTTGGCTGCGGTGTAACCGAGTGAGCCGGGATCACCACCGCCGATGCCGACCAGACCGGCCGACGAGCTGATGAGAACTATCGAGCCGCCGTCGCCCTGCTCGATCAGCCGCGGCATTGCCACCTCCACCGTGTTGTGCACACCGGTGAGGTTGACATCGATGACGTCTCGCCAGCCGTCGGCGCCCGACTCCATCGGTGCGATACCGGCGTTGGCGACGACGATGTCGAGACGGCCGAAGTCGTCGAGCCCGGCCTGCAACGCGCTGGCCAGTGAAGCCTGATCGCGAACATCGGCCTCACGGGCCACGATTCGGGCGCCGGTGTCTTCGACGAGCTTGACCGTGGCGGCCAGATCGTCAGCGGTGGCCATCGGATACGGCACCGACGCGATCTGGTCGCAGATGTCCACCGCGATGATCTCCGCGCCGTCAGCCGCCAATCGGACCGCCTCGGCGCGGCCCTGACCTCGGGCGGCGCCGGTGATGAACGCGACTTTGCCTGCGAGCGAAGCCATCTGTGTTCTCACTTCCTCGCGCGAGCGCTCGTCAGGGACGCAGTTGGCCCTTGGCCGGGTCGCCCGCGACGACGGGTTGCAGCATCTTGATGTCCGGAGCGCCGTCGAGAAGCTCCCCGACCGTGCCGAACAGCGTGGCTACCGCCGGCGCCGCGCTGTGCGTCTTGAGTGCGTCCGCGTCGGCCCACTGTTCGACGAACACGAAGGTGCCGTCGGCCTCGTGCAGCGAGTAGAGATCGCAACCCGGTTCGGAGTGCACCGCCTCGATGGCCTGCTTACACGCGTCCCGGACCGCGTCCACCGACTCGGGCTTGGCTTTCATGGTTGCGACAACAGTTACAGGCATGGGCGATGGACTCCTCGCTGAGTACGTGCTTGACGGTTGCCTAGCCTACCTAGGGGGTTTCCGTATCGCTCAGCCCATGTCGACCCAAATCGTCATGCCTACCGCCGCCACCGCCAGCGCGGCGAGGAAGACCGTGTCGACGGCGCCCAACCGCGTCGTCTCGGTCCTGCCGACCCGGAGCTCCCTGGCGATCAGGAAGAGCGGGAAGGTCACGCTGATCGCGATGGCGAGGCCGCCCACGATGTACGCCCACACGAACCTGACCCCGTGTTTACGGGCCTCGATGACCATCAGGATCGCCGCGGCGAGCAAGAACAGCACGATATCGACCGTCAGCGACCGCGAGGCGGGCGTGACCTTGGAGTCGTTGAAGAAGTCGAACAGGAATCCGCCGGGGTTGTCGAAATAGGCGGCGTTCTGGCTCCAGGTCGCGATCAGTGCGGCTATCGCGATCGCGCCGTAGACGGCGCAGAGCACCTTGCTTGAGGTGGGGAGGGCAATGGGAGGCTGCGATGCGGCCTGGGTCGTCGTCATTTCGGCACCGTAGAGCCCCAAGACCCCCGAATTGAGACGTTTCTGTGACCCGTGTGGCAGATGGTGAATATGGGGCCTATGCGACTAGGCTTGGGGCATGCCCAGTAAGACCGCCGCCCGTTCGAGCAGGTCAAAGGCCGGCTCGCGGGGCGGATCCCGCCCGGCGCCCCGTCGCAAGCCGGCTCGACGTCACAGTCCGTCGGCCATCTCGTCGGCAGGGGCGACCGTCGGTCGCGGTGTCCGCGCCGGCTGGTTGCTGCTGGCCAAGGGCGCCGGGTCCACGGCCCGATCGGTGGGCCGCGCGCGCGATCTCGAGCCCGGCCACCGCCGTGACGGCATCGCCCTCGCGCTGCTTGGTATCGCCGTGGTGATCGCCGCCAGCTCCTGGTTCGACGCTGCGCGTCCCGTCGGCCAGTGGATCGACACGTTTCTTCGCGTGCTGATCGGGTCGGCCGTTGTGCTCGTACCCATCGTGCTCGCGGGGATTGCCGTGGTGCTGATGCGCACGGAACCCGATCCCGAGGCACGGCCGCGGCTCATCCTCGGCGCGACGATGATCACGCTGCCCCTACTAGGGCTGTGGCATCTGTGGGCGGGATCGCCGATTGACCCGGCCGGGCGCAAGCACGCCGCCGGATTCCTCGGCTTCGCCATCGGTGGTCCGCTATCAGATGGGCTGACGGCGTGGATCGCCGCACCGCTGCTGTTCATCGGCGCGCTGTTCGGCCTGTTGCTGGTGACCGGCACGACGATCCGCGAGGTGCCGTCGACCGTGCACCGGATGTTCTCCGCGCGCGCGTTCCACGGTGAGGCGTACGACGACGAGTACGACGAGCCGGGGCGTAACACCGAGGCGCCCGAGGACTTCTCGGACGGCTATTACGACGATCCGTCGGCGTACGGCGGTGACGAGCCGCAGGCGTGGCCAACCGGCACACCGATGGAGAACTACCCGATCGACGACGAGGCTCCCACCGTTCCGGAGCCGACGGCCAAGGCGCGCAAGAAGCCCGCCAAGAAGCAGGCGATGTCATTGGATCGGGTGGTGGACGGCCCGTACACGTTGCCGCCGCTGGAACTGCTGAAGGCGGGCGATCCGCCGAAGCGGCGCACGTCGGCCAACGACCGCATGGCGGAGGCCATCACCGAGGTACTGCAGCAGTTCAAGGTGGACGCCGCGGTGACCGGCTGCACCCGCGGTCCGACCGTCACCCGCTACGAGGTCGAGCTCGGCCCAGGCGTCAAGGTCGAGAAAATCACTGCGCTGCAACGCAATATCGCCTACGCGGTGGCAACTGAGAGCGTGCGGATGCTGGCGCCGATCCCCGGCAAGTCGGCGGTCGGCATCGAGGTGCCCAACGTCGACCGTGAGATGGTGCGGCTGGCTGACGTGCTGACCGACCCGTCGACGCGCGGTGACCATCATCCGTTGGTGATCGCATTGGGCAAAGATATTGAGGGCGAATACATCTCGTGGAATCTTGCGAAGATGCCCCACCTGCTGGTCGCCGGCTCGACGGGCTCGGGTAAGTCAAGCTTCGTCAACTCGATGCTGGTCTCGCTGCTGGCGCGGGCTACTCCCGACGAGGTCAGGATGATCCTGATCGACCCGAAGATGGTGGAACTCACGCCGTACGAAGGCATTCCGCACCTGATCACGCCGATCGTCACGCAGCCGAAGAAGGCAGCAGCGGCGCTGGCGTGGCTCGTCGAGGAGATGGAGCAGCGCTACCAGGACATGCAGGCCAGCCGGGTCCGCCACATCGATGACTTCAACAAGAAGGTGCGCTCGGGTGAGATCGCCACGCCGCTGGGCAGCCAGCGCGAATACCGGCCATACCCGTACGTGGTGGCGATCGTCGACGAGCTCGCCGACCTGATGATGACGGCGCCGCGCGACGTGGAGGACGCGGTCGTACGGATCACCCAGAAGGCGCGCGCCGCGGGCATCCACCTCGTGCTGGCCACCCAACGGCCGTCCGTCGACGTCGTCACCGGCCTCATCAAGACCAACGTGCCGTCCCGGCTGGCGTTCGCTACGTCGTCGCTCACCGACAGCCGCGTGATCCTCGATCAGCAGGGCGCCGAGAAGCTGATCGGCATGGGCGACGGGCTGTTCATCCCAATGGGGGCCAACAAGCCGATTCGGCTGCAGGGCGCCTACGTTTCCGACGACGAGATCCACGCCGTGGTGCAGGCGTGCAAGGACCAGGCGGAGCCCGAATACACCGAGGGCGTCACCAAGGCCAAAACCAACAGCGAGCGCACCGACGTCGACCCGGATATCGGCGACGACATGGACGTCTTCCTGCAGGCCGTGGAGCTGGTGGTGTCCAGTCAGTTCGGCTCCACGTCGATGCTGCAGCGCAAGCTGCGGGTCGGCTTCGCCAAGGCCGGCCGGTTGATGGACCTGATGGAAACCCGCGGCATCGTCGGGCCCAGCGAGGGTTCCAAGGCCCGCGAAGTTCTCGTCAAGCCAGACGAACTCGCGGGCACGCTCGCGTTGATCCGCGGCGGCTCGGACGCCAACGGCGGCGACGAGGACGACGAGGTCGACTAACCGGCACCGAGGCCGATGTCGCCTTGAATGCCCACCCTGACCGGCGGTGGCGGCGGGAGCAGCGGCGGCTGGACCCCGACGCATTGACCATCGATCACAGCCGTGCAGAGGCTTCCGCTAGGGCAGTCGGTCATCACAATCGGGCCGTTGTCGCATTGCGGTGGATCGGCCTGGGCCGATGCCGACGCGATCAGATTCGTCGCGGCCACACAAACGGCGGCTGCGCAGACGACAACCCGACGCCGCACGTTTGTAACGGTACGCGTCAGGGCGTCAACTGCGTTCGGATGTTGCCGAGGAACCCAACGCCTGCCTCATCAGTCCCTACGATCGCGGTGTGCCAGGCAGGATGGCGTTTCGACACGCGCGGTCCGCGCTGTCGCGGGAGTTCGCCGCGATCCGCAACCGCGAACCCGACGTGGATGCCAGGCAAATCACAGTCTTCAGCATCCCCTTGCTGCTCGGTCTGGTCGTCGTGTTCGCCATTGGGGTGGTGCCCCTGATCGTCGTCCGCTACAACGCGGATACCGACTCGGTGCTGGTACCGCTGGCGGGGTCGTTTGCATTGAGCGCGATCTGTACCGCGGTCGTGGCCTGGCTCACGGCCAACGTGCTCTCGGGCGTGATCGTCATGGTGCTCTACCGCACCAGCCCGCGGAAGGCATCTCAGCTTGTCGTCCGGACCATGGTCGATTCGTTTTATCGCGTCGAGGACCTCACGGGACGCATCGCGCTGCTCGCCATCGTGGCGGGATTGTTGTCGTTGGCTATCGGACTGCCCAGCCGACAAGGTGAGGACCGCGCCAACACCGTGCTCGACGACCTGTTGGCCGCCCAGCTGGCGTGTCTGGTGGTGGCGCTGTCGATAGCCTTCATCGCCGAGTCCATCCGTTGTGCCGCCGACATCGTCGATGACCAGTCACTGCTGCTCGCCTGGCCGTGGGCACTGCTCATCGCGTCGTCGGGGTGGTCACTGGCCACCGTGATCGGCCCGTTCGAAACGACCCGGATGCTCGTGATCCTGTTGAACGACTGGCTACCACCCGTGGTCAACGGGGTGCCACGGCCGCAGCTCATCGCTGAACTGCTGCCCTCGTCGGCGCGGTGGTGGGTGGCCTTCGGCCCGCTGCCGCTCATCTTTGGGCTTTGGGCATACCTGGCGTGGCGCGAGCATGGACTGGCCCACATGAGAAAGATCCTTGCCGATGACCAAAGCGCACCCCGAGCCGCAAGCGACGGTGCCGACCCGTAATCACCGGCCTTCGGGCCAACCGAGCGCGCTCGGGATCGAGCCCTGCTCGACCGCCCGGGCGAATTGCGCGTGGTCTCGTTCATTCTGGTCGGCGTACTCCGTCGCGAATGCCACGAACGCCTGCTCGACTTTGGCGCTGGTACCGAGGTAATCGTCGATGGCGGCGGCATCACCACTGCGCGCGTGTGCGCGGGCCAGCACTCGCCCGCATGCCCCGGCAAACTTCGCCAACCGGTCGGCGATGGTGTCACCCTTCGGGATGACCTTGCCGTCACGCAGCTGACGGACATAGAAATCGTGCCCGTCATTGGTTGTCCACCCCACGAACATATCTGTGGCGCTTTGAATCATCCGCTGCCCGTTGATGACTCGCTCACCGTGGTGACCGTAGAGACTGGCGCCGAGGAACCGCTCGTACACCGAAGGAACCGCCTGCTTGATCTGCAGGAAAAACGGGTCGCCAGTGCGTCGCTCAACCAGCAACACCAGATACACGCGCATACCCACGCTGCCGACACCGACAATCTGGCGAACCATGTCCGCGATGTCGAAGCGCGTCAAGAAGCTCCACACGGGGTCTGACACAGATCCCCGATACGCGGCGACGATCGCTTCGGGGTCGGTATCGCCCACCCCCGCCACGTGAGTGCGAAATGGCGGATCCTCGATGATCGTCCGGTGGCCATCGACCACCTGGGTCAGTTTCGTCGACGCCCCACGGCTGGTGCGCCTGTGCGCCTTGCGTTCGATCCAGCTTCCGACTTCGTCGGCGTCGTACGGCGCTAGATAGCCGATCAGGTCATCGACATCGACCCGGTCGTACCAGATGTCGATCTCGGGCATCCTCGCGTACTCGCGGAGCTTCCCGGCGTATCCGCGGTATGCCGACGAAACTGATTCTCGCGCAGCGGCTTCCGACAGCCCATTATCTCGGGCCAGGACCACCAGCGAGGCGGCGAGTCGCTTTACGTCCCATTCGAACGGCCCCGGAAGGGTTTCGTCGAAGTCACGCAGGTCGAAAGACAGGTTCCGTTCAGGTGTGCGCCACAACCCGAAGTTGAGTACGTGCGCGTCACCGCACAATTGGACGTTGATTCCGGTGTTCGGTGTCGACGCAAGATCCGCTGCCATCACCGCAGCGGCGCCGCGGAAGTACGTCCACGGGGACGCCGCCATCCGCCCGTGCCGGATCGGTACCAGATCCTGTGCGCGAGTTTCGCTTTGCGCGAGGATGGTTGCCAACGCGTCGTGCCCGCGGTGAGCGGGATCCCAGTCGGCCAGGGCGCGGCGCGGCACGATCTTGCGCGCGGAACGGCCCTCGCCGCCGCGCTCGGGCCAGTGTGTTGTGTCGCGGTCATCGATGAATCGACTGCCCGGCCCCAGTGGCATCGCCGGAAGCTACCACACCAAAAGGGGCCTCAGAGCGTCAACAGCATTCGGGTATTGCCGAGGATGTTGGGCTTGACGTAGGACAGGTCGAGGAACTCCGCGACACCGGTGTCGTAGGAGCGGCACATCTCCTCGTAGACCTCCGCGGTGACGGGCGTGCCCTCGATCTCCTCGAAGCCGTGCCGGGAAAAGAACTCGACCTCGAAGGTGAGCACGAAGATCCGCTCCAGGTGCAGGTTCCTGGCCACATCCAGCAGTCGGTCCACGATCGCGTGGCCAACACCTTTGCCCCTCACATTCGGGTGAACCGCGATGGTGCGGATCTCGCCGAGGTCAGACCACAACACGTGCAGCGCGCCACAGCCGATCAGCTCGCCGTCGAGTTCGGCGATCCAGAACTCCTGCACCGCCTCGTAGAGCGTCACCAGGTTCTTTTCCAGCAAGATCTTGCCGGAATAGATGTCGACGAGCGCCTTCATGGCCGGAATGTCGGACGTGCGGGCGCGCCGGACGACAACCCCGTCGGACGTTCCACTCACACGTGCGAGGGTATCGGTTTGGACAACCGATATTCTGTTGCGGTGTCGGGGCAGCCAGATATCGATCCGGTGGTTCCGCGCGCCCGGGTGGCGAACATCGCGAACGTGCTCACCGGTGTGCGTCTGGTGTTGGTCCCCGTGTTCCTCGCCATGCTGTTCGTTGGTGACGGCCATGAAACTTTTTGGCGGATAGCCGCATTCGTCGTCTTCGCGGTCGCGGTGATCACTGACCGGTTCGACGGCGCGCTGGCGCGCAGCTACGGGATGGTGACCGAGTTCGGCAAGCTGGCCGATCCGATCGCCGACAAGGCCCTGATCGGAGCCGCGTTGATCGGGCTGTCGATGATTGGCGACCTGCCGTGGTGGGTGACGGTCGTGATCATGGTTCGTGAGGTCGGCATCACCGCGTTACGATTCGCGGTGCTGCGCCGCGGTGTCATCCCGGCCAGTCGCGGAGGCAAGCTGAAGACCCTCGTCCAGGCCGTCGCGATCGGTCTGTTCGTGTTGCCGCTCTCGGGAGCATGGCTGACCGGCGCGTGGGTGGTGATGTGGGCAGCCGTGGTGCTGACGGTGCTCACCGGCGTGGACTACGTCGTCTCAGCGGTCAGGGATTCGCGTGGACGACCCGCTGGTCACTGAGGACGCACGCGCACTCATCGCGGACCTGACGGTGCGCAGGCAGAGTGTCGCCACCGCCGAGTCGCTGACCGCGGGCCTGCTGGCCGCCACACTTGCCGGGGTGGCCGGCGCCAGTGTGGTGCTGCGCGGCGGCCTGGTCACCTACATCGAGGACACCAAGATCGCGCTGGCCGGCGTGGCCCCTCAGTTGCTCGATGCGGTCGGGCCTGTCGCAGCTCCCACAGCGCGCGCCATGGCCGTCGGTGCCAGGCAGCGCTGCGCCTCGACCTGGGGCGTTGGGCTGACCGGGGTGGCAGGCCCCGAGCCGCACGGCGGCCATCCAGTGGGCACGGTGTTCCTCGGTCTCGCCGGGCCCATCGACACCGAGGTCGTCGAGCTCTCGTTGTCAGGGTCGCGCTGGGACATCCGGTTCGCGGCGGTGCGTGAGGCCATTGCGAGGCTGCGCGCGCTCGTCGAGCGACAGTAATTAAGCCATCCGGGAACCAACCCGCCTGCGCTCAGCGTTGCTCTGATAACCAAGCCCAGCGAGGGAGGAGAGCACGATGACGGCATTGCTGCGCGAGGTGATCGGCGACGTGCTTCGTCGTGCCCGCACCGAGCAGGGCCGCACCCTGCGTGAGGTGTCCGATACGGCCCGGGTCAGCCTCGGCTACCTGTCGGAGGTGGAACGCGGCCGCAAGGAGGCGTCCAGCGAACTCCTGAGCGCCATCTGCGGCGCCCTGGACCTCCCGCTGTCTCGCGTGCTCTCCGACGCGGGCGAGGATATGGCGCAAGCGGAACTCGCCGCGCTCGCACGTGCCAGCGCGGCCAACATCGACGCCACGACGAAGGTCGTCATCCCGCAGGTCGTCTCGCTGGCGGTGGCCTGAGCCCAGCCCGCGGCCCGATCTTGGAAAACACCCGCAGGGGTGTGGTGATCTGCGCGAAACCGATAAGTTGGCACCAGTGCAATTCAACGACACGAAGGCGGAATGAACCGATGGCCAATCCGTTCGTCAAGGCGTGGAAGTACCTGATGGCGCTGTTCAGCTCGAAGGTCGACGAGTACGCCGATCCAAAGGTGCAGATTCAGCAGGCCATCGAGGAGGCCCAGCGCCAGCACCAGGCATTGACGCAGCAGGCGGCCCAGGTGATCGGCAACCAACGCCAGCTCGAGATGCGGCTGAACCGCCAGCTTGCGGACATCGAGAAGTTGCAGGTCAACGTGCGCCAGGCGCTCACACTGGCCGATCAGGCCACCGCGGCGGGAGATGCCGCGAAGGCCACCGAGTACAACAACGCCGCCGAGGCGTTCGCCGCACAGCTGGTCACCGGCGAGCAGAGCGTCGAGGATCTCAAGGGCCTGCACGACCAGGCCCTGCAGGCCGCTGGTCAGGCCAAGAAGGCCGTCGAGCAGAACGCGATGGTGTTGCAGCAGAGGATCGCCGAGCGCACCAAGCTGCTGTCCCAGCTCGAGCAGGCCAAGATGCAGGAGCAGGTGAGTGCCTCGCTGCGGTCGATGAGTGAGATTGCCGCACCGGGCAACACGCCGAGCCTCGATGAGGTGCGTGACAAGATCGAGCGTCGCTACGCCAACGCCATGGGTGCCGCTGAGCTCGCGCAGAATTCGGTGCAGGGCCGGATGATGGAGGTGCAGCAGGCCAGCGTGCAGATGGCGGGCCATTCCCGGCTGGAGCAGATCCGCGCGTCCATGCGTGGTGAGCAGTTGCCCGCGGGTGGCACCCCCGCCGTCGCACCGGCCACGCCGGCGACCAACCAGCAGGCGACGCCGGAAAATCCGCTGTCGCAATAACATTCGTAAGGCATGGCAGTGAATTCGAACGCGGGTCGACCTGAGGCTTGGCGCACGCTGGTGCAGCGTGGCGTGGACACGGCCGCCGAGTGGTCGGATGTGCTGGCCGAAAAGCTCAATGCGGCAGCCGATCCGCGCGCCAAGCTGGTGCGCAAACGGCGATGGGCGCTGCGGCTCGGCCTGTTCTTCGCGGTGTCGAGCGTGTTCTGGGTCGGAGTGACGGGCCTGCTGGCGTCGTGGAGCACCCCGGTGTGGGCGCTGTTCATCCCGGCGCCGATCGCGGTCGGCGCGGCGTTTCTCGCGACACTGGCTTTCCTGCGGTACCGCTGGCTTCGGGGGGAACCGCTGCCGCCGCCACGGCGCGCCGGCCGGCGATTGCCGCCGTGGGGGTCGGCGGCCCGCCAGCCGATGGCCGCCCTCGCCGCGTCCGAGCGAGGGTTGTTCTCCCTGCTCGGGGTGATGGAGCGCGGTCGCATGCTGCCCGCCGACGAACTGCGTGAGCTGACCGCGGCGGCCAACCAGACTTCCGCCACCATGTCGGCCACCGCCAATGAAGTGGTGTCGATGGAGCGTGCGATCAGTTCGGCGCCGCAGTCACGTTCGCACCTGGCGCCCACGATCACCGCGTTCACCACCCAACTCGACCACGGTGCCCGTCAGTACAACGAGATGGTCACCGCGGCAGCCCAATTGGTGTCAGCGGCCAACACCGGCTCGATGTCCAGCTCGCCGATGTCGCAGCAGCGCTACCGCGACGAACTGGTCAACGCCACCGACCGGCTGATGGGCTGGGCGCAGGCGTTCGACGAACTCGGCCACCTGCGCAGGGCCTAGACGTCGTGCGAGCTGGACGGTCCTGACCGGGGGCCGTATTTCTTGATGTAAGCGTCGTGAATGTGCGCGTCTTTCTTGCGTTTCAGCTCGTCGGCCAGGGCCGGATCCAGACCATGTTTGCGCAGCATGTGGCGGCGCCACACCTTGTTCAGCGCGTGCGAGAAGAACACGAACGGAATCAGGATCGGCAACGTCATGGACAGATGCACGTCGAGCGCGGCCGGAATGAACCAGAACGGCACCATTATGAGAAATGCCGGGATGAAGACCCGGACCATCATCCGGATGGTCGCACCCTTGCCTGCGAGATCCTCGCGAACCCAGTCGCGCATCGAATCGGGCAGTCGCCGCCCGTAGCAGTAGCCGATGTACTGCAACAGGTTCGGCTTGGTGGGCGCGTTCATGCTGGTCAGCGTACCGCCTGACTAGTGGCCGTCCGCAGTCAGTCCGCAGCAGCGGGCCGCCGCTTCGCAAGCGCGGTGCTCGCCGCCAACCGAGCCCGGTCATCGGCATCCGGCCACAGTCCGGCATAGACGTCGAGGGTCATGCTCGCCGTACCGTGCCGCATCGCTGCCGACGGTGCGGCCGCGGGGCACGCGGAAGCGTCGCCGGCGTTCCCCCGGCGCCCGCCCGGCACATGCCAAGCTCAATTACAGCGGCTGCACCATCGTCGCCACCGAGAAGGCGAGCGCTACGTCGTCGACTGCTCGCTCTCGACGTCAAGTTGCCGGTGCATCTGAACGAAAGTGGTCGTGAAGCCATCTCGCTCGTAGAACGCTCTCGCTACCTCATTGCCGGCGACCATTTCCAGCGCGACCGTCGACGCCCCGGCTCGACGCATCTCCGAATACGCCGCGTCCATCAACAGTCGTCCGACACCCCTACCGCGCATCTCTGGCAGGACGTAGAAGCTGTCGATATGGCCGACCCGCCCAGTCGCCCACATGAAGTGCGGCTCATCATAAAATCCGACTACAAAGCCGACGGGTCGACCCGCGTCCTCGGCAATGAACGCAAACGGGTCGGCGCTGGTAAGCCACTGGCGATACATCTCCCGGACGATCTCGGCACTCGCCGACTCGGAGAGCACATCCAGACCAGGCACGACCACTGCGACCGATGCCTGGTGGCGGTGCAGAAGCTTCCAGAACTCGACCAACTGTTCTAATCGATCAAGCCCGACCCGCACGATCGCAATCTCGGTCATGATGGCAGCGTAGAGCCTCGATCTGTCGACCCGGTTCCACTCCGAACATCGAGTGAAGTGTGCGTGGATGCGGGTAAGAAGGTATGAAGTCGCGGGTACCACAGTGGCCGCTGCGAGACGTGTGCAGCGGACCCGGGACTGTTACTGAGCACCCAGGCCGCCCAATCCGACCAGCCACCCAGCGGCTGGTCGGCGCCGGGCACCCGGGCTGCGACCTCGAGAGAACCCTCAGCCGCGTCGCACATCATCTCGCACATAGTCCGCGCCCTGGCAAGCGCGAGCGGATCCGTAGGGAGGGGCACCCCAACTGCGTGGAAAGCGGTCGAACTCATTCGGTGACCGCCGAGTCCGCAGCAGAATTTTTGGGAACTTCCAGCAGTCAACAGTGTCAACGCTGTAACCAGCCAAGGCGTCTACGTGCCGTCACAGGTTGCCGCAGCCAACGCCCAAGTAGCAGTAGCCGATGTACTGCAACAGGTTCGGCTTGGTACATGGTGTTCCGGCGGTCACTACAGCGTCGGCCTCAAGGACCGAAACACGGTACCGGCAAGCCCTCTCAGGGTGCCCTTGGCGATGTCCAACAAGTCGAAGTAGTCACGCCACAACGTGATTCGCCCCGCGTGCACTTCGAACACCCCGCACACCCAGAACTGCAGGCGCAGCGGGCCGATCACAATCGCGTCGGTGCGCTCGGTCAGCACGGTGTCGCCGTCCGCGGCCATGCGGTGGATCTTCACCTCGAACCCGACCCGGCCTTGTCCTCTGCGAAGGATCTTCACGATCCGCGCACGGCCCTGCAGTGTGAGCCACCCGACGTTCTGCCACACAATGGTGTCCGCGAACGTGGAGTCGACCGTGTCGAAGTCCTCGTCCTGAAGGGCGTAGAGAAAGGTCTCGACGGTGCGGGCGTTGTCAATGTCCGACGTCACTCGGGAAGCCTGGTCGGTCATGGCTGCCAGCGTAGTCGTCACTGTGGCAGGGTAGGCGCGTGCGTGTCGCTGTGGTTGCCGGACCGGATCCCGGGCACGCCTTTCCGGCCCTTGCGCTGTGCCGCCGGTTCCTGGCCGCCGGGGATACCCCGACCCTGCTCACGGGCACCGAATGGCTGAACGCGGCGCGTGGGGTAGGGGTGGATGCCGTCGAGCTCGAAGGACTCGACCCCACCGCGGCTGACGATGACACCGACGCCGGCGCGAAGATTCACCAGCGAGCCGCACGGATGGCGGTGCAGAACGTTCCGCGGGTGCGCGACTTGGCGCCGGACGTGGTGGTGTCCGACGTGATCACCGCCTGCGGAGGGCTGGCCGCAGAGCTGGTCGGCCTGCCGTGGATCGAGCTGAACCCGTCGCCGCTGTACCGGCCGTCGAAGGGCCTGCCGCCACTGGGCAGCGGGTTAGCCCCCGGCGTCGGGGTCCGCGGCCGCCTGCGTGATTCCGTGATGCGGGCGCTGACCGCGCGGTCATGGCGCCAGGGTCTTCGTCAGCGGTCGGCGGTCAGAGTCGAAATCGGTTTACCTGCGGTCGATCCCGGACCGCTGCGGCGTCTCGTCGCCACCCTGCCCGCCCTGGAGGTGCCGCGGCCCGACTGGCCGGAAGAGGCCGTGGTGGTGGGCCCCCTGCACTTTGAACCGACCGAAGCGGTGCTCGAGATACCGCCCGGCTCAGGCCCGGTGGTTGTCGTCGCGCCATCGACCGCGACGACCGGTGCACTGGGCCTGACCGAGGTGGCGCTGGAAGCGCTGCGACCGGGCGAGACGCTGCCTGACGGGGCACGTGTGGTGGTGTCTCGGCTGGGTGGATCAGATGTGGTGGTCCCGCCGTGGGCCGTGGTCGGCCTCGGCCGTCAGGACGAGCTGCTGCGGCACGCCGATCTGGTGATCTGCGGCGGCGGGCACGGCCTGGTGTCCAAGGCACTGCTGGCCGGCGTTCCGATGGTGGTCGTGCCCGGGGGCGGCGATCAGTGGGAGATCGCGAATCGCCTTGTGCGTCAAGGCAGTGCACAACTCGTCCGGCCGCTGACCACGGAGGCGCTGGCGACCGCCGTCGGCGAGGTGTTGTCGGAGCCGCGGTACCAACAGGCGGCTCGACGGGCAGGCGCCGGCATCGCGGAGGTCGACGATCCGGTACGGGTGTGCCATGAAGCACTCGCCTCATCGGCGTAGGTTGGCTCGCGTGCGGTTGACGGAATTCCAAGAACTCGTCGAGGGCCAGTTCGGGCCGGTGCGCGGCGCGTCCATGCTCGTTGACCACGTGCTGACGGCGTTCGGCGGTCGAACCGCTGCTCAGGCCATCGAGGACGGCATCGATCCGCGCGACGTCTGGCGCGCGTTGTGCGCGGACTTCGACGTCCCGCGTGACCAATGGTGATTTGTGCACGATTTTCGGCGCTGAGCGCTGAAAATCGTGCACAGATCGTTAGCTACCTGCGCTGGCCCAGCAGCTGTGCGGTTTCGCGATGCAGCCTGCCGAAGTTGTAGTAGGCCGCGCATGCGCCCTCGGGGGACACCATGCACGTGCCGATCGGCGTCTCGGGCGTGCATGCCGTGCCGAACACCTTGCACTCCCACGGCTTGATCACGCCCTTGAGCACCTCGCCGCATTGGCATGCCTTGGGGTCGGCGACCCGCACCCCGGGCATGTCGAACCTGCGTTCCGCGTCGAATTCCGCGTAGTCCGGGTGCACCTTCAACGCGCTCTGTGAGATGAATCCCAGTCCGCGCCATTCGAAATGCGGCCGCAGCTCGAACGTCTCGGCCATCAGCTTCAACGCCTGGGTGTTGCCCTCCGGGCGAACCACCCGGGTGTACTGGTTCTCGACCTCGCACCGTCCATCGCGGATCTGCTGCAGCAGCATGTGCACCGAGGCCAGGATGTCCAGCGGCTCAAATCCGGCCACCACCATGGGTTTTCCGTATACCTCCGGCACGAACCGGTACGGTCGCAGGCCTACCACCGTGGATACGTGGCCGGGGCCGAGGAAACCCGAGAGACGCAGGTCGGGCGACTCGAGGATGGCCTTGATCGGCGGGACGATCGTGACGTGGTTGCAGAACACGCTGAAGTTGCGGACACCGAGCGCTCGCGCCCGAACCAGGGTGACCGCGGTGGACGGCGCCGTCGTCTCGAATCCGACCGCAAAGAACACGACGTGCCGGTCGGGGTTGTCGACCGCGACTTTGAGCGCGTCGAGTGGCGAGTACACGAACCGCACATCGGCGCCGCGCGCCTTGGCCTCGATGAGGTTGCCCTTCGACCCGGGCACCCGCATCATGTCGCCGAACGTCGTGAAGATGACGCCGGGCTGCTCGGCAAGCCACATCGCGTCGTCGACGCGGCCCATCGGAATCACGCACACCGGACACCCGGGGCCGTGTACCAACTCAACGGCTTCGGGCAGCAGGTGCTCGATGCCGTGCCGGTAGATGGTGTGCGTGTGACCGCCGCACACCTCCATGAACTTGAACTCGTCAGTGCCCGCCAGCTCGGTGATGGACTTGACCAACGCGCGTGCAGCGCCCGGGTCCCGGAACTCGTCGACGAATCGCATTGTGTATCAACCCTTTCCCGTCACGCGATTTCCGATGCGTTGAATGCTTCGATTTCGTTCACGTAGTCGGCACCCATCTTCTGCACCTGGTCGAGCGTCATCGCCGCCTCACGCTCGTCGATCTTGGCCATCGCAAAACCGACGTGCACGAGCACCCAGTCACCGACCTGAAGGTTGTCGTCGGCCAACAGGCGCACGCTGATGTTCCTCCGGACACCGTTGACGTCGACCTTGGCCAGGGACTGTTCAGCGTCGACAATGTCGACAACTTGACCTGGTATCCCAAGACACATCGTCAATCTCCTCTCAGCAGATACGCGGTAGCGGGTCACCGACGAGCATGTCGACGATCCGGCTGCCGCCGAACGACGTTCGAAGGGCGACTATTCCGTGCGGTTCACCGACGATCTCGCCCACGATCGCGGCGTCGGCGCCTTGCGGATGGTCGTGCAGCGCGGCGATCGCCGCATCGGCCTCGTCGGGCGGCACGATGGCGACGAACTTGCCCTCGTTCGCGACGTACAGCGGGTCGATGCCGAGCATGTCGCAGGCACCGAGGACCTGGGGCTGCACCGGCAGCTTGTCCTCATCCAGGATGAGGGCGAACGGGGAGTCCTTGACCAGTTCGTTGGCCACGGTGCCGACGCCGCCGCGGGTCGCGTCGCGCATCCACCGCGTCGACGGCGCGGTGGCAAGCAGGATCTCGACGAGTTCGTGCACAGGCGCGGTGTCGGATGCGATGTCGGCGTCGATGGCCAGATCGCCGCGGGCCAACATGACGGCCATACCGTGCTCGCCGATCGTCCCGGACAGCACCACCTTGTCGCCGGCCTGCACGAGGCTGCGGGACAGCTGCCTGCCGTCGGGGATGACGCCGACTCCTGCGGTCGAGATATACACGCCGTCGGCCGCGCCCTTGCCGACGACCTTCGTATCGCCGGTGACGATCTGCACACCCGCCTTGGCCGCGGCTTCGCTCATGTCGGCGACGATTTCGCGGAGTTCGGCGATCGTGAAACCCTCCTCGATGACGAACGCCGCCGACAGCCATTGCGGCCGCGCGCCCGACACTGCGAGGTCATTTATCGTTCCGTGCACGGCCACATGGCCGATGGACCCGCCCGGAAAGCGCCGCGGCGAAACCACATACGAGTCGGTCGAGAAGGCAAGCCGTTCACCGGAGGCGGTACGCAGCGCGGCGGCGTCGCCGAGTTGCTCGAGTTCGTCGTTGCGGAAGGCCTCGAGGAACACCGCGTCGACCAACGCGGCGGACGCCTTGCCGCCTGCCCCGTGCGCGAGCGTCACCACGTCGTCGAGCAGCCGAGGCCTGCGCTGCCGGAACTTGTCGATCCGTTCCAGCACACGGTCTTCGCGATCCGCCGTGGTGCTCATGCGTGGACCCCTGACAGAGAGCGGGCCATGTGCTCCTGGGTCACCGACCAGAGGCGGTATCCGAGCATTGCGTGGCTTTCCTGTATGCGGTGGATGCTCTGCGAGTGCACCGTGAAGCAGAAGTCGAGGTCGTCGGCCGCCGCCATCCTGCCGCCGTCGTGGCCGGAGAAGCCGATGGTGAGCAGTCCGCGTTGCTTGGCTTCGGTGATCGCGGTCATCAGATCTTCGGAGTTGCCCGACGTGGACAACGCGATCGCCACGTCGCGATCCCGTGCGTGAGCGATGATCTGGCGCTTGAAGATCAGTTCGAAGCCGACGTCGTTGCCCAGTGCCGTCACCACCGCTTCGTCGGCGGCCAGCGACCAGGCGGCCACCGGCCTGCCGCGCGCGGGACGACTGAACAGCGACGCGAGTGTCGCGGCGTCGGTCGAACTGCCGCCGTTGCCGAGCGTGTAGAGCCGGCCGCCACGCAGGAATCGCTCGGCCATCTGGGTTCCGGCCGAGGTCAAACCGGGTGCGTACTCGTCGAGCGATTCCTGTTGCAGCCGTGCGCTTTCGGTGGCCTTGCCCCGCGCTGAGGCGGCGAGGTCATCGAGCAGGCTGGCGGCGTCGGTCTCCTCGGATTCGATGAACGGGTAGAGAAAGCCGGTGCTTTCGGGTTCATGCGTCATGAGTCGACCTCCAGACGTGTGATCGCCGCTCCCGCGTGCACCAGCACCAGATCGTTGGTGCGGACCTCGCCGAGAATCGTCGTGTCCACCCACTCCTCGCCGTTGGCCGTTCGTACCAGCGCCTGACCGGCCGTGTCGGCGGGCTCGAGCAAAACCTCACCGAGCCGTCCCTCGTCGCTGCAGATCACGCACACTTCTTCGGTGCATTCATCGGCGGGCGGCTTGAGCAATCCCGGATGCTCGAAGCAGACGTGGGTGAGTTCCCACAGTAGGTGGTAGATCAACACAAAGGTGCCGGTGGCAGGCACCAGCGGGTCGTCGGAGTCGATCCAGAGGATGTGGTTGGCCGCGCCGGCGGGCGGCCGTGGCCCCGAGCCGATCCACAGTGTCAGCACGCCCCACGCCGGGGCCCGCCGCATCGCGTCGATGACTGCGGGCTCGCCGGCGGACGCCACCGCGATCAGGAGATCGCCGGGCTGACTCGCGACCCGCGCCTGCGCGACGGGGTCGGGTTCGACGAGCGCGACCGAGGGCAGTGCCCGCTTGCCCATGACCACGGGGTGGACGAACTCGACTGCGACATGATGGGCGTGCGGTTCCCACTGGGGTGAAATCACCCAGAGGGTGGCGCCGTCGTGGAATCTGCGGGCCAGATCCAGCGCGGCGGCAGCCAGATCGGCGGACAGATCCACGCCGATGTACGACCCCCCGAGTTGCGCGGTTGTCGTCATTCTCGGTCTCCCCTCAGAACACCAGTGTGCTCCGATCCCGCGGCCACGGAAACGCCTTCGGAGCGGATGGCGTTGACCAGCTCCAGCGTTGTCTGCGTGGCCGAATCCAGCGCTGTGCTCTGGTCGTCGCTGAGTGTGGAGCACACCCAGTCCCAGTGCGCTGCGACGGTAGAGCCCCGGGCCGGCGCGGGCGCCAGGGACAGCTCGCCCTTCTTCCACTGCACCTGTTCCTCCCGGACTTCGCCGAGTACGAGCGCCCCGTCGTCGAGCTGCAGGGGGCGCGACGCGATCACCGCGCGCTCGCCCTCGACGGACTCGACGGTTCCCCAGCGGATGCGACAGTCCTGCATGACGCCGAGCGCTGTCGCCGAATCGCGGTCCAGGAAACGCACCCACGGGTAGACGACGAAGACGTGAAAGCTGTGGTGTGCCAACACTCCGGGGCCTGCCTCGACGGCATCGAGCAGCCCGGTGACCTGTCCCTTGAACGATGTCCGCAGTCGAGTCAGCAGGCTCGCCGGGTCGACTTTGGCCAGCGCGGGGCCGCCCACCCAGTAGCTGCTGACGACGTCCTCGTCCAGCGGATCCGAGACACCCGCCGCCTCGGCGATGGCCGCCAGGTACGGCCATGCGCCGTCGAACTCCTTGGCATGGCCGGCAAGTCCGGACGCGCCGCCGCCGTCCGCAGGCCCGCAATAGCCGAGCTCGTTCGGCGGATAGGCGTACTGGGCGAACAGGGTCATCCGCTGTAACCCACCATCAGCTGGCCCAATGCGACACCGCCATCGTTCGGTGGCACTGTGCGATGCGTGATCACCTGAAGCCCCTTGGCTTGCAGCCCTTCCAGCGTCAAGCGCAGCAGCAGCGAGTTCTGGAAGACGCCGCCGGACAGCGCGACGGTCTGCGTTGCGTCGCGTTCCTGGTCGGCGAGGTCGACGACCAGATCGGCGACTGCGCGGTGGAACCGTGCGCCGATCACACCGGCAGGCACGCCATCGCGTTGGTCTCCGACCACGCCCCGCACCACTGGAGTCGGGTCGATCAGTGTGGTCTGGCCCGGGCGGTCGACGTCGAACGTGTAGGCAGTTGCGCCGCAGTCCACCCCGCGCGCCAGGCCCTCCAGCTCGATGGCGGCCTGCGCCTCGTACGCCACCACCTGTCGGACGCCGGTGAGTGCGGACACCGCGTCGAACAGCCTGCCCATGCTGGAGGTCGGCACGCAGCCGAGGCCTGACTCGAGTTGATGACGCAACACGCGTTGCTCGTCGGGGGGGCAGGCAGCGACCGGCGGCAGATCCGTCTCCCAGTCGATTCCCGCCGCCCATAGATGGGCCAGCGCCATCCGGTAGGGGCGCAGCACAGTGATGTCGCCGCCCGCAAGTGGCACGTAGGCGAGTTGTGCGAGTCGTTGGTACCCCTTGTAGTTGGCGAGCAGCAACTCGCCACCCCAGACGGCGGAGTCGGACCCGTAGCCGGTCCCGTCGAAGGCGAAGCCGAGCACCTGTTGCGATCCGTCCAGTCCGTGTTCCGCCATCACCGCCGCGATGTGTGCGTGGTGGTGCTGCACGGTGCGAACCGGGCGGCCGCCTGCGTTGCGGCGTGCCCAGGCCGTAGACCGGTACAGCGGATGCGCGTCGGCCACAAGCACTTCAGGATCGACGGCGGTCAGTTCCTGCAGGTGCCGCTGTGCGGCGTCGAAGGCGGACAGCGTCGCGAGGTCGTCCATGTCGCCGATGTGCTGGCTCAGCCAGGCGTATTTGCCGTCCGCGACCGCCATCGTGTTCTTCAGGTCCGCCCCGACCGCCATGGCGGGCGGTACAGACACCGGCAACGCGATGGGCAGCGGGGCATAACCCCGCGATCGCCGGATCGGCAACTCAACATTGTCGATCCTGTCGGCACTGCAGACGGCCACGACCCGGACGACGGAATCGTCGCACGGCACCAGAATCGCCCGATCGTGCATCAGCCAGCCGTCGGCCAGGTGCGAAAGCCGTTCGAGCGCATCGTCGTCGGTGAAGCAGATCGGCTCGCCGCCGAGATTGCCGGATGTCATCACCAGCACGGTCGGTCCTGCGGTATCGCCGGACAGCCCGAACAGCAGTACGTGCAGTGGTGTGTACGCCAGCATCACACCGAGGTCGGGGTTGTGCGGCGCCACTGCCTCGGCGATCCGCGCATCGCGACGGCGGGGCACCAACACGATCGGTCGCTGCGGGCCGGATAGCAGCCGAGCAGATGGGTCGTCGACGTCGGCGATCGCGCACGCCGTTGGCAGGTCGGGCACCATGACGGCAAACGGCTTGTCGCCGCGCCGCTTTCGCCGTCGCAACTCGGCGACCGCCTCTTCGTTGTCGGCGTCACAGGCCAAGTGGTATCCGCCGATGCCCTTCACTGCGAGGATGCCGCCGTCGCGAAGCAGCCGCCGGGCACGGGTGAGCGCGGTCTCGCCGTCAGTGAGGCCACCGTCGCCGTCGCGGTAGTGCAGCGTCGGCCCGCAGTTCGGGCAGCACACCGGTTGGGCGTGAAAGCGCCGATCGGCGGGGTCGGCATATTCGCGCGCGCACTCGGCGCACATTGTGAACGACGCCATCGTGGTGGACGCGCGGTCGTAGGGTAGGCCGGCGATGATCGTGAAGCGCGGGCCGCAGTTGGTGCAGTTGACGAACGCGTGGCGGTAGCGCCTGTTGGATGGGTCGCGTTGTTCGGCCGCGCAGTCTGCGCACATGGCGACGTCGGGGGAGGCGAGCGTGCGGCCGCCGTCGGACCGGGATGTGTCGGCGATGGTGAAGCCGGTGCCACCGACCGGTGGGATATCCTGTGTCTCAATCGATTCGATGACCGCCAACGGCGGCGGGCGGTCACGCATCCGCGCGAGGAAGCGGTCGACTGCGGCAGGATCACCCTCGACCTCGACGATGGCGCCGGAGGTGTCATTGCGTACCGACCCGGACAATCCGAGGGCGGCGGCGGTGGTGTAGACGAACGGGCGGAAGCCCACGCCCTGGACCACCCCATATACGCAGGCACGCAACCGGCGCCGGGTCGTCATGGCGACGTCTCGATGTCGCGGCCTCTGCCCATCAGTTCGAGGCCTTCCATGGCCGCGTCGGCGCCGGCTTTGTCGGTCTTCTCGACGACGAAACCCATGTGGATGATGACCCAGTCGCCGGGTGCGAAGGTCTCCTCGGGAAGCATCCCCACGTTCACCTTCCGGTGCTCACCCGCGACGTCGACGAGTGCGAGCTGGTCGCCGTAGCCCTCCAGCATGCCGATGACTTGTCCCGGGATACCCAGACACATGGTCAGCTCTCCTTGACGGGTTCGAGCAGCCGCGATATGACGTCCTCGAGCGCCTGCACCGCTTCTGGGACCGCGGCGGCCACCTCGTCGGACAGGCCGATGCCCTCGTCGACGTTCGCGGCCTCGCAGCCGATCACCACGGTGTACGGCGGCGTGCCGCCGAGCGCGTTCAGGCTCGCGAACACCGCACCGGGATCCATTGCGTGTGCGTCGAGACCTGCTGTGGCGGTGAGACTTTCATGGTCGGCCTCGAAGACGTGAATGGTGCCGGGTGCTCCGCGGCTGGGGATGGTGTCGACGAGGACGAGTGCTTCACACCCGTCGAGCAGGTCATAGGCCAGGTGCATGCCCCTGATGCCGTAGTCCACCAACTCGACTCGCGGACCGGCGAGTCGTTGCGGGACATGACGCATCACCTCGGGACCGAAACCGTCGTCGCCGAGGAAGATGTTGCCGATCCCAGCTACCAGAATTCGAGACGTGATCCCACCTCGCTCACCGTTACATCCGGCGCATCTTCATGTACCGGCGCGCGTCCGGAAGGTTGACGAGACCAACGACTACTCCTGCGGCAACGACGACCGCTATGACGGCCACGGCCGTCCATCCCACTACTTCCATTTCGAACTCCTTTCGGTGAGTGGTTCAACTTCATCAGGCGCGAAGTACAGGTAGCGGCCGTACCAGTCGTGCAGGTCGGCCGCCGGATCATCCTCGAGCACGACGCCGACGTGCTGGTCGCCATCGACGTCCTCGTGCACCGAGGTGACGCGCGCGATCTTGTCGGCGTAGAAGAGGTCCTGCGCATCGGCCCTGCGCGACGGCCGCAGCCGGACACGGCTACCCCGGGTCACCCGGGTGCCGTTGACGAGGATCGCGTCGAGTTCAGGGCGTACCGCGTTGTCCGCCAGGGGATCCCACCAGTCCACGTCTGCGGGGACCTCCGGAATCAGGCCTGCGTCCTTGGCGGACGCGTGCGGATTGCGGAGTACGCCGTGCAGATCCAGCATGGCCTCTGGCGACATGGAGTCGCAGCGGTCGATGATCTGGGCCGCCAGCGGATCGGTGGCGCGTGCCTGTGCCTTTTCCTCGTCGGTCATCGTCATGATCCGCAGCGTGAGGATCTCGTCGATCTCGGTGGAGTCGTACAGCGCGCCCTTGCTCTGTTCAGCGATCTCGGGATGGTCGTACAGGATGATCGGCGACACCAGTACCAGGTTCAGATCGCCGGGAGGCCCCGCAAGGACGGGGAAGCAGCGGTGCTGCCTGCAGCGCGCCACCGCCGCGGCGGCGGGATCCGGCGGTTCCAGCAGCGATACGAACTCTCCGTCGGAGACTTCGATGAGCAGATGCGTGCCGATCAGCGAGGTAGCGATCGCCTCGTCTTTGTCGGCGGCAGGTGGAGCGGTGTTGCGCACCTCGAACGAGAGTCGCATGAGGTCGCCGTCCCGATCCGCGAAGATGTCGAGTTGACCGTGCAACGCACGACGCGTGCGCACC
Source organism: uncultured Actinomycetota bacterium (assembly GCA_963698965.1). Classification (GTDB taxonomy): domain Bacteria; phylum Actinomycetota; class Actinomycetes; order Mycobacteriales; family Mycobacteriaceae; genus Mycobacterium. The sequence continues at coordinate 499,838 of CAVOSY010000029.1, forward strand.
AGTCGCCCGCCATCGAGCATCTCAGTGTCACTGCCACCGGGCACCGAGATATCAAGCGTGCGAGGCAGACTCGTGACGGCGAACCGGTCTATCGTGATCTCGCGTTCGACCGCCTCATCCCAGCTGAGCCACCTGGTCGACTCCGTTGAAAGTTCGTCGACCTGCTCGAAGCGGCCGCCGCCGACGTCGCGCTCGGCCGTTCGGTGCTGCAACTGCAGGAACCGCGCCACGCCCGAGAGTGAAGGGACGGCATTGGACCGCACCAGCACCTGCGCGGACAGTGTGTCATCCTCACCGATGCCGGTGTCCGCTGCGCCCTGCGGCCCCAGCACTCCGAACTGCCAGCGCGACTGGTTCTTTCGCGAGTTGGCGCGGTACGGGTAGAGCAGGTAGCCCTCGTACAGCACAGCGTCGGCGACGGCGCGTGCATGGTCCCACCCGGTGGTCATGAGATCTCCCGCGTCGCAGTGTTCTCCGCCAGCAGCGAGGTGATCGCTTCGTCGAACCCAAGTAGGCCGCGTGAGGAGCGGTACACGGCCAGCGCGTCGATGGTGTCGCGGTCCAGCCGCACCCAGCCGGTGTTCGGGAAGTGTTGTTGGATCAGATCACGCCAGACGGACACCGGCATGTCGAAGCGCTCCTCGCGGTCCCACGGCACCTGTTGGACGGTGAAGCCGCTGGCCCCACGACTGAAAACCGTTCCGCTGAACAGAAACTGGAGGGGGATGGTGCCGTCGCGCAGTGCGTGCAGGTACTTCGCAGCCGCCACCTCGAAGTCATACGTGCACTCGAGGGGCAGGTGAACCTGGGTGGTGCCGGTGAATCCCGGCACCATCGCGGTCGCATGCTGCCACAGGAATGAGTGTTGAGTCGCGGTCCAGCGCTCCCGTGGCCCGAACAAGTCGATGAGCTCGGCGGCCTCGTCGTCCGTGTACTGGCGCCGCGCAGGCTCGATGCGAACCTGACAACGCAGTGCGATTGCGTGCACGGGTTCCTCGCCGACCGAGGCGATGCCCACCCGCGCCATCAGGATCGGCGTCACCGCGTATGGCTCCGGTGCGACGTCGAGGACGGCGAAGGTGATGTCACTCACGCGCGATCCACCACCCGGCTGCGGTCGTCCAGCATTTCGAAGAACTCGTCGATGTAGTTGCGGACATCTTGGCCGCCGTCGAAGCCTCGCCACATCATCCGCAACCGGCCGACGAACTCGTAGCAGGCATCGATGGGGACCAAATAAGCCTGCGGAGAAGCTGCATCATCGTCGGGTACCCGCACGAGCAGGGCCTCGGTGTCCGCGGCGATGGCGTCCACACGTCCGTCAGCGGTGCGGATGTCGTTCCACGCCTGCAGATCCAGCTCGGATTCCGTGGCGCCCGCAGGCCCGGGGTAGAACGCCACCGTACGGCCGAGCGTCGAGTTGTGGAAGAAGAATGCGAGCCCGACAGGGATCTGCAGCGCCTCCCATGCGCGTCGGTCCAGCGCGAAATCCGGGAACGCGAGGTAGCGGTCGGGGATGGCGCGGAAGCGCAGCTCGGCCTCAGTGTCGGTGAACAGCAGATAGCAACCGCGGCACACACACATCAGTTGTCGGCCTTCGAGATTCACCACATGCTGGTGCTCGTCTGCGATCGCTTCCGAACACATCTCGCAGCGTTCACCCGCGGGCTGCGGCGCTCCGCGGCTGGCGCGGATGCGGGCGAGGACGTCGATGACGTTTCCGTTGCCGTCCATCACGCCACCTCCTCGGGAATGGCCATCGACAACACACCGTCGCGTACCAGCATCGGCAGCGGCTCCAGATGGCTGTCTCCACCGACTCCGGCACCGGCGTGGACGGCGTCGAACCCTCCGCCGCAGCCGGGACACCGCAGAACCGCGCCGTGCAGTTGCGCGCCGGCCAACGTGCCGAGGCAGCTGGGGCATCGGTCGCGGTACGCATAGATTCCTCCGCCCACGCGGCACACCAGCGCTGTGACACCCGCAACGCGGAAGCCGCCGACCTCGCCGTCGGCCAGTTGGGCGAGCTCCGGAACCGGCTGCCAGGCGGTCCTGTGCCCGTTGGCGTGCACGTGCGCGAGCAGTGACTCGGCCGGTATCACCCCGGAACTCGTGTCCTTCTCCGCCGCAACGACTTCGATCGAGGAGATCTCCGGTGCGGCGGCACAGACCGCGTCCTCGACGGCCAGCTCCAATGTGACGGACGACGACGGACAGCTCTTGCAGCTGCCCTGGAACTGGAGGCGGACTACACCGGTGTCCACCCCGAGCAGCGACACGTCCCCGCCGTGCGACCCGAGGTACGGCCGCACGCTGTCGAGCGCGTCGGACACCCGCCGCTCGACGTCGTACGGATGCAGCCCGTGCACCAATAACAGGCTGGCGACGAGGTCGTCGGCCGCGAACCGGTCCGCGAGGCCCAGGTCGGCGGCCAACGCCACGTCCATCATCCGCATCAGCACCGCCCCGTAGAGGTCGGTCACCTCACGGACGAGTTGCTCAGCACGCTCCCGCGCGACGGCACCGCCGGATGACGACGCGTCGAGCAGGGTTTGTATGCGCTCGCCCGCCGTGCGCCACTGCGCGTCGTCCTGGGTTTCGTCCGGGCCTGGCAGTGTCGGCGGGGCCATACCCTATTCCCCGGTTACTGATTGGGTGGGGGAGTGCAGTAGATCCAGCGTCTTCCCCTTGCCCAGGTACATGTGCACCCCGCAGGGCAGACACGGGTCGAAACTGCGCACCGTGCGCATGATGTCGATGCCCTTGAAATGCTCTCTGTCGTTCTCCTCGAAGATCGGCTGGCCCTGTACCGCGTCCTCGTACGGCCCTGGCGTGCCGTAGCTGTCCCGCGGGCTGGCGTTCCACGGTGTCGGCGGATACGGATGGTAGTTGGCGATCTTGCCGTCGCGGATCACCATGTGATGCGACAGCACACCGCGTACCGCTTCGGTGAAGCCGCAGCCGATAGCCTCGTCGGGCACCTCGAACTTCTCCCAGGTCTTGGTGCGGCCTGCGCGGATCTCCACCAGAGCTTTCTCGGCGAAATGCAGTGCGCATGCCGCGGCATAGGCCTGGAAGTAGGTCCGGGCGCGGTCCCGTTCGATTGTGTTGCTTCCGTATTGCGGAACCTTCCATTCGAGCGACACGGGCCCTTTGAGAGCGGTCTTGGGCAGGTTGATCTGCACGCTATTGCCCGTGGCCTTCACATAGCCGATGTCGACCAGGCCGGCGAGCGCGGTCGCCCACAGTCGGGCCAGCGGGCCGCCGCCGGTGTCCAGCGCCAAGTGGTCCTTGCCGTCGAACCAGCGGGGCGCCATCACCCAGCTGTATTTGCCGTCGAAGTCGCGCTTCTGCGGCCGCGGGTTGGTGTGCTGGTTCCACGGATGACGTCGATCGACCGGATTGCCGAGCGGATCGGTCTTGACGAACATCTCCTGGTCGGTCCAGTCGTCGTAGTAACTGTGGCCCAACAGGATTCGGATGCCGAGGTTGATGTCCACCAGCGAATGGGTGTGCAGCTTGCCGTCGACCACCACGCCAGGCGTGACGAACATGGCGTCGCCCCAGCGCTCCATGTCCTTGTAGGCGAAGTTGCAGACCTCGGGATCCTGGAAGGAGCCCCAGCAGCCCAGCAGGGTGCGGCGCAGACCGACCTGGTCGTAGCCGGGCAGTGCTTCGTAGAAGAAGTCGAAGAGGTCGTCGTGCATGGGCACGACCTTCTTCATGAACTCCACGTAGCGCATCAGCCGTGTCATGTAGTCCGTCATCAGCTGAATCGTCGCGGTGGTGCCGATGCCGCCGGGGTAGAGCGTGGACGGATGCACATGCCTGCCTTCCATGAGGCAGAACATCTCTCGCGTCCACCGGCTCACCTGCAAGGCCTCGCGGTAGAACTCGCCGGTGAAGGGGTTGAGCGCCCGCATGATGTCGGCGATCGTCTTGTAGCCGTGCATATCGGCGTGCGGTGCCTGGGTGTTCTCGGCCTTGGCCAGCACACTCGGGTTGGTCTCGGAGACCATCTTTTCGCAGAAGTCCACGCCGACCAGGTTCTCCTGGAAGATGTTGTGGTCGAACATGTATTCCGCGGCCTCACCGAGGTTGATGAGCCACTCACCGAGATGCGGCGGCTTCACGCCATAGGCCATGTTCTGGCAGTAGCAGGAACACGTGCAGTGGTTGTCACCGCAGATGCCGCAGATGCGGCTGGTGATGAAGTGGGCGTCGCGAGGGTCCTTGCCCTTCATGAAGATCGAATACCCGCGGAAGATCGACGAGGTGCTGTGGCACTCGACGACTTCCTTGTTCTCGAAGTCGATCTTCGTGTAGATGCCGAGGCTACCGACGATGCGAGTGATGGGATCCCATGCCATCTCCACCAGCTGGCCGGGATCCCGCTTCACATGTGACGGCTCGGGGATGATCGTTGTCATCGAACTGTTCTCTTTCGTCTAGTGAGCAGCGCCGCAAGACTTTTCGGCGATGGAAAACGCGCGTGCAGCAAACCCGGAGAGGACCCGCACCTACCAGGTGCGGGTCGCTCCGGTCTCGAGCTTCTTGCCGGGATGCCGCCACTTTGGTTCTTTGTCCACCGTGCGACCTGTGACTTGGCGAAGGTTGCGGATGACCGAGCCGTACAGTCCGGATGCCGTCGTGGAAACCTTGCCGCCCGGGGGTTCGTCCATGAAAGGCATGAATTTGTCCGGGAAGCCGGGCATCGTGCATCCGATGCAGATGCCACCGACGTTCGGGCAGCCACCGATGCCGTTGATCCAGCCCCGCTTCGGGACGTTGCACTTGACGACCGGACCCCAACAGCCCAGCTTCACAATGCATTTCGGAGAACCGTATTCGGTAGCGAAGTCGCCCTGTTCGTAGTAGCCCGCCCGGTCGCAACCCTCATGCACGGTGGCGCCGAACAGCCACTTGGGCCGCAGCGCGTCGTCCAGCGGAATCATCGGCGCCTGGTTGGTTGCCATGTAGAGCAGATACGTCAGCGTCTCGGCCATGTTGTCTGGATGGGCGGGGCACCCGGGCACGCAGACGATCGGGATGCCGGCCTTGCTCTTCCAGTCCCATCCCAGATAGTCGGGCACACCCATCGCGCCGGTCGGGTTGCCGGCCATGGCATGGATGCCGCCGTATGTGGCGCAGGTTCCCATCGCGACCACCGCGGTGGCCTTCGGCGCCAGCCGGTCCAGCCATTCACTGGTCGTCATCGGCTGGTTGGTCTCCGGGTTGTTGCCGAACCCGCACCAATAGCCTTCGTCCTTGAGCTGCTCGTTCGGAATGGACCCCTCGACGACGAGGACGAACGGGTCTAGTTCGCCGCGTTCGCCCTTGAAGAACCACTCCAGGAAATCGTCAGCGCCCCCGTTCGGGCCGCACTCGAAATCGATAAGGGGCCAGTGGACGGCGATCTTTGGCAGCCCGGGAAGTGCGCCAAGCGCGATCTCCTCGATGCTGGGTTGGGTGGCGGCAGTCAACGCCACCGAATCTCCGTCACAACTCAATCCCGCATTGATCCAAAGGACGTGGATCAACGCCTCTTCCGCTTTGACTGCTGCTTCGCTCGGCATGCGTCACAGCTTTCTGGGGCCGGGGCTGGCGACCCCTATCGCAGGAATGTGCTTGCGCCGTTTTCTTAGGCGCCAGTCCTGGGTTTACTCCCGAGGCAATGTCTTGTCAACGGGTCGTAGGGACATTAGGCGGAGTTTGCCAGAATGCCGATCTTGGTGCGGATCCAGTCGTACCATGCGTCAAGTCCGTCTCCGGTTGTCGCGGAGACGGGCAGGATCTCGACTCCGGGGTTGACGGATCGGGCAAACCCCAAACACGCTTCAAGATTAAAACTTACGTAGGGAACGAGATCGATCTTGTTGATCAGGACGAGGCCGGCCGCGGCGAACATATGTGGGTACTTGAGCGGCTTATCCTGACCCTCCGTCACCGAGATCACAACAACTTTGCTGTGCTCACCGAGATCGAAGAGTGCCGGGCATACCAGATTGCCGACGTTTTCGATGAACAGCAGGGATTCCGGTTCCGGATCCAACGCGTGAAGTGCGCGGTGAACCATGTCGGCGTCGAGGTGGCAGCCGGCGCCGGTGTTGACCTGCACCGCGCGGGCGCCCGCCGCCTGAATTCGCTCGGCGTCGAGCAGTGTCTCCTGATCGCCCTCGATGACGGCGACCGGGCGATCGCCTTCGAGTTCTCGGATGGTGCGTTCGAGAAGAGTGGTCTTCCCCGCGCCCGGTGAACTCGTCATGTTCAGGGCCAGGATGGCGCGCTCGGCAAGCCATTGCCGGTTCTGCTCAGCGATCAGATCGTTCTTCGCCAGCACCTTCTGTTCGAGCGTGATCGTCTCGGTGCGGGTGTGCGGGTGGTCGTGGTCGTGGTCGTGTGAGTGTGGATGGGCATGGCCCGCCACCGTGATCGTTGTTGTGTCGTCGCCGCATCCGCACGTTGCGCACATGCTCAGCTCACTTCCATCGAGAGGATTCGAAGGTCCCGGCCGGCCAGCACCTCGACGTCCGCGCTTCCGCAGGGGCATAACAGGATCAAGTCGTGCAGTTCGAATGTCGCACCGCAGGTGCGGCAGCGTGCCGAACCGGGTTGCACGTTCAGGTCGAGGCGAGCGCCGTCGGCGATGGTGCCCTCGGTCGCTAGCTCGAAACAGAACTGCATGGCGTCGGGCACGACCGCGCACAGCGCGCCGATCTCCACCTTCACGCTCTGCACGTGGCGGCCCGCGGCGTGTTCACACACCGCGTCGACAACACTCTGGGTCAGCGCCATCTCGTGCATGTCTTGTCCGTTCTGGCCGGATGAACCCCACGATATGACCGACTATGACGACCGGTCCAGCGTTCGGGTCAGGCGGCCACTCCCGCGACGACCCGCCGGAGGAAGTCGATCTGGTCAGCCTTGACCTTCGGATCGTTGTAGATGTCGAAATGGCCGTAGGGGTAGCGGCGAAGTTCGCCGCGCGGTGCGTGCTCAGCTGCCTTGATCGTCGACGCCGGCGGTGTTGTGGTGTCGTTCTCGCAGACGCACACCAGCAGTGGCATGGTGAGTTGTGCAGTCTTGAGACCGGGCCGATAAAACGGGAACCGCAGCATCAGGCGGGCAGCGAATTCGTTGCGCCACAATGAATTCAGCGGGACGATGGCCTCGAATCCAGGCTTGGCATCGGCTTCCGTCATTGCAGCCAATGTGCCTGGCGCCCCGACGGCCCGTGCTAGCCGAGGTGGACGGTCGCGCCAGCCGCGCAACTGGTCCCAGAGCCCTGCAGCCGTGAGACGTACCGCGTTCTTCAGCGGCACGCGCATGAGCGCGGGAATCGCATCGGTGAAGGGTGCCTGGGAGATCACCGCAGCGACGCGTGGGTCGCCCGCCGCGACGGCCAGGACATGGCCGCCGCTGAACGACGAGCCCCATAGGACGATTCGGTCGGGGTCTATGCCGTGGAGCCGGCGAGCCCACGCCACGACTGCACGGTAGTCGTCATGCTGGCGACCGATGTCGAGCAACTGGCGTGGCTCGCCGGTCGAGGCGCCGAAGTGGCGGTAGTCGAACACGATGACCGCGAACCCGGCGTCGCGGAATTCCTCGGCGTATGCGGGCAGCCCGTCATCGCGGGTGGCGGAGAACCCGTGGGCCATCACGACGCAGGGCGCGTCGCCTCGGGACTGTTCCGGCCAGTAGAGATAGGCGGCGAGCTGTTCGCCATGCGACGGGATACGGACGTCTTCTGGCGTGGTCATAATGTCGAACATACCGCTGTGACCTGGCCATTTTTCGGAATCGCGGGATGCTCTTCGGTTGGCTCGCATTCGCGCGGCGTGTCTACTTGAGTCGAACAGGTGTTCGTCTACTGTGGGCGACAGCGGGATGCGAGTCGGACCGACTTGTCGGTGCCGACCTCTAGCGTCACGGCCAACCGATCGAAAACCGATCACCCACGAGGATGGAGACCACTCAATGTCGCAGGCACCCGACCGCGAGAAAGCCCTCGAGCTGGCGCTCGCGCAGATCGATAAGAACTTCGGCAAGGGCTCGGTGATGCGGCTCGGCGAAGAGGTGCGCCAGCCGATCTCCGTCATCCCCACCGGCTCGATCGCCTTGGACGTGGCGCTCGGCATCGGCGGGCTGCCGCGCGGCCGGGTCGTCGAGATCTACGGCCCGGAGTCCTCCGGTAAGACCACCGTTGCGCTGCATGCGGTCGCCAACGCCCAGGCCGCAGGTGGTATCGCCGCGTTCATCGACGCCGAGCATGCGCTCGATCCGGACTACGCCCAGAAGCTCGGGGTGGATACTGACTCACTGCTGGTGTCCCAGCCGGACACCGGTGAGCAGGCGCTGGAGATCGCCGACATGCTGATCCGCTCCGGTGCGCTGGACATCCTGGTCATCGACTCGGTCGCCGCGCTGGTGCCGCGAGCCGAGATCGAAGGTGAGATGGGGGACAGCCACGTCGGCCTGCAGGCCCGCCTGATGAGCCAGGCGCTGCGAAAAATGACTGGCGCACTGAATAATTCGGGCACCACCGCGATCTTTATCAACCAGCTCCGCGAGAAGATCGGCGTGATGTTCGGGTGCATGTCCTATAGCACTCGCGTCCAGTTGGCCGACGGCACCAGCGAGAAGATCGGCAAGATCGTCAACCAGAAGATGGACGTCGAGGTGCTGTCCTACGATCCGGAAACCGACCGGATCGTTCCGCGTAAGGTGGTGAACTGGTTCAACAACGGACCCGCCGAACAGTTCCTCCAGTTCACGGTTGAGAAGTCGGGCGGCAATGGCAAGTCGCAGTTCGCGGCGACGCCGAACCACCTTGTCCGCACTCCGGGTGGCTGGACGGAAGCCGGTGACCTCATCGCCGGTGATCGGGTGCTGGCCACGGAGCCGCATCGCCTCAGCGATCAGCAGTTCCAGGTGGTGCTTGGCTCGTTGATGGGTGATGGGAATCTGTCGCCCAACCGACGGAACCGCAACGGCGTCCGGTTCCGGCTGGGACACGGTGCCAAGCAGGTGGAGTATCTGGAGTGGAAGACTGCACTACTGGGCAATATCAAGCACACGGTGTCCGAGAACGCCAAGGGCGCAAGGTTTGTCGACTTCACGCCGCTGCCTGAGCTTGCCGAACTGCAGCGTGCAGTCTACCTGGGTGAAGGCAAGAAGTTCCTCTCCGAGGAGTACCTCAAGGCGCTGACACCGCTGGCCCTGGCCATCTGGTACATGGACGACGGCTCATTCACCATACGGTCCAAGGGACTGCAGGAGCGCACCGCTGGCGGTAGCGGCCGCATCGAGATCTGCGTCGAGGCGATGAGTGAGGGCTCGCGAGTTCGGCTGTGTGACTATCTGCGCGACACTCACGGTCTTGACGTGCGTCTACGCCAATCGGGTGCACGCGGCAAGGCGGTGTTGGTGTTCTCCACCGTGGCCACGGCCAAGTTCCAAGAATTGGTGGCGCCGTACATGGCACCGTCGATGGAGTACAAGCTGCTGCCGCGATTCCGTGGTCTGGGAACGGTGACGCCGCAGTACATTGAGCAAACCCAGCGGCTGGTGCCGGCACGAGTCCTTGACGTCCACGTCAAACCGCACACCCGGTCGATGAATCGCTTCGATATCGAAGTCGAGGGCAACCACAATTACTTCGTGGATGGAGTGATGGTGCATAACTCACCCGAAACGACAACGGGCGGAAAGGCTTTGAAGTTCTACGCCTCAGTTCGCCTGGACGTCAGGCGAATTGAAACCCTCAAGGATGGAACCGACGCTGTAGGCAACCGGACGCGGGTCAAGGTCGTGAAGAACAAGTGCAGCCCACCGTTCAAACAGGCCGAGTTTGACATCCTGTATGGCAAGGGCATCAGCAAGGAAGGCTCACTCATCGACATGGGTGTCGAGCAGGGCTTCATCCGCAAATCCGGCTCCTGGTTTACCTACGAGGGCGAGCAGTTGGGCCAGGGCAAGGAAAACGCCCGCAGCTTCCTGATGGAGAACGCCGATGTGGCCGCCGAGATCGAGAAGAAGATCAAGGAGAAGCTCGGGATCGGCGCAGTGGTGACCGATGACGAAGTCCTGCCCGCCCCAGTCGACTTCTGAGGCGTCCCGCGAGGAGCAGGCGCGGAACCTGTGTCTGCGTCTGCTCACCGCGAGAGCCAGGACTCGCGCCGAACTCGAGGGCCAACTGGCCAAGCGAGGTTACCCGGACGACGTCAGCAAACGGGTGCTCGACCGGCTCACGCAGGTCGGCCTTATTGACGACGCCGACTTCGCCGAGCAGTGGGTGCGGTCCCGACGCGCGAACGCCGGAAAAGGAAAGCGCGCCTTGGCTGCTGAGCTGCGGACCAAGGGCGTGAACAACGACGTGATCACAGCAGCGCTCGACGGCATCGACGCCGGAGCAGAGCGCCAGCGCGCCGAGAAGTTGGTGCGCGACAGGCTGCGGCGCGAAAAGCTCGGTGATGACGATGACGCCAAGATCGCGCGCAGGCTCGTCGGGATGCTGGCCCGCCGAGGCTACAGCCAGACGATGGCGTTCGACGTGGTCAAGGACGAACTGGCGAACGAGCGGGAGCGACGCAGGGTCTAATCGCCTTCATCGATACCGCCTTTGGGATTCCGCCGTGTTCGTGGTGCGGTTGCGTCAGCGGGGGAGTCGCTGGCAACGGGCGCAAGGGCGGTCAACATCCCGCCGGGCGGTTAGGCCGGGGTGGGGGGCCAGGGGGGCGACCCACCACCACCGGAGTCATCTCGAGGGTGCCGACTCCTCCTACGGCGAATCCCGTTGCGAGGCGCGAGCGAATGCCGATCTGCACGGCGACCCCTGGGCGGGCATGCCAGCCCGATCAGCCGACGGAGAGCGTTCTGAGCGCACCACTCCTAGGTCACGAACTAGGGGACCGTGAGGTTCAAATCGAGCCTCCGGCGCCGGCGCCAAATGCGCCCTGCGTCACGGGCTGGATATGCATAGGCTCGGGGCCGCGGCGGGAGCGGCGCATCCGGCCTTCCAACCACGTCGCGAACCATGACAGCGTGAAGTTGACGGTGATCATCAACACGGCGATGACGATCAGTGCGGGGATGTAGTTGCCGTAGGCGGAGCCGACCTGGGTGCCCTGGCGCACCATCTCGAGGAAGGTGATCTGGTAGCCGATCGCCGTGTCCTTCAGGACCACCACCATCTGCGAGATCAGCACCGGCAACATCGAGGTGACCGCCTGCGGCAGCAGTATCGCGCGCATGGTCTGACCCCAGCTCAGGCCCAACGCGGATGCGGCCTCAGACTGCCCGCGAGGCAGCGCGTTGATGCCGGCCCTGACGATCTCGGCGATGACGGCGCCGTTGTACAGCGTCAGGCCTGTGATCACGCCTGCCAGCGCCAGGTGCTTGGACGGGAAGACGTCGTAGTCCGCATATAAGAAGTAGGCGAAGATCATCATGATCAGCACGGGCACCGCGCGGAAGAACTCCACGAACACCGCGCACGGCCAGCGGATCGCGGGGTTAGTGGACAGCCGACCCACACCGAGCACGAAACCCAGTGCCAGCGCCAGCACGATCGACACGACGGCGGCGGTGAGCGTGCCCTGGACGCCCGGCAGCACGTAGGTCTTCCACAGGTTGGCCGACAGGAACGGCTCCCACTTCGCGGCGGTGAGCTGACCCTTCGAGTTCAGCTTGAAGTACACCACCCAGATCACCAGCGCGATGACCAGTGCCGTGACGACATTGAATACCCGGTTCCGTGCCCGCGCCCGCGGTCCCGGCGCGTCGAAGAGAACCGAACCCGCCATCTACCGTGCCACCGCCAGTCGCTTACCCAGCCAGCCGAAGAACAGCCCCATCGGGAGCGTCAAGATGACGAACCCGACCATGAAGATGGCGCCGATGTAGAGCAGCGCCGCCTCGTTCTCGATCATCGTCTTCATCAACAACGCGGCCTCCGCCACGCCAATCGCGGATGCGATCGTGGTGTTCTTCGTCAACGCGATCAGCACCGAGCCGAGCGGAATGATCACGGCACGAAACGCTTGCGGCAGCAGGATGATTCGCAGATTCTGACTGAACGTCAACCCCAACGACCGCGCCGCCTCGGCCTGGCCGAGCGGCACCGTGTTCACCCCGGAGCGCACCGTCTCACACACGAACGCGGCCGTGTAGACGGTGAACCCGAGTACCGCCAGCCGGAAGTTGCTGTCCTCAATCGAGGTCAGCGACTTCGAATCGACCAGCGTGATCCCCAGCGTCTGCGCCAGCCCGAACGAGCAAAACAGAATGATCAGCGTCAACGGGGTGTTGCGCACCACGTTGACGTAAGCCGTCCCGATCCAGTTCAGCATCGGCACCGGCGCGAGCCGCATTGCGGCCAGCAGGGTGCCCAAAATGAGCGCCCCGATGGCCGCATACACCGTCAACTGGATTGTGGTCCAGAACGCCTCGAAGATCTGGCTCTGGTACTTGCTGAACAGCTCCACGTCGGCGAGTGACCGCTTACTTGTCAAGCGGCGGCGGCGCCGGCGCGGTGATGCCGGCAGGGCCCAGGTTCTTGTCGAACGCCGCCTTCCACGAGCCGTCCTGCTCCATCTTCGTCAGCGCGTCGTTGATCTTGGTCCTCAGGTCGGTGTCGCCCTTCTTCAGGCCGATGCCGTAGCGCTCCTCGGAGAAGGGCTGGCCGACGATCTTGAACGCGCCGGGGCTCTGGGCGGCGTAGCCCGCCAGGATCACCTCATCGGTGGTGACCGCGTCGATCGCACCGTTCTTCAGCGCCTCGATGCAGGCCGAATAGGTGTCGTACTGCTGAAGTTGCACGCCGGGGTACTTGTCCTTGATGCGCTGCGCGGGCGTGGAACCCGAAACCGAGCACAGTTTCTTGTTGTTCTGCAGCGACTCGGGCCCGGTGATGTCGGTGTTGTCCGCCTTCACCAGCAGGCTTTGCCCTGTGATCAGATACGGCCCGGCGAAGTCGACCTTCTCCTTACGGGCGTCGGTGATCGAATAGGTCGCGACGATGTACTTGACCTGGTCGTTCTGGATCAGCGTCTCACGCTGCCCGGACGGGGATTCCTTCCACTCGATCTTGTCCTCGTTGAACCCGAGCTGCTTGGCGACATACTTTGCGACGTCGACGTCGAAGCCACTCATGGTGCCGTCCGGGTTCTTCAATCCGAGCCCGGGTTGGTCGAACTTGGTACCGATGACGATCGTTTCGCCTCCGCCGCCGCCACCGCCACCACCACCACACGCGGTCGCCGAGAAGGGCAGCGCGATGGCGAGTGCGACGGCAGCTGCGACTCGCACCTTGAGGGACGGCATGTTCGGTTCCTTTCGCCGGGGCCTTAGTGCTTAAGAATCTTGCTGAGAAAGTCTTTTGCGCGATCGGTTTTCGGGTTCCCGAAGAACTCAGCTGGTTCGGCTGACTCGACGATCGCCCCGCCGTCCATGAACACGACGCGGTTCGCGGCGCCGCGGGCGAAACCCATCTCGTGGGTGACAACCACCATGGTCATCCCCTCCTTGGCCAACGATGTCATCACGTTGAGTACTTCGTTGATCATCTCGGGATCCAGCGCGCTGGTCGGCTCGTCGAACAGCATGACTTTCGGGTTCATCGCCAGCGACCGCGCGATCGCCACCCGCTGCTGCTGGCCGCCCGACAGTTGCGCCGGATACTTGTCGGCCTGGTTGGCGATGCCAACCCGCTCCAGCAGTGACATCGCTTTTTCGCGGGCCTCGGCCTTCGACTTCTTGCGCACCTTCATCGGCGCAAGCGTGACGTTATCCAAAATCGTCTTGTGCGCGAATAGATTGAACGACTGGAATACCATGCCGACGTCAGACCGCAGCTGCGCCAGCTTGCGGCCCTCGTCAGGTAGCACCTCACCGTCGATCGCAATCGTGCCGGAGTCAATGGGTTCGAGCCGATTGATGGTGCGGCACAACGTCGACTTGCCCGAACCGGACGGCCCCAACACGACGATCACTTGCCCGCGATCCACATCGAGGTTGATGTCCTTGAGCACGTGCAGGGCACCGAAATGCTTGTTGACCGCCTTCATCGAGACCATCGGCACGCCTGACGGCCTCGGATCCACCACTTCCGCATCCGCCCGGGTGGTTTCCATGTGTGCAGACATTACCCAGGTAACGTCCAGCTTGCCTGGAACTCGCCAATCCACTCGGATCGCCGCGAGCAGCGCTCCGTACGATGGGGCCGTGACTTCGATGGTGACGCAGGAGGCGACAGCGCGCGATGCTGTTCGCCAAGAGAGGCGCACTTATCAGGTCCGCACCTACGGCTGCCAGATGAATGTGCACGATTCTGAGCGGCTGGCCGGGTTGCTGGAAGCGGCCGGATACGAGCGGGCGGCCGACGGTACCGACGCCAACGTCGTCGTGTTCAACACCTGCGCGGTCCGCGAGAATGCCGACAACAAGCTGTACGGCAACCTCAGTCATCTCGCCCCACGCAAGCAGGCCGATCCCGATATGCAGATCGCCGTCGGCGGCTGTCTGGCGCAGAAGGACCGCGACACCGTCCTCAAAAAGGCCCCGTGGGTCGACGTGGTGTTCGGCACCCACAACATCGGGTCCCTGCCGGCGCTGCTCGACCGCGCCCGACACAACCGCGAAGCCCAGGTCGAAATCGTCGAGGCGCTGGAGGAATTCCCGTCCGCGCTGCCCGCGGCACGCGAATCCGCATACGCCGCATGGGTTTCGATATCCGTCGGCTGCAACAACACCTGCACGTTCTGCATCGTGCCCGCGTTGCGGGGCAAGGAGGTCGACCGCAGGCCCGGCGACGTGCTGGCCGAAGTGCAGACACTCGTCCACCAGGGCGTACTCGAGGTCACGCTGTTGGGCCAGAACGTGAATGCCTACGGGGTCTCCTTCGCCGATTACGATCAGCCCCGCGACCGCGGCGCATTCGCCAAGTTGTTGCGCGCGTGCGGGCGAATCGACGGCCTCGAGCGGGTCCGGTTCACCTCCCCGCACCCCGCCGAGTTCACCGACGACGTGATCGAGGCGATGGCGGAAACACCGAAT
This sequence comes from uncultured Actinomycetota bacterium, assembly GCA_963698965.1. Lineage (GTDB taxonomy): Bacteria > Actinomycetota > Actinomycetes > Mycobacteriales > Mycobacteriaceae > Mycobacterium. The sequence goes on from CAVOSY010000029.1 coordinate 514,895, forward strand.
GTGTGTCCGACGCTGCACATGCCGCTGCAGTCCGGTTCTGACCGGATCTTGCGGGCGATGCGACGGTCCTACCGCGCCGAGAAGTATCTCGGCATCATCGACCGTGTCCGGGCGGCGATGCCGCACGCTGCGATCACCACCGACCTCATCGTCGGGTTCCCCGGTGAAACCGAGGACGACTTCGCGGCCACGCTCGACGTGGTTGCGCAGGCGCGGTTCTCGAGCGCCTTCACCTTCCAGTACTCCAAGCGGCCCGGCACCCCGGCCGCCGAGCTCGATGCGCAACTGCCGAAAGCCGTTGTCCAGGAACGCTATCAGCGACTCATCGACCTCCAGGAACGCATATCACTGGAGGAGAACACCGCGCAGATCGGGCGCACCGTCGAATTGCTGGTGGCCACCGGCGAAGGCCGCAAGGATGCCAGCACCGCACGCATGTCGGGACGCGCGCGCGACGGCCGACTGGTGCACTTCGACCCGGCGGGCCTTCATATTCGGCCCGGCGACATCGTCACCACTACCGTTACGGGCGCCGCGCCGCATCACCTGATCGCCGACGGCGGCCCACAGAACCACCGTCGCACCAGGGCCGGCGACGCCCATGCGGCAGGGCAGAAGCCCCGCACCGGAGTCGGCCTCGGCATGCCCGGCCTCGGCGCCCCGGCGCCGCAGCCGACCTCGTCCGGGTGTGCCCGGTGACCGCTGGCGATCGGAACAACGGCGGCTTCGAAGACTTCAAGGGCGACATCGAGGCTGCCGAGCGCCGGGTGGCGCGTGAAATCGACCCCGGCGCAAGGGCATTGGTGATCGCCATCGCAGTCTTCGTGCTGCTGCTGACCTTCGTGCTGCCGCACACCGGCGACGCCATGGGCTGGGACGTGCTGGTGGGCGACGATGCGGCGATTCGCAACGGCATCGCATTGCCGTCGCGGGTGTTCACCTGGCTGGCGCTGGTGTTCGGCGTCGGCTTCTCGATGCTGGCGCTGCTGACCCGCCGGTGGGGCCTGGCGTGGATCGCGCTGGCCGGATCAACCGTGGCGTCCTTCACAGGCCTGCTGGCGGTGTGGTCGCGGCAGACCGCACCCGCGCACCACCCGGGGCCTGGCATCGGCCTGATCATCGCGTGGCTCGCGGTGATCGTGCTGGCGTTCAACTGGGCACGCGCGGTGTGGGCGCGCACCGCGCTGCAGCTCGCGGCGGAGGAGGAACGCCGCAGGCAAGTTGCGGAACGCCAGACCAAGGGCTTGTTGGACACCCTCGGCGACGACACCGCCAAGACCGACGACACCGACAACGGGCCGGGACCCGAGACGAGCTAGCCCCGCTTGCCGAGCGCCTCCGCTGCCGCGTTGGCCCACTGACGCCACTGTTCGGCGTTGGCTCGGGCCTCCTCGGCGTCCTTGGTGCGCCCAGCCGCCGCGGCCTTCTCGGCCTGCCGCTCGAATTGCTCTGCACGAGTACGGAATTGGTCAGCCCTGGCCTGCGCTTCCGGATCGACGCCTCCGGTCGGCGCGTCGCGCACCTTCTTCTCGATTGCGCGCAGCCGTCGCTCCAGGTCGGCGCCCCGCTCGCGCGGCACCTTGCCGATCGCATCCCATCTGTCGCCGATCGCCCGCAGCTGGGCCCGCGCGGCGTCCAGATCCGAGGTGTCGACCTTTTCGGCCTCCGCGAGCAGCGCCTCCTTGGCTTCTGCGTTGGCCCGGAGCTCGGCGTCACGCTCAGCGCTTGAGGCGTTGCGGGCTGCGAAGAACGTGTCCTGCGCGCCCTTGAACCGTTGCCACAGCGCGTCGTCGACGTCCTTGGCCGCCCGGCCGACTGCCTTCCATTCGGTCAGCAGGTCACGGAACGCCGCGCTCGTGGCGCCCCACTCCGTGGAACCGGACAGCTCTTCGGCCCGTTCGCACAGTGCCTCCTTGGCCTGCCTGGCGCCGGCGCGGTCGCGGTCGAGCTCGGCGAAATGCGAGCCGCGGCGCCGGTTGAAGTTCTCCCTGGCCGTCGAGTAACGCTTCCACAGCGCATCATCGGTCTTGCGGTCCAGCCCGCTGATGGTCCGCCACTCTTCGAGGATTTCGCGCAGCCGATCGCCCGCCGTCTTCCACTGGTTCGAATTCACGGCCAGATCCTCGGCTTCCGCCGCCAGCGCCTCCTTGCGGGCGGTCTGAGCGGCGCGGAACTCGTCGCGCTTGGCCCTCTCCGCCTGGGCGGCTTCGTCGGCGTGCTCGACGATCGCGGTCAGGCGTGCGGCGAGCGCGTCGACGTCACCGAGCACGTGCGCCTCCGGCAGGGTTTCGGCGAGTGCGGCGGCGGCCGACTTGATCTTGCGCGCATCGCCCGTCCCTGACTTCAGCCGGCGCTCCATCAGCGCGACCTCGGTGTGCAGGTCGTCGAATCGGCGGCCGAAGTGCTCGAACGCGGCCTCGGTATCGCCGGCCTGCCAGGAGCCGATGACGCGCTCACCGGATCCGGTGATCAGCCAGACGGTGCCGTCGGGGTCGACGCGGCCGAATCGGTGCGGATCGCTCGACGCGGGTACAGCGACCGTCGGCGCCGGGTGGTGCCCGGGACTGGGGGCTGGCCGCGGCGGTCCTGGCCGGGGAGCGGGTTTGGGAACGGCGGACTGCCCGCCTTGCTCGCTGGTCGTCATCTCCGTTACCTCTGCCCTCCGCGCGGGGACCCGCGCACCTGCCGCGCGACGCGGCGCCTTACTAGCTCGAACGCTATTCAAACAGGTCCCCGCGGCCTGTGCCCACGCCTTTCGCGATGCATTTGCCTACGCTCTTTCCCAACACAACGGGAGGCCGTGGATGGACAAGGCGGATATCGCCGCCCTACTCGCCGTCGGCGCTGCGTTCTTCATCGCCATCGGCGACGTCATCCACCAGCGTTCGGCGCACGAGGTCACCGACGAACCGGTCAGCCATGTCGACCTGTTCTTGCGGTTGCTGCGTGACGGCCGGTGGTGGCTGGGCAGCGTCGTCGCGGCGGTCGGGTTCGCGCTGCAAGCCGCAGCGCTTGGGCTGGGCTCGGTGCTGTTGGTGCAGGCCGTTCTGGTCACGTCACTGTTGTTCGCTCTGCCGATCAACGCACGCCTGTCGCGCAGGCGGGTGACCCGCTGGGAATGGACATGGGCTGCCCTGCTCGCCGCGGCCGTCGCGGTGATCGTGACCGTCGGCAATCCGACCGCGGGGCACTCCAGGGCGTCGTTCGAGACATGGACGGCGGTGATCGCCGTGCTCGGTCCCGCCTTGGTGCTGTGCGTGGTGGGCGCGCGGATGTTGTCAGGCCCCGCCAGCGCGGTGCTGCTGGCAGTGGTGTCCGGCGCGCTGTGGGGTTTGTTCGCGGTGCTGACCAAGGGAGTGGTGGACCGCCTCGATGACGGCCTATGGGCGCTGCTGCGCACGCCCGAGCTGTATGCCTGGGCGCTGGTCGCCATAGCGGGTACGGCCTGGCAGCAGTCGTCGTTCCGGGCCGGTGCGCTGACCGCGTCGCTGCCGACCATGACCGTCACCGAGCCGGTGGTCGGATCGGTGCTCGGCATCGTCGTGCTCGGCGAGACGCTGCGGCCCGGCGATGCCGGCTGGCTGACGCTGATCGTCGCGGTGGCGGTGATGGTGGTCGCGACGGCCGCGCTGGCCCGCGGCGAGGCGGTCGGTGCCACCAAGCAACCCGTGTGAGCATTAGTTTGGTTGCGTGCTGAGCGCCATCGCGATCATCCCATCGGCACCCGTCATGGTCCCCGAACTGGCTGCCGATGCCGCCGGCGAACTGGCCGACCTGCGCCGGGCGGTCTTCGCGGCCGCAGGATCGCTGCCGCCGCGGTGGATCGCCGTTGGCGTCGGCACTCTCGACGCTGTGCTGGGTCCCGACAGCGTCGGCACGTTCGCGGGCTACGGCGTCGACCGGCGCGTGACGCTGTCACCCGGCGCCGCCGACACACCCGCCGAAATGCCACTGTGCGCGTTGATCGCGGGTTGGGTCCGCGGCCAGGCCAGGCCCGACGCACGTGCAGAGGTGCGGGTGTACACCGCCGAACACGACGCCGACGCGGCGCTGGCCCGCGGTCGCCGACTGCGCGCGCAGATCGACGAGGCGGTCGACCCGATCGGCGTCCTCGTGGTCGCAGACGGCGCGCACACCCTCACCCCGCCCGCGCCCGGCGGCTACGAGCCCGACTCGATCCCCACGCAGGCCGCGCTTGACGACGCGCTCGCCGCGGGCGATGCCGCCGGGCTGACCCGGCTGCCCGAAACCATCGTCGGCCGGGTCGCCTACCAGGTGCTGGCCGGCATGACCGGGGTATCTTCGTCCTCCTCTCGTCCGGGACCCAAGCCGCGGTCAGCCAAGGAGCTCTATCGCGGCGCGCCCTACGGTGTCGGCTATTTCGTCGGCGTCTGGCAGCCATGACACGACCGATCGCGATCATCGGCCCAACCGGCACCGGCAAGTCCGCGCTCGCGCTGGCCGTCGCCGAACAGGTCGGCGGGGAGATCGTGAACGCCGACGCCATGCAGCTCTACCGCGGCATGGACATCGGCACCGCGAAACTGCCGGTAACCGAGCGCCGCGGCGTCCCGCACCACCAGCTCGACGTCCTCGACGTAGCCGAGACGGCGACCGTCGCCCGCTATCAACACGCCGCGGCCGCCGATATCGAGGCGATCGCCGCCAGCGGCGCGGTCCCGGTCGTCGTCGGCGGGTCGATGATGTACATCCAGTCGCTGCTCGACGAATGGTCGTTCCCCGCGACCGACGCCACCGTCCGGGCCAAGTGGGAGGGGCGGCTGGTCGAGATCGGTGTCGGCGCGTTGCATCGCGAGCTCGCCGGGGTCGACGCCGACGCCGCGTCCTCGATACTGCCAACCGATGGCCGCCGCATCGTGCGGGCGCTGGAGGTCGTCGAGCTGACGGGACAACCGTTCGCCGCGTCGGCGCCGGTGATAGGTACGCCTCGCTGGGACACGGCGATCATCGGATTGGATTGGGACACAGCGCTTCTCGATGAGCGGCTGGCGCAGCGGACCGACAAGATGTTCGCCGACGGCCTCGTCGACGAGGTCCGTGCGCTGCTGGAGGTGGGCCTGCGTGACGGCGTCACCGCATCGCGGGCGCTGGGATACGCCCAGGTGATCGCAGACCTCGACCAGGGCGGCGACGGGTCAGCGGCGCGCGAGCCGACGTACTTCGGGACCCGCCGCTACGTCCGCCGCCAACGCTCGTGGTTCCGCCGCGATCACCGCATCGCGTGGCTCGACGGCAGCGAACCCGACAATGTCCAGCACACGCTGCGGATCTGGCGGCACGTATCCTGAGCTGGTGATGTTCGCCAAAGGCCACGGCACGCAGAACGACTTCGTGCTGTTGCCCGACCCCGATGGCCGGTTGTCGTTGACGCCGGCCGCGGTGACCGCGCTGTGCGACCGTCGCCGGGGCCTTGGCGCCGACGGCGTGCTGCGGGTGACGAAGGCCGAGGCGGCGATGGCGGCCGGCGTGTTCGACCGGCTGCCAGAGGGCGTTGCAGCCGGCGATTGGTACATGGACTACCGCAACGCCGACGGCTCCATCGCGCAGATGTGCGGCAATGGTGTTCGGGTGTTCGCGCATTACCTGCGGGCCAGCGGCCTGGAGAGCCGCGATGAGTTCATTGTCGGCTCGCTGGCCGGGCCACGCCCGGTGGTGCTGCACGAGTGGGACGACACCACCGCGGACGTGACGGTGGAGATGGGCAAGACCAACCAGCTCGGCACGAGTGAGGCGATCGTCGGCGGCCGGCCGTTCGCCGGACTGGCCGTCGATGTGGGCAACCCCCACCTGGCGTGCGTCGACCCCGATCTGACCCTCGGCGAGCTTGCGGCCCTGGACGTCGCGGCGCCGGTTTCGTTCGATCGCGCTCAGTTTCCAGAAGGCGTGAACGTCGAGGTCTTGACGGCGCCGCACAGTGGGGCGGTGTCGATGCGGGTACACGAGCGAGGTGTCGGAGAGACTCGATCGTGTGGCACCGGAACAGTCGCCGCCGCCGTTGCGGCGCTGGCTTTCGAGGGCGCGACAACGGGCACGCTGCGGGTGCGCATTCCCGGTGGGGAAGTCACGGTCACGGTCACCGACGCGAGCAGTTATCTCCGCGGTCCGTCGGTGCTGGTCGCGCGGGGCGAGTTGGCGGAGGAATGGTGGCGCATTGCGCAACGTTAATTCCAGTGCACGAGTGTGCCTAACCGTGCAAATCTGTTATCGCCTATGACTTATCCCGATTTTCCTGTCAACGACACACCCAGCGCCGGTGAGCTGGCCCTCGAGGACCGCACAGCCCTGCGCCGGGTCGCCGGGCTGTCCACCGAACTGGCCGACGTCTCCGAGGTCGAGTACCGGCAACTACGGCTGGAACGCGTCGTGCTTGTCGGCGTGTGGACCGAAGGCAGCGCCGCCGACGCCCAGGCCAGCCTGGCCGAACTCGCCGCGCTCGCCGAAACCGCCGGTTCGGAGGTGCTCGAGGGCCTGATTCAGCGCCGCGACAAGCCCGACCCGTCGACCTACATCGGCTCGGGGAAGGCGCAGGAGTTGCGCGAGGTTGTGCTCGCCACCGGCGCCGACACCGTGATCTGCGACGGTGAGTTGAGTCCCGCCCAGCTGACCGCGCTGGAGAAGGCGGTCAAGGTCAAGGTCATCGACCGCACCGCGCTCATTCTCGACATCTTCGCCCAGCATGCCACCAGTCGTGAAGGCAAGGCGCAGGTGACGCTCGCCCAGATGGAGTACATGCTGCCAAGACTGCGCGGCTGGGGCGAGTCGATGTCGCGGCAGGCCGGTGGGCGTGCGGGCGGCAGCGGCGGCGGCGTGGGCCTGCGCGGCCCCGGTGAGACGAAGATCGAGACCGACCGCCGTCGTATCCGCGAGCGAATGACCAAGCTGCGCCGCGACATTCGCGCGATGAAACATGCCCGCGATACCCAGCGAAGCAAGCGGCTCGCCAGCGACGTGCCGTCGATAGCGATCGTCGGCTACACCAACGCAGGCAAGTCCAGCCTGCTCAATGCGCTGACCGGGGCCGGTGTCCTGGTCGAGAACGCGTTGTTCGCCACGCTCGAACCGACAACGCGGCGTGGCGAATTCGCGGACGGCAGGCCGTTCGTGCTCACCGACACGGTGGGGTTCGTCCGGCATCTGCCGACCCAGCTTGTCGAGGCGTTCCGCTCGACGCTGGAAGAGGTCGTCGACGCCGACCTGTTGGTGCATGTGGTCGACGGTTCGGATGTCAACCCGCTGGCGCAGATCAACGCGGTTCGTCAGGTGCTCAACGAAGTCATTGCCGATCACGAAAGCCAGCCGGCCCTGGAGTTGTTGGTGGTCAACAAGATTGACGCGGCGGACGGGCTAACGCTTGCGCAGCTGCGCCGGGCGCTGCCCGACGCGGTGTTCGTGTCCGCGCGCACCGGCGACGGCCTGGAGCGCCTGCAACAGCGGATGGCCGAGCTGATCACCCCTACCGACACCGTCGTCGACGTGACGATTCCGTATGACCGCGGCGACCTGGTCAACAAGGTGCATGCCGACGGGCGAGTGGACGCCACCGAGCACACCGCCGAGGGCACCAGAATCAAGGCGCGCGTGCCGATCCCGTTGGCGGCCAGCCTGCGCGAGTACGCGACCTTCTGAGTGCCGCCAGTGAGCTCACCGTTCGACGTCGTCGAAGCGCCCATCGTAGAGCTACGGGAGGCGCTCGACTCGGGCCGGGTGACCGCGGTCGGTCTGCTCGACAATTACCTGGAGCGGATCGCGGCTTATGACCACGCGGGGATCCGGTTGAACGCCGTCGTGGTGCTGAACCCGCAGGCCCGCGCCGACGCCGAGGCGTCCGACGCACGCCGCAGCAGCGGCCGGACACGCGGTCCGTTGGACGGAATTCCCTATACCGCCAAGGACAGTTACCTCGCGCGCGGACTCACCGCGGCGGCAGGCAGTCCGGCGTTCGCCGACCTGGTAGCGCAGAAGGACTCGTTCGTGATCGAGCGGCTGCGTGACGCCGGCGCGGTCCTGATCGGTCTGACCAACATGCCGCCGATGGCCAATGGCGGCATGCAGCGTGGGGTATACGGCCGCGCGGAAAGCCCCTACAACGCTGACTACCTCACCGCTGCGTTCGGCTCCGGCTCGTCGAATGGATCGGGCACCGCCACCGCGGCGTCGTTCTGCGCCTTCGGCATTGGCGAGGAGACGTGGTCGTCGGGTCGGGCTCCTGCGTCCAACAATGCACTGTGCGCGTACACGCCGTCGCGCGGCATCATCTCCACGCGAGGTGGCTGGCCCCTGGTGCCGACGATGGATGTCGTTGTGCCACATACCAGGACGATGGCCGACATGCTCGAAGTGCTCGACGTGATCGTCGCCGACGATGAGAATGTGCGCGGAGATTTCTGGCGCAGCCAGCCCTGGGTCACGCTGCCCCGCCCCGGCGATTTGCGGCCGACCTCGTATCCGCAGTTGCGGCCGACGGGTCGCGACGAGGCGCACCAGGTGCTGGCCGGGCGACGATTCGGCGTGCCGCGCATGTACATCAACGCCGACCCCGACGCCGGGACCGCAGAGCCGGGTCGGACACCGGGGATCGGCGGACCGACCGGTCAGCGCATCCAAACGCGGCCATCGGTACTCAGGTTGTTCGATGCGGCACGTCGCGCCCTCGCGGCGGCAGGCGCCGAGGTCGTGGACGTCGACTGTCCGGCGGTGAGCAACTACGAAGGCGACCGGCCAGGCGCGCCAACGATTTTCACACGTGGCCTGGTGAGTACCGAGTATCTGGCCAGGGAGCTCCTCGACCTCAGCGCCTGGGCGTGGGACGACTTCCTCGATGACAACGGCGATCCCGCGCTGAACCGCCTTGCCGGCGTGGACGGCTCACGCATCTTCCCGCATCCGCAGGGAGCGCTGCCCGACCGCTACACCGGATTCGACGACGACATCGCAAGCTATCCGGCCCACGTAAGGGATCACCCCGTCGAGTCATACCTCGAAATCCCTCACCTTGAGGAGGGTCTGCGAGGACTCGAAGAGACGCGGCGGGTGGACCTCGAGGAGTGGATGGCCGGTCTCGGCCTGGACGCGGTCGTCTTCCCCGCGGTGGCGGATGTCGGTCCCTCGGACATGGACGTCAACGAGTCCTCGGCCGATCTCGGGTGGCGCAACGGCGTCTGGGTGGCCAACGGGAACCTGGCGATAAGGCACCTCGGCATCCCCACGGTGACCGTGCCGATGGGCACCATGGACGACATCGGCATGCCGGTCGGGCTCACGTTCGCTGGGCGCGCCTACGACGACGTCGCGTTGCTGCGCCTGGCCGCCGCATTCGAGGCAACCGGGGCGCGAAGGACGTCGCCGCCACGCACGCCGCCGCTTGGCTGACTGACTTTGCTCATAGCCGCCCTACTCGTTCGCCGGGGACTTGATAGCCATCTGACGGCGAAAGCGTTCTGAGACATCAACGGACGCCAAGGCGCACAATGGCTGCCTTGGCGTCCGCTGTGTTCGGTGTCGATTACCGCTGTTCGGCCTCCTGGCGCTTTTCGGCGACCTTAGCCGCGGCGCGGGCGCTTTCGGCCTCGGCCTCCTTCTGCGCGGCGTTGCGCTGCGCGTCGGCCTTGTCCTGCTGGGCCTTGCCTTCGCGGTACAGATCATCACGTCCGGCGACGGCACCGGCCACCTCTTTGGCCTTGCCCTTCACACCTTCGACAACGCCCTTGACGGCCTCTTCGGGCCCGCTGTTCTTCTCCGACATAGTTCTACCCTCCTGTCAGAACCGATCCGTGAGGGCTGGGTTCCCCAGAACTGCGTATGGGCAAACATAGGGTGTGCCAGCTCACTTCGGTCAGGCGACGTCGAACACATCGTTTGACGCGGTGCTTACGACGCGCTGTGCGAGTTCTGCTTTCAACTCGTCGAGTCGTCGTTCCTGCGTGTCGCTGCGGTTCTCGGCGCGGGCCAGGTCGATGAACTCGTCGGTGACGAATCCGTCGCGCAGCAGCAGAGTCGCAGTGCGGCCGCCGATCTCGAGCACGAACACGAAGTCCTCCAGCAGCCGACCGCGGTCGGCCCTCAACAGCGTGCGGTCGACAACGTAGCGGCCGTCGGACACCGCGCGCGTCACCGCCTCGAATCCGTCACGCGCGCCTGGACCGCGAAAAGCGGTGCGCACGACGATCGATCGGCGTTCGGGTGGACCGCCGGGGGAGAGCGCCGCGAAGGCACGCTGCATCACCTTGAACGCCATGGCCACACCAGCGGGAGAGTGGACGCCGTGGAAGCGCATCATGTCGTCGAACGTGAACGTGATTGTCCGCCCGCGTTCTTCGACGGTCAGCGCCTCGGTCATCGGTCGATGATCACCGGAGGTTCATGCGCGCGCACCTCCGGCAGCGGGTCGGTGAACTTCTCCACCTGCACCAGCACATGTGCGCCGGTGCAGCCGCGGGCCAGCCGCGACGTGCCCACGTCGTCGGTGAGCACGTTGGGATTACCGTGCACGCACATCGCATCCGGGTCGGCGGGGTCGGCCGGGTCGAACCATGCGCCGGTCGACAGTTGCACGACGTCCCGACGCAGGCGATCGTCGACCACTAGGCCTGCCAGGCAGGCACCGCGGTCGTTGAACACCCGCACCACGTCTCCGTCAACGAGACCGCGACTCGCGGCGTCGACGGGATGCATCCGGATCGGTTCGCGCCCTCGCACTTTCGAGCTCCGGCTGACCGGACCGATATCCAGCTGGCTGTGCAACCGGGTGGCAGGCTGGTTCGCGAGCAGGTGTAACGGATAGGCGACTGCGCGCGTGCCGCCGAGCCATTCGGACGGCTCGAACCACGCCGGATGGCCGGCGCAATCGTCGTAGCCGAACCCGTCGATGTCATCGGAGAAAATCTCGATGCGCCCGCTCGGCGTGTTCAGCCGGTGGGTGTTCGGGTCGGCACGGAAGTCGGCCAGCAACGTCAGCCCGTCCACGGTCGGCAATCGCAGCTGTCCCAGCCGCCAGAACTCGTCGAACGACGGCACCGCGAAATCCACTCCCGCCGCCCACTTGTCGTACAAGTGCGCCAGCCACTGCCACGCCGTGCGGTCTTCGGTGAACTGCTGACCGAACCCGAGCGCTTCGGCCAGTGCCGCGAATGTCGTGTAGTCGTCCCGGGATTCCGCGTACGGCTCGGTCAGCTTCGGCATGGCCATGAACAGCGGGTCGTTGCGCGACCCGGAGTAGTCGTCGCGCTCGAAGGAGGTGGTGGACGGCACGACGATGTCCGCGTGTTTGGCCATCGCCGTCCAATACGGGTCATGTACCACGACGGTGTCGACGCGGCCGAGCGCGCGCCGCAGCCGCGGAATGTTCTGGTGATGGTGAAACGGGTTGCCGCCTGCCCAGTAGACCAACTTGATGTCGGGGTACGTCAGCCGCAGGCCGTTGTACTCGAACGGCTCGCCGGGATGCAGCAGCATATCGCTGATCGCCGCGACCGGGATGAACGTCTGCACTGGGTTGTAGCCCTGCGGCAGGGCGGGCAGGCCGAAGCGCAGTGGTGGCAATCCGGGTTCGTTCATCGAGCCGTAGCCGTGCCCGAAACCGCCTCCGGGAAGACCGATCTGGCCCAGCATCGCCGCGAGCGTCAGGCCCATCCACGGCGCCTGCTCGCCGTGCCTGATCCGCTGCAGCGACCAGCTGACCGTCACGATCGTGCGCCCCGCCGCCATGCGCCGCGCCAGCGCGGTCAGCACGTCCGCGGGCAGGCCGCAGATCTTCGATGCCCACTGGGGCGACTTCGCGATGCCGTCGTCACGACCCAGCAGGTAGCGCTCGAAGCGGTCGTAACCGGTGCAGTACGTGCTGAGAAACTCCCGGTCGGCCAATGATTCGGTGGCCAGCACGTGGGCCAGCGCCAGCATGATCGCCACGTCGGTGCCGGGCACGGGCGCATGCCATTCGCAGTCGCCCTCCACGTCGTCGCGCAGCGGTGAGAACGACACGATGCGTCCGCCGCGATCGCGGAACCGCCGCAGCGCGTCACGGGCCGGATGGCCTGTGGTCCCGCCATGGTTGATGCCGGTGTTCTTCATCGCCAGGCCGCCGAAACACACCAGCAGATCGGTGTGTTCGACGATGACCTCCCACGCTGTGGACCGCTTGAACAGATCGTCGTGGGTGCCGACCACCCGCGGCATGATGACGCCGGTGGCGCCGAGACTGTAGGAATGCCGCGAAAAGGTGTACCCGCCAAGGAGTTTGAGGAATCGATGCACCTGGCTCTGGGCGTGGTGGAACCGTCCGGCGCTGGCCCAGCCGTACGAGCCGCCGTAGATCGCCTCGTTGCCGTGGGTGTCGACGACGCGGCGCAGTTCGCCGGCCAGGAGGTCGGTGAGCTCGTCCCACGAGACGGCGACGAACTCGTCGGCGCCGCGGCGGGTGCTCGGGCCGGGCCCGTCGCGCAGCCAGCCGCGACGCACCGCGGGAGTGGCGATGCGCGAGCGGTGCCGGACGGCGCCGGGCAGGTTGCCCAGCAGCGGCGACGGGTCGGTGTCGCCGTCGAGCGGCGTCACGGACGCGATGTCGCCGGATTCGATGCCCGCTGAAAACCCGCCCCAGTGAGTGAGGCTCGTCGGGGTGTGGGTCATACGACGCGAGTTTAGGGCCGACCCTCGACGTTCTCCGGTCGGTGACGCGCCCAGCGCCCCTCGACCAACCATCCGGTTGGATGGGGTATTTTAGCGGTAACAGCCGGTACCAGTTCAGGAGGTCAGCCATGGGCAGCGTCGTCAAATACGACCGCACCCTCTTCGAGCCCGAACACGATCTGTTCCGCGAGTCCTATCGCGGGTTCCTCGACCGCCACGTGGCGCCGTATCACGAGGAGTGGGAGCAGGAGAAGATCGTCGACCGCGGCGTCTGGCTGGAGGCCGGTAAGCAGGGCTTTCTGGGTATGGCAGTGCCCGAGGAGTATGGCGGCGGTGGCGATCCCGACTTCCGCTACAACGTGATCATCACCGAGGAGACCACGGCGGGCCGCTACAGCGGCATCGGCTTCGGCCTGCACAACGACGTGGTCGAGCCCTACCTGCTGCGACTGGCCAACGATGAGCAGAAAGCACGCTGGCTGCCGAAGTTCTGCACCGGTGAGATCATCACCGCGATCGCGATGACCGAGCCCGGCACCGGAAGCGACCTGCAGGGCATCAAGACCCGCGCCGTCAAAGAGGGCGACCACTACATCCTCAACGGCGCGAAGACCTTCATCACCAATGGGATCAACGCCGACCTGGTGATCGTGGTTGCCTGCACCGACCCCGACAAGGGTGCGATGGGCTTCTCGCTGCTCGTCGTCGAGCGCGGGATGGAGGGTTTCGAGCGCGGGCGCAAACTCGACAAGATCGGTCTCGACGCGCAGGACACTGCCGAGTTGTCGTTCACCGACGTGAAGGTCCCCGCCGAGAACCTGCTCGGTGAGGAGGGGCAGGGCTTCATCTATCTGATGCAGAACCTTCCGCAGGAGCGCATCGCCATCGCGGTGATGGCGGCCGCGGCGATGGAGGCGGTGCTCGAGCAGACGCTGCAATATACCAAGGAGCGCAAGGCTTTTGGCCGTCCCATCGGCAGCCAGCAGAACAGCCGGTTCCTGCTCGCCGAGCTGGCGACCGAAGCGACCGTGGTGCGAGTGATGGTCGACGAGTTCATCAAGTTGCACCTCGAGGAGAAGCTGACGGCCGAACAGGCGGCGATGGCGAAGTGGTACTCCACCGAAAAGCAGGTCCATCTCATCGACCGCTGCCTGCAACTACACGGCGGCTACGGCTACATGCGTGAATATCCGGTCGCGAGGGCTTATCTCGACGCACGCGTGCAGACGATCTACGGCGGTACGACGGAGATCATGAAGGAGATAATCGGCCGCAGCCTCGGCGTTTGACGCCGTGGCCTGATGACGAGCCTCGGTGTCGAGCCTCGGTGTCGAGCCTCGGCCGTCGTGTGCACCGCCCACTGCCGGGCAGGTATTTTCTCTCCAACATCGGCGATGGTCCTTGGTAATTGACGTCCGCTGACGCAAAGTTGACGGACGCGATACTCATCGCAGGAGTTTGCGCCGACCGCGGGAGGATAAATGACGGGGCAGCGGACCGTGGGCCGCACAGCGCTTGGTCGGGTGGCCATCGGTCTGCTGGCGGTGGCCGCGCTCGGCTTGCTGTCGCCGGTCGCGAAGGCCACTCCGCAGGACGACGCCGATGCCGCCATCACTGCGGCATGGCAGGCCGCAGGCGGCGATACCGGGTCGCTCGGGCCCAAGGACGGCGGCGTCTACCCGGCGGGAGACGGTTTCGGCCAGAACTTCCCTGGCGGCAAGATCTTCTTCACGCCTGCCACCGGAGCCCACATCATGACCGGCGCGATCCTGGACAAGTACATGTCGCTCGGCGGCCCCGCGGACGGCGACCTGGGGTTCCCCACGATCGACGAGGGCGCAGGGCGCGCGCCGGACAGCCGCAATTCGACGTTCAGCGCCGCCGACAATCCGGTGATCTTCTGGACCCCGGACACCGGCGCGCGAGTCGTTCGCGGGCCGATCAACGCAGCGTGGGACAAACTCGGCGGCTCGGCGGGCCAACTCGGCGTGCCCACCGATGACGAGACCTATCGCGGCAACCTCGTCACACAGAAATTCAGCGGCGGTGAGCTGACCTACGACAGGAAGGCCAAGACCTTCACAACGGTCCCCCCCGAGCTCGCTGGACAGCTCTCCGACCTGCAGATCCCGGACGACCCCGTATCGGCGATCAATGCGGCCAGGCGGGCCGCCGGGGGGCCGCTGGGCCCGCTCGGCGCCGCGCAGGGTGACCCGTACCCGATCGGTTCCGACGGGCTTGGTCAGAACTTCGCGGGCGGCAAGATCTTCTACAGCCCCGCCACCGGGGCCAACGTCGTCACGGGCCAGGTGCTGGCGAAATACGAGAGCTCCGGTGGACCGCAGGGCGATTTGGGCTTGCCGACGTCCAGCGAGGTCGACGGCGGATTGGCCACCGAGAGCCGGATGAGCACCTTCTCCGCCAAGGACCAGCCGGTCATCTTCTGGACGCCTGACTACGGCGCCGTCATCGTGCGCGGCGCGATGAACGCCGCGTGGGACAAGCTGGGCGGCGCAACGGGTCCGCTGGGCGCACCGATGGCCGACCAGACCGAGAACGGCAATGTGATCACCCAGCGGTTCAGTGGTGGTGTCATCTCCTGGGATCGATCGAAGAACTCGTTCAGCACGGAGCCGTCAAATCTGGCGGGCCAGCTGGGTGGTCTGCAGGTGCCGGGTCAGGACGTGAACAAGGCGCCCGCCGCTAACGCGCAGGCCTCGAACACCCACGGCAAGAAGTGGTTCGCGTGGAGCTGGTGGTGGCTGCTCGCGATCGTCCCGGTGCTGGTGTTGGCCGGGCTGGTGGCCTTTGCGGCGATGCGCAATCGCCGCCGCGGTCGCGACGACGAGCCGTTCGACACCGGCGATGACGAGTACGGCCATGGCGGCCCTGCGGCATTGGAAGCCGCACCGGCGACGGGCGGTCAACCCTTGTCAGACGACCACGACGGCACCGTGGCGCCGCTGTTCGGTGACGGCTATTCACGGGAGAGCTTCGGCGGCACGGCGACGTCGGGGTCTGACGCTTTTGCGTCGGCGAGTTACTGGGGCGCGCCGCAGGCCGCCGAAGACGCCGACACGACGCGGGAACCTGCTGCGGTGCCGGAAACCGTTGCGCCGCAAGCGGAAGCGCAAGCAGAAGCGGAACAGGAAACGGAACAGGAAGCGGAACAGGAAGCGGAAGAGGAAGCGGAACAGGAAGCGGAAGAGGAAGCGGAAGAGGAAGCGGAAGATCAGGACGCAGTGGACACCGCGCCGACCCGCGTGCCGACTCCCGCTGACCGCGACCCGCTGACCGACACCGGGCGCCACGCGCGGATCGAGATCGACGAGCCGGCACCGAACGGTACGGCGCTCCACTTGCCTCTCGACGACCCTGACGAGGCGCCGGAGGGCTACCCGATCAAGGCCGACACCAAGTCGGGTCTGTACTGGGCGCCCGGCGGTACGCTCTACGACGACGCGCGCGCCGAAATCTGGTTCGTCAGTGAGGAACTCGCCCGTACGAACGGCTTCGTCAGGGCCAACTAAACGGCTAGATCTTTCGGATCACGGTGACGACCTTGCCGAGCACGGCCGCGTCATTTCCCGGGATGGGATCGAACGCCGGGTTGTGCGGCATCAGCCACACCTGACCGCGGGTTCGCTTGAACGTCTTGACCGTTGCCTCGCCGTCGATCATCGCCGCGACGATGTCGCCGTTGTCGGCGACGTTCTGCTGACGCACGACCACCCAGTCGCCGTCGCAGATGGCCGCGTCGACCATGGAGTCACCGACCACCTTGAGCAGGAACAACGAGCCCTCGCCGACCAGTTCGCGCGGAAGCGGGAACACGTCTTCGACGGCTTCCTCGGCAAGGATCGGCCCGCCGGCGGCGATGCGGCCGAGCACCGGCACGAAGGTGGGTTCCGGTAGCGCGTCGGACCCCGCAACGTCGGTGGCGACGATGGGCGTCACACCGTCGTCGGCGCCGCGCACGTCGACGGCGCGCGGACGATTGGGATCGCGGCGCAGATAGCCCTTGCGCTCCAGCGTCCGCAGCTGATGCGCCACCGACGACGTCGACGTGAGGCCGACCGCATCGCCGATCTCCCTGATGCTCGGCGGATAGCCCCGGTTGGTCACCGAGGCGCGAATGACGTCGAGGATGGTGCGCTGACGCTCGGTCAGACCGGTGTCGAGTCGGCGTCCGCCAGTGGTTTCCGTGCCGTCAGAACTGTCCGTGTCGTCGCTCATGGCGCCGAATGTAGTCCGCGTCGATCCAATAATCAAACATGTGTTCGAGGCGTGTCGCATCTCGGCGTCTGGCCAGAGCACGCCGCGGAAATTTGTCGGTGGGCCGCCGTATCGTTTGGCAACAGTTCGATCACATGTTCTATAAATCGAACAAGTGAGCGAGTATGTTCGAACACACGAGCGAACAAGCCAGAGCGGAAGGCAGGCAGATGACGATCCTCGACACCCGAGAAATCCAGGGAGATTCGGTGGTCAGGCCCGGGTTGCGGCCGGGCAGCACCCGGCGGCGGCCGCGGTCGAACCGGCCAGGCGGGGCGCCGCTGCGCTACCGGGGTACAGGCGTGTTGATGTCGCGGGCGTCGCATCGCCGGCGGCCCATCACGCCCGCCACCACGGTGGTGCTCGCGCTCATCGCGTCGGGCATCACGGTGTGGCTCGGGCTGGTCGCCCAGCTTGGCGGGGTGACCGGAGGCGACGGGCCGGTGCCGGGCCGGCTGGCCGTCATCCAGGTGCAGACAGGGGAGACGCTGCAGCAGGTGGCCCATCGGGTCGCCCCCGACGCGCCGGTCGGTCAGGTCGTCGAGCGCATCCGCGAGCTCAACCAGCTCGACTCGGTGGCGCTTGACGCCGGTCAGACGCTCATCGCGCCCATCGGCGATTAGACACACCGTGAGCGGTGAAAGATATTGCCGCACAACGCCTTCAGTAGACGCGTCGACGACAAGTGCCCGAATCGCACCGGCGCTAGGCTCCGGCGGTGGCACGCAGGTACGCTCGAAGAGGTTCGAGGTAGCTGTCGGTCGTCGCGGCGAAGGAGCGGTTATGCATTGTCCGTTCTGCCGTCATCCTGATTCGCGGGTGGTGGACTCCCGCGAAACGGACGAGGGCCAGGCGATTCGGCGGCGCAGATCATGCCCCGAGTGCGGCAGGCGGTTCACCACGGTGGAGACGGCGGTGCTGGCGGTCGTCAAGCGCAGCGGGGTCACCGAGCCGTTCAGCCGCGAGAAGGTCATCCGGGGTGTGCGGCGGGCCTGCCAGGGGCGACAGGTCGATGACGACGCGCTGAATCTGCTCGCCCAGCAGGTGGAAGACGCCGTGCGAGCCACGGGCTCACCCGAAGTGCCCAGCCATGAAGTAGGGTTGGCGATCCTTGGGCCGCTACGCGAACTCGACGAGGTGGCCTATCTGCGATTCGCCTCGGTCTACCGGTCGTTCGAGTCGGCCGAAGACTTCGAGCGGGAGATCGAGGCGCTGCGCGCCGCCCGCGAGGTGCCCGCACAGGGCTGAGCCCACGGCTCTGGTCAGTCGATCTGCTTCACCCCGTCGCTTGCGACGCGGCCGGCGATGCGCACCCAGCCTTCAGGGCTCCACTGGGTATCGATCACCGAGCCCTTGCCCTGCACGATGGTCAGGTCGCGGCTGAGGTAGTCGGTGATCCGCACGGCCGCGGCCCCAGTCGCCTCGTCCTCGGGCACCCCGAGATTGGCCGCGAACATCCGCGATCGAATTACGCCGCGCTCGCGGTCGGTCCACGTCCACAGATAGTTCTGGATGTCGTCGGGGTAGTCCTCCGGGTCCGCGGCAAGGAGCGCATCGGTGGACTCGAGGTCATAAATGGCGAACTCCGGCGCCCACTCCGAGCGGGCGCTGACCGCGGTGAGGTCGTCCTCGTACGTGACCTGCACGATTCCCGCAGGCACCTGCAACGTATGAATAGGGGTGCCGCGATCGCGCAGCCACCAAGAAGCGCCCACCGTCGGATGCCCCGCAAACGACAGCTCCGTGGCCGGGGTGTAGATGCGCGCGTGCGCCGTGTTCGCACCTGACTCCGGCACATCGATGAATATCGTTTCGCTGTAGCCCAATTGGGTCGCTATCCGCTGGCGCTCGTCGGGCTCGGCCTGGCTGGCGTCAACGACGCCGAGGGGGTTGCCGAAGTTGCCGTCCCGGTCGGTGAAAACGCGTAGCACTGTCACGTCGATGGCCATGTGGCCGATGCTACGTGGTCGCCAATCAGGTGGCGCTGCGCTCGTCGGCGCCCATCGCGTCGAGCACGGCGACACGCGTGTCGACGGGACCGGAGATAGCCCCCTCGCTGATCCCTGCGCGCAGCAGACCGCGAAGGTAGTCCTGGTCGTACACCGCGGGATCGGTGGAATCGATGAACCGCTCGACGACCTCGACGAAGCGGTCGGGATCGTCATGGAACGGAAAATGCCCGGAGCCTTCGAAGGTCTCCAACTGCGAACCGGGCATCGCGGCGTGCGCCATCCGGGCGTGGCTTACCGGTATCACCGAATCGTGCGAGCCCCAAATCAGTTGCACGGGAACCGATTGCGTCAAATAACATCGGTCGAGCATGGTGACCACCTGGCCGCGCCAGTCGACGACGGCACGCAGGGTGCGGGCAAACGCCGACGAGGCGGTCGGCTCGGGCAGGTCGGCCAGGATGCGCAGCACGTCGGGCAGGTCGCGGCCGAGGCCGGTGGATCCGAACAGGGCGCCGGCGATGCGGCCGACCGCCTGTAACGCGGGCAGCACCAGCGGCAACCGCAGCAGCGCCAGCGCCTCACTGCCCATCGGCAACGAGGCAAAGCGCAGCGCGACGTTGACGTCCTTGGTCACTCCACCCGCGCCCACGAGGATGAGCCGTTCGACCAATTGCGGGAACTGATAAGCGAATTGCATCGCCACGCCGCCACCGAGCGAGTGACCGACGACGGTGACCTCGTCGATGTCGAGGACGGATAACAGGTCGCGCATGCCGTTCGCGTACGCGGCGACCGAGTAGTCCGCCCGTGGCTTGTCGGACTGGCCGTGACCCAATAGATCGGGAGCGATGACGGTGAACCGTTGCGCCAGCTTGGTCTGCACGGTGCTCCACGTGGTGGAGTTGTCGCCGATGCCATGAATGAGCATAATCGCCGGGCCGGAGCCGGCCACCCGGAACGCGCGGCGGTATCCGTGGATGGTGCGGAACTGCAGCGACGGTGTCAGTTCGCGCACGGTGCGCAGGTTAGGCTTTCGCTCGCTCATTGCGCCGCCTGTGTCGTCACGGTCATGTTCGCCAACTTCGTTGTCGGGCCGGGTGCGGCTAGTTGTCGTCGTCCTTGTTCTTGTCACCGGCCTGTTGTGCGAGGAACCGTTCGAACTCGGCACCGAGCTCGTCTCCGCTGGGTAGATCCTCATCACGCGCCAGCAGCGACCGGTTCTCCTGAGCGGCGACGAACGCATCGTACTGTCGCTCCAACGCCTCCACCACTTGAGCGACTTCGCTGCTCGCCTGGACCTGTTCGGTTATCTTGTCGTGCACCTCGACTGCGGCCTGCGTCAGCTCGACCAGCGGGATTTGCAGCGAGCCGTTCTTGGCGACCTCGGCGAGCAGCGCCCCGGCGGCCGCCGGGTAGTCCGTCTGCGCCAGATAGTGCGGGACGTGCACGGTGAAGCCGACCACCTCGTGACCGTGCTGGGCCATCCGGAACTCCAGCAGGTTCGACACGCTGCCCGGGACCTGAACCTCACCCACCCACGGGGTGTGGTCGGCGATCAATTCCTTGTCGTTGGCGTGCGCCGTCATCGTGATGGGACGGGTGTGCGGCACCGCCATCGGGATGGTGCCCAGGCCGATCACCCGGCGAACACCCAGCCGTTCGGCCAGCAGCCGAACTGCCGTGATGAATCGCTCCCAGCGCAGATCCGGCTCCATGCCCGCGAGCAGCAGAAATGGTGTGCCGACGCTGTCGTGCAGGGCGTACAGGTTGAGCTCGGGCTCCTCGTAGGCCGTGAAGTGGTCGGTCTTGAACGTCATCAGCGGCCGTCGCGACCGGTAGTCCAGCAGTTCGTCGATGGCGAACGACGCCACCAGCTCGGTGTCCAGATTGTTCTTCAGGTACTGCGCGGCCAGCCGGATCGCATGCCCGGCGTCCGAAAAGCCCTCCAGGGCGTGGATCATCACCGGCCCGGTGCCATCTGCCGAGGACAGCTGCGGTGCGGGAAACTCCAGCTCATACATCCCGGTCTGCTCGGGGTGGTAGTGCTGTTCTGGTTTATCGGCGTTCTCAGCCATTGCCTCGCCTCCTGGCACATAGTGTCGCGCATTTCGCGGTAGATGCGATTGCGGACATCCACTTGTTCGAACACAAGGTCGTCGAACCCGCATTCCGCGCTGGGTGCCCGCGATCCGAAGCACTCCCCTCGCAAGCTGGGGACCCCAGAACCCGTCGGGCTGGGCATCGTCAGGGCGTACGCCGGGATGGTGAGGCAAGATCGGTCCTCATGCACTTCTCCGCGGCCGGCCGGGCCGTCCTGGTAACCGGACTGCTGGCTGCGTTGACCTTATCGGGCTCGGCGTGCGGGAAACACCCGCCGGTCGAGGAGGCGGCGACCGTCACTCCCAAGACGCCGCCCACTGCGGCGCCGGTGCCGCCCGATCCGAGGGTGGGCGCGGTGTTTCTGGGCGGCGGCGCGCTGCACACCTGCACCGGCGGAGTGCTGGACTCGGCCGCAGGTGATCTGATCCTCACCGCCGCGCACTGCGTGGCCGAAGGTAGCGACGCCACGTTCGTCGCGGGCCTGAAAGACACCGCCGCACCAGAGGACTTCTGGCATATCGACGCGGTCTATCTCGATCCGCGTTGGGTGCACGACCAGGACCCGCGTGCCGACTTCGCGATCGCGCGGGTAAGCCGAGACACGGGCGGGTCGGTGGAGGCGCAGGCCGGCGAGGGCCTGACGCTCGGGCCGGCCCCGAAACCGGGCTCCGTCGTTACGGTCACCGGCTACGGGGTGGGCGTCGGCGGCGGCCCGATCGGTTGCCGGACGGCCACGGCGGCGCCGGCGCAAGGCTTTCCGGCCCTGGACTGCGCGGAGTTGGTCAACGGCCTGTCGGGCGCGCCGTGGATCGACGGGTCGACGGTGACGGGCGTCATCGGCGGGCTGGACGGCGGCGGCTGCGAAGACGAAAGTGTCTCCTACTCACCGCCTTTCGACGATGCCATCAAGCGATTGCTCACCCGCGCCGAGACTGGCGGCCCTGCCGACGACGCACCGACCGTCTTCGCCGACGACTGCGACTAGCCGCGGAACTGGTTCAGCGCACGCAGCTTGTTCATCACGTCCAGCGCAGCGACCTTGTAGGCCTCCGAGAACGTCGGGTAGTTGAAGACGGCGTCGACGAGGTATTCGACGGTGCCGCCGCAGCCCATCACCGCCTGGCCGATGTGCACCATCTCGGTGGCACTGGTGCCGAAGATGTGCACGCCGAGCAGCTTGAGGCTCTCGGTGTGCACGAGCAGCTTGAGCATGCCGTAGGAGTCGCCTGCGATCTGTCCGCGCGCCAGCTCGCGGTACCGTGACACCCCGACCTCGTAGGGGATCGCGTTCTTGGTCAGGTCGACTTCGGTGGCGCCGACGTAGGACACCTCGGGGATGGAGTAGATGCCGATCGGCTGCAGATCGGTCATGCCTTTCGCCGGTTCGCCGAACGCGTGGTACGCGGCCAGCCGGCCTTGGTCCATCGACGTGGCGGCCAGCGCGGGGAAGCCGATCACGTCGCCGACGGCGTAGATGTGGTCGACCTTCGTCTGGAACTGGCTGTCGACGACGATTCTTCCGCGGCTGTCGGTTTCGAGGCCGGCGTTGGGCAGGTCCAGGTGTTCGGTCTGGCCCTCGCGGCCCGCCGAATACATCACGGTCTCGGCGGGAATCTGCTTGCCGCTGGCCAATGTGGTGACCGTGCCCGCTGCGCCGACGTCGACGGCGGTCACCTCCTCGCCGAAGCGGAATGTCACCGCCAGGTCGCGCAGGTGGAACTTGAGCGCCTCGATGATCTCCGGGTCGCAGAACTCCAACATGTTGTCGCGCTTCTCCACGACCGTGACCTTGGTGCCAAGTGCGGCGAACATCGAGGCGTATTCGATGCCGATCACGCCGGCCCCAACCACCACCATCGTGGTCGGCAGGGACTTCAGGTCGAGGATGCCGTCGGAGTCCAGCACCCGGTCTTCGTCGAACTCGACGCCGGTCGGCCTGGCCGGCTTGGTGCCCGTGGCGATCACGATGTATTCGCCTCGGACGGTTGTTCTTTCACCGCGGGTCTGGTCATCGACACACACGGTGTGCTCGTCGAGGAACCTGGCGTGCCCGGTGAGGAGGTCGACCCGGTTGCGCATTAGCTGATTGCGCACCACGTCCTGCTCCTTGGTGATGACATGCGTGGTGCGGGCCAGGAGGTCGCCGGGGGTGATCTTTTCCTTGACGCGGTAGCTGGCGCCGTACATCTCGCGCTGGCTCATGCCGGTGAGATAGACGACCGCCTCGCGCAGCGTCTTGGACGGAATGGTTCCGGTGTTCACGCAAACTCCGCCGAGCATCCTGCCGCGTTCCACGACCGCGACCGTCTTGCCGAGCTTCGCGGCCGCGATCGCGGCCTTCTGGCCGCCCGGACCCGAACCGATGACGACGAGGTCGTACTCCAACATGGAACCCATGGCAAAAGGTCTACGCCGGTTGGGGCGATCTCGCACGCCGACGGGCGTCAATACGGCGTGAATAATTGCCGAAGCGGCGGCACTCGTTGTCCCCAGGGGCGAATTCATCCCCAGGTGCCCGCAGATGACGCATTTGGTGGCCAAATTCGGCGGTGCCGATTGCGAAGTTGGCGCCATGACGACATCGCAACCACCCGACTTTCACCTGAACCGGCCCGGCGTTCTGATCGCGGCTCTGCCCGCAGTGCTCGGCTTCGTGCCGGAGAAATCCCTCGTGCTCGTCACCGTCGACCGCGGCGAGATGGGATGTGTTATGCGCGTTGACCTTTCGGACGATCTCGTGCATTCGCTGGCACACGTCGCCGACGTGGCCGCCGCGGCCAGGCCGGATTCTGCGATCGCGGTGGTGATCGACGAGGGGGGTGCGAACTGCCGAATGTGCAACGACGAACACCGCGAACTCGCCGACGGTCTGACGACCGCGCTGGCCAACCGAGGGATCGAACTGCTCGCCGCACACGTCGTCGACCGGGTCGCCGCCGGCGGGCGGTGGCATTGCGCCGACGGCTGCGGCAATGCGGGCACCGTCGAGGATCCGTCGGCATCGCCGCTGGCTGTAGCCGCGGTGCTGGACGGCCGCCGGCTGTACGCCCGGCGTGCCGAGCTGCAAGAAGTGATCGAGGTCGCCGATCCCGCCCGGACGGCCGCGCTCGCCGAGTTGATCGGCGGCTGCAAACCGGAGGGGGAGCGGCCGGATGAGGCAGCCCGTGCCGACATCGAGGCGGTCATGGGCGCGGCGGCGCGGGTGGCCGACGCCGCCGGACTCGGCGATGACGAACTGGTCCGGCTGGCGTGGGCGTTGACCGACCTTCGGGTGCGAGACACGCTCTACGCGCTCGCGGTCGGCGAGGACGCCGGGCAGGCCGAGTCGCTGTGGGCCGTCCTGTCGCGCACCCTGCCGGAGCCGTGGCGGGTCGAGGCGCTCGTGTTACTGGCGTTCTCGGCCTACGCCCGCGGCGACGGCCCGCTGGCAGGCGTATCGCTGGAGGCGGCGCTGCGGGGCGACTCGACGCACAGGATGGCCGGCATGCTCGACACCGCCTTGCAGTCGGGGCTGCGGCCCGAGAAGATTCGTGATCTCGCGATCACGGGCTACCGGCTGGCCGATCGGCTCGGTGTGCAGCTACCGCGTATGCGGTCGTTCGGGCGGCGGGCCGGATGAGCGTTGCCGGCCGTCAGACCTTTTCGACCTTCACGGCGTGTGCCATGTGGTGGGGCAGCTCGACCTGCTCGTGGCCGGGAATCACGATCATCACGCCGCCGTGGTCGTTGGCCTCGACGGTCACCCTGGCGTTGGGCACCACGCCGGCGTCCTTGAGCTTCGCGATCAGTTCGGTGTCGCCCTGGACGTGTTCGGTGAGCTGCCGTACCACGACCGCGACGGGCATTCCGAACGGCAGCTCGGTCAGGCGCACCAGGTTGATCTGGTCGTTGGCGAGGTCGCCGCCCACGCCGAGCTCGGACAGGCCGGGGATCGGGTTGCCGAACGGCGACGTGGTCGGGTTGTTGAGTACCTGCACCAGCCTGCGCTCGACGTCCTCGCTCATCACGTGCTCCCACCGGCAGGCCTCGGCGTGCACTTCCTCCCATGGCAGCCCGATCACGTCGACCAATAGGCGCTCGGCGAGCCGATGCTTGCGCATGACGGAGATCGCAAGGGCGCGGCCTTTGTCGGTGAGCTCGAGATGGCGGTCACCGGCGACGTGCAGAAGCCCGTCACGCTCCATCCGCGACACGGTCTGGCTGACGGTGGGGCCACTCTGCTCGAGCCGCTCGGCGATGCGGGCACGCAGCGGCACTACGCCCTCTTCTTCGAGGTCGTAGATGGTCCGCAGGTACATCTCGGTGGTATCGACAAGATCGTTCATTAGGCAACCCTCCGTCACGCCAGAGTCTACCGGTCAAGCTGGGAAAACTGGGGCGCAACATCGCCCGCCCGACGACACAGCTGGGCCCCCGCGTGCAACACATGGACCCCGCCGGCGCACCGGCGGGGTCCATGTGTTGGTAGCTAGCTTGCGTACGACCGGAGCCGGTCGGCGCGCTCGCCGTTGCGCAGTTTGGCCATCACCTCACGCTCGATCTGGCGCACGCGCTCGCGTGACAGCCCGAACAGCTTGCCGATCTGATCGAGGGTCCGCGGCTGGCCGTCGTCGAGGCCGAACCGCAGCCGGATGACCTGCTGCTCGCGCTCGTCGAGCGTCGCCAGGACGTGGCGAATGTCGGTGTGCAATAGCTCGGAGATCACCGCGTTCTCGGCCGACATCGCCTCGGCGTCCTCGATGAAGTCGCCCAGCGGGGCTTCCTCGTCGCTGCCGACGGGCATGTCCAGGCTCACCGGGTCGCGGCTGTGCTCGAGCAGGTCGGTGATCTTGTCCACCGGGATCCCCGATTCGGCGGCCAGCTCCTCATCGGTGGCCTCACGGCCCAGGTTCTGGTGCATCTCGCGCTTTATCCGGGCCAGCTTGTTCACCTGCTCGACAAGGTGGACCGGGAGCCGGATGGTGCGGCTCTGGTCGGCCATGCCGCGGGTGATCGCCTGGCGGATCCACCAGGTCGCGTACGTCGAGAACTTGAAGCCCTTGGTGTAGTCGAACTTCTCCATCGCGCGGATCAGACCCAGGTTGCCCTCCTGGATCAGGTCCAGCAACGGCATGCCGCGACCGGTGTAGCGCTTCGCCAGCGACACCACCAGTCGAAGGTTCGCCTCCAGCAGGTGGCGGCGGGCCGCCTCGCCGTCGCGTACGACTGCAGCGAGATCACGTTTGCGGTTCTCGCCCAGGCGCTTCCGCGTTTCGAGCAGATGCTGAGCGTAAAGGCCAGCCTCGATGCGCTTTGCGAGCTCGACCTCATCTGCGGCGTTGAGCAACGCCGTTTTGCCAATGCCGTTCAAGTACACGCGCACGAGGTCAGCGGCCGGACTCTGGG
The DNA here is from genome assembly GCA_963698965.1 of uncultured Actinomycetota bacterium. GTDB lineage: Bacteria > Actinomycetota > Actinomycetes > Mycobacteriales > Mycobacteriaceae > Mycobacterium. The sequence goes on from CAVOSY010000029.1 coordinate 541,249, forward strand.
CGTCCAGGTCGGTGTCGACGCGGGTGGTGGTGGCATTTGCCATGACGGCCTCCTGATCGGATCGAACTGTCATGAGCTACAACGCCCACATGCCGCTAAGAGTTCCCACCCGTTGGCCGGTTCACACCTTCTGATCTGCGGTTATCCGGAGTCGACCTGAGATTCTCCTGAGAATAGGGACAGAACGTCCTCAGCTGGGAGCATCACGCGGCGGATCGCCGTCGTCCGGTTGCGGCGCAGGCTGTGGGCCGCGCTCGAGAGCCGGCCGTTCGGCCGTCGGAAAGAGCGGTATGCGGCGGGCTGAGTCGTAGCGCCGCGGCTCCTCGGCACGCCGCGGCGGGCGGTCGTTGGCGATCAGCACGGCCATCCACGGCAGTGGCACCGATACCAGGATGATCGCGAGAGAGATGAGCCCGTTCTGCCAGATGCCGTACGCAACCGCCGCGAGAATCAGCGCGGGAATGCGCCAGAACATCAGCGTCAGGTATTTGCGTACCCTCGCGCGATGCTCCTCCTCGAATGGGAGTGCGGCGCGGGTAATCAGGACGGGTCGGCCGTCGTCGTCGAAACTCAGCTCAGGGCCGTGTTTCATACCTCTACTGTTCCACACTCGTCATCCGCTGTACGGAGCGGATTCCCTACAGGCAAAATGGGAAACATGCGAACCCAGACGATCGAGCGCACCGATACCGACGAACGCGTCGACGACGGGACCGACAGCGACACCCCGAAGTACTTCCACTACGTGAAGAAGGACAAGATCGCCGAAAGTGCCGTCATGGGTACGCACGTCGTCGCCCTGTGCGGTGAGGTGTTTCCGGTGACGCGCGCGGCAAAGCCGGGGTCGCCGGTGTGCCCCGAGTGCAAGCGGATCTACGAGAAGCTCAGGAAGTAGCGTCGCTGTCGGCGGTACTGGCCGCCGCATCCGGGGCGACCGGGCCGCTGCCGTTGCGTGACTCGGCCTTTTCCTCCAGCCACCACCGGAACCGGTTCGCGTGGGTGGCCGGAGCCGGCCATTCCTCTTGGATCGCGGCGTTCAGCTCGGCGCCAAGCATGATCGAGAAGCCGAGGAAGAACGCGAACAACAAGAACGCGATCGGCGTCGCGAGCGCGCCGTAGGTGTAGCCGGTGCTGGTGATCCACGTCAGGTACACCCGCAGCCCGAACGTGGCGGTCAGGAACACCACCGTCGCCAACACCGAGCCGATGAGCAGCCGGTGCGACGGCAGCGGCTCGGGAAGCGACACCCGGTAGAGGATGTTCACCACCACAACCAGGCCAAGGAACAGCACGGGGTAGTAGCCGTAGGCCAGCACATTGTCCCAGCTGTCCGGGAGAAACTCGGCGATCTTGCGTGGCCCCAGTGCGATGAACGGCGCCATCACAATCGCGCCGATGAGCATCACCACATAGAGTCCGAGCGCGTAGAACCGTTGGCGCACCGGATGTCGCAGCTCTGTCTGGTCATGGGCTTCTGTGATCGAGTCGACGAACGCCGAGATGGCCGACGAGCCCGCCCAAAGCGAGATCACGAATCCCACCGAGACCACCTCGCCGCGAGCACCCCTGACGATGTCTCGGACGGTCGGCGCGATGATCTCGTTGACGACGTTGCGGGAGAAGAACCGGCCCGCCAAACTGATCAACTGCTCCTGGATCGTCGGCAGCGTGTCGGGACCGAACAGGGGCGCGATGTAGGCCAGGCTGCCGAGCATTCCCAGCAGCAGCGGGGGCAGGGACAGCGCACACCAGAACGCTGCCTGCGCGGACTCCGAAAAGATTGAGTCGTCCCAGCTTTTGGCCAACGTCCGCCGCGTGAGGTGCAATATGTGGTGGCGCGACGGTCTGATCGGTGCCGGCTGGTCGTTCATGACCAGTCCAGCATTCCTGATTCGGTGCTACGGCTCCAGCGGGCTGACTTCGAGGACGGCGGCCAACTCGACCAGCTTGGCCTCGTGCTCATTCGCGTGGTGCTGGCAGAACATCAACTCTGCTCCCGACGGCAGCTTCGCGCGTACGCGTGCGGCGGCTCCACAGCGATCGCAGCGGTCAGCCCGGGTAAGTTCGGGACTGGTGAGCGTTGCGTTCATGGCGACCTCCGTAATGCTTCGCGTACATCCACTCTCTCAGACGTTTTCGGTTCCGGCCTTGTTCCCCGGTCGTTTACGGGTGTGTCGTGTCTCACGCTTGCGCCGATTTGCGGGCGGTGCAGGCTGGCGGTATGCCTCCGGCCCCGAGCGTCCTGGTCCACCTCTGCAGCAACGCGGAATGGCGCTGGGCGAAGGCCCGCGGCGAGCATCGCCCCGAGTCCTTGGATGTGAGCGGCTTCGTGCACCTGTCGACGCCTGAACAGGTCCATCTGCCGGCCAATCGGCTCTACGCCGGCCGCACCGATCTGGTGCTGTTGCGCATCGACCCCGCACGCCTGACTTCTCCCGTCCGCTGGGAACCCGGGGTCGCCACCGATCCCGACGCCATGGTGTTCCCGCACCTGTACGGAGCATTACCCGTGGACGCTGTGATAAACGTCACGCCCTACCGACCCGACGAGGACGGCCGGTTCGCACCATTGGACGGCTGATATGTAGGTCAGTTTGTCAAGGGGGCAGGGTGAAGCGGCGGCCGCGACCGTCGTCGTGGCCGCCGCTTCGTTGACCAGATGAGTGTTGCTGCCAGGGTCGAGCGCGTCGTGTCGACGCGTGTCAGTCTGAAATGCGCGGGTTGGTTACCGCAGGACGGGACCTTCGAATCGGAGTTGGCCAGCGGGTCTAGAGTCGAGCGTCATCAGTTGCGTCACAACGTGATTGCTCATAGCCGTATCGCGGGTCACTCCAGGACGCTTGCCGCCGCGTCAGCGTTGTTCATCTGGACGATCGTGGGTGGGTCAGTCGGGCATGACCGCCAGTGACCAGCACCAGCCGGCCAGTTCCCGGGCGATCGCCACGTTGGCGACCACCGAACGTTTCTTGCGGGCGTCGAACGACCGCCAGCGGGCGTGCAGACGCCGATTTGCGGCCTGACCGCGTGCCCGGGCAGCCGGACAGGCCAGACCCCAGCGGCCCCGTAACTGCTCGCTGGGCCGGTAGGGGCTGCGGTGATGCCAGGCGGCTTCGACCAGCAGTCGGCGAGCGTGTCCGTTGCCGGTCTTGGTCACCCCGCCCTGGCTGCGGGAGTCGCCCGAGGAGTACTCGCAGGGCACCAACCCGACGTAGGCGCCGATGCTGCGTCCAGTCAACCGGTGCCAGTCGCCGACCTCGACGGCCAACCCGAACGCCGTCAACGTCGCGATCCCACGAATGCAGCCCAACCGGTGCACCACCGGGGTGAACTCGCTGTCGGCGGCCATCGCGGTGATCGCGTCGTCGAGTCGGGTGCGCCGGTCCCGACAGGCCAGCATCGCGTCGAAGGCCGCCTCGAAGGTCAGTTGTAGTGCCGGGTTGTCGAATCGCTGTGCGCGTAACCAGCGTTCGTGATCGCGGTTCCAGGTCGTCCCGCCGGAGTAGACGATGCCCTGGCGTAGCAGCAGTTTCGAGACCCGATGCCGGGCGGTCATCAAATCCCCGCGGCAGTCTTCACGGGCCCGCACCAGGTCACGGGCGGCTTCTTGGCTGGCGCTGGGGATCGTCACCGCGGTGATCTGACCCAGATGAAGGAGGCGGGCCAGATGCGCGGCATCCCGGGCGTCGGTTTTGACCCGGTCGCCGGTGGGGCGGATCAACTTCGACGGCGCGGCCACCTCACAGGTGATCCCCGCCGCAGCCAATGCTCGGGCCAACCCGAACCCGGTCGGGCCGGCCTCATAGGCCACCGCCACTGGGCCCGGTAAATCACCGAGCCACGCCACGATCTCCCCGTGATCAGGGCTCAGCCGTTGTTGGAACACCTCACCGGTGTCCCCGTCCAAAGCACATCCAAGTACCGAACGTGCGTGCACATCCAAACCGACACTCGTACGCTGACGTATCACTGGGGCCTCCCACATCTTGTGGCTCTACCGGCCAGGACCCGATTCCTGTCGGCAACCCACGTTCACATGTGAGTGAGGCCCCAGCCCCTCATACCGTCTAGGCGGCCTACTCGTCGACGTACGCGTCGACCTCGATCTCGACCAGCAGATCGGGGGAGATGAGGGCCGACACCTCGACCATGGTGGCCACCGGACGGATGTCGCCGAACACCTCGGCGTGGACGGCGCCGACCTCCTGCCACCGCGAGATGTCGGTGACGAACATGCGCGTCCGGACCACGTCGGCGAGCGCTCCGCCTGCCTCCTGCAGTGAAATTTCGATGCGGCGCAAGGCATCCCGTGTTTGGGCGGCGATGTCGTCGCCCGCGCCGGTAGTGCCAGCCACCGCGATGGAGGGCCCGGTGCGTACGGCACGCGAATAGCCGACGAGAGACTCGTACTCCGAGCCCGAGGACACCGTGCGGCGCTGCGTCATCAGATCAAACTAGCGGCAAAGATCGCCGGTGCAAGAGGTTTACAGTTCTGGCGTTGACTGACAACCTAGACTGACCCTTCGTGGGCATTCTGTTGGGCTTCGCGCCGTGGATCGTCTATTGGGTGCTTGTCGGCAACGTTCCCTTCAAGACGGCGGTGTTGGTCGCGCTTGCGGTCGCCGTGCTGTCCTTCGTGATCGGGCGGGTTAGGGGAGCGCCGGGACGGACCCTCGAAATCGGCGCAGTCGCAACGTTTTTGATCCTGACAGTGTTGACGTTCACGCTGAGCGAGTCGTTCATGGAGCGGTGGATGCAACCGCTGAGTAACGCGGGCATCTTTCTGGTCGCTCTGATCGGAGTACTCGCCGGCAGACCGTTCGTGCGTGAGTTCGCCGAAGTCGACCAGCCGAAGGAAGTGGTCGAGAGCGAGGTCTTCGTCCGGATCACCACGCTGTTGACGTGGATCTGGGTCGCCGCGTTCGCCGGCATGACGGTGTCCTCGGCGATCCCGCCGATCGTGCAGGGCGACGCCACGATCCTCGACACCAAGACGCCGCTGTCGTTCGTCTGCTACTGGGTCATCCCGTTCTCGTTGTTGGGCCTGGCGGCGCTCGCGTCGCGGGTCCTGCCGGAGAAGATGGTTCCGCCTCCCGAGGACATCGTGCGCAAGACGACGTTCGTCGCGTTCGCCGAAGCCGAGATCGATCAACTGATCTATCTCGCCACCGAACACGCCAACCGCGAGGTGGGCGCGGGCAAGGAGGCGTACGACATCAGGATCGGCAGCAAGGGTGTTCCGCTGGTGGGCGACGAAACCCGCGAGTCGTGGCCCTCGACCTACAAGGTTCGCGAGAAAAAGCGCTGACGAACTATTTGCGATCGGTCAGTGGTGGCCACCACCGCCGCCACCGCCGCCGCCGTGGAAACCACCATCGGCGGGATGGCTGTTGAAGCCGGGCTCCGCCACCTCGGCTTCGGTGAGCTGATCGTTGAAGTCGGGCACCATGCTGGGAACGCACTGCATCGAGTAGCTGTCCTCCGTTTCGCTGTCCGAACACCCCTGGGCGACCGCCTGTGCGGGGTCGATGCTCGGCGCGATCAGCACAGCGCCGACGGGCGCCAGCGCAATCACCACGCCCCCGACAAGGGCAAAGGACAGCCGTCCTGGCATTCGAATGGTCTCCATCAGCTAACCCCCATCATTAGGGTGACATTGGCTCAAGACTAGGTAGCGGCGTCCGGATCAGCGGTGATTTTCAGGCGACACACAGCGGGCGCCGAAACCCCGACCGGCGCAACAGGTTCGCCGATGCGCCGTTCAGCCCCTTCACAGACACGCCGTCACGTGAGAAGACACACCCAGTGACGGAATATTCTCCGGCGCAGCGCGGTCGGACGTCTGTGACGCCGAACGGAGGTTCCATGAGACGACCGATCCGCATCGTCGCGCAGATTCCCCCTGCCGCGACGCCGAGTTACGCGGCCTGGCGCGACACGATCTTGCGCACGGAAGACCTTGGCGCCGACGCCATCTTCGGTTACGACCATTTCATGGTCCCGGCGGTCACCGGTCGCGACGAGAACGGGCGGCCCATAACCGACCCGAATCCGCCTGTGCAGGCCAACTTCGAAAGCTGGACCGCATTGGCCTCGTGGGCTGAGATCACCAGTCGGGCCGAGCTCGGTCTTCTCGTCGGTGGAGCGGGATTCCGCAACCCCGACCTGCTCGCGGACATGGCGCGCACCGTCGACCACATCAGCGGCGGCCGCCTCATCCTCGGACTCGGCGCGGGTTGGTACGAACCCGACTACACCGAATACGGCTACCGCTATGGCACGGTGTCATCACGGCATGAAGTGTTCGTCGATGCGCTCGAGCGCATTCAGAACAGGTTGCCCAAGCTGGTTCCGCCGCCGCTGAGAAAGATCCCGGTACTGATCGGCGGCGGTGGGGAGAAGAAGACGATCCCCGTCGTGGCCCGCTTCGCCGACATCTGGCACACCGGTGGTGAACTGGAACTGTTCGTCCGCAGGAACGCCATCCTCGTCGAGCAGACTCAGCTCATCGGCCGCGACGACGGCGAGATCGAACGCGCGGTGTCGTGGGTGAGTGAAGAGGCCGCAGACGGTTTCGCCGACGCAGGCGCAACGATGTTCACAGTATCGGTGTTCGCCCCCATGGGCGGATACGACCTCACCGAGCTGAAAGCGGCTCTGGCGTGGCGGGATTCGCAGCGCTGATCCAAAGGCGGCCAGCTTCTCGTGTCGAAACCGCTACTCGAGCGCCGACTGTCACACTGCGCTTTCGGACACTCGCATGAGCCGCACGCTAGGGACAAAGCCCGATTCGCACTGCCGATTACGCTAGTCCGGGGAATCCGTCTACCGAGAGGAGCGTCGATGACCATGGGCGGCATCTCCGAGGACGCGCTGCTCGCGCAGGAGGCGTGTTTCGCGCGGGCCTTCGAGTCCGGCGATCCGTCGGTCGCACGGGACCTGTATCAGCCAGACGTCGTGTATGTGAGTCCGACGGTGCGCCTGTTCGATTGGCCGGAACGGATCGACGGTGCCGAGGGCACGCTCGAGTTCATCGCGCTCACCATCCGTGCCTGCGAGGCCATCCGCTATGCGGCGGTCGAACACGCCATCACACCCGGCGCGGACGCGGCGTTCGTGCGGGTGCAGTTCGACTGGACCGCGGGTGACGAACGCCTGCGCTCGACGTACGTGGTGATCTACCGCTATCGCGACGGCCGGATCGCCCGACAGGAGTTGTACTACGACCCGAGTGCGGCGCTGGAACGACTCGGCTAGGTCACTGTTGCTCGATGCGGTCCATCATGCCGACGGCCGTCTTGATCCGCTCGATTCCCTTGTCTCGGTAAGACACCACGAGGTTGGCCTGGTCTTGGGTCATCGCGGCATTTACCGTCAGGCACTCGCGGTCGAAGTCACGAAAGTGGCTCACCGCTTCCTTGAGTACCGCAGTCACGCCGTCGTCCGGGGACGGTAGGTGTCGCTCCAAACTGTCCACACCGCCCGCGAATGAGCGGCATGCGTCGAGAGCGCCGGTGTAATCGGAGGTCCTCACGGCGCCCTCGAACCACGCCATCGCGTCGTTCATCTTGTCGATGGACGGCTGAGCGTCGTCTCGCCAGGCCTTGAGCGTGTCGGCGTGCGTCACCCCGGTGCGTTCCGTCGACGAGCAGCCACTCAGCCCGACGATCAGGAGACTGGCGGCCACCATGACTCTGATGCCGCTGGGCGGTGAAACGCGAATGGCTCAGTCCAGGTAGTCGCGCAGCACCTGAGAACGGCTCGGGTGGCGCAGCTTTGACATCGTCTTGGACTCGATCTGCCGGATGCGCTCGCGGGTGACGCCGTACACCTGGCCGATCTCGTCGAGAGTGCGGGGCTGGCCGTCGGTGAGGCCGAACCGCAGTCGCACCACGCCCGCCTCGCGCTCGGACAGCGTCTCCAGCACCGACTGCAGCTGATCCTGCAGCAGGGTGAAGCTCACCGCGTCGACCGCGACCACGGCCTCGGAGTCCTCGATGAAATCGCCCAACTGCGAATCGCCCTCGTCGCCGATGGTCTGGTCGAGCGAGATCGGCTCACGCGCGTACTGCTGGATCTCCAGCACCTTCTCCGGCGTGATGTCCATTTCCTTGGCCAGCTCTTCGGGCGTGGGCTCGCGGCCCAGGTCCTGCAGCAGCTCACGCTGGATGCGGCCGAGCTTGTTGATCACCTCGACCATGTGCACCGGGATACGTATGGTGCGGGCCTGGTCGGCCATCGCGCGGGTGATCGCCTGCCGGATCCACCACGTGGCATAGGTGGAGAACTTGTAACCCTTTGTGTAGTCGAACTTTTCGACCGCACGGATCAGGCCGAGGTTGCCTTCCTGGATGAGGTCCAGGAAGGCCATACCGCGGCCCGTATAACGCTTGGCCAGCGACACCACCAGACGTAGATTCGCCTCCAGTAGATGGTTCTTCGCGCGGTCACCGTCACGGCAGATCCACGCCATGTCGCGGCGATCCTTAGGCGAGTACTTCTCGCCGCGATCGGCCTTCTCGGCCATCAGCTGCGTGGCGTAGAGACCGGCCTCGATCCGTTTGGCGAGTTCGACCTCTTCCTCGGCGTTGAGCAGCGCGACCTTGCCGATCTGCTTGAGGTAGGCGCGCACCGAATCGGCCGAAGCGGTGAGTTCGGCGTCCTTGCGGGCCTGCCGCAGCGCCTCGGATTCCTCTTCGTCCCAGACGAAGTCGCCGGAGGCTTTGTCCTTCTCGGTCGGTTCGGCGATCTCGTCATCCTCGGCCGTCGCCGCCGCCGCTTCCTCGCCCGATTCGGCTGCGGGTTCGGCGTCGTCGTCGTCCGAGCTCGCGCCGTCGGCAGCTTCCTCTGCACCCGCTTCCTCGTCGACCTCGAGGTCTTCGAGTTCGAGATCCGCCTCCTCTACCTCGAGGTCATCGCCGGGCTCGGCTTCGAGGTCGTCATCGCCCTCGATCTCGTCGGTGAGGTCCTCGTCAACGACGCCGGGTTCGGGCGAGGTGGCCTTCTTGGCGCGGCCACGCGTGGCCGACGCGTCGTCGGTGGCCTTGGCGCCCCGCGATGACGGGCGCGACTTGGCAGCAGTGGCCGCCTTCGCAGCCTTGGCGGCGGTGGCCTTCGCGGGCTTGGTCGCCGTGCTGGATTCGCGGCTCGCCGCGGTGCTTTTGGCGGCACGCTTCGCCGGCGCCGATCCATTGGCAGACTTTGCCGCCGAGGCCTTCTTGGCGGGGGTCTTGGTAGCGGTGCGCTTCACCGGCTCATCGGTTGCCGGGCGTGCCTTTGTCGCTGCCACGTACACCCTTTCGATCTTGCAAATTCCGATGGGCACGGTCGTGCACCATCGAAAAGCGTCGGCTCTGTCGAATATTGGCGGTTGATCTCGCCGCTATCCGGGATGCGGCCGCCGTCGACCATTGTAACGACAGTGTGAGGTACCGCCGTCTTCAGCGGCAAATTTGACGCGCGGTTCGGCTGGCTACTTGGCAGTAGCGGTGACATCCACCTCGGCGGCCATCGCCGCGCCGACGATGCCAGCCGTGTTCTGCAGCGCGGCAGCGACCACCGGCGTGCGGTTCTTCAGCAGCGGGATCCACTTGTCGGCCTTGCGGCTGATTCCGCCCCCCGCGATGAACAGATCGGGCCAGATCGCGTTCTCGATCGCCACGAGAACCCTGGTCACCTCTTCCGTCCAGCGCTCGTAGCTCCAGTCTTTTTTCTCCTTGATGGACGAGGCGGCACGGTGTTCGGCCTCTTTACCGCCGACCTCCAGGTGGCCGAACTCGGTGTTCGGCAGCAGCACCCCGTTGTGGATCACCGCCGAGCCGATGCCGGTGCCGAACGTCAGCAGCACGATCACGCCGGAGTTGTCCCGACCGGCGCCGAACTTCTCCTCGGCCAGCCCGGCGGCGTCGGCGTCGTTGAGCACGGTCACCGTCTGGCCCCCGAGCGCCGAGCTGAACGCATCGCGGACATTGACGCCGAGCCAGCGCTTGTCGACGTTGGCCGCGGTGCGAACGATCCCGTCGGTTACGACGCCGGGGTAGGTGACGCCGAGTTTCTCGGTCCACCCGAATTCCTTGGCGACGGCGGCGACGGTCTTGGCGACGGCGTCTGGAGTGGCCGGTTGTGGCGTTTCGAGTTTGAAGCGCTCGCCGATCAACTGCCCGGTGTCCAGGTCGACGATGGCGCCCTTGACGCCGCTGCCGCCGACATCGATGCCGAATCCACGGCGCTGTGAGCCCTGTGTGCTGGGGTCGGCGGCGGCTGAATCGGTGGCGGTCATAGGCACTCCTCACAGAGGCGGGCAGGTGCGACGCGCTCCACACATTAGTAGCTCGGGAAATCTCATGCGTGGCTGTCGCGCAACGGGACTGTGCTGCGATGTAACCGTGACGGACAACGACACCGATCCCGTCCTGTTGCGCTCGGTCGCAGAGCGGCTGGCGACGGAGGCGGCCGAATTCGTCCGCCGGCGCCGCGTCGAGGTTTTCGGCGACCCGCTCCCCGGCCCGGGGGCTGCGGTGCGGTCGAAGAGCACGCCCACCGACCCGGTGACCGTCGTCGACACCGAAACCGAGCGACTGCTGCGCGACCGGCTGGCCGAACTGCGGCCGGGGGACCACATCCTCGGCGAGGAGGAAGGCGGTCCGACCGGCGGTCGCGACGGCCTGACGTGGGTGCTCGATCCGATCGACGGCACGGTCAACTTCGTCTACGGGCTCGAGACCTACGCGGTGTCGGTGGGCGTCCAGCATGACGGAGTGTCATTGGCCGGAGCCGTGGCGAACGTGCCCGCGGGAGCGCTGTACTCCGCGGCGCTGGGGCACGGCGCACGCGTGCAGCGGGATGGCGTCACGACACCGCTGAGGTGCAGTGCGGCCGTCGAACTGTCGATGTCGTTGGTGGGCACCGGGTTCTCCTACGCGCCCGACCAACGCGCCCGGCAGGGCGAGGTGCTCTCCAGGATCCTTCCGGTTGTGCGCGACGTGCGGCGGATGGGCTCGTGCGCGCTCGATCTGTGCATGGTGGCCGCCGGACAGCTCGACGCTTACTACGAGGACGGCGTTCACCTATGGGATTGGGCGGCCGGCGCGTTGATCGCAACGGAGGCGGGCGCGAGCCTGCGCCTGCCGCCTGCCGACGCGCAAGCCGGGCAGATCGTGGCGGCCGCGCCGGGCATCGCAGAAGCGCTAGTCGACGCGTTGCGCAGCTCTGGCGCGCTCTAGTCTCGAATAGCGTTCCGCCCCAATGAAATACGGGATCAGCAGGCGGCGGTGTGGATCTTCTGCAACAGCGTCGGATCGGCGGCCTGGGTGGCATCGGGGCGCAGGCTGGCCAGCACCGCATCGATGTCGTCGCTGTGGGTCAACTCGTTGAACTCCGTGCCGATGGCCAGGTCGACGGTGTCGTCGCTGCGCTGGTCCTGGAACAGCTCGGTGCACGGCGCGACCAGCCAGACCGCTGCGGCAGCGGCGCGGCCGGACGGACCGAAGCGGATCTGGCCCTGGCACTGCAGTCGCGCGGTCACGTACACCGTGTCGTTGGCCGCGGCCGGCTCGGCGAACCCAAGATCGCGCAGTTCGCCGGCCACCTCGGCGGCTTGGCCGCCCTGGCCGCTGGCGTTGAGCACCCGGATCCTGGCGTCGGCGAGCTTGGCCGGGGTGACGTCGGTCATATCGGCACGGCTCACCTGCTCGCCGAGCTGCGGTGCCGGGACGGACGGATCGGCGGCGGGCGGCGGTGGGTTGCACACCGTGGCCTCGTGGACGTCCGGCGGCCGGCTCAACGCCATCACCCAGACCATCAACGTCACCACAGCGAGGGCGACGAACAGCAGAATTCCCGGCAGGTAATTACGCCGACGGAACGGCCGACCCCGCTTGTCGAACGCGGTACCCTCTGTGATTTGCGCGACCACGACTGCACTCTAAGGCCAGCGAGGCGGGGTCCTTCCGGCGGTGGGATCCACAGTGTGATGTAAATCACACTGGAACGCGTGTCAGAACGGGCACGAATCATTTGGGGAATGCGTTCGACGCTGGTACAAAGCTCTGCTGCAAGGATTTGACGGAGGGGACATGAGGATGGCAACCGATTACGACGCCCCACGGCGCACTGAGACCGACGACGTTTCCGAGGATTCGCTCGAGGAACTGAAGGCGCGGCGTAACGAGGCCCAGTCTGCGGTCGTAGATGTCGACGAGTCCGAGTCCGCCGAATCCTTCGAACTGCCCGGCGCCGATCTATCCGGCGAGGAGCTGTCTGTACGGGTCATCCCGAAGCAGGCTGACGAGTTCACCTGCTCGAGCTGCTTCCTCGTGCATCACCGCAGCCGACTGGCCAGCGAGAAGAACGGCGTGATGATCTGCACCGACTGCGCGGCGTAGACGCGGCAGATTTGGCGGCTCAAGCGCAGCGTTTGATTTCGCGGCTCAGCCGCGCAGTGCCGACAGCACCCGATCGGGATGACGGCAGCTCACCAGCCAGTACGGCGTCGGATCGTCGGGATCGTCGAGAACCAGAAGAACCATCGGGCCGACCCATGCCCGGTGCACGACGTAGGCGGCCGGATCGAGCTGGCGGCCAAGCGCGGCCGATTTGGCCGATTTGGGCACTTCGGCCGACCGCGAGATCACGCTGACCGGCAAGTGGGCCGCCCCTGCCCACAGCTCGGTGTCGCCCGTCCCGCCGACCACGCTCACCTCGGTCTTGCCGAACCACAGCAGGACGATGGCGGCGACCGGGAGCAGCACGGCATACGGCACCCACGTCGGCAGGGCAGGCACCCCTTGATTCACTTCGAGTGCGATCAGCCCGGCCAGCCCGAGACCGGGCGGCCACCACCACCAGGGCACCCGCAACCGTTCGCGGTAGCGCACGGATTGCGACGTGGCGCGCGTGTCGGACACGCGGCCAAGAGTAATCTGTGACGTCGTGTCCACCTCTCTGGCGGTCGTGCGCCTGGATGGCGATCTGCCGATGCCCAACCGTGCCCATGATGGCGATGCGGGCATTGACCTTTACAGCGCGGTCGACGTCGAGCTGGCGCCCGGTCAGCGGGCGCTGGTGCCGACCGGCATCGCGGTCGCCATCCCCTACGGCATGGTCGGGCTGGTGCATCCGCGCTCGGGTTTGGCTGCGCGCGTGGGACTTTCGATCGTCAACAGCCCGGGCACGATCGACGCCGGCTATCGCGGCGAGATCAAGGTTGCCTTGATCAACCTGGACCCCGGGACGCCGATCGTCGTGCATCGGGGTGACCGGATCGCCCAGCTGCTCGTGCAGCGGGTCGAGCTGCCCGAGCTGGTCGAGGTGACGTCGTTCGACGAGGCCGGCTTGGCCGACACAACCCGTGGCGACGGTGGCCACGGTTCCTCCGGCGGACATGCGAGTTTGTGAGATGGCATTCGGAAAACACAGAGACACCGGCGACGTGCACGAGCCTGCCGACGACGTGACGGCCGGCAACGATGTGGATGATGTCGACGAGCTCGACGGTCCCTTCGACATCGACGACTTCGACGATCCGTCCACCGCGACGCTGGGCCGGCTCGACCTCGGCTCGGTCCTGATTCCGATGCCCGAGGCCGGGCAGGTGCAGGTCGAGCTCAGCGAGATGGGTATACCGAGCGCCGTGTGGGTGGTGACACCCAACGGCCGCTTCACGATCGCCGCCTACGCCGCGCCGAAGACCTCGGGGCTGTGGCGCGAAGTGGCAACGGAACTGGCCGACTCGTTGCGCAAGGACGTGCCGAAGGTCAGCATCGAGGACGGCCCGTGGGGGCGCGAGGTGGTCGGCGTCTCGAAGGCAGAGCAGGACCAGCTGGCAGGCGTGGTCCGGTTCATCGGTATCGACGGCTATCGCTGGATGATCCGATGCGTGATCAACGGCCCCCAGGACAAGGTCGTGGCGTTGGCCGCCGAGGCACGGGATGCGTTGGCGGACACCGTCGTTCGGCGCGGCGAGACGCCACTGCCGGTCCGCACCCCGCTACAGGTGCAGCTGCCCGAGCCGATGGCCGCGCAACTGCGCGCGGCCGCGGAACAGGCCGCTCAGCAGCAGGCGCAGCAGGCGTTGCAGGCTCAGCAACAGCCGCAGCCGCCCCAGCCTGTCGCACGCCGCAGCGAGCTTGGGTCCGCCATGCAGCAGCTGCGGACCATCACGGGCGGCTAGCGATTTCGGCGCGGTAACGGACGCTGAGCGTCCGTACGCGCGCCGAAATCGCGATTAGGACGCCTCGAACAACGCGGCCACGCACGCTGCCCCCAACACCCCCGGGTTCGCGCCCATCTCTTCGAGCGTGACCGTGCGCAGTGCCGCTCGTGGTGCGGCCGCCACCCATTCGAAGCCGACCTCGACCGGGTGCACCGGATCGTCGGTGGCTGAGGCCACCCCCATCGGGACGGCCAGACCCTCCAGCTGTCCGCACGTCGGTGCGACGTAGCAGGCGGCCTCGTCCATCGCGTCGGGCAGCGCGGGCCATTGCCCGACCCAGGAACGGGTCAGCTCATCGGCAAGCCACGCCGGGCTGGAGGCCCGCATCTGCGTGGTGGCTGAGGCCAGGCCGTCGCGGCGCAGCGTCTCCGCGGAGTGCCGCGCAGCCAGGGCCGCGGGCGCGGCGTCAGGGTCGCCCGTCCAGGCCGGAAGGGCGGCCAGCACGGCGACGACGTGCCCGGGATGGGCCAGCGCCCACGCGGCGGCGACCGCAGCGCCGATCGAGACCCCGCCGACGGCGATCGGCGCGGCCCGTGAGGCGTTGTCGAACGCATCGAGGTAGCCCTCGATGAGCCGGTCCGGCTGCGGGGGCGGCGTCACGACGACCGCACCGACATCGTGCAGAGCATCGGAAAACGCCCGGTAGACGTAGTCGTCGTCGGATCCCGTGCCGGGCAGCAGAACCGTGGTGACACCGCGCAGATTGACCGCCATCAACAGATCGTCCCTTGTTCACCGACTCGTCGGCGTGGCAACCCGGCCCCGCGTGGCATATCGGAACCAAGAGGTCTACCGTGGCGTTGGATTGGGTAGATCCATGGTGGATCTGCAAAAGTCAGGAGAGGCCATGGCTACGGCCGAAGGGTATCTGCGTCGGCTCACCCGCCGGTTGACGGAGGACCCGGAGCAACTCGACGTAGAAGAGCTCACCGACGAAGCCGCCAACACCGGTGCCCAAAAGGCGATCGACTGTCAACGCGGACAAGAAGTGACGATGGTCGGCACCCTGCGCAGCGTTGAATGCAACGGCAAGGGCTGCGCCGGCGGAGTCAAGGCCGAACTGTTCGACGGCACCGACACCGTGATGCTGGTCTGGCTCGGCCAGCGCCGCATCCCTGGCATCGAGTCCGGTCGCACGCTGCGGGTGCACGGCCGCGTCGGCAAGCTCGACAACGGCAAGAAAGCGATCTACAACCCGCACTACGAGATTCAAAAGTGAGCGACCCCGGAACCGAACCGGGGAAGCAGCACAAGTCGAACGCCGTCCTCGAGCAGATGGGCGGCATCAGCGGCCTGATCTACTCTTCGCTGCCCGTCATTGTCTTCGTTCCGATCTCCAGCTTCTTCGGGCTGATGCCCGCCATCGGCGCGGCGCTGGGCGTGGCGGCACTGATCCTGGTGTGGCGGCTTATCCGCCACGAGTCCGTCCAGCCCGCGATCTCCGGGTTCATCGGCGTCGGGATCAGCGCGCTGATCGCCTACATGGTCGGTGAGTCGAAGGGCTACTTTCTGCTCGGCATCTGGACGTCGCTGTTCTGGGCGATCGTCTTCACGGTGTCGATCCTCATTCGCCGCCCTGTCGTCGGCTACATCTGGGGCTGGGTCAACTCCCACGACCGCGCCTGGCGTGGGCTGCGTAGGGCCGTGGTCGCGTTCGACATCGCGACGTTCGTGTGGGTGCTCGTATTCACGTCGCGCTTCGTTGTGCAGCACCACCTCTACGACGCTGACCAGACGGGCTGGCTGGGTGTCGCTCGCATCGCGATGGGCTGGCCGCTCACCGCGGTGGCAGCCCTCGTGACCTATCTGGCTATTCGGGTCGCCCAGAGGGCGCTTCATGCGCACGATGCCGAGGAAATACCGAAGACCGCCGAGGAACACGGAGGCGTGGCTCAACCGGATGCCCATTGAGGCGGACGGCCAACGTCGGCGCCGCGCCGACGACACGAACCGGCCCCTGATCGCGGTTGCGGTGTTGGCCTCATTCGTGGCGTTCCTCGACGGCTCAGTGGTCAACCTGGCGCTGCCTGCCATCGGCAGGGAATTCGGCGGCGGCCTTGCCCTGCAGCAGTGGGTCGTCGACGGCTATCTGCTCACGCTCGGGGCGCTGATCCTGGTTGCCGGGGCGATCTCCGATCAGTTCGGCCGGCTGTCCGTACTGCGGATGGGTGTCGTGGTATTCGGGGTGGCGTCGGTGCTGTGCGCGCTGGCGCCCAGCGGCTGGGTACTGATCGCCGCCCGATGCGTGCAGGGCATCGGCGCGGCGTTTCTGGTGCCCAGCTCGCTGGCGATGATCAACTCGCACTTCTCGGGTCCCGGGCAGGCCCGCGCCATCGGCACGTGGACAGCGTGGACCGGCACCGCCTTCGTGGTCGGTCCTCTGCTCGGCGGCCTGTTGGTCGACGCGGTGGGCTGGCGGTGGATCTTCGGGATCAACATCGCGCCGCTGGCGGCCACCTTGTACTTGACGACCAAGCTCTCCCCGGACGAGTTCAGGGGCGACCGATCCGCCCGGATCGACGCCGTCGGTGCCGTGTTGAACGCCGTCGGGCTGACCGGCGCCGTCTACGCGCTCATCGAAGGCCAACGGCTCGGGTTCTCGTCTCCGCCGGTCATCGCCAGCCTCGTGGTCGGGCTGGCCTGTCTGGCCCTGTTCCCGTGGTGGGAGAACCGCACCGAGCAACCGATGATGCCGCTGCACATCTTCACCGCCCGCAATTTCGCGGTCGGCAACCTCGCCACGGTGTTTCTCTACGCGGCAGTGTCGCTGGGCACGTTGCTCGTCGCTCTGTTCCTGCAGGAGGCGGCCCGACTGTCGGCCACGGAGGCGGGGCTGGCCACCCTGCCGTTGCCAGTGCTGTCGTTCTGCTTGGCCCGCCGGTTCGGCACACTGGCGGGCGCGCACGGGCCACGGCTGTTCATGGCGGTCGGTCCCCTGATCGCCGCGGCCGGTTACGTATGGATGACGATGGTGCGTGAGCCGTTCAACTTCTGGACGCAGATGCTGCCAGGGCTGGTGGTGTTCG
Organism: uncultured Actinomycetota bacterium; assembly: GCA_963698965.1. Lineage (GTDB taxonomy): Bacteria > Actinomycetota > Actinomycetes > Mycobacteriales > Mycobacteriaceae > Mycobacterium. The sequence continues at coordinate 558,484 of CAVOSY010000029.1, forward strand.
GGTTCGGGCTCTCGATGACGGTGTCGCCGTTGACGGCGGCGATCCTCGCCGCGGTGGATCCGGCGCAGAGCGGCATCGGTTCGGCGGTCAACAATGCCGTGTCCCGGATCGCGGGCCTGATCGCGGTCGCGTTCACGGGTGTGATCATTGGCGGCACAGTCGATTTCACCGGTTTCCGGCAGGGTGCAATCGTGACGGCGGCCCTGTTTGTGGTCGCGGGAGTCGTGTCCGCGATCGGTATCCGCAATGCGGACTGCGATTTCGACCGGGTGCTACCCGAGAACGCGGCACGCAGTCATGACCGCGCTACGCCGCCGCCTGCCTACGCTCGCCGCTGACGGTCAGCGCGACTGCGGATTCAGCAGCAGCTCCTGCAGCTCGTCCTCGATCTCGGTGGTGGCCACGAACAACAGCTCGTCGCCGCCCTCCAGCGGCTCGTCGGCCTCTGGCACGATCACCCTTGACCCGCGCAGGATCGTCACCAGCGCGACGTCGCGCGGCAGGTCCAGCCGCTTGACCGGCTTTCCGCCCCACGGCGTGTCGTCCGGCAGCGTGATCTCGACCAGGTTGGCGTGGCCCTTGCGGAACTCCATCAGCCGCACCAGATCGCCGACGGCGACGGCCTCCTCGACGAGAGACGCGAGCATGCGCGGTGTGGACACCGCGACGTCCACACCCCAGTTCTCGTCGAACAGCCACTCGTTGCGCGGGTCGTTGACGCGGGCCACCACGCGCCCCACCGCGAACTCGGTCTTTGCCAGCAGGCTGACCACCACGTTGACCTTGTCGTCGCCGGTGGCGGCGATCACGACGTCGAACTCCTCGAGCTTCACCGACTCGAGCAGGCTCAGCTCGCAGGCGTCGCCGAGGCGCCAGTGCGCCGCGGGGATCGCGTCGACGTCAATGTGCTCGGGGGTGCGTTCGAGCAGCGTGACGTCGTGGGTCTCGACGAGCTCGCGGGCGATGGACCGGCCGACGGCCCCGGCCCCGGCAATTGCCACTTTCATGCTGACTCGATGTCCTCGCTGGGCGGCAGCGCCGCGATGGCCAGTGCTTCGGCGATATGCCCGGCGATCGCCGCCATGTACACCTGATCGCCCGCCTGGATGACGATTTTCGCGTCGGGCAGCAGGCCCGCACCGAACCTGATCATGAACGCCACACGACCGCCGGTGGCCGCCTCTAGAGCGGTGATCCGGTGTCCCACCCAGTCCTCGTGCAGCGCCAGCTCGGTGACGCCGACGCTGCCTGTCGGGTCGCGCCACTTGGTGGTCTCGGTCTCGCGGGTGAGCACGTTGAGCAGCCGATCGGTCGTCCACGGCACCGTGGCCACCGTCGGAATGCCGAGGCGCTCGTAGACGGCCGCGCGCTTGGCGTCGTAGATGCGGGCCACCACGCGCTCCACGCCGAACGTCTCGCGGGCCACCCGCGCCGAGATGATGTTGGAATTGTCGCCCGACGAGACCGCCGCGAACGCTCCTGCCTCCTCGATACCTGCTCTGAGCAGCACGTCGCGGTCGAACCCCATGCCAAGCACGCGTTCACCCGTGAACTCGGGGGAGAGGCGGTGAAATGCCGTGCTGTCGCGATCGATGACGGCCACGTCGTGACCGATCCGGGCCAGGCTGTTCGACAGTGACGCGCCCACCCGGCCGCATCCCATGACCACTACACGCACCTGACAGTCCTTTCCGGCATGTCTGTGGCGAACCCGCGCACTCGGAACGCTACCGCTTTCCGACGGCCAACGGCCGTCGGGCTTACTCTTGGCTCTCGTGTCCAAGCTTTCGACCGCTGCGCGGCGGTTGGTTCTCGGAAGACCGTTCCGCAGCGACAAGCTCGCGCACACGCTCCTACCCAAGCGCATTGCGCTGCCCGTCTTCGCGTCCGACGCGCTGTCTTCGGTGGCCTACGCGCCGGAGGAAATCTTTCTGGTGCTCTCGGTCGCGGGCCTGACCGCCTACTCGATGGCGCCCTGGATCGGGCTGGCGGTCGCCGCGGTCATGTTGATCGTCATCGCCAGCTACCGGCAGAACGTGCACGCCTACCCGTCCGGCGGGGGCGACTACGAGGTCGTCACGACCAATCTCGGCCACACCGCGGGCCTGACAGTGGCCAGCGCCCTGCTCGTGGATTACGTGCTCACGGTTGCGGTGTCGATGGCCTCGGCGATGTCGAACATCGGCTCGGCGGTGCCGTTCATCGCTCAGCACAAGGTGTTGTTCGCTGTCATCGCGATTCTGGTGCTGGCGTCGATGAACCTGCGTGGCATCCGCGAGTCGGGCACCGCGTTCGCGATTCCCACCTACGCGTTCATGATCGGCATGTACATCATGCTGGCCTGGGGGCTGTTCCAGATCTATGTGCTCGGCACGCCATTGCGCGCCGAATCGGCGAGTTTCGAGGTGCACTCCGAACACGGCGAGGTGGTCGGGTTCGCGATGGTGTTCCTGGTCGCGCGTGCGTTCTCGTCCGGCTGCGCCGCGTTGACCGGTGTCGAGGCGATCAGCAATGGGGTGCCGGCGTTCCGGAAACCCAAGTCCCGCAACGCCGCAACGACGCTGCTGATGCTGGGGCTCATCGCGGTGTCGTTGTTCATGGGCATCGTCATGCTGGCGAAGGAGACCGGCGCCAAGATCGCCGACAGCCCGGAGCAGCTCGTCGGTGCACCGCCGGGCTACCACCAGAAAACGCTGATCGCTCAGCTTGCCGACGCGGTCTTCCACGACTTCCCGGTCGGATTGTTCCTGATCGCAGGGGTGACGGCGCTGATCCTCGTGCTCGCCGCGAACACCGCTTTCAACGGCTTCCCGGTGCTGGCATCGATTCTGGCGCAAGACCGTTACCTGCCGCGCCAGCTGCACACGCGTGGCGACCGGCTCGCGTTCTCCAACGGCATCCTGTTTCTCGCGTTCGCCGCGATCGCGTTCGTTGTTGCGTTCCGCGCCGAGGTCACGGCGCTGATTCAGCTGTACATCGTGGGCGTGTTCGTGTCGTTCACGCTCAGCCAGATCGGCATGGTGCGGCACTGGACGCGGCTGCTGCGCACCGAAACCGACTCTGCTGTGCGCCGCCACATGATGCGGTCACGGGTGATCAACACGATCGGCTTCATCTGCACCGGCACGGTGCTGATCATCGTGGTGGTGACGAAGTTCCTCGCGGGCGCGTGGATCGCGATCCTGGCGATGGGCGCGCTGTTCGCCATCATGGAAATGATTCACAAGCACTACGACACCGTCGCCAACGAGCTCGAGCAGCAGGCGGAGGAACACGGTGACGATATGGTGCTGCCGAGCCGCAACCACGCCGTCGTGCTGGTGTCCAAGCTGCACATGCCGACGAAACGGGCGCTGGCCTACGCCCGCGCCACCCGGCCCGATGTTCTCGAGGCGATCACGGTGAGCGTCGACGACGCCGAGACGCGTGAGCTGGTGCACAGATGGGAGGACAGCGATATCAGCGTGCCGCTCAAGGTGATTGCCTCGCCGTATCGCGAGATCACCCGCCCGGTGCTCGACTACGTGAAGCGGGTCAGCAAGGAGTCGCCGCGCACCGTGGTCACGGTGTTCATCCCGGAATACGTCGTCGGACACTGGTGGGAACAGGTGCTGCACAACCAGAGCGCGCTGCGGCTCAAGGGGAGGCTGCTCTTCGAGCCGAATGTGATGGTGACATCGGTTCCGTGGCAGCTGAGTTCGTCCGAGCGACTCAAGACGCTGCAGCCGCATGCGGCTCCGGGTGACGCACGCAGGGGCTTCCTGGATTGAGTGAACAGGTCGACGAGGTCGACGAGCCGCCCTGGCCGGCGGAACTGACGTTGACCACCGGGCCACCGGCCAACGGAGGCAGCTGCGTCGCGCGCCACGAGGGCCGGGTGGTGTTCGTGCGGTACGCGCTGCCGGGCGAGACGGTGAAGGCGCGGGTGGTCGCTGACCACGGATCCTATTGGCACGCAGACGTTGTCGAGGTGCTCGAACCGTCGGCCGACCGTATCGACTCGCTATGCCCGATTGCGGGCGTCGATGGCGCCGGTTGCTGCGATCTGGCATTCGTCGAACCCGACGCGGCCCGGCGACTGAAGGGTGCAGTCGTCGCCAACCAATTGGCACGGTTGGGCGGCCACCAGTGGCGCGACGAGCACACCGCGGTCGCCGAGCCGGTCGGAGACGGGGCCGCGACGGCGTGGCGCACCCGGGTGCGGCTCGACACGTCGGGGCAGGGCCGGGCGGGTTTCCACCGTTACCACAGCTCTGAGCTCATCACCGAACTGAACTGCGCGCAGCTTCCCGACGGCATGCTCGACGGCCTGAACGACTGGATGTGGCCGCCGGGCGCGCAGTTACACGTGGCCGTCGACGACGACGGTGCCCGGCACGTCGTCCAGTCGGGGCCCCGAACCGGCCGCAAGACGTCCACCCTGGTGGTCGAGGGCCGCTACGAGGCGGTGCAGCGGATCGGGGCGCGGATCTGGCGGGTGCCGGTGACGGCGTTCTGGCAGGCGCACCGCGATGCGGCACGCGACTACAGCGAGCTGGTGGCCGGCTGGGCGCAGCTCGAACCCGGCATGACGGCGTGGGATTTATACGGCGGGGCAGGGGTTTTCGCCGCCGCGCTGGCCGACGGTGTTGGGGAGCGCGGCAAGGTCGTCACCGTGGACACGTCACGCGGTGCCTCGCGGTCGGCCCGTGCGGCGCTGGCCGACGTCGGCTGGGTGTCGGTGGTGACGGACTCGGTTCGCCGGGCGCTGGCGGCGCAGCCGGAGCGGGCCGACGTCGCCGTGCTGGACCCGCCACGGTCCGGGGCCGGGCGTGAAGTGATCGACCTGCTGGCCGCCGCCGAGGTACCCCGCGTGATCCACATCGGCTGCGAGGCGGCGTCCTTCGCGCGTGATGTCGGGCTGTACCTCGGCCATGGATACGTCGTCGAGGATCTACGGGTGTTCGACTCGTTCCCGCTGACGCACCACGTCGAGTGCGTCGCGGTACTGACCCGCTGACGTCGCCGAAACCAACGATTGGCCGCAAAAGTGTGAGTGGCTTGCGCCCTTTCGTCGATCTCGGCGACGTTACCGTCAGCTCGCGGCCGTGTGCGGGCCGAACTCGTTCGCGATGGCGGTGACGGCGTTGGCGGGAAAGCCGCCGCGCCTGGCGTGCTCGCGGATCGCTTCCTCGTCGTCGGCTTCGTGGACGCAGTAGATCTTGTCCCCTGCGACGTAGCTCGTGATCCACCGGTACGGCACGCCCAGCGACGCGACGACGTCGTTGGACTTGGCGGCGATCTCGGCCAGTTGCGCTTCGCTCAGCTCGCTCGCTCCCGGAATCTCCCGCTCGATGACATAGCGCTTCATCGACTTCTCCTGTCTCTTGATCAGCTCCGCGGTCCGTCCGCGGTCGGCCTCAACGTTCGGCCACGCCGCTCGGTGCCACATGGGGAGAAGCTCCCTATCTTTGGCGGATCCGCTCATCTTCGCTGCTCAGAGAGCGCTCCATTCACTAATATCACCTGCTGTGAGGCTCACTGAGCGCGATCACGAGCTCGGCGAGCTCCGGGCCCGGGCCGACGACGCGCGGGCCGGCCGGGGACGCATGGTCCTGGTGTGCGGTGAGTCGGGCGCAGGCAAGACCGCCTTCGTCGAGGCATTCGTCGAGCAGTGGGTGCGCGATGAACGTGTGTTGTGGGGCGCTTGCGACCCGCTGCCGACGCCGCGTCCCCTCGGTCCGATCCATGACCTCGTACACCGTCTAGCGCCTGCCACCAGAACAATGCTGGGGCAGAGCGATCAGCCGTACGACATCTTCGCCGCCGTCTACGACGACTTACGCACTGCGGCGTCGGTTCTCGTGCTCGACGACCTCCACTGGGCCGACCAGGGCACGATCGACCTTCTGCGGTTCGTGCTGAGGCGCGTCGCGCAGACGCGGTCGCTGATCGTCGGGATCGTCCGCGACGACGAAGTCGGCGTGACCCACCCCTTGAGGGCCCTGCTGGGTGACGCCGCCCGGTCGCCACGCGCCGACTCGTTGGCGATGCCCCCGCTCAGCATCCAAGCGGTCCAGAACCTCGTCGGTCAGGGGCGTGTCGATCCGGTGTGGCTGCACCGCGTCACCGGTGGCAACGCGTTCTTCGTCTGCGAGATGTTGGATCACCATGGCGACGACCTGCCGACGACGGTGCGTGACGCGGTGCTGGCGCGTGCGACCGGCCTCGACCCCGCGGCATGGGACCTGCTCAACCTGTTGACGTGCTCGCCAGGGGCGATTCCCGACCACCTGCTGCCCGCCCTCGGGGTGACGCTGCCTGCGTCGCGCGCACTGGCCGATGCGGGACTCATCCGCAGGAGTTCCCGCGGCGTGGCGTTCCGGCACGATCTGTGCAGGCTGGCGATCCGAAGTGTGATTCCGCCAGGAGCCGAGCCGCGTCTGCATCGACGGCTGATCGATGCGTACGAGGCGGCGTCCGACGTGGATTCGGCGGTGCTGACACATCACGCGCTCGGCGCCGGCGATGTCGACCGGATCCGGCGCTGCGCAAGCGATGCCGGTGCCGCGGCCGCACGCTCCGGCGCACACACCCAGGCCACCGAGTTCTTCACCGTCGCGCTCGAGCGGGGCGGCCCATTGGACAAGGCGAACGAAGCCGAGCTGCTCGAACTGCTCGCCTGGGAGTTCTACCTCATCGACCGCCTGGGCGACGCCATCACCGCCTGCCACCGTGCGATGCGGATCCGCCAAGAGCTGGGCGAGTCGGCGGCGGTGAGCGCGAACCACCACTCGCTGGCCGTCTACCAGTGGTACAACGCGAACCGCGAACTGGCAGAAGGCCATGCCGCGGAGGCGATGTCGGTGCTCGACGCCGATTCCGGCGATGCCGCCCAACTCGTGCAACTCGGTCACGCGTTCGCGATGCAGGCCTTCCTTGCGGTGCAAGCGAGCGATCTCGACCGCGCCAAGGCGTTGATCACCCGGGCCCGCGAGATCGCCGACACGGCAGCCGATTCCGATTTGACGATCCGGGTTCGCCTGATCGAGAACTACGGCGTCGTGCTCAACGGCGATTCCTCAGGGCGCGACGAGATACTCACGATCCTCAACTCGGGGCCCAAGCACATCGACGAGTTGTACTCGGGCGGATGGAGCAACCTCACGTATTTCGACGTCGAACAGCGCCGGTTGGATGTCGCGGCGGAGGTGCTCGACGTCACCATCCCACTCATGCAGGAACACGATCTGCCGATCTGTCGCGTGTGGCAGATGGGCTCGCGCGCGCGACTCCAACTGATGGTGGGAGAGTGGGACGACGCGGCGGCAGAAGCGGACCGTGTCCTGGAGGGGCCCAGCGCGCCACTGGCCAGGACGTGGCCACTTCTCATCCGCGCATTGGTGGACCTGCGCAAACACGGGATGGGACGAGACTCCCTGGAGGACGCGTGGAAGCTCGCGTGCCGGTTCGGGGAACCCATCCGGATGCTGCCCGTCGCGGCGGCGATTGTCGAGCTTTGTTGGACGACAGGCGAATCCGACGGTCGGTTATCCGAATGTCGCGAACTGCTGACCGGCGGCCCGATTACCGGGCTGGAATGGTCGCGCGGCGAGCTGGCGGTCTGGCTTCGGCGATTGGGGGACAGCTTCGACGTCGTCGGCGTGGCTGAGCCGTACCGGTTGCTGCTCGACGGGAAATTCGAGGCGGCGGCCGACGATTTCCACCGACGTTCCATGCCGTACGACGGCGCGTTAGCCCTTGTCGACTCCGGTGACCCTCTGCTCGCCGCACGGGCGCTGGACATCCTCGATCGGCTCGGTGCCGATGCGGTGGCAGCCAAGGTTCGCCGCGATCTGCGGGCGCAGGGCGTGTCAGCGGTGCCTGCGCGTCGGCGTTCGGCGACGCTGGCCAACCCGGCCGGTTTGACGACCCGCCAGACCGAGGTGCTGCGCCTGCTCGACGACGGCCTGACCAACGCGGAACTCGCTGAGCGGCTGTACCTCTCGGTCAAGACCGTGGATCACCACGTCTCGGCGATTCTCACGAAGCTGGACGTCACCAAGCGGCGCGACGCCGTGCGGCGGGCACGCGAACTGGGCCTGCTCAGTTAGCGCGTGCCGCCCGCGGCTTCGGCGAAATATCGTTGCAGTCGCCGGTGCCGGTGGCCGAACAGCGCACGCAACCCCGCTGCGACGACCGGTGTGGCCGGTCGCAGTGGCGCGCGCAGTTGAAACGTGATGCGGTCGCGGACAATGGTTTTGGAGGCGCCGTCGGGTGCCACAGTGCGTTGATGCCGCCACTGGCGCATGCTCATCATCGTGGATTGCTCGTCAAAACCGCGTCCGCGCTCCAGTTCCGCGATGCAGAGGTGGACGTAGTCGAACGGCAGGACACCGAACAGACGCATCCAGGCGCGCCCGATCGGGGTGCCGATCGGCACCGTGTCGACGGTCAGCGATTCCGCTCCACGCGGCATTGACATGGTCATCCACGGCCGCAGTTCGTCGTTGATCCCCTCAGGTGTGACCACACGGGCCCACACCTGATCGGCGGGCGCATCGACGACGCTCTGCAGTTCGACGATCATGACGATTCAAGGTAGTCGACGAGACCGAACAACGGCGGGCTAACAGCTAGCCGAAAACGAAGTAACGCACCCACAGGTATGGTGCGGACACCGCGACGGTCAGTGCCGTCACCACGGCCCCCTTGCGGGTGAATTGCCAGAACCCGATCGGATACCCCTCGCGTCCTGCGATGCCGACCATCACCACGTTCGCGCTGGCGCCTACCGCGGTCATGTTGCCGCCGAAGCCGGCCCCGATGGCCAGCGCCCACCACATGGCCTGCACGTGGCCGGGATTGGGAATGGTCGACGCGAGATCGGCGACCACGGGAGTCATGGTGGCGACGTACGGAATGTTGTCGATGATGCCCGAAAGCACCGCCGACACAACGAGTATCAGCATCGTTGCCAGAAGTGGGTTCCCGCCGGTGACGTCGCCGGCCAGCCGGGCCAGGTCGGCGATCACCCCCGTCTTCACAAGCGATCCGACCAGGATGAACAGGCCGGCGAAGAACAGCAACGTCTCCCATTCGACGCTGGCGAGGTAGTGGACACTTTCGACGCCGGAAATCGTCACCAACACCCCGGCGCCGATGAGCGCCACGATGGATGGCTCAACGTGGATAGCCGAAGTCGCGACCAGTGCGGCCAATACACCGACCAGCACCACGCCGGACTTGATCAGTAGCCGCATGTCGTGGATCGCTTCACGTTCGTTCAGGGACATCACCTCGGCAACCCGATCGGCGTGTACGCCGAACATGCCGCGAAACAACAGCGGCAGTGTCGCCACGAAGGCGACCATGGCGATGATCGCAACGGGCGCAAGATGAATCAGGAAGTCGTTGAACGACAGGTTCGCTCGGCTCCCGATGATGATGTTGGGGGGATCGCCGATCAGTGTCGAAACGCCGCCGATGTTGGAGGCGAGCACCTCCGCGATCAGAAACGGGATTGGGTTGATGTCGAGACGATCGCACACCAGCAGCGTCACCGGCGCCATCAGCAGCACGATCGTCACATTGGGCAGGATCGCCGACGCCGTGGCGGTGATGAGGACGAGAAGAACCATGACCCGCAATGGGGATCCGCGGGCGCGCTTGGCCGCCCAGATCGCCGCGTACTCGAAACCACCCGTCTGGCGGAGCACTCCGACGATGATCATCGTGCCCAGCAGCAGAAAGATGACGTCCCAGTCGATTCCGGTCTCGGGTGAATAGAACACGTCGTGGGAGTCGACGATCCCGAGCGCGAGCACCACCGCCGCGCCGCCGAGTGCGACCTTGACCTTGTGGATGCGCTCGGTCGCGATCAAGGTGTAGGCGGCGATGAAAACGGTTAATGCAACGATCGCCACCGGAACACCCCCCGGCTAGCGACGCTCAGTGCGGGGCGAGTGTGACCTCGAGCAATCGCGTAGCGGTAATGACGCCGACGAGTCCCTCTGCGCTTATCACTGCGACGAGCGGGGAACGGTTGCGCGCCATCATGGCGGCAACTTCGACGATGGTGTCGTCGGCCTTCACCGTCGACATGTCCGGGAGCGGCTTGGGCAGCACCTGCGCGACGGTCTTGCCGCCGAGTTTGTCGGCCACGCGGTCGGCCATCGACTCGCTCAGCACCCCCGCGAGCGACGGATCGTCCAGCACGTAGGGCGGCACGAGCAGGCGGACCACCTGCGAAGCGGGCAAGATCGTCACCGGCATGCCCGCGGTGTCCGTCACCACGAGTCCAGGCAACCGGTGGGTGGCCAACAGGCGCACCGCGTCGAGCGCGTTGGAGTCCAGCGCGACGGCGGGAAAAGTCTCGGCGATCTGCTCGGCCCGCACACTTCAACGCTACGACGCCGCAGGGCAAATGACCGTTAATCCTTACGGTTCCTTGGCGGCCCGAATGTGCGCCATGTCGCGAGTGCAGCGCCATTTGGTACTCCCGTGGCCGTCGTCCAAGTCGCAACATGGGATGCGACTGCCGACCAGACTTCCCGGCGCTCCACCTGTAAAGATGCCGTAAAGGGCGACCCCTGGCAACCGAATACGGCGATCTGTCATGCGAATCCCGATCCGGGCAAATAACGGCGGACGTAACCCCGCTGCATCACTAGACTTTCGGCAATGCCTACGCCTCTCCGACTGCTGGCACGGGGCTCGTGGTCGGAATCGCAACGCTTTTCCGAGATCCTCCGCAAGGAGACCGTCGGCGGCATGCTGCTGCTCGCCGCCGCAGGTACCGCACTGGTGTGGGCGAACTCGCCGTGGTCTGACACCTACCACACGGTGTCGGAGTTCGCGTTCGGACCGGAGTCCCTGCATCTGCGCCTGTCCGTTTCGGCGTGGGCAGCCGACGGGCTGTTAGCGATCTTCTTCTTCGTAGTGGGGCTGGAACTGAAGCGCGAATTCGTCGCAGGCGACTTACGCGATCCGCGCCGAGCGGCCCTGCCGATCGCTGCCGCCATCGGCGGCATGATCGTTCCCGCCGCCATCTACATCGCGATCAACCTGGCCGCCGGCCGACCCGAAGATCTCGATGGGTGGGCGGTTCCGATCGCCACCGACATCGCGTTCGCGCTTGCGGTGCTCGCGGTGCTGTCCACCCACCTGCCGACTGCACTGCGCACCTTTCTGCTGACGCTCGCAGTGGTCGATGATCTGCTCGCGATCACCATCATCGCCGTCTTCTACACCGACCACTTGTCCCCGGTGCCCCTCGTGTTGGCCGTGATCCCCATTGGGCTGTTCGGGCTGGCGGTTCAGCGCGGGATTCATCAGTGGTGGGTCTTGGTGCCGCTGGCCATCGTCGCGTGGGCACTCGTACACGCCAGCGGCGTGCACGCGACGGTCGCAGGGGTGGTCCTCGGCTTCACCGTCCCCGTCCTGGGCAGGCACGGCCACCCGACAGCCGAACTGTTCGAACACACGTTGCGGCCGGTGTCTGCAGGTTTCGCCGTCCCCATATTCGCGTTCTTCGCCGCCGGAGTCACGGTCGGCGGCTGGTCGGGCCTCGGCGACTCGCTGTTGCATCCGGTCACCGACGGCGTGATTGCGGGTCTGGTGATCGGCAAGCCCGCCGGCGTGTTTGTGACTGCGTTCCTATTGGCCAAGTTCACCCACGCAGCGCTCGATGACGACCTTGCCTGGCGCGACGTACTCGGCGTGTCGCTGCTCGCCGGCATCGGCTTTACCGTGTCGTTATTGATTGGTGAGCTGGCGTTCGGATACGGCACTCCGGCGGCCGACGACGTCAAGATCGGCGTGCTCGTCGGGTCTGTTGTCGCAGGTGTACTGGCTTCGCTTGTGCTGTTCAGCCGTAACGCGGCATACCGGCGAATACACCTGATCGAAACTGCGGATGCGGACCACGACGGTGTGCCCGACATCTACGAGTCTCGACAGGACTGAGGCAGGAGCGCTTGCGTACACTGACCTGATGCTTGAACAGATCCGCGGTCCCGCAGATCTGCAGCACCTTTCTCAGTCGCAGCTGAGCGACCTGGCACAGGAAATCCGCGAATTCCTGATCCATAAGGTCGCTGCAACGGGTGGGCATCTGGGCCCCAACCTCGGTGTGGTGGAGCTCACGCTCGCCCTGCATCGTGTGTTCGACTCGCCGCACGACCCGATCATCTTCGACACCGGCCATCAGGCCTATGTGCACAAGATGCTTACCGGCCGCTGCCACGACTTCAGCACGCTGCGCAAGAAGAACGGCCTGTCGGGCTATCCGTCGCGCAGCGAAAGCGAGCACGACTGGGTGGAGTCCAGCCACGCCAGCTCGGCGCTGTCGTACGCCGACGGGCTGGCCAAGGCGTTCGAGCTGTCCGGGCATCGCAACCGGCATGTGGTCGCGGTCGTCGGCGATGGGGCATTGACCGGCGGGATGTGCTGGGAGGCGCTGAACAACATCGCCGCGGCGCGGCGGCCGGTAGTGATCGTCGTCAACGACAACGGCCGCAGCTACGCGCCGACCATCGGCGGGTTCGCCGAGCACCTGGCCGGCCTGAGGCTGGAGCCGAGCTACGAGAAGGTGCTCGACGAGGGCCGCAAGGTCGTGCGCGGCGTGCCGCTCATCGGCGAGTTCTGCTACCAGGCCATGCACAGCATCAAGGCCGGCATCAAGGACGCCTTGTCGCCTCAGGTGATGTTCACAGATCTCGGGCTCAAGTACGTGGGCCCCATCGACGGCCACGACGAGCACGCGGTGGAGACCGCGCTGCGCCAGGCACGGCGCTTCAACGCTCCGGTGATCGTGCACGTCGTCACCCGCAAGGGCATGGGCTACCCGCCTGCGGAGAACGACGAGGACGATCAGATGCACTCGTGCGGCGTGATCGACCCCGAGACGGGGCTGGCCACGTCGGTACCGGGGCCGGGCTGGACGTCGACGTTCTCCGAGGCGCTGATCGCGTACGGCACCAAGCGTCGCGACATCGTAGCGATCACCGCCGCCATGCCGGGCCCGACCGGGCTGAGCGCGTTCCGGCAGCGGTTCCCCGATCGCTTCTTCGACGTCGGCATCGCCGAACAGCACGCGATGACGTCGGCCGCCGGGCTGGCGATGGGTGGCCTGCATCCGGTGGTGGCCATCTACTCGACGTTCCTGAATAGGGCGTTCGACCAGGTCATCATGGACGTTGCGCTGCACAAGCTGCCGGTGACCATGGTGCTGGACCGGTCCGGCATCACCGGCCCCGACGGCGCCAGCCACAACGGCATGTGGGACCTGTCGATGCTCGGCATCGTGCCGGGCATGCGGGTAGCCGCACCACGCGACGGCGCCCGGCTGCGTGAGGAACTCGGCGAGGCCCTCGACATCAACGACGGGCCGACCGCCCTGCGTTTCCCCAAAGGTGATGTGGGCGAAGACATTCCGGCGGTCGAGCGGCGCGACGGTGTCGACGTGCTCGCGGTCCCTGCCGAAGGCTTGTCTCACGACGTGCTGCTCGTCGCGGTCGGGCCGTTTGCGTCGATGGCGCTGGCGGTCGCCGAACGGCTGCGCAACCAGGGCATCGGCGTGACCGTCGTCGATCCACGTTGGGTGCTGCCGGTCCAGCAGGCGATCGGCGATATGGCGAAGTCGCACAAGCTCGTGGTGACCGTGGAGGACAACGGTGTCGCGGGCGGTGTCGGCACGGCCGTGTCGGCCGCCCTGCGGCGCGCCGAGATCGACGTGCCGTGCCGCGACGTCGGGTTGCCACAGGAGTTCTTCGCGCAGGCGTCGCGCGGTGAGGTGCTGGCCGAGGTCGGACTGACCGATCGCAACATCGCCCGCCAGATCACGGGCTGGGTGGCCGCGCTCGGCGCGACGGTCACGGAGCGCGCCGTCAGCGAGCGCCTGGACTGATTCGCCGCGGCGAGTCGCCTCCGGGGCGATGCATGCTTTCCGACAGCGTCAACAAGTGTTGACGCCTCCAGAAAGGGTGGTGCTCCGGTGGACGCTGAGCTCGAGCGCTGGAAGGCCGGTGGGCAGTACTTCGACTACCTGGGTTTCGATGTCTTCTATCGCAAGCAGGGTAGTGGTCCCACGTTGCTTCTCATCCACGGCTACCCGTTCAATTCGTGGGACTGGGCGCCGATGTGGGACAGGCTGACCGATCGCTTCACCGTGGTCGCACCCGACATGCTCGGCATGGGGTTCTCCGACAAGCCCGAGAAGTACGAGTACACGGTGCACGACCACGCCGACATGCACGAGGCGCTGATGTCCGATCTCGGTCTGGGGTCTGCGCACATCCTCGCCCACGACATAGGGGACTCGGTCGGCCAGGAGTTGTTGGCGCGCCATGAGTTCGGCCAGCAGGTCTACGGGGCGTTGCGCATCGACTCGATCACCTGGCTCAACGGCGGGATGTTCAACGAGACATACACCCCTCGGCTGTTGCAGAAGGTGCTGTCGCGAACTCCGTTGGGGGACTTACTGAGTCCCCTGCAGGCCAACCCGATGTCGTGGCGCCTGATCGAGCCCACCATCAACGAGGTGTTCGGGTCCGACACCAAACCGTCGCGGCGGATGCTCGACCTGTTCCACGAGATCCTCTCCTACAACGACGGCAAGCGGGTGACGCACAAGGTCGGCAGGTTCGTCAATGACCGCTATACCCATCGCAATCGGTGGGTCCGGGCGATGCGGGAAACCGACATCCCGATGCGGCTGATCGACGGGCCTGCCGACCCGAACTCGGGCAGGCATATGGCGCAGCGCTACCTCGAGGTCATTCCGAACCCGGATGTCGTGATGCTCGACGACAAGATCGGGCACTGGCCGCAGATCGAGGCGCCTGACGCGGTGCTGGAGAACTTTCTGGCCTTCGTCGACCGCGTCATCGCGCCACAGTAGCGGTGTGCCGAGCCGTCCGCGCCCGGCACACCGCAACGTGCAACTAGGCGCTGGCCGTGTACGACCGTGCCCCGACGCCTGCGAGCGCGCCGCCATCGACGATCAGGTACTCGTCCCGGATGGGCCGCCCCGCGAAGTAGCTCTCCAGGATCTCCCTCGTGCCTGCCGCGTAACGGGTCTGCGCCGACAACGACGAACCCGAGATGTGCGGGGTCATGCCGTGGTGCGGCATCGTGCGCCACGGGTGGTCGGCCGGAGCGGGCTGCGGGAACCACACGTCACCCGCGTAGCCGGCCAGTTGCCCGGTCTGCAGGGCACGAACGACGGCATCGCGGTCACAGATGAGTGCCCGCGCCGTATTGATCAGGTACGCACCGCGTTTCATCGTGCCGATCAGCTCGTCGTCGAACAGTCCGCGCGTCTCCGGGTGCAAGGGCGCGTTGATGGTCACCACGTCCAGGTGCGGCAACATGTCGCGCACGGTCGGGTGGTAGGTCAAGTTCAGCTCGGCCTCGACTTCGGCGGGCAGCCGGTGCTTGTCGAAGTAGTGCAGGTGCACGTCGAACGGTGCGAGCCGGCGCAGGACCGCCAGGCCGATCCGGCCTGCGGCAACGGTGCCGACGTGCATTCCCTCGAGGTCGTATGAGCGCTGCACGCAGTCGGCGATGTTCCAGCCTCCGTCGATGACCCACTTGTAGGACGGCAGGTAGTTGCGCACCTGGGACAAGATCATCATCACGACGTGCTCGGCCACGCTGATGCTGTTGCAGAACGTGACCTCTGCGACTGTGATGCCGTGCTTGATCGCGGCATCCAGATCGACATGGTCCGAACCGATTCCGGCCGTCACCGCGAGCTTCAGCTTGGGGGCGCGCGCGATCCGTTCCTCGGTGAGGTAGGCGGGCCAGAAGGGCTGCGAGATGACGATTTCCGCGTCGGCCAGGTGCTGGTCGAACACCGAGTTCTCGCCGTCCTTGTCCGATGTCACGACCAACTCGTGGCCGAGGCCCTCGAGGTAGCGCCGAAGGCCGAGTTCGCCGGAGATGCTGCCCAGCAGCGAGCCGGGCGTGAAGTCGACCTCCGACGGGGTGGGCAGCGACTGCCCGTCCGGGTAGGCGTCGAGGTGCGGAAGCCCGTCACGCGGGTACGTGGTGGGGTAGCCGTCGACGGGATCGTCGTAGAGCACGCAGACTACTTTTGCCATGGATCGATTACCTTTCTTGCGGTTGCACCGTGAGACGAACCGACGGGCAATCCCTCGGCTTCATCTGACGTGTTCGACTCTTGCGTCGCGAAATAGGTCGTCAACAGCCAATATCCGTTCTCCGCTGAGGTGAGACCGACGGTTTGATGGTGCCGACGTGACGACGGTAACAACGGCCGATCACGGTGATCAAGACCTCGGTCTTTGCAATCTGACATGGTGTGATAGGAAATCACTATCACTCAACGACGGAGCGGCTGATGCACGGTGAGGTGTCGATCCAACAGCTGGAGTACCTGGTGGCACTCGCGCGCGAGCGCCACTTCGGCCGCGCCGCGGCGGCATGCCATGTGAGTCAGCCGACGCTCTCGGTCGCCATACGCAAGCTGGAGCACGAACTGGATGTCGTGATCGTGCTGCGCGGGCAGCGGTTCGAGGGGTTCACCGCGGAGGGCCAGCGTGTGATCACCTGGGCGCATCGGATCCTGGCCGAACGAACCGAACTGCTGGCGGACATCGACCGGATGCGCGGCGGCCTGACCGTGACGGCCAGGATCGGCGCCATTCCCACGTCGGTTCCGGCGAGTCCGTTGGTCACCGGCAGATTCCTGCAACGCTATCCGGGAGCGACGGTCCAGGTGGAGTCACTGCCGTCACGAGAGATCGCTCGGCGGTTGGGAGAGTTCGAGCTGGACGCGGGCCTGTCGTATCTGGACGCCGAAACACCGCCTGGCACAAGGCGCGTCGAGCTGTACCGCGAACGCTATGTACTCGTCGCCCCCGCGGCGCACCCGGTGATGCAGCAGGACGAGGTGCGCTGGTCCGAGGCTGCAGGGCTACCGCTGTGCACCCTGACCACGGCGATGCGCAATCGCCGCATCATCGATGCCAACATGGCCGCCGACGGGGTGCAGTTCCGGCCTGTCGTGGAGGCCGACACCGTCACCGCGATCTATGCGCACCTCAGGACACTGCAACTGGCAAGCGTCGTTGCGCACACCTGGCTGCAGGCGTTCGGGATGCCCGACGGCCTGGCGATGCGACCGATGGTCGCCCGCGAGCCCGCTCCCGCCGTGGGCTTGATCGTGCTGGATCGCGAGCCCAACTCGTTGGTCGCAGAAGCGCTGTTCGCCGCCGCGGCCGAAGCGGGTGCCGAAACCGCCTAGACCGACTCGTCGGGCGTCAGCGCCTCGGCCAGGGCCGGCACCGCGAGTTCACGCTGCCACGGCCTGGCCCCGGCGTCGCGCAGGAAGTCGTCGATCGCCGCCGCGGTGTTGTCGACCGGTTGCCAGTCCCAGCACAGCCGCCGTACCACCTCGGGGGAGACCAGGTTCTCTGTCGGCACCGAAACCCGTTGTGACAGTTCGGCGAGCCGCGTGCGGGCGGCCTCCAGTCGCACCGCGGCCTCCGGCTTGCGCCTACCCCAGCGTGACGCCGGTGGTGGCCCGTTCGACGGCTCCTGCGCATCCGGTGGCTCCGCGGTCCGGGCGCGGGCGAGCGCATCCAGCCACACCTGTGCGCTGCGGCGTTGCCGGTTCCCGCCGAACACGGGCAACTCGGTCAGCTTCTCGACGGTGTCCGGGTCCACTGTGGCGGCGTTGATGATCGCGGAATCGGGCAGGATGCGTCCCGGCGCGATGTCCCGGCGACGCGCGATGTGATCGCGCGTCTGCCACAACTCCCGCACCGCCGCCAGCGCCCGCGGGTTGCGCACCTTGTGAATGCCCGACGTGCGACGCCACCGGTCCCGCCGCGTCGGCATGCCCTCGAATGTGCGCGCGTACTCGAATTCCTGTGCCGCCCAATCGGTTTTGCCTTGCTCCTGCAGAACCTCGGCGATCGCGTCGCGCAGGTCGAGCAGCACCTCGACATCCAGCGCGGCGTAGTTCAGCCACTCGTGCGGCAGCGGGCGTTTGGACCAGTCGGCCGCGCCGTGTCCCTTCGTCAGCTGCAGGCCCAGCAGCCGCTGCACCATCGAGGCCAGGTTCACCCGGTCATAGCCTGCCAGCCTGCCCGCAAGCTCGGTGTCATAGAGCCCCGGCGGCCTGATGCCGATCTCGGCCAGGCACGGCAGATCTTGATCGGCCGCGTGCAGCACCCACTCGTCGGTGGCCAGCACTTCGGCGACCGGCGCCAGCGTCGCGACCGGATCGGCGCCGTGGTTGACCGGGTCGATCAGCACCGTGCCCGCCCCGGCACGGCGGATCTGCACCAGATAGGCGCGATTGGAGTACCGGAAGCCGGACGCCCGCTCGGCATCTACCGCGAACGAACCGTGGCCTGACGCCAAAAGGTCTGCAGCCCTTGCGATTTCGATCCGGCTTACCGACAACTCCGGCACCCCGTCCCGCGGTGCAAGCAGCGGCGTCGCCTCCGGCTGCTCCGGCTCGGCGGCCTCCTCGGGGTCCGCCATCGTCAGGCGCGTGTGCGGGAGCTCAGATCGGTGACCCCGGCCGGGGGAAGGCCCGCCGCGTGCTCGAGCACCTCGCAGAACGCCTCTACATGCGGGCCGAGCTCCGGCGTCGTCGCCGTCCACGACGCGCGTAGCTCCAGCTGATGGGCGCGCGGCGGACCGGAGATGTCGCCGTAGCGCACCGAGGTCGTCGCGGTGACGGTGCCGCCGAGCGCCGTGACATGCTCGGCGCGCGTTTCCAGCGCATCGACGAGCCAGCTCCACGCTACTTCCGGCAGCAGCTGGTCGACGGCCTCGCTGGGGTCGAGGTCGGCCTGGATGTAGGCGACCAGCCGCATCGTGCCGTCCCAGGCGTCGGCGCCCTCCGGATCATGCAACAGGATCAGCCGGCCGAACGCGTCGCCCTCGGAGCGCTCCGGGACGATGGCCGTCTCAGGATGCCGGACCTCAGCGCCCAGCGCGTAGCTGAACGGCGCCAGCCGCTGCGGCGGGCGGATCGGGCCGAGCTCGATTTCCGGTCGCACGGTGGTGGCATTCATCGCCGCCACCGCGTCACGGAATTGAGCCGGTTCGGCGGTGGTCATGCCGTTTGACGCTAGACCATGTTGGCAGGTCTGTGCGCAGGCGCGCCGAACTTTAGCTGCCACGCCGCAAGCGCAGGCGTAAACATATTTGCTAGATCCGAGCGCGTCGCTGACACTTACCATCCGGACGTTTGCCAGTGCGGTCCATGCGGTAGGGCCGGTGTATCCGCTGCCGACGGGGCTCGCGTGGTCGCTACACCTCGCCGAACACGGCGTTTACCCCAAGACCGATCAGGACCAAACCCGAGCAGATGGTGAGAGCACGCCGTGCGGCGGGTCGGCCCAATGTCAGGGCGTTGCTGCCGACAAGCCAGATGACGGCACCGAACCACAGCGTGTCTACGGCTGCCCAGATCACCGCGAGACCGACTTGAGTAGGGAAGGCCGGGAACCCATTCGGTACGAACTGGGGCAAGAACGACAGCGAGAAGACCGCGGCCTTCGGATTGGTCATGTTGGTCAGCACGCCCGCCCGGAACGCAGCCCACCGGGTCGTTGACGTGGCACTACCGAGCGGCGCCGGCGCCAGTTTCCGCACCGACCACAGGGCCTGGACTCCGAAGAGAACAAGCAGAGCCGCGCAGAGGGCCTGCATCGTCGTGAAGGCGGGTGGCGAGGTCGCGATGATGACCGCGAACCCGGCTCCCGACGCGACACCCCAGAGGATCAACGACAGCTCGTTGCCCACCAGGGTGAACACCGCGAGGTGACGACCGTGAAGCATCATCTGACGCAGAATGATCATCGCGCCGGGACCG
Organism: uncultured Actinomycetota bacterium; assembly: GCA_963698965.1. Lineage (GTDB taxonomy): Bacteria > Actinomycetota > Actinomycetes > Mycobacteriales > Mycobacteriaceae > Mycobacterium. Next base: position 578,324 of record CAVOSY010000029.1, read on the forward strand.
GGCACCATCGCAAGCAACAGACAGGTGCCGACAAACAATGGAATCATGAGAAGCGGCAGCCAAGGATGAAGCGCTGGTCTCAGTACTGGATTGCCTTGGTTTCCAAGAACTCCTCGAACCCGGCCCAGCCGAACTCCCGCCCAATTCCCGACTGTTTGAAGCCGCCGAACGGCGCCAGCATGTTGTTGGCCGCTCCGTTGATGTCGACACTCCCGGTGCGCAGTCGCCGGGCGACTGCGGTGGCGTGGTCGACGTCGGCTGAGAACACGCCGCCGTGCAGCCCGAAGTCCGTGCTGTTGGCGATCTGGATGGCTTGCTCTTCAGTGTCGTAGGGCATCAAACACACGACGGGACCGAAGATCTCTTCACGAGCGACGGTCATTGTGGGTGACACGTTCGACAGCACAGTGCCGGAAACGAAGTAACCCCTTGCGGTTTCGGTAGGCTGGGCAGCTCCGCCGGTCACCAGACTGGCCCCTTCGGCGACGGCGCCGAAGATGTAGTCGTGCACTCGCTGTTGCTGAACGCGCGAGACGAGCGGACCGAGAGTTGTCGACTCGTCCGTGGGATCGCCGATCCGATAGGACTCCGCGGTCGCTCGCGCGATCTCCTCGGCTTCGCCGAGCTTGTCCCGTGGAACGAGCAGACGGCTCCACGCGAAACACGCCTGGCCGCTGGCGAAGAACACCTGCCGCACACCGGCGTCGACAGCAGTGGCGAGATCGGCGTCGGACAGGACGATGTTGGCGCTCTTGCCGCCCAGTTCGAGGTTGATCTTCTTGACCGATGCCGCCGACAGCTCGTAAACCCGCCGCCCAGCCTTCGTCGACCCGGTGAATGCCACCATGTCGACGTCGGGGTGCCGGACCAGGTGCTCACCGATGTTCGGTCCGGTGCCGATGACGACGTTGTACACACCGTCGGGAACGCCTGCTGCAGTGGCGATCTCGGCGAGCAGCAGGGTATTCAACGGCGTGACGTCGCTGGGCTTGTGCACCACGGTGCAACCGGCAGCCAGCGCGGGGATGATCTTCGACATCGAAAGCAGGAGCGGGTAGTTCCACGGCGAGATCGCCGCTACGACGCCGACCGGTTCGCGGAACACCCGCGAATTCGCCACGGTGCGATAGGCGTCCTGGTCATAGTCGCTGAGAATGTCGATGTTCGTCTGTAGCAGATGTCGGGCGAGGCCGACCTGCAGCTCGCGGGACTCGATCAGCGGAGTTCCGACCTCGGCGCACATCACGTCGGCCATTTCGTCCGTGCGGCGGTCGAGTTCGGCCGCGAGCGCCTCGAGGATGCCGCGCCGCTCCTTGGTCGGCGTGACCGACCAAGACTGGAAGGCATCCCTGGCAGCGGCGACGGCCGCGTCGACGTCGGACGGCGTCGACGAAGCCACTTCGGCGATGGCCTCTTCCGTTGCCGGGTTGACGATGCAGAACCTCTCGGGACCTGTGGCCTCGGTGAATTGACCGTCGATGAACTGGCGTGCATAGGTGATCACAGCGAATCCTCCTGGATGAGAGCTGATTTGGGTGCGAGGTGGGACGAGATGATGTCGGCGGCGCGCCAGCCGATCATCATGGTGGCGAGGTTCGTGGTGCCCCGCGGCAGCTGTGGCATGACGGAGGCATCGGCGACGTAGAGACCGTCGACGCCGTGTACTCGGAGGTCCGGACCGACGACGGCGTCGGCCCCGGTACCCATCCGACAGGTGCCCACCGGGTGGTGGTAGCTGGCGGCCTGCGCACGCAATCGGGTATCGGTATCCGGGTTCGTCCACCAGGCGTGGTCGGGCACTGTCACCAACCCCCGCGCCGCCACCGCGGCAATTACCTCGCGGGCGTGAGCCAACAGTGCTGCCCCTGTCCGCAGATCGTCAGGGTGGGTGAAGTGGCCTAGGTGAACTGCGGCCTGGCCGTTGGCACCGAAGACCAGACGGCCCCGGCTTGCCGGTGTCATCAGCGCCACCGTGACCGACGCCTGCGCTGCACTGGCCGCCGGATCGAAAAATGCTGTCTGGTAGGCGAACAGGTGACCCACGTGGTCTCCCGGGAGATCCGGATCGAAGGTCAGCAAAGTGCCATGACCGGCGCCACGCGGGTACCGGTCGCGGTCGGTGACATCGACGACCATCTGCAGGAACGGGTGGTCGGAGAGGTTGCGGCCGAGGCCGGGGAGGTCTGTGACAACGTCGATCTCGGCCGCGCGTAGATCGTCGGCGTCGCCGACGCCGGAAGCGAACAGAATCTCGGGTGATCCGAATGTGCCACCCGCCAGCACAATACTGTCGCTCTCGAGGACCTCCGGCCCGTTGGGTGTGTCGACGAGGACGCCAACCGCTGTTTGGCCGTCGATCAGAACACGGCGCACCTGGGTACGCGGCAGTATCGTCACATTGGACCGGGTGCGCAGGGGCGGCAGCAGTTGCAGCAGGGTGCTGGCCCGGTCGTCACCGACACGGTTCGTCGGCCACGGCGCAAAGCCGAGGCAGTCAGGTTTGTTGTGGTCCTCGATGGCGCAGTGACCCATCGCCCTGTAGGCGTCATTGAACTCGGCGTCGAACCCGTCGGCGGGATATCGCGTGATCGGGATGGGGCCCGTGTCGCCGTGATAGGGCTGGCTGCCGAACTGTCGGTCGCTCTCGAGGCCGATGAACGCGGGCAGGCAGTCCTCCCATGTCCAACCGGGCCCCCACGCGTCGAAACAGCGGGGATGGCCTCGGACGGCGGCCGCCGCGTTCGCTGCGGAAGTTCCACCGAGCACCTTGCCGCGCGGCAGGAATGCACCGGTATCGGCTTCGGCGTAGCCCCAGTAGTACTCCGGCGGCAACAACATCTCGCGACGCAGCGAATCAGGTACTGCGGGCCCGGGGTCCGCGCCGGCATCGATGAGGATGACATGCGTCGACGGCTCGGCCGACAACCGCCACGCCGTGGTCATTCCGGCCGAGCCGGCACCAACGACGACAACGGTGGCTGCGTGGTTGGCGGTGCGCGACATCCGTCTGTCTGCCAACACGGGCGGGGTCAGGTCGATGGGCATATACACGTTCCTTCCAGGAGCTCATGACCGTCCGAGGATGGCGCGGACACCTTTCGGTTTGCTTACGCCGGTTCGCAAGAATTTCTTAAGTGGTGACGTGTCAACTGGTGCGTCGGTAGTCGGGCGACGGCTGGCTAGCGAGATCGCTTGCCCACGAGCGGGATTCGAGACCAGCGTGCCGGGCTCAGACCTACGGTGTGATCGTCCCTGAGTCCCGCCGAGCACGCTGTGCGGCCGACCTCAACGCCTCGCGTTCTCGCGCGACACGTGCGGCCGCGGGCAGCAGATCGTAGGCGCCGAGCGCTGCGCGCCACCACCGCTGTGCGGACTCCGAACTGCCTTGCCGATCTGCCTGTTCGGCGGCCACTCGGCACGCCTCGACCACGACCATCGGCTCGACCGCGGGCAGCGCGGCGACCAGATGCCGGGCCCTGCGCGTCACCGCGTCGTCGGCTCCAGAGTCGGCAAGCACCTCAGCGACCGCGGCGTGCAGGCGCTGTACGCGCAGCGCGGGCATGCTCGCGACGAGTTCTTCGCGGAGCAGACCGTGAGCGAAGCTGAACCCCTCACCGCTGTGCGCGGCGGTCATGATCTGCTCGTGAACCGCCTTGTCCAGACAGCGCGAGAGGGTGTCGAGGTCCAACCCTGTGGTTCGGGCGAGCATGACGGCATCGACGGTGTCGCCGACCACGGCCGCGCTGCGCAGCATCTCCAGCACCGCGGGCTCCAATCCCGCCAGCCGCCGCTTCAGGAGCGACCTGACCGCTAGCGGAATGACTGCGGCCCACTCTCGGCGGGGCGTCCGCGCATATTCCAGAACGAAGAACGGATTGCCGCCGGTGCGCACCGTCAGCTCGGCGGCCTCCGCGTCGGTGACACGCTCGTCGGTGACCTGGTTGGCGAGCGCCGCGACGTCCTGAACCGTCAACGGCGGCACCTCGATCCGTCGGTTTCCAGGGACGCGGGCGGCGGCAGCCATCAACAACTCGAGGCCGGCGCTGTGTTCACCGTCGCGCACCGTCACCACGAACGTCAACGAGGTATTGCGAACGGCGCCAGCCAGATACGCCAGGCAGGTCATCGAGGTCGGGTCGGCCCACTGCACGTCGTCGATCACGACAACGAGCGGCTGCTGCCGAGCGCCTTGAAGCAGGACTTGCAGCCGTTCGTAGTGGTGGAACCGCACCGCGTCGGGGTGGCCATCGGTGTGTCCGAACACCTCGTCGACATCGGCGCCCAAGGCGCGGGCCAGCTGGCGCATCGTCCACCACGGCGGGGTGCCACGCTCGTCGGGGCAGACCGCCCAGATCGCTTGGCCACCAACAGCGGCGGCCTTGGCGACCGCTTCCTCGGCGAGTCGCGTCTTGCCGATTCCCGGTGGGCCGGTGAGAAGCAGCCATCGACTCGCGCCTGCGAGGCCGTCGTCGAGAATGTCTTGGACGGCTGACATCTCGCGGTCGCGTCCCACGAGCCTGATCCGTCGGTCGGGCGGGCCGTCCGTCGGCACCATACGTGCGGCTGGTTCGAATGCCGTTGCGGGCGCTGAGTGCGGCCACCGGGCCAGATCCGGCGCTTGGCGCAGGATCGCCGTTTGGAGTTCACGCAGGTCTTGGCCGGGATCCAGGCCGAGTTCGTCGGCCAGCTGCGCCGAGTACGCCGTGAAGACGTCGAGGGCTTCAGGACCGCGTCCGGTGCGGTACAACGCCATCATCTGCAGCCAGCAGCCGCGCTCACGGTAGGGATCCGCGGCGCGCAGGTGTGCAACCTCGTTCAACGCATCGGCGAAGCGCCCTAACGCCAGTAACGCCGTGACGTGGTTCTCCCGGCACTCACTGTGCAGCTCGTCGACCCGGGCGGCCTCTGCGCGGATCCACTCCCTGTCGCCAAGGTCGTCAAGCAGCGGCCCGCGCCACAGCCCGAGTGCGAATTCCGACGCGGCGAGAGCGTCGCGCCAGCGCTCGGCCGTGATGGCGGATCTGGAGGAATGGCAGCCGGCCTCGAAGAGAGTCAAGTCGATCTGCTCGGGGTCGAGGTCGAGGTAGTAGCCGGGCGCTTGGCGCACAATCCCAGCTGCGGCACCGGGTTGGTCCTGCAGCGTCTTCCGCAGCGTCGAGACGTGGACCTGCAGACTCGCGGTTGACCGCTCTGGTGCGTCGTCCCCCCAGACCGCTTCGACCAGGCGGTCGGCGGAGACCACGCGGCCCCGGGCCAGGAGCAGGGCCCCCAGCACAGCCCGGCGCTTGGGCGGACCGATGTCGACCCGCCCAGCCTCGCTTTCGACTTCTAGCGGCCCGAGCAACCGATACCGCACCATGCAGTCAACCCTTGCCTTCACGGCACTACTACTACCCGGCGCGCCGAGCAGCGGCGCCGGGCAATTACTCATCAGATACATGGATCGTGTGTGGGTCAACACGTAACGTGACGAACTTGCAGCTCCAATGGTTCGAACGGCAACTCGATTGCTCGATCGGTCCCGCTAGACGCCCTACGGCCGTACGGGGGCCTCATGGCAGCATGGAGCCGATGACTACCCGCCGCGAGCTGCCCGAGTCGCCCTACCTGGCCGCAGCCACCGGCCGCAAACCCAGCCGCGTGCCGGTGTGGTTCATGCGGCAGGCGGGCCGTTCGCTGCCGGAATACCGGGAGCTGCGTGCCAAGAACACGATGATGCAGGCGTGCTTCGACCCCGAGTTGATCACCGAGATCACGCTGCAACCGATCCGCCGTCACGGAGTGGACGCCGCAATCCTCTTCTCGGACATCGTGGTGCCGCTGCGTGCCTCCGGCATCGAGCTCGACATCGTGCCCGACGTGGGGCCGGTTATCGAGCATCCGGTGCGCAGCATCGCGGATGTCAAGGCAATGAAATCCCTTGAGCCACAACAGGTTGCGCCGATCGCGCAGGCGGTGACGCAGCTGGTGTCGGAGCTCGGTGACGTCCCGCTCATCGGGTTCGCGGGCGCCCCGTTCACGCTGGCGTCCTATCTCGTCGAGGGCGGTCCCAGCAGGCACCACGAGCGCACCAAGGCGATGATGCTGGCCGAACCCGAGACCTGGCACGCGTTGATGACGACGCTGACCGACGTGACCATCGCCTTCCTGCAGATCCAGGTGGCGGCAGGCGTGGACGCGATTCAGGTGTTCGACTCGTGGGCAGGCACGCTGTCGCTGGCCGACTACCGCAGCTACGTGCTGCCACACAGCAGCAGGGTGTTCGCGACGCTCGCAGGCGCCGGTGTCCCGATGACGCATTTCGGGGTCGGCACCGCCGAACTGCTTGGCGCGATGTCGCAGGCAGGTGCGACCGTGGTGGGGGTGGACTGGCGGACCTCGCTGGCCGACGCCGCCGCGCGTGTGCAACCGCGCACCGCGCTGCAGGGGAACCTCGACCCAGTCGTGTTGTTGGCCGGCTTTGAAGTGGCGCAGCGCGCGGTGCGTGCCGTCGTCGAGGACGGCAGGCGCGCGGTCGACGCGGGCGCCGCGGGCCACGTCTTCAACCTCGGCCATGGCGTGCTGCCCGGCACCGATCCGTCCGTCATCACCGACGTCGTGGCATTGGTGCACTCGCTGTGAATGCATCGTATGCCGTTGTCGGCGGCGGGATTTCGGGTCTGGTCGCGGCCTACCGGCTCCGAGTCGCATGGCCGAACGCGACGATCACGGTGTTCGACCCGGCGGACCGGCTTGGCGGAGTGCTGCGCACGGAGCGGATCGGCGGCCAGCCGCTGGACGTCGGCGCGGAGGCGTTCATCGCGCGACGGCCGGAGGTGCCCGCACTGCTGGCGGAGCTCGGCTTGGCGGGCAGGCAGATCGGCACCACCGGCGCGCGTCCGCTGATCTACAGCCAGCGCAGGCTGCACCCGTTGCCTGCCGACACCCTGCAGGGCATCCCGTCGCAACCGCAGGCGCTGACCGGGCTTGTCGACGACGCCACGATCGCGTGGATGCGCGACGAGCGCTCCCGCCCGTTCTCCTGGCGGCCCGGTGCCGACCCGTCGGTGGCCGAACTGGTCGGTGACCGGTTCGGCGAGCAGGTGGTGGCCCGCTCGGTGGATCCGCTGCTTGCGGGCGTCTACGCCGGGTCGGCGGCCACGATCGGCCTGCGGTCGGCCGTCCCGACACTGGCGGCCGCACTGGATCGCGGCGCGCGCAGCCTGACCGATGCGGTGCGTGACGCGCTACCGCCGCCCGTGACCGGGTCCGTCTTCGGCGCCGTCGACGGCGGCTACGCCGTGCTGGTCGACGAGCTCGTTCGCCGGGCGGGCATCCGCTGGGCGCAGGTCGCCGTCCAGCACGTCAACCGCGCGCCTCGGGGCTGGGAGCTGGTCGACGACGAGGGGCAGCGCTGGCACGCCGACGCGGCGGTGCTGGCCGTCCCCGCGCCGCGCCTGCCCGGGCTGATCGACGCAGTGGCGCCCCGGACCGCGGCCGCGGCGCGACGCATCGCGGTCGCCTCCGCAGCACTGGTGGCACTGGCGCTGCCGGGCGGCACCCCGCTGCCGGAGCAGTCGGGGGTGCTGGTGGCCAGCGGAGAGCAGCGCGCGCGTGAGGAGCAGCGAAATTATCTGCGCGCCAAGGCGATTACGCTGTCAAGCCGCAAATGGGGGCAGCGCGGCAACGTGGAGCTGGTGCGGTTGTCGTATGGCCGGTTCGGCGACGACCTGGCGCGCAGCGCCGGTGACGAGGATCTGCTCTCGTGGGCATCGCAGGACATGGCCACAGTTTTCGGCGTCGGCGTCGAGCCTGTCGACTGTCATGTGCACCGGTGGATCGATGCGATGCCCCAGTACGGACCGGGACACCCCGAACTGGTGGCCGAACTGCGGGCTGGTCTGCCGCCGACGCTGGCCGTCGCAGGCTGCTACCTGGACGGCATCGGGGTGCCTGCGTGCGTGGCCGCGGCGACGAGGGCGGCGGCGTCGCTGGTCACCTCGGGCGTGGCACGATAGAAGCATGGCCAAGCTGGATTTCGACGAGCTAAACGCGACCATCCGATACCTGATGTTTTCGGTGTTCGCGGTGCGGCCGGGCGCGCTGGGTGACGACAGGGCCCTCGCCATAGATGAGATGACGGCCTTCCTCAAAGAGCAGGAGGAGCGCGGCGTGGTGGTGCGTGGCCTCTACGACGTTGCGGGCATGCGGGCCGACGCCGACTTCATGATCTGGACTCACGCCGAGACGGTCGAGGCGCTGCAGGCAACCTATTCGGATTTCCGCCGGACGACCGGGCTGGGCCGGGCGACGACGCCGGTGTGGAGCAGCGTCGCGCTGCATCGCCCGGCCGAGTTCAACAAGAGCCACATCCCCGCGTTCCTGGCAGGCGAGGAGCCGGGCAACTACGTGTGCGTGTATCCATTCGTCCGGTCCTACGAGTGGTACCTCCTCCCCGACGAGGAGCGCCGCCGCATGCTGGCCGAGCATGGCATGGCGGCCCGCGGGTACAAGGATGTGCGCGCCAACACAGTGCCGGCGTTCGCGCTCGGCGACTATGAGTGGATTCTCGCGTTCGAAGCCCCAGAGCTTCATCGCATCGTTGATCTGATGCGCGACCTGCGTGCCACCGACGCTCGCAGGCACACCCGTGAAGAGACGCCATTCTTCACCGGTCCGCGCGTCGGAGTGGAAGAGTTGGTCAACAAGCTCCCGTAACTGCTCCGCCGGAAGGACCCCACGGTGTCTGAGGCAAAGACAGGTCAGGACCTGCTGTTCGACGCGTTGACGACCAAGGGCACGGCTTTCACCAGTGCGGAGCGCCGCAAGTACGGCCTGTTGGGGCTGCTCCCAACGGCGGAGAAGACGGTCGACCAGCAGGTCGAACACTGCTGGAACGAGTTCTCCACTCGCCGTGAGGGTCTCGACAGGCACATCTACCTGCGCGCGCTGCAGGACCGCAACGAGACGCTGTTCTACCGGCTGCTTCGCGACCACATCGCCGAGACGATGCCGATCGTCTACACCCCGACGGTCGGTGAGGCCTGCCAGCGTTTCAGTGAGATCTACCGGCGGCCACGGGGACTCTTCGCCGGATACCCCGACCGCGAATGCCTGCGTGAGGTGTTGCGCAACCGTCCCCAGCGCGACGTCGACGTCATCGTGGTGACGGACGGGCAGCGCATCCTCGGGCTGGGCGACCAGGGCATCGGCGGAATGGGCATCCCGATCGGCAAGCTTTCGCTCTACACCTTGATCGGCGGGATCCATCCGGCCCGCACTCTGCCGATCGTGCTCGACGTGGGCACCGACAACGCCGAATTGCTCGAGGACCCACAGTATCTAGGCTGGCGGCACCGACGGATCAGCGACGAAGACTACTACGCATTCATCGATGAATTCGTCGCGGCTGTGCACGAGGAACTGCCGGACGTGCTGCTTCAGTGGGAGGATTTCGCCACCGCCCACGCGCTACCGATCCTCGAGCGTTACCGCGACAAGTTGCTCACCTTCAACGACGACATCCAGGGCACCGCGGCCGTTGCCGTTGGCGCGCTGCACGGCGCGGCGAAGGTGGCCGGTAGGCCGGTGTCACAGCAGCAGGTCGTGATGCTCGGCGCAGGCTCGGCGGGGATGGGCGTCCTCGAAATGGTGCGACGCGAGATGGTGGCGCAGGGACTTTCCGATGGGGACGCATCGGCGCGGATCTGGGTCGTCGACATCCACGGACTGCTGACCGATGACCGTACGGACCTGTCGGCAGAACAGCGGAAGTTCGCCCAACCCGCCAATCGCGTCGCGGATTGGGGACTGCCCGGACCCGCGCAACTGGCCGACGTGGTGCATCACGTCGACGTCGGCGTTCTGCTCGGGCTGTCCACGGCGGCGGGCGCATTCAGCGAGGAGATCGTGCGTGAACTCGCGCGCAAGACCGAACGGCCGATCATCTTCCCGCTGTCGAACCCGACCAGTCGCGCCGAGGCGAATCCGGCGGAATTGGACGAGTGGACCGACGGGCGCGCGCTGATCGCCACGGGCTCGCCGTTCGCGCCGCTGCACCGCGACGGGCTTGAGCGGCCAATTGCCCAGTGCAACAACGTCTATATCTTCCCGGCGATGGGTCTTGCCGTCACAGCGGCACAGGCTACCCGGGTCACCGACGAGATGATGCGCGTCGCCGCCGCCACGCTCGGGGACGCCTCGCCCGCCCTCCGCGATCCGAACCAGCCGCTGCTGCCCACCTGGACCGACGTCCCCGACGTGGCCGTCCGCATCGCCCACGCCGTCGGGTTGCAGGCGGTCGCGGACGGCGTCGCTCCCGAACGCAGCGCCGAACAATTGGACGCGCGCATCGCACAGGTGCGCTGGATTCCTGACTACCCCGCGTGAGTTTGCGATGAGGTTGCTGCACAACGACTTACAGCGCGCCAGCTGACTTTCAACTTAAAAGCCGCACCATAAACGCTGTGAATGGCTTTTTACACAGATTTGCCTGCGCGGGAATGAAAGGCGCCGACGGTCGAATGAGGCGCCGACAACCAGTCTCTTTGGGCCCCAACGAGCTACGGATGCGGCCGCAGTGAGTTAGCCGGGCGCGGCAGTGCTGCCGAGGGGCTGCCGAGGGGCTGCCGAGGGTGAAAGGCGCGCATAGTCGATTCGCATCGCTTCGTCAGCATGATTCCAGTTTCGCGGCGTTCACTGAAATTGAATCCCCCACGCGGACAAGTGTGTAAGTGATTCCAATTGAAGATGGAGCGGACGATTATGAGCCTGACGGTTATTCAGAAGATGCGGCTGTGTGCCGCGGTGGTCGGTGGTGGCGCCGTGATCGCTCTCACGGGCGCGGCGGTGTATTACACGCAGGGCGCGGACGTCACTGCGGCGGGGAACTCGAGCGGGGCATCGGCAGTCACGACGACGCCGCCGAACGTTCCGGCCATCGAGAAAGCGGTGCCGAGCATCACGGGGCCGGCGCCGTTGTTCGCGGGCGAGGCGCCGGACTCGAATCCACAAGCTGCGATTCCCTGAAAGTCAGAACACGTCGCAAGCTGCGCATTGGGTTAGCGGGTCTATCCTCGCGGTCATGACTGCTCCCGTAGATCCGAATCGCTTCGAAGAGGCATACCGCGACGAGCGGACCGCGCACGGATTGCCCGCTGCCACACCGTGGGACATCGGCGGCCCACAGCCCGTCGTTCAGCAACTCGTCGCGCTTGGTGTGATCAAGGGCGAGGTGCTCGACCCGGGCACCGGGCCCGGCCACCACGCGATCCATTACGCGTCGAAGGGGTTGTCCGCCACCGGCATTGACGCCTCACCGACAGCCATCGAACGCGCCAGGGACAACGCGAAGAAGGCCGGGGTGTCGGTAGCCTTTCGGGTGGCGGACGCGACGAAACTCGACGGACTGACCGAGCGGTTCGACACCGTCGTCGACTGCGCCTTCTATCACGTGTTCAGCACAGAACCCGAACTGCAGAAGTCCTATGCGCAGGCCCTGCACCGCGCCACCAAGCCCGGCGCGCGGCTGTTCATGTTCGAGTTCGGTGATCACAACGTGAACGGCTTCAAGATGCCGCGCTCCCTGTCGGAGGATGACTTCCGGCAGGTGCTTCCTGCCGCCGGCTGGGAGATCACCTACCTCGGGCCGACCACCTATCAGGGCAATGTCAGCGTCGAGACCTTCGAGATGATGGCGGCGCGCAACCCTGACATGGCAGACCAGATGAATCCGCTGGTCGAACGGCTGCGGATCATCGAACCGTGGTTGGTCGACGGCCGTGTACACATGCCGTTCTGGGAGGTACACGCTCGCCGCGTCGACTAGCGTCGGCTGAATCTGCCGTTGACGTTCACAGATTCTGAGCGCAAGCTGTGAACGTGCCCACCATCGGGGAAGAGGCGCTCATCGACGAAGTGCATCAGCGGCTAGCCCAGAAGTACGCACACGTCTCGCCGAGTGAGGTTTCGGCGGCAGTCGATGCGGCACTGATGAACTTCGAGCGCAGCTCGATTCGTGATTTTGTCCCGCTGCTGGTCGAACGCCGTGCCAGTGCGCAACTGGCCAAGGGCGGGGCTGCGCCGGCAGTCGCATCCGAGCCTGCGGTCACCTGAGCCCGGCGTCGACCGGTCTATCGCCCTCCGGATCGAGCCGATAGCTCCCCAGCATTCGCATCGGTGTGACCAAACCGCCTGTCTCCTAGACCGGTTGGCCGAGAAGTGCGCCGGCGAGGCGCGCAGTGTGTGACTGCCAGCGGCCAGGTTCATTGTCCGGCAGTACATGATCATCGAGGAAAGATTAGTCAGGCCGATAACGATGCCCTACGCACTGCGTGGCAATGTGGGTTCACGCTAACTAACTCAACTGTCAAACCATCCCACCGGGCAGGAATTGCACGCGTGTGTAGGGGCGGACGTCGTCGGGCGCCGGCGAGGTATGGAGGCGGGCAGGCTCTTCCGGAGCCACCCGAGACTGCGGGGAGATAGTTCGATGGGCCGATCAGCCTCGCCCGAGCTGACTGTTCGGTATAGCGGATCTGCGCACACGTTCGTGGCAGGCAACGACGTGGTCGTCGGCCGCGACATTCATGCTGATCTGCGCATCCCGGATCCATTGATCTCGCGCGCGCATTTGGTGCTGAGGTTCGACGAGGGCCGCTGGATCGCCATCGACAACGACAGTCTCAACGGGATGTTCGTCGAGGGCCGCCGGGTATCCGCCGTGGACGTCGAGGACGGCCAGAACATCAACATCGGCAGCCTTGTAGGGCCGCTGCTGACCTTTGAGGTGGACCAGAATTCCGGCGGAGGGCCACGTACCTCGGAAGTGTCCAGCGCGCCGCGGCCCGCCAGCGCAGAACCCACCGACGTAGGTCCGGCGCCGCGGCGCAACAGCGGGGAGAGGTCGAATATCGCGACCAGCATCCGCAAGATCCACTGGTCGGGCAAGTCCGCTGACGAGGCGCCGTCGGGCTCGCTCACCATCGGCCGCTCAACCGACAACGACTTCGTGATCGCCGACATGCTGGCATCCCGCCATCACGCGACGCTGGTGCCCACGGCGGCGGGCACCGAAATCCACGACGCCCACAGCATCAACGGCACCTTCGTCAACGGGGCCCCGGTCGATCAAGCGCTGCTACACGAGGGCGATTTGGTGACGATTGGCAACGTCGATCTGGTATTCGAGAACGGCACGCTGGTCCGCCGAAGCGAGACCGAAGCGGCGACCCGCACAGGTGGCCTGGGTGTGCACGGCGTCACGTGGACCATCGAGGGCGATAAGACGCTGCTGAACAACATTTCGTTCGCCGCCCTGCCGGGCACGCTGACGGCCGTCATAGGCCCCTCCGGCGCCGGCAAGAGCAGCCTCGCCCGGCTCATCGCCGGCTACACTCAGCCGACCGACGGGGCGGTGACGTTCGAGGGCCACAACATTCACGCCGACTACGCCTCGTTGCGCAGCCGTATCGGAATGGTCCCCCAGGACGACGTCTTGCACCACCAGCTCACCGTCAACCAAGCCCTGGGCTATGCCGCTGAACTCCGGCTGCCGCCCGACACCACCACGGAGGAGCGCCGGCAGGTCGTCGCGCAAGTACTCGAGGAGCTGGATCTGACCCAGCAGGCCGCCTCCCGCGTCGACAAACTATCGGGCGGCCAGCGCAAGCGCGCATCGGTAGCAATGGAGCTGCTGACCGGACCGTCGTTGCTGATCCTCGACGAGCCGACGTCGGGCCTTGACCCTGCGCTGGACCGACAGGTCATGACGATGCTGCGGCAACTCGCGGATGCCGGTCGCGTGGTGCTGGTGGTCACGCACTCGCTGTCCTATCTCGACGTGTGCGATCAGGTGCTCCTCCTCACTCCGGGCGGCAAGACGGCATTCTGCGGGTCACCCAGCCAGATCGGCCGGTCGATGGGGACCACGAACTGGGCCGATATCTTCTCCGCGATCGGCACCGATCCTGAGGCAGCACACCTGCGATTTCTTGAGCGCGTCAAACCGCCACCGGCACCGCGGGATAGCGAGAAGCCCGCGAATTTGGGTGGACCCACCCATACCAGCCTGTGGCGCCAGTTCTCGACGATCGCGCGCCGGCAGGTGCGGCTCATCGCGGCCGACCGGGGATATTTTGTGTTCCTGGCGGTGCTGCCCTTCGTCCTTGGCGTGCTCACCCTGCTGGTGCCTGGCAATGGCGGGCTGGGCTTCCACGACCCGCGCAGTCATGCAGCCGATGAGCCGGTTCAGATCGTGTTCATGCTCAGCATCAGCGCGGTGTTCTTGGGCACTGCGTTGACGATTCGTGACCTCGTCGGGGAGCGCAGCATCTTCCGCCGCGAGCAAGCCGCCGGGCTGTCGGCTTCGGCGTACCTGGCCGCCAAGATCACCGTTTTCACGGTCGCTGCCGCGGTCCAAATCGCGGTTGTGACGGCCATTGTCGTCATCGGCAAGAGCCCGCCCACCCGCGGCGCGGTAATCCTCGGCAATCCGACTCTCGAGCTGTATGTGACGCTTGCCCTCAGCGCCGCCGTCGCTGCAATCATGGGTCTGGCATTGTCGGCCGCCGCAACCTCGCAGGATCAAATCCTGCCGATGTTGGTGATCACGATGATGCTGTCCATCGTGTTCGGCGGCGGGATGATCCCGGTCACCGGTCGTATCCCTCTGGACCAGATGTCATGGCTCCTGCCCGCCCGCTGGGGCTTCGCCGCCTCGGCGTCCACCGTTGATTTGACTACCGTCGCTCCAGTGCTGCAGACCAACGACAGGCTGTGGTCACACGCGAGCAACTGGTGGCTTCTGGATATGACCATGCTGGCTATCCTCGGACTTGTGATGGCCGGATTCGTCCGATGGCGCGTCCGGCTCCGCTAGATTCACCGATAACGCTGCGGCACAGCGACTTCCACGGTGCGGCTGGCATCGCGGCGGCGCCAGGATCGCCCTGGACGATCGAAGCGCTATGCCACCGTCGTCACCACGACGATCGGATACTCGCGATTGTTGAAGAACGCGGTCAGCTTCACCGCGGCCACGTACACTCACGATCGAGGGCAGTGTGATGGCCGAACAGGATCCGCTCGTAACACAGCAAGACATTGTTGGCGATGTCGCCGGCGAGCTTGCGGCGGTTGGTTTGGCGGAGCCGCAGGAGATCGGCCGGGGCGGTTTCGGTGTGGTCTACCGCTGCGCGCAGCACTCGCTCGATCGAATCGTTGCCGTCAAGGTGTTGACCGCCGATCTCGACAACGACAACGTCGAGCGGTTCATGCGCGAGCAACGTGCGATGGGCCGGCTGTCGGGGCACCCGAATATCGTGAATGTACTCGAGGTTGGCGCCACTTCGAGCGGACGGCCGTTCATCGTCCTGCAATATGCCCCCCACGGTTCGCTTGATGCCCTGATTCGCAAGCGTGGTCCGCTCGACTTGAGCGGCGCATTGCAACTCGGCGTGAAGGTCGCGGGGGCGTTGGAGACGGCGCACCGAGCCGGCATACTGCATCGCGATGTGAAGCCGGCGAACATCCTTCTCACCGAGTACGGCGAACCGCAATTGACCGATTTCGGTATTGCGCGCATCGCGGGCGCTTTCGAAACGAGCGCCGGCTTCATCGCTGGAACGCCGGCATTCACTGCGCCCGAGGTGCTTTCGGGTAAGGCGCCCACAGTGGCGTCCGATCTGTATGGCCTTGGCGCCACGTTGTTCTGTGCGCTCACTGGCCACGCTGCTTTCGAGCGGCAAAGCGGCGAGTCGCTCGTTGCTCAGTTTCTGCGGATTTCCCGCTCGCCGGTGCCGGATCTGGGCAAGATCGACATTCCAGATGCGTTGTCACGTGCTGTCGAGCGCGCGATGGCGCGCGATCCGGCGGAGCGTCCTACTTCGGCTGGCGACTTCGGTGTGGAGCTCTGCGACATCGGGCGTCGCATCGGCTTCGGTGTGGACGAGATGGCACTTCGCGTGGATCCAGGCGAGGACTTGTTGCTGGCAGGAGTGGGGCCGCTTACGTCTGGAACTCGTCCACGTACCTCTGTCGGTCCGGCGACAGCGCCGCCGACCCCGGCTACCAAGTTTCGTCCTCCGCGTCGTCCACGGGCGCAGGTCCTTCGGCACCGGTTGATCGATGCGCTACGCGCGGGAGAACGGCGGCGGCTGACGGTGATTCACGCGCCGGCCGGATACGGAAAGACGACGCTCGCCGCGCAGTGGGGGGAGGAGCTGGCGCGCGATGGAGTGACGGTGGCGTGGTTGACTGTCGATGACAACGACAACAACGTCGTGTGGTTTCTCGCCAACCTGGTGGAAGCGATCCGGCGAGCAGATCCAGACGTTGGCGGCGATCTCGGTGATGTACTCGACGGGCGTGGCGAAGACGCCGAACAGTATGTGCTGACGTCGCTGATCAATGAGATCGCCGAGCGAGACGAGCCAATGGCGGTTATCGTCGACGACTGGCATCGGATTACCGCTGCCGCCGTTATAGGTTCGATGGATTTCCTGCTCGAACACGGCTGTGACAACTTGCAAGTCGTGGTCACGAGCCGAACGCGGTCTGGCCTGCCACTCAGTCGCATGCGGGTCCGCGACGAGCTCATCGAAATCGATGTCGGCGCACTGTGTTTCGACGAGACGGAGGCGCGGTCGTTTCTGGTTGACGTTGCCGGGTTGGACCTGGCGGACGGTGATGTGATCGATCTGCGCAACTCGACGGAGGGCTGGGTCGCTGCGCTGCAGTTGGCGTCGCTCTCGCTGCGGGGGGCAGACACTCCGGCCGAGCTGATCAGCAACATCTCCGGCCGGCACCATGCCATCGCGGATTTCCTCGCCGAGAACGTCTTGAGCGCACTGGAACCCGAGATGTTGCGATTCCTGTTGACGACCTCGATCACCGAGCGGATCTGTGCATCGCTGGCGTCCGCGCTCAGCGGCGAGGCGCGCGGGCAAGCCATGCTCGAGGAGGTCGAGACACGGGACCTGTTCCTGCGCAGACTCGATGAAAACGGCGATTGGTTCCGGTATCAGGACCTGTTCGCTGAGTTCTTGCGGCGACGCCTCGATCGTGACCACCCGGAGCTCACAACACCGCTGCACAGCACAGCGTCGGAATGGTTTGCCAACCACAAGATGCTGGCACAGGCGGTTGACCATGCCCTGGCCGCGGACGATACCCGTCGCGCGGTCAAACTCGTGGAGGCGGACGGTCCGAGTCTGCTCCAGCATTCGCAGATGTCGACCCTTCTCGGTCTGGTGGACAAGCTGCCGTCTGCGGCGGTGATGTCCAGTCCAACGCTCCAGATGATGTTGTCGTGGGCCAATGTCCTGCTAGATCGGAAGGATCTCGCGCTATGCCGCGCTCGAGCGGGTCGACGTCGCATTGGACAACGATGCAGGGCTCCGGCATCGACGTTGCGAATCTCCGGGTGGAAGCCCGCGTCGTGGACGCATGCCTGATGGGGATGGCGACGAGACTGACGGCATCGACGACCTGGTCGGCGAATGCCTGTCCCAACCGGATACGTTCCGGCCCTTCGTCGTGTCGGTGGCCGCGAACGTCGCGACGTTCGCGCGATCGCCCGATTCGACTTCGACGCAGCGCATCGCTGGCAGGAGTGGGCCAGCCCGTACCACCGGCAGAACAGCGGTCCTTACACCGTGACGTGGGGACATGCGCTTGATGGAGTCGCCGCGTTCGAGCAGCTGGATCTGGCGCGCGCCGAGCAGAGTTTCCGCGCTGCACGTCAGGTGGCATGCTACGTCGGGGGCGGTGCATGCGCAGGGTGCTCGACTAGCGGGCGCGCTGCTGGCCGAGTTGCTCTACGAGCGCGGCGAGACCGACGAGGCGGAGCGATTACTCGAAGAGAGCTTCAAGCTCGGCGCCGAGGAAGGTGTCGTCGAGATGATCAACGCCCGGTTCGTCGTCGGTGCTCGGCTGGCGGTGCTGCGCGGCGACCGTGTCGCCGCGGCGGAGCGTCTCGACGAGGGTGCCGATATCGCCGAGCGACTCTCCACCCCTCGATTACGCGCCAGTGTTCGAGAACGAGCGAGTGGTTCTCGGGTTACCGACCCGACGGGCGGTCCGTCCGCCAGTCGAGTTCGCGCAGCGCCGACGGCCGGTCGACGGGATCGACGAGATGACCGCCCAGCTCGACGAAGAAACCGCAATTCGATTGATAATCAAAGAATCACGAGAGCGAGGCCGACGTTGCGTGTCGCTGGGCGCAGGAATGGGTCGATCGCTTGAAGGGTCGCGGCAGGCATCGCGCATCGCTACGGGCCGAACGCCTACTTGCCGAATGCCTGTTGGCTGGTCGGCCGCGCCGCGGAGGCCAAGCAACTTTTCGGCGCTGTCCTTGCGCGGTGCGCTGACCTCGGCATGGTTCGGTTCCCGCTCGACGGTGGCGAACAACTCCTGTCGCTCATCGCAGAAATCCGAAACGATCATCAGACGGGCAGGTCCGAGTCCGCGACGCCGCAGGTGCCGATGTCGTATCTCGATCGACTACTCGGCGCCGCCGGCCGTACCACGACGGGGTAGCGAATGGGCCTCGCGGGGGCCGGCATTGACCGATTCGCGTGTGTAGGACGCTCAGTAGTTGTTGCAGGTGTCGGCGATCTGCAGGACCAGTCCAACATACTGCTGAGCCCCTGGAACGCTCTGCGCCTGCTGAGCCATCTGCTGACGCTTGTTCGGCGGTGACGCAAAGAAAGTCCGCACCCAGGCCTGTGCCATCGGGGATGCGTTGAACTGCTGTGCAACTGCTGGAGATTGCGCATTGAGCGCCGCCACCGCCTGCGAGTAACTGCAGTTCACGTTTATGGCCGAGTCCAGCGGATCTGCAAACGCCACTCCGCTGCCGGCGCTCATCGACAGCGCGAGACCGCTAGCCGCAATTGCCCGTAGAGCCGCCAACCTTGTGATCATTTTTCGAATACCTTCCAACCGACGCGGTCAGCGCCGGTCTTCCCGCGCGTGTCGGCGCTCCTGGGCCACGAGTTCCGTCGCATGGCGGCGATCCAAATCAAGACGCTCGCCGGCGTGCCGTGCCGTCAGCCAGGTCAGTTCGGACGCGTGGCGGAGCGCAAGCCCCAGGTGCTGCCCGGCGTGCCGTCCGGACAACGCGACACGCCGCGCCACCGTCGCGGTGGTTGCCCGTTGATGGTCGGTGACGTGCCGCTCCGCCAGGCGAGCGTGCTCCTCGCGGTGCCGTGCGTACAGACTCTCGTACGCGGCCAGATGCCTGCTGTACAGCGCCGCATGCTCTTCGACATGTCGGTGTTCAACAGTCGCGTGTTCCGCGACGTGTCCCGAACCGGCTTCCGTTCGCTCCGTTGTCTCATTGGACATATTGATCATTCCTCCTTTTACTAGTACCGAAATCGCCGTGCTAACCGCTCGGGTTCACGTATCAGCACGCTCTTGCCGTCGATCTGGATCCATCCGCGGTCGGCAAAAAGGGCCAGTGATTTGTTGACGGTTTCTCGCGACGACCCGATCATTTGGGCGATCTCCTCCTGCGTCAGGTCAGGGGTTACCCTCAACTCGCCGTCCTCGTATGTGCCGAACCGATGCGCCAGCGCCAACAGCTGTCGGGCGACGCGGCCTGGTCCGTCGGTGGAGATCAATGCCGTCAGGTCGGCGTCGGTGCGTCGCAACTGGCGGGCCAGCAGCCGCAGCAGCTCCTCAACGCTTTTGGGGCAGTTGGTGATCCGAGCGCGTATCGCGTCGCGATCCATTGACGCCGCATGGACAGGGGTGATGGCAGCGGCGCTCGCTGTGCGTGGTCCTGCCTCCAAGGTCGATAGGGCACCGAACATGTCCGGCGGGCCGATGACCGTCAGCAGTCTGGCGCGACCGTCGGGTGTGCGGCGGGTGAGCTTCACCTTTCCCGAGACGATGACGTAGAGCCGGTCGCCGGGCTCCCCTTCGGCGTAAATGGTGTGCCCGCGCGGAAATTCGACCACCGGCAGCTGTTTGATCAACGCGGCCACCGCGCTTGCGTCAACGTCCTGCGCGATTTCTGGCTGCGGCGCTGGGGCTTCGGATTGCCGAGCTCTGTAGTCGAGCATTTGTGGGGATCCCATGCGGACCGATTGTTCGCGGCTACATGTCCATGCCGCCGTTGACGCTCCACACCTGTCCGGTGATGTAGGAGGAGGCGTCGGCGGCCAGGAAATGGACAACACGGGCGACTTCCTCGGGCCTGCCGGCCCGACCGACGGGAATTTGGCTGGTCAGCTTCGCCGTCACCTTCTCCGGGATGTCCGCGGTCATCTCGGTGGTGATCAGCCCGGGCGTGACGGTATTGACGGTGATTCCGATTCCGTCGTCGGTGCGCTTGCCGGACTTCGCCAGCAGATAGGCGGCTTCTTTGGCGAGTGTCTTGGTCAGCCCGAACAGTCCGGACTTCGATGCGGCGTAGTTCGCCTGGCCGATGTTGCCGGTCTCGCCGACGACGGACGACACGTTGACGATGCGCCCGCTGCCTCGCTCGACCATGTGGGCGAGCGCGGCCTGGCACAAGAAGAACGCGCCCGAGAGGTTCACGGCCAGCACGTTGTGCCAGTCGTCATCCGTCATCGTGGCCACGGTCTTGTCGATGGTGATGCCCGCATTGTTGATCAAGATGTCGAGGCGTCCATGCTCGTCGATCACCTCGGCGATGGTGCGGCGGCAGTCGCCCGAGGAGCCGACGTTGCCCCGATGGGCCGACGCCGAGGCACCGTGGGGCCGTGTCTTCGGCAATAGGCTCGCGACGAATTGGTCGGCGCTGTCCCTGTCGCGGTTGTAGCCGACGGCCACCGTTGCGCCCTGGCTGGCGAGGCTGTGGGCGATCGCGGCGCCGATGCCTCGCGTCCCGCCGGTGACAAAGGCAACGCGGCCGGCGAGTTTGTCTGTCGCCGGCGGATTCGACGGGCGCGGTTGGGATTCCAACACGCGTTGTCACGTTCAATGCTCCGTTCTTGGGTGTCTCAGGTGAGTTCTGAAAGGGCGACGTCGGCCGCGTTGGCCCCGCACATGCCATGGGCCCCCGGTCCCGGTGGTGTGGCCGCCGAGCAGATGTACATACCCGGAATGCCGACCTTGTAGGGCGACAGCGTGATCCGCGGCCCGAATGTCAATTGGAGGATGTCCTTCGAACCGGTCATGATGTCCCCGCCGACGTAATTCGGGTTGTAGACAGACATCTCGGTGGTGCTGCGGACCGTCATCCCTACGATTCGGTCGCGGAATCCCGGCGCAAACCGCTCGATCTGGGCGACGATCGCCTCCGTGGCGTCCCCCGAGAATCCGTTCGGCACATGTGCGTACGTCCACAGCGGGTGGATGTTGCCGACGGACCGTTGCGGGTCGGCAAGGTACTGCTGACCGACCAGCACGAACGGACGCTCCGGCATGCGTCCCGCGTGGATGTCGCGCTCGGTGGCGGCGAGTTCGGCGTAGCCGCCCACGACGTGAACGGTGCCGGCCCGCTGGGCCGACGCGTTGGTCCACGGGACACCACCTTCCACCGCGAAGTCGACCTTGAATGCGCCGGGCCCCTGCCTGAATCTCCGGTAGGCGCGGGCGACCCGGCGGGGCAGGCGGTCGCCGAGAATGCCTGCGACGGCTTCGGGCGCCAGGTCGAACATGGTGACATCGGCGGGCGCCAGTTGCGAGGCGGTCTCGATCCGGGTACCCGTTTCGATCTTGCCGCCGAGGTCGGACAGCAGCGCCGCGAGCGCGTTGGTGATCGACTGTGACCCGCCCACCGCCACCGGCCACCCGTGGCGGTGGCCCGCGGTGAGAATGCCCAGACCGATCGCCGATGTCATCGGGTAGTGCAGTGGCCGAAAGGCATGCGCCGCAACACCTCCGAACAATGCCCGGGTCTCCGCGCTGCGAAACCACCGGGCAAGGGCCGATGCAGGCAGCACGGTCGGCGCGCCAAACCGCGCCAGTGTCAACGGATGGTGCGGCACTCGCAGCAGCGGACCCATGATGTCCTCGGACAGCGCATCGAAACTGGCCGACGTCTTGCCGAACAGCCTGCGCCACCGGGCACCGTCGGAGCCCAACCCGGCGGCGGTGGTCTCGACGGAGCGATACAGCACACCCGCGCTGCCGCCGTCGAGCGGGTGAACACAGTCGATTTCGGGCAGCCGCCATGACAACCCGTAGCGGTCCAGGCCGAGACCGCTCAGGAACTGTGATCCGACGGCCATCGGGTGGATCGCCGAGCAGTGGTCGTGAAGCAGGCCAGGCATGATCGCCTCGCTGGTCCGCGTGCCCCCGCCGATTTCGTCGGCCGCTTCCAGGACGGTGACCTGAAGGCCGGCCTTGGCGAGGGCGACCGCGGCGGCCAGGCCATTCGGCCCGGCCCCCACCACGATCGCGCTAGTCATATCTCGCCTTTCGTTTGCTCGTTATTCGTTACGATCCTCACTCGCGCTCGGCTTGGGGTGCTCACGTCAGGGCTCCGTGATCGTGGTCCTCCTCGTCACGAATCGCCGACGGATTCGTCCGTGACTTCGTGCCGGCAAGCGACCAGGCGACCTCGGTCGGGATCGGTCCGTTCGGCAGCCAGGGCTGCTCGTTGACGGCGTCGGCGACCTTCCATGTGCCCCGTTCGATCACTCCAAGGGCGGCGTCGATGAGCTTGTAGTGCTGGACGCCGCTGCCGAAGGCCTCCGACTCCACCCAGGCGACAACCAATTCGCCGGGCTCGAAGGCGGCCTCCTTTTGCACTGCGGCGATCAAATCAGCGTTGTGCAGATGACCGTCGCCGAAGTTGAACCCGATCAACGAGTTACAGACGAATTCGCCTTCGCGAACGGTGCGGCTGTCGATATCAGGCAGGTGCGTCAGCAGAAGCGAGAACAGGCCGCGGGCCTGGCTGTGCATACTGCGCCACGCAGTGGTCTTCTGCAGGGTGATCTCCGCCCACTTCGGCTCGTAACCGAATTCGACGAACTGGTCGATCTGGTTTTTTGCCGACCGGGTGACCCGGTTGAGCTTGGACTCGGCCCCGGGCGCGAACGCCCATATCGCCGACGCCCAGTTGCCCGCGTACTGGCGCATGGAGGGCAGGAACGACACCTTGTCCGGGCGTAGGTTGCCCAGCACCGGGTAGAACAGCAGGGCTGCCGCGATGATCAGGGCCAACCAGGGCGGGGACATGTCCCACGGTGCGTAGCCGTTCCAATTCGGGAAGCCGAGGAACAGGAAGATGGTGGTGTAGGCGAACACCACGTTCCACTCCAGCGGCACCGCCAGTGGGAAGGTCGAGATGATGAACAGGTGGAAGGCCACCATGAACAGGGCCGCGATGATCGTGAGCCACTTGTTGGTGGAGAAGAACAGGATGAGGGGGGCGACGATCTCCACGAAGGTGCCATTGACGTGCGCCATCACATCCGCCACCCGGGATGGTCGCATGTCGCGCGGGAAGTCGCGGTAGTGCGCCCGTTTGATCCATTTCAATGGCATCGACGGGCTGTTGCTCACCATCGGCGGCACGACATTGGCGAAATGGCTGCCGAACTTGGAGAAGCCGGCGCCGACCCAGACGACCACGATCAGCATCTTCAGCGCGATGATCATGTTCACGAACGGCAGAACGGTGAAGAAGATCAGCGCCGGCATGTACTGCTCACCGCGGGCGGCCAGGAAGATCGTCTTGTCTCGCAGGCCGTTCAGCACCAGTAGCACAATCGGCACGACCAACAGCGCCGGATTGACCAGCCCGGAAGTGTTGTCCGGCACCGCTGCCGACAGCGAGTCGCTGTGCACACCGGGCATCACCAGCGCGACCGCCAGGGTGACCAGCAGCGCGATATACAGGGCGATGTCGAACCACGTGCGCCGGTCACCGTTGGTCATCGGGATCCATTTCCAGGGCCGCATCCGGATGGTGCCCGGCCGGGCCCAGAACAGGATGCCACCGGTCATCGGCTTGACCTTGCCGGCCAGTGGTCCCCATGACCCGGCGACGCCGATGGCCTCCAGCAGCACCGTCCACAGAATGACCTTCTGGTACACGATCGGCTGGTTCCACCATTCCGACACATGCCAGAACGCCGGCAGGCCCGAAGTCGCCGTCGCCACCGTGATTCCGCCGATCGCAAAGAACACGACCAGCTTCAGGATGTAGATGGTGTGCACCATTCGCGGTGAGCCGAAACCATTTTCGGCCCAGTCGGCGCCAAGGATGCGCATTCGCTCCATCAGCGGCTTCTGCAGGAACGTGTCCGGATCGACTGCAGGCAGGTCCGGCTTGGTGAATCCCATGATCAGCTCTCTTTCGTTGTTTGCGGTTGGTCAGGGGTTGGTTGTTTCAGCGAGCGTCAGCAGTCGGCGCAACTCGGGCTTGGCAATCTTGCCGACCGCATTCTTGGGGAGGTCGTCCATGATCGTGATCTCCACCGGCAGTTTGTATTTCGACAACGAGTCGCTCAGGTGCTCGCGGATCGCGGCGGCGTCGAGCATCGTGTCGGGATGCAGTGACACGAACAGAACCGGCTCCTCGCCGTAAACGGGATGTGCGCGCCCGACGACGGCAGCCTCGGCGATCTGCGGTAGACCATGGGCCACGGCCTCGATCTCGCGCGGGTAGATGTTCTCGCCGCCCCGGATGATCATGTCCTTGGCGCGGTCCACGAGGACCAGATACCCGTCCTCGTCGAACCGGCCGACGTCCCCGGTGTGCAGCCAGCCGTCAACGACCGTGTTGGCGGTCTCCTCCGGCCGGTTCAGATAGCCGCGCATCACGTTGGGGCCCTTGATGACAACCTCACCGGCCTGGCCATCGGGCACCGCGCAGCCATCCATGTCGACGATGCGGATCGTCTGACCTGGCACGGGTAGTCCCACAGTTCCGGGCTTGCGCTTGCCGTCCAGCGGATTGACCGTGCTGGCGCAGGATCCCTCTGACAACCCGTAGCCCTCGATGATCGGGATGCCGTAGCGGGATTCGAACGCCTCCAGCAGTTCGACGCTGGCGGGCGCCGCCCCGCAGATGGCGAAGCGCACCGACGACGTGTCCGGCTTCACGCTCGCGGGCAGCCCGCACAGCATCGTGTAAATGGTTGGTACGGCGGAGAAGTAGGTGGGACGGCTTGCCTCGATGCGGTCGAAGAACGACTCCGGCCTGAACCGGCCCGCCACGGTCGCCCTGCCCCCGGCCAGCAGCGGTGAGAGCGTGCTGACCACGATCCCGTTGACGTGAAACAGCGGCAGTATCAGCAGGCTGTGGTCGGCACCGGTCAGGTTGAACGCGTCGATCACCCCGGTGCACATCGCATCGAGGTTGGCGTGATCGAGCATCACGCCCTTTGGGCGACCGGTCGTTCCGCTGGTGTAGATCAGCAGGGCAAGCGCGTCTTCGCCGTCGTGAGGCGCGTCGTCGTCCGGCGCGCCGTTGTCGAGCTGATCGGCCTCCAGCACCGGCACGCTCGCGTCGAACTCTGGCGTCTTCTCGACGATCAGCACCTTGGCGCCGGCATCGTCGACCTGGTAGGTGACCTCGGCCGGGCGGAGCGACGGGTTGACCGGTGTGACGGCCGCACCCAGGCGCCACGCCGCAAACATCGACACCACGAAGTTGGCGGTGTTGGGCAGCATGATCGCGACGACGTCGCCTGCCGATACGCCGTGGCTGCGCAGCGATGCCGCCGCTCGCCGCACGGCCCCGAGAAACTGGGCGTTGTCCAGATCGGTCTTGTCGTCGGCGACGGCGGGGCCCAGTGGGTCGTCCATGGCACGTTGGTCGGGAAGTGCCGAGAGGTTCATGCGCGCTCCTGGTTGGCGGTTGAGTGGCGATAACGGTAGGAATTGCGCGATCCGCGGCACAGTCGCGAGCAGATAACAATCGACGAGGGGTTTGTTGCCTGCGAACAACCTGCGAGCCCTGCAAATCGCCGGTTATCGGCCGCGCGACGATCTACTGTCATGAGGTGACCACCCGGCGTCTGGACGGTGACGTCGACGTGAGCCGCTACGTCGCCGAAACCGCCGACCGGCTGCACGACCGGCTCGCTGTGATTTCGTCTGGCATTCAGGGTTCGTTGGAGGACCACATCCCCGAACTGCGGGGCGATGCGCGAATCGTGGAGCTGCTCGGCGCCAGCGTCGAGGGAAACGTCGAAACCCTTCTGCACGCACTGCGCTACGACATCCCCGTGGAGCGGGTGGAGCCGCCAACGGCGGCACTGGAGTATGCGCGCCGGCTCGCCCAACACGGTGTCCCGGTGAACGCGTTGGTCCGCGCCTATCGTCTCGGTCAGCGCCAGGTGAACGAGATCGTTTTCGCCGAGGTGCGCGCGATCGATATCCCCGAATCGGTGAGGTACACCGTCATCGAGGCGATCACCCGCACCCTGTTCGAATACATCGACTGGATCTCGCAGCAGGTGGTCACGGTCTATGAGGACGAGCGGGAACGCTGGCTGGAGAACCAGAACAGTCTTCGAGCCGTGCGGGTTCGGGAGGTGCTGGCCGCGAACAAGGCCGTCGACGCGGATGCTTCGAGCACATCGATCCGCTACCCGCTGCGATGGCACCACCTGGCGGTGATCATGTGGTGCCCCGACGAGGGCACCGAGGGCGACGAACTCGCCCCGCTGCAGCGGTTTGTCCGGGAACTCGCGCAGGCCGCAGGGGCCGATGCCAACCCGTTGTTCGTCGCGGCCGACCGGATGTGCGGATACGGATGGCTGCCGTTCCGTGCGGAACCGTCCGACGCCGTGGCCAGAGTGTGCGCCCACGCCCAGAAGCAGGGGGACGGCCCGAATCTGGCGATCGGGACGATGGCGTCCGGCGTCGAGGGGTTCCGCCGGTCGCACCGCGAAGCACAGGGCGCGCGCGCCGTCGCGATGGCGGGCGGTCAGTACGAACGCATGGTGATTTCCGCCAGCGACCCCGGCCTGTCCATCGCGGCGCTCCTCGGCGGCGATGTCGGCTACGCACGCGAATGGGTTGATGAGGTACTCGGTGACCTGGCGGCCGATAGCGAGAACGACGAACGATTGCGTGAGACGCTGCGCGTGTTCCTGGGCTGCGGCAGCAGTTACAAGATGGCGGCAGAAGAACTCGCCATGCACTTCAACACGGTGAAGTACCGCGTCGGGCGCGCGGAAGCCCGGCGCGGTCGCCCGATCGCAGAGGAGCGGCTCGCTGTCGAGCTCGCGCTTGCTGGTGTGCCATTGGTACGGCACCGCAGTTCTCAGGCGGGACTCCGCCTAGCGCGGTCACCGGAGACAACGACGATGACGATCTTCGTCCTCCGAGAACAATCCCCAGGCGGCGGTTGTGCTTAACCTTCCCCGCATGCAAGAAGAGGCCGTGCGGCAACAGGTCGCGGAGATCGCGGAAGCGCTCTACCGGCGCACCGATGAGCTCGCGCCGGTGCTCGCCCGCGCCATCACCCAGGAAGTGAGGCTCTACCAGACGACACGTGCGGTGCCGTTCGGCGTCGATCGTCAATGGGTGCGCCGGGAATATCCGGCCGATCTTCAGCGCAATTGCCGCCGATTCGACGTTCGACCCGACCGCCGCGGCGGAGCTGGGAATTCAGCGCGCAGGGGATGGCGTGCCGCTCACATCGTTGATGGAGGCATACCGCGTCGGGTTCCGATGCGTCTGGGATGCGGTGATGACGGAATCCGCCGTGCACAACCACGTCAACGGCGAAGCTCTGCGCGTACTGACCGCGAAAGTATCTGCTGCGCAAGATATTTACACCGACGCCATGGTTGCCGCCTATCGGAAGGAACAGGCGCGCCGGATGTTCGACGATGAGTCCGAGCGCTCGGTGCTGATCGACTCGGTCCTGCGCGGACGGCTGTTCGAACAGTGGAGCGTGTGGGAGGCTGCCGACTACCTTCGGCTGCCGGCCGACGGACCGTATGTCGTCGTCGCGGCCGAGGTCGCCGCGATCGGAACGGAAGCCCTGCCGGAGGTCGAATCGAAGTTGCGGAGTATCGACGTGTATTCCGCGTGGCGGATGCTTCCCGATCTGCAGGTTGGGATCGTGCACGTCAAGACCGACAGCCACCTCGACAGCGTGTTGTCGCTCGTGTCGCGCATGGCGACGACGCGGATCGGGGTGAGCTCGCGCTTCAACGACCTGCGCGAGACGGCCCAAGCGCTTCGGTACGCCAGGATCACCCTGCGTGGGCGGCCCGACGAGGGACAGCGTGTGACACAGTTCGACGGCTCGATCCTCGCCACTGCAGCGGTGAGCGCCCCGGAGGTGATGGTCAAACTCGTGACGCCGATGATCGAGTGCTTCGCCGAACTCTCTCACAGTGAGCGCGACATTCTCTTCGACACCTTCAGGGTGTGGGTGGAGAACGACGGATCTCTTCGGGTGGCAGGCGAATTGCTGTTCTGTCATCCCAACACCGTTCGCTATCGGCTCCACCGGATTGAACAGAGGACTGGTCGTTCACTGTCGCGCCCGCGCGATATCGCCGAACTCTGTCTCGCGATGGAAGTTCATCGCCGGCTCATGTGGCAGACGCAGGATCATGACCCTCCGATCCCGGCCCGATGAGACGCCTGTGCAATTCGGCTGTGAGCCTGTGGATTTCCCGAGTCAGCTCGGTGTTGGTCTTGAGCTCCAGTTCCTGCGCCTGAAAGTCGTGATCGGCCTTCGTTTGTTGGAACGCTGACTGGCGATTCTGGCCGATCATCACGAACGTCGACAAGAAGATCGCCTCGAGCGATACCACGAGGGTCAGCGTCGGCCACGGACTGCGCTCGAAAACCAACATCCACACGGCGAACAGCACGGCGTGGATCCACACGAAACTCATGGATCCCGCGAAAGTGGTGATCCGGTCGGCTATGCGGAGCTGAAGGCTCTGGTTGCGCCGGATCGCCTCCTCCACGACCGCTGGGTGGTGGGTTTCCGTGCCCTTGAGCAGCCGACGTGGAATGAGTCGTCGGGCCTCGGTGTGCATGGCCTCACTCCGTCAATTGATCACGACGAGTGCTGCCCGTCGAGTGCCGCCACCCCGTGGCCGACCTTGCGGACGGCGAAGGCGGCAGCGATCTGGCCGACGCCGTGGATGAGCGCTCCCGCGGCGACCCATGACACGAGCACGGTGACCGACACTTTCCACGAGCCGGCGGCCCAGAACCCGATCGCCAACTCCGCGAGACCGACGAGCAGCAGTACCCACCAGCCGGGTGCCCTGCTGGCCGCGAATGCCATTGCGATGTCGAACGATCCACGGAAGATGAAATAGAAGCTCATGACCGCAGCCAGGCCGACGAACGTGTCGTCGGGCCGGATGAACGCAAAGACGCCGACCACAACGAACAGGGCTGCGAGCAGCCAGTGCAGGATGCGCCAGCCCTTGGTTGAGACGGCGCCGACCATCACCTCATTCGCCGCCGCCACGAAGCAGAAGAATCCGAAAAGCGTGGCGATCGTCGCGACGGTGGCGTAATCGAAGCGCAGGATCACCGCGGCGATCACGATCCACGCGACGCCGGCGACAAGCAGCAGCCACCAGTTCTTGGTCGTGGAAACGACGTCGTCGAGAATGGGATGCAAGATGCCCGATCGTGTCATCGCGGGCTGATGGGTCTCGGTCAATTCCACTCCCAGTGATTTCGGTGTCAACGATTTGCGCGACAATGTGCCGAATCGGCGAGATTCATTGTTGCGCCGCGCGGAATCCAGGCGATTGTTTGGGGGTACAACGTCGGCTCGACCTCGGTGTGCCGGCGTACATTGCAGGCCACTACGGGCCCGAACCGGCGGTGTTCGTCGGACAAGACCGGCGTACTGTAGGGCCACGCACCGCGACAACCGGGTGTGCGTCGGTACACCTTCAGTGCTTCGACGTTGTTCTTCGCAACAAAGACGGGCCGCCAGCCAGTCGAGACGATTGAATGACCAGCGAAGCGGAGCAGATGGAGCCGCCATGTCGAATCTCGCGCTCAATCTTGTTGCCAGCGCGGCGCGTATTCCCGATCGAGCCGCGGCTATCACCGACGAAGACACGATGACCTATGCGGAACTGGATGCCGCTTCGGCCCGGTTCGCAACGCTGCTCGAGCGCGAGGGCATCGGCGCGGGCGACCGGGTCGGCGTTATGGTGCCGAACATCGCCGCGGCACCGATCACGTATTACGGCATCTGGCGGCTTGGCGCCATTGCGGTGCCGATGAACCCGTCTGATGCAGGGCCGCGAGGTGCAGTTCTACCTGTCGAACACCGACGCCAAGGCGCTGATCGGCAGCACAGGGTTTGCCGGCGCTGCGACCGAGGGCGCCGAGAGCGCAGGCGCGAAGCTGTGGCTCGTCGACGACGCTGAGTTGGCGAGGTTGACTGCCGAGTTGCCCGCCTTCGGCAGTCCCGCCGAGCGTGCCGACTCCGACACCGCCGTCGTGCTGCACACCTCGGGAACCACCGGCACGCCGAAGGGTGCCGAGCTGACCCACGGAAGCCTTGGCTCCAACCAGGAAGTCATCCTGCGACGCCTCGTGAAGATGACCGATGAGGACGTCGTGCTGGCCTGCTTACCCCTGTTCCATGTGTTCGGGATGACCTGTGCGATGAACGCGGCGATCGCCGCCGGTGCCGGGCTTTCGCTGATGGCGCGCTTCGACCCGGCGAAGGCGATCGAGCGGATTCGGCGCGACCGTGTCACGGTGCTGGAGGCCGTGCCCACCATGTACAGCGCGCTGCTTTCGGTTGCCGATCAGTTTCCGCCGGACGCGACGGCGTCACTGCGCACGTGTGTTTCCGGCGGTGCGGCGCTGCCCGTCGCCGTGCTCAACGATTTCGAGAAGGCTTTCGACGCGATGATCCTGGAGGGCTACGGCCTGTCCGAAACATCGCCCGCCGTGACGTTCAATCACCCTGATGCGGAACGCCGTGCGGGATCGATCGGCACCCCGATCGAGGGTGTCCAGGTACGCCTCGTCGACCCTGACGGCAAGGAGGTGCCGACCGGGACGGCTGGTGAAATCCAGGTCAAGGGCCCGAATGTGATGAAGGGGTACTGGAATCTGCCCGACGCCACCGCCGAGGCGATCAAGGACGGCTGGTTCTCCACGGGCGACATCGCGGTCGCCGACAAGGACGGGTATTTCTACGTCGTCGACCGCAAGAAGGACTTGATCATTCGCGGCGGATACAACGTCTACCCGCGTGAGGTCGAGGAGGCGTTGCACGAGCATCCCGCCGTTGCCGCGGTTGTGGTTATCGGCATCCCGCACGAGTCGCTGGGCGAGGAAGTCGGCGCTGCGGTGGTTCTGAAGGACGGCGCATCGGCCGAACCCGAGGAACTGAAGCAGTTCGTCAAGGGCCGTGTCGCCGCATACAAGTACCCGCGCCGGATCTGGTTCGTGGACAGCCTGCCCACCGGTCCGACCGGCAAGCTGCTTCGCCGTGAAGTGAAACCACCACCCGAGGAGGCATGACACGTGGTCGCCACCACCAGATCGACTGCCGACGAGTTAGCGGCACCATTGGACCTGCTGTTGACCAGCTCGGCGGTCGGCATGGCGGATCGGTTGATGCCCAACGTGGCGTGGAGCCGATTCGCGCTCAACCTCGCCAGGCAACCCCGCACGGTGGCATCGAGAGCGGCATCGCTGGGTCGGGAGTTGGTGTCGATCGCCGAGGGCCGCTCCGAGGTGGCGCCTGCCAAGGGCGACAAGAGATTCGCCGATCCGGCGTGGCGGGGCAATCCGTTGCTACACCGCACCATGCAGGCTTACCTTGCGACCAACAACACTGTGAATCAACTGTTCTCGGATGCGCACCTCGACTGGCGCGATGCCGAGCGAATCCGGTTTGTGTTGGACTTTCTCAGCGAGGGACTTTCGCCGAGCAACAATCCCGTGCTCAACCCGCTCGGCTGGAAGGCCCTTATCGACACCGGCGGGCGGAGTGCGGTGCGTGGACTGCGCAACTTCGTGGGTGACATGACGTCGGCGCCCCGAGTGCCGTCGATGATCGAGCCCGACGCCTTCACGCTGGGTGAGACCATCGCGGTCACCCCTGGTTCGGTGGTCCTTCGCTGTGAGGAATTCGAGCTGATCCAGTACGCACCGCAAACCGAGAAGGTCTTCTCGGCGCCGCTTCTCATGGTGCCGCCGGTGATCAACAAGTTCTACATCATGGACATCTCGCCTGGCCGCAGCATGATCGAGTACTTCCTGCGGCAGGGCATCCAGGTCTTCGCGATCTCGTGGCGCAATCCCACTGCGGAGCAGCGGAATTGGGGCTTCGACACGTACGGCCAGGCGATCCTGAACGCGTTGGACGCCGTCGAGAAGATCACGCAGTCCGACCGCACCCATCTGCAGGCCTCCTGCTCCGGAGGCATTCTCGCCGCGATGACGGCCGCGCACCTCAACGCAACAGGGGAGGGTCAGCGGCTCGCCGGGCTGACATTGATGGTGACGGTGCTCGACCAGAGGAAGGCCGGTTTCGCGGCGGCAGCCATCGACGAGGAAGCCGCGAACATCGCCATCGCACTGTCCGCGCGCAAGGGCTATCTGGACGGTAGGTCGCTGGCCGAGGTGTTCGCCTGGCTGCGGCCGACGGACCTGGTGTGGCGCTACTGGGTCAACAACTACGTCGAGGGCAAGTCGCCCGCGGCGTTCGACGTTTTGTACTGGAACGCCGACACCACAAGGATGGCCGCGGCGCTGCATCGGGACATGGTGACGATGGGTGTGCACAATTCGCTTGCCACACCAGGCGCCGTGAGCATGCTGGGCACGCCGGTGGACCTCAACCAGTTGACCACCGACGCCTATGTGGTGGCGGGCGATCGCCGACCACATCTCACCGTGGCAGGCCTGCTACCGCAGCGCCCGATTGCTCGGTATCAGGAACCTGCGCTTCGTCTTGTCGTCCAGCGGCCACATCGCGTCGCTGGTGAATCCGCCAGGGAACCCGAGGGCGAGCTATCGGATGGGCGGCGTGGATGAGCCTGATCCGGAGTTTTGGCTGGAGTCGGCTGAGCAGCACACGGATTCGTGGTGGCCCGACTTCGTCGCATGGCTCGGCGAGCGTGGCGGCGAGAAGAAGGACGCACCGCAGTCGCTCGGCGGCGCGGGCATGGCTCCGTTGGAGCCTGCTCCCGGCACCTATGTGCTGGAGCACTGAACATCGCGAGAGGTCTTGTATGACAACAGTTCTCGAAGAGCCGGCCGACCTGCTCAAGCTGGTTGGGCAGCAACTCGGCACCACCGAGTGGATGAAGGTCACCCAGCAGCAGGTTGACCAGTTCGCTGAGGCCACCGGCGACCACCAGTGGATCCACACGGACCGCGGAGCGCGCGGCGAAAGGCCCTTTCAAGGGCACCATCGCGCACGGCTACCTCACACTTTCGCTCGCCCCCGTGGTGATCTCGCAGGTGCTGGAGATCCGCGAGCTGACCGCGGCATTGAACTATGGGCTCAACAAGGTGCGGTTCCCGTCACCGGTCAGGGTTGGCTCACAGATCCGTGCGGCAGTCACCGTGATGAGTGCGCAACAGAAGACCACAGGCGTCGAGTCGGTGTTCACTCTGACGTACGAGATCGACGGAGACGATCGTCCCGCGTGCGTCGCCGATGTGATCGTGTTGTACCCATGACGGCCGCCGCTTCAGAGAGGTTGACCGTGGAACGACTGATCCCGGTCCTCGGCCAGCAGATCCGGGTGAACGTACGCGAGGGCACAGGCGTACCGCTGGTGGTGTGTAACGGCATCGGGGCCAGTCTGGAAGTGCTCGATCCGCTCGTGGAGCATCTGGATCCCGACACGACCGTGGTGCGGTTTGATGTGCCAGGTAGTGGTGGTTCACCGAATTCGCCGCTGCCGTACGGATTCCCGTATTTGGCGGCCGTGCTGGGCCGGCTGCTCAAGAGACTTGGGCTCAACGGCAAGGTGGATGTTCTCGGCATGTCGTGGGGCGGCGCGCTGGCCCAGCAGTTCGCGTTTCAGAACCCACGTCGCTGCCGGCGGTTGATCCTGGTGTCCACCGGCACAGGTGCACTCATGGTGCCTGGAAATCCGGCGGTGCTGGTGAAGATGCTGACTCCGCGCCGGTTCTTGGACCACGCATACGCGTCGACCATCGCGGGCGAGCTCTACGGTGGCACTGTGCGCACCGATCCGTCCCTCGTCAAGTCGTTGTTCGACCGCCAGCTGATGGCCGGTTCGCGGGTGGGCTACCTTCATCAGCTGCTTGCGGGAGCCGTGTGGACCAGCCTGTTCGCCTTGCCGCTGATCCGCCAGCAGACGCTGGTCGTCGCCGGGCTTGACGACCCGATCGTGCCCGTAGTGAACGCCAAGATCATGGGGCGGTTGCTGCCTCATGCGCGGGTTCATTTGCATGCCGGAGGCCATGTCGACCTGGTCGCCAACGCCGCCGAGTTGGCGCCGGTGATCGAGAGTTTCAGAGCTCAACCCGACTGAGGAGACGCCGATGAGCACCGCGACCACTACCGACAGCGCCGATTTCTACGCACTGGAGTCGCTGCTCGACGACGACGAGCAAGATTTCCTGCACCACGTCCGGGATTTCATGAAATCGGAGGTCGAGCCGAACGTCAATCAGCATTGGCAGCGGGGGAGCTTTCCCTTCGAGATCGTGCCCGGCTTTCGTCAACTCGGGTTGGCGGGACTGCCGTATCAGGGTTTCGGTTGTCCCGGAAGGTCGTTTCTTCTCGACGGCATGGTGGCGATGGAACTCGCCCGCACGGACCCCTCGATCGCCACTTTCGCTGGGGTGCACGGTGGTTTGTCGATGGGCTCGATCTATCTGTGCGGTAGCGAGGAGCAGAAGGAACGCTATCTGCCTGCGATGGCCCGCTTCGACAAGATCGGGGCGTTCGGGCTGACGGAGCCTGACGTGGGCTCGGGTGCCTCGGGTGGGCTGAAGACAACGGCTCGCCGTGACGGCGACACGTGGATCCTGAACGGGCAGAAGAAGTGGATCGGCAACGCCACCTTCGGCGACCTGACGGTGATCTGGGCCAGAGACGTCGCCGACGGCCAGGTCAAGGGGTTCATCGTCGCGAACGACAGTCCGGGCTTCTCGACAACCAAGCTGGAGGACAAGATTGCGCTGCGCATCGTGCAGAACGCCGTCATCACACTCGACGATGTCGCGGTTTCAGAGGATGACCGGCTGCAGAACGCGAACTCGTTCCGTGACACCGCCGAGGTGTTGCGGATGACACGGGCCGGGGTGGCGTGGATGGCGGTCGGTTGCGCGCGCGGCGCCTACGAGAACGCGTTGTCGTACGCGATATCACGCGAACAGTTCGGTAGGCCCATTGCCGGCTTTCAACTGGTGCAGGACCTGTTGGTGCGGATGCTCGGCAACATCACGTCGTCGTGGGCACTGTGCGCGCGACTCTCGCAACTGCAGGACGAGGGCGGGGCGGAGGACAGGCATTCGTCGCTGGCCAAAGCCTGGTGCACCGTCAGGATGCGGGAAACCGTCGGGTACGCGCGCGAACTCTTGGGTGGCAACGGGATTCTGTTGGAGCACAACGTCGGACGTTTCGTCGCCGACGCCGAAGCGATCTACTCCTACGAAGGCACGCGGGAGATGAACACGCTCATCGTCGGACGCGCCATCACCGGGCTCAGTGCGTTCGTGTAGACGAAAGGAGTGAGCCCAATTGACCGACCCGATCGAGCGGATTCGACAGATCCTCGAACAGCACGGAGAGCCCGGCCGTGCGCATCAGATCGCCGAGGACATCGTGGCGCAGCTGGAACTACGACGGGAGAACGTCGACAACAAAATGCGGTACGTCAGTGCATGGTTCGACGATGAGCTGACGAAACTCGAAGGCGCCGAATAACTGTCCGTCGTCAAAGGTCGAATTCGGCGGAAACCCGACCAGTTGCAGCCGCCTCGCGCAAGGTCGCGTAGTCCTGCTCGTTCTGCTGGGCGTACGCCTCGGCGAATCGTGTGAACGCGACGTCGGCAGCCTCTCCGCCGCCGAGATAGCCGGCAATGGCGATGCGATCACCGGATCGGGCGTGCGCGCGGGCCAGGACGTGACCACATGACTGTCCGTAATCCGCGAGCAGCTGCGGAGTCATCGACTCCGGCGTGACCGACCCCTTCCAGTCATGGAGTTGACGCACGTAGTAGTCGCCCTCATGACCGTCAGGACCGACGCAATGCAGCCATCCAAGGAGAATGTCGCTGCTGGACTGCATCAGCCGTTGGCCTTCCACCACCCGCTCTGCGGCGTTGGCGTAGCGGCGGGAATCCAGGTAGTGCTCCAGCACCGACGGCTGTGCCTCCTTGACCTGCATCAGCAGGGGATCGCCGTCGTCGCGCCCCAGCAACAACACGACCCAGGCTCTTGTGCCGACGCTGCCCACGCCGACGACTTTCCGCGCCAGCCCGGCGAAGCGGAATCGGACGGCAAGCTCGCGACGGCTGGCTTCCAGGCTTTCGCGATAGGCGTCGAAGAGTGAACTCGCCTGTTGTTCGTTTCTCCGAGCCTCCGCCTCGCCGACCAACTCGTCGATCGGAACGAGCAGAGGCGGATCGCTGACCAGTCGGCGCCTGCCATCGACCAGCCGCGTCAGCTTGGCGAGCGCTTCGAGGTTGTCGTGGGAGCGCGCCTTTGCGGCCGTGCGGCGGATTGCCTGGCCGAATGGCCGATCGACACTTGCCTCGACGTTGTCGTCGACCACGGTGTGGTCGTACCACACGTCGAGTTCGCGCATCTCGGCGAGCATCCGCATTCGATCCCGGTACGCCTTCGCGCATGCGCGTACCACCCGCTCGCGATCCTCGCGGCCGAACCCGTTCATCCGCCCGACCACAGCGAGACTGGCGACCAGCCGTTTGACGTCCCACTCCCACGGGCCGGGCAGCGTTTCGTCGAAGTCGTTGATGTCGAAAACAAGGCTGCGCTCTGGTGAGCCGAACAACCCGAAGTTCGACACGTGCGCGTCGCCGCACAACTGCACGGTGATTCCGGTGTGCTCGCTGGCGGCAAGGTCTGCTGCCATGATGATCGCCGCGCCGCGATAGAACGCGAACGGCGATGCGAGCATCCGACCGTATCGAACTGGGACAAGGTCGGCTATCCGGGATTCGGCCTGTGATTCCAGCAGCGCAACCGGGTCCGGGCGGTCGTGTGCTGCAACGAAATCTGCGAGTGACGACCTGGGCAGCGCCGATCGCCGGCCTTTGCCCAGGTCGTATCGTTCGCTTGCCGAATCAGTCAAGCGTGCATGCGTAGGTGAGGAATTCGCGGGATCAGACTACTCCGAGTGCCGCCGCCGCCTTGCGTGCGTAGATGGCGTCAAGCACCGCGTACTCGGCCTCTTCAACCGCGTCCAGCGCGAAATCGATCGCATCGTAGGCGTACGCCTCGGTCAGATCGGCATCCATGGCGGCGCCGTCGGCGTCGACCTTTGCCTTGGCCCGGTCCGCGCGTGCGCGTACCTCGGCCACGTGGGCCTGCCACTTGCCGCGCAGCTGTTGCCAGTGCGACGAGGCGGTATCCCTGGCATCGTCCGCCTTCGCCTTCAAGCGATCAGCCGCCGCATCGGCGCTTTCCCGCGCGGTGGCGACGTCGCTTTCGAGCTGGTCTCTGGTCCGCTCGTTGGCCGCCTTGAGTTTGTCGGCCGCGGCTTTCGCCTTGTCCGAGATCTTCTCGAATTGTGTGTTCAAATCCCCGTCAGCCATCGACGCTCCTAGGTGAGTGAAAGCGGGCTCTCCGCCTCACCGAATCGTCGGCCGCGCCGGGCGTCCCGTCATTGTTTGGCCGGACACGATCGGCCGGCGAAGATTAGTCACGGCGATATTGGCGCTCACCGGTGTGGGACGGGATGGCGCCGACATACTTTGCGCCGATCTACGCTCAATGACCATGGCGGCTCCGGATATCGACGCGCAGGTGATGG
Organism: uncultured Actinomycetota bacterium; assembly: GCA_963698965.1. GTDB lineage: Bacteria > Actinomycetota > Actinomycetes > Mycobacteriales > Mycobacteriaceae > Mycobacterium. Next base: position 616,189 of record CAVOSY010000029.1, read on the forward strand.
AGATCGGATCGGCCGTCGGGCGGCGCCTCGACGAGATCGCCCAAGAAGTGGCGTCCTCGGTCAGAGCGAACGTCGAGTTCTACAAGGACACCAGGGTCGTGAGCGCTGACGAGCTCTTGTCCAGCAGCACGGAAAACATCCGCTTTCTGTTCGACGGTCTCAGTGCGGGTGCCGGCTTCGACACGTCGCCCGCAGAAACCACGGGGACGAATCGGGCCGCGGCCGGGGTACCTCTTCCCGTTGTCATGGACGCGTTCCGCGTCGCGTCGCATCACCTGTGGGACGCGATGATCGAGGTGGCCGGCGAGCACCCAGCCATTGGCCGCGACGCGCTGTTGCGGGCGACCGCCCGGCTTTGGCAGGCACAGGATGTCTACACCGACGCGATGACCGCCGCGTACCGCCGGCAGGCGATGCAGCAGGCGCTCGAGGACGAAACCGAACGCTCCGCGTTGACCGAGGCGTTGCTCCAGGCTCGGATCACCGACGACCGCAGCCTGTGGGAAGTCGCGCAGCTCTTGCGATTACCCCAGAAAGGTCCATACGTGGTGATTGCGGCCCAATGTCCGTCGGTTGGCAAGCAGGCGCTCCCTGGGATCCATGCCATGCTGCGGAGCATCGACGTCTTCTCCGCCTGGCGGTTGTTGCCGGATCTGCAAATCGGCATCGCGCACATCCCGAGCGATGCCGAACGCGGCGCCTTGCTGGAACTTCTCGGTCGAGTTGCGACGACTCCCGTCGGGGTCAGTCCGGCGTTCGACGATCTCGCGGACACCGCTCAGGCCCTGCGGTACGCGCGCGTGGCGGTCAATGCCCGAGGCAGGGGACCCGGCGCGGTCACGGTTTTCGACGACTCGGTTATCGCCGTCGCGGCGGTCAGTGCTCCTGAGGTGACCAAGAAGGTCACCGAGCTCGTTCTCGGTGGTGCCTTCGACGACATGGCAGGTGAGGAAAAGGACGTTCTGTTCGACACGTTCCGGACATGGGTGGACAATGACGGGTCAATCCCGAACACGGCTGCTCAGCTTTACTGCCATCCCAACACGGTGCGCTACCGCCTGCACCGTATCGAGGAACGCACCGGGCGTTCACTGTCTGTACCGCGTGAACTCGCCGAGCTCTGCCTGGCGTTCGAGGTCTATCAAGACAGTTGGTAGCGCTGAACCGACGCCAAGGAGCGTCTCTGATCACTGCGAGATCGTCGCAAGTACGGTAAGCACTGATACTCCCATTTGGCTTCTGTACGTCGACACGATGTCCACGGCGACATCAAGAGCCAGGCAGGGTTGTCGGCGGGCACATCGACATTGGCCGCGCCTCGTCAAAGGATTGCCGGGTGGGCAGAAGACCCACTTATCAAAGGCAGCCGTCACGGCTTGGACGACAAGGAGTGGTTGAGTTGACGAACACGAACGTAGACAAGGCAAAGGGAGTCGTCAAACCCCTTCTCGGGCAACAGCTGTGGAGATGGACTCTCGCAGCGGGCGTTCTGACGATCGTCTTGGGTGGCATCGTCCTTGCCTGGCCCGGCCCAACGATCCTCGTCGCCTCGACGTTGTTCGGGGTGTACCTCCTGTTGACTGGGTTCGTCGGGCTGTTCATGGCCTTTACGCTGCCTCGTTCGGCTGGCATGCGCGTTCTGCTGTTCATCAGCGGGATACTGTCAGTGGTCCTGGCGATCCTGTCCTTCCGCCACTTCGGCGATGCATATGCGATTCTTCTGTTGTCATTGTGGATCGGAATTGGCTTTATTTTCCAAGGTGTTTCGGCCATCGCTGCAGCGATCGGCGAGTCGAACCTGCCTGGGCGCGGCTGGTCGGTCGTCCTCGGCGTCATCTCGGTGATCGCCGGCCTCGTCGTCCTTGTCTGGCCCTTCGACTCGATCGTCGTACTTGTGGTGGTTGCCGGTGTCTGGCTCGTCATCCTCGGCGTCGTACAAATCATCCATTCGTTCCAGATCCGCAGGGACGCCAAGACGTTACGCGATGTCATTGACTCCGCGTCCGAGCGCTTGACAGCCAGGCAATGATGATGGACTCCGAGTTGAGTGCACGGTTCGAGCGTGAGGTCTTTCCGCTGCACGCCTCCCTGTATCGCCACGCCTGCCGCGTGAGCCGGAACCATGCGGATGCCGAAGACCTGTTGCAGGAAACCATGATGAGGGCGTACGCCGGTTTCGAATCGTTCAGGGCCGGCAGCAACCTGAAGGCGTGGCTGTTCCGGATCCTCACCAACACGTACATCAACGGCTACCGCAGGGAACGACGCCAACCGGTGCAGTGCTCGACCGAGCAGGTCACCGAGCAGTCCTTGGCAGCGGCTTATGCCCGTTTCACAACGGCGCAACGGTCTGCCGAGGATCACGTGCTGGATTCGTTGCCGGACAAAGACATCGAGGCGGCGATGCAGGCATTGCCGCCGCAGTTCCGTGAGGTTGTCTACTACGTCGATGTCGAGGGATTCCGTTACGAAGAGATCGCAGCGATGATGAATACTCCGCGGGGAACCGTGATGTCGCGGCTTGCGCGTGGTCGGCAGCGGCTTCGGGTGGCGCTCGCTCCTGATGGCTGCTGACGTGATGTCGGACTCCGGGCCAGGTGCCGAACGGGCACGTCCCCCCACTCACCGTCGGACACAGGCAAGGCGGCACACTCTCGGTGGTGGCGGCAGACTGCTCGTGCGGGTTCTTGTGGTCGCGATGGTTTCTGCGACGTTTGGTGCGGCTGTGGCCTTGCTCTGCCATCCGCCCGCAGTCTCCAGCCAATCGCTGATCCCTGAGTACGTGAGCCAGCGGGCGGGGGTCAGTATGGGCGCTTCCTCGGTCGAGCAGGTGGTCGCCAAGGTGTTGCCCAGTGTGGTGACGCTGCAATCGAGTCTGGGTGACGAGTTTGAACAAGGCTCCGGCATCGTCCTCACCCCGGATGGGCTGATCATGACCAATAGCCACGTCGTGACCGCCGACCTCGACGGACAGGACGGCTCGACAAGCACCATGGTGACGTTCAGCGACGGCCGCAGGGCCCCGTTCAGGGTTGTTGCTACCGACCGCAAGAGCGATGTCGCCGTTGTTCGCGTGCAAGGGATTTCAGGGCTCACCCCGATCACGTTCGGCACTTCGGCCGGCCTCAGCGTCGGTCAGCCGGTGGTGGCGGTGGGCTCACCGCTCGACTTGGAGAACACCGTTACAACGGGCATCATCAGCGCCCTGAACCGACCAGTGTTCACCGCCGGCGACACCGACGGCCGGTTCGCGGCGTTCGACGCAATCCAGACCGACGCCGCACTCAACCCGGGCAATTCCGGCGGGGCGCTGTTCGACATCAACGGTGAGCTTATCGGGATGACCTCAGCGATGGCGGCGCTGGGCTCGGGAGGCGACTCCGGGGGTCCCCAGGCTGGGTCGATCGGGCTTGGCTTCGCGATTCCCATCGATCACGCGAAGCGCATCGCATCGGAACTCGTCGCCAAGGGCACCGCATCGCATGGTTGGCTTGGCGCACGCGTCAACAACGGGGCAGATACCAAGGGCGCCACGGTTGTCGGCGTCATCACCCCAAGCCCTGCCTCGGCGGTCGGACTGTCCGATGGCGCGTTGGTGACGAGGATCGATGACCAACTGACTCCAAACGCAGAGTCGCTCGCCGCGATCGTGCAATCCAAAGCGCCGGGGACAAGTGTGACGATCGCATTCTGTGATCCGTCGGGTGATGCCAGGGCCGCCACTGTCACCCTGGGGACAGATGCAGGTCGCGGCTAGCCTGTGTTGGCCGCTACAGCATCACAGTTCTCGAGTTGTTCGGTCAGATAGTGACGCCGACGGCTGCAAGTGCGAGTATGCCTCAAAGGCGTCGACAGGACAGCGAGCGATATGACACCGACCGCGGGGGCCGAACGACAGCGGATAACTGGATTCGGTCGCCTCGATCTTGGTCTGCACCAGGCCAGCGATTGGTATTTGTGGGGCCCGTACCTCAGCGAAAGGCAATGGGGCACAGTCCGCGAGGATTACAGCCCCGACGGGGATGCCTGGAACTATCTGCCGCACGACCACGCGCGCTCGCGCGCGTACCGCTGGGGCGAGGACGGGCTCGCCGGCTTTTGTGACATCGAGCAGCGGCTGTGCGTAGCGCTGGCCCTATGGAACGGACGCGACCCGATTCTCAAGGAGCGGTCGTTCGGGTTGACCGGCGCCGAGGCCAATCATGGCGAGGACGTCAAGGAGTACTGGTGGTATCTCGATGCCGTGCCGAGTCACGTCTGGAACTGCTGGCGCTACCACTACCCGCAGCGGGCGTACCCATATGAACAACTGCTCGATGAGAACCGGCGGCGCGGAAAGCTGGATCCCGAATACGAGTTGCTCGACACCGGAATCTTCGACGACGACCGCTACTGGGTGGTCGACGTCCAGTACGCCAAGGCGGATCCGACCGACGTCCTGATGACGATCTGCGTGACCAACGCCGGGCCCGACACCGAACTGCTGCACGTGCTTCCGACTATGTGGTACCGCAACACCTGGTCCTGGGACGCCGATGGAACCCGACCGACGATGGCGGCCACATCAACCGGGATCGTGACAGCGAACCATCCGTTCCTTGGTCAACTCGAGCTGTTACCCGGACCGGACCCACAGGGCGCCCACCCGGATCTGTTGTTCTGTGACAATGACACGAATCTTGAACGGCTCTATGGAGTTCCGTCTCCCTCACGATGGCCGAAGGACGGAATCAACGACCACGTCGTCTCGGGTGCCGACACCGTCAATCCGGAACGGCGCGGCACCAAGGTCGCAGCCTGGTATCGCTTGAATGTGGACCCCGGCCAGACAGCACAACTGCGGCTGCGCCTGCGACCGGAAGGCAGCGGCCCAGACGCGGCGACCGCGCTCGGCGCGGATTTCACTCAGGTGGAAGCGCAACGACGGGACGAGGCGGACGAGTTCTACGCCGAACTGACCCCTCCCGCCGCATCGGCCGATGAAGCGGCGGTCATGCGGCAGGCGTTCGCCGGCATGTTGTGGAACAAGCAGTTCTACAACTACAACGTTGCCCGCTGGCTGGACGGCGACGCGAGCCAACCGCCGCCTCCGACGCAGCGGCGGAACGTCCGCAACGCCCGGTGGCGCAGCTTTGAGGCGTTCGACGTCATGTCGATGCCCGATACGTGGGAGTATCCGTGGTTCGCGGCCTGGGACTTGGCATTTCACTGCATCGCGCTTGTGCACGTCGATCCCGCGTTTGCGAAGTATCAGCTGTCGCTGTTGTGCCGCGAATGGTTCCAGAACCCCAACGGCGCCCTGCCCGCGTACGAGTGGGACTTCAACGACGTCAACCCGCCGGTGCAGGCGTGGGCCGCGCTGGAAGTGTTCGCCATCGACGGCGGCCGCGACTTCGACTTCCTCAGCCGGATCTTCGACAAGCTACTGGTGAACTTCACCTGGTGGGTGAATCGCGAGGACGCCAACGGCTCCAACCTCTTTGAGGGTGGATTCATGGGTCTGGACAACATCGGCCCCATCGACCGCTCGCATCTTCCTGTTCACGGGCTCCTCGAGCAGTCCGACGCCACCGGCTGGATGGCCGGGTACGCACTGTCGATGGCCACCATCGCGGCGATTCTGCACGGGTCGGGCCACCGGCCCGCGCTTGACCTGGTGCAGAAGTTCCTCGAGCACTTTGCGGGTATTTCGGAAGCCCTTGAGGCGGTTGGTCTCTGGGATGACAAGGACGGCTTTTTCTATGACCGTATCCTGCTACCCAACGGCAGTGCGGTGCCCGTCCGGGTGCGCTCGATGGTCGCCATGATCCCGCTGCTGGCCGCGGCAGTTGTTAACGAGGAGGCCATCGACCGCACGCTTGTGACCGACAAGATGTTCGCCGACTACCTCCGACGCCATGGACTCGGCGGAACCACGGAGATGGCCGATGCGGGCATCCTGCGCGGGCAGCCGGGGAAGCGACGGCTGTTGGTCGGGGTGACAGGACTGGATCGCGTCCGGCGGCTATGCCGAGCCCTGTTCGATCCGGCGGAGTTCCTGTCGCCGCACGGGCTCCGTTCCCTGTCGGCCTACCACCGTGAGCATCCGTACGTGTTGGACGTGGAGGGTTTGCACGCCGGGATCGACTACGAGCCTGCGGAGTCGACCACCGCGATGTTCGGCGGCAACTCGAACTGGCGTGGCCCTGTGTGGTTTCCGCTGAACTACCTCGTGGCGACCGCGTTGGAGCGCGTCCACGAATTCTTCGGCGACGAGCTCACGGTCGAGTACCCGACTGGATCGGGAAACAAGGTCACCCTCGATGTCGTGGCCGCCGACTTCTGGGAACGTCTCGTGTCGCTTTTCCTCGTCGACGACGCGGACGCCGACCTTGCTTCGGCGGCGTACAGCGGTTCCAGACCGATCCGCGGTGGCGCGACAACCTCCTTTTTCATGAGTACTTCCACGGCGACAACGGGGCCGGCCTCGGCGCGTCCCACCAGACGGGGTGGACGGGGCTCGTCGCCGACGTCATCAGGCGCCGTCACCACGCCTACCCCAAAGCGTCGGAAGTCATCCAGCGCCTGGTTCAGGGAGAGGAGACTGCGTGAGCGCCACCATCCTTCCGGGCCGTCCCGCCCCGCTCGGCGCGACGCCCGGTCCGCAAGGCACGAACTTCGCCGTGTCGTCCAACGGTGATGAGGTCAGGCTGTGCCTGATCAGTGCCGACGGCAGCGAGACCCAGCTGCTGCTCCCGGAGCGTGACGGCGACGTCTGGCACGGGTTAGTGCCTGGTGTGGCGCCCGGACAGGCCTACGGTTATCGGGTCAGCGGACCGTACGACCGCGCGCGCGGCCAACGTTATAACCCGGCCAAACTCCTGCTCGATCCCTATGCGCGGGCGATCCACGGCGATGTCCGGTTCGGGCCTGAATTACTCGATTACGCGATGGACAACACCGGCGCACCCAGTCAGCTGGATTCAGCGGGTCAGATGCCGCTCAGCCTGGTGACGGCCCCCGCATCCGCACCGCTATCGCCAGGGCCCGGACACGCCCTGGCCGACACGATCCTCTACGAGGTGCACGTGCGCGGGTTCACCGCGAAGCATCCGGCTGTGCCGGCGGACCTGCGTGGCACCTACGCGGGTTTGGCACATCCGGCGGCGGTGCAACACCTCGTCGACCTTGGCGTCACCGACCGTCGAGCTGCTGCCCATCCACCACAATGTGCCCGAATCCTTCCTCGTCGAGCGGGGATTGACGAACTACTGGGGCTACAACACGATCGGCTTCTTCGCTCCGCACGCGGCCTACTCCGCGGCGGTGCGGGCCGGGCGACCGGGAGGGCAGGTCGAGGAATTCCGCGACATGGTCGCTGCGTTGCACGCGGCCGGTTTGGAAGTGGTGTTGGACGTCGTCTTCAACCACACCGCTGAAGGGGGCGCGGGTGGCCCGACGTTGTGTCATCGCGGGCTGGACAATGCTGCTTACTACCGACTCGAGCAGAGTGATCCCAGTCGATACGTCGACACGACCGGGTGCGGCAATTCATTGAACACCGCGGACGCGACAACCCTGCGCATGATCATGGATTCGCTCCGCTACTGGGTGTCTGAGATGGGCGTCGACGGTTTCCGCTTTGATCTGGCGCCAACGCTCGGCAGGGAAGATGGTGCCTTCGACCCGTTTTCGGCGTTTTTCGACACCGTCGGGCAGGATCCGGTGGTGTCGCAGGTGAAGCTCATCGCGGAGCCATGGGATGTCGGCCGCATGGACAGCTACGACATCGGCCGGTTTCCACCCCTGTGGTCCGAGTGGAACGGACGCTTCCGCGACACCGTACGTGACTGGTGGCGCAGCCACGATAACCTGTTGTCGGACTTCGCGACGCGCCTGTGCGGATCTGCTGATCTCTACGACCGGCCTGACGAAGGACGCCGACCCAGCGCGTCGGTCAACTTCGTCACCGTGCACGACGGGTTCACCCTCGATGACCTCGTGTCGTACGACCGCAAGCACAACGAGGCGAACACGGAGAACAACCGCGACGGCACCGACGACAACCGGTCCTGGAACTGTGGGGCAGAGGGGCCGACCGACAACACCGACGTGACTGCCCTGCGTGCGCGGCAAAAGCGGGCCTTCCTTGTGACGCTGCTTCTTTCCGCCGGGGTGCCGTTGTTGCTTGGCGGCGACGAGCTCGGTCGCACGCAGCGCGGCAACAACAACGCTTACTGCCAGGACAACGAGATCACGTGGTTCGACTGGTCGGCGGTCGACCAGGACCTGCTTCGGTTTACCAAAGGGCTCATCGCGCTGCGCCGCGGCCATCCGGTCTTCCGCAGGCCGCGCTATCTGACTGGCAAGGCGGCCGCGGATCTGGCTTGGTTCACCCCGGCGGGGGCTCAGATGACAGCCCAAGATTGGGCTGACCCGAACGCCCGCAGCGTCGCGCTATTTATCGACGGCGCAACGGATCCCGACGTCGGTCCCGATGGGACCCCAATGGTCGACGATGACTTCCTCGTTCTCGTCAACGCGTGGTGGGAGCCGTTGACCTTCACGGTCCCGGCAGACCTGCCGGCGCGCCAGTGGATCGTCGTGTGCGACACCCACGACCCCGAACGCAGTGGTGCCGTCGGCCACGAAGTTACCGTCGGGCAGCGGTCAATGGTCGTCCTGCACTCGCAGACCTGAGACCCAAAACACGATTTGCGACCCGCGCACCAACATAAAGCGTCGGTGTCGATGAAGCGGCCGGCTACTTGCGCGGGGCGTTGAAGAGTCGCACCGCTGGAAGTAGCACACTTCTTGGCGTGAACCGGCCGGCAAGGCACCCGCACCACGGTCGACCATCTCTGGTAGGGCCGCATGGATGAGTTCCATGAGCGCCAGGGCGTTGACAGTGATCTCCTCGCGCTCATGTTGCACCGGCAGGCGGTGGAACGGCCCGCTGGTGCCGAAACCGGCACTGTTGCACAGACCGGATCGGGCCGATTTCCGAGACGATTGTTTCAACGCGGCTCTACAGTGACGGGTACGCAACATGTGGTTCACGCGGTGGGTTGTGGAATTCTCCGTTTCCTTTGCATACAAGCGATGGAGGGCCGTGGACATGGCGAACGAATTCACTTTTGCGGAAGACAATGCAGAGCGGCCGGTGACGATGTTCGGCCCCGACTTTCCTTTCCCCTTCGACGATTGGATCGCGCACCCGGCCGGACTTGGTTCGATCCCCCAGGAGCGCCACGGCGAGGAAGTTGCCATCGTCGGCGCAGGTATGTCCGGCATGGTGGCGGCGTACGAACTCATGAAACTGGGCCTGCGACCCGTTATATACGAGGCTTCTCACATGGGTGGCCGGTTGCGTTCACAGGAATTCGAGGGAGCGCCGAGCGGCGTGGTCGCCGAGCTGGGCGGAATGCGATTCCCGGTGTCGTCGACCGCGTTCTATCACTACGTCGATCTACTCGGGCTACCGACTGCGCCGTTTCCCAACCCGCTTACGCGCGCGTCCAACAGCACGGTTATCCATATTGAAGGCAAGACGCACTACGCCGAGCATCCCGACACACTGCCGGCGCTGTTCAAGGAGGTGGCCCAGGCTTGGGCTGATGCGCTGGAAGGCGTGGGGTTCACCAAGATTCAGGATGCGATCCGAGCCCGCGATGTTGCGGGCTTGAAGTCCCTGTGGAACAAACTGGTGCCGATATGGGACGATCGCACGTTCTACGACTTCTTGGCGAGTTCGGACGCGTTCTCGAAGTTGACTTTCCATCACCGTGAGGTGTTCGGTCAGGTCGGATTCGGGACCGGGGGTTGGGACTCCGATTTTCCGAACTCGATGCTGGAGATCTTCCGCGTCGTGATGACCAACTGCGACGAAAACCAGCGCCTCATAGTCGGCGGCGCCGAGCAGGTGCCGCGTGGCCTCTGGGAGCACGCGCCGTCGAGGCTTACGCACTGGCCGGCGGCCACCAGCCTGGCATCGCTGCACTCTGGCGGCACCAGGCCGGGTGTAGCTCGAATAACTCACGCCGACAATGAGTTTGAGATCACAGACATGTGGGGTGTGGTCCGGCGCTTCCCAGCGGTGCTCGTCACATGCCAGAGCTGGCTACTGACCACCCAGATAAAGTGTGAGGAGAGCCTGTTTTCGTACAAGCTGTGGACGGCGTTGGACAGGACGCGATACATGCAGTCGTCGAAGACTTTCGTGATGGTCGACCGGCCGTTCTGGAAGGACAAGGACCCGAACACCGGCCGCGACGTCATGAGTACGACGCTGACTGACCGGCTCACCCGCGGGACGTACCTCTTCGACAACGGGGACAACCGCCCGGGCGTGATCTGCCTTACCTACTCGTGGATGAGCGACGCCTTGAAGATGCTGCCGCATACGGTCGAGCATCGGGTTCGGCTCGCACTTTCGGCGCTCAAGAAGATCTATCCCGACGTCGACATCGCCCGCCACATCGTCGGCGACCCGATCACCATCTCCTGGGAGGCCGATGAATACTCGCTCGGCGCGTTCAAGGGTGCGCTGCCTGGACACTACCGATATAACCGCCGGATGTACTCGCACTTCATGCAGGATGACTTGCCCGCCCATCAGCGTGGCATTTTCCTCGCGGGTGACGACATCTCGTGGACCCCAGCGTGGGTAGAGGGTGCGGTACAAACCGCGTTGAACGCGGTGTGGGGTATCGAGCGCCATTTCGGTGGTCACACCCATCCGGACAATCCGGGTCCTGGCGATGTCTTTGCTGAGATCGGGCCAATTGGGCTGCCCGACTGACCCCAAGCGGAGCCATTCTGCTGCGACCCGCGATACATCAATGTGAACAAAGACCGGTGCAGGTCGATCGGAATCTCGAATGTACTTGACCGGGTGCAACATTGGCATCGACGCGGTTCGTCAGTTCGCTGGCGTGGGGCGTTCCCGTGACCGGGGTTCTGGTGGAGACACTTCTGGATCGCGCGGCCGAGAGTGACGTGGCCGAAGCCGAGGCCGCGGTCGAACGGTTAGCGGCGGCGCCGACCGACGACGGTTTTCCGCCGCGCGACATCCTGGTGCTGCGGCTGCGGGCTCTGCTGGCGCGGGCCTGCGGCGACGACGTTGTCTACCGGAAGTCGGTGGCTTGCTATCGCGCGATGGCGAAATCGCTTGGCTTCTATGGGCATATCGCAATGGCCGAGGCGATGTGGAGAACCTCGGGACAGGCCGCCACGCCTTGCGTGCGGGGGTAATGGCTAAGTCGCGAGAATGTAATTGGTGGGATGGTCCGTGCCGTGCATAAGTTTGCTCAGCTCGGCGCGGGAATTTATCCCGAGTTTGGTGAACGCATTGTGGACGTGGTTTTTCACCGTATGCAGGGAAAGGTGCAGCTGCGCGGCGACGTCGCGGTTGGTGACGCACTGTGCGATCAGGTTGACGACCTTGAGCTCGGAGTCGGTGAGGCTGTCCCAGCCCGCTTTAGCCCGCGGCTGGCTGACAATGCGACGGTGCACACCTAACCGGCGCAGCGCGCGACCCACCCGGCGCGCATCGGCGAGCGCTTCGTGGTGCAGGTAGGTGTCGAATGCGGCATTGAGCTGATTGACCGCCTCATCGGGGTGGTCGGCGCGGGCGAGTTCAGCGCCGGCGTCCTCGGCAGCTGCGGCGCAAAGAAGCGGCCGCGACGACGAGTGAAGCAGGTCCGCCGCAGCCAGCAGTGCCTGGGCGTCACGTTCGAGGATCCCGCGGGCATACCCGGCCACCCCGGTGAACAACGGGATCGCCGGCCGCTCACGCTCGAGCACGTCGGCGGCCTGCAGGACACGTGCGCGCAAGCCGGCATCACCGGCGGCCGACGCCACCCGCGCACTCAAGATCACCTGATCGAAGACCGGAGGGATGACGGGTGGCCCGAATACGGTGATGTCGCCGCCCAGCCAACGCATCGCGTCGTGGACGTCGTCGCGCTGCCACGCCGCCAGCGCCAGCACATGCGCCGCTTCCCGATCTACTACAGATGAGCCAGTGGAGTAGGCGTCGCGCGCGTCACTGACCATCTGCTGCAACAACGTTCGGTCGTCGGTGCGCGCCGCCACCTCGGCCAGAATCACCCCGCGCACCATGTCCAGCTCGGTCACGCCAGCCCGCTCTGGGGCCGGCAGGGACTCGGTCGCGGCGCGCGCGGCAGACAACCGGCCCGCAGCGAGGTGCACCATCCCGCCATTCACGGCCCAGATATCAAGGGCCATCGCGTTACCTTCCCGGCGGGCTTGCGCTGTTCCCTCGGCGACCCGTGCCGCCGCGTCGTCCAACCGGCCGATCACCGCCAGTTGGTTCGCGTAGTAGTTCGCGGCGAAGAGATGAGCTGCGGTCACATCGCTCGTGCGGGCAAGCGCGCAAAGCTCCTCGAGGTCGCGCAGCGCGCGGTCCGCGTACCCGTCGCCACAGTCCAGACAAGCAAGTGTGACACCGGCCAGGATTCTGGCCTCGAGATCACCGGTCGACGCGGCGGTCGCGGCCGCCTCGTTGGCCGCCGCGCGCTGTTGCCCAGCTTCGTCGTACATCAGGTTGTAGGCCAGCCACGCCAGGTGCCGTGCCCGCGTGACGTCGCTGATGTCGCCCAGCAGCAGCGCTCGGCGATTCTCCTCAACGCGCCGCTCGGTACCGTGCCTGGTGATTGCCGCCCGGCGCAGCCGAATCTCGGCCTCCTCTTGGGGCGACGCCGCCTCCGAGAGCGCCGCCACCGCCAACTCTTCGGCCTCGGGATAGCGGCTGGCCCGGTTGAGCAACCCCACCGTTTCGGCCACCAGCAGCCCGTGCTCGCCGTCATCGGGGGGCAACAGCTCCAACGCGCGCCTGCTCAGGTCCGCGGCCGCACTCGCATCACTGTGGCCCAGTGATTGCGCGGCCGCCCGCAGCGCGCCGATCGCCTCCCGGTCCCCGGGCTCGGCGCTGCGCGCCAGCTGGGTGGCCACCTCGGCCGGCGCCGCGCCCATCCCCAGCATGACCGACGCCGACTGGCGCTCCATCGCGCGCCGCACCGACTGCGGCAACGACTGCCGGGTGGCCTCACGCAGCAAGTCGTGCCGAAACCGCAACTGCTCACCGTCGTCGACAAGCAGATCCGCGCGCACCGCCTCCTCGAGCACCGCCATCAACGACGAAGGCTGCCGTTCCAGCATCGCGGCCAAAAGACCCGCCGAGAACCGGTCCGGCAGCACCGCGGCCACCCGCACCACCTCACCCGCACCGGCGGAAAGGTGGCCGAGTCGCTGCTGCATACCGGCACTCAGCCGGCGCGGCAACTCGTGTCCAGTCACCACCGCACGCCCGCCGCTGACATTGAGCCGGCGCTCCTCGCCCAGACCCCCCACCAGCTCCCCGATCAGGAACGGATTTCCGTGCGCCTTGGCAGCGAGATTCAACAGCGACGCATCGGCGTTCGCCCGCACCGCGTCCTGAACCATCTCGACCACCGCGCTCGCCGACATCGCCGACACCCGCAAGAAGGTGGCATTTGCGCGTTGCAGCACCGACACGGTCTCCTGCACCGCCGGGCCGCCAGCCCCGGTGCGGGCGGTCAGCACCCACAGCACCGGAGCGCGGGCCGGTGTCGCGGCCAACGACCGCAGCGCCAACAAGGTGCTGTTATCGGCCCAGTGGATGTCCTCGAGCACAATGGCCAGCGGGGTCTGTGCCGCCGCCGCACTAATCGCGTCGGCCAGATCGTGCACCACCCAATAGGGCAGATCCGCCGAGCCGCCCAGCCGGCGCAGCGCGTCGGCGTCGCCGACCGGCGGCTCGGCGCCCAGGGTCGCCATGAACAGCGCGAAAAACGGCACCGTCTGCTGATACTCGAACGCCTCACCGAACAAGGTGCGCACCTCGGATTTGTCGGCCAGCGCCATCACCTCGGTCAGCAACCGGCTCTTCCCGATGCCCGGCGGGCCCTCGATGACCAGCACACCGCCGCGCCCCTGCACCAGCGCCGTCACCAACGCGCCGATCACCTTCAGCTCGCCCGCCCGGCCCCGAATCGGCGGAGTCACCAGAGGCTGGCGGCCGACATCAAAAAGGCAGGTTGAAGGCACCACGAGCTGTCCCGTATGCAACGGTCACGTCTACCGACAAGTACTCACCAATCGCGCAGGCTGTTGGCCAGTCGCCGACGTCTATCGAGCTCGCGAGGTCCTCAACCAACGGGCTATGGGCCCCCAACTCCGCCAGCCACGCCGAGACGGTGGTCACAATCTGATGACACGGCACGTCAGCCGTCCGTCCTTCGTGCAGGCGATCGGTGACCCGATAGATCGTCGTCGTTGGTACTGCCCGCCTGCGATATCGCCAGCTCGGCCTGAACGGCGTCTCCATGGTGATCATTGCCCTCGGTCCTTCATCAACTTCGACACATGTGATACAGGTCATAGTTGTCGCGGAGTGCGGATCCGAACTGTCCCAGATCTGGACAGTCTCCACGTCATTCCGAACCCGGATCTAAAGGTGAGCGGTGAATTGAGTGCGATGTGTTCGACCGACGCCGGCAGAGGGCTCGCGTTTGATACGACTCCGACGGTCGGGGCCCGACGGGGCCGCCCGATCACGCGGGTGGATGGCGATGGGCGGCGGAAATTCTTGTTGCGACTCGGGTTGGCGCTGCCCGGCGACGCGTCGGCCTCCGCCGCGTGGCCCGGCGAGGTGCCCCGGATACCTCAGTCGATGTCGATGCCGAAGGTCTTCAGTTTGCGGTACAGCGATGAACGGGCGATACCGAGGGTTGCTGCGGCCTGCACACGGTTGCCGCCGGCCTCACGCAATGCCAGGAGGATCGCATCTCGCTCGATTGATTCGAGCGTGCTGAGTGTCCTCGCCGAGATCTGGCAACAATAGCCGGGAAGATCTTCGGGCTGAATTTCACCGACCGGTCGGTGGCCGAGTGCAGTCCGGAGCGCGTCATCGAGCTGGCGCAGATTGCCGGGCCAGGTATACCTGGCCATTGTCCGCATCGCTGCCGCGTTCACGGATGTGCGTCGCCCGTGTGAGTTTTTGGCGAGAAGTTGGCGGGTGAGCGCCGGGAGGTCGTCGATGCGGTGCCGTAAGGGGGGTACGGTTGCCGACCGTTGGAAGTGTGGCAGCAGGTCTCGTAGCGGGCCGATGTCCAGGCACGACTCCGATACTGTGGCCGCGACACACACCGGTGGTTCGCTGCGGCCTATTTCGGTGAGGATCGCCTGGGCCTTGGTGACCCCTTCGAGCGTCAGGTCCTGCAGTCGGCGCAGGATGTAGACGGTGGGCACGGTCGTCTCGAGCGTTTCCTTCGCGATTCCGTTGTCTGTGATGTCGTTGGGGTCTAGTTCGATGGTGCTGCTGCCGGGATGGATGTGGTGGAAGGTGGTCGCGATCAGAGTGAATTTGCCTGTGCCCGGTTCACCTATGACCAACAATGACTCGTTCTTCGTGAGGGCCTCGGCGACCTCACTGGATGCCCGCCGCCACAGCGGTGATTGACTGTCCTGGCTTAAGGCCCCTGTGCGGCTGCTTTCGAGGGAAGAGCCGGCTGCTCGGCGGGTACGCCGTGCGGTGTCGCGAATGCCACGAGAACGCGGCGCCGATCGTTCCTGCGCGTCAAGGACTTCCACCACGATTCCTGCGCTCTCGGATCCCGCACTTACCCGCGTGCCCCGCAGGTGGGCCAATCTGTCACCGGGAAGCTCGATTTCACCTCCCGCGGGACGCCTGCATTCCATCAAGTATCTCGCATGATGCACGATCATTCGCTGCTCTACGGGATCAAAAGTGGTTTGCGCCAGTGCATTTGCCATCATTACGCGGCCGCCGATCGCGAATACCGCTGACTTCGAATGTGAATCGACACTCAGAAACGCCTCGAACAGCGCTTGCTGGCGCAGGTTTCGGTCATGCAGCAGACTCTGTTCGACGTCGGTGGCGGCCGACCGCACGATGCTGTGCAACATCGGGGTGGAATGTTCGGTCAGACAAGTGAGGTCGAGAACGCCTTCGATGCGTCCGGTCATCGGATCGCGGATCGGTGCACCCGAACATGAATACGGCTGAAAGCGCTCGTGAAAATGCTCTGGCCCGACGATCTGAGCGGATCGGCCGGCCTCGAGAGCTGTTCCGACACCATTGGTACCGATATGGCCCTCTGCGTAGTCGAATCCCGGGGCGAGGAAGATAGCGTCGAGAAGCAGCCCGATGCTCCGGGTGGTGTCAACGCGTGTGAGAACCCGCGCTTTGTTGTCAGACAGCGCGATGCTCAAGGGAATGTCCTCGGTGGCATCGATGAGCCGATCGATAATCGGTCGGGAGTATCGAACCAGCCGCGAGGAAATGTCGATATCTCCGACGAAGGGGACCTCCCCGCGGTCCGCGGCCACGCCGGCGCCTCGGGAGCGACGCCACGAGGCGGCCACGAAGTCCGACACGGCGCCCGGGTCGGCGTCGCCGGTCGACAAGTACTCGATACGAGCCTCCGCCATTGTGAGACGACGGACTGACGACTCCATCGGAATTCTCCAACGTCGCACGATGCGTGTTCGCCCAACCGCCGAGCTGTCCGCTCCCCAACCTCGCTGAACTGACTTCGGATCGGCCGCGCACGCACATCAAGCGTGTCCCAAAGTGAGACAGATCACAACCCATGCATCCCACGTTGCGGGTCCGGGCTTGCTTTTTTGGCGGCCGCAGGGCACTCGTACGGATGTGCGTCGGCTACGTGCGCGGGGCGTTGAAGAGTCGCACCGCTGGAAGTAGCACACTTCTTGGCGTGAACCGGCCGGCAAGGCCGACGATGTTCGGCACGAGTCCCGGCACGACGCTGCGCTTGCCTTCGAGCATGCCGTCGATCGCGGCTTCTGCGACTTCGCCGGGGGACACCTGGGCGATCGGAATGCTGAATTGATGGGCGTCGGCCACGTCGGCCCACTCGGTCGGTACGGGCCCCGGGCTCAGCACGGTGCAGGACACGCCGGTGCTGTGCAGTTCCTCGTGTACTGCTTCGGAAAAGGTCTGTACGAACGCCTTGGTTGCCGAGTAGACGGCCATGCCGGGTATCGGTTGAAATCCGGCGATCGAGGCGATGTTGAGCACGGCGCCCGCACCACGGTCGACCATCTCTGGTAGGGCCGCATGGGTGAGTTCCATGAGCGCCAGGGCGTTGACAGTGATCTCCTCGCGCTCATGTTGCACCGGCAGGCGGTGGAACGGCCCGCTGGTGCCGAAACCGGCACTGTTGCACAGACCGGCGATTGGTGCGCTGCCGATGCGGTCTATCAGCTGCGCGCGTGCCGCCCGGTTGCGAAGGTCGAGCGGCATTACCTCCACGGTGACCGAGTGCTTTGCGCGAAGCTCATCGGAGAGCTCGCTGAGCCGTTCGCGGCGGCGTGCGGTGAGCAGTAGTGGATATCCGCGGCGCGCCAGCCCACGGGCGAGCTCGGTGCCGATGCCGGAGGATGCGCCGGTGACGACGACGGTTGCATCGGAATTCGGTTGCGGGAGACTCATGTCTACCAATGGATTCCGCGGGTGGCGCGAACAAAGTTTTTGCTGCGCCTGTCGAATTTCGGGGTCTCGTCTGTCGGTTCGCTTTCCCGCGCTGCAGCGGAGTCGTCGAACATCGTGAATGCGCGGTTGCGGACGTAGTCCATGATCGTCGGGTTGATGGCATCGGCGACTGACGCGAACTCCCCGAACGGTGAGCTGAGTCGGCGTGGTCGATGGACGATGGCGTCGGCGAGGACGCCGGCCGCCTGATCGGGACTGAGGGTAGGAAAGTTGTCATATATCTTGGTCGGACTGATCATTGGTGTCTTCACCAGCGTCATGTAGACCGTCGTGAACCTGATCCCGTCGTGGATGACTTCCGCCTGTAGCGAGTCGCACAACGTGTCCAGCGCAGCCTTACTCGCGATATATGCGCCGAAGCGAGGTGCGCGGGCTTGCACTCCAGCCGATGACAGGTTGATGATCTGACCGAATCCCAGTTCGCGCATCCCGGGGATGAATTTGAGGATGAGCTGGACCGCGCCGAGGTAGTTCAGCTGCATGGTGCGCTGATAGTCATGGATCCGGTCGTAGGACAGTTCCAGCGAACGCCGAATCGAGCGGCCGGCATTGTTGATCAGGATGTCGACGCGGCTGAGATCGGCGAGCACCTTGTCGGCCATCTCGGCGATCGCGTCCGTGTCCGTTAGGTCGCACGGGTAGACATGCGCGGTGCCACCTGCCCCACGGATGTGGTCAGCGACCTTGTCCAGCTTCTCGCGCGTGCGGGCGACGAGGATCACCCCTCCGCCCGCTCGGGCGATTTCCTTCGCCGCCGCCTCACCGATGCCCGAAGATCCACCGGTGATTAGCACGATCTTGCCGTCGACTGCGTCGTGGAGCGTGCGGCCCCGCATATTGTCAATCAGGTTCTGCCAGTAGAACGGCCGATTCCTGCCAGCCGAGCTTGGCGTGTTGAGCATGTTCGATATCGCCGCGATCGGCTTTCCAGCCAGGCTTGTGAGGTCGCCCAAATTGATCATCGCGGTCCGGGAGGGCTTTCGCTGGTGGAGTGTCGAAGTTCTGCCCATTGATCGCGACCACGAGTCCCAATCTGGCCTCGTCGGTTTTTATCCCGCGGCTCTGGTTTCAGGACGCACATGCGGTTGCTCACGTTTCAATGTTCGCGATCGCTTCGGTCGTCGTCGATGTCCTTCCGAACGACAAAACTGATCAGTTGGTGTGCCGGCTGACAATGCGGTCGAAAGGGCCCAGGTCATCGTTGACCTCATTTGTCGAAAGTCAGTCCCGGTGGTGGTCTGGCACAACGTTTGGCGCTCAACAGTGTCGCCGGCGACATGGCCGGCTGGTGGAAGTTTTGTGAAGGTGGTGGCAGGCCAGCCGTCGCGACGTACCAGCGCACGAGCTGAAATCGGTTGGCACAGTGATGTATCGGTAAACACGTATTTTGACGATCGACATTGAGGCCACCACACGAATGACTGAGTTCATGCGTCAGACCGATGCGTTCGCATGGGCGATGGAGAGCGACCCGAGGTTGAGATCGACCGTGGTCGCGGTGATCCTGCTCGACCGATCCCCGGATTGGGATGAGCTGCGCTATCGGTTCGATGTGATCAGCCGCAAGTTTCCGGTCTTCCGGCAGCGGGTCGTTGAGTCGCCGCCGCCGGCTCCGCCGCGATGGCAGGATTGTCCCGATTTCGACCTCGACTTTCACATGCGCAGGGTTACCGCTCCCAGGCCCGGCACGCTCGTCAGCGTCCTCGAGTTGGCTCGTTTGGCGCAGATGGAGGCCTTCGACCGAGCCCGGCCGCTCTGGAAGGTCACTTTGATCGACGGGTTGACCAACGGTGCGGCCGCCGTCCTGTGGACGTTTCACCATTCGCTCACCGATGGCGTGGGCAGCGTCCAGATCGCCACGACGCTGTTCGATTCGGCCGAACGTCCGCAACATCGGGTTGAGCTGCCGACCGAGCCGCCGATGCTGCGAACGTCTTGGTTGGACGGCTATCGCGACACGCTGCGTTACATCGCCAGGCGAGCTGTCAGCGCGTTGACCGGTGCAGTTGAATTGACCGCTTGGCTGATGAATCAAGGTATTCGGCGACCGGTCGCCACGGTGGCTGCAGCGCCTGCGATCGTCGCATCGGTGTATCGGACAGTGCGCCCCGTGAATCGGACTGGGTCGCCACTTATGAAGCAGCGCACCCTTATCCGCTACCTGGGTGTGCACGAGGTGTCGATGCCACAACTGCGCGGGGCCGCACACCGCTGCGGTGCGGCGCTCAACGACGCGTTCATCGCGGGTGTGACCGGCGGGCTGCGCCGATACCACGAGAAGCATGGCGTCTGCATTGGCGATCTGCACATGACGATGCCAATCAGCCTGCGCACAAAGGTGGACGAAATGGGCGGTAACCGCATCACCTTGATGCGGTTCGACGTGCCGGCCGGGGTCGCCGACCCCGGTGAGCGGATCAAGCAGACCCACGAGCGCACGGGGCGGGTGCGCCGGGAGCGATCGTTGCCCTACACGCAGGCGATCGCCGGGGCGCTGAACCTGATGCCGCGCTGGTACATCGGCTCGATTCTGCGTCACGTCGATTTCCTCGCCAGTAACGTCGGCAGCATAGGTGCGCCCGAATCTATCGGCGGCGCCCTGGTGCGGTCTGCCTATGCGTTCGGTCCGACGATCGGTGCGGCGGTGAACATCACGCTGGTGACCTACGCCGACACGTGCTATCTGGGCATCGATATCGACTCCGGCGCGATTCCCGATCACGACGTGTTCAGGGAATGTCTGATCCAAGGCTTCGACGAAGTCCTTGCGCTAGCCGGGACGGGATCACGGCCATCGCCAGACCGCATCCATCCCACCTTGGAGAGGGGCTAGTGGGAAAGCGCCAGAAGTTCTGTGGTACGCGGCGATTGAAGCGGCTGAACGGAAGATGAGCGATGTCGGAGGTCAGGTGTTAGAGCGGACTGCCCAGCTAGCCATTCACGCACCGCGGCGGGTCATCGCGATCGCAGTCTTGATCATGATCGGTACGGCGGTTTTCGGCATACCTGTGGCGAAAAGCCTGTCCGCGGGCGGGTTCGAGAATCCGGATTCGGAGTCTCAGCGCGCGACGAATCTGTTGGCCAACAAACTGCATCAAGGCGACCTGCCGATGCTCATCACGGTCACCTCCAATGACGGTGCACAGAGCAGCGCCGCTCAGACGGTCGCCACCGACATCGTGCGTCAGCTTCACAATTCGCCCTATGTGGCACAGGTAACGTCGCCGTGGACGGCACCGCCGTCGGCTTCGGCCAGCCTGATGAGCAAGGACGGCAAGACAGGCCTGATCGTCGCCGGCATCACCGGTGGCGAGAGCGATGCGCCCAAACACGCGAAGGCGCTCAGCGACACATTGGTGCACGACGGTGACGGTGTGACGGTGCGTGCGGGCGGTGATGCGATCACGTATGCGCAGGTGATAGACCAAACCGAGAAAGACCTGAACCTAATGGAAGCCATCGCGATTCCGCTGAGCTTTCTCGTGCTGGTCTGGGTGTTTGGCGGGTTGGTGGCGGCCGCGCTTCCAGTAGCCGTAGGGGGCTTTGCCGTTTTCGGCTCGATGGCGGTGCTGCGCGCAGTCAGTCTGGCAACCCAGGTCTCAATCTTCGCGCTGAATCTCTTGGTCGCGATGGGGTTGGCGTTGGCGATCGATTACACCCTGCTGATCCTGAGCCGGTTCCGCGACGAGCTTGCCGACGGTGTCGGGCCGGATAAGGCGCTGGAGCGCACGATGGTTGGTGCCGGCCGGACCGTGCTGTTCTCGGCCACCACGGTCGCGCTGTCGATGTCGACGCTCGCGCTTTTTCCGATGTATTCCCTGAAGTCGTTCGCCTATGTCGGCGTCGCCGTGGTGGCGTTCGCGGCCATTGCCGCGATTGTGGTCACGCCGGCGCTCATCGCGCTGCTCGGCGACCGACTTGCGGGTCGAATGCACAGGCCGACAGCGTCGGTCGAACGACCGATTCAGCAGAGGTTCTGGTACCGGTTGGCCAAGTTTGCGATGCGCCGGGCAGTCCCGATCGGCCTGTTGGTTGTCGCGCTGTTGCTGATGCTCGGCATACCGTTCCTCGGTGTCAAGTTCGGCTTCCCCGATGATCGCGTGCTGCCGACGTCGGCCTCGGCGCGTCAAGTCGGAAATCAGCTGCGCACCGATTTCGATGACGACCTGGCGAGGAATGTGACCGTTGTCATCCCGGACACCAACGGCGTAACGCCCGCGACGATGAACCGGTACGCTTCCCGGTTGTCGCGGGTGCCCGATGTGGCGTCAGTGTCTGCGCCGGGCGGCACATTCGTCGCCGGCGCGCTTGTCGGACCCCCTTCGGCCGCCACTGGGATAACCGGCAGCACCGCGTTTCTCACCGTGGAGAGTAGCGCGCCGCTCTACTCGCAGGCCTCCGCCTTGCAGCTCGACCGGCTTCATGCTGTTCGCGGCCCCGCTCGCCAGCATGTCCTGATAGCCGGGACTGCGCAAATAAACCGTGACGCCGTCAGTGGCATTACTTCCCGGCTGCCGCTCGTGTTGACCGCAATTGCCGCAGTCACATTAACCTTGTTGTTCTTTCTGACCGGTAGCATCGTTCTGCCACTAAAAGCCTTGGTGCTCAACGTCTTATCGCTGACAGCCGCGTTCGGGGCGCTCGTGTGGATCTTCCAAGAAGGCCACCTGGGAGCGTTCGGCACCACGCCCACCGGCACGTTGGTCGTCAACGTTCTTGTGCAGTTCTTCTGCATAGCATTTGGGTTGTCAATGGATTACGAAGTGTTCCTGGTGTCACGGATACGGGAGTACTGGCTGACATCTAATCGGACTCCCGCCGACAATGACGAAAGCGTGGCGCTTGGCTTGGCCCACACCGGCCGAGTGATAACCGCTGCGGCGCTGATCATGTCGATTTCGTTCGCCGCGCTGATCGCTTCACACGTGTCGTTCATGCGGATGTTCGGCGTTGGGCTGACACTGGCTGTGCTGGCCGATGCGACGCTGGTACGCATGCTACTCGTACCGGCCTTCATGCACCTGATGGGCCGGATGAACTGGTGGGCCCCTAAACCGCTTGCGCGGCTTCACGAACGGTTTGGGATCAGCGAGTCCCGCCGTCCGCCTGCCCCGGAACCGGGCGATCCGCAGTTGACGTCACGACAAGCATCCATCTAACACTGCGCCTCGATCAGACTGGGTTGATCGCGACTTCCGACGACGAGCATGGTCGTCGGATGATGCGCTGAACCTCACTGCTTGCAGGAGGTCGGCAGTAGCGAGCTTCCGTTTCCGCGAGCCCATTTCACGATTTGGCGGTTTAGTCCTGTCGGGGGAGATAGTAACGCCGAAAACGCTCACCGCACGGTGCCGAACCCTCGAAGGGCTCGCACCCTAATCGGAGTGGGCCTCGCGGTTCGGAGGTCAATCGCGGCCTCCGCTTGTCGGCATCTACTGCCGAGATACCCGGGGCGCAGGGACAGACTGCGGCTGTCGGTCGTGCCCTCCGTGCACGATGCTTCTAGCTGCCGCGGTGCGCTGCCAGGTACTCTTTCGCAGCTTGCGTTGCGTAGTGGATGGCGTGCACCTGGTGGTCGGTTGCCATATGCGCCTGATCCACCGCCGCCAGAACGTCTTTCACCTCGTGAAGCTTGGCTGCTTCGCGGTGATGCCGTGCTGCGTGCTCATGATGTTCAGCCGCACTTTGATGGAGTTTGCTCAGCGTTGACATGATGTCCCTTCCTGGTTGCAGTTTCCCAATCGTGAGTGTTCGGCAGGCGAGGAGTCATTGTCCGGCGGGCCACGATCTTTCGCCCGTCATTAGTCGCGACGACAAGCGATCGAAGAACCTGCATCCTGACATGTTTGCCGCTCTCGCCGAGTCGATCCCTGGCGAGTAGTGCCCGTATGGGCGTTGTCGGTAGGCACTGCATCGCGACAGCGACGTTGTGTCACACCACATCGCAATTGTGTACGGCCGAGAGCACTCTTGACTCACGATCGCCGTAGAGAGTTTGGCGAGGCTAAATCAATCGAATGCTAAGGAGTACCAATGAGCGAGACTCGTCATCAGGCCGCGACGACATCGGTTGGGCCAGTGGGTCGTTTCTTCGACGACGTCGTGACCAAGACCCGGTTCTGGTGGCTGCTGCTGATCACCGGCGCCGCCTGGATCGTGCTTTCCATCGTGATCCTGCGCTTTGACTACGCCACCGTCGAGGCGGTGGCCGTGCTGTTCGGGGTGTACTGCCTGGTCGCCGCGGTCAAGGAGATCACGATCGCGACGGTGTCCTCATCCACCGGGTGGCGCATCGCGCACGGGGTGCTGGCGGTGCTGCTGGTGGGGGTGGGTGTGGTGTCCCTGGTGAACCTCGGCGCCACCTTCGTCACGCTGGCCGCCGTCATCAGCTTCTACTTCATATTCCGCGGTTGCTTCGATATCGCCATGGCCTTCGCCGGCAGCGCCGTGGCCGGGTGGTGGGTGCTGTTGATCTGCGGGCTCATCGAACTGGGCTTGGGGTTCTGGGCTGCCGGATCATGGAACGTGTCCGTGGTGGTCTTGGTGGCGTGGGTGGCCGCCGGAGCCATGGTGCACGGCATCGGCGACATCGCCCTGGGCTTCCAGCTCCACCAAGGACGCAGCGGCATCACCGCCATGAAAGGGCTGGCCGACCGACTCGGAGTCACCAACAGCCACCCCGCACCCGACGCAGCCGTGCCCACTCGATAACCCACCACCCTCGAGGAGTGAGTCGTCATGCAAAGCGTTGAATGTGTCCACGGATGGTGGGTTCTGCGCGCATGCGGCCGCAATCCGCTGGTGCGTGGCGTCGACCGCCTCGAACTGTTGATTGTCGCGCTGGGGATCCTGGCCGTTGCGGTCGCTGCCGCCCTTGCGGGCGCGCTGGGCACGGCTGTACACGATTCGCGCAGCCGTGTGTACATTGCGCAGGCCGAGGCGCGGCACGCCGTGACCGCCACAGCCACCGAGGACAGCACTCTGGTTCTGCGAGTCGACGACAGCACGGCTACACAGGTGACCGCCCGATGGAGAGCCAACGGCACCGAACACACCGGCATCCTCAACTGGGACCGTGTCGTCAAATCCGGTGACCCGCTGACGATTTGGGTGGACAGTGACGGTGATCACGTCGATGCGCCCGCGCCGGTGTCGCGGGCTGCCGCGGACGCGGTCGGTATCGCGTTCGCAGCGTGGCAAACGGCGGCCCTTGTGGTCACCGTATTGGTCTACGCGGGACGATCACACCTTGACCGCCGGCGCGATTCGGCCTGGGAACGCGACATCCGATGCCTTATTGACGGCAGCGGCGGGCGGACGAAGCGTAGATCATGACAGCTGAGCGAGGACCGTCAGAGCGCCGACGATACCCGATTGAATGCTTCCCATCGGGGGTAGATGAGGTTGCGATGACGGCGGCTCCACATACACCGGATGCATTCACGGACTTGATAAACGTGTTGGTCCTGATCGGTATCCCCGCGGGTCCGGTCAACCGGGCGCTGAGCCGATGTGCGATCGCCAGCTCGCCCGACGGAGTGATGGTGAACGTGTTCAACGACCTTGGGTGCCTGCCCCGCTACCGCGAAGCGTTGGAAACACGGGTGAAGCCGGACGCCGTCGTCGACTTGCGTTTGGCCGCTGCCGAGGCCGACGCGGTGCTCGTCGTCACGAGCTACCGCGGGAGAGTTCCGTCGATGGCGCACAACGCAATCGACTGGCTAACGCGTCGGTGGCGCCACGGCGCACTGCACGACAAGCCGCTTGCCGTGATCGGCCGATCAGCTGGGTGCTACAGCGGCGTGTGGTCACGTCAAGTCGAGGACACCCGTGGGGGTTTGGGCTCGCGCGTGATCGAGCCGCTGACAGTGCCAACACTGCGTGAAGCAGTCGAGAAGCTCGCAGATGAAGTGCACGGATCACTCGATCGGCCACGGTCAATCGGCCAGGGCCAGGTCTAGTTGGCTGCGCGAGTTGATGCCGAGTTTGGCGAAGACCTTGCGGAGGTGGTACTGAACGGTGCGGGCGCTGATGAACAACCGGGCACCGATCTCCGGATTCGACAGGCCGTCGCGTGCCAACCGCGCGACTTGCCATTCCTGCGGCGTCAGTCCCTCATTGGTCGTCGATATGGCGCGCTTGCGGGCTTTCTCACCGGTCGCCTGCAGCTCACGCCTGGCCCGTTCGGCGAATGCCTCCATCCCCATCGACTCCAGCATCTCCAGGGCAATGCCGAGCTCAGTCCTGGCATCGACCCGTCGCCGCTGCCGGCGCAGCCACTCTCCATATAGCAGGTGGGCCCGAGCCAGGTCCGCCCGCACACGACAGCGTGAAAGATGGTCGATCGCCTCACGATAGAGATGCTCCGCGGTGTCGCCCTCGCTTAGGAGCGCCCGCGATCGAGCCTCTATGCCGCGCCCCCAATCGGTGTCGCTGACGCTGGTCGTCTCGGCCAGCCGAGCGAGAGCGTCGGCGGCGACATCGTCCTGTCCGCTGCGTGTGGCCGCCTCGATCAGCTCGGCCATCGCCCACGTCGGAGCAGTCATCTCCCTGAGATAACCGGTCGACCGCGCGGCTGATCTCAACGCCTCCTGGTAGTTGCCCAACGCGTTGTTCAGCACCGCGTGTGCCCAATCCACGACGGTCAGTCCGATTCCTTCACCGCGCGGGGTTACATCCCTTGTGATGTTCTCGATCAGGGCGTTCGCTTCCCCCGACCTTCCCGAAAGAACGGCCAAACCGAGTGCGGCGTAGGGAGCGAGTCTGGTGCCGGTCGCCTCGATCGCCGGCTGCAGCTCCTGAATCAGCGCCGCCGCGCCGGTGAGGTCGCCGGCGAAGAGGAGCATGAATGCCCGCGAATTGAGTGCGACCGGCAGCTCGCTCAGCGCCCCGACGGAACGGGCCAGCTGCACATGCCGCTCCGACAGCGAATGCCACCTCTCGTCATCCCACACGTGTCGGGCGACTATGCCCGCGACCCAGTGCCAGCGCAACTCCTCGTCGTCCGGCATGCCGGCGCTGAACGCTTGGAGCCCCTTTCGGAGGATGGGCAGCCCCGCGTCGTATCCCGAGTTGTAGTGCGCGACAAGTCCATCCAACAGAAAATCGGAAGCGCGCGGAGCATGCGTAGGGGGCGGTGCGGTGGCCGCGGCGCGCGCCACTTCCACCGCACCTCCACCCGTCGCGAGACGACCCGCGAAGTAGCCCGAGGAGAGGGCCTGCAGGTAGGTCGCCCGGGACAGGTCTGCGTCGATCGACTCGAGCCGCCTTGCCGCTTTCAACAGGAGGGACGGAGCGTCACTGCCCCGGTTCGTGAGGAGCGCGAGTTCTGCCTCCATCAGGTCGATCCGGGCCTGCTGAAAGTCGTCAGGCGACCCGGACTCGGCGACGGACAGCAGATCGCGGGCAGCGGCGAACTCGCCAGCCTTGATCTTCGCCGACGAGGCCGCCAGCGCACGCTCGGTGCGTCGCGGGGAACCCACGCTGAGCACCGTCGCGCGCTCGAGGAATGCGGCTGCGGCTGCCAGGCCGCCTCGGGCACGCGCGCGCCCCGCCGACCGCTCCAACTCCTCGGCGACCTCCTCGTCGGGTCCGGGTGCGGCATTGGCCCGGTGCCACGCGCGTCGATCGGCATCTCGTTGCAGATCGGTGGCGTCCCCCAGCGCCGCATGCACTTCGCGCCGTTCCTGCGGTAGCGCGGACCCATACACCACCGAGCGGACGAGGGGATGTCGAAACCGCACTCGTGAACCGACCTCGACGAGGTTGGCCTCGACGGCGGGCGCCGCAGCAGCGGCGTCGATCTCCATCTGCGCGGCGGCTCGCCACAGTAGCGCCGGATCACCTACGGGCTCGGCTGCCGCGATGAGCAAGAGTCGCCGCGTCGTTGTCGGAAGGGCTTCGATCCGCTGACGGAAGTGCTCTTCAATACCGCCCGACAAGCGCACGGCGCCGGGCAGCCAGAACCCACCGGCGACCTGTCGCGGGCTCACTGCACGAGACAACTCGAGCAGAGCCAACGGATTGCCCCGCGTCTCGGCGACGATCCGGTCAAGTACGGGGCTGTCCACTGGCCCCGCCAGAGCGGCATCCAACAAGGCTCGCGCATCTGACTCCGAAAGCCCTTCAACGGCGAGCTCCGGCAATCCCATTAGCTCGCTACTGGGCACGCGAGCCGCGAAAATCAACCCAACCGATTCCGCCACCAACCGGCGAGCGACAAATCCGAGCACATGCGCCGAGGCGCGGTCGAGCCACTGTTCGTCATCGACTACACACACCAGCGGTTGTTGCTCGGCGGCATCGGACAGCAGGCTCAGCACCGCGAGCCCGACGAGAAATCGATCCGGTGCCGAACCGGCGCTGATGCCGAATGCCGTCCGCAGCGCTTCCCGTTGCGGTCTCGGTAGGTGAGGAAGATTATCGAGCATCGGCGCGCACAACTGATGCAGTCCGGCGAACGGCAGTTCCATCTCCGACTGCACGCCCGCGGCC
The DNA here is from genome assembly GCA_963698965.1 of uncultured Actinomycetota bacterium. Classification (GTDB taxonomy): domain Bacteria; phylum Actinomycetota; class Actinomycetes; order Mycobacteriales; family Mycobacteriaceae; genus Mycobacterium. The sequence goes on from CAVOSY010000029.1 coordinate 644,243, forward strand.
CGGGCCAATCTGCACCCCGACGCCTGCTGGCTTAGATACTCGAGAAGCGCGCTCTTGCCCACACCCGCTTCACCGGAAACCACCAACGCTCGGCTTTCACCGGCGCGAATAGCCTCGAGCAGCCCCCCGAGTACGCCGCGCTCGGCCTGCCGGTCAATCAGTTTCATCGCGCCCTGCACCCGTGAAACCCGCCGTTTCTGCACGGCAGTGGCGCTAACCATACCTGGCGAAAGCGCCGACCTACGGCGCGATGCGGCTAGCGGGCGATGGACTGTTCAGAACCGCGCCACGGTGAGGTTCTCCACGGCGTCGCGATCGATTTCGTAGCCGAGGCCTGGCTTGTGAGGCGCGTGGATGAAGCCCTCACCATCCACGATCGGAAGGTCCGCGTCCAGCATTCCCATGCTCAACAGATTCTGCGGCACCATGATCTCTGCGAACGAACAGTTCCGGACGGCAAGCGCCACGTTCAGGTACATCGCCAGATTGAGTGTTGGTCCATAGCTATGGATCTCATAGTTCAGGCCGAAAGCCTCGCAGGCATGTGCTGACTTCATCAGCTGGGTGACGCCACCCGAGTACTCGGCGAGGGTGCGGACGTAGAAGCCGGCCCCACTGGCCAAGTACTCGTGGATCGCAGGGAAACCCGCGAAGTTCTGTTCGCCAACGGCCAGTGGCACGCCGAGCTTGTTCGCGAGGAACGACAACCCCTTCATATCGAGATCCGAGATGGGATTCTCGAACCAGAAGAAGTTGAGGTCATCGAGGACTTGGCCCACTGCCAACGCCTCGGGCACGGTGTACGCGCACACTGGGTCGATCATGAGGTCGATGTGCGGGAACTCGTGGCGTATTGCCTGAGCCAGCTCGATGTCTCGTCCGGCCTCCCGGAACGGGTGGAACTTCACCGCCGTGAATCCCTGTGCAACAGCAGCGTGGATCGCGTCGAGGTAAGCGTCGATGGTGGAGTAGGCAACGGTGCTGGCATAGGCCCGAATCTTGTCCCGTTGCGCACCAAGGTATTTGTACAGAGGTAGACCGGCCGATTTGGCGTTGATATCCCACAGGCAGGCGTCGGCGGCCGCGAGGGCGGGCGGATTCGAGTAGGGCGGCAGGGCGCTTGTCATCTCGTGACTCAATGCGCCGACATCGTAGGTGTCGCGGTCGACGAGAATCGTCTTCGCGACTTCGGCGGCATGCTCGACCGCCTTCGCCGGAATCAAATAGCTCACGTAATGGCCATCGATGCCTTCGTGGGTAGAGACCGATACGAGGACAAGCTGAGGCAACTTGTCCACCGCACCCTGCGTAGGAATCACGGTCGCGTCGAGTTCGGTGCGAAGGATGGACAGCTGGACATCCTTGATCTTCATTTGCAAGTCCCCAAAATCGTTGGTTCTGGATTTACTCCTGCAAATCCATGGTCGGCTCGCAGCCGGCGTCCTTGAGGCTGGCGATGTCCTTGAAGCCACAGATCGCCATGCACAGGTCGAGTTCGGCGAGGAACGATTTCAGGAAGTGGGTCAGGCTCTCGGTGCCGCCGTAGGACAGGGCGTATGCGTAGGGTCTGCCGATTCCGACGGCCGTGGCGCCCCGCGCCAGTGCGATCACGGCATCTGTCGCATCCCGTACACCGGAGTCGAACATGACCGGAGTGGAGCCGGCCGCCGCGACGACACCGGGCAACAGCTCGAGTGTAGGAATTCCCGAATTCGCCTGGCGACCACCGTGATTGGTGCAATACAGCACATCGGCCCCATTATCGATCGCCATCCGGGCATCATCGGGATGCTGGATCCCTTTCACCGCGATCGGCAGATTGGTCTGCGACCGAATCCAACGGAGGTCTTCCCACGACAACGGGTGCTCGAAGATCTTCCCGTAGTGCTGCAACGCGGCGGCCTGATCCTCGTGCGGTGGCTTTGCGAGGTGTTTGGTGAAGTTCTGGTCGGAGTAGTAGTTCGCCATGCAGAAGCCGCGGAACTGCGGGAAGTTGCCCAGCTGCAGATCGGAAGGCCGGTAGCCAAGAGCCCAGGAATCGACGGTCAACACCAGCGCGGAGTACCCGCTGGTTTCAGCGCGGTTGATGAGGCTCGCCGCCAGCTCCCGATCTCCCGGCAGATACAGCTGGTAGAAGTTCGGCGTCGTCCCGGCATGTTTGATGACGTCCTCCATCGGGGCCTGGGAGAACGTCGACAATGTAAACGGCACGCCGGTGGCAGCCGACGCCTGTGCTGCGGCCACATCTCCCTGGAAGTCAGGCGCGCACAAGCCGATCAAGCCGATCGGGCACATGAAGATCGGAGAGTCGAAATGTTTGTCGAACAACGTGATCGACAGGTCACGCTCGGGCGGGCTGACCATCATCCGGGGAGTGATTCCGTACCGTGAATATGCGGCGATGTTCGCGCGCTGAGTTCGCCCGTCTCCGGCAGCCGCCGAGACATATCGGTACACCCAGTCGGGAAGCGCCTCGGACGCCTTGCGTTCGATGGACTGAAAGTCGAATGGGTAGCGCGAATTGACGCCTTTCACCGCGTCCAGGTACACGCCCATCTGAAAGTCTCCGAAGTTGCTTGCCATGAGTTCTCATCTCCTTGAGGTTGGCGGGCTCGTCAGCTTCCGGCGATCCAGCTCTGTTCTTGGCCTGGCTCAGGGAGAACGCGGCCCCCTTCCACGGCGAAACGCGCTGGGCTGCTTTCCATGACGACGAGAACTCTCTTCTCGTCGATACCGCAGATCCTGGAAACAGCGGCGGCAATCTCGATGGCAAGCTTTGTGGTGTCCTCCTCGGGGTGGCCTTCACGCACCCAGCCGCTGACCAGCACCGGGCTCGCCGGCGCTCCGTCGGTGTAGAGACTGTCCGCCGCCAGTTCGTGAAAGGCGACATTGACGTACGTGCTCGGCACATGGTTGATCGATGAGTGAATGTGCGCGATCTCGCCAGCCAGCGCGCGCTTTGTGTCGGCGCTTAATGCCGACTCGGCGACGGTACAGGTATAGATGGGCATGATTGCTTCTCCTTGGGGAGTCGAGGATCGCTGCCATCCACCATCGCGATCCGTGTCGGCGGGTCAATGTCCTGGGTGACAGCGATCTATATGTCTCTTGATGTGTTAAACCACGACTGCGGCTGCGCTTTCCACGTTTCGCGCCCTCAATCCAATTCGGCGTTGACGTTGTCAGCGGGCACATTGCCTCTCGATTCGTACGTCACGCTGGGATCGTGAGCGGGCAGCTGCGGGAGGGAATAGTGAGCGTCAACTACGAAACTGTTGAGGTCGATGATCACACCACCGGGCCACCGACCCGCCGACGATGGCCGCCGCCGTCACCGCCGGGACATCCGGCGCGGCAATCCGGCCGGATCCCCAAACAGTTTTGGGCGCACGCCTCCAGCCCGACCCGATGAGCGGGATGCCGGCAACTGCCGTCGGCATCCAGTCCCGAGATGCGCGTAAATCGCTTCGCGCTAACCGAGTACGGAGTAGTAATGGTCTGCCGACGGAGGGTCGTTCAGCTGGACGTTGTCGGGCGATTCGCACTCGTATTGCGAGGCGCCCTCCTGCTCGCACGACTGCTGAGGCGGCTCCGGCTGCTGCCGGTGCGGCGGGCTCCGCGGCGGCTACCGGCGCTGCGCCGATCGCTGCCGCGACGGCTACGGCACCAAGCAGCGGTGCGATGTGCTTCGGTCGTATTCGCATCATCATTAACCCTTTCCTAGAACAATCCGGGCTCGAGGGCCCGCGGTCAGCCGGCAGTAGGCGGCGGCGATCCGTACGGATAAAAAGTGACCGACGGAGGGGCATCTTTGATCTCAACATCGCCGGGCGATTCGCACACGGTCGAGGACTGTCCCGCTGTTTCGCATGACACCTGCGGCTGGTTCGGTTCTGGTCGGCCGCAAGGGGTGCGCCTACGATAGCTGCCGCGACGGCCGCCGCCCCGACCAGTGTTGCGATCGTCGGATAGCTTTGTCGTCCGATATCAGAAGCGGAGGCCTCCTATGTCGTGCTTGGGTAGACAGTCCTGTCAGCCCAGATGAGCCGGTTGCGGTTTGGTGGGCACCACGATCACGGTGGGACCGTCCGCGTTGAGCGCGTTCGTGAACTCGTGCGCAAGCTTCTCGCAACTGTCGACATTCACCGCCCGACAGCCGAATCCTGCTGCAAGGGAGGCGATGTCAAGCCCAGGTAGGTCCAGACCGGGAACACCCGGTGTCTCCTCGAGCACCGCGAACGACTTGAGAATCGAGTACTCCCCGTTGCGCATGACCACGAAGACAATCGGTAACCGGTGTTGGGCCGCCGTGTAGAGCGCCTGCACGGAATATTGGCATGACCCGTCGCCGATGGTGGCCACCACCGTGCGCTTGACGCCGCGGGCGCGGTCGCCCAGCGCCAGGCCAACCGCGGCAGGCAGTCCCCAGCCGATTCCACCACTGGCGGTCGCGAAGAATGAACCTGGCCGAGTGCTGGGTATCCAGCGCAGTTGTTGTGCCATCGTCGATGTGGACTCGGTCACCAACGGGGATTCGGCGGGTTTCACCGACGCCAGGGTCGACCACACGGCATCCGGGACCAGCGGCGGGGCGGCCGACAGATCGACTGCGGAGTCACGGACGGCTGCGGCGGGCACGTTTCGATCGCTGTGGTCGTCGACCATGTCCACGAGTTGTTGCAGCGCCAACAGCGAGTCGCCGAGCGCGCTGTCACCGACGGGTGCCGCCGCGGCCAGGGCGGGATCGTTGGTGATGTGCAGCAGATCGGTGCCCTCGGGCAGATACTCGCCGGCCACATATGGGTAGTAGCGGAAGACCTGTGCCCCGATGACGACGGCCAGATCGTGCCCGCGCAGGACCTCCGTCGCACCGGCGACGGTCATCGGCAGCGGACCCTGATAGAGGCGGTGGTCCTCGGGGAAGGACGCCCGGTCCGGCAGCGGGCCGGTGTAGACGGGTGCGCCGAGTTTCTCCGCGAACGCCACCCCCGCGTCCCACCCGCCGCTGCGGTCGATCTCGGGACCGTAGACAAGCACGGGCCGGTGTGCGCGGTTGATGCGGTCCGCGAAGCTGCGCAGCCGCTCAGCATCGGGGCTGACCCGATGGCTGACCGTTCGCACCACCGCCGGCCCCAACGCCGGCTTGTCCCAGTCGTCGAGCGGGATGGACAAGAACACCGGGCCCGCCGGCGGCTGAAGGGCTACCGCGTAGGCCCGCATGAACGCCGCGGGAACGTCCTGCGCGCGGGCGGGTTGATACGCCCACTTCACCCACGGCTGAGGCAACAGGGTTTCGTCGGGGTTGGCCAAATATGGTTCGCACAACAACATTTCGCGGGTCTGCTGGCCGGCCGTCACGATGAGGGGGGTGTTGCCCCTGTAGGCCGCAATCAGATTGCCCATCGCATTGCCGGTGCCTGCTCCGGTGTGCACATTGACCAACGCCGGCTTGCCGGTCGACTGTGCGAACCCGTCGGCCATGGCCATCACCGATGCCTCCTGCAGCCCGAGGACGTAGCTGAAGTCGTCTGGGAAGTTCTTGAGAAACGTCTCCTCGGTGGAGCCGGGATTGCCGAAAACGGTGGTCAGTCCCAGCGAGCGCAGTAGGTCATAAGTCACGTCGTAAACAGTCTTTTGATCTGCCATTTTCCTGTGAATTCCCTTCGCGCCCTTGAATATTGTCATCGCGTCGTAACAGGCGTTCTGCCACCACTCTCGTGCGCCGCTACGGCGCCGTCGATGTGACGGGTAACAACGTCCACTGCCGGTAGCTGTACGGGAAGACAACCGATGCGTTGTTGTTCGAGTAGATAGCGCCGCGACCTCGTCGTTGTCCCGAGCCATATGGACAGGGGGAGGCCTGCGCGTTCGAATCGTGAGATGTATGCCATCGAAGTCACCGAAACGGGCGGCCCCGACGTATTGCAGAATGTGGAAAAGCCGAAGCCTTCGCCGGGGCCGGGCGAGGTGTTGATCAAAGCCGAGGCGATCGGCGTGAATTTCGTCGATACCTACTTCAGGTCGGGTTCCTATCCGCACCAACTCCCGTTCGTCCTCGGCGCGGAGGTAGGCGGCACGGTCGAGGCGGTAGGCGACGGGGTGACCGCGCTGCGGGTAGGCGATCGAGTTGCCACCGCCGACGCAATCGGTGCCTACGCCGAATACTGCATTGCGGCAGCCGATGTCGTTGCGCTCGTGCCAGATGGAGTCACCGCAGACGTGGCCGCCGCTGCGATCTTGAAAGGCATGACGGCGCACCTGCTGATCAAGTCCGTATATCCGGTCCGCGGGGGCGACACCGTGTTGCTGCACGCCGGGGCCGGCGGCGTCGGCCTGATCCTCACCCAGTGGGCAACCAGTCTCGGCGCACGTGTCATCACCACAGCCTCCACGGCGGAAAAGGCCGAGTTGTCCCGGAAGGCGGGTGCCGTCGATGTGCTGAGCTATCCAGACGACCCTCAGGAGTTCGGAGTGAAGATCCGTACACTCACCGGCGGTGAGGGCGTCGCGGCTGCCTTTGACGGTGTCGGTAAGTCGAGCTTCGACGCCAGCCTTGCCAGCCTGGCGATCCGGGGCACGCTGGCGCTTTTCGGTGCCGCCAGCGGACCGGTCCCACCCTTGGATCCCCAACGGCTCAACGCCGCGGGTTCGGTCTATCTGACCAGGCCGTCACGGCCGCATTTCATCCGCACTCGCGAAGAGTTCGCCTGGCGCACGGGTGAATTGTTCACAGCGATCGCGGCAGGAACCATTCAGGTAACCGTCAGCAGGCGCTACCCCCTACAAGACGCTGCACAAGCCCATCGTGATCTTGAAGGTCGCAAGACTGTCGGTTCGGTCGTCCTCAGGCCGTAGCGGCTGCTGCGCGAGAAGGCATTGCGCACGGTCCCCGCCGTGATCACCAACGCCACCGAGTTTGGGCGCCGGTGATCGAGATGTTCCGACACAAAGACCGGCGAGAGGAGCCATCAGGGCGCGGCCATGTGCCACGAACAAGCGCCCGCACGGGTCAGATCTGCAGTCGGGTGTGTCTCATTGAGTCATACTCTCTGACCGGCAACCACCACAGCCTGTTGAACGCAGCCAAGCAGGCACCCGGTACGTCGTTGGATCCCCAAGGGCCGGTGGCGTTCTAGGGCTGGTCGTCGGGCGGTCAAGCATCGGCATCGACGGCGGAGCTGGCGCGCTCTTGTGCTGTGGCACATAACTGAACCGCTCCGGGTTTGATGCCGGCTTCATAGTTGAGGTATCGCCGGCTGGGACGCCTGGGGTTAAGCGTAGTAGGCAGGCTCGTATGCCAGGCCCCACGGCGGGCCGATACGCCTCGTGCGGGCGTGGCGGCACAGGCTGCCGCCTCCCTCGATCTCCGCCGTCCATTAACAGTAGGAGGCCAGCGTCGGGACCTGGAATCCGCGTGGCCGGTTACAGGGTATTCAGGCCGAATTGCGTTGAGGCGCGGGGCTCAGCCCGAGGTGGAGCGCTCGTCAACCACGTAGGCTCGCGTTGCGGCTCGATCGATGAAGTTCTCTTCGTCTCGGGCAATCTCATCGACGGCAAGACTGGCCATCCAGGCGGATAGGTCGTCCCGGTCGGCGAAGACGAGTTCGGTCATGCAGTCGAAGCCGATCTCATTGCCTTCGATGTTGAGGGCGTCCCCGCGCTGGATGTAGTTGCGCTTGTAGACCATCGGCATGAATGCCTTGCTCAGCACGAGTGGTACGTGGTTGTGCTCGTAATAGTCGGCGAACTGCTGCGGCGACAGGCCGGGCTTGCGCTTCAGGTATCCGAAAACTTTGATCATCGGGCACTCCTGGATGAACCGTTGAGGTTTGATGCCTGCTTCATAGTTGAGGCGTCGCGGGCTGGGATGCCTAGGTTTGAGCGTAGTCGGCGGCTTCGTGCTCCTCGGGTGAGACGTAGTCGAGCTGGCCGTGCAGGCGGCGATTGTTGTACCAGTCGACCCACTCCATCGTGTGCTCGACGTCGTCGATGGTTTTCAGCGGGCCAGTCAGGAACAGCGAAGCCTGCCCTTCGGACGCATAGCCCCAGAACGCGACGGGTCCGTGCGGGTCCAGGGAGGTGTCAGGCAGTTTCATCGCCGCCCGCGCCGCGTCGAGCATCGCCGTTCCGGCCGCTTCCCGGTTCAACCACTGCGGCGATTGTGGGCCGTGGATGCCCATTCCGACGCCGTCGGTGACCACGATGGCGAAGCCGCGGGCCAGCAACGTCGCGATCCAGCCCTCCTCGACGTTCAACGTCAGGTCGAAACCCTGCGAAAAGTGGATGCCCTGGTTGAACAGCCGCGACGGTGCGCACTGCTCGCCCGCCCCATAGGGTCCGGTCGCGTAGGCCAGCAGCGGGCGCGGTCCATTGCCGGGCCACGGGACGTCGGGTTCGATATAGGTGCCTGTCACCGCGACGGGGTTGCCCTGAGCATCGGTGCTGCGGTACATGATCCGGGTTCCGGTGCCGACATAGGCACCCAACTGACCCGAGGGCTCCAGCGCCATACGCGTCGGCTCGGTGCGGATCAGGTCACCGGGCTGACCCGGCGGCAACGGATCCGGCGGGGTATAGAACTCTTCATACTGCCGGTCATCGGCACCGGCGATCGGCGCGAATGTCAACGACGGGAACGCTGAGAAAAGGATCACCGCCACGGCCACCAGAAGTCGCTTACGGGCGGGCGCTACATCGCTTGATGATCGGCCGTGCACTCGCAGCGTCGTTGCCGTGCGGCTCGTTTCGGCGAACTCGGCCGCTGCAGGATCGATGGCGTCGCCGTGGAAGCATCGTGCAGCCGGTTCCGGTCGCCGAGGTGTCCTGGGCCGTTGGGTGAGGTACATGCGCGATCCTGCCTGTGATTGGGTTGACTAAGGCTATGGATCGGTGACGGGCACCACACAGTCGCTCATCGACAAACTTATGGTCGAGACTGGCTGTGACAAACAAAGCCACTCCGCTCGAGAACCAAACCAAGTTCATCTCTTGCCCCGCAATGGAGTTCAGTCATCCGATCGGCCACATCTGCCGGCGGTCTGGACTTCGTCGCCGACGGTCACGTGATTTGTCGAGATCGGTGACGCCGCTCCTAGCGAGTTGCGCGCGGACGATCCTTCAGCCGACGCCCGAACCTCCGCCGGACGCCCGGGTGGCTCGGCTGGCCAGCGGCGCGGTTGCCGACGCGGAACTCCGTTGTCGCTCAGCTCGAATGGAGGAATGATATGACGATTGGTGCGGGTTCGGTCGCGTTCAGCAGATCGATATGGCGGACCGCGGGTGCGGGCGGGATTGAGGCAGCGGTCAATTCACGATAAGCGTCTTGACCCCAGCGGTGAACGCATGCCAGGTTTTCGCCGACCACCATCTCGCTGACGTCCTCACCGCACTGGCGCCGTCGTCACTCCGGCCAATCCCAGACTGCCAGACGTTGGCCACCGCGTCGCTTTAGCGATGTCGTCGCGGGTAGACGATCACAGCCTGCCTCCACGTGTGCTCCGGCACAGTATCGGACCCCTCTCGTTGTCCTGTGCAACAACGACGTCGACGGCATCGACCGGCACTATCGACTGGTAATGGGCACAGGGACCCGGTTTGAAATCTGGGAAGCCCAGCTCGCAGCGATGGCATTTGACCTGTCGGGAGTGAGTCGGCGTCTGAGTGCTCCGTCACTGCGTATCTTGGTACTACCGACGAATGTGCATGGCTAGCAGGTCAACTGTCCGCGATGACCGACGCGAGGAACGTCACGTGACGAGCAAGAGGTCCCGCGGCCGACACCACCGGAGATCATCGATGAAACAGAGCGCAAGGCAACGGCGCGCGAACGGCCCGCCCGAGGGCACCAGCGTCGACGGCCCTCCTGCGACGGTGTCGGCGCCTAAGGACACCGCCCAAGCGCTGGCACGGTGCGAACCCGCCACGGTTCTCAACGACATCTCAACCACGGTGCGCTCACGGGTTCGCGCCGCGGCAAGTGGAAGGGGTGCCGGTGCAGCTGGGCGAAGGCGGGGTGTTGGAGTCGATGTAGACCCCCGCGCTCGACGCCGCCGTGACCTGCACCGGCGTTCGCGCAGTGCTTCATCCGTCACGCCACCCCCCGTGACGCCGATGCACACGCAGCGAGTAATTCCCGCGCTGGGTCAGCAGGTCCGGGTCGATGTACGCCATGGCACGGGAGTTCCGCTGGTGATATGCAATGGGATCGGCGCAAGCCTTGAGGTGCTTGATCCGCTTGTCGAGCAACTGAATCCGGACACTCCTGTGGTGCGATTCGACGTGCCAGGGACCGGTGGATCGCCGAACTCCCCATTGCCCTACGGCTTCCCGTATCTAGCCGCTGTCTTAGGCCGCCTGTTGACAAAACTCGGATTCGCCGGTCGGCAGGTTGACATCCTCGGGCTGTCTTGGGGAGGTGCGTTGGCCCAGCAGTTCACTTTTCAGAATCCGCGGCGCTGCCGGCGGCTGATTCTTGTGTCGACCGGCATGGGTATCGGTATGGTGCCCGCCAAACCCACTGTGCTGGCAAAAATGGCTACACCGCGGCGATTTGTGGACCACGAGTACGCGGCCTCGGTGGCAGCTGAGCTCTATGGTGGCAACGCGGGTACCAACGCCCCTGAGGTCAAGGCGCTGTTCGCACGCCAATCGCTGTCGGGTTCCCGGGTTGGCTACGTGCATCAGCTGCTAGCGGGGTCGGTGTGGACGAGTGCTGTCCTATTGCCGCTCATTCGCCAGCGCACGCTGATCATCGCTGGCACGAATGATCCGATCATCCCTGTCGCCAACGCCCACATCATGGCGCGTCTGTTGCCGCACGCGACGCTGCATCTACACGACGGTGGACATATCGATCTGGTGACCAACGCTGGCACCTTGACGCCCGTGATCGAAAGCTTCCGTCAGTAGCCCGACGGCGCCAAGGGGTTTGCCGCGTGCAGAGCGCACCCTCGCGTCAGCACACCACCAAACCTGACCAAGTCGATAACACTCGTTAGAACTGGCCGCAGTTCGGTGTGGTGGGTAGGCCGTTGAAGCGGTCGGTCACCCAGGCCATGCTTCGCTCACCGTCGACGTAGGGCTGTAGCAGGTTGTTGATGTCGGTCTTGTTGAACAATGGCGGTTGTTCGTTGGTCCAGAATTCGACGTCGGCGCCCATTGTGCACCAGTCCGCCGCTGTCTGGCGAGCAGCCTGATACGGGATAAGTGGATCCCAACGGTTGTGCGAGATGTACACCGGGCCTTCGGGTTTGATGTTACCGACCCGCTGTGCCGCGAGCAGGCTCTTGAACGGATCGTTGGAGATCAATGCATTGAGATCGGTGTTGAACCAGAACTCCAGATGGCGGAATGCGTAATCGACGCCGCCCTGCAGCAGGCAGGTATGCCCGGACCAGTCGAGCATCTCCTGCCCACGCGGGGTCAGCACGTCGCGGATGGGTTCCTCGGTTTGGGGATAGGCCGCGATGATTCCTCGAATCAGATACCCGGCCAGGACGGCAAGGAAATTGCCGTCGATGTCCGGGATGGCGGCCGCTACGTCGGTGACCGGGGCGTCGGCGAAAGTGCCGACGATATTGAGTTCAGGTGCGTAGGTGGAGGCCAGTTCTGCCGCCGACAGCGAAGCCTGCCCTCCGGACGCATAGCCCCAGAACGCGACGGGTCCGTGCGGGTCCAGGGAGGTGTCAGGCAGTTTCATCGCCGCCCGCGCCGCGTCGAGCATCGCCGTTCCGGCCGCTTCCCGGTTCAACCACTGCGGCGATTGTGGGCCGTGGATGCCCATTCCGACGCCGTCGGTGACCACGATGGCGAAGCCGCGGGCCAGCAACGTCGCGATCCAGCCCTCCTCGACGTTCAACGTCAGGTCGAAACCCTGCGAAAAGTGGATGCCCTGGTTGAACAGCCGCGACGGTGCGCACTGCTCGCCCGCCCCATAGGGTCCGGTCGCGTAGGCCAGCAGCGGGCGCGGTCCATTGCCGGGCCACGGGACGTCGGGTTCGATATAGGTGCCTGTCACCGCGACGGGGTTGCCCTGAGCATCGGTGCTGCGGTACATGATCCGGGTTCCGGTGCCGACATAGGCACCCAACTGACCCGAGGGCTCCAGCGCCATACGCGACGGCTCGGTGCGGATCAGGTCACCGGGCTGACCCGGCGGCAACGGATCCGGCGGGGTATAGAACTCTTCATACTGCCGGTCATCGGCACCGGCGTAAGGCATCACGCCGCCAGCGACGAAAACCCCCAACAACACAAGCGAAAACATCAGGGCTGCGGCAAGATTGCCGCGGCGCCGCCTTATCGGCCCCCACGACGCCGCGTCTCCCCGCGTCCCGCGCCGAGATCTCACACCGCGCGGGCTGCTCAACACAGCGTGGCCGCACTCGACCGTGTCCAATATTGGGTACTGGTCTGTTTCGGTGCTCACGGACATTTCCCCCTCGGTCGAGTCGCTTGGTGAGTTGTACGGGATGGTGGGGTGCTGCGGATGGTGAGAAAGGCAACGTGCAGAACTCCGGGTGTCGGCCTCAACGTTGTAGGTCAATGTTGATCACGCTGTTAGAGGGAGAGGAACGGGATGGCGATAGGGACAACGTCTGCCAATTGACTGGGATCATCGGCAATGAACACGACGAAATGACCGCTTTAGATCGATCGTGTGCGGGGTGACAATGGCGATGTACGAACGCAGTTCGTCTGCCCATCGACAAGCGTCCACATCTAGGTCATGGTGCGTACGGCTGGTGGCAAGCGGACTTGTGGCCATACGAATCGTCATCGAAGACGTCGCCCGGGTGTGCGCTGGGCGCCGCAGTGACAATTGAACAGCGTGTTGCACGACCCTTCGGCGTGCGGGCACCGCCGAAGACGGGGAGTCTAGGCGGGAATGCGCCGAAAAGCGGTGTGCAGGTGCACAAGGTGACAGCTCAATCGTTGGTCACCGTGACGACGACGGCGCGCGCCGTTGTAGCGAAGATTGAGCGGTCAAGCAGTCAGCGTGGATGGAGGCCGCGTGCCCAGTCGTGTGCCCATGCCTGTGGTCGACCGCCGTGCCTGCACGCGGGCGAATTACCGCGAACACGCTGAGCGGCCTCGGTTCCTGCGGCGAATCTGTTTCCGTGGAGAGCCGCCTGGTCCGGCGGATTGGGCGATGTCCGAGGGGGTGTAGCACCGTGGTCGCACTCGACACGGACGGCTTCGATGATTTTGCGGTGCCGCTGGACCTGCTGTTGACCCGTCCGGTGTTCGGCCTGGCCGAGCGGATAACTCCGAATATGTCGTGGCGTCGATTCGCCATCAACCTGGCCCGACAGCCCGGGGTGGTCGCGTCCCGCGCGGGCACCCTGGGCAGGGAGCTGGGCGCGATCGCTGCGGGCCGCTCGGAGATCGCCCCGGCCAGGGGCGACAAGCGGTTCGCGGACCCGGCATGGGTCGGCAATCCGATCCTCAAGCGCACAATGCAGGCATACCTGGCTGCCAACAAGACAGTCGATCAACTGTTTTCGGACGCAAAGCTGGATTGGCGCGACGCGGAGCGGATGCGGTTCGTCTTGGACTTTGTGACCGAAGGGTTGGCGCCTAGCAACATCCCCTTCGTCAACCCGCTGGGGTACAAGGCAGCGATCGACACCGGTGGGCTGAGCATGGTGCGTGGGCTGCGGCACTTCGTCACCGATATGCGCAAGGCGCCGCGGCTGCCGTCGATGGTGGAGTCCGACGCATTCACGGTGGGGGAGACCGTCGCCGCAACCGCCGGGTCGGTGGTGTTTCGCGATGAGGTGTTTGAGCTGATCCAGTACACACCGCAAACCGATCAGGTGTGGACGGTGCCGCTGCTGATGGTGCCGCCGGTCATCAACAAGTTCTACGTTCTGGATATCTCCCCCGGCCGCAGCATGATCGAGTACTTCCTGCAGCAGGGTCATCAAGTCTTCACGATATCGTGGCGCAATCCAACTGCACAACAACGAGATTGGGGCTTCGACACCTACGGTCAGGCGATCCTGGACGCGCTCGAGAAGGTGCAAGAGATCACCGACACCGAGCGCGCGCATGTGCAGGCATCGTGTTCGGGCGGCATTCTCGCCGCGATGGTCGCCGCCCACCTCACCGCGATTGGGCAGGGTGACCGGCTGGCCGGTCTCACCCTGATGGTGACCGTGCTCGATCAGTACCAGGCCGGTATCGCTGAGGCCGCGATCGATGAGGAAACCGCTGATCTCGCTATCGCGAAGTCGGCGCGCCAGGGATATCTAGACGGCCAGTCGCTGGCCGAGGTGTTCGCGTGGCTGCGGCCGACCGACCTGGTGTGGCGGTACTGGGTGAACAACTACATCGAGGGCAAATCGCCCGCACCCTTCGACGTGTTGTACTGGAACGCCGACACCACGCGGATGGCTGCCGCATTGCATCGCGACATGGTGCAGATGGGATTGCACAACGCGCTCGCCACGCCGGGTGCGGTCAAGATGCTGGGCACGCCGGTAGATCTCTCGACGCTGACGGTGGATACGTATGTCGTTGCGGGCATCACCGACCATATTTCGCCGTGGCCGGCGTGCTACCGCAGCGCCCGGTTGCTCAGCGGCACCGATCCGCGGTTCGTGCTGTCTTCCAGCGGCCACATCGCGGCGCTCGTCAACCCACCCGGAAACCACAAGGCCAGCTACCATGTGGGCGCAGTCGACGAATCCGACACGACCGCCTGGTTGAAGCAGGCGGAGAAGAAACATGACTCCTGGTGGCCAGACTTCGCGGCCTGGCTCGGCGAGCGCAGCGACAGCAAGAAGGAAGCACCATCGTCGCTGGGCGGCGCCGGCATGACCCCGATCGAGCCGGCGCCCGGCAGCTACGTGCGCGAGCACTGACGTGCGGCCGGGCTGGTACCGATGGCCAACCGCCGAGTGACCGACGGCCACGTCGCCGTGCTGGGCCAGCGGATTCGGGTGAAAGTCCGCACGGGTTTCGGGGTGCCGCTGGTGCTGTGCAACGGCATCGGCGCGAGCCTGGAGGTGCTCGATCCGCTGGTGGCTCACCTCGATCGCGACACCACGGTGGTGCGGTTCGACGTGCCCGGCACCGGCGGATCACCGGGTTCGCCTGTGCCGTACGGATTTCCGTACCTGGCGGCTGTGCTGGGCCGCCTGCTGAGACGGCTTGGGCTGCGCGGTCAGGTCGACGTGCTCGGCTTCTCCTGGGGTGGGGCACTGGCCCAGCAGTTCGCGTTCCAGAATCCGGTCCGGTGCCGGCGGTTGATCCTCGCTGCCACCGCCACCGGCGCCGTTATGGTGCCGGGAAAGCCATCGGCACTGGCCAAAATGCTGAGCCGGCGCCGGTTTCTGGATCATGACCACGTCGCCGCCATCGCAGGGGACTTGTACGGCGGTGCCGCGCGTGCCGATCCGTCGGCCGTCAAGCGGCTCTTCGACCGGCAGCTGACGGCCGGCGCGCGGACGGGTTACGTGTACCAGTTGTTCGCGGGATCTGTGTGGACAAGCGTTTTCGCGCTGCCGCTGGTCCGCCAGGACACGCTGATCCTTGCCGGCACCGACGATCCGATCATCCCCGTCGCCAACGCCCGGATCATGGCCGCGCTGCTGCCGCACGCGACCCTTCACTTGCATCCCGGCGGGCACACGGACCTGCTCACCAATGCCGCCGAGTTGGCCCCGGTGATCGAAGCTTTCCGCGGCTACGACAGACCATCTCGACGATGACCACCCCACCCGCCCGTACGCATCGGAACTGCCAATTGTGCGAGAAACCAACGGCGACCCGTGATAACGGTTCGGCCGCCCAATGACCAGACGTGCTGTGGCGCCTACGCTTGTCGCAATACCCAATGATCGGAGGCGCTGATGGCGGTCGGACGCGAAGTCGTTGTGCTCAGCGGGGTTCGGACTCCGGTCGGGAACTACGGTGGCAGCCTGAAAGACTTCTCGCCGGCCACGCTTGGGGCCATGGTGATCCGAGAGGCCGTCGGCCGGGCCGGTGTGGCACCCGACGATGTCGGTCACGTCGTGTTCGGGCACGTGGTCCCGACCGAGAAACACGATGTCTACCTGGCCCGGGTCGCCGCGGTCAACGCCGGCCTGCCGGTGAAGGTCCCCGCGGTCACCGTAAATCGCTTGTGCGGCAGCGGGTTGCAGGCCATCGTCGATGCCGCGCAGACGATTATGCTGGGCGATGCTGACTGCACGGTGGCAGGCGGCTCGGAGTCCATGAGCCGCGGCGCCTACCTCGCCGAAAATCACCGTTGGGGTCAGCGGATGGGCAACAGCGAGCTCATCGATGCCGTAACCGGTGGACTGACGGATCCTTTCGACGACTACCCCATGGGTGTTACCGCCGAGAATGTGGCAGCGAAGTGGGGTGTGTCACGGGAAGAACAGGATGCGTTGGCCGTCGAAAGCCATCGCCGCGCCGCTCAGGCCACCGTCAGCGGGTATTTCAAGGAGCAGATACTCCCGGTGGAGGTCAAAACCCGAAAGGGCACCACAGTCATCGACGACGACGAGCACATCCGGGCGGACGCCGACCTCGACTCGATGGCGAAACTCCGTCCCGTTTTCAAGAAGGACGGCACCGTGACCGCCGGCAACTCCTCCTCGATGAACGACGCGGCGTCGGCGGTGGTGCTGATGGACCGAGCCGTTGCGGAAGATCGCGGGCTGTCGCCGATGGCCCGGCTAGTCGGCTATAGCTACGCAGGGGTCGAGCCGAAATACATGGGAATAGGGCCTGTTCCGGCTGTTAAGTCATTGCTGGAGCGAACCGGATTGACTGTCGACGACCTCGACGTGATCGAGCTGAACGAGGCGTTCGCCGCCCAGGCGATCGCGGTCGTGCGTGACCTCGGCCTGTCGGAGGACAAGACCAACCCCAACGGCAGCGGCATCTCGATCGGACACCCGATCAGCGCGACCGGCTCCATTCTCACCGTGAAGGCGCTCTATGAACTCGAACGCACATCCGGTCGGTATGCGCTGGTGACGATGTGTATCGGTGGGGGACAAGGCATTGCCGCGATTTTCGAGCGCCTCTGAAACGCCGTCGCGAAACCGACTGTCCACCAGTTCGACTCGCGCAACGGCGATCCCAGGCGATGCTGAGGAGGTGACGAAGGTGGCCGAGCGCCATCAGGTGCTGGTGGTCGGCGGCGGTTTCGGAGGGCTCAGCGTGACCAAGGCGCTGGCCCACGCCGAGGTTGACGTCACGATCGTCGACCGCACCAACCATCACCTGTTTCAGCCACTGCTCTATCAGGTAGCCACCGGGATCCTGTCGGAGGGCGTGATCGCTCCGCCGCTGCGCGGTGTCATCAAGAATCAGGCCAACGCCCGCACTGTGCTGGCCGAGGTGACGCGGTTCGATCTTGACACCAAAACAGTGCATGGCGTTTCACCCGATGGCCGCCCGTTGCAGCGCCGCTACGACACGCTGGTCGTCGCGGGCGGCGCCACGCACGCCTACTTCGGGCACGACGAGTGGGCCGCGTTCGCCCCAGGCATGAAGACACTCGAGGATGCCCGGCGGCTGCGCAGCCGCATCCTGTCGGCGTTTGAGATGGCCGAGACAGTTGCCGATCCCGAGCAACGAGCGGCATTCCTCACGTTCGTCGTCATCGGCGCGGGACCGACCGGGGTGGAGCTGGCCGGGCAGGTCGCCGAGTTGGCGAAAACGGTGCTGCCACGCGAGTTTCGCTGGGTCGACATCGGCGCTGAGACCCGGGTGGTGCTTGTCGAAGCCGCTCCGACGGTGCTGGGACCGTTCGACCCGAAGCTGCAACGCTACACCCAGCGGCGGCTGACGAAGATGGGTGTCGAGGTGCGGGTGAACACCGCGGCGACCGCGATGTCCGACGACAGCATCACCGTGAAAGGCCCGGACGGCCTGGAGCGGATCGCGGCACGCACCAAGATCTGGGCCGCCGGGGTGCAGGCCTCGCCGCTGGCGAAGATGCTGGCGGACGCCACAGGCGCGCAGACCGACCGCGCGGGGCGGGTGGCGGTGCGGCCGGACTGCACACTGCCCGGTCATCCGGAGGTGTTCGCGATCGGCGACATGGTGTCACTCAACGGGCTGCCGGGCGTGGCGCAGCCGGCGATGCAGGAAGGCAAGTACGTCGGGAAGGTCATCCGGGCGAGGTTGAAGGGCAACGGCACCGTCGCGCCGTTCACGTACTTCGACAAGGGCAGTATGGCGACCATCGGCCGCAACGCCGCGGTGGCAGACGCCTTCGGGATGAAGTTCACCGGCCCCGTCGGCTACTTGATGTGGGGCTTCATCCACGTGCTGTACCTGATCGGCTGGAGCAACCGGATCATCACGTTGTACAGCTGGCTGCGGGCGCTGAGTTTCACCCATCACCGTGGTGAACGGATCATCACCGTCGAACAGGCCCACGACGAACTCACCCGAGCCGCGACGCGCCGGGACCGCGACGAATTCAACCGCCTGCTGTCCAAGCGGGCGTGACCGCATCAGATGGAGGAACACAGCATGGCGCAGACAATCCAATCGGTGGCAGTCCTCGGGGGTGGATTCATGGGTGCCGGCATCGCCGAGTCCGCTTCCCTTGCTGGTCTTCCCGTCCTGATACGCGAACTCCCCGAATACCTCGCCGCGGCGCGCACCAGATTGGAGAAATCCATGGACAGCGCGGTGAAACGGGGAAAGCTCGACACCGACAAGCGCAATGCGGCACTGAACAGGGTCGCCTTCTCCAGCGAGTTGAAAGATGTCGCAGGCAGCGACCTGGTCATCGAGGCGGTGCCGGAGAATCTTTCGCTCAAGCTCTCGATCATGAAGGAGCTCAACGAGATCGTCAGCGAGGACACGATCCTGGCCTCCAACACTTCGTCGATTCCGATCGCTGAACTCGCAGGCGCGGTCAGCCGCCCTGGCCGGGTAGTGGGCCTGCATTTCTTCTCGCCGGTGCCGGTGATGAAATTGGTGGAGATCGTGCGGGCGCTGGACACTAGCGACGAGACGATCACGGCCGCAAAGGAGTTCGTCACGCGGCTCGGTAAGCAACCCATCGAGACGAAGGACCGCTCCGGGTTCATCGTCAACTTCCTGCTGACCTCATATCTGATGGGCGCGGTCCGGATGTACGAAGAGGGATTCGCCAGCCGGGAGGACATCGATGCTGGGATGAAGCTCGGTGCCGGTCATCCGATGGGTCCCCTGCAGCTGTGCGACTTCATCGGCCTCGACGTGTTACAGGCGGTGTGCACGTCGATGTTTGACGAGTTCAAACGCGACGAGTACGCACCGCCGCCGCTGATGAAGCGGATGATCGCCGCAGGGCGCCTAGGCCGCAAATCGGGCCGGGGTTTCTACGAATACACCCAGTAGCGGAGTGTCTCGCACGCCGACATCCGGCGCTGTTGACCGGCGCATCGTCGCTCTTCGGATGGCGAAAGTGAGAGCGTGCTAATGGTTCTCGTCAGGCGGTGGTGTACACCTGGTTCTGGATGATCTGAATCCAGTTGCTTGTGCCCAACTGACGCCGCCCAGGGACAGCAGCCCTTGCGCGTCACCAACGGATCCGCGACGGCACTATCTGCCGACGAAACGGGCCTTGCCCGGGCCGTTTTCGACGAAGCTGCGCATTCCTCGCTTCTGGTCCTCGGTGCCGAACAACGCCGAGAAATGCAACCGTTCCACCTCGAGGCCGGCATCGAGATCCAGGCCGAGCCCGGTGTCGATCGCCTGCTTGGCGGCGCGCAACGCCTGCGCGGGACCGGCCCGGAACTGAGCGGCCAGCCGAATGGCAGCGTCGTAGACATCGCTGTCGGGCACCACCTGGTCGACCAGTCCGATCCGCAGCGCCTCGTCGGCATCGACGAACCGCCCGGTGTAGACCAGGTCCTTGGCCCGGGCCGGCCCGATCAGCCGCGGCAGCCGTTGTGTGCCACCGGCACCGGGGATGATCCCGAGCAAAATTTCAGGCTGCCCAAACTTGGCGCTCTCGCCGCACACCCGAAAGTCCGCACACAGCGCCAGTTCCAGCCCGCCACCGAGTGCGTAGCCGGTCACCGCCGCGACTACCGGCTTAGGGATCGTGGCGACCGCGGTGAACGACGTGTGCATCGCTTGGCTGACCAAAGCCATTTCCGCATAGTGCTTGTCGGCCATCTCTTTGACGTCGGCGCCCGCGGCGAAGACCTTCTCGCCGCCGAAGACAACTGCCGCGCGGATCTCGGGTGTCGAGGTGACAGACGCGGCGGCGTCGCGCAGTTCAGACTGCACCTGCACGCTGATAGCGTTCATCGGCGGCCGGTCCAGCCGGATCGTCGCCACGCCGTCAGTCACCTGCACATCGACAAATTCACCCATGCAAGGCCTCCGGCCGGATCGACGGACTAGTTGCCGGTCGCCTCGTACTTGAACGACAGCGCCAGCCGCACCCGGTATGCGGTGATCCGACCGTTTTCGATCGTGACATCCTGACGGACCACCTCGGCGATGCGCAGCTCCCGCACCGTCCCCGCTGCCGTCTCGACCGCGTTGCGCGCAGCCGCTTCCCAGGATTCGTCGCTGACCCCGATGACCTCGGTAACCCGGTACACACTCATGTCTTGCTCCTCATCTCTTTGGGTTAGATCCGTTGTCGGTGCTCGACAGCCAGTCAAGTGCTTCTTGATGGCTTTCGTAGATGTGCGGGGCCAGTCCGCGCGCGGTGAGATGGCCGGACAGCTTGAGCCGCATGAACGAACTGGTGGTGTAGCGGGTGACACTGTCGTAGTAACGTTCCGCAAGGCTGCGGACGGCGGACGTGTATGTGTCGGCGAGGTCAGGCGCGAGGTAGAAGTTGTCGTAGTTGACCACGACGGGAACCTTCTTGCCGACCGCGGTCAACCTCTTCTCGATCTCGGCGACGATGGCCTCGGCTTCTGCCGGCGTGGACACCGACATGGCTTCCATATTGATGAAGAAGATGTTGCGGTCGGCGTCGTAGGTGAACCGCGCGTCCAGCGGAACGGTCAGCAGATCGTCCTTGAGCCCCATGGGCTCGTCGCGGAAGAGCCTCTCGTCCATCAACTTCGGCTCCCCATCGATGATGGGGGTGAATCCGACATGGGCCAAGACGTCCTTTTCCAGGTCGACACCCGGGGCGATCTCGATCAGTTCCAATCCCTCGGGGGTGAGCCGGAACACGCAACGTTCGGTCACGTACAGCACCGGTTGCCCCGCGGCAGCCGCGTACTGGCCGCTAAAGGTGCGCTGCTCAACGCTGGCGAGGAACTTCGGCGCGGCGACACCGTCGTCGCTGACGACAATTCGCCCGTCGACGACCTGCGTTCGGCACGGCGCCAGGAAGGTGCCCAGAAAGGCCACCCTCTTCGCGTTTTGGCTGATGTTGATGAACCCACCCGATCCGGCGAGCCGGGGCCCGAACCTGCTGACGTTGACGTTGCCTTGTGCGTCGGCCTGCGCCATCCCCAAAAACGCCGCGTCCAGCCCGCCACCGTCGTAGAAGTCGAACTGGGCGGGCTGATCGAGGATGGCGTCACCGTTGATCGCCGATCCGAAATCCCTTCCGCCGGTCGGCATTCCCCCGATGACGCCGGGCTCGGCGGTCAGAGTGATATAAGACAGGACGTGCTCCTCGGCGGCCACACTGGCGACGCCTTCGGGGATGCCGATGCCGAGATTGACCACGGCGTTGGGGCGCAGTTCCATCGCCGCGCGCCGGGCGATCACCTTGCGCACCGACAGCTCCAGCGGCGGTACCGACGAGAGCGGGACGCGCAGCTCGCCGCTCATGGCCGGCGAGTACTGGGTTCCCCAGGTCTGCGGGTGGTGTTCGGGTGTCGACACGACCACGCAGTCGACGAGCACCCCCGGGATCTTCACGTCCTTGGGATGAAGCGATCCCGCCTCGGCGATCCGCTCCACCTGCACGATCACGAGTCCGCCGGCGTTGTGCACCGCGGTGGCGACGGCCAACGACTCCAGAAAGAGCGCCTCGCGCTCCATGGCGATGTTGCCGTTCGGGTCGGCGGTGGTGCCCCGAAGGAACGCGACGTCGAGCCGCTCGAATGCCTTGTAGAACAGGTACTCCTGACCGCCGACCGTCATCAACTCGACCCGGTCTTCGGTGGTGCGTTCGTTGATCTTCCCGCCGCCGTTGCGCGGGTCGACGAACGTGTCCAGGCCAACCCGCGTCAGCAGCCCCGGCTTTCCTGCGGCGGTATCGCGAAACAGCTGCGCGATGACACCCTGCGGCAGGTTGTAGGCGTCGATCTTGTTCTCCACGGCCATCTTGCCGAGCTCACCCGACATCCCCCAGTGGCCGCCGATAGCCCGCTTGAGCAACCCCTCGTAGCACAACCGGTCCGAGCCCCGCCCCTCCCGGTTTCCCTGTGCCACGGTGAACGCCAACGTGAGATCCCGCGGGGTGCCGGTCTGCAGGAATCGCGCCTCCAGCGCCAGGGTGAGCTCTTCGGCGAAACACTGGCCGGCGAAGCCCTCCACGACGATGGTGTCCCCGTCACGGATCAGCGCGACGGCCTCGGCGGCGGTAACGATCTTGTCCCGTGGTGCCATGCCCGATACGAATTCGGTGGGAAAATCCATGTGTTCGCTCCTGTGTGGCGTCGTGCAACAGGTGTCTGCGAGCCGCGGCGCGACTCAGGTGAACGCGCTCAACCCGGTGATGTCGCGGCCGACCAGCAGAGTTTGGATCGTCTCGGTGCCCTCGAAGGTGTAGATCGCCTCGATGTCAGTGAAATGTCTGATGACGTGGTTCTCCAGCAGGATACCGTTGCCGCCCAACAGATTACGCGCCTCGGCGAGCACCTCGCGAGCCTTGACGGTGTTATTCAGCTTGCCGAGGGCCGCGATGGTGTCGGACATCGCGTCGGTGTCGTCGAGGCTCTCCGATGCGCTGGCAGTACAACTGCATCGCGGTGATCTCGGTGAGCATGCGGACCAGTTTTTCCTGCACGATCTGAAACCGGGCCAGGGGCTTGCCGAACTGGGTGCGCTGGGTGGCGTAGTTCAGCGCGGCGTCGTAGCCGGCCACCGCGTGGCCCAGTGCCGACCACGCGCACGAGGCCCGGGTGGCCTTGAGCACCTTGGCGGTGTCGGCGAAGCTGTTGGCCCCGGGCAGACGGTTCTCCGCCGGGACGCGCACGTCGGTGAGGTCGATGTCGGCCTGCCACAGCGCGCGCAGCGCACCCTTACTCGCGATCGGGCGACCGTCGTAGCCCGGTGTGCCCTTCTCGATCAGGAAACCCTTAACCTGCATATCCTCGGTGTCGCGGGCCCACAGCACCACCACATCGGCCATCGATCCATTACCGATCCAGCGTTTGGCGCCGTTGATCACATACTCGTCACCGTCGCGGCGTGCCTCGGTCTCCAGCGACACCGAATCCGATCCGTGGCCCGGTTCGGTCAGCGCGAACGCGCCCAGTTTTTCGCAGCGCGCCATCGCCGGCAGCCAGCGCTGCTTCTGCTCTTCGGAGCCGTGCATGTGGATCGAGCGCATCGCCAGCCCACCCTGCACCCCGCAGAACGTGCCCACGCTACCGTCGCCACGGTTGAGCTCCATCGCGATCAACCCCGCAGCGGTGGCACTCATCGACGGACAGCCATAACCTTCCAGCCCGTCACCGATCAGGCCCAGCTCACCAAGCCGCCGACACAGATCCAGCGGCACCTCCGCGCGCTCCCAGAAGCCGTTGATCTGCGGCAACACTTCCTCGTGGACGAACCGCCGAGTCCGCTCAAGGTAATCGCGCTCCTCGGCGCTCAGATCACCCTTAAGCAGAAAATAATCAGTGCCCAGCGCCTTACCAATATCGGTGTACACGGGACGAGCAGATGCGGCCGGACTGGTGGCGGTCATGGGTTTCCTTCCTTCACGCCGGATGCTTGGGGTCGTCAGCGGTTGGATTTCTTCCAGCCCGGCGGCCGACCGAGGCGGCCGACCCTCGCCGGTCGCACGCTTTATCCTGCGATGCAAGTCACAACGGGTCGATGGTCCTCAGTACAGTTCGGCCGGTTGTGAATAGTGCGCACGCACAACGGGCTGTGCATATGAAGCTTCTTATGCTCGATACATGCATGGCTTGCCGGGCCGACCGTCGAACCCGAATGTGGCCGCTCTGGCATCGGCGTTGCTGGAGCAGCTACCGCAGTTCGCGGATGAGGCGACCGAGCGTATTTGCCAACAGGTAGAGGCCTATCGGCGGGACCAGCCGGTTCCGCGCGATGACCTGAACAGGTCGTGCCGGCAGAACTTGGAGTTCGGGTTTCGCAGCCTGGTCGATGCCGGCCCGTACGATCTTTCGGCGCCGCGCCGAACGGGTCGCCTCCGTGCCGCGCAAGGCGCGCCGTTGGCCATGGTCCTCAGCGCGTATCGAACCGGATTCGCCTACATGTGGGATTGCGTGGTGGCCGAGGCCGAGCGCTCGGGTTTGGTGTCGGCAACCGAGCTGGTGCGAATCGCGTCGGATATGTGGACTCTCAACGAGATGTTCACCACCGAGATGGCCACGTCGTATCGCGACGCGATGACCGATCAGATCCTCAGACAAGATCAGGAGCGGTCGGCCCTCGTCGAGGCGCTGGTGTCCGGCAGTGTCGCCGACACGGCCACGGTGTGGGAGGCCGCGGACCTGTTGGCGCTGCCCTATCAGGGTTTGTTCGTGGTGGTGGCGGCCGAGCCGCCAGCATTTGCCCGGCACGCGCTGCCGAATATCGAAAGCCGGCTGCGCGACCGTGGGATCGGGTCGGCGTGGCGGTTGCTACCCGATCTGCACGTCGGCATCGTCTCGCTGCGAACGGCCGAACACGTTGCAACTCATGGTTGACATGGTGCGGCCCGTCGTGACGACCCGGGTCGGGGTAAGCCCGGTCTACGAGGGCCTGGAGAAGACGGCGCAGGCGATGCATCTGGCCCGAATCGCGATGGCCAGCATCGCACCGGGTGACCCGCAACTGTGCGTGTTCGATGACGCGCCAGTGCCGGCATTGATCGCCAGCGCCCCGACAACGTCCTACCGGGTCATGAACAACGTCCTGGGGCCGCTGCTCAACACCACCGCCGAAGAGCGTGACTTGTTGTTGGAAACCCTGGAAACCTATTTCACTGCGGGCTCGATCGCCGAAGCGGCCAAGCTGCTGTTCTGTCACCGCAACACCGTGCGCCACAGGTTGAGCCGCATCGAAGACCTTACCGGAAGATCCGTCGACAACCCGTCGGGCGCTGTCGAACTCTACATCGCCAACCAAACCATGTTGCGCCTACCCAAAGCCCCCGACTAGGCGACAGATCCGATTCGCTGTGCGCCGGATCAACGACGGGTACCGGAGCGCTACCGCAGACTTGGGTCCGGGCCGCCATAGGTGGCAAGCCAGTACGCGCAAGTGCCGCATGACCCGTGTCCGCACGCTTTGCAATTGTGGGGATAGGCCTCATCAAGGTCTGCCATCCGACCCCGGTCAGTCGCGCCACCTGCCTTCGGCCATCGACCGCCCGAGCGGGTACGTTCGACCAGGCCGCGGCCAGCGCTCGATCACCCGCGTGAGCCTGCTCGGGGTCAAGATCGCCTGTGCAGCAAGCTCGTTCATCCGCGTACCTTGACACATTTGTCAAACATGTCGGCACGTGGCTTTCCGGTCAACGCAAACTCATGGTCGTCTTGGGCCGAAACGCGCACGCTTGCAACCGATTGAGGCGGTCCGTTGTCCTCTCTGGCTGTGCGGAGCGACACCGTTGTGGCAGAGATGTTGTTCTCTCACACATCGGCTCGGCCGATTTCCCGGCCAACAATCAGGTTAACGAAATCCGAAACCACCGATCGGGGGCCTCACCGTGCTCACTGCGTCTGAAGAGACTTCCCCGGCTCGCGCGCGGGGCACCGGACAAACGGTTCGCTTGGCCCTTGTCGTCGGTGCACTCGGCGTCGTATTCGGCGATATCGGCACCAGCCCGATCTACACCGTCCAGACGATCTTCAACCCGGACGACCCGCACCCCGTGCCGATCACCACGGACAACATCTACGGCGTCGTCTCGCTGATCTTCTGGTCGGTGATGATCATCGTGACGCTGACCTACGTCACGCTGGTGATGCGCGCCGACAACGACGGCGAGGGCGGCATCATGGCGCTCGTCGCGCTTGTGCGTCGGTGGGGTGCGCGCAGCGGTCGCACTGCGCTGGTGCTTGCGACTCTGGGCCTGTTTGGTGCGGCGTTGTTCTCCGGTGACAGCATGATCACGCCTGCGATCTCGGTGTTGTCCGCGGTCGAGGGCATGAAGGTGGTCGATCCCGGACTGCAGGACTGGGTCGTCCCGATCACCGCCGTCATCATCGTTGCGCTATTCGCGGTGCAGCGCCGCGGAACCGGCGCTGTGGGAGGCCTTTTCGGGCCGGTGATGATCGGCTGGTTTGTCGCAATCGGAGCCTGCGGTGTGAACGGCATCGTCGATCATCCGCAGATACTGGCGGCGCTTTCCCCGGTGTACGCGGTGAAGTTCATGGTGGGGGACTTCGGGACGGCGTTCTTCTCGTTGGCCGGGGTTGTCCTTGCGGTCACCGGCGCTGAGGCGCTGTATGCCGACATGGGCCACTTCGGCCGGAAGGCGATCACCCGGGCTTGGCTGTTCGTGGTGCTGCCGGCGCTGGCCCTGAATTATCTCGGGCAGGGTGCGTTGTTGATTGCCGACAAGACCACGATGAGCGCACCGTTCTTTCTGCTCACCCCGGGCTGGGCGCGATTGCCCATGGTGTTGCTGGCGACCGCCGCGACGGTCATCGCGTCGCAGGCGGTGATCACGGGGGCGTTTTCGTTGGCGTCGCAGGCCGTCGAGCTCGGCTACCTCCCGCGGCTACGGGTGGTGCGCACGTCGGCGTCGACGTTCGGCCAGGTCTACATGCCCTGGATCAACGGCATGCTGATGGTGGCGGTCCTGATCCTGGTGTTCGCGTTCCGCAGCTCGGCGGCACTGGCTTATGCCTACGGGATGGCGGTGACAGGGACGATCACCATCACGACAATTCTGTTCCTCTACATTGCGCGCATGAGGTGGCGGGCGCCGCTGTGGTTGCTCGTCATCGGCGGCGGTGCACTGTTGGGTTTTGATCTGTTGTTTGTGGCCGCGAACCTGACCAAGCTGGTTCACGGCGCGTGGCTACCGCTGCTGATCGCCGTCGTAACGTTCACGATTATGATCACCTGGCAGCGCGGCAGCACGATCGTGACCCGCAAACGTGAGATCGCAGAAGGCCCACTGCAGGTATTCATCGATCAATTGTCAACGCGGCGTGGGCTACTGCGTGTGCCTGGCACGGCGGTGTTTCTCAAACGGAGCGTCAAGACCGCGCCGTTGGCTCTGCGAGCGAACGTCGAACACAACCACGTCCTTCACGAGCACGTGGTGATAGTGACGATCGATACGTTGCCCGTTCCGCGAGTCGCGGATTCCGAGCGCATCGAGATCGACCCGCTGGGCCCCACTCACGA
This sequence comes from uncultured Actinomycetota bacterium, assembly GCA_963698965.1. Taxonomy (GTDB): domain Bacteria; phylum Actinomycetota; class Actinomycetes; order Mycobacteriales; family Mycobacteriaceae; genus Mycobacterium. The sequence goes on from CAVOSY010000029.1 coordinate 671,729, forward strand.
CGGAATCATCCACGTTACCGCGCGTTTCGGGTACATGGAAACGCCTGACGTCCGCCGTGCGTTGGATGCGCTCGAGCCGACGAAGACCGAGGGATCGATCGGGATCGATGACGCTTCGTATTTCTTGTCGAAGATCGAACTGACGAAAGGTAAAGAGCCGACGATGCCGACATGGCGTAAGAATCTCTTCATCGCAACATCCAGGCTGAGCACCGACAGCGCCGAGTACTTCAACCTGCCCCAAGACCGGACCGTGATCGAAGGGTCGCGGATCGAGGTTTGACTACTTCAATCTCCCGACACCCACCCAACGACTCTCACTCGAAACAGGTTGGCATGCAACGGTCGTCACCATTGCGTGATTGCCGTGCGTCTCGGGCCGTCGTCGACTTCATCGCGGTGTGAACGCCGGCATGTGCGAGTGCGATTGGCGGCGACCACATTACCGCTACTGGAGCACACTCGCGGCTACCAATTGTGTCCATCCTGACGCCGGTGCCCGCGGCCGTCGTTGTGGTCGGACACAACGTGGCCGTGTGGGTGGTGTAGCGGCGAACACGATTGGCTAATTCGGGATTCATTGACGGGACATCTTTCGTCATCAGATTTATGGTCGAAACAACGTATTTCACATCCGCAGACCCGGTTGCTCGTCTCACCAGCGGCGCTCCGCACATCGCCGGCACCGCGGTGGCGTTCCCACCAAACCGGTACAACCAGGAAGACGTGGCACGCGAGCTCACCACGTTCGCCGACCAGGGATTCATGCGCTTTGCCCGAACGACTGGAGTCGACCACCGCAGTCTGGCGCTACCGCTGTCGCGGTACCCGAAACTGACTGGCTTCACCGAAGCGAACACTGCCTACATCGAGGTTGCCGTCGAGCTCGGGGAGCGGGCCGTACTGTCGGCGCTCGACGCAGCCGGCATCGCACCCGACGAGGTCGACGCCATCGTGCTGGTCTCCAGCACTGGTGTGGCGGTGCCGACCGTCGACGCGCGGCTGGCACCGCACATCGGACTGCGGCCCGACGTCAAGCGTCTCCCGTTGTTCGGCCTCGGGTGTCTGGCCGGTACCGCCGGGATGGCGCGCGTCCATGATTATCTGCGCGCGTTCCCGGGGCACGTGGCGGTGCTGCTGTCGGTCGAGCTGTGCTCGCTGACGCTGCAGCGCGATGACACCTCGATCCCCGCTCTCATCGGGGTGTCCCTGTTCGCCGACGGCGCGGCCGCCGTGGTCGCCATTGGGGCCGACCGCGCTCTCGTGGGCTCCGGCACACATCAAGGCCCTCGCATCCTGTCGTCCCGTAGCCTGCTGCTTCCGGCAACCGCAGACATGATGGGCTGGGACGTCAGCTCCAACGGGCTCTCACTCGTGCTGTCCAAGGACGTGCCGAAAATGGTCGATGACTACCTGGGGGAAGAGGTCAACCGATTCCTTGCCGAGTACGGTTTGTCCACCGCTGACATCTCGACGTGGATCTGCCATCCCGGTGGTCCCAAGGTGCTCGATTCGATCGAGAATGCGATCGGGCTGCCACCGGAAGCACTTGCAAACAGCAGAAACTCGATGCGGGAGAACGGCAACATGTCTTCCGTGTCGGTGCTTGACGTCCTGCGCCGCACGATCGCCGATTCGCCACCCGAGGGGGCCTTCGGAGTGATGATCTCGATGGGGCCGGGCTTCAGCTTCGAGCTGCTGCTGCTGAGTTGGTGAGGGCCGATGGCGTACTACCTGTTCATCCTTGTTATCGGCGCTGAACGCTTGGTCGAGCTCGCCGTCGCCCGGCGAAATGCCGCGTGGTCAATCGCTCACGGGGGCAAGGAGTTCGACCGCGGTCACTACCCGGTGATGGTGGGTATGCATGGGCTGCTCTTGGTTGCGTGCATCGTCGAAGTCTGGGCCCTGCACCGGCCGTTCATCCCGTGGCTCGGTTGGCCGATGGTGGCAGTCGTGCTGTTGAGCACCGTTGTCCGCTGGTGGTGTATAGCCGTGCTCGGCAAATACTGGAACACACGGATCATCGTCATCCCGGGCGCGCCGCTGGTTCGACGCGGACCGTACCGATGGATGCACCACCCCAACTACGCCGCGGTCACCGCGGAGGTCGCGGCGCTCCCGCTGGTTCACTCGGCATGGCTGACCGCGATCGTATTCAGCATCGCCAATGCCCTGGTACTCAACGTGCGGATCCGTGACGAGAACGCCGCATTGGGCTATGCGTAACCGATCAGCGACGGCACAACACCGAAGGACACAGCGTCATCGTCAGCGAGCGTGGCAGCGGCGGAGAGACGTTGTTAATGCGGACAGCCCTGCCTGCTGATCGCTGTCACCAGTGACATCGACGGCGTCGGCTGCTCGTACAACGATGGAATTGCGTGACGCAGAGGTGAATCGGGCACTCCGCTCGGATTCCAACTGATTACTTGGAGTGAAAGCGCATGGTGAGTTCACAAAAGCAGGCACCGCAACGTGCGTCCGGCGACCAAGCCACAGTGGGTCGCCTGTTCCTTCTGGACCTCAGCGACGACCGTATCGTCTCGCTCAATTCCGACGGCTCCGACCGCAAGGTGATCGTCACCGAGTGCAGATACCCCGACGGCATCGCGCTCGATGTCGCGGCGGGACACCTCTACTGGACCAATATGGGGGTTCCCAAGCTGAACGACGGCTCCATCGAGCGAGCTGACCTCGACGGGCGGAATCGAACGACGATCGTTCCCCAGGGCGGTACGTTCACGCCCAAGCAGATCCAGCTCGAAAAGAAGAGCCGAAAGCTGTACTGGTGCGACCGCGAGGGCATGCGCGTAATGCGCTCCGATCTCGACGGCTCCAACATCGAGACCCTCGTGGACACGAGTCAGGGCGACTCGCGACCGGGACCGGACGCCGTGAAGTGGTGCGTGGGCGTGGCCGTCGACGTCGATGGCGGCAAGGTCTACTGGACGCAGAAAGGTCCCGACAACGCCGGCAAGGGCCGCATCTGCCGCGCCGGCATCGACGTTCCACCAGGACAGGCGGCGTCCACTCGGACAGACATCGAAGTTCTGTACGACGGGCTGCCTGAGCCGATCGATCTGGACCTCGATCTCAACAACCGCGTTATGTACTGGACCGACCGCGGCGATCCGCCGCGCGGCAACACGGTGAATCGCGCCCCGATGGATTCGGATGCGAAGGGCCGGCCCGCCCCTGAGATCGTGCTCACGCACTTGATGGAAGGAATCGGCATCGCCCTGGATCTAACGGGCGACCGAATGTTCATCACCGACTTCGGGGGCAACGTCCTCACGGCGAAGCTCGATGGGTCGGACGAGAAGGCCCTGCTCGTGGCTCAAGGCAACCTGACCGGCATCGCATACTCCGAAATCTGTTGAAAGGGAGCCGTCATCATGTCATTCGAAAAACCAATTCGTCGTGTTGCAGTGGTCGGGACGGGAGTCATCGGCGCCAGTTGGGCGGCACAGTATTTGGCGCGTGGGTTAGACGTCGTTGCGACCGACCCGGCGCCAAACGCTGAGGCCAACTTGCGCAACTACGTCGACGAGGCCTGGGGTCAGCTCGAGGAAATCGGCCTGTCGCCGGGCGCGTCGCGCGACCGCCTGAGCTTCACCAAGGACTCGGACCAGGCGTTCGCGACGGCCGACTTCGTCCAGGAGAACGGCCCCGAACGGCCTGACTTCAAAATGAAGTTGTTCGCGCACATCGATGAAGCGACCCCGCTCGATTCGATCATCGCGTCGAGCTCGTCGGGAATAACCCCAAGTGTGATTCAATCGGCGTGCAAGCACCCGGAGCGGGTCATTGTCGGCCATCCGTTCAATCCGCCCCACATCGTCCCACTTGTAGAAGTGGTGGGCGGCACCAAGACATCGCCTGAAGCCATCCGGCAAGCGATGCGCTTCTACGCGTCGATCGGCAAGAAGCCCATTCATTTGCGTAAGGAACTGCCCGGACACGTGGCCAACCGGCTACAGGCAGCGCTCTATCGAGAGATGCTCCATCTCATCGAACAAGACGTGCTGAGCGTCGAGGAAGCCGATACCGCTGTGTCCTACGGACCCGGGCTTCGTTGGGGTGTGATGGGCCAAAGCTTGCAATGGCATGTCGGCGGGGGAGCGGGCGGCATCGAACACTTCATGGAGCAGCTCATGGACCCGCTTGCGGCAATGATGCAGACCCTCGGAAACCCGGAAGTGACCCCCGAACTCAAGCAAACCATCGTCGACGGTGTCATGCGCGAAGCCGGGGGGCGCTCCGTCGACGAGCTCGCGCGGGATGAGAACGAGGTGATCATCGGACTGCTTCGGCTGCGCGGGGATGGCGCGGACGCGCCCACGGCGAAGAGGGAAACGGCGTGAGCACCGTACTTGCAGCGGGGACTTCTCGTTTGACCGAGACACTGGAATCGACACTCGAGAACCCGGCGAGTTCACCGGGGTTCGATCTGCTGGCGAACACGAACGAGGTGCTGAGCGACGTCGGACTGACAACCGCGGACAGCGGAGGACGCCTGTCGTTCTACGGGCAGGACCCGATCATTTCCAGCCCGCATCGGTTTGGTGCGATGGCCGCGATCGGCCTGGCCGCGAAGTCCGTCGCCGCGGCAGCCCTGTGGCGGGCGAGAACCGGTGAGGGACAGGACATCCACGTCGACGTTCGCAAGGCGCTTCGACGGTTCTGCGGGTTCTTTGAGGGCAAATGGGAAACGATGAACGGACGAGCTCCTGCCGATGGGCGGATTTGCGGGTAACCCGTTCCTCGAACTTCCAATCCTCCACAAGACGCGAGATGGCCGCTACGTGGTCGCGTTGGACTTCTATCCTCGATCCAAGACGGACACGCTCAAGTTCCTACGGTGCACCGACAGCCTCGCATCCATCGAGAATGCGATATTGCAATGGCGTGCAGACGATTTGGAGGCGGCCGCCGCGGAAGAAGGTCTTGTGCTCGCGAAGGTGCGGACCATCGACGAGTTTCTGAATGAGCCGCAATACACCGAAGCCCTCTCCATGATGCCCTTGATCACGGTGGAGAAGATCGGTGACAGCGCGCCAATGCCGCTCAAAGCCGGCGGCAAGAGTCCATTGGACGGCATACGCGCCTTCGGAATGGGGCACGTGATTGCGGGAGGGGCGATGGGCCGCGACCTCGCCATGTACGGCGCGGACGTCCTCAACATCTGGCGGCCCAACGCCACCGAGGTCGAGGCCTTCGCCTGGGATGTACAGGTCGGGATGCGCTCCACCATCCTCGACGGCTCTACGGAAGATCGCGCCAGGTTCGACCACCTGCTCAAGGATGCGGACGTCTTCTTCGCCAACAAGCGCCCCGGTTATCTGGAACGAAACGGTCTCACCGCCGAGGAGCTAAGCGCGAAGAAGCCTGGACTGATCCATGCCAAGGTCAACCTCCATGGCGACACAGGGCCGTGGTCGAACCGTCCCGGCTTTGATGAGATCGGCGCGGCCGTATCGGGCGTGTTCTGTATCGAAGGGACGCCTACCTTTCCCAAATCGCCTGTGATTGTGCCGATCTGCGACAACGTGGTGGGCTGGCTCGGAACGGTCGGCATCCTCGAGGCGCTTCGCCGGCGCGCGACCGAAGGCGGCAGCTATCGAGTCGTCGTATCGCTGACCCGAACCGTACTATGGCTGCTATCGTTAGGCGTTTTCGACAAGGAGTATGCCGCGGCTACCGCTGGATCGAGCGACGAGCACACGTATGTCGCTCCCGATCTGTTCACCGCGGAGACTCCGCTCGGCACCTATCAAGGTATGACCGACCAGGTGGTCATGTCGCGAACGAAAGAGTCGTACCGAACGGTCTTGGCGCCGCACGGTTCATCGAAGCCGCAATGGCTGGGGAGTTGATCATGCCTGCTGTAACGGCCGACTATCTGCGGTTGCCCCGGCTTGACGGGCCGCCCCGGGATGCTTCTGAGCGTCCGGTGCTGAGTGTCACCACCGCGCCGACCGGCCTTGAAGGCGAAGGTTTTCCGGTCCACCGTGCCTTCGCCGGGGTGCCACGCAAGCTGCTTGATCCGTTCGTGCACATGGACCAGATGGGCGCGGTGCACTATGCGCCCGGTGAGCCCAAAGGCACACCGTGGCATCCACATCGGGGGTTCGAAACCGTCACCTACATGATCGACGGTCGCTTTCAGCACCAGGACTCGCATGGGGGCGGCGGGATGATCCAGGACGGAGCCACCCAATGGATGACGGCCGGTTCGGGAATCTTGCATATCGAGACGCCGCCGGAGGACTTGGTGATGTCGGGCGGCCTGTTCCACGGCGTGCAGTTGTGGGTGAATCTGCCCGCGAAGGACAAGATGATCCCGCCGGCCTACCAGGGTATCGGCGCGGCCGCGGTGAAGCTGGCGGTGTCCGCCGATGCGGGCGCGTTGGTTCGGGTGATTGCCGGCGAGGTCGGTGGCCACCGAGGCCCGGGATCTACGCATACGCCTATCACGCTGATCCATGCGACCGTTTCGCCGGGCGCGCGGTTGCAATTGCCGTGGGATCCGTCCTTCAACGCGCTGACCTACGTTCTTGCCGGCGCTGGGCGCGTGGGTACCGAAGGGCGACCGGTACATGACGGTCAGTTGGTGGTGTTCGGCCGCGGCGACTGGTTTGAGATCCGAGGTAATGACCTCCAAGACTCGCGAACTCCGGCCGTGGAGCTGCTCATCCTGGGTGGACAGCCCATTCGCGAACCGGTCGCGGCGTACGGGCCCTTCGTGATGAACACCACGGCCGAACTGGGGCAGGCCATGGAAGACTTCGAGGCCGGGTTGTTCGGTCAGATTCCGGCTGATGCTCTGATGCCCCACGTACCCGACCCGGCCCCGATACGCACCGAGCACACCGGGATCTGAGGATTCAATCGCACGCTTGGCGGACTGGGGGAGGGAACGACATGGACGGCCCCGCGCGGACGTACGATTGGCCGACCCTGATGGTGGACGACTGGACGGCCACCCGCGACACCTTGCACATGTGGGTCCAGATCGTCGGCAAGATCCGCATGGCTCACATGCCGCTACTGAACCACTGGTGGCAAGTGACGTTGTATGTCAGCCCACGCGGATTGGCCACCGGCTCCGTTCCATATCGGAATGCGTTGTTCGACATGGAGTTCGACTTCGTCAAGCATAGGCTCACAATCTGGCACAGTGACGGTCGTCATGAGGCTGTTCCGTTGGTGGCCAAACCTGTCGCCGAGTTTTACGGCGAGACGCTCTCGGCACTCGACAGGCTCGGCATCGAGACACACATCGTGGGCAAGCCCAACGAGGTAGACCCCGCCATTCCGTTCGCTGAGGACTATCAGCACGCTGAATACGATCCCTATGCGGCGCGCGCCTTCTGGCAGCAACTAGTGCAGGCACACCGCGTCATGACAAACTTTCGCGCGGCATTCATCGGAAAGGCCAGCCCGGTCCAATTCTTCTGGGGTGCTATGGATTTGGCATGCACGCGATTTTCCGGCCGACGCGCCCCCACCCATCCGGGAGGAGCCCCTAACTGCCCGGATTGGGTGATGGCCGAGGGGTACTCACGTGAGCTCAGCAGCGCGGGCTTTTGGCCCGGAGGCGGCAAGGAGGGCGCGTTCTATTCCTACGCATACCCAGAGCCGGACGGTTTCTCGGTGCACCACGTTGAACCAGACGCCGCCTACTACAGCGACGAACTCAAAGAATTCGTGCTGCCCTACGAGGCAGTGCGCACTGCCGACGACCCCGACCACGCCGTCGCCCGGTTCCTGCAGACCACGTACGAGGCGGCCGCAGAGCTCGGCGGCTGGGACCGCAGCGCGCTTGAATGCGATCCGGACCGCCTCGCAGCCGTAGCTGCCAAGGGATTTCGACGCAGTCGCGCGGCTGGGTGTCAGCTCCGCTTCTGGCCGACGACCTCCAGCGACCGTGCCGCTCGGAGACCTGACGAACAATTCGCCGAGGTTGTCCTCGGCAGCGTCGGGGTCTACCTCGATGGGCTGGTCGAGTGTGACGCGGTAAACGCAGAAATCAGCGTGTCGTGCGGCGATCGCACGCGCTACCTCGAGCCGGGTTGTCGCGTACGTGTATTCCTTGCCGTCGCGCGGGTCTAGCGTTCGGGTAGCGGGGTCACCCGGATTGAGCCCCCGCGCATCAGGCCGGTAGTAGGCCGGGCGGTGGTTTGTCGAGGGCTGCATGTGGGCTCCTTGCTTCTAGCGATACGCCCAAGCCTCGCCGTTGTGTCGGTCAGCCGTCGATGTGTTTCCGACCAGTCTGGGTGGCTCACGTTGTGTCCCCGCGAACATTGTGAAAGACGCCGATGCGAACGCGAACCCGGCGTGGGCGCCGTTGTTCACCGTCACCGCGAATTGGCCACCGGCGTTGTGCATGTAGACGACGACAGGAGACAGTGGATTCCGGAGACTTGAGTTGACCAAGTGAACACGGAGCGGAAGCGGGGACGATATGAGTGGCTGTCGAGTCGGCTACATGGTGGGCAGCCTTTCAACCAAGTCGATCAATCGCACGCTCGCCAAGGCGCTCATCAGGTTGGCGCCCAAGGATGTGACATTCGTGGAGATCCCGATAGGCGATCTTCCGTTGTACAACCACGACTTCGATACCGACTACCCGCCACAGGGTCGGGCGCTCAAGGACGCGATCGCCGGAGTGGATGCGGTGCTGTTTGTGACGCCCGAGTACAACCGGGGCATCCCGGGTTGCCTCAAGAACGCTATCGACTGGGCAAGCCGTCCGTATGGAACGAACTCATTCGCGCATAAGCCGTCAGCGGTGATCGGCGCTTCGCCGGGAAAGATCGGAACCGCTGTCGGGCAGCAGAGTCTGCGGAATGTGCTGAGCTTCTGCAATTCGCCATTGATGGAGGCGCCAGAGGCCTACATCCAGTTCACTCCCGGCTTGATCACCGAAGCAGGTGAAGTCACCGACAAAGGAACCGAGCAGTTCTTGCGCGATTTCATCGACGCGTTCGCCCTGTTTGTGGCCCGTGTCCTCACCGTGCCGCCGCCTGAAAGGTTAAGCGCCACTGGATAATTCCGTCGCGGAGCCCCGGACGTAGCGCCGCAATGCCGCCGAAGTGCTGCCATTCCGACGCTACGTCCGGCGCACATAGCGACGGACTTCAGGCTGCGGGGTTACGCGATGGAGCTGATAGACCGGCACGCCGAACGCGACACGCTCAACCGGCTCGTCGCGGCGGTCCGCGATGGTGAGGGCCGAGCCTTGGTCGTGTGTGGTGAAGCGGGTGTGGGCAAGACCGCGTTGCTTGATTATCTGGCGGACAACGCATCGGGATGCCGAGTGGTACGAACCGCGGGGTGCCAGTCAGAAATGGACCTGGCGTTCGCCGCATTGCATCAGTTCTGCACCTCGTTGCTGGACGGCCTTGGGCGACTGCCGGTACCGCAGCGCGATGCACTGCGAATCGCGTTGAGGACGGGCTCGCCGTCCTCAATCTGTTGTCCGACGCTGCGGAGCGGCAGCCACTCATTAGTGTGGTTGATGACGAGCAGTGGCTCGATCGCGCATCTGCCCAAGTGCTGGGCTTCGTTGCTCGACGATTGGTGGCGGAATCAGTCGGGATGGTCTTCGCGGCCCGTGCAACCAGCACCGATATCGCAAGGGTGTCGGCCCTCACCGTAGAGGGCTTGTCCGAATCGGATGCGCGAGCGCTTCTCGATTCCGTGCTGACCGGGCCGCTGGACAGCAAGGTCCGCGATCGAATCCTCGCCGGGACTAACGGCAACCCGCTGACATTGCTGGAACTACCTCGGGCTTTGACCAGTACCACCTACGCAAGGTGTTCGCCAAGCTCGGCATCGAGTCACGCACGCAGCTCGACCGCGTCCTGCCCGACTGAAAAGCGGAACATCGCCGGGTTCGATCCCGGCCCTCAGGATTAGTGCAGTTCAACGACGACTTTCACCCTGTCGTCGAACCGTTCGTCCTCGAATCGGCCTTCACCGGCCGATCACTCTCGAGCCCAAGGGGTGTCGCCGAGCTGTGCCTGGCTTTCGAGGTACGTCGCCGTCTGATGTAGCCGCGGTCGGTCTGCTCCCGGCTGCCGGTGTTCCCCGCTACACCAAATCGGATTCAACGCTGTTGTCGGCGCCAATGACGTGGCCGCCCTAACGGGCAATCGTCGAGGCAAGACAGTCACCGCGGCTTCGAGCGTTGAAAGGGACCAGCATGAGCAGCAGTAGTTTGGCTACACCAACCGTGTCCGCAGGATTCGACATCAACTCACATTTCCGCTCTGTCATGAGTGATCTCGGCCTGTCGCCCGAAGACACCGGCGGCACAATAACTTTCATTGGCGAGGATCCGATTTTCCCGTCCGTACACCGGCTCGGGGCGTGCATCGGCATCCCGATCATGGCCGGGGCGGCGGGAATCGCGAACATCTGGCGTCAGCGCAGCGGCTTTGGCCAAGACCTGAGCCTCGACCTGCGCAAGGCCATCCACGGCATCAACCCGCTGTACAAGTTCATGCCGACGATCAACGGCTATCCCTATCAGCTGCCCTTTTTCCTGGGCAACCCGATGGGGTTCGATCTGTATCAGACCAAGGACGGCCGGTTCTTTTTGCCGACGGGCGCTTACCCGCGCCTCCTGGACAGCATGTGCACTTTCCTGGGGTGCGCGCCGGACAAGAACAGCATCGCCAAGGCCGTGTCCAATTGGGACGCAATGGAACTCGACGAGGCGGCCGCTGACAAAGAGCTTGTTTTCGCCGTCGTGCGCACGCCCGAAGAGTGGGCGGCCCACCCGCAGGGCAAGCAGCTCGCAGAAAAGCCGTTGGTGGAAATCGTCAAGATCGGCGACAGCGATCCCGAACCGTTCACGCCGGCGGCACGCCCGCTGTCGGGCTTGCGGGTGCTGTCGGCGACCCACGTCATCGCAGGCAACGTCATGTCGCGCACGTTGGCCGAGCACGGCGCCGAGGTGCTGCAGATCGCCCACCCCGAAGAGTTTGAGCACGAGGCGCTGATGCAGGACCCGTGCGCTGGGTTCACTTCCTCGGTGTGGCTGGACCTCAACCAGCCGGAAGCCCGCCAAAAGGCCTACGAACTCGCCGCAGGCGCGGACGTGTTCGTCGAAAGCTACCGCACCCGCAAGATCTCCAACCTGGGGCTATCGCCCGAGGAACTGGCCGCCCGCCGCCCGGGCATCGTCTACGCCTCCGCACGCTGTTACAGCTACGAAGGGCCGTGGGACAACCGGGCGGGGTTTGACATGGAAGCTCTGTGCGTCACCGGGTTCACCACCGAAGAGGGCACCCCCGACCGGCCTGCCTTCCCCCCGACCCACGTCATGAACGATTACATCGCCGGCTACCTCGGCGCGGCCGGCATCCAAGCCGCGCTCATCCGCCGGGCCAGGGAAGGTGGCAGCTACCACGTTCGCGTCAACCTGGCCCGTTGCGCGATGTGGTTCATGTCCCTGGGCAAATTCGACAGGAGCGCGCCAACGCCCGCCGGCGAGCAACATCAAATCCTTGCGCCTGACGCCATCACCGCGCAAACCCCCTATGGCGAACTAGTCCGCCTCGCTCCACCGGTGACTTTCTCCGAAACCAAGCCGTACTGGGACGACCCGGTACTCGTGGTACGCGGGTCCAGCAAGGCGCAATGGAAGGACAAGTGACCCGCCGGCGGCATAACAAATAGTGAGGATCCGCTGATGGTCGATGACGCGGGGTCGGCCTAGGCACGGTTACTGCTGTGGCCATCGCGCATCGATTCGCGGAGCTGCCCGGTGTGACGACCCGCAAGCGCAGCGTCGCCACAACCGACGATCAGCTAACCGCACAGGAGACGTTGATCCGCGGCTGGCCCGCGACGGGCTGAGCAACACCGACATCGTTGCCCGCGTGTTCATCAGCGCGCGCACCGTCCAGTACCACCTACGCAAGGTGTTCGCCAAGCTCGGCATCGAGTCACGCACGCAGCTTGACCGCGTCCTGCCCGACTGACGGTAGGGTTGTCGCCACTTCCGGTGCAGAGGGCGGCGGACTTCACGGTGCGGGGCGGCGCGATGGAGCTGGTTGACCGTCACGCCGAGTGCGGGGTGCTCGATCAGTTGATCGAGGCTGTTCGCGCTGGTGAGAGTCGGGCATTAGTCGTGTCTGGCGAAGCTGGTGTGGGCAAGACGGCGTTGCTCGATTACCTGGCAGGACAGGCTTCGGGATGTCGTCTGGCCCGCATCGCCGGTGTGCAGTCGGAGATGGAGCTGCCGTTTGCCGCGCTGCATCAGTTGTGCGCGCCCATGCTCAATAAGCTCCACGGTTTACCGGCACCGCAGCGTGATGCCCTAAAAGTTGCGTTCGGCATGAGTTCCGGATCGGCGCCGGACCGGTTTCTAGTTGGCCTAGCGCTGCTGAGCCTGCTATCCGACACTGCCGAGCAGCAGCCGCTTGTGTGTGTGGTCGATGACGAGCAATGGCTCGATCGCGCGTCGGCCCAAGTCCTCGGCTTCGCCGCTCGCCGTTTGGGTGCGGAACCGGTTGGGTCGGTTTTCGCGGCCCGGACGCCCAGCAACGATATCGCCGGATTGCCCGGCCTCGTCGTGGAGCGCCTGGGGGAGACAGATGCGCGAGCGCTGCTCGATGCCGCCCTGACCGGGCCGTTGGACTCTCGGGTCCGCGATCAGATCCTCGCCGAAACTCGAGGCAACCCATTGGCTTTGCTGGAATTGCCTCGTGGATTGACTCCGCAGGAGCTCGCTGGCGGATTTGGGCTTCCCAGCGCAATGCGATTGTCGGGCGGCATCGAAGAGAACTTCCGTCGGCGGCTCGAGGCTCTCCCGGACCAGACCCGGAGTCTGCTGCTGATCGCCGCTGCCGAGCCGGTCGGCGATCCGGCGCTGGTGTGGCGAGCTGCCGCGAGGCTGGGAATTGGCGCCGAGGCGGCGGCGCCCGCGGTCGAAGCGAGCCTTGTCGAGTTCGACACTCGGGTGCGGTTTCGTCATCCCGTCGTGCGGTCAGTGGTCTACGGATCGGCGTTGCCGCAAGAGCGGCAAAGAATGCATGCGGCGCTTGCGGAGGCCACCGATCCGCGACAAGATCCCGATCGACGCGCCTGGCATCGGGCGAATGCCGCACCTGGACCCGATGAGGAGGTGGCGGCTGAATTGGTGCGGTCGGCCGGTCGGGCGCAGGCGCGTGGCGGTATTGCTGCGGCAGCGGCATTCCTCGCGCGCGCCACGGCGCTGACGCTCGACCCCGTCCGCCGCACCGAGCGGGCGCTGGAAGCAGCGTCGGCCAAAGTCAGGGCCGGCGCGTTCGACGCGGCTCGGGACCTGCTCTCTATCGCGGAGGCTGGGCCGCTGAGCGACTTTCAGCAAGCCCGTATCGATTTGATTGGGGCTGAGCTCGCGTTCCTCACGAATCGGGGCAGCGAGGCCCCGCCCCTGCTGCTGAAGGCCGCCCGCCGGCTCAAGCCGATCGACGCAGAGCTTTCCCGGGCGACCTACCTGCAGGCACTGACGGCGGGCTACTATGCCGGCCGCCTCGCCCTCGGCGGGGGCGTGCTGGAGGTGGCACGCGCAGCCGCGGCCGCGCCGCCGCCGCCCCACGCGCCACGCGCACCCGATCTTCTTCTGGATGGCCTGGTCACGCACTACACCAAGGGATACGAGGCCGGATTGCCGACACTTCGCAAGGCCCTGCACGCCTTCGGCACCGGCATGTCGGTAGACGAAGCGCTGCGCTTGCACTGGGTGGCCGGCATCGTGGCCCGTTACATATGGGATGACCACAGCTGGCACGTGCTCTCGGAGCGGCATGTCCGCCTTGCTCGTAGTGTCGGGGCGCTCAGCCAGCTACCCGGTGCCCTCAATTCGCGTGCATTCATGCTGTTGTTTGCTGGTGAGCTCGCTGCCGCAGCCTCGCTGATCCAGCAGCTCCGGTCGGCGATTGAGGCGACCGGCAGCAACCGCGTTCCCTACTCGGCCCTTGGCCTGGCTGCATTCGCCGGTAGACAGGCCGAAGCGGCGACTCTGATCGACGCGATCAGCGGGGACGTCAGCGTGCGGGGTGAAGGCGTCGGGATCACCATCATCGAGTGGCTGAGCGCGGTACTGGACAACGGCATCGGCAACTACGAGGCGGCGGTGGAAGCCGCGCAGCGTTCCACCGAGTACCTGGTGGAAATGATCACGCCGCCGTGGTCGGCGGTCGAGCTCATCGAGGCGGCCGCGCGCAGCGGACACGCCCAGATGGCGGCAGACGCGTTCACCCAACTCGCCGTGAGCACCAGTGCCAGCGGCACGGACTGGGCGCTCGGCATCGAAGCTCGTTCACGTGCGCTGCTGAGTGGCGGCGACACCGCTGAACGTCTCTACCGCGAGTCGATCGAGCGTCTTGGCCGCACCCGTATCCGAGCAGATCTCGCCCGCGCGCACCTGCTGTACGGCGAATGGCTGCGCCGGGAGCGTCGCCGGGTCGACGCGCGGGCGCAGCTTCGCATCGCCCACGACATGCTGGACGCGATGGGTATGGAGGCTTTCGCCGAGCGGGCCAGCCGTGAGCTCGAGGCCACTGGCGAGACCGCCCGCCGGCGCACCGTCGCCCCACGCGATGAGCAGCTCACGGCGCAGGAGGCTCAAATCGCCGGCATGGCTCGCGACGGCCTGTCCAATCCCGAGATCGGCGTCCGCCTGTTCATCAGCCCGCGAACGGTTCAGTACCACCTACGCAAGGTTTTCACCAAGCTCGGCATCGAGTCGCGTAGCCAGCTCGATCGTGTCCTGCCCGACTGACCAGCCGACGGCCGCTAATCGCACTGTGCAGTGGCGGATGCGAACGGGTCCCCCCTTGATTGACGATTGACCCCTGACATCACAACGCCGTGCTGCCTGTCACCCCAGGATTGGTTTTGCGAGGGAGCCATGGACGAACTATTAGCCACCGACGTACCACCCCTTGCTGAGCAACTCGACGAGCGTCTGGACGATGTCGCGCTGCACACCGAGTATCGCCGGCTAGTCGCCGAGCAAGCGGCCGTGCGGCGGTTGGGCGCGCTGGTCGCGCGCGGCGTCGATCCGTCGGAGCTGGCCGGCGTTGTGGCCGAGGAAATGCGCCGGTGCCTGGGTGCGTTCACCGCCGGAATATGGCGTTTCGACACAAGCGACGAGATTACGCTCGTGGCCGCCGCCGCCGAACCTGCAGCGCTTGGCAAGTGGCCTGTAGGTACCCGCACGCCGATCGAGAGCGTCACCCTCGCACCGGTGGTGTACCGCACTGGCCTCCCCGCGAGGATAGACAGCTACGAGAACATTCCCGGGTCGGTCGCCGCACGGGTGCGTGCCGTCGGCGTCCGCGCGGCGGTGGGAGTTCCGATCATCGTCGACGGCAGCGTCCGGGCATTGGCGGCCGTCGGTTCCGCGGAACCTGGCCCCATGACGGCCGATACAGAAGCCCGCGTCAGCCGGTTCGCCGAGGTGATCGCCACTGCCTTGGTGGCGGGATACCGCGAGGAGCAGAAGAGGCAGCTCCTGGGCGAGGCATCTCAGCGTCCGTTCCTGATTGATTCGTTGCTCGAGGGGCGAGCCATTGATCGCTGGAGCCTGTGCGAAGTCGCCAGTGGTCTGCGGCTGCCGATTAATGGTCCGTTCGTCGTCATCGCCGCGGAAGCTCCCGCCGTGGGTATCGAGGCGTTGCCAGAGGTTGAATCGAAGCTGCGCAGCCGA
The DNA here is from genome assembly GCA_963698965.1 of uncultured Actinomycetota bacterium. Taxonomy (GTDB): domain Bacteria; phylum Actinomycetota; class Actinomycetes; order Mycobacteriales; family Mycobacteriaceae; genus Mycobacterium. Next base: position 687,441 of record CAVOSY010000029.1, read on the forward strand.
GACGTCTATTCGGCATGGCGGCTCCAACCTGATTTGCAGGTCGGGATCGTGTATGTCAAGTCTGAGCGGCATCTTGACGGGATCGTCGCTTTGGTGTCTCGGTTGGCGACGAATCGAGTCGGGGTCAGTGCGCGCTTCGACGATCTGCGGGACACGCCACATGCTCTGCATTTCGCCAAGGTGATGCTTCTGGGCCGGGCCGACGAGGCCTCGTCCGTTGCGGTGTTCGACGGCTCGATCCTGGCTACCGCGGCGGTCAGTGCCCCCGATGTGATGGTGAAGTCGATTGGAAAAGCGTTGGACGGTTTTGACGACCTCACCGACGCCGAGCGCGAGATGCTCTTCGAAACGTTTCGGGTGTGGCAGGACAACGACGCTTCGGTGCGCAGCGTCGCCGAAGTGCTCATTTGCCATCCGAACACCGTGCGCCATCGATTGCGCCGGATTGAGAAGCGCACTGGCCGATCTCTGTCGCGCCCAAAGGATGTCGCCGAATTATGTTTGGCCTTTGAAGTGCAGCGCCGGCTCATGTAGCCGAAACCCATTGAGGCTGTGGACGAGCGGGAAGGCCGCCACGCTAACGAGGTCGCCCCAGTCCGGGCCCACGCACGTCGCACATCGTGGCTAAGCAGTTGTCGTGACGCGCGAGGTGGGCGTGTCACAGTTTGCGATGTCTGACGCGACATCCTTAACGTACCAACGTTGTAACTGACGCTATCCGTGGATAATTCGGCAAGCGACACACTTGGATGTGACCAAGTCACGCACGGCTGATAGGTGCAGTCTTGCTGGTGTCGATGTCGGCACTGGGCCTGCTGACTGACTTACCGGCCCGACTCGGTAGACAAGGATACGTCCGCAGCGCGGGATCGCCTGATCGGTAACCTTCGCGACTTCTATACCTCGCTCACCAACGACGTAGTCATTCCGGGAGCCAAGCAGAAGCACATTTCAGCGGTCGCCACAGTACCAGCGGCAGCGGCGGTCTCCGCGGACGAAAACCGTTCTGTGGTAGTGGTTCGTCGATCAGACCATCACTGTTGGGAACGACCTGCCGACAGGCACCGCATCGGCGGTGAAGGTGACCCTCGACAATATCGGTGGGCGTTGGCTGATATCCGAATTCGAAGCCGTCTAAGTACGGACAGGTCATGGCGTGGTGTGAAACAGTCTCGTTGGCACCGTCGTTGTCGCTGTCTCACGGCTCGCCAAGACCGAGAATGCGGGCGGGGCTGTTCCGCAACTAAACACTGACAGCACGCGATACGCCATTCGTGGTCGTCGCCGCTGATGTTGGGCTGTCGGTGCGGAGGCGCTGCCCTCGATGGCGTGCACGCTGAGCAGCATCGATGTGTGCTCCGCGTAGATGGGCCGGTGTCTACAATGACTGCACTGCAGTGGCAGCCCAGCAAATGGTAGACAGGACACCCCGTGGGGCCTTCAACCCGCCTTTTTGATGTCGGCGGCCAGCGGCTTGTAACTCCGCCGATTCGGGGCCGGGCGGGTGAGCTGAAGGTGATCGGCGCGCTGGTGACGGCGCTGTCACAGGGGCATGGGGGCGTGCTGGTCATCGAGGGCCCGCCGGGCATCGGCAAGAGCCGGTTGCTGACCGAGGTGATGGCGCTGGCCGACAAGGGCGGGGTACGCACCTTGTTCGGTGAGGCATTCGAGTATCAGCAGACGGTGCCGTTTTTCTCGCTGTTCATGGCCACCCTGCGCGCCGATCCCCCAGTGGGCGACGCCGAGGCATTGCGCCGGCTGGGCGGCTCAGAAGATCTGCGGTATTGGGTGGTGCGCGATCTGGCCGACGCGATTCATGCGGCGGCGGCGGAGATGCCGCTGGCGATTGTGCTCGAGGATGTCCACTGGGCCGATAACGGCACGTTGTTGGCGCTGCGGTCGCTGGCCACCGCGCGGCCGGATGCGGCGGTGCTGTGGGTGCTGACCGCGCGCAGCGGGGCTGGCGGGCCGGCGGTGCAGGAGACCTTGTCGGTGCTGCAACGCGCGAACGCCGCAGTTCTGCCGGTGGCCGCGATGTCGGCGAGCGCGGTCGCCGAGATGGTGCAAGATTCGGTGCGGGCGAACGCCGATGAGTCGCTGCTGAGTCTGGCCGCCAAGGCGCACGGAAATCCCGTTCCTGGTCAGCGAGCTGGTCGGGGGTCTGGGCGAGGAGGGCCGGCTCAAGGTGCGCAGCGGGCGTGTGGTGGCCAGCGGACACGGGCTGCCGCGACGGCTGGGCGCAAGTATGCAGCAGCGACTCGACCACCTCTCCACCGGTGCGGGCGAGGTGGTGCGGGTGGCCGCGGTGCTGCCGGACCGGTTCTCGGCTGGTCTGCTGGCCGCGATGCTGGAACGCCAGCCGTCGTCGTTGATGTCGGCGATCGAGGAGGCGGTGCGCGCGGATCTGCTCGTCGAAGACGATGAGCAGCTGAGGTTTCGGCACGACCTGCTGCGCGAGACCACCCGGCAGTCGTTGCCGCAGTCGATGCGGCGCGCCATCGAGCGCCAATCGGCGTCGATCATGCTGAGCATGGGCGCGGCCCCGGCCGAGGTGGCCACCCAGCTGGCGCGCAGCGCCGAGCCCGGGGACCGGGAGGCGATCGACGCGCTGCGGCAGGCCGCGCAATCGGTTGGCCATAGTGATGCCAGTGCGGCCGCGGACCTGAGCCAGCGCGCGTTGGAGCTGTTGGCCGCCGATGACGCTGAGCGCGGGCTGCTGGTCGCCGAAACGGTGGGGTTGCTCAACCGCGCCAGCCGCTATCGGGAGGCCGAAGAGTTGGCCGTTGCGGCGCTCTCGGAGGCGGCGTCGCCCGAGCAGGAGGCCGAGATTCGGCTGCGCCTCCCGACGCTCAATAAGCACAGCGCCCAGCGGCGCGTTGAGGAGAATCGCCGGGCGCTGCAGTTGGGCGGCATCAGCGAGGTCACCCGGGCCCGGCATCTGGCGTGGCTGGCCTACAACCTGGCGTTGCACGACCACCGTGGGGAAGCGCGCGCGACGGCCGACGAGGCTGCCGCGGCCGCGGTATCGACCGGTGATCTCGAGGCCACGATCCTGGCCAACCTCACCCTCGCTGTGCTCGACGGTGGGGAGGGGTACGCGGGCCGCTCGGTACGCCGCCTCGAGGAGCTTTGCGCGCTCGCCCGCGCGAGTGATGCGACCGCAGCTCATGACTTGGCCGCAAACCACTACGCGATCCTGCTGGCGGTGGTCGGCCGGTTGGACGACGCTGCGGCCCAGGTCGCCGACGAAACAGAGCGCGCCCGCCGGGAGCACAACGCGATGGCCCTTGATATGTGGGCCACAATTGACGGGGTTGTCCACTTAACCGCGGGCCGGTTGTCTGCTGCGCGCGCCGCGACCGAATCTCTGCCGCCCCCAGCGCGGACAGGCGTGACCGAGCCGGACATGATCCGCATCGTGATTCTGGCCGAGGTGGCGGCGCGCACCGATGACCGAACGTTGTTGCAGCAGATGGTCAATGACGCGCGCGACGCTTACTCCACTGGCTCATCTGTGGTACGTCGGGGAATGGCGCATGTGCTGGCGCTGGCGGCGTGGCAGCGCGACGACGTCCATGACGCGATGCGCTGGCTCAGCGGCATCACCCTATTCGGCTCACCACTCTGGCCGCAGGTCTTAGATCAAGTGATCTTGGGTGCGCGGGTGGCGTCGGCGGCCGGTGACGCCGGGTTGCGCGCACGTGTCCTGCAGGCCATGGAGCTGCTCGAGCGTGAGCGGCCGGCGATCCCGTTGTTCACCGGGGTGGCCGGGCATGTCCGCGGGATACTCGAACGTGATGCCCAGGCACTGCTGGCTGCCGCGGAGGTGCTTCAGTCGTCGTCGCGGCCGCTTCTTTACGCCGCGGCTGCCGAGGACGCCGGCGCTGAACTCGCACACGCCGACCGTGGTGGGGACGCGGTCGATCCGCTCAATGCCGCCTTCGACACCTACCTGCACCACGAGGCGCTCGCCGATGCGCGCCGGGTGGGCCGCGCGCTGCGCGGACTGGGCGTGGAACGGCGCATTGTCAGCCGGCCGCGGGCAAAAACGGGCTGGGACAGCCTCACCGACGCCGAGCTCAAGGTGGTCAACCTGATCGCCCAGGGCGTGACGAACCAATCCGTCGCCACCCAGCTGCACCTTTCCCTGCATACGGTGAAAAACCACGTCCACAATGCGTTCGCCAAGCTGGGCATCAACTCCCGCGCCCAATTGACACAGGTCATGCCCGGGTCCGATTGACCAGTCGCGCGGCTGTCGGTGCGGAGGCGCTGCCCTCGATCGCGTGCACGCTGAGCAGCATCGATGTGTGCTCCGCGTAGATGGGCCGGTGTCTACAATGACTGCACTGCAATGGCAGGTCCAGCAACGGTAGACAGGACACCCCGTGGGGCCTTCAACCCGCCTTTTTGATGTCGGCGGCCAGCGGCTGGTGACGCCGCCGATTCGGGGCCGGGCGGGTGAGTTGAAGGTGATCGGCGCGTTGGTGGCGGCGCTGCTGCAGGGGCGCGGGGCTGTGCTGGTCATCGAGGGCCCGCCGGGCATCGGGAAGAGCCGGTTGTTGACCGAGGTGATGGCGCTGGCCGACAAGTCCGGGGTGCGCACCTTGTTCGGTGAGGCATTCGAGTATCAGCAGACGATGCCGTTTTTCGCGCTATTCATGGCCACCCTGGGCGCCGATCCCCCGGTGGGAGACGCCGACGCGCTGCGCCGGCTCGGATCCTCGGCAGATCTGCGCTACTGGGTGGTGCACGATCTGGCCGACGCGATTCATGGAGCGGCGGTGCAGACCCCGCTGGCGATTGTGCTCGAGGATATCCACTGGGCCGATAACGGCACGCTGTTGGCGCTGCGGGCACTGGCCAGCCCGCGGCCGGACATGCCAGTGCTGTGGGTGCTGACCGCGCGCAGCGGGGCTGGCGGTCCGGCGGTGCAGGAGACCTTGTCGGTGCTGCAACGCGCGGATGCCGCAGTTCTGCCGGTGGCCGCCATGTCGCCGGACGCGGTCGCCGACATGGTCTGCGATGCGGTGCGGGCGAACGCCGATGAGTCGCTGCTGAATCTGGCCGCCAAGGCGCACGGAAACCCGTTCCTGGTCAGGGAGCTGGTCGGGGGTCTGGGCGAGGAGGGCCGGCTCAATGTGCGCGGCGGGCGTGCGGTGGCCAGCGGACACGCGCTGCCGCGACGGCTGGGCGCAAGTATGCAGCAGCGACTCGACCACCTCTCCACCGACGCGGGCGAGGTGGTGCGGGTGGCCGCGGTGCTGCCGGACCGGTTCTCGGCTGGCCTGCTGGCCGCGATGCTGGAACGCCAGCCGGCGTCGTTGATGTCGGCGGTCGAGGAGGCGGTGCGCGCGGATCTGCTCGTCGAAGACCGTGAGCAGCTGAGGTTTCGGCACGACTTGCTGCGCGAGACCACCCGGCAGTCCTTGCCGCAGTCGCTGCGGCGCGCGATGGAGCGCCAATCGGCCTCGGTCATGTTGAGTATGGGCGCGGCCCCGGCCGAGGTGGCCACGCAGCTGGCACGCAGCGCCGAGCCCGGAGACCGGGAGGCGATCAGCGCGCTGCGGCAGGCCGCGCAATCGGTGGGCAACAGTGACGCGAGCGCGGCCGCGGATTTGAGCAGGCGCGCGTTGGAGCTGTTGCCCGCCCACGACGTTGAGCACGGGCTCCTGGTCGCCGAAACGGTCGGGTTGCTCAACCGGGCCAGCCGCTATCGGGAGGCCGAAGAGTTGGCGGTTGCGGCGCTCTCGGAGGTGGCGTCGCCCGAGCAGGAGGCCGAGATTCGGCTGCGCCTGGCGACGCTCACCAAGCACAGTGCACAGCGGCGCGTTGAGGAGAATCGTCGAGCGCTGCAGTTGGGCGGCATCAGCGAGGTCACCCGGGCCCGGCATCTGGGGTGGCTGGCCTACAACCTGGCGATGCAGGACCAACGTGGGCAACGGCGCGCGACGGCCAATGAGGCTGCCGCGGCCGCGGTATCGACCGGTGATCTCGAGGCCACGATCCTGGCCAACCTCACCCTCGCTGTGCTCGACTGTGGGGAGGGGTACGTGGGCCGCTCGGTACGCCGCCTCGAGGAGCTTTGCGCGCTCGCCCGCACGAGTGATGCGACCGCAGCTCATGACTTGGCCGCACTCTACTACGCGATGCTACTGGCGGTGCTCGGCCGGTTGGACGACGCTGCGGACCAGATCGCCGACGGAACAGCGCAAGCCCGCCGGGAGCACAACGCGATGGCCCTTGATATGTGGGCCACAATGGACGGGTGTGTCCACCTGGCTGCGGGCCGGTTGTCTCCCGCGCGCGCCGCGACCGAGTCCCTGGCGCCCCCGCAGCAGGCAGGCGTGAGCGAGCAGGACATGGTGCGCACGGCCATTCTGGCCGAGGTGGCGGTGCGCACCGATGACCGAACGTTGTTGCAGCAGACGGTCAATGATGCGCGCGACGCCTACCCCAGTGGCTCATCTGTGGTACGTCGAGCAGCGGCGCATGTGCTGGCGCTGGCGGCGTGGCAGCGCGACGACGTCCATGACGCGATGCGCTGGCTCGGCGGCATCACCCTATTCGGCTCACCAATCTGGCCCCAGGTCTTAGATCAAGTGATCTTGGGTGCGCGGGTGGCGTCGGCGGGCGGCGATGCCGGCTTGCGCGCACGTGTCCTGCAGGCCACGGACCTGCTCGAGCGTGAGCGGCCGGCGATCCCGTTGTTCACCGGGGTGGCCGGGCATGCGCGCGGGATCCTCGAACGTGATGCCCAGGCACTGCTGGCTGCTGCGGAGGTGCTTCAGTCGTCGTCGCGGCCGCTGTTGTACGCCGCGGCTGCCGAGGACGCCGGCGCTGAACTCGCACACGCCGACCGGGGTGAGGAGGCGCTCGATCAGCTGAATGCCGCGTTCGACACCTACCTGCACCACGAAGCGCTCGCCGATGCGCGCCGGGTGGGCCGCGAGTTGCGCCGGTTAGGTGTGCACCGGCGCATCGTCAGCCAGCCGCGGGCAAAAACGGGCTGGGACAGCCTCACCGACTCCGAGCTCACGGTGGTCAACCTGATCGCGACGGGTGTGACCAACCGCGACGTCGCCACGCAGCTGCACCTTTCCCTGCATACGGTGAAAAACCACGTCCACAATGCGTTCGCCAAGCTGGGCATCAACTCCCGCACCCAATTGACGCAGCTCATGCACGGGTCCGATTGACCAGTCACGCGGACAATGGCTTGGCCGGGGCTTTGGGTTAATTTTCGGCCGTGCAAGGCGACGAAGTGGCAGAAACGGGTCGCTGAGTGGCGACAGCGCTGTGCCAGCGCAGCGATGAACAGGCGGTTCTGCTTGCCCGCGCGATCACTGGTCGTTCGTGGTCGTCGCCGCTGATGTTGGGCTGTCGGCGCGGGGCGCTGCCCCGGATCGCGTGCACGCTGAGCAGCATCGACGTGTATTCCGCGTGAATGGGCGGGCCCCTAGAATGACGTGCACTGCAGAGGCAGTCCAGCAACGGTAGACAGGACACCCCGTGGGGCCTTCAACCCGCCTGTTTGATGTCGGCGGCCAGCCTCTGGTGACTCCGCCGATTCGGGGCCGGGCGGGCGAGCTGAAGGTGATCGGCGCGTTGGTGACGGCGCTGGTGCAGGGGCGCGGGGGCGTGCTGGTCATCGAGGGCCCGCCGGGCATCGGGAAGAGCCGGTTGCTGACCGAGGTGATGGCGCTGGCCGACAAGTCCGGGGTGCGCACCTTGTTCGGTGAGGCGTTCGAGTATCAGCAGACGGTGCCGTTTTTCGCGCTGTTCATGGCCACCCTGCGCGCCGATCCGCCGGTTGGCGACGCCGACGCGCTGCGCCGGCTGGGCGGCTCGGCCGATCTGCGCTATTGGGTGGTGCGCGATCTGGCCGACGCGATTGGTGCGGCGGCGGCACAGACCCCGCTGGCGATTGTGCTGGAGGACATCCACTGGGCCGATAACAGCACGCTGTTGGCGCTGCGGTCGCTGGCCACCGCGCGGCCGGATGTGGCGGTGCTGTGGGTGCTGACCGTCCGCACCGGGGCCGGCGGGCCGGCGGTGCAGGAGACCGTGTCGGTGCTGCACCGCGCGAATGCCACAGTTGTGCGGGTGGCCGCCATGTCGCCGGACGCGGTCGCCGACATGGTCTGCGACGCGGTGCGGGCCAATGCCGATGAGTCGCTGTTGAATCTGGCCGCCAAGGCGCACGGAAATCCGTTCCTGGTCAGGGAGCTGGTCGGGGGTCTGGGCGAGGAGGGCCGGCTCGATGTGAGCGGCGGGCGTGTGGCGGCCAGCGGACACGGGTTGCCGCGCCGTCTGGGCGCCGGTATGCGGCAGCGACTCGACCACCTCTCGGCCGGTGCGGGTGAGGTGGTGCGGGTGGCCGCGGTGCTGCCGGACCGGTTCTCGGCTGGTCTGTTGGCCGCGATGCTGGAACGCCAGCCTTCGTCGTTGATGGCGGTTGTCGAGGAGGCGGTGCGCGCGGATCTGCTGGTCGACGACGGTGAGCAGCTGAGGTTTCGGCACGACTTGTTGCGCGAGGCCACCCGACAGTCGTTGCCGCAGTCGGTGCGGCGCGCGATGGAGCGCCAGTCGGCGTCGGTCATGCTGGGGATGGGCGCGGCGCCAGTCGAGGTGGCCACCCAGCTGGCGCGCAGCGCCGAGCCCGGGGACCGGGAGGCGATCGGCGCGCTGCGGCAGGCCGCGCAATCGGTGGGCCACAGTGATGCGAGTGCGGCCGCGGACCTGAGCAGGCGCGCGTTGGAGCTGTTGCCCGCCCAAGACCCTGACCGCGGGCTCCTGGTCGCCGAAACGGTGATGCTGCTCAACCGGGCCAGCCGCTATCAGGAGGCCGAAGAGTTGGCCGTTGCGGCGCTCTCGGAGGCGGCGTCGCCCCAAGAAGAGGCCGAGATTCGGCTGCGCCGCGCGACGCTCACCAAGCACAGCACCCAGCGGCGCGTGGAGGAGAATCGCCGAGCGCTGCAGTTGGGCGATATCAGCGAGGTCACCCGGGCACGGCATCTGGCCTGGCTGGCCTACAACCTGACGTTTGACCAGTCTGGGCAATGGCGCGCGGCGGCCAACGAGGCTGCTGCGGCCGCGGCAGCTACCGGTGATCTCGAGGCCAGGCTCATGGCCGATATCACCCTCGCTGTGCTCGACGAGGGGAAGGGCTACGCGGGCCGGGCCCTACGCCGCCTCGAGGAGCTTTCCGTGCTCGCCCCCGCGAGTGGGGTGGCCGCAGCACATGACTTGGCCGCAATCCGCTACGCGCACCTGCTGGCGGCGGTCGGCCGGTTGGACGAGGCTGCGGCCCAGGCCGGCGACGGACTAGAGGAGGCCCGCCGGGAAGGCAACGCGATGGCCCTGGCAATCTGGGCCGCGGTTGACGGGGTTGTCCACCTAGCGGCGGGCCGGTTGTCTGCCGCGCGCGCCGCCGTTGAATCCCTGCCGCCCCGACAGGCAACAAGCGCGACCCCGGGGGACATGATCCGCACGATGATTCTGGCCGACGTGGCGGCGCGTACCGATGACCGAAACTTGTTGCAGCAGATGACTAATGACGCGCGCGACGCCTACCCCACCGGCTCAACTCTGGTACGTCGGGGAGCGGCGCACGTGCTCGCGCTGGCGGCGTGGCAGCGCGACGACGTCCAGGACGCGATGCGCTGGCTGGGCGGCGACATCACGCTGTACGAATCACCAATCTGGACCCAGGTCTTGGATCAGGTGATCTTGGGTGCGCGGGTGGCGTCGGCCGCCGGCGATGCCGGCTTGCGCGCACGTGTCCTGCACGCCACCGACCTGCTCGAGCGTGAGCGGCCAGCGATCCCGTTGTTCACCGGGGTGGCCGGGTATGCCCGCGGGATACTCGAACGTGATGCCCAGGCACTGCTGGCTGCCGCGGACGTGCTTCAGTCGTCGTCGCGGCCGCTGCTGTACGCCGCGGCTGCCGAGGACGCCGGCGCTGAACTCGCCCACGCCGACCGTAGTGGGGAGGCGGTCGATCAGCTCAATGCCGCGTTCGACACCTACCTGGGCCACGAAGCGCTCGCCGATGCGCGCCGGGTGGGCCGCCAGTTGCGCCGGTTAGGGGTGCACCGTCGCATCGTCGCCCAGTCGCGGGCAAAAACGGGCTGGGACAGCCTCACCGACTCCGAGCTCACGGTCGTCAACCTGATCGCGCCAGGGTGTCACCAACCGCGACGTCGCCGCGCAGCTGCACCTTTCCCTGCATACGGTGAAAAACCATGTCCACAATGCGTTCGCCAAGCTGGGCATCAACTCCCGCACCCAGCTAGCGCAGCTCATGCACGGGTCCGATTGACCACCCGTCACATACCGGATCCGCCTAGTACTAGATCCATGCGGTCCTAAACATGAATCCTCGGGCCATGGTGCTGGGCTGCCCGCGCGGCGACCGTAGTAGTCGTCAACAAATTGCGTCTCACTCGAACGGCCGAGGCTAGGCCAGACACCGCGCTCGTGAGCACACGAGGAAAAGAGCGAAAGATGCTGAGTGGAACGCTCGGAATGCTGGTGATGTTGCCGGTGGTGTTCGGTGTCGCCGGGTACGTGATGGTGTCCCGATGACCGCGCACTCGCCTAACTCGGTCGCCGAATCAGCAAGCAGCACTACCGATCCCGATGTGCAGGCAAGACACGGGAACGATGGCGAACTGCGCGCAGGGTTTCACTCTGACCTGACGATCGACGCTGATGCGGTGGACGAACTCTTAACGGCCGAGGAATTTGCTGCCGAGTTCGACGAGAACCTCGACGATTCCACGTTGTACGCCAAGTATCGTCGGCTCGTCGCCGAACAGGCCGCCTTGCGCCGGCTCGCCACGCTGGTGGCGCGCGGCGTTGAACCTGTGGAGGTATTTGGCGCGGTGGCCGACGAGATGCGCCGATGCGTGCCCGCGGACACGGCCGGATTGTGGCGCTTCGAATCGGATCGCGAGATTACCATCGTGGCCGCCGCTGCCGGTCCCGAGGCGCTGGCAAAATGGCCGGTGGGCACGCGGACTCCGGTGGACGGCAACACCCTCGCAACGCTGGTGCAACGCACCGGCCGGCCCGCACGGATCGACAGCTACGACAACGTTGCCGGGCCGATCGCCGCGCGCGTGCGCGCGGTGGGCGTGAGCGCGGCGGTGGGGGTGCCGATCATCGTGGATGGACGGGTGTGGGGCCTGGCGGCCGTCGGTTCCCTGCAGCACGGCGCTATGCCAGCCGACACCGAAGTCCACGTCGTCCGCTTCGCGGAACTGATCGCTACTGCTGTGGTGGCCGGTCATCGCGACGAGCAGAAGCGGCAGCTCCTCGCTGAGGCGTCACGCCGTTCGGATCTGATTGACTCGCTGCTTGAGGGACGAGCTTTCGACGAATGGAGACTGCGGGAGGTCGCCGGCTAGTCTTCGGCTACCGATCAATGGTCCGTTTGTGGTCATCGCCGTCCAAATTCCCAGCGCGGGCGATGAGCCGCTCCCCGAGATCGAATCGAAGCTGCGCAGCCTCGATATCTTTTCAGCGTGGCGGCGGCTGCCTGATTTGCAGGTCGGGATCGTGCACATCGGGTCCGATCAAAAACTCGACAGGGTGATTGGCCTCGTGTCTCGGATGACGACTGTGCGGGTAGGCGTCAGTGCGGCCTTCAAGGATCTGCGCGAGACACCGCGAGCCCTCCATGTCGCAAGAGTGATGGTGCGGGGCCCGACCGATTCCACATCCTCGGTCGCTGTGTTCGACGGCTCTATCCTGGCCACCGCTGCGGTGAGCGCGCCGGAGGTGATGATCAAAACGGCCGGTGCTGCGCTGGACGGTTTTGGCGATCTTCCCGACGTGGACCGGAAGATGCTTTTTGAAACGTTTCGGGTGTGGCTGGACAACGATGCGTCGGTGTACGGTGCGGCCGAGGTACTTATTTGCCACCCGAACACCGTCCGTCACCGGCTGCGTCGAATCGAGAAACACACCGGCCGATCCCTCTCGCGGCCGAAGGATCTTGCCGAACTATGTTTGGCTTTCGAGGTACACCGCCGTCTGATGTGACCATGTGGACGGTTGTTGACAACACCGATGCGCGAGCAGCGTTGTAGCGACGACAACGCCTTAAAGCGCGGCAAGAGCCAAAATGAATTGTGGCGCCGTCAAAGTGGATCGTACGACCACACCTTCAAAAATAGGCGAATCCAAGGCTGTAGGGATCATGTTGTGGGCGTCAGCGATTGGTACGTTGTGCCTCACGGCGGTGGCGAATCAGATTGCCATCGCCCTGTGTCGGCGTCCGCAGCCGCCACCGAACCTCATCAATACGAGCACTGACTCATGAATCCGCAGGCTGGTGTCGCCTTGACGACCGGCGCAAACGACGCCCTGGTCATCGTGGTTGGGTCCTGTCCCTGCGTCACTGTCGTGGCGGCACCGTCGATGCTATAGCTACTTTTCGCTGGCTCCGCAGCAACCGTGATCCCCATTGCGAGCAGTGACGTTGCGCCGAGTGCCGCAGCAATTGCCTTGTACTGCATCAGTTCTCCTATCTCTGTGGTTGGTGAGCAGCAGAATTCGTGCCCGTGTGTTGACCGGCGGCGTCCACTTCGCAGGCGAGCTTCCTGATTGCCTCGGCCAGGTTGGACACGGTGATGGACTCGATGACGCGGGATTCCGCAATGCGGTCGGCATCCTCCGTTTGGTGTGACCAGACACCGCTGTAGCAGCCCGAAGCGCGGCCGATCACGGCGAGCGGTTTGTCATGCAGGGCAGCCTGATCCCATCGACGCGTAAGCCAATCGATGGCGTTATGTACCGCAGCGGGCACATGCCCGTGGTAGGTCGTCACAATGATCACCGCGTCCGCCTCTGCGGCGGCCGTGCGCAAATCTTCGACAGAACTCGGCGTTCGGTTATTTTCGAACGTTTCGCGATACCGGGGCAATTCGGTGAGGCTGTCGAACATGTTCAACGCTATGCCGTCCGTTGAACTGTCGGCCGCGACCTTCGTGAGTTCGCGATTGACGGAAGCCGCACGGAGTCCGACGATTATCAAGACGTTGACGTCTGTCATGGCAGACACCGTGTTCGTATTCGGGTAATGGCGGTCATCGTGTCCTCGTCTGCACTCGATTTGTGGCCGTCGTGAAAACGGTGCCAGCGTCTGCTCTTGGATAACTCGATCGTCCGGCGAATTGCGGAGTCCGTCGATGTTGTCGGCCACACCAGTGATTGCAGTGTGTTGTCCGTGGCGACATCGACGTCGGCGTTGAGCGTCCCTAACGATTGAATAGTATTGTTGGGCAACAACTGTGGAAGTAGAAGCCAGTTCGATGACTCTCTTCGAGATCTTGCCGTCGCTGCGGCACGCCGTCACGCCCCGACTAGACCGGGCGATATGGCCACTGAACACTCACGTCGATGAGCTTGGCGGGCTTTGTGTCGGCGGGATGACGCTGGCCGAAGTCGCCGATGAATTCGGCACCCCGACCTATGTCGTCGACGAGGACGACTTTCGTCATCGGATTCGACGCTACCGCGCGGCGCTCCCGGAGGCTCGCTTGACCTACGCAGGAAAGGCGCTGCTGACCACCGCCATCGCACGGTGGGCCGCGGAGGAGGGAGCAGGTGTTGGCGTGTGCTCGCACGGCGAACTCGCGACCGCGCTTGTCGCGGGCGTGGATCCGAACCAAATCGTCATGCATGGCATGGCCACGACTCCCGGCGAGTTGTGCAAGGCGGCTAACGCCGGGGTAGGACGAATCGTCGTGGATGGCCCGACGGAGATCGCTCTTCTGGCCGCCGGTGTGCGTCAACCTCAAGCCGTACAGCTCCGCGTCTCGTCGGACATCGACGGGCATGCCGCCGACGCGATCCAGCGGGCACTTGAACAACCGCTGCTGAACCTGGCCGGGCTGCACTGCAATATCGGTTCGCAGGTGACCGACGCTTCGCTTTACGGCGAAGCCATTCGACAGATGGTCGCACTGATGGCCGAGGTCCGTGCCCGTCACGGGATGATACTGACTGAGCTGAACATCGGTGGCGGACAAGGTGTCCCGTATGCATCCGGCGACCCGGAGTTGGATCTCGATGCGCTCCGGGACTTCATCGACGATGCACTGGACGCATCTTGTGCGGCTGAGCGCTTTCCCCGCCCAACTATTGTGCTCGAGCCGGGTCGCGCGATCAGCGCGCGCGCGGGTATCACGCTCTACCGGGTCCTATGGGTGCAGTCACAACCCGACGGCCGCGCCATCGTAATGGTGGACGGCGGATTGCGCGACAACCCGCAGGTCGCGCTTCGTGACGCGCGCCATCCCATCGCGCTCGCTAACCGTCACTCAATGACGCCGACGCAGCCGATGACGGTCGTTGGCCGACATCGTGAATCAGATGATGCGATCGCTCGCGACATCCCGTTACCGACCGACCTACATGCCGGCGACTTGCTTGCGATGGCGTGCACCGGCGCTTATCACCACAGCATGGCGTCAACGTACAACATGGTGGGCCGACCACCGCTGGTCGCAGTGAAGGACGGACGTGCCCGGGAACTCGTGCGCCGGGAGACGATCGCCGACCTATTGTCCCGCGACCGCGCCCACAAGGAGCTGCGGCCCATGCGATACGAGCGCGCCGGGAACGGCAGTGAAGCACTTCTCCACGGCGAGTGATGTGCGTTCGGTGTTAGCGGTGACATCAAACGGTGAGTGGCGTTGTCCCCGGTGACATCGACACCGGTAGTGATGCGGTCGACGATCGAAGGATCGGCGAACCCAACGCCGGCATCCATATCTATGACGAAACGAGGATCGCGATGAATAGCCTTGTCGGGCAACGGCTGTGGAAAGGCAAATTGGTAGCTGGTCTGTTAACCATCGTCCTGGGCGTCCTCGTGCTGGCATGGCCCGGGCCATCGATCCTTGTCGCCTCAACCCTGTTCGGCGTCTATCTGCTGCTGAGCGGCATGGTCGAACTGTACTTGGGCTTCACGCTGCCCCGGTCGGCGGCCACTCGGGTGATGCTGTTCATCAGCGGCGCGCTGTCATTAGTTCTGGCCATCATGTCGTTCCGTCACTTCGGCGACGGCTATGCGGTGCTGCTGCTGTCGCTGTGGATCGGAATCGGCTTCATCTTCCAAGGTGTGACCGCGGTGGCCGTCGGTATTGGCGAGAGGGATCTGCCGGGCCGCGGCTCGTATGTCGTCGTCGGCATCATCTCGGTGATCGCCGGCCTGGCGGTGCTGGTGTGGCCATTTGAGTCCATCGCTGTGCTCACCCTGGCCACCGGCATATGGCTCATCGTCATCGGCATCGGCCAAGCCATCCAAGCGATCCAAACCCGCAAAGCCGCCAAAACCGCACGCCATGCCATCGACGACGTATCGGACCGGTTGACCACTGCCCTGAGTGATTGACCAAGAGATCGGAGTCAGCCATGACCACCAGTTCACTAGACCCCGACCGTATGACCGGACAGGTGTCGTCCCCGAATACAACGGCAACGCTCGCCGCAGGCGCTCTCATGTTGACCAGCGCAATATTGACGTTCCTCGTCGGTGTATTCGCCCTTGCCGCCAACGATTTGGTGGTCTCTGGGCCTGGCTACGAGTACACCTTCCAACTCTCCGGTTGGGGATGGGCGAACATACTGACGGGGATGGTGTTGGCCGGCGTCGCCATTGCCCTCTTCTTGAGCGCACAGTGGGCACGAGGTGCGGCAATCATCGTCACCTGCTTGGCCATCGTGGTCACCTTCCTTTGGATGCCGTACTACCCGACGGGCGCAATTGTGCTGATAGCCCTTGACGTCGTGGTCATTTGGGGAGTGGCGACGTGGAACACATCACGCCAGCCGGCATGAATCCGCTACCGACCAAACCGGGAAAGAGCCGTCGGGCGTGGGCCGTGTCGCGTAAGCGCTTCGCTCTCAACGGGACCCTCGCTGACCGGGTGCTATCGGTCGCCCACATCGTTGGCCGCCCCGTCCGCAACGGCGCGGGTACGCGAATCGGGAGAGTCAGCGACATCGTCGTGCGCTGGGACGCCGCCAACGAGCACCCTCCGGTCACAGGGGTTTTCGTCAAAGTGCGTGGCGCCCTTGCGGCCGTGCGACCGGCCGACGTGACATTGACTCAAACCGAAATCCGCCTGCGATCCGATGCGCGAATGGAGTGGCGGCCGGTCTGGGGAGACGACGACGTAGCCCTTGCCCGTGACGTTCTTGATCGCCAGCTTGTCGACACGTCCGGGGTGCAGGTCGTACGGGCGGCCGACGCGTATCTCCTGAATGGGCCGCAAGGCTGGGAGCTGGCGGGTATCGACGTGGGCCTGTTGTCCTTCGGCAGAAGACTCGTTGCCCGGCGCAGGGCCTGCCCGCCACCGGATCGTGTCATCGACTGGGCCCAGCTGCAGGCCTTCGTGCCGCGATTCACGGACATCACCACGGCATGGCAGTCCGCACCGACGACCGCGGCAGGTACCACAGGGAGTGGCCTGCAGTTGGGGCGTTCGGCCGCCCAACTGAAAGAGCTGCGCGGACCGGAAGTGGTGGCACTCCTTTCCGATCTCAACCGGCATCAGCAGGCCCAGTTGGTCGCAATGGCACACCCGTCTGCTGCGGCCGAGGCGTTGCGTCAGCTCGACCCCGACCATCGTGAGGCCCTGCTGGCCGAGCTCGATGAGGCCGATCGGGCCCGGTTACGCGCCATGCTGCGGAGCTATGCCCGATGACGGCGCCAAACTCTACGGTCAGCGCGCAGCCTGGGCGTCGTCGCTGGACCGCCCGAGTGCTGGCGGTGCTGGCCATCCTGGGGCCCGGGCTGATCGCCGCCAATGCAGGCAACGATGCCGGCGGGATCTTGACGTACGCAAGCGCTGGTGCCCAATTCGGCTACCGCACACTGTTTTTGATGGTGCTCGTCACCGTGGCGTTGATCGTCGTGCAGGAGATGTGCTCACGGCTGGGGGTCTACACCGGCGAGGGGCTCGGCGGCCTGATCCGGGAACAGTTCTCACCTCGTGCCACGTTCGCGGCGATGACACTGTTGCTTGTCGCCAACGCCGGTCTGACAGTCAGCGAATTCGCAGGGGTCGGCGCAGCCATGGAGATCTTCGGCGTCTCCCGCTTCATCTCTGTGCCGATCGCCGCCGTCTTCGTCTGGACCTTAACCGTTTTGGGCTCCTACTCGCGCGCCGAGCGGCTGTTTATGGTGCTGACACTGGCTTTCCTGACGTACCCAATCGCCGCATTTCTCGGCCATCCCAACGGTCATGAAGTCCTCACCAACCTGGTGTCGCCCCATTTCCCGGCCAGTCATGCATTTCTGGTGCTTGCGGTTGCCCTCATCGGCACCACCATCACTCCTTATATGCAGTTCTACGATGCCTCGGCCGTTGTGGACAAACACATCACTCCCGCCAACTACCGCAGTGAGCGCATCGACAGTGTGAGCGGCAGCATCTGGAGCAACATCATCAGCATCTTCATCATCATCGCGACCGCGGCAGCGATCGGCGGGACCGGGCCGCTTCAATCGGCGCAACAGGCCGCCGAGGCTTTAAGGCCCGCGGTCGGACCGGCGGCGCCAGCACTTTTCGCCGCGGGTCTGCTCGGCGCGTCGCTGCTGGCAGCGTCGGTGGTGCCGCTGTCGACCTCGTACGCCGTTGCGGATGCTGTTGGCGCCCCGCGGTCCGTGTCGGCGAAACTGCGGCAGGCTCCGCTCTTCTACGGCATCTTCACGCTCCAGATCATTGTCGGTGCCGCGGTGGCACTGGCGCCCGGCAACCTCGTCGCGCTCGTCGTCAACGCCCAAGTGCTCAACGGAGTCATCACTCCGCTGCTGCTGACGTACATACTGATTCTCGCCAATAGATCGACGGTGCTGGGCCCGGCCAAGAACGGCCCCATCTTCAAAGCCGTCGCCACCGTGTGCGTAGCCGTGGTCGGTCTCTTGTCGTTTGTCGTCCTCATCCAAACGGTATCCGGCTTAGGGTAAGCGTTGTCCCTCAGCGCCGACGTCGTGAGCGAAATTGGCTGCGCACCAACGCGCCTGAACTCTCCGTGTTGGTGGTGACACTTGTCTGCGCCGAACGCTGACAGATCAGCGGTCCAGAATCGACGAGATCCATTTGCCGATGCCGCGATGGACGCTGTCCTTCTCTACCTCGTTGAAGATCTCGTGCCGGCCACCTGCATAGAAGCGGTATTCGAGGGCGCGATGGCCGTGGTTCATGTAGCGGGTGATCAGAACTTGGATCGTCTGTGTCTTGCCGCCGACAGGGTCCTCGGCCCCGGCGATGAACAGGATCGGCAGGTCGAGCGGAACACGCGCTTCGTTCTCGGGGAGCCACAGGTCGTGGAAACCCTTGATGACCGAGTAGGTCATGCTGTTCGAAAACGGCTTGGCGCACAAGGGGCCGCTGCGGAATTTCCGTATCTCGTCGGGGTCGCTGGTCTGCCATTCACAACCTGTGCGGTTCTCGACATCCTTGACGAACGGCGCCCGCCAGGAGATCACTGCGCCCGAACGCGATCAGCGGCAGGTCACGATGCTCCGCCCTCGCGATGTCGGCAAGCTGCTTGATATCGGCCGTCATGTCATGCCAGGCGGTGATCCCCGCCTGTCCCAGCTTGCCGGGACCCGCGGTCCGGCCATGCCCGCGCAGATCGAGCGCGTGGGCGACCTGCGGACGAAGATCGGTGCCTGGTCGACCTGCGATGCGAACGTGAACGAGTCGGTGCCAATCACCCGATGAGTATCTGGCCGCGATCAGGAAGAACACCGGTCAGGACGAACGCTTGTTTCCAGGGACAACGCTCGCGAATCGGCGCCTTTTGTCTCCAGACGATAAGACGCCGTCAAGACTTGGTCGCTCCGCGACATCGTCTGGCTGCGCCGCCGCACCTAAATTCTTGTCCACGAACTCAGCGGCGAGTTTCCCCAAGACAAAGACCGACGATTCCGCTCCGCGGAGAATGCGAGAAATCCAATGCTCTTCCCGATCGTGATCTTCCTGATTGTGCTGTCTCCTCTGTTCATTCCGGTCGGCGTCACGGTCGTCCACGAGTTCGGCAACTGGCGCAGCAACCGCGCCGCCCGTCCCGCCCGCTCGTTCCGCCAGTTCCGCCCCGCCGTCGGCCTGGTGCCGGCGACCGCGTAAAGGCGCCTCCGCTTACGAACGTGACGCCGATAGGCGTCACGTTCGACGCGTGTCAGGCCGCGTCGGTGATTCCCGCGCTGATTGTCAATTCCGAGCCATGTTGTGGCGAGGACACCGCGTTCGTTCGCCTCAACGTCGATCAGGGCTGGCTCGGCACCAGCCGCAGCGAAATCGAGTTGATGCAGTAGCGCTGATCGGTGGGCGTCGGGTAGCCCTCGCCCTCGAAGACGTGGCCTAGGTGGCTGTGGCAGTTGGCGCACAGCACCTCGACGCGGTGCATCCCAAGTGAGTCGTCGGGCCGAAGGATGACCGCATCGGAGTCGGCCGGATCGAAGAAAGACGGCCAGCCACAATGGGATTCGAATTTCTCGCCGCTGCGGAACAGCTCGGCGCCACAGGCGCGGCACTCGTAGACGCCCTCGGTCGTGGTGTCGGTGTACTCGCCGGTGAACGGCCGCTCGGTGCCGGCGCGGCGCAGGACTGCGTATTCGTCGGGCGCGAGTTTCTTGCGCCACTCGTCGTCGGTCAGCTGCAGCTTGGGGGCTGGGGTCGTCATGCCTCCACGCTAGCGATGTTCAGCGCGACGCACCCGCTCCTCGGCGTATGCGAACGCCGCTTCCTCGTCATCGACCTCGAACTCGCACATACTCGTGCATCGGCCGTCAGCCACCTCGAACACGAAGAGCCGTGTCCATTCGTACTTCTCACCTTCTCGCCCCACCGCCCGCCGCTCATTGCGACCGACGCAACAGGTCGGCGACAACCAGCGCTCGGCGGAGTTCCAAACCCGCGAGGAGGCGAGCACTGTGTTGAGCTCCTCGAAGCTGCTGCGAAACTCTGCGGCCGAGCGGTCCGGAAACCCTCTTCGCGACCGGCTTACGACGCGGATCTCCGGGTCGGTGAGCTCACCGAACACCCGGTCCCAATCGCTTCTACTGACGGCGATGAGCCACTCTGCCCCGATGTGAGCACCTTGCGCGAACGCCGCGCCTTCCACCGCGCTATAGCGCCGCGCGAGCTCGCGATAGGCGCCCTCGAAGTCGTCCTCGTCGAACCGACCCTCGTAGCTGAAGCGCCCGATCTCGTCGACCTCATGCACGATCAAATAGGACGTCTCGAAACCATCCTCGTTCGACCAGCGGGTCCAGCCCAGGTGCAGGCGCTCACCCCGTACCGCCAGTGTGCGACCCTCGAACTCGGTGTACTGCGTGAGGATGCGTTCAGCGGCCATTCGCAAATCGACAAGCGGGTTGCCGCGCAACCGGCGGCGGTCGTCGTACTCAAACGGCTCGGCGTAGCACCCGACCATGACGTCGACATCATGCGCGCGCCCGGCGCGCCACAACGCATCCCATCTCTCGCGGGCCTTGTTCGCGACCGCGAGCCGGCTGCTGGTTGCCCGAACCCGTTCCTCGGCGTAGGCGAACGCCGCCTCTTCGTCCTCGAGCTCGAACTGGCACACCCGCGCCATCCGCCGATCGCGGACCTCTCCGACGTAGATTCGCGCCCACGTGTACCGTTCGCCCTCTGGGCCCGCCGCCTCGCGGTCCAGCCGAGTGACACAACAACTAGGCGACAGCCACCTCATGGCCGAATAGCACGCGCGCGCCGAGGACACCATCTTCGACAGCTCCTCGACGCTCGCACGAAACTCGGCGACCGAGCGATCCGGGAAGATTGAGCGGGACCGATTCTCAAATCGCATGTCGGGGGCAGTGAGTTCGCCGAACAAGCGGTCGAGATCGCCCTGGTTGTGGGCGATCATGTAGTCGGTTATCAAGCCACCCGCTTCGGCGAACGCCGCGCCGTCTCCGGCGTAGTAGCGACGGTCGAGCTCGCGGTAGGCGCTGTCGAAGTCGTCCTCGTCGAAGCGGCCTACATAGACGATCCGACCGTCATCATCGATTTCGGACAGATCCAGGTATGTCGTTTCGTATCCGGCCGCGTTCGACCAGCGGGCCCGGCCCAGTTCCAGATACTCACCGCGGACGGCTAGCGGGCGCACCTCGAAGCGGCTGTATTGCGCCAGGATGCGCTCAACGGCGGCCCGCAGTTCAGCCACACCGCGGATTGGGTCACCGCTGAGTCGCCGACGATCGTCATACACAAACAGATCTGAGAAGCACCCGATTGTCGCTTCGAGATCAGCGGCGCTCATCGCCCGGTGTAAGGCTTGCGCAGTTTGGCTGGCGCGGTTCGTGACGGCGAGCCGGCTGCTGGTTGCGCGCATCCGCTCCTCGGCGTAGGCGAACGCCGCCGCCTCATCCTCGAGCTCGAACTGACACACCGACGCGAGACGGCCGTTATGGACCGCGATCACGGCGACCCGAGTCCATCGGTACTGCTCGCCGTACTGTCCCACGGCGTCTCGGTCGACGCGGGTCACGACCCAGTCCGGTGACATCCAGCAGACGGCACCGAACCACGTCCGCACCGAAGGGACCATCGCGTTCAGCTCTTCGAGGGCTGCGCGAAACTCGGCTGCGGAGCGATCACCGAAGACCGATCGCGACCGGTCCTCTAGTCGTAAGTCGGCGGCGACGAGCCCGCCGAACGCCCGGTCGAAGTCGCCGTGGTTGACGGCGAGCGCGAAGCCGGCCGTCGCGGCACCCGCTTCGGCGAACGCCGCGCCCTCTCCGGCGTAGTAGCGCTCTTCGAGCACGCGATAGGCGGCTTCGAAGTCGTCAGAGTCGAAGCGGCCTTCATAGACGATCCGACCGTCATCGCCGATTTCCTGGACGTACAGGTGGGTCGTCTCGTACCCAGCATCATTCGACCACAGGCCCCAAGCCAGGTGGAGGCGCTCACCTCGCACGGCCAGCGTGCGCGCGTCGAAGCGGCTGTACTGCTGGGCAATGCGCTCAGCGGCGGCCCGCACTTCAGCCGTACCGCGGATTGGGTTACCGCTAAGTCGCCGGCGATCGTCATAGACAAAGCGATCTGAGAAGCACCCGACTGTCGCTTCGAGATCAGCGGCGCTCATCGCCCGGTGTAAGGCTTGCGCAGTTTGGCTGGCGAGGTTGGTGACGGCGAGCCGGCTTGTCGTCGCCCGCATCCGTTCCTCGGCATAGGCGAAAGCTGATGCTTCGTCGTCGATCTCGAACTCGCACATCGAAGCGAGTCGCCCATCGTTGATCTCGAGCACCAGGATGCGCGTCCACGCGTACAGTTCGCCGTCCTGGCCGGCGGCCTCGCGATCAAGGCGGGTGACGCCCCACGTAGGCGAAAGCCAGCATACGGCCGAGAGCCACGTCCGAGATGTGGCGACCAAGGCGTTCAGCTCCCCGAAGCTGGTGCGCAACTGGCTGGCCGAACGGTCGGGGAACGCAGAGCGCGACCGGTTCTCGACGTGCATGCCCGGGGTGCTGAGTTCACCGAACAACCGGTCGAAGTCGCCCCGGTTCACCGCCGTTATCGCTTCACTGGCCGCGGTGCCTCCTTCGGCGTACGCCGCGCCCTCCCCGGCGTAGTAACGGCGCTCGAGCTCGCGGTAGGCGCTTTCGAAATCGTCCTCGTCGAAGCGGCCCTCGTAATCGATCAGCCCATCGCTGTTGATCTCGAACACATGCAGATGCGCCGTCTGGTTCCCGGCATCGTCAGACCAGCGGCTCCAGAACAGATTCAGGCGGTCGCCCCGTACCGCGACAGTGTGCCACTCAAAGTGGTTGTACTGCTCCAGGATTCGATCAACAGCGACTCGCAGCTCTGCACGTCCCTGGATGGGAGCCCCGCTGAGGCGCCTCCGATCGTCATACACATACTCATTCGAGATGTAGGTGAAGGCGCGGTCGATGTCGTGGACATTCAGCGCGGTGACCACCCCGAGTGCTGCCTCGCACGACCGGTTCCTGACGGAGAGTCGGCTGGCGGTCACTCGTATCCGTTCCTCGGCGTACGCGAACGCTGCCTCCTCGTCTTCGACGTCGAACTCGCACACCGACGCGACGCGGCCGTCGATGACTTCGCACGCGATGACCCGCTCCCATGCGTACTGTTCGCCCTCTGGTCCCACGGCTTCCCGTTCCTGCCGGGCAACGCTCCAGGTCGGCGACAGGCAATGCAGCACCGAGTTCCACGTCCGAGCCGAGGCGACCATCGCGTTGAGCTCGTCAAGGCTGGCGCGGAACTCCGCCATGGAACGCTCGGGGAGGACCGACCGCGACCGGTTCTCGATGCGGAGGTCGGGGACGGTGAGGTCGCCGAGCAACCGATCGAGATCGCCTTGGTTCAGGGCTGTGATCCAGTCGGTGGCAACAGCGCCTGCTTCGGCATACGCTGCGCCCTCACCCGAATAATATCGGCGTTCGAGCTCGCGGTAGGCGCCCTCGAAGTCGTCCTCATCGAAGCGACGCCAACATTCGATCCGCCCGTGATCGTCGAGCTCAAATATGTTCAGGGTCGTCGCCTCGTTACCGGCGTCATCCCACATGCGAAGCCAACGTAGTTCGAGCCTCTCGCCTCGAACGGCGAGCGTGCGCCATTCACAGTGTGGGTACTGCTCGAGGGCGCGCTCGGCGGCTGCGCGCATCTCAGCAATGCCCTGGATCGGGTCACCGCTGAGTCGCCTCCGATCGTCATATACGTACCGATCCGAAAAGTCAGCGACGGCACCGCTGATGTTGTGACCTCGATAAGCCCGCCATGTGGCGTCGACTGTCCCGCTTGCCCGATTCTTGACTGCCAGCCGCGACGTTGCGGGCCCAGTCTCATCAGGCGCGGCTTGCGATGTTGTTGGAATGAGGGGCGCAACCACTCGACCCATCGCGCTCGCTACTTCCTTTGCTGCATAGAGTTGCTCAGCGTTATTGCGGGCGTCGTTGGCGCCCTTGGCATCTCCGGCAGCGGCAAGCACCCGGCCCAGTGCCAGGCAGGCCTCGGCGTGGTCGAGCACCAGGTCGGTGCCTGCGGCGACCGACACCGCGTCCCGGGCCATGGCGACTGCCTCTGCGTCCCGCCCTTGGGCCGCAAGGATTTCCGCCCGCACCGCGCGCCACGCGATCGCCGTCTTCAGGTTGCGGCCTGCGAGGCGCTCGCTTTCAGCGGCATGCCGGTCGGCTTCGCCGACGCGGCCCTGGGCGAGCACCGATCGCGCGAGAAGCGCGGCAGCTTGACCGGCGTCGGCGCCCACCCCTAGGGCGTCCAATCCCTCGAGTGCCGTGCGGAAGTGCGGCTCGGCGGCCACCGGGTCGCCCTCCATCGACTCGATGATTCCCGCGAACAACTCCGTCTCCATCAGCCCATGACGCAGGCCGAGGTCGGCGACGACCTGGCGGGCGTCGGCCAGCATCGTGCGGGCCTTGTCCGGCCGACCCCGAAGAAATTCCAGCACCGCCAGACAGCGCAACGACGTCGCCTCGAGCGACGGTGCGGCCGTCGTCATCCGCTGCATCCGAACCACGTCGAGGCACCGGCCGCCTGCCTTCGGCACTGGGCTCGGTCCCCACAGCGCCGCCGCTGGCGCCGCGCCCATTGCCGCGGTGATCTGTCGATGGTCCCCGCTCCGTCGCGCCGCGATCAGCGCATCGAAGAGGTCGACTTCGCAGTCGCCGATCCGGCCGAGGCGAGCCCGCGCACCCGCCCGCACCCTGTGCGCCTTCGCCAGCCCCGCCGGATCTTCGCGGCGGCCGAACTCGTCGATGGCGCCCTGGAGGCGGGCGTCGACCTCCAACAGCCGCTCGGGATCGGTGTAGACGACGAATTGACACCGGTAACACGTCGCCCATGGCGCCAGCTCGTCACCCGCGATGCGGTCGAGCTCGTCGACGAGGGGAGCGCCGGAAGCCACGTCGCCCGCCGATAGGAAGGCTTCGCAGCCGATCAGCAGCAGGTCGGCGTGGACCCCCTCGTCGGCAGCTGCCAGCGCCGCGCCGCGGGCCGCCTGAGTGCCTGCCGAGACGAGCTCGTCGCGGTCCAGGGCACGGCGGGCCGACGCGGCGTAATGGCGGGCGGACCTGAGTGCGAGAGCGCCGGTGTGCTCGTCGAGTGTGCCGAGCTCGCGTCGATAGCCGTGGGCGGCTTCCAGGTGCCGGGCGATCATCTCGTCGGAATCGAACGCCACGCTCGGTCCGCTCGTGGCCGCCCAGTCGGCCAGCCGCTCGTGAAGGTCCGCGCGGTCTGACTTCAGCAGCCGACGGTAGGCGACGTCGCGAATGAGAACGTGATGAAAGCGCCAGACCGGTTCGTCGCCGACGTATGCGCCGCTCGGTTGAGCGAGTTCGAGCCGACGAAGTCGGTTGAGGGACAACTTGATTCCCGTCGGAGAGCTGTCCGCGAGCGCGCGCACGGCGCCCAGCGAGAAGTCGCTACCGACCACTGAAGCGATCTCGAGGATGCGCCGATCGGTGGCGTCGAGCCGCTCCAGCCGTGATGCGAGCAGCGCGTGAATCGTCGGCGGGATGGCGATGGCGTCAACGTCGATCGTGAGGCGCCAGCCGGCCGGCTGCCGGACGAGGACCCCGTCGTGCGCGAGCATCCCGATCAGTTCACGCACGAACAGGGGATTGCCTCCGGTCGAGGACGGTAGGCGGCGCAATAGTTCGTCGGGCAACTGGGTTGCGCCCAGCACCTTGGCGGCGAGTTCTGCGGTCGCTCCGGCGTCGAGGCCACCGAGAAGAACCGCTTCGGACACCCAGCGGCTGACGGCTACGAGGTCTGGCCGGATCTCGCGGAGCTCGGGCCGGGCGAGCGCCAGCACGAGAACGGGCACGTCCTGCACCCACTCGACGAGATGCTCGATGAAGTCGAGCAGCAGCGTGTCGGCCCACTGAATATCGTCGAGGACGAGCAGAACCGGGCGCCCCGACGCCAGCACCTCCACGAACCGGCGTAGCGCCCAGAAGGTCTCTTCGACAGAGCCTGGAACGCCGGTCGTCAATCCGTTTAGGTCACGCAGCAGCCGATCGCGTTCGGGAACGCTTGTGGGAACCTCGGTTTCGAGGTCGCAGGCCCGCAGCACCTCGACGATCGGCGCCAGTGCGACGGTCCCTTCGACGGCGCACCGGGCCTGGAGAACATGGGCATCGGCCTGGGCGCCGGTGAACTCCGCCGCCAGCCGGCTCTTGCCGACGCCGGGGTCGCCGATGACCGTGACCAACCGGGCCGCCCGCGCGGCGACCGCGTCATCGAGGACGGCCTGCAGCCGTTTTACCTCGTCGGCGCGGCCGACGAACGGAGTCGCGTCCGCGGCCTCTGACTGGCGCCCGAGCCACTGATACACCGCGACGGGCGCGGTGCGTCCCTTCACCTGCACTTGGCCGAGGGACTCGTACCCGTACCGGCCGCGCGTCGATCGCCATGTCTCCTCGCCGACCACGACGCGGCCGCGCGGGCACTCGGCCTCGAGCCGGGCGCCGACGTTCAGCGCGTCGCCGACGAGGTCGGCGTCGCCGGCCCCCACCACGACTTCGCCGGTGTTCACCGCCACGCGCAGCGCCAGCTCGACTCCATGCGCGTTGGCGACCTGGGCAGCGAGGTCGACGAAGCGCTCCTGCAACGCAACCGCGGCGTCGACGGCGTTGGCGGCGTCGTCGGCTCCGATCTCGGGAACACCCCAGACCGCCATGAACCCGTCGCCGATGTACTTCATGACGCCCGCATGGTGACGCTGCGCGGTCGACCGCAGGACATCGTGGTAGTGGCCGATCACCTCGCGCGCCGTCTCGGCGTCGACCCGCTCTTCGAAACTGGTCGACCCGGCCAGATCGGCGAACATGACCGTCACGGTCTTGCGAGCGGGGCCCGCGCCGGAGACATCGTGCGTTACCTGACTGTCGAGGGGCGCGCCGCATCCGCGGCAGAACCGCGCCGTCGCATTGGCTTCCACGCCGCAGGTCGCACAGACTCGTGCGAGCGATCCGCCGCAGCCCTCGCAGAAGCGAGCGTCCTCTTCATTCGTCGTACCGCAAGCGGTGCAGACACGGCGGTTTTCGGCCATCGTCAGTCGGGCCTCAGCGACAAGACGTCGTGATCCTCGATCGCCATCGCGGCGCCATTCAGCATCGTGCGCAGGAGCTCCAGCTGGCGGTCGTTGGCGATGTCGACCCGGCCTGCGGCGACTACGGGGTAGATGAAGCACCAGGCTGTGGTGAGTCGATAGTCGCGCCACAGTTGTTCTCGGGGGTAATCGATTCCGCGCTCGGTCAGGCGCTCGGCGTAGCGCTCGATCAGCTGATCCTCGCAGCTGCGCCTGCTGTCGGCGGTAAGGCTCTGGCTCAGGAAGTAGCCCAGATCGTATGCGCCGCGGCCTTTCCCGGTGATCTGCCAGTCCAGTGCGATCACCGGCGGGTCGTCGGCGCCGACCGCGAAGAACAATTGGTCAAGCCGCAGATCGCCGTGCAGGAACGTGTGCGGCGGGCGGGCGAGTTCTTCCAAGAACCACGGCATCAGTGCCGGGAACCGTTCGCCGAAGTCACGTAACGCGGGGGACATGTCGTAGCCGATGCGCTCAACGAATATCGGCCAGGCGGCCTCGTAATTGTTGGCGAGGACAGAGGGGAACGGCGGAGCGCTGTAAGGCTTCAGCCACCGCAGCGAGGCGAGGCGATCGTTGTCCCACCAATGGGAGTGATGGCGGGCGATAGCGTCGATCACGGTCTCGGCGTCCGTCGCGGTGCACCCGATGGTCTGATCGGCGTTCCGAAGCCCACCCAGATCCTCGAGCACGAGTACGAAGTCGTGTGTCGCTTCTTCGAACGCGGCGAAGTACGGACGCGCGGGGCGCAGCGGGTTGGCGAGACCGACCTCCTCGTAGAAACGGACCTCACGGAGGTAGAGGTCGGCGGCTTCGCAGAGGTGCGACCGGACGCTGGTGTCGAGCGTCGGGAGCTTCACGATCACCGAAGCGGGTACGTCCGGCCCGCCCTCGAGGTGAGCCCGAAACAACCGGCCGAGCAGCCCGACGCCGACGGCGATCTGCTCGAGTTCGCATGACCGAACGTCTGCGTGGAGAACGTCGCTGAGCCACGCCGGGGTCACGAAAAGGGGATCTACCGGGATGTTCGCCATCCGCTTCGCCTCCCCCTATGACCTCCCCGCGAGCGAATCAATCGTACGAGATTGAGGGGCTATCAGGACTGATACTGCGCCTGTGCCCAAAGGCAAGCCTTTGCCTTAGCAAATATTGGCGGAATCGTCATTTCTCGGCGCCTGCGATGTCCAGCACCACCCGGAAGCGGGCGGCACCGGACATCATCCGTTCGTACGCCTTGGGTGCGTCGTCGAGCGACATGACTTCCGTCATCGGCTTGACGCCGTGCGTCACGCTGAACGCGAGGTTTTCCTCGTTCTCGATCGAGGACCCGGTCAGGCTGCCGACGATCGATCGGCCACCGAAGATCAAGTCGGACGTGTCCACGGAAATCGGGTCGGTCGCGGCCCCGACGACCACCAGCCGGCCGCGCGGAGCCAGCCCGGCGACCAACGGCGACATCGATGCGCCGCTGGCGGCCGTCGCGACGATCACCGCCGCGCCGCCAAGGCTCTGCAGCGCGGCACCAGGGTCGACAGCCGCGCTGTCGATGTACTCGTCGGCACCCAAAGACCTTGCCAGTTCCTCTTTTTCGGCTCCGCGCGCAATGGCCACGGTGTGGTACCCGAGCTGCTTGGCGTACTGCACACCGAGATGGCCGAGCCCACCGATGCCCTGGATGGCGACAAGCGCGCCGGGAGGGGCGTCAGCGTTACGCAGCGCGTTGAACGTCGTGATACCCGCACACAGCAGCGGTGCTGCATCGATCGGGTTCATCAGCTCGGGAACCCGCACAAGGCCGCTGGCCCGCACATACACCATCTCCGCGTAGCCGCCGTCCTCGGTGGTTCCCGGCTGCGGCTGATTGAGGCAGTTGACGAAATCGCCGCGCCGGCATTGCACGCACTCGCCGCAGTGGCCGCCGAGGAAGCCGACACCGACGCGGTCGCCGGGATGCCAGGACGTCACGCCGGCTCCGACGGCGTCGACGACGCCGACGATCTCGTGACCGGGGACGATCGGCGCGCTGGGGTCGGGACGGACACCCTCCACACCGAGGACGTCGCTGTGGCATACCCCGCAACTGAGCACGCGCACGCGGACGTGGCCGGGTTCGGGTTCGACGAGCTCGCGCTCGACCAGCTCGAATTGATGTTGTCCGGTGGCTTGGACGGCGCGATATGTCGACATGGCGAACCCCTAGGTTTACTTGGATAGACTCAGCTATTGCTGACTGACAACCGCGGCGTCGTGATCATTCATTCCCGGGTCGGCGCGGTATAGGCCATTTGGCCGATGTTTCCGGGGTGTCGTGGCCGCACGCTGGCTAACATGAGCCAGACCGACTGGAGCGACCTTGGCATGACGGACCTACTGCCAACGGGCATGGTGACGTTGCTTCTTGCCGACGTCGAGGGCTCAACGCGGCTCTGGGAGAGCCAGTCGAAGGAAATGGCGGCGGCCGTCGCGCGTCTCGACGACGTGCTCACCGAAGTCGTTGCGCGGCATCAAGGCGTTCGTCCCGTCGAGCAAGGCGAGGGCGACAGCTTCGTGCTCGCGTTCGCACGCGCGAGCGATGCGGTGGCGTGTGCGTTGGAGTTGCAGTTGGCGCCACTTGCGCCGCTGCGATTGCGGGTCGGTGTGCACACCGGCGAGGTCCAGTTGCGGGACGAGGCCAACTACATGGGCCCGACCATCAATCGCACGGCGCGCCTACGGGATCTGGCGCACGGCGGCCAGACGGTGCTGTCCGGCGTGACGTTCGAGATGATCGCGGAACGACTACCGGATGGTGTGTGGGTGCGCGAGCTCGGGACTCACCCACTGCGTGACTTGCCTCGTCCCGAGCGGGTCGTTCAGCTGTGCCACCCCGATCTGTGCAACGAGTTCCCGCGGCTTCGGGTAGCGAAAACCGCTGCAGCGCAGAACCTTCCGGTTCAACTCACCAGCTTCGTCGGACGCGGTGCGCAGATGGTGGACGTGAGTCGACTCATCGACGAGAACCGGCTGATCACGTTGACCGGTGCGGGTGGCGCTGGCAAGACCCGGCTGGCGGTCGAGGTGGCCGGTCAACTGCCTGATCAGATTCCCGACGGCGTGTGGTACGTCGACCTCGCGCCGATCACCCATCCCGACGTCGTGCGGGTTGCGGTGGCGCGGGCGTTGGGCTTGCCCGATCAGCCAGGCCGCTCGACTGATGACACGCTGATCCGGTTCATCGGTGATCGCCGACTGCTGCTCGTGCTCGACAACTGTGAGCATCTTCTCGACGCGAGTGCGTCGCTGGCCAGGGACCTGCTCGGCGCGTGTCCCGAACTGAGGCTGCTGACGACGAGTCGCGAACCGATCGGGATTCCGGGCGAGGTCACCTTTGTCGTGCCGTCGCTGTCACTGGACGACGAGGCCATCGAGTTGTTCGCCGACCGCGCCCGTCGCGCGCAGCCGGAATTCGCTGTCGCCGAAGACAATGCCGCAACGGTCACGGAGATCTGCCGACGTCTCGACGGCATGCCACTGGCGATCGAACTGGCCGCGGCGCGGGTGCGGGCGCTGACGCTCGATGAAATCCTTGACGGGCTGCACGACCGCTTCCGCTTGTTGACCGGCGGTGCCCGCAGGTCGGTGCGACGGCAGCAGACGCTGCACGCCTCGGTGGACTGGTCGCATGCGCTGTTGACCGAGACCGAGCGTGTGCTGTTCCGCAGGTTGGCGGTGTTCCTGGGCGGCTTCGACCTTCATGGCGCCTACGCGGTGGCCGGTGACGCGGGCGCGGAACGCTATCAGGTGCTCGACCAACTCACCCTACTTGTCGACAAGTCGCTCTTGATCGCCGAAAACATCGGCGGCCGAACGCGTTACCGGTTGCTCGAGACCGTTCGCCAGTACGCGCTGGAAAAGCTCGGCGAATCCGGGGAGGCCGTCATGGTGGGCGGCCGCCACCGCGATTACTACACGGCGATGGCAGCCGAACTCGACGCACCGTCGGGCGCAGGGCACACGGATCGCCTCGTGCAGGCGGAACGTGAGATTGACAACCTCAGAAGCGCTTTCGCGTGGAGTTTTGAGAACGGCGACATCGACCCGGCGTTGCGTCTCGCCGCGTCGCTGCAGCCATTGTGGCTGACGCGGTGGCGCATTCGGGAGGGGCTCGGCTGGCTGGATGCGGCCCTTGCTGCTGAGGCCGGAGCTGATACCACCAAGGATCCTGCGCGCGTACGAGCCCTCGCCGACAAGGGTCAGCTGCATTCGTGGCTGGGCACCGCTGAGGGTGCGCCGATCGTTGACGAGGCGCTCCTCCTGGCTCGCGAGCTCGGCGACCCGGCCCTGGTGATCCGGGCCCTAGTGGCGCACGGGGTTTTCTACGCCTATGACGTCGAGGTAGCAGGGTCGGACTTCCTAGAGGCGGGCAGACTCGCCCGCGAGCTTGATGACCGGTGGCGGCTGAGTCAGATTCTGGCGTCGCAAGCAATGGCCGGGATGATGGTGGGCGACCCGGCCGCGATCATCGCAGCGGGGCCAGAAGGCCGCGACCTTGCAGAATCGATCGGTGACGACTTCAACGCGCGTCGGTGCCGGTTGTCCCTCGGAATTCTGCACCTGTACCGGGGGGAGATGACACGCGCCACTGCACTGTTCCGCGATCTAGCCGCCGAAGCCACAGCGGCGCGCGATCCGTTTACCTGGGTAGCCGCGCTTGTGAACGAGGTTTTTACGCTGGCGTGGATGGGCGACGTCCGCGGTGCTCAGGCGGCGGTGAATGCGGTCGTTGAGGAAGGCGCCCAGCTGGGCGAATTCATTGATCGTATTGTGTATGCCGCGATTGGCCTTATCAGGCTGGCCGAGGGGGATCCGGCTGCTGCTCGCGAAGCCTATGAAGTCGCATTGCAGCGCACGCCGCAAACGCCAGGCACGGCAACCGCTTACGGGCTAGCGCCGTTGGCGCCCTTAGCATGTGGCGATGTGACGACCGCTCGTCGTTGGGCCGACGAGGGGGTGGCCGTCGCGCAGGGCATCTCGCTGGTCGCTGCGCTGTCGTGTCGGGCACGCGTCGAAATTGCGTGCGGTGAAGGGGAGCTTGCCGGCTGTGACGCCCGGGAGGCGCTGGCGATCGCAACTGAGTTGCACGGCTACGTGGTTACCGTCCCGGATGCGATCGAATGTCTCGCCTACCTCGCTGGTGATTCAGGCAATCACCGGGAGGCGGCACGCCTCTTCGGTGCGGCCGACGCCGCGCGACTTCGGACAAACATCTCCCGGTTGAAGACTCTGGACGCCGACCATGAGCGCCGGCTTTCGGCTGTCCGAGACAGCTTGGGCGAGCAAGACTTCCAGGCGGCCTGGGACGAGGGTGCCGCGTTGACCATCGACGAGGCGA
The DNA here is from genome assembly GCA_963698965.1 of uncultured Actinomycetota bacterium. Taxonomy (GTDB): domain Bacteria; phylum Actinomycetota; class Actinomycetes; order Mycobacteriales; family Mycobacteriaceae; genus Mycobacterium. Next base: position 719,935 of record CAVOSY010000029.1, read on the forward strand.
TCGCCTACGTGCGCCGTGGTCGGGGGGAACGCAAACGTCCGTCAGAGGGCTGGGCATCCTTGACCCCGACCGAACTCGACGTGGTCAAGCTCGCCAGTGAGGGGCTCGGCAACAAGGAAATCGCCAGTCGGCTCCTCATCTCACCGCGCACCGTGCAGGCGCATCTGTCGCACGTGTACTCGAAGCTCGGGATCAGCTCACGTGTGCAGCTTGCACAGGAGGCAAGCAGACACAGCTGACTTCACCGCGTCACTCCGGTGAAGCGAAACCTATGCCGGTACGGGCTGACGGGGCGGGACATCCTTCATCCACTGCGGATCGATGCCGTCGTCTAGTCGGCCCTCTGCCTTGGCGTCGAGATAGCGGAAGTAGAGCACGCAGGACACCACGATCAGCATCAGACACCAGCCGTAGGTGACGCGCAGGTACTCCAAGGCCCGGCCCGTCGTCGGCCAGTGCCACATCAGCCATTTGTCGGCACTCATGAAGCCGTAGACCGCGACCCACGCCACCCAGTTGCGGATCACTGAATTCGGCAGCACGACCGTCATCAGGAACGGGAACAGCATCATCGAGTAATAGCCCTGGCCGAGCGACGACACCAGCCACGAGGCGATCAACAGCACGCCCGAGGACGTGGTGAACCAGAACAGCGGGTCACGGGTGCGGTAGTAGCGGTACAGCAGCCAGATGGCCACCACTGCCAGCAGTGCAAACACGATGCGCAGCAACAGGATCAGCCACATCGGCAGGCCGTAGTACACGCCGTTGCCCTGGATCGAGCTGTTGAAGTAGTCGCGGATCGAGAAGATGTAGGGAAGCGTGCGTGTGATGAAGTTCATCGGATCGGCGACCAGAGGCCACGCCGCCAGGTTGAACACCACGGGCACGGCGATCGCAGTGACGACCGCTCGCCACTGACGGTTCAGCAGCGGCAGCAACAGCAGCGGCGCCAACACCGGTTTGACCACGAGCGATAACCCGATCGCCACGCCGGCCCACCATTGGTGGCTGACCTTACCGTCGAGAATCCACCGGAAGAACAGCACCTCCAACAGCAGCACGCAGCCGTTGATGTTGCCGAACACCAGTGTGTTGACCACACTTTCGGTGCAGAACATCGCCACCAGCACAGCGGGGTAGGCCACCGATGAGAAGGTGTAGCCGAACAGCCGGATCAGGAAGTAGGCGGCGATGATGATCGCGGCGCAGTTGATGCTCTCGAACCACCAGCGCGACGCGTCGACCGGCAGGTAGCCGAACGGCGCCATCAGCAGGGTGCCGCCGGGCGGATACAGGTAGTGCGGGTCGACGTAGTCCAGATGCTCGTTGTAGATGTCCCAGCCGCGCCGGAAGTTCGACACCGCGCGGTACACCGGCCCGTAGTCGTCGGTGATGTAGCCGTTGCTGGCAAGCACGTAGCTGCGGTGGATGATGAGCAGGATCGCCAACGGCCACAGGATCGATCGCAGAACGGTCGCGACACTCGGTGGGGAGGTGCGGGGTCGGAAAGCGGCCGAGACAAGATCGCGCACCTGGGCACCGTACACCGACCCCCTCCAGCCGGGTGTCAGGCCGGGCAGTACGTGTCGGTGGGCGGCAGATTGCCGCTGTCCAGGTAGCCGACGACGGGCGGCAGCGCGCATGCCGAGTAGATGCTGGCGCCGTGTCCGATGCCCTGCCACATCGCTCGCTTGCTCGTGGTGCCCGCGTTGATCACGGTTGCGGCCACGGCCGCCACGCCCTCGTTGCCTACGATCGGGTCGTTCTGGACGCCGAGCAGCATCACCGGAATCTTGAGGTTCTTGGGATCCTGCGGGGCCGATCCGCTCGGCCAGTTCAAGCAGTTGACGAGGTTGAGCGCGCCGACGGCGCCGAACTGCGGGTAGAGCTTGGGCCAGGCGACCACGAGCTCGCGGACCCGGTCCGGTGTCGGCCGGTTCAGGGCGTCGCTGCAGCTGTTGACGAACTGGCCGTCGGTCTGGCGCAGCGTCTCGGCGGCCGTGATCAGATTGGTCAGCTGGTTGGAGTTGCCCGAGCGGGCCGCGGCTACGGCTGCGGCCAGGTCGTTGCCGGCGTTGACACGGTCGCCGCGCGGATAGGCGAGCGCGGTCGCCACGGCGTCGGCGACGGTGGCCACCGACGCGCCGCCGGGACCGTTGCCGGCCCGCGCGGCAGCCAGCAGGGCGTCGATCGCGCCCTTGGGGTCAGGCGCGAGCGGGCAGTTGGTGGCAACGCACTGCGCGGCCCAGGCGTCGAGCGCGGCCTGTTCGCCCTTGACGCGCTGCTCCATCGCGGCCTCGGCGGCGATGGCCAGCGGCAGCGGGGAGTCGAGCACGAGGCGGGCGACCTTGTTGGGGTGTGATCCGGCGTAGGCCAGCGCGATCTGGGCGCCGTTGCCGATGCCGAGCAGGGCGAGGGTCGGCACATCCCAGGTGCTGCGCAGTCGCTCGATGTCCTCCGCGGCGTGCGCATTGTCGTAGGCCGAGTCGCCGGGCGCGATGGTGTCGGTGCAGCTGGTGGTGGCGGTCTGCGCGACGGCGTTGAGGTTGGCCACGGGGTCGTCGCCGGACTGGAACTGCGCCTGGTCGAGCATCTCCTGACGGTCGAACAGGTCGCGGCAATCCAGCGCGCCGGACATGCCGATGCCGCGGCGGTCGACCGCCACGATCGGATGCGCCTTGAGCACGTCGGCGCCCGCCCGGGACAGCCACACGGGCAGCTGGGTCGACGACGGCAGGTCCGATCCGGTGGTCATCACGACCGGCCCGGCGTCCGGCGGTGTCTGCGCCGACGTGGCCCGCACCACGCCGATGCTCACGGTTCCGGTGGCGCCGCTGATCGGATCGAGGTCGGCGTCGTAGCTGGCGCAGTCCAGCTTGACGCCGGGAAGCGCCGGTACGGCGGCGTCACTGAACACCCGCGAGGTGCAGTCCCGCCAGGACAGGTCATTCTTCGGCGCCTCGATCGGCGGCGGGCCGGCCGGCGGTTTGGTGGTCTGCGGCGCACCCTGTGGGCGCGCGCCGGAGTCCGTCGCGTAGCGAGGATTGGCGGCCAGGCCCGGCGCGCACGCGGCGACGAACGCCAAGACGGTTGCCAGGCACAGGGCCTTGGCGAGGTGACGACGCCGACGCATGCCGACCACGGTACCGATTGCTTGCTAGTGGGCCCGGACGTAGCGGGTGTATAGGTATCCGTCGTCGTCAGCGAGTAGATGGGTGCGCCGCATCCTGGTGTGCACGTTGCCGAGGCCGGTGACGATCCGCTTGGCGCTGCCGCCGACCAGTATCGGCGCGACGGTGAGGCACAGTTCGTCGAGCAGATCGTTGTTGATCAAGTTTCCGAGGATGAGCGGGCCGCCTTCGGTGAGAACGCGGAAGAGCCCGCGCTCGGCGAGGATCTCGAGGACCCTCGCTGAATCGGCGGAATCCGGGTCCGGCCCGGACGCGTCGATGACTTCGGCGACCGCTCCCAGCCGGCAGCGGGTGTCTTCGACCGTTCGCGCGCTGGTCAGTATCAGCGGTGGCACGTCGGTGCGGGTGAACAGCCGGGCAGTCGGATCGAGGTTGCCGGATCGGGTGAGGATGGCGATCGGCGGCACCTCGGCCTGGCCGCGTCGCTGTCGGGCCTGCCTCGCGGCGACGGGCAGCTGGGCGCCGGAGTAGTTCTCGACGCGGACGGTGGCGGCCCCGACGAGGATGACATCCGCGGCCTCACGCATCTGCACGAACACCGCCCGATCGCCCGGCCCCGCGAGTCCGCCGGACTTACCGTCGTCGGCCGCCCCACCGTCGAGGCTGGTGATCATGTTGCCGCGCACCCAGCACGACCTCAGGCTCTCGGGGTAGGTGTAGAAGTCCGCGAGTCGGCCGTCGTCCACCGACTCGGTCGCCCCCAGCACTGTGAGGTGTATCCCGGCACCGTCGTCAGGCATACGCAGAATTGCAGCACGTCGCTATGGTGCGTGCATGCACGGGTCCAGTGGTGTCGCGCATCTGGTCGATCGGCACCCCACCGTGACCCCCGAGCGACTGATCGCCCAGCTGATTCCACCGCCGACGTTTTCCGACGTCAGCTTCGATTCGTACAAACCGGATCCGTCCGAACCGACACAGGCCGCGGCCGTGCAGGCGTGCAGGCAGTTCTGCGAGGAGGCGGTCGCGCGACGGGCAGGCAAGAAGAAGCTGTTCGGCAGGCGCGAGACGCTGCGCGGCGTCGGCATCTACCTCGACGGCGGGTTCGGCGTCGGCAAGACGCACCTGCTTGCATCGTCGTACTACTCGTTGTCGGCGATGTCCGCCGCGCCAACGGCGTTCGCGACGTTCGGCGAGCTGACCCAGCTGGCCGGAGTGTTCGGATTCGTCGAGTGCATCGAACTGCTCGCCGATTACACCGCGGTGTGCATCGACGAGTTCGAGCTGGACGACCCGGGCAACACCACCCTGATCTCGCGGCTGTTGTCTGAACTGGTCGCGCGCGGTGTGTCGGTGGCCGCGACGTCGAACACGTTGCCCGAGCAGCTGGGCGAGGGACGCTTCGCCGTGCAGGACTTTCTGCGTGAGATCAGCACTCTGTCAAGCATTTTCACTTCAGTGCGGATCGACGGGCCGGACTACCGCCATCGCGACCTGCCGCCCGCGCCCGACCCCCTGAGCGACGACGAGGTCGCGACATGCGCCGCCGAGACTCCCGGCGCGACGCTGGACGACTTCGACGCACTGTGCGCACACCTGGCGACCATGCATCCGTCGCGCTATCTGACGCTGATCGAGGGCGTCACGGCGGTGTTCATCACCGGGGTGCATCCGATCGACGACCAGAACGTCGCGCTTCGGCTGGTGTCGTTGACCGACCGGCTCTACGACGCGGGCATCCCTGTGGTGGCATCGGGCACGAAGCTGGACACGATTTTCTCCGCCGAGATGTTGGCGGGCGGTTTCAAGAAGAAGTACTTGCGGGCGACGTCGAGGCTGCTTGCGCTGACCTCCTCCCGCTGACCGCGAACGTTCCTTACCGCTCGAAAGTTTCTCGAATTTTCGAGCGGTAAGGAACGTTCGCGCCACTACAGCGGGCGCACCATCACATAGTCGTTCTCGATACCGGCACCCAGCCGAAAAGTCTTGGTGCCGTTGATGGTAAAGCCGTGCTTGGTGTAAAAGCGTTGGGCGCGTTGGTTCTGCTGATTGACGCCCAGCCACACGCACTTGGCGTCCAGTTCGGCGGCGCGCCGCAACGCCGCGGTCATCAGCCCCGCCGACACACCCGCGCCGTGGCTGTCGGGCAGCACGTACATCTTGGACAACTCGACCGCGGGGCGCAGCGTGACGGCCTGCTGCACATCGTCGTCGTCGGGAACGCCGCGAATCAGCATGACGTATCCCACGATTCGGCCTTCGTCGCGGGCGGCCAGCACCGCGCGGTCGGGATCGGCGAGGTAGTCGCGGAACCGCGCCTGCGAAAGGTTCTCGTCGATGAACGCGGCGATGTCGTCCGGCGTCACCGACGGAGGACAGGCCAGCGGGAAGGTGCGGGCGGCGACGTCGGCGAGTTCGGGCAGGTCGGCCTCGGCGGCCGCGGCGACGTCGATGGCCACGGTTTCTACGGTAGCGGTGCTCCCGGCTGCCAGATGTTCCACTGCGCCAGATGCTCGCCGGTCTGCGGGTTGTACAGCACCACGTTCGTGACCAGGGCGCGGTAGACGTCCCAGTACACGGCACCGTCGACCGTCGACCCGGGCGGCGCATTCCGCAGGGCGCTCTCGAGTGAGTCGGGTGCGTCGGTGTGCTTGGACACGTAGGCGTCGGCATACGGCGTGACGCCGGTGAACGTGAACGCCAATGCCATCGCGTACGGATTGGGCGCCTGCATCGTATGGATGGTGATCGGCGCCTTCCACGGTCCACCTTGGGCGCGCCAGCGCGGCGACCCGTTCCAGCCCCAACCCGGCGGAACCTCGGTGGGGATCACGTCGTGGACGGTCACGTCAGCGACGATGCCCTTGAAGTCGACGTGCAGCGTATCGCCAAGATTGCCGATCGGGGTGCCCTCCGCCGATGCGGGTGGGGCCACAACGCCGGCGAACACCGCCAGCAGGGCGACGAGGAGCGCGAGGCACCGATGCACCCACGCATGATGGCACAAACTGAAACGTGTTACAGCCGGACGGCCGTCAGGACAATCCGAAACCGCCCACCTTGTCGATCCGGACGCGGGTGAGCAGACCTTCCGGCGCGTTCGGCGGCGGGAAGTGCTCGTCGCTGCCCAGCATCGTCTTGGCCAGCTTCTTCAGAAGCGCGGGAGCACCCCCCTCGACGATCCGGGCCGTCCCGGTGATGGCCAGGTACGGAGTCTGCTGGTTGGGATGCTTGGTGGACAGAATGGTGACGGCCACCCGCGGATCGCGGCGGATGTTGCGGGTCTTCTGGTATTCGGTCAGGTGCGCCGAGACAAGCTCGTCGCCGTCCGGTGTGGATTCCAGGGCCATCCACACGACGGTCACTTGCGGGCTGCCGTCGGGATTGAGCGTGACGAGTGTCGCGTCGGTACCTTCTCCTATGAGCGCGCGGGCGGCGTCGTTGAGTTTCATGTCCCTATTTCTACCGTCGCGCCGGTGTATTCATTGGCACATTCAGGCAGCTTCAAGGTCCAGCAGCGTCGACTTGGCCAGCGGCCCGCCGATGTACTGGCCTGTCGACCCGTCGGACCGGACGACGCGGTGACACGGGATCACGACCGGCAGGGGATTGTGGGCGCACGCCGTGCCGACGGCCCGCACCGCGCGCGGGTTGCCGATCGCGGCGGCCACGGCAGCGTAGCTCTCGCGGTGGCCGTAGCCGATCTCACGCAGATGCTCGATGACGTTGCGGCGGAAACCCTCCGCGAGTCGCAGGTCGACCGGCACCTCGAAGACGGTGCGCCGCTTGGCGAAATACTCGTCGATCTGCCGCGCCACGGTGTCCAGCCGTGCAGGCGCGCGCAGCACTCGCGGGCTGATCCGGTCGGCCAGCCCCGTCAGCACCGCGTCGTGACCTTCGACGTCGTAGGCGACGCGGACCAGTCCGGCGGTCGTGGCCGCCAGCAGCAGGGTGCCGACCGGCGTGTCGACGGTGCGGTAGGCCACGTCGAGCACGCCGGCACTGTCGGCGTCACGCTCCAGCCGCTGGTGCAGCCGCGCCAGTGCGCTCCCGTCGGCATTGAGTTCGTCAAAAAGGTTGGTAGTCATGCTGTTTCGTCCTCACGATAGTGCTTGCGAAGAGTCTTGAGTCCGTCCGCGGCGGCGCGGCGTGCGGCGTCGGGGGAGTTGCCGAGCAGTTCGGCGATCTCGGCGAACGGCAGGCCTGCGATGTGGTGGTAGGCCACCGCCTGGCGTTGTTTGGTGGGCAACCGCTGCAGCGCGGTCCACAGGTCGGGATCGCGCGTAGCGGGGTCGGCGTGACTGGCGGGGCGCTCGGGCAGGGTGTCGGTCGGCACGGGGCGGCGCGACCGGGCGCGTCCGACATCGACGGCGCGGCGGTGGGCGATCGTGACGAGCCAGGCCTCGACGTTGGCGTCGGCGGGCAGGTCGGGATAGGCGCGCAGCGCCGAAAGGAATGTCTCGGACCAGGCGTCCTCGGCGTCGACGGGGCCCACGACGGCGCGGCACACCCTCAGTACCGTCGCGCCGTGCTCGGCCACCACGTCCTCAAACGGTCGCACCCTCACATCATGAAGACGCGGCCGCGGCGGCGGATGTGAGATCAGCCTTTGGTGTAGGACGAAAGAGCGGCGACCAACTCGCGCTCGAAGCGGTCCCTGTCCACCCCCAGCTGATGCAGTGTGGCGTCGTCGTCCTCGGCTTCGTACAGCGCCAGCAGGAGGTGTTCGGTGCCCACGTAGTTGTGGCCGAGCCGAAGCGCTTGGCGGAACGTCAGTTCCAGCACCTTCTTGGCCTGGGCGTTGAATGGGATCAGCACTGGCACGTCGTCGATCCGCGGCGGCAACGTGACGGCCTTGTTCACCTTGTCGGCGTCGATGCCCTGACCCGCGAGCAGCTTCGGGGCCAGGCCGTCGGGGTCCGCAAATAGTCCGAGGAGTAGGTGGTCGGGGCCGATCTCGTTGTTGCCTGCTTCGTTGGCCTTGTTCTGCGCGACGACGACGACGTTCCTGGCGCGCGGAGTGAATCGCCCGAAGCCCGCGTTCGGGTCGAGCGCGGAGGCTTCTTCGGCGGTGGGCACCTTCGGCACGAACCGCTTCTGCGCGGCCTGCTTGGTGACGCCCATGCACTTGCCGATCTCCGTCCACGACGCCCCGGATTTGCGGGCTTGGTCCACAAAATGGCCGATCAGATGGTCGGCGACCTCGCCGAGGGTTTCGGCGGCGAGCACGGCGTCGGTGAGCTGATCCAAGGGTTCGGTGTGTACCTGCTTGATCACGTTGATGAGGTCGTCAAGACGGACGGGATAGGCGATCTTCGCGGGCTCGGTCATAGCGTCAACTCTAGGTTGACGACAGATGAGCGTCAACCATTGGTTGACGGGACGCGTCACCCGCGCGGATATCCGCGGTGCACTGTGCGGTCGAGAATGCCCAGCGTCGCGCGCAGCGCGCCCTCGGAGATGACCGGGAAGATGTTGGCCTCGCGCCAATGCGGGTCGATGTCGGACCAGTCGTAGAACGAGGTGACCAGTGTGCCGCCGTCGGCCGGCTCCAGTCGATAGCCGTAGACGTGCCCGATCTGCGGCCGGAGCTGGCCGAGGATCGTCCAGGCGATCAGCCGATCCTGATCGAATTCGCGGATCTCGACCGTGACGTCGTACTTGCCGAGCGGATAGTCGTTGAGCGCCTCGCGGTCCATGTGCACGACGAAGCTGTCGCCGACGGCCCGGGCGGGGTCGCCGTCGGCACTCTGCAGCATGCCGGTCGCGTCGATGGCGACGTGGCCCTGTGGGTCGCAGAGGACCGCAAAGATGTCGGCGGGTGGTGCGGGGATGGTGCGCTGGACTTCGATTTGTTCGGTCATGGGCAAATCGTGGCAGGGCGGCGATCAGCCGTGTGGCCGTTTGGGATCGCGGTCGTTGGGTATATCCACGGGCTAATGCGAATTACTGCCGAAACGACTGCAGCGCAGCCCCGGACGTTGCGCCGGGCAATCGACTTCATCCATGAAAACGCCCATCGCGACATCGGGCTCAGCGATATCGCCGCGGCGATCGGCGTCACACCGCGCTCCGTTCAGTACATTTTTCGCCGCCACCTCAGCACCACGCCGCTGGAGTACTTGCGCCGCGTCCGGCTGGATCGGGCGCACCGCGATCTGCTGGCCGCCGACCCCGCCGTCGACACGGTGATGGCGATCGCCGGCCGATGGCGGTTCGCCCATCCGGGCCGCTTCAGCATCGCCTACAGAGAAGCGTTCGGTACCCCGCCCAGCCAGACACTGCGCGCGTAGCGGTGGTGCCCAGCCTCAGCGCGGGAAGAAGCCCTCGCGGGTGAAGAAGCCGGGTTGCCAACCCTGATCGCCGAGGCAGAGCAGTGGGCGCCCGTCGGGAGCTTGGGCTGCCGCTTGCGGCTTCGGGCATGGCGATCCGACTTCTTGAACGCCGAACAACTCGTACGTCGAGACCCAGAAGCCGGTGTACACGGGCGGCCACTGATTCTCGATCCACCGGCATTGCAGTGCTTCGCCGCCGGGGCCGCGTCCGAAAGTGAAGAGCTCCATGTTGTCGCATGGCGCGTTGAGGTGGGCGTCGTAGTTCATGCCCGGCACGTCGGTGGAATAGTGCCCGGGCTTGTCGAAGTACATGTTGTCGCCGTTGTCGGCCAGCGCGGCAGGCGCAGTGGTGATAGCGGCACCGGTCATCGCAGCGGCGGCGAGAAGTTCGCGAATCATGTCCCACCCCTTGGTCGTCATGACCGGTTGGTCTCCGGGAAGCCTAGCGGTTGCGGTGTGGCCGATGAACCTTTTCCGGGACCGCACGCCTCGTCACTGCATCAAGACATCGAGCGCGATGTCGAACCGCTCGTGGCTTCCGTCCAGCCGGAAGCTGTAGACGTGTCGCCCGCCGTTGGGCTCGATGGGCAGCGTGATCTGGGGCAGGACCATGAACTTCATCGCGCTGGGAAGCTGGAAGTTCGTCGACCAGGCCGACGCCCAGCGCTGCCCGGTGGGGCCTGCCGCATCGATGTGCAGGGCGTAGTGGGTGCCGACGTCGCGGCGTCGGGTGTCGCACAGCACGACGCAACTGCACCGGAAGAGGGTCGAGTGCGGTGCGACGGTCGTGGTCGCCCAGACGCCGCCTTCGACGTTGAGCATGTCGTCCACTACCTCGGCATGGTTTGCGAAGAAGGCGCCGGCTAGCCGCATGCCACGGAAGTTACCGCAAGTTGCAGCAAAACATCGAGACGAGTGGAACATATGACCCCGTAAAGGGAATGGCGCGCGCAGCAATATAGATGAGTGAGGCCGAGGCGGTCGGATACCTCAACAACATCTGCACCGGCGCGAATCCTGGTGGAATGGAGCACCGGATCATCCGCGACGACAACGGGAACGAGAGTGGTGGCCGCACGTATTGGATCGCCGGTAACGGGAGCTTCGACGGATACCACCCTGACGGCCACTCGTGAAGGCATCCACCACCTGTTTCTCGACGAGGATGACAGCGCGTTTGACGACGACGAAATCTATGTGCAGGCAACGTTTGTCGACGCTGACCTTGGACGCAGGTCGCAGATCCGCAACGTGATCACCGGCCGGTTCTAGCCCGGCGGCGAGGCCTCACTCCGATTATTCGATCAATTCCTCGGGTACATCGCCGATGGGCGACCATGGCTCGTCGTCGGTCTCGCGGAAGTATTCGGGCACCATCGCGCCGACGAATGTCCGCACCACACCCGTCGACTTGGACACCACGATCATCGGCGGCCCTGGAATCGGTGCGTCGGGGAGTTGCTCATGCCACCACGGTTGCCCCGGCGAACGTGCGACGAGGATGAAATCGGGGCCGTTCTCGTGGCCCCATTCGGCAATTTCGACGCGCCGGGCGGATACCACTGCAAAACCTCCGGTGAACTCGCGCCGATCGCGCGTGCCTGCTCGAACGTGATCACTGTCGACCCCTTTCCCGCCGCCGAGCGGCCGTTCGCCGGAAACTTACGCAATGCGGTAGTGCACTACTCCAGACAGGCTCGTTCCCCTGGTCCACATTCTTGGGATCGGTAACCACCTCAACGGCGTGTGATTGTCGCACTGGCGACACCAACGGGGCGGCGCGTCATGAAGGGAAGCACCATCAACAGAGCACTCACGGGGTTCGCAACAGCCGTCGTGGTTTCCGGCGGTTTGGGCCTGGCCGCTATGGGACTGGCTGCAGGTACAGCCCACGCCGATACCTGGTGCCCGGGCGATTAACAACTTCACCGGGATACCGGATTGCGGACAGGAGTGTCTGCCACGAGTACTACTGGGCCCACAAGTACGACCTGAGCGCGCCCACCACGCTGTTTATTGAGGGAGCACCTCCTGGGCCGCCGGTGCCGGGTTTCTGCGGCACCAACCTATTCACCGGGACGCCGCTGCCTTGCTAGGCGGTTGGAATTAATGCCCCAGGTTGTCGGCTCGAACCGCCGGCCGGCCGACCGGCGCGGCGCACTACTGTGGTCCCGCACCGGCTCAGATATGTTGACCCCCAACGTATTCCGGCTGATGTCCATCCCGACCGCCGCCTAGCCAGAGCGTCCGCGGGCAACGGCGCGGACCTCACCGGCGACTGGTTGGCCTTCTCCCCGCTCCCGGTGAGGGTCTGCTGCGCTATCTCACTTTCCAGATTGCCGAACCCCTCCACACGGCATCGACAAGCGCTCGGTCTGGATGGTCGGCCAACTGTTGGGTCCCAGGCGCGTCGCGTACAAGTCCTTCCACGTCGGCCTCGGCCGACAGATAGCAGTGGCGGTGATCGGCAGTCGCACGCCGCCCAGACGCTCCCCTCGCCAAGGGGCGACTGCCAACCACCTAACGCGTAGCAACTCGTCGTCGCTTTGCGCTGTCCGTTGGTTTCCCGCCGTCAATTCGATCCAAACGCGTTGTCGTGCATTTCAATTGACGCCACCGTCAAGCGCGGCGGTTGAGGTCCGCACCGTTGCTGGCCCATCGAGGGCGCCGCAGTCCGTGTTGGGCGGGCGGCCCGTACAGCGTCTGGTCGCGTGTGCGGTGCGTCCATTTGGTGTGGACGCCACGATGACCGAGGCGCACCTGGTCGCCCACAAGCGCCTCATCGGGGCCGAGGTTGTGCCCGTTACGGCAACGCGTCCGCGGGTGGGTGATCCACTTCCCGGCCGCGGCGGACCGCTCACGGCCGACGAGGGGTTGCGTGCGTCCGGGCACGATGGTGGCATGCGCGTCACGGTGTTGGGAGCCGGGGTGGCCGGGCTGACCACGGCGTCGCGGCTACTCGCGGCCGGTTGTCAGGTGCGGGTAGTGGCCGCAGCGCCGATCGAGCAGTCGACGTCTTACTTGGCGGCCGCGGTGTGGTTCCCCACCTATGTCGGTCCGGCCGACCGGGTGGCGGATTGGGGCAGGCAGACCTACGACGTGCTGGCCGAGCAGGCGGCTCGCGGAATACCGGGTGTGGTGATGCGCGAGTCTTTGGCGCTTTACCGGGAACCGCCAAGGGAGCCCGAGTGGGCCGATGCGGTACGCGGGGTGCGGGCCGCGACTGCCGCAGAGCTTCCGCCTGGTTACGGGTACGGCTTGCGATACGTAGTGCCACTCGTGGAGATGCCCCGGTATCTACCGTGGCTGGCCGAGCAGGTTGGCACCAACGGCGCCGAGGTATACACCCGACGGGTCCACTCGCTCCTGGAGCTGGCCGAGGACGGTGTGGACGTGATCGTCAACTGCTCTGGATTGGCCGCCCGTGAACTGGTCGGCGACCAGAGCGTCTATCCCGTGCGGGGGCAGATCGCGCGGGTCAGCAATCCTGGCTTGAGCATGTCCGTGCGCGACGAGCAGCACCCGGAAGGACGCGCGTACGTCCATCCGCGCCAAAACGACTGCATCCTCGGCGGCACACTCGACGAGCATTCCTGGGATACCCGAGTCGACCTGGACACTGCCGCATCGATTCTGCGCCGCTGTCGTGACATCGCCCCTGCGCTGGACGAGGCCACCGTCATCGACCATGTGGTCGGCCTGCGACCCGGTCGCCCCACGGTCCGTCTGGAAGAAGACGCTCGGGACGCGACGGGCCCGCGGATCCTGCACAACTATGGCCACGGTGGAGCAGGCATCACCATCAGCTGGGGCTGCGCCGAAGAATTGACCGCGCTAGTCCTGCAGTCGTAGGCGCACCTTCTAGTCAGCAGGAAGCCCAAGTTGGGTGGCAGCCGGGGCGACCCGCGGGCTCCCGATGGGCGATTCTGGAGTCAAGTCCACACTAGGGCTCATCCATGAACGGAGAATCGGTCATGAGCTTCCGCACTAGCTACATCACAACCCTGCTGGCTACGGGCGCTGCAGCAGTCGCCCTCGCCGCCGCACCGATGGCCACGGCAGCTCCCACCACGGCAGCTTCCACCCCTCTGCCACAACCCTGCAGCACCGCAGGCGCAGGATCCGAATGCCAGTCACCCGGCAATGTCCAGATCTACGACTCGCCTCCCCCCGTTAGTTACGAGCCGTACGGAGGCTATGGCATGGCTCTCGGAGTTGGTCAGGGTTGACCGCACGGCGCCACCGACGCTCCGCTTGAGGCCGGAAGATGCGCAAGCCGTCCTCGACACCATTTCCGGGCGGTTCCATCTACACAAGGCTCAGGGAGTCGGCGAATTGAAGTAGCGGCGCGACCGGAATCGGCCCGCCACCTGTTCTCCTGGTGCCTGGCCGAACCTTTGGCTCTGAGGTTTGATCGTGCGTTGCCGAGGCAACTTATTGATCAGTGGGTGGCGACATTGAGGGATGGCGCTGGCGTCGCCTGCAAGGCGGTCTCCGGGGTTCATCCCCTTTGTTAAGACGCTAGCGTTGCCCCGCTGGCCGTCGCACCGCTCCATTTAGCCCGCTGCCGCTAGTCCCCGACGGGCACCTGCCGCAATACAGCCACCCGGGCTGTGACTCTCCAAAAGAGGCTTGACCTGCATAATGCGCAGTAGTAAAAAATTTACAGCTCCGTACGTCTCTCGGACAGACCCGGTCGCCTGGCGTGCCCGGTCGCGATAGTCGCGAGAGGTTGCCGAGCGCACAAATTGGCTGAGGATATTCCGCACAAGGGGTATTGCGATGCAACAACCACATCCGGGAAACCAGAATCGATTCGCCGTTGTGCAACCCAACGGCGATGACGGCAAGGAAGGCGTCCGGCATCCGTTACGCGCTGGCGCCCCCCAACGGATCGGCTGGTTCCGCTTCTACTTCGACGACGGGCGCTGGGAGTGGTCGCCCCAGGTCGAGAAGATGCACGGGTACCTACCGGGCACGGTCAACCCCACCACCGAAATGGTGCTGGCCCACAAACACCCCGACGATTACCGCCAGATCGCTGACACCCTCGATCTGATCCGCCAAACTCGTCAAGCGTTCAGCAGTCGGCACCGCATCATCGACGTGCAAGGCCGAGTCCATCACGTCGTTGTCGTCGGGGACCTCCTGCGCGAGGCCGACCGCACGGTGATAGGCACCCACGGCTACTACGTTGACATCACCCCGTCAGAGCGGGAACACCAGGACCAGGTGACCGCCGCAGTGGCCGTTATCGCCGAGTCCCGAGCAGACATCGAGCGGACCAAGGGCATGTTGATGCTCATCTACGGCATGGATGACTCGGCGGCCTTCGAAGTGCTCAAATGGCGATCCCAAGAGACCAACACCAAGTTGCGACTTCTTGCCCGACAGATAGCCACCGAGTTCGTCGCGCTCAGCCATAGCGAAACGCTCCCCGCTCGATCCGCTTACGACACACTGCTATTGACCGCGCACCTCCGGATCGATGCGGATACCGAGTCGGGACACGATACCGTTCTACAGCCATCAGAAGACACCGGATAGGCAGCGCAGGCTCAGCAGCATCGGTTGGCGCTGATGCTCCGAGGCCTGTCGAATGCAGGTATATCGAACTCGCAAGCGTCTGGAGCGGCGCCCTCGCCGCGATGGCTAACCACGGCCAGGCCGGAAGTGCAGTTCATCGACCTGCCGGCTTCCCGGCTGGCCCCACCCTGTTCGCGGATCGACGAGTACACGGCTGCACTAGTCGTAGCCGGGAGTCGATGATCGCAACGTCCCGCAGACCACCGAGCCATCGTGAGCGCCTGAAATACCACGATTCTTAGCGGCGTTTTGACCTGCTGGCTGTACCTGCCCTCTTACTGACGGCAACGCAAATTTGTGACTTGTCTGTGTTCGCCAACAGAAATACTTTGCTAAGCGCTATCCGGATTACGAAAATTTTGTGCTTTGCACATGCCTAAGCTTCGGCTACGAACTTGCTGAAACGCTCGCTGTGAGCGATGTCCCAGGCGTCAACCCGGGCGCGGGGGGAAGGAAACGACGATGGGCTATCGCAGGTGTGTCGGACGGGTCGGCGCCTTGGCAGTCGCCACCCGTATGACGGTGTCGATCTGCGTGGCAGTCCTGGTGGCGATGGCCACGGTCGTGCCGGCTCGGCGTCGTCCTTGGACGTATCGTCCCGCGATAGAACCGCCTTGATCATGGGCGGGACCAGCATCCCGACGTGGAGCGACGCCGACGTCAAGGTCATCATGAACCAGTTCATCGCGCCGACCCATCCGCGCGAGACGATCGAGCCCGTCGCGGTGACGACGCCCGAGGAGGGGTGGCCCATCACCGGGCTCATTCGCCTCATCGGCCGCGCGCTCGGGCCGCGGAGCATCTTTGGCCCCGGTGGCGCGGGGTGGCCGGATGAGCCGTGGTGGAAACTCTCGGGGCTCTTCGACCTCGACTACGAGCATTCGATCCAGGCCGGGGTCGCCGATCTGGAGACGGCAATGGCGAAGTATGGCAACGACGATCTGGTGATCTACGGCTACTCGCAAGGCGCGATGATCGCGATCCGGGAGAAGCGCAAGCTCGCCGAGCAGTACCCGGCCCGAACCACCGCCCCCGATATCGACTTCGTGCTGAGCGAGGACCCGAATCTGCCAAACGGCGGCCTTCTTGCCCGCTTCCCGGGCTTCTACATCCCAATCCTCGCCATCTGGTTCAACGGCGCCGAGCCGACCGACACCCAGTTCGACACCTTCGTCATCACCCGCCAGTACGACGGCCTGGCCGATTTTCCGTTGTATCCGCTCAACCCGGTCGCCGACCTGAACGCGGTGCTGGGCGTCGTCTACAGGCACTTGTACCCGTTCGACGTCAGCCTGGCGTCCGGTCCGTCGACATCGCCGCCTATCCAGAGTCAGCACGGCGACACCACCAACTACTTCTTCGAGACCCAGGACCTGCCGTTGTTCGATCCACTGCGCACCCTGGGCGTGCCCGAGCAGTACATCGATGTTGTCGAGCCGTGCTCGTGGAACTGGGTTATGACCGCAGCATCCCGCCGTGGGAACCCACCCAGGCGCGGCTGATCCCCACGCTCGACCCGGCGAAGGTCAAAGGCGATCTCGTCAACGCGATCGGCGAGGGCATCACCAACGCCGCGGCCTTGATCGGCGCGCCGGCGCCGCTGAGCGGTCCCGCGCCCGCGGTCACCGCTGATGACGGCGCGGCCGTGCCACGGATCGCCTCGACGCTCGAGAGGGTCAGTGGCGATGCGGGTGAGGGTGTTTCCGCGGTGCTGACCGCGCTCGGGTCACCGCTGCCGAAGCCGCCCGCGGTCACGCACCACGATCTCGCGGGACCCCAGCGCACGATCGGTGCAGAGCCGGCGACGACCAGGGACCGGCTCAACGCGGCCATCGGCACGGTGAAGTCGGTCATCGGCGATGGGCGCACGATCGTGCGGTCCGCCCGCGGTGACAACGGCTCACATGCGACCACCGCCAGGCCTGCGCGGAAGACGCCGGTGCGGGATGCGCTCAACAACGCCAGCACTGACATCACGAAGAGCGTCACCAAGGTTTCCGACAGCATGAAGCAGGCGCCCAGCGGCGGCACAGTCGACAGCGATCGGAGCGGGGGTGAGGGCGCAGCGCGGTAAGTCAGTCGGGGCCTTCATGCTGTAGGGGCAACGCCGCGTCGCCTCGAGCTCGTCGGCCAGTGCGCGGGCATTCGAGATCCGCACGGCCGCAGGCCCAGCGAGCGCCGTGCAGTGCTGTTGAGCGTCGGCCCGAACGCCGTGTCATCGCGCGTGCGGCACATCCATGTGGTGTGGCCGCCGCCGTGGCCGAGGCACGCCCGATGGCCGACCAGGACTTGGTTCGGGCCGTGCGGGCCGTTGGGGCATCGTCGGTGGGTGGGTGATCCACTTCCGGCGCGTGGTTTGAACTAGCTCCCGAGGACTCCATCAAGCCTGGGCCGCGCGGGAACCACACGCGGTCAGGATTAGCGTTGGGGGCGGTCCACCATAAGGAGGGCCGAGATCATCTAAACGGGAGGGGTAGCAGACCATGACGGAACAGCCGGGACTTCCTGACCAGTTCAAGGAGCTGGTGACGGAGAACGAGAAACGGATGAAGGCGATTCAGGACCAGATCGCAAATCAGTTGGAGGCTCAGCGCAAGGCGGTCACGGACTTGGTCGAGTCCCAGCAGAAGGCGTTCGCGGAGTTCCTCGAACAGCAGCGCAGCGTCAAGATCGCTGACCACTGGGAGGCTCAGCGCAAGGCGATCAGCGAGCAGATCGAGCACCAGCGGAAAGCGTTCACGGATCTGGTCGAACGGCAGTGGACCGCCCAAAAGAAGGCTATCGAGGACGCGCAGCATGCAATCGTCGGGATATTTCGACCTAAGCCGGACGAACCTGAGTCGGACGAGTAGGTCTTGATCGGCACGCCACGCCTGGAGCCCACGGGTGGCGCGGCGAGGTTGCTCAGGTGTTGGGGTTGTCCCCACGCCCGAACCACCTCGACGCTATCGACGCAGTCCCGCCCTCGGCCGCCTCGAGCTCGTCGGCCAGTGCGCAAGGCGTTCGAAATCCGCACTCTCGCCGCCCGTCCAGTGCCGTGCAGTGTGTGTTGAGCGGCGCCCCGTAGACCATCTGCTCACGCGCGCGGCATGTCCAGCTGGTGTCCGTGCGTGGCCGAGGTAGTCATGATGACCGACGAGGGAGCTCGTGGCAGGAGTAGCCGCCGTTGTCGCAGGGGAGCAGGTGCTCGGCCTCGGGCAACGGTGGCCTGCTGATTTGGGGTGTGAGCGCGGATGTGGACATGGGTGAACTCGTTGACTTCTTCGGAGCTGACCCGGTTGAGCTGGAGTTTACGGCGAGTTCACGCCGTTTGGCCGGCTCAAAAACTACCTCTGAGCCGCAAAAACTCTGGTGCGCGATACTGGGATTGAATCTGATTCCTCAGTTGCTGCCGACACTCGTCACGAGCTGCGGAAACACACTCTCACGTGCACTGAACTGGGTCAACGCTCCTGGCAGAACGATGCAATCCCCGGCAGAAAATGTACTCTGGTCAGGTCCCGTTCAGGTCCCGACCCAGGAGGCGCAGTGACGCAGGGAGCAGGCCGCAGGACACGCTCGGCGGGCACGTTCGGCTCAGTCGATCAGCGGGCCAGTGGCCGGTTCAGGGCCCGCTACATCGGGCCCGACGGTCAGCGGCACCAGGCCCCGGTGATGTTCCCGACCCGAGGCGAGGCCAGGGCCTGGCTGTCACTGCGGCAGAGCGAGATCATCAGGCGGATCTGGGAGCCGGAGGCCACCCCCAGGACCACGGTCACGTTCGAGGCGTATGCCGAAGGATGGCTGGCGCGGCGGGAACTCAAGGCGAGGACCCATGAGCATTACCGCTGGTTGCTAGACGAGCACCTGTACCCGGCGTTCGGTTCTCGACCCCTGACGGCCCTCACAACGGACGACGTGCGGGCCTGGCACGCCACGACCCTCACCGACCGCCCCACGCTGCGAAGCCACGCCTACGGGCTGCTGCGCACCATCCTGGCGACCGCGGCGTCCGACGGGAAGATCAGCGCCAACCCGTGCGTCATCCGCGGGGCCGGGAACACCAAGCGGGCCAAGAAGATCCGCACCGCCTCGTTGGAGGAGCTAGAGAAGATCACCGCAGAGATGCCCGAGCAATACCAGGCCCTCATCCTGCTGGCGTCCTGGTGTGCGCTGCGCTTCGGTGAGCTGACCGAGCTGCGGCGCTCCGATGTTGCGCTGGACCCCGCTAAGGGCAAGGGCACGATCCGCGTCGAGCGTGCGGTGGTGCGGGTGGCCGACGGCTTCGAGGTCACCACACCCAAGAGCGATGCCGGGCGTCGTGACGTCGCCGTCCCACCGCACTTGGTGACGGTGCTGGCCGAGCACCTGGCCCAACACGTGGGCCCCGAGCAGGATTCGCTGCTGTTTCCGGCCCACCACGGTGGGCACCTGGCCCCGTCCACGCTCTACCGACGCTTCTACGCGGCCCGGGAGAAGGCGGGCAGGCCCGACCTTCGCTTTCACGACCTACGGCATACCGGTGCCACGCTGGCGGCGATGACCGGCAACGTCACCCTGGCCGAGCTGATGGCGCGGCTCGGTCACGCCACCCCGGCAGCCGCGATGCGCTACCAGCACGCCGCGGCGGGCCGTGATGAGCAGATCGCCGAGGCGCTGTCACGGATCGCCGAGGCCCTGTAACCCCGTTCGAGCGTCCACACCCCCGCCGGGGGAGAGCCGCACCAAACCCCTTTAGTCCGAACTGAGTATTGAATTCGTCGCCGCCGGGGGTGCGGTGTCTCGCCACGAACTGGAAATCACTGGAAGACCGTCTCTACCAAACCCTGTAGTGATTTCAAAACGTTGGTGCAGGACGGAGGGCGTTCAGGTCCGAGAAACCTTTGAACTCAAACAGATTGATGAAGAATCCTTCGAGGAGTAGAGGAAATCGTCCGTAGTCGAATTGGATCACCGCTCGACCAGACCGCCCTTGACAGACTCGGGCGGCCCGCACTTTCAGCAATCTTGGTCTGCGTCGCTCGGCGACGCGAGATATGGTGCTGAGGTTCCCCAAATGTCTCTGCGCTTGGCTGAAACCGTTGGTGTCGCCGCGAGGTTGGCTGCGTGTCGTAATGCCGGACCGAATCATGAGGGGATCTGCCCGATGGCTTCACGCTGGAGGGCACCGGTGGCGATCATCCGGGGACCTGGCTGGCCCCCTTCGTGCCGTCGTTTGACTGGCTTATGCGGCAGATGCCGAAGCCTGGATGACCCACCGGCCTTTTACCCGAAGGAAGTGACTACTGAGGGTGGTCGGTGATGACGGTGATTGGCATCGACGCACACAAGCGGTCCCACACCTGCGTCGCGGTGAATGATGCCGGAGCGAAGGTCGCGGAAAAGACTGTGGCCTCGACCAGTGTTGGTCACGCGCAGGCGCTTCGATGGGCGCTCACACGATTCGGCACCGAATCTTTCCTGGGGAATCGAGGATCTGCGCTCGATGACAGGATTGCTCGAACGTGAGCTGTTGGCTGCGGGCCAGAAGGTGGTCAGGGTGCCACCGCACGTGATGGCTCGCAACCGAGGATCGGCGCGAGCGTGGGGGAAGTCGGACTCGCTCGACGCGCTCGCCGTGGCCAGGGTCGTACTCAGGGAGCCGAATCTTGCAGCAGCATTTCACGACCCCATCTCCTGGGAACTGCGGCTGCTCGTGGATCGGCGCGAGGATCTGGTCGAACAACGAGTGGCGGTCACCAATCGCCTGATTGGCAGACTGCACCAGCTGTCACCGGACCGCCCGAAACCGGCCCATCTGGAACGGACGAAATCACAGCTGGCGCTGGCGGAATACCTGCGCGAGCAGCACGGTCTGCTCGCCGAACTAGCACGACAAGAACTCGCCGATATTGGCCACTTCGGTCGCGGTATCTCCGCGCTCACCGAGGACATCGCGGGCCGGGTGCGAGAGCTGGACTCCACACTGTTGCAGCTGCAGGGATGTGCAGAACTGACTGCAGCAAAACTGATTTCGGAAACCGCAAACATGGATCGCTTCCGCAACGAAGCTGCCTTCGCACGTTACGTGGGCGTCGCTCCGGTACCGCATTCGTCCGGCACCGAAGTGGGTCGGGTGCGTGCGTCTCGCTCCGGCAACCGGCAATGCAACACCGCCATCCATCGCATCGCAATCGTGCAACTGCGCCTCAAGGGGCCAGGACGGGAGTACTACTTGCGCAGGCGAGATGAGGGCGACACCGCGTACACCGCGATCCGTTGTCTAAAGCGCCGGTTGTGCCGGATCGTCTACAACCGGCTGCGCGCCGACTATCAGCACCGAAACCTCTAACTAGCCAGCCTCCGGATCATGACCATTGTGTGATCCACAGCATTATCGTGAGCGCTGTGACTCGTGATCACGCCGAGGGACTGCAGTATCACGTCCTGCCCGCTGACGATCTTCTGCGTGCGCTGAACATTTTGCGTGAAGCCGCTGGGCTACAACCACTTTCTGATGAGCACGATGACGAGGGCGGCTGAAGCCAGGGCGCGTATCCAACCTAGGGAGCCACGTTGCCGGATCTGCCGAGACTCTCATGTACGCCGTCTGGTCAACGACCTCCTGGACCTGCGCGGTGCCCCCGCCATCGTGGTGGGTGGCAACAAGGGACGCCGGATCACTTACACCGACATCCTCGGGATGCTGGAGCCCCTCAACGAGGGCCGCGACAAAGGGGACCGGATCACCTATGACAGCCTCTGGATTCACGCCAAGCGGCACTACGACCTTGCCGGGATAGTGGCCTACTGGAGCGCCCAGATGGACAACGAGTTGCGGAAGGCCCTGAGCCATAACGCGGTGCAGGCCTATAGAAACGGTGACAGGAATGCGCACCAAGTACGAAAAATTCGTCGACTTGGTCGCGAACCTTGATCCCCGACAGCAGATGACTCTCGGAGTGTTGTTGGCCCTCAACCTCATGTACATGAGCGCAGCGTTCAGCCTGCCGCGACGGTGATGACTTCCCCGTTGGGCCGCTGCGGCTGCCCCGTGTGGCGGTTCATCGGCAACGGCAACGGCTCCAGGGGATGACGGCGGATGTCGAGAGTTTGGTAGCCCACCAGTACCACCAACCCGGCGATTAGCACTGCGGAGGCACCGGCGTTACCCCACGCCAGTCCGCCGTGATCGCGGCTCTTGCTCAGGATGTTGCCCACCACAGCGCCCCAGGGGCGGGTCAGGATGAAGGCGATCCAGAACAGCAGCATGGCGTTGATAGTGGTGAAGTAGTGCGCGGCCAACAGCACCAGCATGGCCGCCGTGAGCACCAGCGCAGCGGGTCTCAGTCCCAGGCGCAGCCCGCCCGCCAGGTAGTCGCCGGTGGACGTGCCCAGGCTGTTGGAGAAGACGACGGCGATCCAGAACAGCACTTCGCCGGTGCGGGTGGCGACGTTCTCGACGTTGAGGGTCTGGCCGCTACGCCACCAGACCAGCAGCACCAGAGCCAGCCCACTGCCGAGGATCAGCACGCCGGTGGCCTGCCCCAGCCCGGACGTGTAGTTGATGAAGTCCGAGATCGTGGTCCCGGCGGTGCTGGTGAGGACCACCACGGTCCAGAACAGAGCCGGGTGAAAACGGCTGGCGCGCAACTGGATTGTCACGGCGACGAGGAAGATGGCCAGTAGCAGCACAGCGGCGCGAAGGGTGCCCAGCCCCAGTGTCTGGGCGACGTAGTCACCGGCTGTCTCACCCAGTGTGGTGGCCAGGATTTTGATCGCCCAGAACAGTGCGGTGATGTGAGGCAGCTTGCGCAGCACGTACTGGCCGGGCGTCAGGGGCATAGCCGAACCCTCGCATAGGGCCCTGCGCCGAGCACGCCGCCACAGTGAGATGGCAGCCAACGCGCAGGTGTCATCAGCCCGCTCCGGCCCTCGCACGCTTGCTGCAGGGCCGGAGTGCTCGGCTTCACCAGTAGGGCATGCCCCGCGCCCAGGGTGCTGTTAGCCCTGTTCGGGTCAGTCGCCGTGCGGGTCAAGGCCGCCCCTGTCGCCTCGTGGGTCAGGGCCGTCCCAGTCGTCCCAGGTCTCCTGGCGTCTGTCGCGGGGGGGCGATGATGCGGCGTCGCAGTTCCAGCAGCAGTTCCTCGGTGGACACCTGCGACAGGGCGTTGGTGTTGGTCGGGCGCAGCCGGTATCCCTGGGCCGGGGCGGTGGTGTTACTACGGCGCAGTGTGGGCACGAGTTCGGTGGGTTCCCCGCCCGCCAGGATGGTGTCGATGCTGCCGGGTGCCCAGGACAGCTTGTTTTCCAAGATGGCGTAGGTGCCGGGGCTGACCTTGCGCACCCCGTTTTCGACGTCGGCGAGCGTGCGCACGGTGAACTGCAGGCTGTTGGCCAGGTCGGTGCGGGTGCTCGGATCGCGCCGATGCGACTGGTCTCCGGCAGGATCTTCACCGATTCGATCGCCGCCCACCGCACCAGACGCGAACCCTGCTTGGTGATGTGCCCACGGTGCACGGTGGTGTCGGACTCGTGATGTCGCGGAGTCAGCCCTGCCCAACACGTCAACTTGGCCGGGCCGTCGAAACGATGCACGTCACCGATCTCGGCGACGAACACCGCCGCCAACACCGGCCCGATGCCGGGGATCTGCTGGATCGCGGTGAAGCCGGCGTCATGGGTCAGCCGACGCTGCGCCAGACCGGTGAACAGGTCAATTTCGGCGTCGAACGCTTCGACGAACCGGCGCAGCGACGCGATCCGCGCCAGGTACGGTGCGGGCATCGTGACGTTGTCCAGCAGCATGTTGCCTTCGATGCCGAACAAGTCAGTCATCGGCACCCAGACCCCGCCCGTGGCCAGCACGGCATGCACCTCGGCCTTACATCGGGATCGCATCGCGACCAATGTGGCCCGGTGCCGCACCAGCTCTCGCAGCTCCCGGGTTACCGGTGGCGCGATCCAGGCGTGCGGCAGGCGCCCCATCCGCAACAGATCGGCCAGATCGGCGGCGTCACGTTGATCATTTTTGACGCGCCGGTACGAGAACGCCTTGACCCCCAGCGGGTGCGCCAGGTGCACCGTCGCGCCGAGCTCGGCGAGCGCATCGGCGCAGTAGTCGGGTAGCCCCGGCGCGTCGCCGCGCCGGGGCCCCCGTGGCCTGGATGCACCGATGCGCTGCGGGTGTGGAGTTGAATTTGGTTGTGTGCCTTGAAGTAGAGGTGGGTCGTCGTGTGGGCGTGGGTGATGGCCCGGCCTTGGTGTCGGGTTGTTCCTGTGGGTCTTTCGTGTCGAGGGGCGGCTGGAGGCGTCCGGGTTAGGCGAGGATCGGCGTGTTGTGTCGAGATAGGTTGTTGAACAGGGTGTTCCAGGCCGATTCCCATGGCCAGTTCCGGGGTAGGTGCAGGGTCAGTCGCCGGGCCGAGGATGCGATGCGTGCCGGGACTGTGATCAGGGTGGCGCGGATGGTGGCGGTGCGGGCTTTGGCCAGTGCGGGTCCGGTGATGGTGGCTGCGGCGCGGGTGAGGTTGAACGCCATCACTGCGGTTACCAGCCAGGCGGCGTTGGCGTTGAAACGTCCCGAGGGCAGGTGCGCCAGGGCAGAGTCTTTGAGGTCGGCGTGGACCTGCTCGATGATCGCGTGGCCGCGGTGGGTCTTGTCGGCGCTAACGGTGTCCAGGTCGCTGGTGGTGAAGAACGCGTGGAAACGCCAGGTGCCGAACAGGGCGCCTTGGCCGTGGTTGCTGCTGGGGTTGAGGTCGGGGATGCGGCGCACCACCAACCGGCCCGGGATCTGCTCGGTGGCCTTTCTGGAGCTAAACGCGGTGAACGCGATCTCGGCGACCTCGGCGCGTGAGATCCATTGCCGGGTGGTTTCGTCGTAGACGGCGTCGGTGTACTCGATGGGTGTCCAGTCCTGCTCGCCGATCGCGGCGATCGCGGTCTTGACCGTTGAGTCCAGGCGCACGGTGATCGACACCTGGGCCCCGCCGCGGATCGCCGCCGCCACGGAGGGGTGTCCGTAGAACGCGGAATCGGCCCGCCGCAGCACCGCTTGTGTCGTCTCAGTCGAACGCAGACGCCGCACGGTGGCCAGGGTGTCGGCCACGATCCGGGCAGCTCCGCGGGCAGACCCGCATGCGCCTTTGCGGAGTCGCTGCCCGAGGATCACCGGTGCGGCGTGTTCGGTGGTGACGGTGGCGATCAGAGCGTTGAGTCCCCGCACTCCGGAGTAGCCGTAACCCGATCCTTGTTTGGCGTAGCCGTGCACTTCGATGACGGTGTCGTCGAGGTCGACCAGTACAGGACCGTTGATCCCGGCCAGTACTGGGGTTCGACCGTGCAGTCCGGTCACCAGTCGGTCTGCCACGGCATCGAGTTGGCGGACGTGACCGAAGCTGAATTCCCGCAGGAATGACCCCAACGTCGAGGGCGCATACGGGCGGTCGAACAGGGACCTCATCGCCCCGTGCCGCAACAGGGCCATGTCCGCGATGCTGTCTGCACCGGCGACCATGCCCGCGACCAGCGCGCTCACCTTCGCCCCGGCGTTGGCGCCCCTGTCGGTCGGCAGGCTCAGGTGCTTCTCGGCCAACGCCGCCAGGCCGCACTGCTGGGCCAACGACACGATCGGGACCAGCCCGGCGCACGACACCAGATTCGGGTCGTCGAAGATCGCCGACGCTACGGGCCGACTATGAGATAGTTGCATCGACGAGATGCCCTTCGTTGTGGCCGAATTTGATCCTGGAGAAATCTCATTCTTCCACCACGACAGGGCATTTCGCCGCTACGACCCACCCCAGACCCATACCACATCGGTGCATCCAGGCTAAGAACCGGCCGTGCCCGCTTTCCAGGCAAC
The DNA here is from genome assembly GCA_963698965.1 of uncultured Actinomycetota bacterium. Classification (GTDB taxonomy): domain Bacteria; phylum Actinomycetota; class Actinomycetes; order Mycobacteriales; family Mycobacteriaceae; genus Mycobacterium. The sequence goes on from CAVOSY010000029.1 coordinate 745,815, forward strand.
CGGCTCAAGCAAGCCGCGGGTGACGATTCGCTGCCGCAGCCGCCGTACGTCATCCTCGACCCGATGCCACTGCACGGCATCCCAGTCGAGGACCTCGTCCTCAGGTCCGTTCACCTCGACGGTGTCCAACTTGCCCATCGGTTCCGGCATCTCCAATCAGCTGCTCCTCACCGGCTCACCTGACCCACGTCAGCTCCCTTTCGGGCCGGGCAACACACCCGTATCCGACCGGTTATGCGCCAACCATCCGGCGGAGGAGCCGAATCGTGCGGTTGCCGGTTTCCCGTCGCCTTTCGGCGTGTCGGCGTTGGCTTCTTGGGTCATCCTGCGCCCGCTGGGGAGTTGCGCCTACCTCACGGTCGGCCTACCGACAGAATCGATCGCCGGACCCCAACGGGGTTGTCATGTTGCGCATGAACAAGATTCGACCGGGCAGGGCGCCCCCTTTACCCCGGGGACGGTGGTGCGCTCCCGGCCGGCGACTGTTCTCCGGCCGGCACCCGCCGCTTTCCAGCGGCCAGTCCCTACGGCCCCGCTGACACATCCCATCGGCGGGGGTCACCTTCACGAGGCGTCATCGGGGGTTCACTCGCGTTCACCCATCACCCCGAGGCGACCGGATGCCGCCCCAGAGCCGGGAAGCGTACTGGCCTCCCGCCGGTCCTCTCCTCGCCCGCGACCACCGGATGGAACGGCAGCCGCTTCGGCTTCGACCCCGGGCTTCGCACCCCGCAGTCACCCGCAGAGCACGCCGGGGCGGAGACAGGCCCTCGCGCACTGGCCCGAGTACTACACCTATGGCATCAACCAAACCTCCAAACGGTGCCTCCCACTTCACTCATGCACCCTCATGTCGCACCCACCCGTAAGTCGCCTCCAGCACCACCTCCGGGGACTCCCCGGCACGCGACATCACCTCAGCCAAAACGTCCCGGTCGTTGAGAATCCGCACCGTCTCCAGATGTTCGCCGGTCTCGCTCATCCGCACCAGCACCGAACGGCGCCGATGCAGATCCATGCCGACAAACTGCTGACCCTCGTAGAATTCGTTCACAGGGGCCTCCTTCGTCGTGGAACAACGTGAACACCTCGAGCATGCGCGCTCGGGCCGGACACGAGGAGCGGAGGCCCCGCTCCTTCATGACATCAGAATGTAACTGCCAGCTTCCCGGCGCCGATTGGATTTGCAAGCGGTGGCGAAAGCAAATCTGAACGTTCGTGAGCTTGCACTCGTGACTTTTGAAGATCGCGAATCAGCCGCATCACATCGGAGGATCATCGGCGATATGGCCGGAGAACGCGCGGAGGGCGCCAAGCCCCCGGGTCAGGGTGGGATCGCTGCTGAGTTGGTAGCCGCCGGCTTCCTGGACGCCGTCGAAGTTGGTCGGGGCGGCGCGGGGATTGTTTACCGCTGCCACCAAACGTCACTCGCGCGAAGCGTCGCCATCAAGGTGCTGATGTCTGATTTCGACCAAGACAACCGGGAACGTTTTCTGCGTGAGGGTTTGGCGATGGGGAGGCTTTCCGGCCACCCGAACATCGAGAACATCCTGCAGGTTGGCGTGACCGACAGTAACCGGCCATACATCGTGATGCCCTACCACGAAGCGGGTTCCCTGGCGCAGCGGCTACACCGGGTTGGCCGGATCGAGTGGCATGACGCATTACGGATCGCAGTGAAGTTGTGCGGGGCGCTGGAAACTGCACACCGGACAGGCACACTGCACCGCGACATCAAGCCCGGGAACGTGCTCGTCAACGATTACGGTGAACCGCAATTGAGCGACTTCGGGATCGCCCGAATCAGCGGTGGATACGAAACGGCGACCGGGTTCTTCACCGGCACCATCGCCTTCACCGCGCCCGAGGTACTGGCCGGAAGTCCACCGACGACCGCGTCCGACGTGTACTCCCTTGGCGCCACAATTTACGCCCTGATCGCCGGCACTGCCGCGCACGAGCGCAAGAGCGACGAGGACCTCATCGCGCATTACCTGCGGATCAGTTCGACGCCCGTGCCGGACATGCGTCCTCAGGGAATCCCGGCCAATGTGTGCGCCGCGATCGAGAAGGCGATGTCGCTGGACCCGACGAAACGGCACGCGTCGGCGGCGGACTTCGGCCACGAAATGCAGTTGGCGCAGCGTCACAACGGGTTGATAGCGGATTCGATGGTCCTCAGCGAGACCAACGGTGAGTCAGGACAGGGTGAGTCAGGACAGACAGCAGACACGTCAGCAATGCGATTTGCGACCGTCGGTCAGACTGATCTGTCTGAAGCTGCTTCCGTCGCACTGGGCGGGCCGCCGGGGCCAACGCCGCCTACGCCGGTTTCGAATCCACCAGGCCCGACCGGGCCGATCTCGCCAAGCCCGCCTGGGCCGATCTCGCCAGGCCCGGTCGGCCAATCCCGCCAGGCCCGCCTGGACCAATCCCGCCAGGCCCGGGTGGACCAATCCCGCCAGGCGCGCGGGGGCCGATCCCGGGGTCCGACGCGCCAACGAGTCCGGGTAACTTGCGGCGTGCGGCGGCCAGTTTCATCGGTCGTGAGTATGAGGTTGCCGAGGTAAAAGAGGCGCTGCGAGCGCACCGGTTGGTGACTTTGACTGGTGTGGGCGGGGTGGGCAAAACGCGCCTGGCTTTGGAAGTCGCCTCGCGGATGGCCGATGAATTTCCCGACGGGGTATGGGTTTTCGAGTTGGCCGCGGTCAATGACCCTGCTGCGGTGCCTGACGCGGTGGCAGCGGTACTGGGCATCAACACCCAGCAGCCGGGCAAGACCGTCAGCGACAGCGTGGCGGCCGCGCTGGATGGCAGGGTCCGGCTGCTGGTGTTCGACAACTGCGAGCATGTCCTCGACGCGGCAGCCGATCTCGTCGAAGCCGTCCTCGCGCAGTCGGCGACCGTGAAGGTCTTGGCCACCAGCCGCGAAGGACTGAGGGTCAGTGACGAGCAGTTATGTCCGGTGTCCTCGCTAGACGTAGGCACAGGAATCGACTCGTCAGCGGTGACGCTGTTTTCCGAACGCGCATGCGCCGTTGCGCCGCACTTCTCGATCTCCGATGAAGCGGACGCGGTGGTGGAGATCTGCGGTCGCCTCGACGGGATCCCGCTGGCCATCGAGTTGGCGGCCTCGCGGATGGCGTCGATGACCCCAGTCGAGGTTCGTGACCGTCTCGATCAGCGGTTCCAGCTATTGGTCGGCTCCCGGCGCGGACCGGAACGCCACCAGACGCTGCGTCAGACGGTGGCGTGGTCGTTCGACCATCTTGATGGTTCGGAAAAGACGCTGCTAGACCGGTGTTCGGTGTTCGCCGGGGGATTCGACCTCCAAAGCGCTTGTGCGGTGGGGGGATTCGATGATGCCGACGACTACGCCGTGCTGGATCTGCTCGATGCGCTTGTGCGCAAGTCCCTGCTGGTCGCCGACCGGGCATCGGGACGGACGCGGTTTTCGATGCTGGAGACGATCCGCCAGTTCGCCGAGGAGCAACTCGTCGCCCGCGGCGAAGCGTCCGAGATTCGGGCCGCCCACTCGCGGTACTTCGCCGGGCGTGAAACCGACATCATGGCCCTGTGGGACAGCCCCCGCCAGCGGCAGGCTTATGAATGGTTTACGACCGAGCTTTCGAACCTGCGCACCGCATTCCGGTGGGCCGCAGACATCGGCGACCTAGACGTGGCCGCGACCATTGCGACAAACGCGACAATTCTCGGCTTCTGGATCGAGAACTATGAGCCCATCACTTGGGCCGAGGAACTCATCGAGCCCGCCCGAGCGGCCAACCATCCCCAACTGGCAACGCTTTACGTGCTCGCGAGTCAATGCTATATGGCCGGACGAATCGAGGCTGCCCTGCAATACAGCGAGGCTGGCCAGGCGCTCCTCGGCACCGGCCGGTTTGCGGTCCCCTTCGGCGTCCATGGTATGCTCGGCGCTCCGTACATGGCCATAGGCCAGCCGCAGCGGTGGGCCGACTTCTGCAGCGAACAGCTCGCCCGCGGTCGCTACGCCCACGGTGTGACCTGGTCCTCCTTGGTTTTCGCGTTGACTATGGCGGGTTCCACCGACGAGGCGCTGGCCGCGGCGGACGGCCTCGTCGAAGCCGCCGAATCCACCGGCAACCCCCAAGCGCTCTCATCGGCGCTTCTCGTCTACGGGAGCGCCTTGGAGATGGCCGACCCCGAGCGTGCGCTGAGTGTCCTCCGCCGCGGCATGGTGATCGCGAGAGACAGCGGGATTCGGTTCAACGAGACGATGCTTGCGTTCATGCTGTCGCGCCTGGAAACCGTTCACGGTGACTCGTCGGCTGCTCTGGACGATGTGAAGCTGGCCATTGGCAATCTCTACGACTCCGCCAATACCAACAACATCCGCGCCCCTCTGGCCGTGCTCGCCGTCCTCTTGGAACGACTCGGACACGACGAGTCGGCAGCCACCGTCGCGGGCTTCGCCTTCAACTCGATGACAGCGGCGGCGTTCCCCGAGATCAACACCGCGATTGCCCACCTGCGAGCCTCGCTGGGCGACCAGACCTACGAATCGCTCGCCCGCACGGGCGAGGCGATGACCATCGCCGCCATTGTGACCTACGCATACGACCAAATCGACCAGGCCCGAGCAGAACTGAAGGCTGTCTCGAAATAGTTGTGGGGCCCCTGTGGGGACGCCGTGTATCCGGGAAAATCGGGGGCGGTCGCTCGCCGAGGTCGAGTGTTCTTGGCGCAGGTGAGCCCGTGAAATAGTTTGATCCTGGGAGTCGTTGGCGGAGCTGCGCATTGTTGCTATGAGCACGAGGGTCCGACTCGATCTGTTCTTCCGTTGACTCCTGCGGGCGGCCGTCATTGTGTTCGGTTGCGTGGAGGGATACCGGGAATGGAAGAGGTCGACGAGGTCGAGTTGGTGGTGCAGCGGGTGGCGGCGCTGGATCTTGGTAAGGCCACGCTGGAGGCGTGCATGCGGGTGCCGCACCCGAGTAAGCCGGGGCGGCGGATGCAGGAGATCCGGGGCTATGCCACCACCACCGCGGCGCTGCTGGAGATGGCGATCTGGCTGCGGCAGTGGGGTATTGAGCGTGTGGTGATGGAGTCGACCAGTGATTACTGGAAGGGCGTCTATTACCTGTTGGAGTCCGAGGGGTTCGACTGCTGGCTGGTCAACGCCCGCGAGGTCAAGAACGTGCCGGGGCGGGCCAAGACGGATCGCGCTGATGCGGTGTGGCTGGTAAAGGTGGCCGAACGCGGCATGTGCCGCCCGTCGCTGGTGCACCCGCCGCCGATCCGTCGGCTGCGCGATCTGACCCGCTACCGCCGTGCTCTGGTGTCCGACCGGAGCCGGGAGATGCAGCGGGTGGAGAAGCTGCTCGAGGATGCCCAGATCAAGATCTCGTCGGTGCTCAGCGACATCCACGGTGTCTCGGGGCGGGCGATGATGGAGGCGCTGATCGCCGGCCAGCGCGACCCGTGGTCACTGGCCCGGTTGGCCAAGGGCAACGCGCGCAAAAAGACCGACCGCCTCGAGGAGGCGTTGCGCGGGTTGTTCACCGATCATCACGCCACGATCCTGCAGATGATGCTGGACAACATCGACCGGATCGGCGCCCAGATCGCCGCGCTGGATGTGCGCATCGCGGAGGCGATCGGCCCTTTCTCCCGCCCGGCGGCGCAGCTCGCTGACATCCCGGGTGTGGACACCGTGGCCGCCGCCGAGTTGATCGCCGAGATCGGCGTCGATATGGCCCGGTTTCCCACCGCCGCGCATCTGGTGTCGTGGGCCAAGTTCTGCCCGCAGACCCACCAGTCGGCCGGCAAGTCCCGCAGCAAGGCCCGCGGCAAGGGCAACCCGTGGCTGGCCGGCACCGTCGGGCGGATCGTGTTCAGCGCCACACGCACCGACACCTTCCTGGGTGCCCGATACCGGCGCCTGGCCCGGCGTCGCGGTAAGTCCAAGGCCATCGTCGCCGTCGGTAATTCGGTGTTGACCGTCGTCTACCACCTGCTGTCGGACCCCGACGCCAGATTTTGTGACCTCGGGCCCGGCTACTACGAATCCCGAATCAACAAACACCGCCGCGCCCGCGACCTCGCGACCCAACTCCAAGCGCTCACAGGACAACGCATCGTCATCCGCGACGGCAAAGCGATCATCACCGACAACGCGGCGTAATCGCTACGCACACAACATAGTCCGGCTACGCCGGATGCCTTCGGCCTGCCCGCTCACCATCCGATTTTCGGGTCAGAGCACATCTGCGACACGGCAACAGAAAGCCGTTTGGTGTCGGCATTTGCCCAGGTCGCGGTGTCTCAAAAATCGTCTCAGGAATAAATGTCTCATCTGATTTGTTGATTCCTTTATGACACAACAGGATTCGCGTGGACCCACAGCCTCCGGCGATGGAGCGCGTGTAGGTTACACGCGGGTCAGCACCGTTGCTCAGACCCTCGAGCAGCAGAACGCGGCTCTGGCCGACGCGGGGGTCACAAAGACGTTCTCCGACACCACCTCCGGTGCCACCGACGACCGCCCCGGCCTGACCGCACTGCTGGACTACGTCCGCGACGGCGACACGGTGGTGGTGTGGAAGCTTGACCGGTTGGGCCGTAGCACACTGCACGTCCTGGAAACGGTGAAGACACTCACCGACCGGGGCGTGAGCCTGGTCTCGACATCCGACGGGATTGACTCCTCGACCGCCTCGGGGCGCATGGTGATCGGGGTGCTCGCGAGCATGGCAGAGTTCGAGCGCGAACTGATCAAGGAACGCACTGCCCTCAAGCGGGCGGTCTCCCGTGCCAACGGCACCAAATTCGGGCGACGCACCAAGGTCGCGGACCCGGCCCACGTCGCGACCGCAAGACGGATGAAGGCCGACGGGCACACCGCACGGGATGTCGCCAAGTACCTCGGCGTCAGCCGGGCAACCCTTTATCGGTATCTCGCCGACGAAGCCGCGTAGCCCCCGGCGGGGGCAGGCCACGCCGCTTCACCCCCAGCGGGGGTATCGACCAACCCGCTCACCCCCAGCGGGGGTACCGACCAACCCGCTCACCCCCGGCGGGGGTGCCGACCGACCTGCGCACCCCCGGCGGGGGTGACCGACACCGGCTAGCTCAACCCCCGGCGGGGGAATCAGGGCTCGGCCTAATCCGGTTCGGGGGCAACAGCATCCGCTCGCTCCCACGTGTCAGTGGGTGAAAGGAGACTCGACCTATGACATTGACAACCGCTCAGCTTGACCGCGCCGTCGGCGTTCTGCTGGGCACCGCAGCCGGTGATGCCCTGGGTGCCGCCTACGAGTTCGGCCCACCCCGCGGCCCGGAACTCGAGGTCGCGATGGTGGGGGGCGGGAGCTTCGGCTGGGAGCCCGGGGAGTGGACCGATGACACCTCGATGGCAATCGCCATCGCCGAGGTGGCCGCCACGGGGGCGGACCTGCGTGAGGAAGAGGCGCTCGACGCCCTCGTGCGGCGGTGGCATGAATGGTCGCTACACGCTAAAGATGTTGGTGTGCAGACCCGGTCGGTGCTCAGCCGAGCGGGCCGACACGGCATCTCCGCGCAAACAGCACGTATAGAGTCGGCGGCGCTGCACGAACTCACTGGCCGCACCGCGGGCAACGGCTCGCTGATGCGAACTGCCCCACTCGCACTGGCTTACCTCGACGACGAGCTGGGACTGGTCGAGGCGGCCCGTGCGGTCAGCGAGCTGACGCACTGGGACCTTGAGGCCGGTGACGCCTGCGTGCTGTGGTGCCTCGCGATCCGCTACGCCATTCTCACGGGCTTCCTCGACGCGCGAATAGGCCTGCAGCACATCGACTCCGATAGGCGAGACCCGTGGGCAGCGCGGCTAGATGTCGCCGAAGCGTCACAGCCTTCGGACTTCACCAATAACGGGTGGGTGGTCGAAGCGCTGCAGGGTGCGTGGTCGCGCGATCATGACCACAGCCGCCCCGACTGACGATCCCGCGGGGGGAGTTTTCCGCGCTGGTCACCTACGTCTGGCGCTCGACGCCGCGGTGCGAGGCGGTGGGGACACCGATACGGTTGCCGCTATCGCTGGCGGACTACTTGGCGCTGTCTACGGGGCCTCAGCCGTCCCCGCGGAGTGGCGTCGTGTGCTGCACGGCTGGCCCGGGTCAGCGACCCGGGCCCTCGTGGCGCTGGCCACCCGAATCGTGAAGGCGGACAAGCCGTTTAGCTATGACGTCGATCCAATTATCCCGGTCCAACACCCGCATGATGACGGGGTGTGGCTGGGCGACGTCGCGACGCTGCGGGCGCTCCCGCCCGGCGTGGACGCGGTGGTTTCCCTGTGCCGGGTGCACGACGGCGATCTGCCGGTGGGTGTCGAGCAGATCGACGTGCGGCTCATCGACGACGTCGGACCGGACGCCAACCCCAACCTGGATTACGTGCTGACCGACACCGTGCGACTCATCGAGCAACTCCGCAACGAGGGACGGACGGTGCTCGTGCATTGCGTGGCCGCCCAGAGCCGGACACCGACAGTGGCAGCACTCTACGGCGCACACAGGCAGGGCATTAGCGGCGAAGCGGCCCTGCGTGAAGTGACCTCGGTTCTTCCGAACGCCTACCCCAACAGCGACTTCCATCGAGCCCTAAAGAAATTGGCACCATGATCGTCTTCAGCAAACGTGACCTGAGCTAGAGGCGGACCACCGCGGGCCAACGGCACGAAGTTCGCCGGGATACCCAGCGACAGGCTGAACCACCCGGCTCCAGCGGTCGAGCGACTAACAGCCAAGTGCTGCTAAGAGCTACCTCGACGTCCTCGGCGTCACCCCCCGCATGGAGGCGGTCGTTTCTCATCGACGAGCGGGTACGGGCCGTAGTCGATGAACCACCGACCACCGGCTGCCCTCGCGCTGAACACCCTGCCGGAGCCGCCTGCGCCCGACGACGGTACCGCCCACGACGGTTGTGCCGTTGCGGCAGGCGTCCTAGCGCACCTGTGCCAAGGATTCACCGAGGGGCCGGCCGCCCCGTGTGCTCGTCGATCCCGGCAACTACGACCCTGACAGGTGAGACGCGCGGAAGGTGGCGGGAACCGAGCGGAGACGTCGCAGAGGCAGCGACTTGCTGCAGGATTCCAGCGTGGCCAGGAGCGCCTGGCGCCGGTGGCTGCGCGCTAAGCGCTTTCCCGGCCGAGCCGCAATGGAGCCCAGGCGAGTTCACCTGGGAGGTGCGAGCTGCTGCGCGTCTGTGGCGGCGTCGTCGGCTTGGCCGCAATGGAGCCCAGGCGAGTTCGCCTGGGAGACGGTGGCGTAGTCGATCCAGGCGTGTTTAGCCTCCTCACCGCAATGGAGCCCAGGTGAGTTCGCCTGGGAGACCACCTATGCCGGTGTGACCAACGAACACGCCAACGCGCCGCAACGGAGCCCAGGCGAGTTCACCTGGGAGACCTGCCGGTGAGGCGGGCATCAAGGTCCGGCAGTTCACGCCGCAATGGAGCCCAGGCGAGCTCACCTGGGAGACAGCTTCGGAATTTGCCGGTTATGGCCTGCAGGCATGGAGGCGTTCGCGAGCGCTGAGGCGACAGTCGAGCCGTGAGTCCGCTGTGGAGTTGTCAAGGAGCGCAATACCGCATCTGATGTCGGCGCGAGCGCTGACCCGCGGATGGCCCGGCAATACAGCGCTCGCAACGTTACTGCCGGGCGGTCCTCGGTTCGTTAGGCCCCGCGGTGACTGGCGTCGGCGGCGTCTGTGGTATCGATCATTACGGCAGCTGCTCCGGCTGTGGTGCTGTGGGGTTGGACCATACGAGCATGGCTGGTCTGAACGTCCCGTAGCCGCCCTGGTCAGAGCGTGTGATTCGGCTGCGCATCAGCCGGTGCACACCCCAGGCCGTAGCCGCGGATATGTACGTGTCCGGGATCATCGGGTCGCGAGGTGCCGACTGAATTAGATTGCGAGCCACCGCAGCTGACAGGGCCACCCTCCACAACGGCCAGGGGAACCACCCCGACTTCTTCGGTGGAGGCGTGGGACAGCGGGACGGCTGGGCCACGGCACACCACTGGCCGCACTGCGCTACCAGCACGTCGCCCAAGACCGCGATCAGGCCAGCGCCGAGATGCTGTCGCGGATGGCACGCGGCGAGTGAATCTTTACACCTGGTTCAGATTCACTACACCTGTGCCACAGGGTGTTTCACACGTAACACCAGGTCAGTCGGTGCCGCCGAACGGGTTTGGGGCGTGGTCGTCGTCCGGGGGGCTTACTGGCTGTGACAGCCTGATTTGGCCCCACCTGCCGACACGCCGTGGCGATCGGACGAACGGCCCGGCTAGTCCCACACCGATCTTGGACAGCGCCGCCGCGCTCGATGCCGTGCAGAGCGGCCCGGCCGAGCGCCTGATCGTCGCCATGATCGACCGCTTGTCGCGCCGGTTCCGCGATGCCGTGGACCTGATGGAGACCGCCGCTGATGAAGGCTGGCCGCTCTACATCGCCGACATCGACGCCGACCTGACGACCTCGAACGGTCGCCTGGTCGCCCGCACCGTGTGCGACTCGGTTCGAGGGTGCGACCACCCAGTGCCCCGGCCGCAGACCTCACCGGCCAGGAGCGTGACGACGTCTACCGCGGCAGGCTCGACTACCGCCACGGCCACTGGACCGCCCAACCGAGCTGGTATTGCCCCGGCTGCTACCACGACCGCGCCTGGGATTACCAGGAGGTGTGATGGGCACTGCGCTCCCACCGATCACCACCGTCTTCCAGAGCCACCAGGTCCGTTACCGATCAAGGACGGTGTGCCGTACTGGGTCGGTAAGGATGCCTGCGAGGGCGTTGGCATCTCCGCATATCGAGACGCCCTGCGAAGCCGCTCAGCGCCCACCCGGTCGGTACGGGAGTCTCCGACTTGCCGGGCCCGGCGGGCTTACCACCGGGATAGGAAACCCTTCCCGTTCAGGAGCGGAATCTGGCTTCCCGAGGATTACGGAACCACTACTCGATCAACGACGATTTCCGTCATGACCGCGTAAGCGGACACTGCCGCGCCACCCCGAACACGAACCCATCGAAGGAGAAGGTCATGACCAAGCCTGGTGCAGCGGGCTTCAAGGACCCTCCCGGGGCACCGCGTCATCGTGATGGTCATAACGACGACTCTGGATCACGGTTCCTGCGCAGCCGCCCGCGCGCTGTGTGCACCGGGCGTCGCTTTTCAAACCTCACGGAGCATCGCATGACCGCGGAGCTGGGCTCCCGGTACCCGGCCTGCACCGAACGGATCGTGACCGTCCGCGCCGGTGTGCAGTTGGCGGTGCGAGACCAAGGGCCCATCCGCGCGGAGGCCACCGTCGTGCTCCTGCACGGCCTCTGCCTTGAGCAAGGATCATGGGCAGGCCAGATCCGTCACCTGACCCGGCAGTGGGGCGACCGGATCCGGATCATCAGCTACGACCACCGCGGCCACGGCCGGTCGGGTACGGCCCCGAAGCGCACCTACGTGGTTGAGCAGCTCGCCGCCGACCTCGCCGACGTGCTGGCAGCCCTCGACGTCACCGGCCCGCTCACCCTCGCGGGACACTCGATGGGCGGGATGGTCGCCCTCGCTTACCTTGGCCTGCCCCCGGCCGATCGGCCCGTGGAGCCGCGCGGGCTCGTCCTCGCCGCCACTGCGGCCGGTCGGCTCGCTGAGCGCGGTGTGGCCAGGCTCCTGGCCAGTCCCGCCACGGACGTGCTGTGCGGACTCGCCGCCCGCACACCTCAACGGGCCGTTCGCCTGCTTACCAAGCCCGTGTGCGCCACCTTGGCCCTCCAGGTCGGCAACCACGCGCGCCCCACACTTACCACACTGTTCGCTACGGCCCTCGCCACGACATCCCTGACCACCGCCGTCGGGTTCCTGCCCGGCCTTCGGTCCTACGACCAATCCTCCACGCTGGCCTCCGTCCGCGCCAAGACGATCATCATCAGCGGCGGAGCCGACTTCCTCACCCCACCGTCGCACGCCCGCGACCTGGCCGCCGCCATCCCCGGCGCCACACACCTGCACCTGCCCATGGCCGGGCACATGCTCCTTCACGAGGCCCCCCACGCCGTAACGGACGCCATCAGCCGCACGATCGCCACGCGCATCAGCGCCCACCCGCTACCTAAAGCGCCGATTCGCCTTCCCGGACAACGGAATTCAGAGCACGCGAAGACCGCATGACCGCAGCGTCACAGGACTAGGGAGAAGGTCAATGATCACGCCTCGTGCAACGGACTCGGACTGGTCATAACGGCCATCGGGGCTTCTAATCAGGGCCGAGCCGCCGGTGCATGTGGACGAATGTGGTCGTGAAGCCCTCTCGCTCGTAGAAAATTCGTGCCACATCGTTGTTGGCGACCATCTCCAACGCCACCGTGGTCGCTCCGGCCTGGCGCATCTCCGCGTAGGCCGCCTCCATCAGCAGGCGTCCGACGCCGCGGCCGCGAGATGGCGGCCAACATCATCATTTCGGGTTCGCAGTACGAGCGCCGGCTGATCAGCCAACGCACCCGTGATGCGTTGGCGGCCAAGCGTGCCCGGGGAGAGCGACTGGGCGCAGCGCCGGCGCTACCGTTGGAGGTGACCGGTCGGATCATTGCTGAGCGTGCCAACGGGCTGACATTCCAGGCGATCGCTGATGGGCTAATGGCCGACGGGATTCCCACCGCGCGAGGCAAGAGCCGCTGGTATCCGGCGACGATCAAGGCTGTGACGATCAGCGACAATGCCGCCGCAATCGCGTAGGCAAGGGGTGGATAGATATTAACGGGAACTGTTGGGCTGCAGCGGGTTCGCTTCCCGGCGGCTCCACCGACATGATCTGCCTGTGCCGCTTTCTTTCTAGCGTCCCTGCAGCCCGAGCAACTCTGACAACGATTTACCGCGGGCTTCGGCCTAGCCTGGCGGACGGTCAGCTGGTGTAGCAGTACGAATCGCTGGACGCGTCACCACCTTGGAGTCGGGTTTGGTGGACCCTGAGGCCGCGGAAGTCGTCGCCGTGGGGGAAGAACGCGTTGTCGGCGACTAGATGAGTGATTCCAAGGGGTGTATGGTGTGGCTGCATGTGATCGATGGGAGAGGGTCCGCCAGGATTGGCGTTGCTTGACCCAGACCTGGCACTGGAGGCCAAGTGGACGCCGACCTGGACGCCCTCGCTACCGGACTGCACGTGACAAGTGATGATTTTCGTGCGTCGACAATCCGAGTGGATCGACCGTAGCGGCCGACGCGTCGGGCTCGCTCCGCGGCTGACTGACGCCGAGCTGGTCACCGCTGGTGGTGCTGCATGGCGTTGCTCGGATTCACCTCGCGGCGGCGCGATTCCTGCGCGTACGGCGAACGACTCATCGCGCGGTAGTAGTTCCTTATCTGCCAACACAATCGGGTTACAACAGAGGATCCGCGCGGCGATCGGCACGATGCGGGTCGGCGATCGCGCACCTGGTACGCACGGACCAGCGCGTCAGCGATGACGTGTGGGTGGTCGAGCTCGACCTGCCGGTCGGTGCGGCAGCGCTCGCGAGAGAGCGGCGACAACGGTCGGATCTCGGCCGGGTGGGCCGAGTACGGCTACTGCGCTTCGCATCTCGCGCTTCTTTTGCGGGCTGAGCCTGCACCTGGTGTGCACGCTGTCGGGTCTGCCGGTGGCGTTCGCGCTGGCCCGCGCCAAGGCCGACGAACGCGAGGTCCTGCTCGGCATGCTCGACGCCGACCCGCATCGTCGTGGCCGCCCACCCGCATCGAACCCGTTGATGGCGGACAAGAACTAATACGGCAAGGCATTCGAAGGAGCACCGTCGCCGACGCCGAAGTCGAGCTGCTGCGGGCTGCGCGCAAGGGCGAGAAACCACGGCCGGGCCACCGGTACTTCGAACCGTTTCGGCAGGTCATCGAGTCGATCGATAACACGCTCAAGACCCAACTCGACCTCGAACGTCACGGCGGAGGACGATCGCGGGCGTCACATCGCGAGTACTGCAACGCATCCTCGCCCTCAACGCCGCGATCTGGCACAACGACCAACTCGGCCAGCCACGCTGCGATCGCTAACCGCCTACGACCACTAACCCCTTGGAATTACTCATCTAGGCGGTGGTGGCGGCCTCACGGTCGGTCTGTCCGTTGCGCGACGGGTCACCTGAAGCGGATGCCGTAGCGGCTGTAGCGGATGTGTCCTCGCTATCCGCTACCGAAAACAGGTCGCTGACCTGCGGTGTAGCGGATGTAGCGGATGTAGCGGGTTTCCCGGAGGATGGCCCCGAATCACCGCCCTGACCTCCAGCACATCCCTTACCTCCCTGGTCGTCCGGTGAGAGATAGCGATCCCACGCATCGGAGAACGCAGCCCGGTAGTACCCCTTGAGGACTTTGCCGTCCTCGTGCCGGATGTTGCACGACTCGATTCCGTAGGCCGAGAGCCGCTTTGCCACTTGACGTGCGGTGATGCCACTCCCGTCCCGGTTGAAGGACAACCAGGGTGACTCCTCTATCCCCCGCAGGTCAGTTAGTAGCTCATACGTATCAAGCGCTACGGCGTCACGGTTGCTGAAGGTGATCCGGATGTCACGGAGAAGCATCACACCCAAACTGGGTGCCTTCCCCACAGAATCCGCTACAGCCGCTACAGCCGCGACACGCCCGGTTTGCGGCCAGTGCCCACCAGCGAGATCAGCCACGGCAAGCAGCGCCTCCCACGTATCGGCATCGCGGTCATCGACACCATCCGGCATCGACGGCCAATAGTCCTTGGCTTTGCTGCGGGCACCGTCTGCCCAGTCGGCCAGACGCTTCCCCAACTCAAGCCCCAGCGGGCCGTCGATGCGCAGCCGCCACGGCCTGATCTCCTCCGACGGTGCCCGCTTCTTCATCCGCACCACGACGCAGCGGCTCATGATGGTGTCGGGCAGGTCGTTAAGCCCGGCCATCATGACGGCGCAATAGGCGGGCAGCTCCTCGGTTTCCACGAGCTTGCCGCGTATCACGCAGCGCCTGCGACGGCCCCGTTGCGGTGGCCGGCGTTGATGATGCCGCGAATGTCCTCGTTCTCCTTGGCCTTCGGCCCAAACACGGTGTCGATCTCGTCGTAGAGAATCGTCGGCAAACCCTCGGGGTCGGACACCTTGCGGAACAGGTACGCAGACGTGACGTTGACGGCGTGAACGGGCCGCGGCACCAGTGGCTCGGTGACTTCCAGCGCACGGGTCTTACCAGTGGCCGG
This sequence comes from uncultured Actinomycetota bacterium, assembly GCA_963698965.1. Lineage (GTDB taxonomy): Bacteria > Actinomycetota > Actinomycetes > Mycobacteriales > Mycobacteriaceae > Mycobacterium. The sequence goes on from CAVOSY010000029.1 coordinate 761,043, forward strand.
TTCCGGGGAGAGGAACCCGATTCGGGGCGTCGAGTCCCAGCAGTCCATCAGGTGGGTGTGGGCGATCCACAGCGGCGGCATCGCAACGCGCTACGACAAGTACCCGCTAACTTTCCACGGCGGCGTCCTGCTCGCCACATCAGTCATGCGGGCACGCACAACAACCCAGAAATTAGGAGACACACCGGCGAGGTCAGGGTGCGGCGTTTAGCCTCGACGGTCACCGCCTGGCCAGCGCCGGCTTCGACGAGACGGCGCGGTTGTGGCCCGGCATCGCCACAGCGGAGATGCTATGCGACAAGCTCACCGCCAACATGAGCCGCAAACAATGGCGGGAGTGGATCTCCCGGATCCGCGCTTACGGCATAGTGAAACCCGCAGAGCCTCAGGGCGAAACGCCCGCTCTACTTACACGACTCCACGGGCGCAACCCCGCCCGAAACGAGCCAACAGAAAGTGGCTGGACGTGTCAGCCCGGCGAATTTCCGGTGGGGGCCTGAACAATCAAACTCGGATCACTCTAGACCGTGCAGCTGCTTAGGGACCACACGTTATGTGCGATGGCATACGATCTGCGCGTCTGTGAACGGCTTGCCACGCCAAAAACTTGCCTCCGATACGGGCTCTGCCCTCACCCAGCGACGCGTGGACTTGTGCGAGTTCGTGTTCGTGGCCGTGCGGCAGACGTGGTCGCAGGATCGGATGTTCTTCCTTGACGCGTAGAGCCGGCAGTGCTCGCTGCCATCGGCTTTGCGGCTACGCCTGTTTTCGATCGCAACCCCTCACCTGCCACGCCCTGCGCACGCCGCCGCAGCTGTACGCACACACGGCGTGGCCCAGCCGGTAACAACCGGCTGTCGCCTGCGTTTACGCCCCCACCGATCTGACCTACAGCAAACCGACTCGACGATTAGGATGGCACCTTTGAGCCGAATCGGCGTTAATGGCTGTCCCGGCATTGCGGATCAGGGAAGCTAATCCTTTGCGGTCGCTGAGGCCGAGTTTTGTGCATGCCCGGTAGATGTGACCTTCGACGGTGCGCGGCGACACAACGAGACGGTCCGCGATCTCCCGGTTGGACAGGCCCTGGGCGGCGAGGCTGGCGATCTCGCGTTCGCGCTTGCTCATCGGCAGCGGTTCGGCGGCCAGGATCAGTGCTGGGGTCTTGATGCCCCCGCACGCGGCGGCCAGCCCTTCTGCTGCCGAGGTCGCTCGCATGGTGCCGCGCCGATCACCGGCGGCCTCGAATAACACGGCGGCCTGGGCGGCGGCGTCGGCGGCCGACAGCATCGCACCGATCCGCTCGAACCCTTCGGCCGCCGCGTAGACCGCCGCGGCATCGCGGTCGGCCAGCGCGGCCGCATGCGCGCCGTACACGGGTGCAAGCAGGCCATCCACATCGGCGGCGATGTCAACGACGCGCTGCAGCGATGTGCGATCACCAAAGCGGATCGCATCGTGGAGGGCGCACAGTTCGATCGCGCGCTGCCCGGATCGTCGGGCCATCTCGCCGGCGTGTACGGCCAGCTCGATCGCGGCGCTGATATGTCCCTGCGCGGCGGCCAACCACGCCTCGGTAAGCCGCAGCTGCGGCTCAAACACCCCCAGATGACGACCGAACTGGGTTCGCAGCTCGGCCACCGTTTCGGCGGTGAGCTCTACTCGGCCCAGCGCGCAATAGGATTGGGCCAGCAGCAACCGCGCCGAGAAGCCCCACGCCGGCGTGGACTCGAGGGCGGCGACGGTTTGTTCCATCCGCGACACCGCGTCGGGGAAGCGGCCACGCGCCACTTCCACCGTGCCGGCCAGCACATTGCCCATCCCCCAGGCCAGATACTGGCGGGGGGAAGAGATCCGCACGATGTTGGCGGAGCGTTGCTCGGCGATGTCGAAATTGCCGGCAAAGACCAACCCCGAGATCTCGCCGAACGCCGCCAGATGCCGCAGGAGGCCCTCCACCCGATCTTCCACCTGGTGTGCACGCGCGGCCACCACGGCAACTTGGTCGAGGCGACCCATCAGCGCCAGCGCGATTGTGCCGCCGATCACCGCGCACTCTGTAGCTTGCGGACACGCGGCCGGGTCCGCCAGCACCCGGTCGCACAACCTGACGGCTTCCTCGAGGTGGCCTTCCGACATCGTCGTCGCGGCGGCCAGCCCATCGACGGACAACCGTGCACCGGGGTGGGTCACCCTCTCGCGTAGTAGGTCCAGTAGCTCGCGGGCACCCTCGGTGTCACCCATCAACCAGTGCAGGTTCGCGATCCGGACCGCACCCCAGCGCAGCAGCTCTACCTCACTCAGCTTGTCGGGGTCGAAGGGACTGAGCGTCTGTTCGGCTTCGGCGGCATTGCCCTGCCACAGCTGCGCTCTGGCCAAAAGTTCGCTGGCCACCAACCCACCGCCCTGGGTCACCGCGGCCCGGGCCAACCGCTCACCCAACGGGATGTCGGTCAGCGTGATCGCATCCTGCGCGGCGACCACCAGCAGATCAGTTTGCGGCTTCTCGTCGCTGTCAAGGGTCAACTCCGCCAACCGGATCCGCTGCTCCGGGCCCCGAATCGGCTGTTCCCGTAATATCCGCACCAACTCACCGCGCAGCCGCCGCGCCGCCGCCACCCCCAACCGGCGCCGGATCACTTCCCCAAACAGCGGACGGATGAACCGCGCCTCCAGGGTGTGCCGCTCTGCCACGACGCGGATCAGCCCGCGCCTTTCGGCGCACTCCACCGCACCCGCGCCGACCATTTCCGTCAACGTGTCCAAATCCAGCGGCTCACAAAAACTCAACAGCTCCAACAAGTGCGCCACATCATCGGGCAGCTGCTCGAGACAGGCATCCAAAATCGCCGCCAGCTCCGAAGTCACCGCGGTGCGCCCCCGCAGCTGCCACACACCGCGGACCTGGCGCAACGTACCGGCCTCCACCGCACCCTCAACCAGATGACGCACAAACCACGCGTTGCCGCCGGAGGCCTGCCAGATCAGATCCGCGCTAAGCCCCTCCAGGCGGCCGCCCAACGTCTGCTCAATCAACCCCACACACTCGTCATTGCTAAACGGAGCCAAATCCAGCCGGCGAAGATAGCCGTCCTTCCACAGCGAGGTGATCGCATCGGGCGCCGTCTCACCCGAGCGCACCGTGGCCACAATGCGCACCAACCCCTCAATGGCCAGCCGATGCAACAGCGTGGCGGACAACTCGTCCAACAAATGCGCGTCATCAACCCCAATGACGCACTGACCCTGCGCCAGAATGGCCTCGCGGGTAGCCGCCAGAAACACCATTGGATCCGACCGGATTGCCGAACCAATCAAATCGGCGAACACCCCCAGCGGGATGCTGCCCGCGGACTCCGTACCCACCACCCACTGCACCGGACACGGCAGCGACTGGGTCACCAAACGCGCCAGCGTGGTCTTGCCGACGCCGGCATCCCCGATCACGACGATGCCGCCGACCTCCCCCTGCCCCACCAGGGCCGAATAGATCGCCGCGTACTCGGCCTCCCGCCGCACCACCGGCCACGTGTTCACCATTTGGTAATCCCGGGCTCACGGAGCCGGGCGTGTGGGTCCGGTGATTCCGATTGAATTGAACGATCGAATTCCTCGGCCTGCTCATACGCTGGGCGGCTAGCCGGCACCGCGGCGAGCCCCGATGCGTACCAGCTGGGTTGCTGTTCTTCGCAGTATGTACTCATGAGGGAAATAGTCACGATCAAGTAGTGGTTACGTAATCGTCGGGAAGCCAGATTCCACTCCTAAAAGGGAAGGGTTTCCTATCCGCCTGGTAAGCAACCCCGGTCCGCTCGGCCACGAAGCCAACGATCCGAATGGGTTCCTCAGCGCTGGCAGTGGTGGGGCGGTCTGATGCCAAGCTCCGTGGCCCGGTGGTCTCGACACCCAGACCGGTGCTGCGCGCGATTTTCCGGTCAGCGGTTGGTTCCCGACCAAGGTTTGACGCGCAGGGTGAGAATTGGCCAATAGGAGGTCTACATATCTTCCCACTTGAAAATCGGGAAACCGTCAGGACGGGAGTTGATCACACTGAGCGGCCAACGAGTGACGGTCGGCCAGGCCTCAACCAATCTCGTGTCGCTCAAGCACGACGCGACCATCTCGCGCTTGCATGCCGTCCTGGAAAACCTCGGGTGTGCTTGGTCGAAACGGGATGTGGGTAGTCGCAATGGCACCTATCTCAACGGAGAAAGATCGCTGCCGAACGGGTCCTGCGTTCTGGAGACGAGTTGCGAGTCGGCAATTCACGGTTGATCTTCTGGGAGGCAAAGCAAGCTGACGAAACATCCGTTTATGGGACGCGACGACCGGGCCGGGACGCCGGGCACGTCCCGTTCGGGGTTGGTCACGCGGACGCACAGAAGGCTGGTCAGTCGTCGTCAGCCGATAACAAGCTGCCGAGTTCGGCCGCGATCTCTTGCTCGCCGCGTCCGAGATCCCTCAGGTCGATAACGAGGTTCCGGCCTTAGTGGTCGACTGCATAATTACAGTGACGTAATTTGGTCCCACACTTCCATACGGTTACGTGAGATGGTTCCCTTGACGAAGGGGGCAGCATGCCACGAACCAGCCCGTACAGCATCGCCTTGGCCGAAGCCGAGCGGACAGAACTCGAAGCCCGCGCGCGTCGATATACGTCATCGTATTCGGAAGTTGTGCGGGCCCGGATCGTGCTCTACGCGGCCGAAGGCCTGGGCAACGACGAGATCGCCGCACGCCTAGACACGCCGCGGCAAGTCGTCTCCAAATGGCGCAAACGCTTCTTCGACCAGCGTCTGGCCGGACTGACCGATCTGCCTCGGGGAGGACGGCCCCCGAGTTTTCCCCCCTGACGTGGTGGTTGCCATCAAGGCGCTGGCCTGCGAATTCCCAGCGAAGGCCGACAAGCCCCAGCCGCTGGCTCGCTGGCAGTGCCCCGATCTGGCCCGCGCCGCCGTCGAGCAAGGCATCGCCGCCTCGATCTCGGGCACCACGATCTGGCGCTGGCTCAGCGCCGATGCGATCAAGCCCTGGCAGCACCGCTCCTGGATCTTTCCCCGCGACCCCGACTTCGGGCCCAAGGCAGCCCGGGTGCTCGACCTCTACGCCCGCCGCTTCCACGACACGCCGCTGCGGCCCGATGAGTACGTCATCTCCGCCGACGAGAAGACCTCCATCCAGGCCCGCATCCGCAAGCACGCCACCACACCGCCGGCACCGAGCCAGCCGACGCGCGTCGAGGCGGAGTACTTCCGCGGCGGCGCCCTGGCCTACCTGGCAGCCTGGGACGTGCACCGCGCCAAGGTGTTCGGCCGCTGCGAGCAGACCACCGGCATCGACCCCTTCGACCGGCTGGTCGACCAGGTCATGACCACCGAGCCCTACGCCACCGCGCGTCGAGTGTTCTGGGTGGTCGACAACGGCTCCTCCCACCGCGGACAGGCCAGCATCGACCGGCTCCAGGATCGCTGGCCGAAACTGCGCCTGATCCACCTGCCCGTGCACGCGTCTTGGCTCAATCAAGTGGAGATCTACTTCTCCGTCGTGCAACGTAAAGTCGTCTCACCCAACGACTTCCACACCCTCGACGAGGTCGAGGCCCGACTGCTCGACTTCCAGCAGTACTACGAACAGATCGCCACACCGTTCGAATGGAAGTTCACCAAAGACGATCTGAACGCCCTACTCGAGCGCATCGCCGCCCACGAAGACGCCGCCCTCATGCCCGCCGCATAACGGCCCCTACAAATACGTCACCGAAATTCCGTGCCAGACCACTAAGGCATCTGCGGACACCCGCGCAGACCGTCGGGAGTCGGACAACGAATGGGCGCAGGGGGCCTAAACGCGGCGCAAGCCGCAGCCAAATTCCAGCGTCCGCTCGCAACGTCGCGTGCCGTGACCGCTGCGCGGCAGCAACGCAGCAGTGAGGCGTATGGGACCAAGTAGGTTCGTGATGATCATGGCCTCCGCTTCGGCGACATGGCCAGCTGTAAGGTCCTCGCTGTATTGGATACCCGCGTTGTTGATCAGAACGTTGAGTTCCGGGTGGCGTTGTGTCGCCTCCGTGGCGAAACGCTCGATGTCTGCCGCATCGCTCTGATCCAAGGTAAGCAATTGCATTCCGGGATTGGCCGCTGCCACGCTCTCCAGCTGCTCGCGGCGGCGGCCAGCGATGATCACCTGGTTGCCCAGATGATGAAACGACTCAGCCAGGCCACGACCGATCCCCGACCCGCCACCCGTCACCAGAATCGTGTTCTGGGCTGTCTGCATGGCTTCTGCCCCCGCTGAGTCGGTGATGATTGAAAATTATCACCCGACCGCTCAGCGCCCGCCGTCACTTCAACGGCGCTAGCGACCAGCCTAGGAGTGCCCGCTCATCTCCGGCTCAAAGATCAGGTACTTGAACTCAGTGCCATCTGGGTGGCCAGCGGGCTGCTGAAGTCGTACCAGGTGCGCTCGTGAGCAGTTCCCCGACCCCGACATCCACCTAACCCGATCCTGGTCTGGACGATCGAGACGATCGACATCGCGCCCGCGCGCTGTGCTGTTGTGATCGCGCGCCAGGCCCGCAGCCGTCGCGGGTGGCATGTGAGCCCAATCTCCTCGGTCATCCCCGTTTCACACGCCACGCCGATCGGACGGCTGACCTCTGCTGAGTTCGCCGGTGCGGGACTTTCGCTGAATACTGGAGCCGCCGCCGTGGAAGCCGTCGGATTGCGGGACGTCTCCGACCACTGCACGCCCACACCGAGCTTGTCGGCGTCCAGTGCCACCGCATCGAGGACCAGCACGTGGCCCACGCCCGCAGCCTGGCTGACGGTGGCCACGATCGGCACACCGAACAGCCGACGGCTGGCCGGATCGTAGGGCAGGCTCAGGTGTTCCACCGCGTTTGCTGCTGGCTAGCGCCCGCTCCACGTCTTCGGCCCAGCAAGTGGGCCGGGCCCTGCGTTCTACTCCGATCGACGGCCCCGGCCTACCCTTAGGCGGGCAACGCGGCGACTATGTGGCCGACAACTTGCCGGTTCAGGAGCATCCCGTTGTGGCCGACGCCGCCGACCGTTATGGTCTCCACCTGGGGGTGGGGCGGCACCGACCGCAGGCCGGGCACAATGATGTCGAGTGTGGCCGTGAATGCCAGCCATCGCACGCCGTCCGGTATCGGGGCGGAGGCCAGTCGGCGCAGTAGTGGCGAACCTTCCCGCAGCTCCCGGATGATCGGCCCGAACGGCAGCAGGTGCGCCCACGGCGAGCCCCCGAAGGGTGACCCGAGGGTGACGACGGTGTCGACCTTCCCGGTGAGGCGACCGCTGGCGATGGCCTGCGCGATGACGACCCCGCCCAGGCTGTGTCCGACCAGATGCACCTTGTCCGCGCCGGTTTGAGACAACATCCTGCCCACCTCGACGACGAGCCGGTCGGCGAGCTGTTCCACCGAGGTCCCGAGCGGCGTGTAGGTGAGCGCGTCGACGGTCAGGCCTCGGGCACTCAACGCTTGCGCGAGCAAGGACCAGCTGGACTTGGTGCCCCCGAAGCCGTGCACGAGCAGCACCGGGCGCACGGTGGGTGCGGGGTGGGCCAGGAGCATCGGTAGCGCACCAAAGGCCGGGTCGAGGCCGCCGCCGATCAGGTGCAACGGCGCCCTCGCGGCTATCGACGCCATCAGCCCCGCTTCGTATGCCTGCACCATCGCGGCACGCCCGATTCTCCCGACCAGCCTGCGGGCGCCACCGATGGGGCCGAACGGCGACATCACGTCACGTCGTCTCTGCGCACCGCAGACCGGTGGCGACACGCGACATGATCGCAGCCGCGACAGGTAGGGGTACGGATCACTGGCTCTCCCAGTTGTGATGAGCGTCACTGAACGCCTCAGATAGCAAAATACTAAGTCTTCGTCAGTGATGGGCGCAAGCCTTTTGATCAGCAGCGCAATAATCCTGAGCAAACCATAGCCAAAAGTTGAGCAAACTCTGACGGCATCGCATGATCGCTGTGCTTGCCGCAGTCGCTTCGGGATGGAGAACCTGGTCACCACCACCGGGCCATATCACCGAGGTGCTGTACGCCTGGGTCTGGATGCCGCTGGTGGCGTTGACGTCGGTCAGCCCGTTGGCCCCCTATAGCACGCGGCAAACCGAAGGTCATTTCGTTGAGCGCCTCCGCACTGGACTTGTCATCCAGCACGGCCCCGAAAGAGCCTCGGCCTGGAGCATCGTCAGCACGATCCGCCTTGCCCCACCAGCGCGAACCTCGCCCGGCGATCGCCGCCGCCTCAGCGGCCCCCTGATCGGCGAACTGGCCCACCCAGTGGGAGCGGGCGCCCGTGCCGGATCACCACCGCCCAGCAGCCCTTGTGGGCATTCCACGACACCCCGCGCACCGCGCTGGGCTCCGGCACCGGTAGCGCCGAGCGGACACTGGGCTTGCGCGGCTTGCGCGGGTGGGTGAGGCGGTGGCGTTCGGTGGGCGTCAGCGCGCCCCAGACGCCGTGGCCGATCTTGTGCTCCAGCGCGTGCGCCAGGCAGCCCCCGCTTCCACGACCTCGGACCCGACTACCACATCAACCGCATCGCCACCGAACGCAGGATGCGCAACCACATCGCCCAACTCACCGCCATGGGCTACCGGGTCACCCTCGAACCCGCCGCCTGAACCCAAACCCACACCGGCACAACATCACCCGGCTCCGCACGCCCCGCCGGGTACTGTCGCTTGCCCACTCACCTCGGGTATTTTTCCGATCAGTACCTGCCAAAGGCGAGCGAGGCAGTTACATCCCTCTTGCCATGGGTAAGGTGCACCGATTTGACAGCTGGCCCGCTGATGCGGTTCATAACCTTCTCCGCCGCCTGCCAGTGCGCGTCAGCAACCCACAGCCGTGCAAAAGACGCCACTGCTTCACCAGGGGAGACCCCACCGATAACGCGCTTGATCTCGCCCGCCGGACGACTCGCAAGGGCTTTCGCTATCGAACGCCAACCTTCGTCGAAAGACGCCCGAGGCAACACTCGGTCCACCAGGCCGATGCGTTCGGCCTCAGCGGCCTCGAGCACAGCGCCGGTGCCTGCAAGTAGTAGCGCCTTGCTCTTCCCGAGTAACGCGGCGAGTCGTTCGGCACCACCCCAGGGAGGAATGATCTGAAGTGCCACCTGATTGAAGGCGATCTTGATGTCGTCGGCGGCCAGCCGGATGTCGGCGGCTACCGCAACTTCGGCACCGCCACCGAACGCGTGCCCGTTAAGCGCGGCAACGACCGGAGCGGGAAAGTTTGCGAGCCGGTCGCAGATCGATCGCATCCGCCAGGCCATGGCAGATGCTTCTTCCACTGTCCTGATCGCGCTCAGTTTCTTAAGGTCCCCGCCTGAGATGAAGGCCCGTTCGCCAGCACCCTTGATTACTAGGGTGCGGGCGCCTTCGGCCGCATCGAGTGCCTTCTCCAGCTGTTCCATGGTGTCGGGCGCGATGGCATTGCATGCATGTGGGCGATCAATGATGATCACCGCCAACCCCTCATCGAGCTCCAAGTCCACAGTGTCAATCTCCGCTGCGCTTTTGGCATTCTGGATATCTCGTGGGGTTACGTTGACAGTGCGGTTGTAGGCGGCAGAGTTGTTGGCCATGCCTGGTCTCCGTTCAGTACGGCCGCGGCCGGTCTGTTTATCTCCGGCGGACATTTCGGCGATTGTTAGCCAGCCGCGGTGCAAGGCGATCTGGGGTTTGGTCGGTTGGTCAATAATGGGCGTCCCGGTATGGGTTGCGGTTCGCCACCGTTGAGACGATCGACCAGGGCATTCGCGCCGTGCGCCGGCTCGGGGGAGTCACCGTCGCGGCCAGCCGACGCTCCGTCGTATTCGCAAATCGTCACGTCTTGAATCTCCTCAGTGCTTTTCGTCGCGTATCGCTTCTCGTAACTCGGCTTGTGTTCCGCACTGCTGACCTGCGTTGGCCTGCGAAGGTATTAATGATTTCCCGTCGAACCACAGTCGAACTCCGACTGAACCCCGTGCGCGCCGGCGGGTCTGCCAGCCACAATCCACGCCGCCTACTGCAATAAGAGTCGCATAAGACCAAAGACCATTCCCGCGGCCAAATTGGTTACTGGCGAGTTCTAAGCACGGGTAACCAACGCTCAGACAACACAAGCTCTGCTGGAGTACTCGCTGATTCGGGCAGGTGATCGCCGCGGCGCCCGCAGTCGGCGGATGCTTACTCCGGCTACCTGATCTCGACTCGCTTCGATCTGCCATGACGCCCTACTACTCCGATGATGGGTGGCGTTTGCGACGCTAGCGCTGTCCCCGCCAGACCCACACGAGTAGTCGACTACCTGTTTTCGTGCGCTCTCCAACGCCTTTGCGAGCAGCCGGCGCGACGACGCGCGCCGTTTAGGTCACACTTACAGTCGCTACATCAGCAGCGCCGGGCATCGGATCGTTTCGTCTCTTTCGTTTCGTTTCGTCGACGAAACTGCATGACGGGCCATGACCGGCGCGAATGCTGATCGAGGCGCTGACCGGCCGGTTCGACGACCATCACGCCGAACTCGCCCGCATCCTGCTCGATCAGATCGACACGTTATCCAACCAGATCGCCACCCTGACCACGCGCATCGAGCAACAGCTCGCAGATATGTCCCCGACGCACGCTCACGCGGACGACGCTGGCCCGACCGGGACAGCAGGACCCGTCGCGAACGAGGTCACCGGACTCGCCGCGGCCGAACGTCTCGACGAAATCCGCGGCATCGGGGCCCCGCGGTGCCCAGGTCATCATCGCCGAGGGACATGACCCGGTTCCCCACACCGGCGCATCTGGTTTCGTGGGCTCGCCTGTGCCCGCGCACCATCCACTCCGGGCCCAAGCCTTCCGCCTCCAGTGCCGAGAAGATCGAGAAGGCGGCGTTCACTCGTGCCGATCTGGTGGAGCTGGTCGGCGCCCAGCTGCCGGTCGATACCGAACGCTCCCCGCGGGAGGTGGAGGCCGCCGTCGACGAGATCGGGATGCGGCTGACCGGGCCCCGCGTGGCGCACCAACGGGAGGGCCACGAACGCTTCACGTTGGACCGCATCTTGGCCGAGGAAGCCGTGCTCCTGGACCTGGTCGATGCCCGCGACGTCCGGGCGCAGCTGTGGATCAAAGAGCAGGACACGGCGGGGCTGTCGGCGGATCAGAAACGGGCCGTCGAGAATATCGCCGCCTCACCGTGGCTGGTGTGCGCGCACCGGCAGCGCCCGCAGATCGCCTTGGCCCGCGCGGTGGCGTGCTTGGACCCGTGGAACCACAGCTCGGGGTCCTCGTGGTTGTGACACAGCGCGGTCATCTCAGTAGTTCGCCGTCGCTAGGGTGAGCCAGGTCAGGGCTGCCAGGAGCAGGAGCCCGAAGACGACGACACTGACGAGGATGATCTCGTGCTCGCCGAAGCTACGCTCCGGCCCGCGACGGCCAGAGCGTCTTCATGGAGCTGGCGCGCCAGCGTCTGGCCGCATCGTAGGGCAGGCTCAGGTGCTCGACCGCGTTTGCTGCTGGCTAGCGCTAGCTCCACGTCTTCCCAGTTCATTGGGCATAGCGCAAGCGCGCCGACCGGGTAGTCAGCGGTCTCCAGCTTGGTCAGGCCCTTGCGTTGACCTCGGCCAGCACCTTGGCCGCGTATGGCAAGGGGTAGACCGAAGGTCTTTTCGTTGAGCACCTCCGAACTGGCCTCGTCATCCAGCACGGCCCCGAACGGGCCTGGGACTGGAGCATCGTCAGCACGATCCGCCTGGCCGCACCGGCGCGAACCTAGCTCGACGGTCGGCGCCGCCTGGAGCACTGCACGGTCCCGAGGTCACGCGGCGGAAGGTGGCCGCAGGGCGCGATACCGCTGCGTCGCCGCCGTTAATGCCAACTCATTAGAATGGCAATGCGTATGACGATAAAGCGCGCACTCGTAGGCCATCGGTGCCTGTTCAACCCTGTTGCCTGGCTCGCCGTCATGGCGGTCTTGACCCTGGTGGTCAGCGCTCCTGGGTCACCTCGCGGGGGCTTTACGACGCGCGTTGGGCTTGTCGCGGCGGGGCTGCCGAGTCCCGCGCACGTCGTGGTCGTGGTGGAGGAGAACCGGTCTGCCGCTGACATTATCGGCAACAAGTCCGCGCCTTACATCAACTCGCTGGCCACCGACGGGGCGTTGATGACGCAGTCCTTCGCGATCACCCACCCCAGCGAACCGAATTACTTGGCCCTGTTCGCCGGTGACACCTTCGGGTTGGCCTCCGATGCGTGCCCGCTCGACGGGGGTGCCGCGCCGAACCTGGGCTCCGAGCTGCTCGCGGGCGGACAGACGTTTACCGGCTATTCCGAGGACCTGCCCAGCGTCGGCTCCACCGCCTGCGGATCGGGCAAATACGCTCGCAAGCATGCCCCGTGGGTGAACTTCACCAATGTGCCGCCGACCAACTCGGTGCCTTTCTCATCCTTCCCGCCCAGCTCGGACTACAAGAGCCTGCCGACGGTCGCATTTGTCATCCCAAATCTCGACAACGACATGCACGACGGGTCCGTCGCCCAAGGCGATGCCTGGCTGAACAACAACCTGTCGGCCTACGCCACTTGGGCAAAAGCCAACAACAGCCTGCTGGTGGTCACCTTCGACGAGGACGACAACGGCGAAAACAACCAGATCCCGACCATCTTCTACGGCGCGAACGTGAAACCCGGCGCATATGGCGAACCGGTGACCCATTACAACGTGCTGTCCACGCTGGAACAGATGTACGGCCTGAACACAACCGGTAACGCGGCGACCGTCCCGGCCATTGCCGATATCTGGGTCCACTAAGAAATCCTTCCGTGGAACTCGGTCATCATCGTCAGCGCGCGGCACGAGTCGAAATCACCGGACCCACCGACGCCGTCAACGCCGTCCGGCGTGCCCGGTTCGGCATGTACGAGAGGTGCCCGGCGTTGAATGCGTGGCGCAGGACGAACGGCACGCCAACCCCACGCTCGCGGGTGGCTCGGATGACGAAGCGGCCTTCACCAACCGGTGCCTGGCAGGAGCGCCGGAGGCTCTAAAGTCTGGAGTCACCGTGTCGGAGTATCACGACAATGTTTTCATCGCTGGCCGCTGGTGCACGTTCTACCGTGGCTGTCGCGTGCAGGTGGCAGCATGTGCGTGCGACCACAACGACGCTTTCCTGGGATGTGGTGCCCGTCGACAAGCCAGACGATCTCAATGTCGTGATCGGGCAGGCGCACTTCATCAAGACGGTCGAGGACCTGCACGAGGCGATGGTGGGGGTGAGCTCGTCGCTACGGTTCGGGCTGGCCTTCTGCGAGGCCTCCGGGCCACGGTTGGTTCGCCGCACCGGCAATGATCCTGAACTCGTCGAGCTCGCGACCCGCAACGCGCTGGCCATCGCCGCCGGGCACTGCTTCGTGATCTTCTTGCGTGACGGGTTCCCGGTCAACATCCTCAACCCGGTCAAGGCGGTGCCCGAGGTCTGCGCGATCTACTGCGCCACAGCCAATCCGGTTGACATCTTGGTCGCCGTGACGCCGCGTGGCCGTGGCATTGTGGGCGTCGTCGACGGACAGGCGCCCCTCGGGGTGGAGACCGATCGCGACGTGGCCGACCGGCGCGACCTGCTGCGCGCCATCGGTTACAAGCTCTAACAGCACCCCGTGCGGAACGCGGCGAGTGCCGCACGTTGATCGCAGGGAGTTGCCGTTTGATGCAGTGGTGGCAGTTCCGGTGGTGATCCGATCACTCACGCGAACCGATGCTCATTCCGTTGCCGACGATCATTGCGACGTGGCGGTCCGGGGCAGCTAGCGGGTCGATGAGTAGCTCGACGAGATGCGCCGGAATCATCGCCTGCCTTCCCGTGCCCACAATTTGCCCACAGTCACAGTTGTCTCCAGTCATCGCCGGAGATGAAATCCCGCTGCTAATACGGCTTTTCGGTGTCCTCTGCTGGGTGTCAGGAGTGTTCAATCCTGACGGGGCCTCATATCTGGCGAACCCAGGATAGTTAAGACGCTTCACGAGATGCCGTCGCCAAGCTCCGACTGGGCGGCACGCCAACCCCACGCTCGCTGAATCTGTCGGTACGACGGTATAGCGAGCACGACACCGACAGCGGCGAGGAAAGGGATTGATGGCCCTTCTACCGCTACACGCGACCGGCGAGAAATACGTGAAGATGAGATGGAGGACCGTCTTCTTCGAGCGATTTTTAGTTCACCGCCGCGATTCGCCCAGAGCCGTCGAGGCGCATCGCACCATCGACGATTACCATCCGCAGCCAGCGATCTTCGGTATCAACCAGCCCGTCCCGCCTGACATATCTGAGCCGAGCAATCACGCTTGCGGCGTCTCGCGGACTGACTGAAATGAGCGTCACCGATTGAATTTTCGCCCAAAAATCCAGGAATTCGGGCTGTCCAGTATGGTTCCTGACCTTGGCCCAGGCGTTGTCGGGGTGTGTTGGAAGGTCGTTGTAATAGTCGGTGACAAAATCACCCATGGCATCGAAAGTCATTGATGGTGCGACCGATGTCGGTGTACTCGTGGTTCCCTGTGTCGCGCGTTCCTGGTGCCATGGCCCTACTGCGAATGCCACAGCGCCGAGTAAGAGAATCAAGACAATCACGCCGACCGTTACAGGCCATCGCGGTGGTGAATCGCTCACCTCTGAAGGTCTCGACGGTAGATCGGCGGAATACGCGGCGGTGGAGACGGATGTTGGACGATTCCGGACGAGAGGCGCGGGAAGTGTAGTAGCCAGAGCGCTCAGGCGCGGACGGGCTTCGCTCCGCGTCCGCACCAGGGAGTTCGCCAAGTCGATGCACT
>CAVOSY010000030.1:0-129209 GCA_963698965.1 uncultured Actinomycetota bacterium
TCGATCGGATCAAGACCGGCTCCTACCAATCCAAGTTCGAGCTGATGCGAGACATGGCGCTGAACCTGTTCTGGGCCAATCGCTTCAAAATAACGATGTACGACGTCCGGCCGACCCGCTGGGCCGACGTGCCGCGTAGCCGCGACGACATCTTCATACCCATCCAGACGCCGTGGGAAGATCGCGAAACAAAGGTAACCGCGGTCCAGTCCGCCTATCCGGGTCTTCCGGCGCAGTGGGACGACGAGGTCGAGGACAGCATCTTTGAAATTCTCTTCGACGTGTTCGGCCATCGCAGGAACCATGCGACCAAGCTGTCGGCCGTCGTACCCACTGTTACCGAATTGCTGTCTGACCCCGGAAATCAAACGCTGCGGCTGAATCGGTATGACCCTGACTTCCGCCGGTACAGCTACCACGAGATCATCGACTGCAACGAGGATGTGGCCGAGCTGGAGGCGCTACGCCGCTGGTCGATGGTCTTGCACAATCAGTATCCGTGGTCTCGTAGCGAAGCCGCCCTGACCCCGGTTTCAGAATTGCGAGACGACGACTACGTGGTGGTGTTTCATCCGCGTGATCTTGACGTCCACCTGTTTTTGTCGCGAGTCGCCTCGGGGCACGTCCCGAAGCATGCTGCTCCGGCCGCCCCCGAGGTTTCCGCGCCCATTCGCCCGTATCCCGCCATCGACGTGCGCAAGGATTTGGCAGTGGCACCGCGCATCGAGGCCATCGCCGCAGTGCACGGCGAAGTGGTGTGCACCAATGACGACCTCATCCGTAACAGCGCCTACAACTGGTCCCCCATGTCAGCGGACGAGATCAGTGCCAAGACCGGCATCGAGCAGCGTCGTTACACCTTCGACAGCCTCGAGGGCCTCTCGTTGCGGGCCGCGCGGTCGGCGCTGGCTCACGCTCAAGTGGGTGCAGACCAGATCGGAGCGGTCTTGGTGTGCACCTGCACCAGCGATCGGCTGATACCGTCAGTCGCTTCCTGGCTCTCCGGCCAGTTGGGCATCCAGCAGACGCACTGCTCGTTCGACCTCATCGCTGCGTGCGCGGGCCTCAGCTACGGGCTGGCCGAGGCGACGAGAATTCTCCAGCTCGTTCAGCGGCCGGTGCTCGTGGTGTGCGCGGAAAAGTTCTCGAACAAGATCGGGAACGTCCGACCCTCCCGGATGATTTTCGGCGACGGCGCGGCCGCCATTGTCATCGGCCCCGCCCCCGAGGGGTCGCCGCCGGATATCGAGTACATGCAGACGTATGCCAGCGGTCCGACAAGCCAGGTCAACTCGATCTTGTGGCCTAACCCCGCGTTCGCCAACAACATCACCGTCTTCGGCCCCGAGGTCAAGGCGCTCGCCGGGCGCTACCTAGTGCAGATGCTCGACGACATCCGGGCCTTGCCTGACCCGGATGGGGTCGCGGATTCGCTTCTGGACAGCATCGAACTGATCATCCCGCACCAGGCGAATAAGACCATGGTTACCGATCTGGCGACGGGCGCCGGCCTATCGCCGGATCAGCTGTATTTCAATATCGAACGGGTGGGGAACGCCTCCTCGGCGAGCATTCCGCTGGCAATCCACGACGCGGTCCGCGACAAGGTGATCACCAAGCCAATCCGGGTTTTCGCCCCTGGCTTCGGTGCCGGCGCCGTTGCGGGATACGCGGTTCTCCGGGTCGATCCCGCCGTCATCGCGCCTGACGACCAGGCGGCGCCGACCGGCGAGTCGGCCGAGGTTGCCGAGTCGATCGACGTGCCGGGGGCCGATACTGCGGCCGTTGCCTTTGGATAACCACCCTCATTCTGGTTGCGGCGTCGAAGTTTTCGAATCGAGAAAGCGCTCCACCAGGCGGCCCACAACGGCCGCCGGTGCGGGCTTCTGCAGATCGTGCCCGGCTTCGACCGTGACGAGGCGGGCATTGGGGATGCGCGCCGCAAGAAGCCGGCTGTTCGCGGGCGGGACGGCCCTGTCGTAGTCGCCGCAGACCACCAGGGTGGGTGCAGCGATGCAGCCGAGAACCGGGATGCTGGACCAGGTCGAGATGGCGGCGATCTGCCACAGCAAGCCCACCGGATCCGGGCGCGGCCACCGCGTTTCGCGATTTGGCGTCAGCAACAGTTGGGTGAGATCGCGGGGATGCCCTGGAACGGCGCCCACTCCACAAGCCGTCGCAAGCAGCACGAGTCGGTTCACGCGGGCCGCATGACCGACCGCCAACTGCTGGGCGACCGCGCCGCCGTGTGAGTATCCGACGACGTCCGCTTTCGCGATGCCGAACGAATCAAGGACCCCTGCGGCGATATCCGCCAACATGGGCATCGAGTGCGGGACCACCGGAGTTTGGCTCGCGCCGACCCCGGGCGCGTCAAATGCGATGACAGTTCTGTCTTGAAGCGCGCTGGCGAAATGCGCCCAGCTCTCCATCGGGCGCGACATGCCGTTGAGCAACAACACCGGATCACCGGATCCGGTGGCCCGCGCCGCAATGCGTAGACCGCCAATCGAGAGTTCCATCGTGTCCGAATCAACAACCCCCGGCGAGTGGCCCATCAAGTGGCCCGGACGTAACTACCGGGGGCTTTCTCGATCGGCGGATACTCGTCGCTGCCCTCGTGATCGGGCGCGGGAATCATTTCCCCGCCCCGTTCGGCGATCCACGCCGCCCAGTCCTGCCACCAGGTGGCGGTGACCAAGTCTGCGTTCGCTTTCCATTCGTGCGGGTCGGCGGGAAGACTGTCGTTCACCCAGTGCTTGGCCTTGGGGTTGGGGGGATTGACGATACCGGCTATGTGGCCGGACGAACTCAGGACGAACCGGCGTTTGCCACCGAAAAGCTGGGTGGTCTTGTAGCCCGATGTCCACGGCACAATGTGGTCGTCTACAGCTGCCAATACGTAGCTGTCGACGTCGATGAGGCCCGGGTCCAGACGATTGCCGTCGATTTCGAACTCACCTCGGGCGAATTCGTTGCGCAGATAGCATGCGCGCAGGTACTCCGAATGCATCCGCGCCGGCATCCGGGTCGAGTCTTCGTTCCAGGCGAGCAGGTCGAACGACGGTGGCTTGTTTCCTTGCAGCCAGTTGTTCGCCACGTACTGGAAGATCAGGTCGTTTGACCGCAACGCACTAAAGGTCCGCGCCATGGTCGCCGAGTCCAGGAAGCCCGTCTTCCGCATCTGCTTCTCAAGTCCCGCGACCGTTGCCTCATCGGTGAACGTGCCCAGCAACCCGGGTTGAGTGAAATCGGTATGCGTATTGAGGAATGTCGCGGACTTGATGGAGTCGTCGCCTCGCGCCGCGTTGTGCGCGAGCCCGATTGCAGTGAGTGTTCCACCGAGGCAGACCGACACCGTGTTGACCGCGGGAGCACCGGTGATCTCCCGCACGACTCGCACGGCGTCCAGCGGTCCCTGGAACAGGTAGTCGCGGAATCCGAGATCGCTCATCGACCTATCGGGATTGCGGTAACTGATCGCAAAGCACGTATGCCCGTGCTGGACGGCCCACTCGATGAGGCTTTTGCCCGGTGCCAGATCCATGATGTAGTACTTGTTGATCCACGGCGGGCAGAACAGCAACGGAACCGCAAACGTCTCCGGAGTCTGCGGCGAGTATTGGATCAACTCGATGAGGTCGCTGCGGTAGACGACGCTTCCCGCAGTCGCAGCCATGTTGACGCCGACCTCGAATCCGGAGTTGTCGACTTGCGACGGCCATCCACCATTGTGGCGGACATCGTGCACCCAGTTCTTGAGACCGTTGACGATGCTCTTGCCGCCCGTGTCGAACGCCTTGCGTATCGCCGCGGGGTTGCCGGGCAGGGTGTTCGTCGGGGCGAGCACATCGACAAGAAACCTAGCGGCCATACGCGCTTTTGCTTCCCGCGTTCCAGTCACGCCTGCGGTGTCGAGGAGTTCGTCGACATACCGGCTGAACAGCAAATACTGCTGAGCCAGCAGGAAATACGCCGGGTTCTCCTGATAGGCGGGATCGGCGAATCGTTTGTCGCCACGGGAGCTCTCGATGGGACCGGGAGTGTCACGACCCATCGCCCGTTCACCGGCGGCCCGCAGCGCGCCGGCGTAGCCCCAGAGCAGACGCGTGTTGGCAGCGAAGATCCCCGCCGGATTTCTCAGCGTCATCCCGGCGGTGGTTAGCAGTTCGCGGAATAGGGCGGCGGGATCGGCAGAGAAGGTGACATTTTCAGCGACCCCGATCAGATCTTGAACTGGACGCGAATTGGAGCGGGCGGGCGCCTCTGACGACGTCATGGGCCTCCTTCGGTTGATCGCAGAGGGAATTCCCTACTGGCTCGACAAGTATGCGTTGGCGTAGGCCTGGCCCACATCAAAACGTGGAATGCCGTGCTCAGGCGCTGCGCCCTGCCCCGACGAATCGCTCGACGGCGCTGATCGCCGGTGCGCTGATCAAGATGGAGTAGTGATCGGCGTCGACATTGACCACCGTTGCGTCGCGGGCTTCGGCGGCAAACCGTTCGGCGTCAGACGGCGAGACCACCAGGCCGCCGCCTGAGGCCATGGGCCTGCTGGCCCGGACCAACAGGACCGGGCATTCCAACCGCGGCCAAAGCCCATAAACGTGCTGCGTTGATCCGTACGCGCTGTCCTCACGCACCGCAGCCACGTCGGTGCGAACCCGGACGGTGCCGTCGCATGATTCCAGCTCCCAACCGAAGTAGCCGTCCCAGAATGCATCCCATGGCGCAATGGTGCCGGCGGCCCGCATGTGGGACAGCGCAGCCGATGCTGACGGATACGTCCGGCCCAGTCTGCTCACCGATTTCGCGATCGACAGCAAAGCGCTGGGCTCGGGCGCGCCCACGGCGTCGATGAGGACGAGACGGCCACACCGCCGCGGATACTGTGCCGCCAGCGACATTCCGATGAAACCACCCATCGAGTGCCCGATCACGTCGAACGAATCGGCCCCGTACAGTTCCGCAATCTCCAGGAGATCGCGGACGTGGCTGTCCCAACCGTAAGAACCGGGTGGGGTTATGTCGCTGCGGCCACGACCACGCAAATCCATGGTGACGACGTGGCGACCCGCCTCCGCTAACACCGGCACGAATCGATCGAACGACCGGCAATTGGCCGATAGGCCATGCACGCACAGGACCAGACGCCCGAGCGGATCGCCATTCGATTCCACGTGCAGGGCGCCGGATGTGAGCTGGATCCGCTTGGTAGAGGCCATCTCTGGTTCGGGAGCTCGCGCCGACTAGAGGCTCATTGGAAACGGGTTGCCGAGCATGTCGAGCAGATTACCCAACTCCGTCTGCTCCTGTGCCCAGCCGACTAGCATGGCATGCGGTGGGGTACCGATCGATTACATCCGCCGATGGGACCCGGTTGCGGGCATGGAGCAACGAGGGCCGCGGCGTTCCCGTGCTGATCTCCAACGGGCTTGGCACGCCGCACGATGCCTGGCCGACGATCAACGAGCAGACCGACACCTATCGGGTCGTGACGTGGGACCATCGTGGTCTCGGCGGGTCTGATCGCCCCGCCGACGAGTCGCGGATCACCATCTCCGACCACACCGACGATCTCATCGCGGTGATGGATTCCTATGGCATCGATCGAGCCGTGGTCATCGGCTGGTCGGCCGGCGTCAACATCGCTTTTGAGGCCGCACTGCGCGATCAACGACGGATCGCCGGCGTGCTCGCCATCGGCGGCGTCCCGGGAGCAACGTTCGAAGCGTTGCTTCATCCCCTTCCCCGATTCCTGCGCCCGCGGGCGGGACGGGCGGGGTCACATCTGATGCGGTACCTCGGGCCAGTTCTCAACCGACTCGGCAACGGATTGCCAGGGTCGCCCGAGCATGGGTTTGACCCAAGGGGACTGAGTACGTTCGGGCTCGACGTGATTCACGGCCAAACCCTGCTCCGAGTGCTGCGACGATTCGCTGATCATGATTGGCCCTGGTATTCGCGCCTGGCCCGGGCAGTCGGCGACCACCCCGAGATAGACCTGAGCGGGATCGACATGCCAGTCACCTATATCGCCGGGACCTGGGATGCGATCACCTCGGCCGAACGAATGCGGGCGGCCAGCGCGCGCACACCGGGGAGTCGATACGTCGAACTGCCTGCCACGCATTTCGTGCCGCTGCAACTTCCCGACCGGGTGTCAGCGGAGCTCAGCAGTCTCGTTAATCGCTGTCGCCTCTAGCCTGACGAGGTCAGATATCCGCCGAATCGTCCGCTGTCCCACAGCCATTTGCTGCGAGATAGCTGCGGTACACACCGAGCAGCGCACGCTTCTGCTGCTCGGTGAGCCGGGTGTCCATGCGCAATGCGGTTTCCGTTGCATTGTCGTCGGAGTGGTTCGACTCCGTCATCAGGCCAGCCTGTGCGAACAGGGCTTCGGCCGAAATGTTGAGTGCCTCGGCGATCGACTTGAGCACGCGGGCCGAGGGCTCGGACAACCCGCGCTCGATCTGGCTGAGATACGGGTTGGACACCGCAGTCATCGCGGACAGGTCGCGCAGCGACAGATTTGCCATCTGTCGCTGCGCGCGGATGAACGAACCCAGAAGATTGCTATTGTTCGCTGACTCTTCCGCCATCGCCGTTCTTCCCTGGTCGTAAAGCTGACTATTACTCAGCCGTCTTTTCCGGAGTGAACGTGCCGACCAGCGTCACAGCGAAATCCTTCTGCGCGGCAAGCAGTTCGGCGGCGAGATCGAAGCTGTAGGCCGTGACCGCCTGCACGTCGGGCAGCGCAACGAAACCGAGGTTGTCGGACAGGCCCGAGGGTAACGACGGCAACGCGCCCGCGAAAGCACGAGCGGCGTCCAAAACCAGGCTCTGAGTCTGCTTGACCGTCGAAACCAGCTGCTCACCGAACTTCTGGGTAGCCTCGAGAACGTCGACGGTGGGCTTTGAGGTGTCAGTCATTTTTCTCCCAGCTCATGGGCAAATGGACGCTGCTCACTTTATCAAGCAGGCGCTAGATCTGCCAAAGCGGCTGACTGCTCGGGCGTCCATTCCCGTCCAAATAGAGGCACCGATTTCGTTTTTGGCGCCGGTAGGACACATAGACTGAGCCAGTGATTGACCCATCGAACATCCGGTTTCCCAGACGAATCGCAGTGGTCAATCGAGGTGAGGCCGCGGTGCGCCTGATTCGGGCGGTGCGCGAACTGAATGCCGAGCACGGTTGCGGCATAACGACTATCGCCCTTCACACCGACGCGGAGCGCCGGGCCATGTTCGTTCGTCAGGCCGACGAAGCCGTGACGCTCCGCAAGACATCGGGCATTGTCTACCTCGACCACGCCGAGCTGGAACGCGCCCTGTTGGAGGCCAAGGCCGACGCGGTGTGGGTGGGCTGGGGTTTCGTCGCAGAAGACATCGCCTTTGCAGAGCTCTGTGCGCGCCTGAAGCTCACCTTCATCGGGCCGCCCCCCGCCGCGATGCGGACACTGGGTGACAAGGTGGAGGCCAAACTTCTGGCCGAGAAGGTGGGCGTTCCACTCGCACCGTGGAGCGGTGGCCCGGTCGAGACCCGCGAGGACGCCCGCCGGCACGCAGAGGCCATTGGCTACCCGTTGATCATCAAAGCCCGTAGTGGTGGCGGCGGCCGCGGTATCCGCAAGGTCTTCTCCCCTGATGAACTCGAAGTCGCACTCGAGCGCACGCAGGGCGAGGCTGAGCGCTCGTTCGGCGACCCGGTGGTGTTCCTGGAGCGCCTTGTCACCGACGCCCGCCATGTCGAGGTCCAGGTGATCGCCGACAACCACGGCAATGTTTGGGCGCCCGGAGTGCGCGATTGCTCCATTCAGCGCCGGAATCAGAAGGTGATCGAGGAATCCAGCTCGCCGCTGCTCACCAAGGAGCAGGCCGACCATCTACGAAGCGTGTCGGCCGAACTCGTGCGCGCGGCCGGATACCGCGGCGCCGGCACCGTCGAGTTCCTCTACCAACCCGATCAGAAGGTCTTTACGTTCCTCGAGGTCAATACCCGGTTGCAGGTCGAGCACCCGATCACCGAGGTCACCACCGGCCTGGACCTGGTCAAGCTTCAGATTTTCGTCGCCAGCGGGGGTGCTCTCGAGGGTGAATGCCCCCCGGAGTTCGGTCACGCCGTGGAGGCCCGGCTGAACGCCGAGGATGCCGACAATGACTTCGCGCCCGCGCCGGGCACCGTGCGGCTATTGAAGTTTCCGCTGGGCTCCGGTATCCGCGTCGACACCGGCATTGCGCAAGGCGACGTCATCCCACCCGACTACGACTCGATGGTCGCCAAGATCATCGCGTGGGGCCGGGACCGAAACGAAGCACTGGCTCGGGCGCGCACCGCCCTGCGGGAGACCACTGTCGTCATCGACGGGGGCACCACCAACAAGTCCTTCCTTCTCGATCTGCTCAGCCGTGACGAGGTCGTCTCCGCGTCGGCGGACACCGGCTGGCTCGACCGCACCGGCGCTGGAACGGCGACAGGCCCCACGCCGACGGCCGACATCGCGCTCATCGCGGCCGCGGTCGACGCATACGAAGCCGAAGAAAGCCGCGAACGCTCCGCCTTCTTGGCATCGGCACGTGGTGGCCGACCGCGCGCCAGCCACGCCATCGGCCAGAAGGTTGAGCTCAACTACCAGGGCCAGGCCTATAGCCTCAACGTCGGACAGATCGGTCCACACGCCTACCGAGTGGTTGGCGATGGCGGCGGCCTTGTCGTCGAGGTCGAACGGCTCGGTGAATACGAGAGCCGACTGAGCCTTGGCAACCAGCGTTTCCACATCGTCACGGTCGCGGGCCCCACCGGGTTCCTCGTCGAGGTGGACGGCATCAGCCACCGCATCAGCCAGGACGAGGCCGGCCTGGTCCGTGCCGCGGCTCCGGCGGTGGTTGTTGCCATGCCGGTGGCGGTGGGCGACCAGGTCGAGGCCGGCGCCACCCTGGTGGTCCTGGAGAGCATGAAGATGGAAACCGCCCTGCGGGCACCGGCCGCGGGGCGCGTGCGGGAGATCTTCGCCGCGGTCAACAGCCAGGTCGATTCGGGTGCGGCACTGCTGCGCTTCGACCAGGCCGGTGAGAGTGCGGCGGCCGAGGCAGCGCCGCGGGTTCAGTTCCGTAGCCAGCCGAGAATCGAGGACACCAACCCGCGCGCCGAAGCCCTCGCGCGCCTGGCCGAGCTCCGCGCGTCGATCCTCGGATACGACATGGGCGCCAGCCGCGCACGCACGGTGCTCGCGGAGTACGACGCTCTTCGCGGCAGCCTGCCCTTCGACGACCCGGAGCTGGTCGGGGCCGAACTCGGACTGCTCGACACGTTCGCCGACATCTGCGAGATGTCGCGCAACCGTCCCACTCTGGACGAAGAGGACACCGACGAGCGCGTCCACAGCCCACGCGAGCATTTCCATTCCTTCCTGCATTCGCTCGACGCCGAGGTGGAGGGGCTGCCATCGTCGTTCCAGACCAAGATCGTTCAGGCCCTTCGCAATTACGACGTCGATACTCTCGACGAGCCCGGACCGGAGTTGGAAGAAGGGATCTACCGGCTGTTCCTGGCGTTGCAGCGGATGGAGAACCAGGTCCCGGTGATCACCGCGCTGCTTGGGCGCTGGCTCACCGCCGAAGAAGTCCCATCCGCCTCTACCAGTGCGGTGGGCGAGGTACTGGACCGGCTGATCGTTGCGACGCAGGTGCGCTACCCGGTTATCGGCGACATCGCCCGCAACCTGCGGTTCCGCTTGTTCGACGAGCCGCAGATCCGCAAGGCACGCGAGCAGATCTACGACAGCGTCCGGGAAAGCCTGCAATACCTCGCCGACCATCCCGACGCGCCGGACTATGCGGCACGCATCGATGCCCTTGTCGCAACGCCGACGCTGTTGATCGACCTTCTGGCGGAACGCATTTCCAATCCCGGCCCGCTGCTCGAGATCGTCACGCGCCAGTACTACGAAATCCGGCGGCTCGAAGACGTCAAGATCTTCGAACAGGCGGGTGGCCAGTTCGTCACCGGCAATTACGAATTGGCCGGACAGCAGCTGCATCTGGTATCGACCGTGACCGATCGCGAGCGGCTGCCTGCAACCCTGCATGCCGTCGACACAATCGCCGGACCCAAGCGCGGACAACCTCGTCGTCGACATCTATCTGTCCTGGCCGGACGCCCCGACCGACGGCGACCGACTGTCCGCTGAGTTGCGCGACGTTCTCAACGAGCATCCCAGCGCGACCAGTTGGCGCCGGGCGACCGTGACGGTGGTCGGCCGCGAACTGCATCAGGTCACGTTCCGTCGCGGCGCCAGACGGTGGCATGGCGGAGGACCTGACGATCCGCGACATGCACCCGCTCACCGGGCAACGCCTTGATCTGTGGCGGCTGAAGAACTTCAACGGCACTCGGCTGCCCGCCGCGGAGGGCACCTACCTCTTCCACGTGGTCGGCCAAGGACAACCCGTCCGATGAACGGCTCATCGCGCTGGCCGAGGTCCGTGATGTGACCCCCCAAGTGAACGAGGCCGGCGAGGTGCGTCGGGGTCCCGGCCATTGAGCGCACCCTGGCGGCGTGTCTCGACGGCATTCGCCGCGCGCAGGCTCGGCGGGGCAAGCGGCGGCTCGACAACAACCGCGTCGCGCTGTACGTGTGGCCGGTGCTCGACATCCGCACGCTGCGTGGCCCCGCGATGGTGCGCCGCATAGCACCGCTGACGATCAACGCCGGGCTGGAGGAGATCACCATCCTGGCAAGCATCCGGGATGACGAGTCGGCGGAGCCGCGGCGAGTGGCGATTCGCTTCTCGTACACTCCGGGCGCCGGTGTCGCCGCGAATGTGACGGATCCGCCGACCGAGCCGCTGCGGCCTCTCGACGAATACGCACAGAAAGTGCAGCGCTCGCAAGCCCGCGGCTTGGTCTACCCGTACGAACTGATCCCGGTTCTCACCGGCAGCGACGGCGAGTTCGTCGAATACGACTTCGACGAATCGGGCGAATTTGGACCGGTGGACCGGCCGTATGGACGCAACACCGCCGGGCTCATCGTCGGCTTGGCGACGCGGCGCACGCCCCTGTACCCCGAAGGCATGACCCGGGTGGCCATGTTCGGTGACCCGACGAAAGCGCTTGGGACGGTGGCCGAAGCCGAATGCGCCCGGGTGGTCGCGGCGCTCGATCTCGCCGAAGAGCTGTCCGCACCGGTCGAGTGGTTCGCCCTTTCCTCCGGCGCCACCATTTCGATGGAGAGCGGCACCGAGAACATGGACTGGGTGTCCCGCGCCCTTCGCAGAATCATCACATTCACCCAAGACGGTGGTGAGATCAACATCATCGTCGCGGGAATCAACGTCGGGGCGCAGCCGTATTGGAACGCCGAAGCGACGATGCTGATGCACACCAAGGGCATCCTGGTAATGACACCGGACAGCGCCATGGTCCTGACCGGCAAGCAATCCCTCGATTACTCCGGTGGTGTGTCGGCCGAGGACAACTTCGGCATCGGCGGCTACGACCGTGTGATGGGGCCAAACGGCCAGGCGCAGTACTGGGCGCCCAACCTTCAGGCGGCGTGCGAGATTCTGTTCACGCACTACGACCACGCCTATGTCGCTCCGGGAGAACGTTTCCCGCGCCGCGCGGAGACTTCGGACCCGGTGGACCGCGACGTTCGCGACTACCCGCACGACCATCCGTCCAGCGACTTCACGACCGTCGGCGACATCTTCGCCGACAGCACCAACAAAGAGCGCAAGAAGCCATTCGACATTCGGACGGTCATGCGTTCGGTGGTCGACCAGGACCATCCGGTGCTCGAGCGGTGGGCCGACATGGCCGACGCCGACACCTCCGTGGTGTTCGACGCTCACGTTGGCGGAATTCCGGTGTGCGTCATCGGCATCGAATCGCGGGTCATACCCCGCAACGGCTGGTGCCCGGCCGACGGGCCGGACCAGTGGACGTCGGGAACCCTCTTCCCGCAGTCCTCCAAGAAGACCGCTCGCGCGATCAACGCCGCGAGCGGGAACCGACCCCTGGTGGTGCTGGCGAATCTTTCGGGTTTCGACGGTTCGCCGGAGTCACTCCGGCGGACCCAGCTCGAGCTCGGCGCCGAAATCGGCCGGGCCATCGTCAACTTCGACGGACCGATCGTTTTCGCCGTGGTTTCGCGCTATCACGGCGGAGCTTTCGTGGTCTTCTCCGGCGCGCTGAACGAGAACATGGAAGTGCTCGCGGTCGAGGGATCGTTCTCCTCGGTTATCGGTGGTGCACCCGCGGCTGCGGTGGTGTTCACCCGAGAGGTGAACAAACGTACCGCAGCGGACCCGGCGGTGAGCGACCTCGAAGCGCAACTCGCCGCCAGCACCGACGACGCCGCACGCGCCCGCCTCCGGGTAAAGCTCGCCGACACCCGGACCGCGGTACGTTCGGACAAGCTCGGCGAGGTGGCCGCGGAATTCGAAGCCGTGCACAACGTCGAACGCGCCCGCCAGGTGGGTTCCGTCCACTTGATCATCCCGGCGGCTGAATTGCGCCCGAGCATCATCGCGGCTGTGGAGCGTGGGATGGCTCGAACACAGGAGGCACTTGCCCACTGATCGGGACTGGCCCCGTACGGCGCCGTTAACTTCCAGGCCTGTCGGGACCTGTCGGTTCAGAGCACCTTCGCTCCGTACATCTCGCCGAGTGGATCGGCGATGAGCTCGAGGCGCACGCCGTCGGGGTCGCGGAAGTACAGCGAGACCTCGCTGTGTTCGGCAAGCTCCACTCCTGCGTCGATCAGCTTGGTGCGCAGGTGATCCCACCGCTGCGGGTCAACGCTGATCGCGACGTGGTGCAACCCGCCCAACACCTCCTGGTAAGGACCAACGTCCAGACCCGGGAAATCGAAGAAGGCAAGGAGATTGCCGTTGCCGATGTCGAAGAAGAAGTGCGACGAGCCGGGATAGTCGCGGTTCTCGATCAGCTCGGTCAGCGGGAACTCGAGTACATCTTGGTAGAAGCGGATGGTGCGTTCGACGTCGCTGCTCACCAATGCGGTGTGGTGCAGACCGCGCGCCGATGAGGGCGGCCGGGCGCCTTCGGGCTTGAGGTAGCGGTCGCGAAGACGTGCACGCTGCTCCTCGAACCGCGGAGTTTGGTCTTCACGAAGGTTGCCGACCATCGACGTCTCCTTGACTTGTCGCGATCTTCTTCAGCCCAATCAGTGTATGCACGCCGGGCCGTTGCACTTCAGCCAGCTCACACGACGTATACGCTCACTGCGTGATCCCGGATACTGCGGATCCGCTGCGGTTCAGCACCGTGGGTCTGCCGGAGGATCAGCGCATCGCATTGTGGGAGGACCACAACGCGCAAGCGCTGATCGCGGTGCGCTGCCGATCGCTGCAGGACACCACCTTGGAGGCAACCGAGATCAACGTCGCGCTGCCGCAACTGCAGCTTGCCCGCGTGCTGGGCAACCCGCATGTCGTCGAACGCACCGAGAAGACAGTCCGGCAGACACCGTCCGACGCCGTCGCGTGCTACTTCACGCTCGCCGGTGAGGCGTTTTTCTACCACGACGACGGCGTGCGCACGGTTTCGCCGGGCCAGGTGATCGTGTGCGACGCCGATCGGCCGTTCATGCGCGGCTTCTCTCATGGCTTGGAGGAGCTGGCCATCAAGGTGCCACGGCAGGTGTTCGCCGAGCTCAGCGGGACTGCCGTGCCTACCGAGCCGCTGGTGCTCGACTTCGCCCGCGGCGACGTGCACGCCAGAACGCTGGCCCGGCTCGTCGGCCGCGCGGTGCGTGCCGACGCCGCGGTGCCAGTCGACGAGGCAACGCTGCTGGACCTGCTGAGCGGGTTCGTCTCCGGCAGGCCCGCCGGTCTAGCCACCGCGCACCTGGCGGCGGCCAAGACCTACATCGAGGAGCGGCTCACCGATCCCAGGCTCAGCGCCGCCGAGGTCGCGCGCGGTATCGGTATCAGCGAGCGACACCTATCCCGGGTGTTCGCCACCGGCGGGATGAGCATGCCGCGGTACATCCTCCGCCGACGCCTGGACCGTGCCCATCGGCTGCTGACGGACGGACCCGAATTCGGTGTCGCCGAGGTCGCATACCGCTGCGGCTTCACCTCACCAGCGCGGTTCTCGCACGCATTCAAGGAGCGCTTCGGTCTACGGGCCACCGATCTGCGCCATCGAGCGCGGGCCCGCTCTACGGCCTGAGTCGCGGCCGGGCCCCGCTTGCGCGGGGCGGCCACAACTTCCGGTTTCCGCCAAGTCGGCCGTCAATGCTCGTGCCGGGTGTGCCGCTGCTCACACACTGGCAGCACATCCACCCCGACTGATCGATGAAAGGTGAAGCAGATGGCCGAATTCAACGACGGGATGGCCGAAACCCGACCGCCGCAGGCCGCCACCGTTACGACCGATGTGCTGATCGTCGGGTCGGGCCCCGCCGGCGCATCGGCGGCACTGTTCCTGTCCACGCTTGGCGTTGACAACATCATGGTCACCAAATACCGGTGGACGGCCAACACCCCGCGGGCGCACATCACCAACCAGCGGTCGATGGAGATCTTCCGCGACATGGGAATCGAAGACCAGGTTCTCGCCGACGCCACCGAGCACGCGCTTGTCGGCGATACCGTGTTCTGCACCGCGATCGCCGGGGAGGAGATCGGCCGCATCCACACGTGGGGCACCAGGCCCGACCGGGAAGGTGACTACCAACTCGCATCGCCCTGCCTCACCGTCGACATCCCGCAGACCTACCTGGAGCCGATCCTGGTTCGCAACGCGACAATGCGCGGCACCCAGGCCCGGTTCTCCACCGAATACCTGGCGCACCGACAGGACGCCGACGGCGTCGACGTGGACGTACTGGACCGGCTCAGCGGTCATCGCTACACCATCCGCGCCAAATACGTGATCGGCGCCGACGGCGCCCGGTCCAAGATCGCCGCCGATATCGGATTGCCGTTCGCCGGGGACATGGACATCGCCGGATCGATGAACATCACCTTCAAGGCCGACATCGCCCGCTACGTCGACCATCGCCCGTCGGTGCTGTACTGGGTGCTGCAACCGGGCTCCAACGTCGGCGGGATCGGGGCCGGCCTGGTGCGCATGGTGCGGCCGTGGGATGAGTGGCTCGTCGTGTGGGGATATGACATCAACGATGAGCCGCCCGCCGTCGACGAGGCTGCGGCAACCCAGATCGTCCGAAACCTGCTGGGCGTGCCCGATTTGGACGTCGAGATCACCGGAGCGTCGTTGTGGGGCAACAACGAGATGTATGCCACGCACCTGCAGCGTGGGCGGGTATTCTGCGCAGGCGACGCGATCCACCGCCACCCGCCGAGCAATGGGCTGGGCTCCAACACGTCGGTGCAGGACTCCTACAACCTGGCCTGGAAGATCGCCGCGGTGCTGAACGGCCAGGCCGCTCCGGCACTGCTGGACACCTATTCGGCCGAACGCGCGCCTGTGGCCGAACGAATCGTCAAGCGGGCCAACAAATCCAGTCGCGAGTTCGTGGGGCTGTTCGAGGCGCTGGGCGTGCTCGAAGCGACCACCGAGGCGGAGATGGCGGCCGCGATCGAGGAACGGAAGGCCAACACCCCACGAGGCGTCGCCAAGCGCGCCGCTCTGGTGTCGGCGATGGATTTGAAGAACTACGAATTCAACGCCCACGGTGTGGAACTCGGCCAGTTCTACGAGTCGGCGGCGGTGGTATCCGACGGCAGTATGCCGCCAGTGCCGACCCGTGACCCTGACCTCTACTACGAAATGTCAACGGCGCCAGGCTCGCATCTACCGCACGCCTGGGTCGGGGACAATACCCGGCGACTCGCCATGATGGACCTGGCGCCCTACCGGCAGTGGACGTTGATCACCGGTATTGCCGGTGACGAGTGGGCCAGTGCCGGTGACAAGATCGGCCACGAACTCGGTATCCCGGTACAGACCGTCGTGATCGGCCCCGGTCGCGAGGTCACCGACCTCTACTACGACTGGTCCAAATTGCGCGAGGTTGAGGAGAGCGGCGTGCTGCTGGTGCGACCTGACAAGCACATCGCTTGGCGCGCAATGTCGTTGCCGCAGGACCCGGAGGACGCGTTGCGGACCGCGCTGACGACCATCCTGGGCCGGTGATGCCGACCATGCGATTCGATCACCAAACCCTGCCCCAGCGCGTGCGGTTCGCCTCCGCCGCGGCCGCGGAGAATCTGAAGGATGCGCTCACCGAGCTGGGTGCGAGGCGAGTGATGGTGATCGCCTCGCGCGGCCAGCGCGTCACCGCGGAGGCGATCCTGGCCGGCGTGCCCGTCGCACACTGGTGCGAGGAGGTCGTCATGCATGTTCCGGTCGAGGTGGCGCAGCGTGCCCGCGACGCGGCCCGGGACCACGACGTCGACGCCCTGATCAGCATCGGCGGCGGCTCGGCCACCGGCCTGGCGAAGGCGGTCGCGCTGACCACCGGGCTGCCGATCGTCGCGGTCCCGACGACATACGCAGGCTCGGAGGTCACTCCGGTGTGGGGGATGACGGAGGCGGGGCGCAAGGACACCGGCACCGACCTCAGGGTGTTGCCGAAGACTGTCGTCTACGACGCCACGCTGACCCAGCGGCTGCCCGTCGACCTGAGTGTCGCGTCGGGGCTCAACGCGCTGGCCCATTCCGTGGACGCGATGTGGGCGCCGCGGGCTGACCCGGTGAACGCGGTGCTGGCGGGCGAGGCGATCCGGGCGCTGCGGATCGGCCTGTCCGCAGTTGTCGAGGAGCCAACCGGCCTGGATGGCCGCGAGCACACCCTTTACGGCGCGTACCTTTCGGCGGTCGCGTTCGCATCGGCGGGCTCGGGCCTGCATCACAAGATCTGCCATGTACTCGGCGGCATGTTCGACCTGCCCCATGCGCCGACGCACGCCGTGGTGCTGCCGCATGTGCTGGCGTTCAACGCACCCAACGCGCCTGCGGCCGAACGGCGCATCGCCGCGGCGTTCGACGCGCCGAGCGCGCTTGACGGCCTGACCACACTGCGCGAGGCGCTCGATGCACCACGCACACTTCGTGACATCGGCATGCCGTCGGACGGTATCGCCGCGGCCGCGGAGGCGGTCGTTGCGGCAGCACCCGCAGGCAACCCGACCCCCGTCACTACCGACTCCATCTCCGAACTTCTGCGCGCCGCCTGGGCGGGAAAGGAACTCCGATGACATCCCCCGTGACAGCCACTGAGACGACGGAGGTGGCCGCCGAGCAGTCGGCGCGCGAGGCCGCCTTGACCGAGCGGGTGCTTCATTCTTTCGACGCCTGCGCGCAGCCGCGGCTGCGGGACGTGATGCAGGCCCTGGTACGGCATCTCCATGACTTCCTGCGGGAGGTGCGGCTGACCGAGGAGGAGTGGGCGGCCGGTATCGCGTTTCTGACCGACGCCGGGCACATCACCGACGACACGCGGCAGGAGTTCATCCTGCTCTCCGATGTGCTCGGCGCGTCGATGCAGACCATCACGATCAACAATGCCGCCCATGGCAACGCCACCGAAGCAACCGTTTTCGGCCCATTCTTCGTCGAGGGCAGCCCCCGCGTCGACATCGGCGGCGACATCAGCTTCGGCGCCGCCGGTGAGCCCTGCTGGGTGGAGGGCACCGTCACCGACGTCGACGGCAATCCGCTGCCCGGCGCGCGGATCGACGTCTGGGAGGCCGACGAAGACGGCTTCTACGACGTGCAGTACGACGACGAAAGGACCAGTGCGCGCGCACATCTGTTCGTCGGCGCCGATGGCCGTTATGCGTTTTGGGGACTGACACCCACGCCATACCCGATCCCACACGACGGCCCGGTGGGCCGGATGCTGGCGGCGACCGGGCGCTCACCGATGCGCGCATCGCATCTGCACTTCATGGTCACAGCACCCG
Source organism: uncultured Actinomycetota bacterium (assembly GCA_963698965.1). Lineage (GTDB taxonomy): Bacteria > Actinomycetota > Actinomycetes > Mycobacteriales > Mycobacteriaceae > Mycobacterium. The sequence continues at coordinate 17,905 of CAVOSY010000030.1, forward strand.
GATATCGCACGCTGGTGACGCACATCTTCGTGCGCGGCGACGAATTGCTGGACTCCGACACCGTGTTCGGGGTCAAGGACTCGCTGATCAAGGACTTCGTCGCGCAGCCGCCTGGTACACCGGCGCCGAATGGGCGCGACCTGTCCGGTTCGGGATGGTCGAAAGTTCAATTCGACATCGTGCTGGCGCCGCGTAGTGCGTGAGACCGCCTGCAATCCTTCGTATTCCACACGATCGTGGCCGCTCTCGCTGAGTCGGTGACCCGTCCGCGGCGCAGGTGTGTTGCACTGTGATCGAGTCGGTTCGGTTCCTGCTCGACGCCATCGTGCAATGCCAACACGCACGCCTGCTGCCAGCCGGCGACCCGCGCGAGATCGCCGGACCGACATGGACGCTGCTGCACGGTACCGCCACTCTGACGATAGGCAGCGACCTGAACATGTCGGCATCCACGAGGATCCACAGGCGCTTCTAGAGCGTGCCCGTGATCGTGATCACCGCGATGGATGGCTCCTAGAAGATGAATTGGCAAGGCGAGCAAGTCTGCTCGGTTCTAGCTCAGAGGCTGTTGTCCTCACCATGGGTGCAGCGGCTGCAGGTCACTGGTACCGGGATTGGGTGGTTCGTCGGACTCACCATCGTCTCCATCCCAGCGACGACCGTACTGATCAGGGATCCCCACCCCATACGGCAACGCCGGGTGGGAACGATCCCCAGTTCTGTAGTCGGATCGATCCGCGTCGGGCCCAGTGTGTGCACAGCTGCTCTGCCCTGCCTTTCCAGGCTTGCGCTGCATCGGACCGATTACGTCACCGCAGACACCCATCTGGTTACTCCGGCTATCCGGTAGCCAATCTGTGAACCATCGACGGCCGCCACATTGAAAGTGCGCACGCCTGAGCACCTTTGGTGTCTATTGCGGTGAGGTGGTGTCAACGCGCTGGAAGCCGCAATCTGCGGCTCGGCCCACACGGCAACCGCCCAACCGCCCGGGCTAGGTTTAGACCCGTGGCGCGCTTTCGGGACCGGGTGGCGATCGTGACCGGCGCCGGAGCACCGGGTGGCATCGGTGCGGCGGTCGCACGCGCGCTCGTCGCGGAGGGCGGCCGGGTGGTGCTGGGCGCCACCTCCGAACGCGTGCATCAGCGGGCCGCAGAACTCGGCGACGCGGCCGTCGGCGTGATCGCCGACCTGACCGTCGACGGGGCGGCGGACAGTCTGGTGCGCGCCGCGTTGGACCGGTGGGGCCGGATCGACGTGCTGGTAAACAACGCCGGCATGACGTCGGTGTCATCGGGTTGGGACACCGACGACGACGTCGCGGAGATGTCGCTCGCCGCCTGGAATGCGGCGCTGGCCCGCAATCTCAGTACGGCATTTCTCATGTGCCGGTCGGTGGTGCCCCTGATGACAGCGGCCGGATACGGGCGAATCGTCTCAATCGGGTCGACCACGGGCACGGTGAACGCGATGCCTGGTCAGTCGACCTACACCGCCGCGAAAGCGGGCCTGGTGGGCTTGTCGCGGGCACTGGCCCTGGAGGTCGTCGGAGCCGGCGTCACCGTGAACATCGTTGCGCCAGGCTACATCTCCACCGATTCACAGTTACCGTTCGAAGCCGCCGCCGCGGCGGCGGGACCGATCGGGCGCAGCGGTACGCCGGAGGAGATCGCCGCGTGCGTGCTCTTTCTCGCCCACGAGTCGGCCTCGTTTGTCACCGGGACGGTAGTGGTAGCCGACGGCGGCCATGGTCTGCCGGAGACTTGGCCACGGCCCTGAATTCACCGCAGCCCTGAGGTTCACCGGCGGCCGTGGCGAAGGGCGACCGCGGCCGGCCTGCAGCGGCACGGCCATGGCTGATCTCCGTCAGCTCGCGAGGAGCTCTTTGAGGACGTCGTCGATGAACTTGATGTCGTCGGGGTTCGCGCCGCCGCCCGCGAAGTGGCCGTAGACGCCCGGAATGACGCGCAATTCGGCGTTCGGGATGTGGCCGACCGCGAACTCCTCGTCCTCGGGCGGGAAGTAGAGGTCTTTGAGCGCTGGCACCACGATCGTCTTGGCCTTGATGGTCTTCAGCGCCGCGACCTGGTCGCCGTCGAACCCGCGGCCGGGCGTCGCGCCGACATTGCCGTTCTGCCAGGTCCACAGCATCGTCAGCAGGTTGTTCGGGTCGCGGCGGTCGAGGAAGAAGCCCTCCCAGAAGCCGACGAGGAAGTCCTCGAGCGAGCAGTAGCCCATCTTCTTGTACTCCTGCTGCCAGTAGAAAGCCTGCGAGAAGCCCCAGCCCGCATACACGCGCGCAGCAGCGCGCAGGCCTTTGACGGGCTTCTCGGTGTACCAGCCTTCCTTGAACGCGGCGTCCGCCGTCAACGCGGACTTGACGCCCTCGAGGAACACAATGTTGTGCTCGCTTGTCTTGGACGAGCCGCAGAACGGCAATGCCCGCTGGACCATGTCCGGATAGCTGACGGCCCACTGGTAGGTCTGCCCTGCGCCCATCGACCAACCGGTCACGAGCGGGAGCGTCTCGATCCCGAACGAGGTCACAAGCCTGTGCTGCTGCTCGACTTGGTCGTAGAAAGTGACGCGCGGGAAGCGCGCGGCGTTGTAAGGCGGCGGCGTATTGGACGGCGAGCTGGACAGCCCGTTGCCCAGCATGTTCGGGACGATGATGAAGTACTTGGCCGGGTCCAAGGCCATGCCGTCTCCGATCAGCCACTCGTTGTCCCAGTGGCGCCCCGAGTACCACGTCGGGTACACGATCGCGTTGCTCTTGTCGGCGTTCAGCGCACCGTACGTCTTGTACGCGAGCTTGGCGTCGCGCAGCGTCGCGCCGTGCTGCAGCGTCACATCGCCGAGATTGAAGATCTCGTAGTCCTGCGGGAACTCATCCATCGGAAGGGCACCTCCTCGTCGTCGAAAGCACCTGCTAGCGCATCATCGGCACGTCCGGCACCTGATGGATTATCGGTAACTCCGGTGTATCCGAAATGCCTTGATGCGTCTGATGATAACGAACATGGATGGGTTTTATTGGTAACCTGCGCCTTTGGTCATGCCCGTCGTGATGCGGCATCGAATGACAGCCCTGTGCACAAGCTACTTGCAACCATTCGAACCCCACGCTTCTAGCAGGCGCTGATCGACACCGACCCGAACCGGGTGCCACCGTTGGCGCTCCGCCGTCCTTGGCTCCCTGAGCGATGCCGAATTCACTCGGGCGGCCGCCGAGGCTGCCCGCACCGCACCACCACGGGAGAACGGCGGCAAGCAGGACATCAAGAACTTCACCAAGGGGACCAGAGTCTTCTAGCCGGTCTTCGTCGACGGCGCGAACCTCTCGGTGGGTGACCTGCACTTCTCCCAGGGCGACGGCGAGATCACGTTCTGCGGTGCAATCGAGATGGGCGGGTTCATCGACTTAGGCGTCGACCTGATCAGGGGCGGCATGGAAACCTACGGCGTCTCCGAGAACGCGATCTTCATGCCGGGCAACGTCGACCCGCAGTACAGCCAGTGGCTGGCGTTCTCCGGCACCTCGGTCAGCCCGTTGAACGCCAACGGCTCGTAAGCCCATAGTCCCCAATTGCCACGCGGAGCCGGTCTGGCGCGTTGTCGTCTCCAAGTCGTCATCAATTGATGACGACTTCGGGAAGCATGTACCCCCTCGAGTCGGTCGTTGGTGGCGTCGCGCACATCCTCGCCCACGGCGACTCGGTGCCGCAGGGCCAGACCCCCAACAGGTCCGGGGTTCGCGCTACTTCTGCACGCCGCCTGGGCGGGAAAGGGTCCGCCGAGCAGTCGGCGCGCGAGGCCGCCTTGACCGAGCGGGTGCTTCACCAGTGCGCGCGCACATCTGTTCGCCGGCGCCGATGGCCGTTATGCGTTTTGGGGACTGACACCCACGCCATACCCGATCCCACACGACGGCCCGGTGGGCCGGATGCTGGCGGCGACGGGGCGCTCTCCGATGCGCGCATCGCATCTGCACTTCATGGTCACAGCACCCGGATATCGCACGCTGGTGACGCACATCTTCGTGCGCGGTGACGAATTGCTGGACTCCGACACCGTGTTCGGGGTGATGGACTCGCTGATCAAGGACTTCGTCGCGCAGCCGCCTGGTACACCGGCGCCGAATGGGCGCGACCTGTCCGGTTCGGGATGGTCGACATCGTGCTGGCGCCGCGTAGTGCGTGAGACCGCCTGTAATCCTTCGTATCCCACGTGGTCGTGGCCGCTCCGCGCAGCACGCGTTGCAGGAGTCTGTTTAGTGTCGTGAGTCGTTAATTCATCGGCAGTAGTTGCGACGGGGTCGCCCCATACGAGCGCGCCGAGACTGCAGTTATCGTGTTGGCTACTTGCACTTTTCCGCAACAACTGCAACTTCGAGCGAAGTTTGGCAAGTGTCACGAGATTATTGACTCAGGAGTCTAGGGCGACACCGGGATCGTCGTCACGGGAACCTGACCGGAACCCCTACTGCCGCCTGAGGATCCGCCGCCGCTTGACGAGCCACTGCCGCTCGACGATCCACCGCCGCTTGACGGCGCCTCGATCACCGGGGCCGGCACAGGCTTCTCAATTACCGGAGAAGGCGCCGGGGGGATCGCAGGCTCCGGCGCCACGGCGGGCGGCGTGTACGCAGGCGCCGGTGGCGGGGTGTACGCAGGCGCCTGCGACGCCGGCGCCGATGGCGGGGTGTACGCGGGCGCGGGCGTGTACGCAGGCGCCTGCGACGCCGGCGGCTCAACTGGCGTGATGGGGACGACCGACGACGGCGACGACGGAATCGTCGAAGGCTCCGACGACGTGGCTGTCTGCGTGGACGTCGCGGTCGTCGTGGTGGTCGTCGGCGTCGTGGTCGTCGACGTCGTCGTGGTTGTCGGCGTGGTCGTTGTCGTTGTCGTAGTGGTGGTTGTCGTCGGCGTCGTCGTGACCGTCGTCGTCAGCGTCGGGAACGTCGGCGGGGGGAACGGGTTCAACGGCGGAAGAATGATCACCGGCGGAATCGGGGCCACCGGCACCTGCGGCGCAGGAGCCGGTCCAGGCGGCGGCGCCTGCGGAGCCGGCGCCTGCTGAGCCGGAGCCGACGGCACGTTGTTGGTCACCGGCCCGCGGTTGATCGGGACACTCGGCGCGGCCGGAGCAGCGGGCGCCGGCGACACCACCGCGATCGGCAAGGCCACCGGATCCGGCTCGTGCGGCACCGGCGGCAGGTATCGCCCCGGCACCGTATCCGACTGAACGGTCGGTGCCGGTTGCGCTTCGACCGAGGCTGCCGGCCGGATGGTGATCGCCACCGTGACCGCCAACGTCGCAAAGCTCGCCACGACGAACGCCAGCGCACTGCCCATCAGCAATGTCCTTGGCGGTGGCGGTGCGATCACCGCGGTGTACGGCGCCTCATCCTCCTGCTCGGGAATGAACTCCTCGATCGAGTCCGCCGGCATCTCGTAGTAGTCCGGCTCCTCCTGCGAGTACGCGAGCTGTGGCCCGACCGCCGCGGGGTCCGCCGCCTGCGCCATCTGCGTTGCGTCGCTCGCCGCCGGCGCCATCTGCGTTGCATCGCTAGCCGCCGGCGCCATCATCGTCGCGTCCGCAACTGCTGGCGCCATCATCGTCGCGTCCGCAACTGCTGGCGCCATCTGCGTCGCCGCCCCTGCAGGGAACCCGGAGTCCTCGACCGTCTGCGCCGCACCCCGCGCGATCGCGTAGCCCGCATCCGGTGGCACCTCGACCTGTGCCGTCGAACGCAGCTCGGCCGCAATCGAATCAAGATCCAAGCGCTGCCCGACCAGCATGATCCGGGTGACCTCGGGGCCGGGCACCTGCTGCAGCACCGCGGCGCACGCGACGGCCGCGCCGGCCGCACCGATCGGCACCGACGCCAGCACCGAGGTCGACTCCTCGTCTTCGCCGACCGCCGTCAGCGACACGGTGTCGTCGTCGGCCAGCAGCAACGCAGCGTCCGCGCCGACACTGCGGGCCAGCGCCGCGGCCGCTTCGGCTTCCGCCACCACTTCGACGTTCTGCACTCCCGCGCTCAACACCGTCTGCCGCAGGGTCTCGGCCCCAGATGCGTCGGGCAGGCAGAGTCGCGTCGCGGCCACGCGGTTGCCCGAGTCGGCCACCGCACGGTAGGTGCCGACGATGGTGTCGGCCAGATCGGTGAGCGCACCATCGGGCAGGTCCAGTGCGTACTGGTCGAATACCTGACCACCCGAGCCAACCATCGCCAGGCGCGCCACCGATCCGGTGACAGCCACCCCGACGACTACGTCCACCGATCCACCCTTTCACAGCCTCGCCGGCCCACCCGCGTTGCTTGTGTACGGGAGCAAAAGTGAGCACCCTGAGTGGCGACCCCTCGCGTCACTCAGAGAGGAAATCGTCACGTGAGCGACCAGCGTTACGTCGCGCCCGCCGTCGCCCGGTCGCCCAGCGTCGGCTACGTGCCCGCCCGGACGAACACGGTGCGCGACGGCGTCGCGATCGCCCTGCTCGTCGTCGCGCTGCTCCTGCCGTGGAACCTCGACTTCGGTCTCGGCGTCCCCGGCAGCAACGGTCTGCTCTTCGGCCTCGTCGCCGTCGTGACGCTGCTCGCGCTCGCCGCAGCGCTCGCGCCACACGTCGGCCCGTTCCGGCTTACCGCCCCGCAGCCCGACGTCCGCCGCACCAGCCGGATCCGGTTGCTGCTCAGCGTCTCCTACCCGATCGTCGCCCTCGGCTTCGTCGGGTATCACCTCGTGCAGACCGTTCGAGACGGCGGAACGGGCCTGGTGCCGCCGGGCGTCGGCCCCGGCCTGATCGTGGGTATCGGCGGCGCGATGCTCGCCGCGCAGCCGCCGATCACCAGTATCACCATCGAGGACAACGGCTTTCGGCGCTGGTACGCAGTCGCGCGGTTGCTGGGCGCGGTGTCGATTGCGCTCGCGACTCTCTCGGTAGCCTTCAACCTGTATTGGCGGCTGCGCTACTTGTTCGTCACGAACGTCGACATCGGCGGCCAGGATGTCGCCGTCATCATCACCACGCTGCTCTACGGTGCGGAGGCGATGATCGCGTTGGTCATCGCGTCGCGGTGGCTCATCGAGAAGTCCGCCGCCGCGCGACTGGCCACCACCGCACTGGGCGCCTCGGGCGCGCTGGCCGCATCCCTGGTGTGGGTTTTCCCCGTCGGTCGCGACATCGACGCGTTCCACGGCATCGCCCAGAACACCTCGACCGCCGCCGTCGGTTACGAGGGTTATCTGTTCTGGGCGGCCGCCGCCGCGATCGTCGCCCCGACGACTCTCTATGCCGTCTTCCTGATCAAACCGCCGACGCTGGGCGCATACCGCTCGGCTGCGCAGAAATGTCTGACACTTATCGCGTTCTGGGCGTTCGCCGCGGCCGCACTGCGCGTCGTCGACTACCTGATCGCTTTATCGCTGGATCTGCCTCGCGCCCTGTTCGACAGCGCTGCGATGACGGCGTTCAACGTGATCACCGGCTTGATTGCGTGGTGGCTACAACGCCAACTCGGCAAGGGCGCGGCTTCGCCGACCGTCATCGCAGCCTTCAGTGGGGTGCTGTTCGTCTTCACGGTCGCGAACCTGGCCATCGGCGTCGCGCTCGCCCCGCGTTATGCGGGACCGCCGCCCGATGCGATCTACGGCAACAACCTGGCCCAGCAGATCACCAGTACGTTCGACGTGGTGATGTGCGCGCTGAGCCTCGCTGTCCTGGTTGCCATGCTGTTCACCGGCCCGCTCGCCGGCTATCTGGTGCGCCGCCGGGACGCCCGGGTCGCCACCACTTCCGAGCCGCCGAAACCAACCCCTCCTGAGCCGACGACCTCCGCGGCACCGACTATCGTGCGGCGTCCGCAACTTTCGGAAATGCCGAGAATTGTTCGGCTCAAGGAGGATTCGACGACGGTGCTCGCGGCTCCTGCTACGGAGGAATTCTCCGCGACCACCACCGCGCTCCGGATCCAGCGCCGCGAACCGACGTCCGACACGACGGTTCGGGGTCCCGTTCCGCCCAATGGCACCTGACCAACGAAAGTGCCTACAGCACAAAGGTTTTCGCGCAGCTGATGCTCGACGAGACGTTCTTTGACACCGAGCGGGCCAGGTTCAACCGCTTGTTATCGGAGAGTTTTGCTCGAAGCTACGCGAGCGCCTAATTCCTCGCGGCGGGGTGATTCTGGAATCGATCCAAGCTATCGCCGCCAGGGATTGTTGACGTGTCCCGTTCGATGACCGAAACCACATCCAGCGGCGTGCCCAGAGATTCTGAATAAAGCAACCCAATGTCCAGTCCAGTTAGCCACTCCATTCACTGCAATTACCCCATCGGCAAACGCGCCAAACCCTAGGACCGGCGCGAGCACACCGGTGCGAACTCCGCCAGCAACGCCGCTCGTGAGTGGACCGGGCACGCCGTTGATCGCGCCGCGCCGCGGCCTAACCCGGATCGGACACCCGATGGTGGACTGACGATCAGGTTCGTGCCACCGTGGAGAGGCAGAACCCTTTTCCACGAGGAGGTGCAGAAACGTGGAGCAAACCCAGCACGTGACCTCCGTCCCTCAGGAGTGCCCAGACTGTCATGCACTGGCTGCAGACCTGGAGGCGCACAAGCATTGGCACTCGAGGCTCGTCCATGACATCGCGACCGCCGTCGACGCAGACGTGAGGCGACGAGCAAAAGCTCAGTAACCGGGCCACGCACCCCAGCCTGGGCGCCGGCCGCCGCTTTCTTCCCTACTGCGGCGCCGATGGCGCTCGCCTTGCTGCGACCAGACGCCTCGTCACGGCACCCGCCTGCTGACGATCCAGCAGGATGTTGTCAATGACCAACCGGATGCGCCACCCCTTTCGCGTGCCTCGGGTCGAAAAGCCGCGCGCCGAGGGCCGCTTCTATCTGCCCACCGGCCGCCGCCTTGGCTTCGCCGAGTTCGGCGACCCGTCGGGGGCGCTAGTCCTGTGGTTTCACGGCACGCCCGGGGGACGGCGACAATTTCCGCTGCTCGGCCGTCGCGCCGCCGAGAAGCTCGGCCTGCGCGTCGTCGTGGTGGGCCGGCCAGGTACCGGCTTGTCCGACCCGCACCCCTACGAGGCGATGGCCGACTGGGCCGCGGATGTCGCGCACGTGGCCGACGCCCTCGGCGCTGAGCGCCTTGGTGTGGTCGGCCTCTCCGGCGGTGGGCCGTATGCGCTGGCATGCGCCGCGGTGCCCCCTCTTTCAGGCCAAGTCGCGGCCGTGGCGGTGCTCGGAGGTGTCGTTCCATCGGTCGGCCCGGACGCCATCGCCACCGGGGCGATCGAGTTGGCCCGCCGGTTCGCCCCGGTCCTCAGTGTTCTCCGCCGGCCCCTGGCCGAAGCGGTGTATGCGGTGCTGCAGCCCGTCATCCCGTTGGCGCACTATGCCTGCCAGGCCTACGCCAGTACGACTCCCGAGGGCGATCGGCGGGTCCTTCAAGATCCCGAAATGGAAGGGATGTTCATCGACGACCTCGTCCTGCTCGGCAAGGGCCACTTCCAGGCCTTCGTCGACGACGCCCGACTCTTCGGGCGCGACTGGGGCTTCCGGCTTGCCGACGTGTCCGCGCCGGTGCGGTGGTGGCACGGCGACGCCGACCACATCGTCCCGCTGCGGGACGCTCAAGCGGCGGTCGACCTCCTGCCCGACGCGGAACTCGTCTTGCGGTCCGAGGAGAGCCACCTCGGCGGCTTCGCCACCGCGGACGAGGTCCTTGTCTTCCTCCGATCCCACCTGTGAGCACGGTCCCCAGCCGTCCTCAAATGATGACGACCTCGGCAAGCATGCCTCCTCCCTCGAGCCAACGGTTAGTGCCAAAGGTCTTTGTCGACACTCATTAGCTGCGCTTGATTGTGAAACACGTATTATTCGGGCGCGCAGCGGGTTTCAGCGAATCCGAATTGCCATCAGACTGGCCCCGCCACCCATTGCCATGCCTTGCCGGTGGGAGGACGATGAAGTGGTCCGGCGGCGCCGTCGAGACGCTGCCCCACATACAACGGAGGCAGATCATGTACGCACGAAGCACCACAATCCAGGGGCAACCCTCGTCCATTGACGCCGGCATCGCGCATACGCGGGACAACGTGATGCCCGCGCTCGAGGGCATTGACGGGTGCGTTGGCTTGTCCCTGTTGGTCGACCGAACGTCCGGCCGCTGCATTGTTACCAGCTCCTGGGAGTCCGAGGAGGCGATGCGCGCGAGCGAGGACGCCGTTCGGCCGATTCGTGACCGGGCCGTCGAGCTTTTGGGTGGTAGCAGGGAGGTCGAGGAATGGGAGATCGCTGCCATGCACCGCGAACACCGCGCCGGTGAGGGCGCCTGTGTCCGAGCCACCTGGGTCAAGGTCGACCCGGACCAGCTCGACCGAGGCATCGATTTCTACAAGATGACTATCCTGCCCGCCCTCGAGGACCTGGAGGGATTCTGCAGCGCCAGCCTGCTCGTCGACCGAGCGTCCGGTCGCGGCGTGGCCGTGGCGAATTTCGACAACGCAGAAGCGCTCGAGCGCAACAAAGGCGCGTTGGACACGATCAAAGCCACGGGCAGCCAGGAAGCAAACGCAGAGGTACTCGACCAGTGCGACTTCGAGTTGGCGGTCGCACACCTGCGCGTGCCCGAGATGGTCTGACCGCAGGACAAGCGCGGCGCGGTGTCGCCGGATACGTGACAGTCCGGCCATACGCCGAACTCAACGACTTCTTGGCACCGGAGTCGCGCGGTCTAACCCTGCGTCGAGCGTTCCGCGCCCACCAGACCGTCAAGGACGTTCTGGAAGCGATGGGCATTCCGCATACCGAAATCGACCTCATCCTCGTCAACGGCGATGCCAAGGATTTCGGCCACCGCCCGACGTCCGGCGACCGCATCGCCGCATACCCGGTGTTCGAGGCGTTCGACATCGGGTCGACGGCCCGGCTGCGCCCGGTGCCGCTGCGTAATCCGCGCTTCGTCGTCGACGTGAACCTCGGTCGGCTGGCGCGTCTGCTTCGTCTCCTTGGCTTTGACGTGTGGTGGTCCAGTGACGCCGAGGACCAGACGTTGGTCGACATCAGCCTGGCCGAGCAGCGCATCCTGCTGACCCGAGATCGTCCCCTGCTGAAGCGTCGCGCTCTCACCCACGGCCTCTTCGTCCGCTCCGAAGACCCCGAGGAGCAGACGCTCGAGGTCTTGCGGCGACTGCACCTTCGCCAACGGCTTGCGCCGTTCACCCGCTGCGTGCGGTGCAACGGCACACTGGCCGCCGTCACCAAGGACGAGGTGATCGATCGCCTTCAACCGTTGACCCGCAGGTACTACGACGATTTCAGCCGTTGCACGGGATGCGCGCAGATCTACTGGCCCGGCTCACACCATGAACGCTTGGTTCGCCTCGTCGACGGACTTCGTGACCGACTCTGAGCTACGACTACGCGGGTACTTCAGTAGTTACGTTGCGCGAGTGAGTGATTCGCCTGAGCACCGAGTCCACAGCGGATCGCAGACCGGGCACGAACGCCTCCGACTGCAGCGTGCAGCAGGCATGTCCCGCATCGACGGTCACGGTAGCCGCATCGGGAATCTGTTCGGCCAGCCAACGCTGGTGCCGCGGCGGGATGACCCGGTCGCGCAGCGGTATCAGCACCGAGGTCGGTACATCGATGTCAGCGATCCAGCCCGTGGAATCGAACCGGGTGATTTCGGCCAGCGCCCGCATCATCGCCCCAGAGCTGGTCGCCCGGAATTGCCCTATCGCCCAAAGCCGGTCATTCATCACGAAGTCGTCGACGACGGACGGCCGCGCCGGATCGGACCGCGCGGGCTGCGGGCCGAAAGCCTCTAGCAGCGTGGCGAAGGCACCGGTCGCGAGCCGCTCATGGGTGGCACGGCCGAATGTCGCCGCCGCGGCGCAGAGCACCAATCCATCGACCCTGTCTCGGTGGCGCCGCCACACCTGCTGCGCCACCAGTGATCCCATCGAGAAACCCACCGGGATGAACGTTTCGATGCCGAGCTCGTCGGCCAACGCGGCGACGTCGTCGGCGCAGTCCTCCAGCAGGAAACGCGGCGAGGCGATACCCGAGCCGTGGCAGCGCTGGTCGAACACCACCACACGCCCGAAGCGACGCATCATCGCCAGTGACGGATACCACGACAACAGCCCGGTACACGCCAGCGAGTGAAGCAATACGAACGTCGGGCCGCTGGCCGTCGGCCCGGAGTCCACAACGTAGGTGCTGCCACGACCGGGAAGCTCCACCACGCGACCGCGCGGAAGGCGGCCGACGGGGGCGACTTCGGGCAGCGTGAACGACGGCATCGGCGACGTCAGCCTCAGTGCGCCAACAAACGCCCGGTACGGATCGGGGAAACCTGACGCGCTGGTCGCGGAGCGAATGGCCTCACCGGAAACGAGTCGGGACACGCTGCGGCCCACCATGCTTGATCGCACAATGTCCGCCGCGGCCAGTGGCCGGGAGAATGCGTGCGAGACGAGCTGGGCCATGAGGCTATGTTCGGCACCAGAGTGGCCGCGCACGAGAGTAGTCGGGTACTCGATTCTGCTGAATCCACTACCTGAAACGCCGAGGGTCAGAACCCGGCCGCCTGCCCGTCGCGTCTCGGATCGCTCGCCGCGACGTAGCCGTCTTCGAGCCGCCAGATCGCCTGGCAGCTCCCGAACTGGTTGTAGTCGTCGACGATGACCAGCTCATGGCCGCGCTCCCGCAACCCGTCCAGTGTGTCCGGCGGGAACCCATCCTCGACGCTGACCTGTAGCCCGTCAATCCACCGGAATCGTGGACCGTCACAGGCTGTTTGAGGGTTCTGGCCGTAGTCGGCGATCCGCACCAGCACCTGCACATGGCCTTGCGGTTGCAGCGTGCCGCCCATCACGCCGAAGCTCATCACCGGCGCGCCGTTCTTGGACACGAAGCCGGGAATGATTGTGTGATACGGACGTTTTCGCGGCCCAACCTGATTTGGATGCCCAGCCGTCGGCGCGAAGCCCTCGCCGCGATTCTGCAGAGAGATCCCCGTACCGGGCACCACCACCCCTGAGCCGAATCCCATGTAGTTCGACTGAATCATCGACACCATCATCCCGTCGGCGTCCGCAGCGGTGAGGTACACCGTGCCGCCGCCGGGCGTGCCCGCGCTCGCCGGCAGCGCACGCTTGACGTCGATCAGCTTCGCGCGCTGTCTCAGGTACTCCTTGTCGAGTAGTTGATCCGTGCTCACCTGCATCGAATCCGCGTCCGCGACGTACGCCCGCGCATCGGCAAAGGCCAGTTTCACCGCCTCGATCTGCAGATGCACGCTGTCGGGCGAATCGACCGGCAGCGCCGCCATATCGAAGTTCTGCAGAATGCCCAGGGTGATCAGCGCGACGATGCCCTGGCCGTTGGGCGGGATCTCGTGCACGGTGTAGCCGCGATAGTCGCCACCGACCGTATCCACCCAATCGGCCCGATGCTCGGCAAGATCGCTGGTGAGCATCGCCCCACCGTTGGCTCGCGCATGCGCCTCCATTGTCTCGGCGAATTCTCCTCGGTAGAACGCGTCGCCGTTGGTGGCTGCGATCTTCTCCAGCGTCGCGGCGTGTTCGGGGAAGGTGAACAATTCGCCGGGCCTCGGCGCCCGCCCGTCGCGCAGGAACGCTTGCGCGAAACCGGGCTGTGCCGCGAACATCGGCACTTGCTTGGCCCATTGCGCCGCGACAGTCGGCGACACCAGAAACCCTTTGCGGCCGTAGACAATCGCCGGCTCGAACAGCCGAGGGAAGGGCAACCGTCCGAACTTGGCGTGCAGCGCGACCCACGCCGACACCGCGCCCGGCACCGTCACGGAATTCCACCCCACAGCCGGGACCGGGCCGCCATCGAAGTACTCCGGCGTCCACGCCGCAGGCGAGCGGCCCGACGCGTTCAGCCCATGCAGTTGCTTCCCGTCCCACACAATTGCGAACGCATCCGAGCCGATGCCGTTGGACACCGGCTCCACCAGCGTCAGCGTGATCGCCGTCGCCACGATCGCGTCGACGGCATTGCCGCCGTCGGCGATCATCTGCAGTCCCGCTTGCGCGGCCAGCGGCTGCGAGGTGGCGACGACGTTGCGCGCCAGCAGGGGCTTGCGAGGCCACGCGTACGGGAGCCGCCAGGAGAACGGGGCCGTCATGCGAGACAGCTCAGCGGACGCCCGCCGTTGTAGGTGACCATGTCGGTCAGCGCCGCGGCGGTGTCGATCGGTGCACCCAGCGGCGCACCGTCGAGTTCGGCGTATGCCCGGTGCAGGTTGCCGACGATGCGCTCGCGGTCGAGGAGGTCGGCGTACTCGCCGAGGTCGAGTTCGCGTGCGGTCTCCAGCGGCGTCAGGCCTGCATCGCGGCCGGCGCGCGCACCGCCAGAACGAAGCGGAGATAGCCCACCACAGGATCGATGAGTTCCGGTCCGCCCACGGCTCCATGTCCCGGCACGATCGTCGTCGCGCCCAGCGGTTTGACCACGCCCTCCAGCACCTCGATGGCCCCGGCCACCGATCCCTGCAGGAGGAACGGCGTGCCGCCGTTGAACAGCAGGTCGCCGCAATAGAGCAGCTTGCGGTCCGGCAGCCAGACGACCGAGTCGTTCGTCGTGTGCGCAGCTGTGCCGACGAAGCGGACCTCGGCGCGCAAGTCGTCGACCCACACGGTCACCGAGTCGCTGTACGTGAGAAATGGTGGCTCCAGGACGATCTCGCCCCACTCGATCTCGGTGAAGAACGGCGCCGATTTCGGTGGGCCCCAATCGAAGACGCCTGCGCGGGTGGCCTCGTGCCCGACGATCGTGGCACCGGCGAACAAGAAGTTCCCGAACGTGTGGTCGCCGTGGTGATGAGTGTTGACGACCGTCCGAACCGGCTGCGTCGTGACCGTTCGGATCGCATCCAGGTAGGCACGGGTGCGGCGAACGGTCGAGCAGGTGTCGATGCTGATCACTCCGCGCCTTCCGACAAGAAAGCCGGTGTTGTTGATCCACCACGTGCCGTCGGGCTGGAGGTAGGCGAAGACACCGTCGTCCACCTCCTGCACCTGCGGCCGGCCGGGGGTGGTGATGTCGTGGTGAATGGTGCTCATGACACTCCCTGGTGGGTCTGGGACGCTCGTCATCCGCATCTTGGCAGATCCCGCTATCTCGACGTCGATTCGCCATTCCGGACGCCATTCATGGGGCTACCGTCGGTCGTAGGACTGTTTAGGAGGCGAAATGCCACGACGCGACCGTCCCCATCGAGATCGAGACACCGATATTGAGTATGTCCCGCCGGCCCCACGGCCAGCGCCCCAGGCGCGGATAGCGTGCGGCTGTCACTGCCCCACCTGCAGCGGCGGCGGGCACTGCCACAACATGGGCAGCGGTTGCAACGTGAGATGAGCACTGGGGACTGGTAGCGCAGCCTGACCGACAGTATTTGGCGCACAACAAGTCTCGAGAAGCGTGTGCTCCCTCGCGTCGTCGTGCGCACCTCATACGGGCGCCGGAGACGCGCATTCCAGCAACTCCTCGAGCGCGACCTCGAAGCCGTCGGCTATTCGCCACAGGTCGGCCACCAGGTCCGGGCACGAGATGATGCCCACGTTGAGCTTGCCGTTCAGCGACATCACCGTGACGTTCAGGCCGCAGCCGTGAAACAGCGGGCCGAGCGGGTACATCGCCTTCACTTCGCAGCCCAAGAAATACAGCGTCGCTTGCGGGCCAGGCACATTCGAAATGATCAGGTTATGCACCGGGTTCCCGATGAGCGGCATATTGGCGACAATCCGGAACACGGCACCGAACACCGCACGCGCGGCGAGTTGCGTCCAATCCTGCAACAGCGTGGGATTGATGACCGCGCTGTGATCCTTGGCAAGGGCGTCGGCCCGGGCGATCGCTCGTAGTCGTTGCGCAGGGTCACCGATGTGCGTCTCGAGTTTGCAGAACATTCCCGACAGCTGGTTGTGGCCGGGCCGGTCGCACTTGTCATGCACTGACACCGGCACCATCGCCACCAGCGACTTGTCAGGCAGCTCGGCGTGATCGCTCAAAAACCAGCGCAGCACCGCTGCACACAAGGCCATCACCACGTCGTTGACCGTGACGTTGAAGCGGTCCTTGACCTTCTTGATGTCGTCGATGTCCAGCTGCGCGAACGCGACGTTGCGATGGGCGGTGAGCGTTGTGTTGAAGCGGGTGGCCGGCGCGGCGAACGGCGCCGCCATGGTCATGCCACTGCGCGCACGGCGCAGCGTCTTCACTACCGTTGCGGCGGTCGCCGGGATCACATTGACCAGCTGTAACGGGCGAAAGACGAACCGCACCAGACCGCCAGCCGCGATCTCGAGCGCGCCGGCGTTTCCGGGGCCCTCCACCGGTTCCGGCGGCGGCACGTCGGGCTCGAGGCTGCACAGCTGCGACAGCAGGTTGGCGCCGGTCACCCCGTCCACCGCGGCGTGGTGGACCTTCGTCATGACGGCCAACACGCCGCCCGCGTGCGGGTCGGTGTCGGCAATCCCCTCGATTACCCACATCTCCCACAGCGGCTTGCCGCGATCCAGCTGCTCGGTCGCGATGTGTCCGCAAATCTCGGCCAGTTCCCGCCGCCCTCCTGGCGACGGCAAGCTGATGCGGAAAAGATGACGATCGACATCGAACGCGTCGTCGTCGACCCACACCGGATAGTCCAGATTCAACTGGCTGTCGGCCAGCTTGACGCGGAATTCGGGGATGGCCGCGATCCTGACGGCAAGTTCGTCGCGAAGCCCCTCAAAGCTGTAGCCGCCCGGCACCGATGAGGTGTCGACCTCGAGGACGGAGCACACATGCTGGGGTTGGCTAACACTTTCGATGTAGAGGAAACTGGCATCCAGTCCACTGAGCCGTTCCATGTGTTGAGGCTAGGCGCGTTGACCTCACGCCGAGCCCAATTGAGCGGAACTGCAACATGTTTCCGTATCTGCTGGCATCGATCGTGCTCTGCGCATCACACATGGGACTGCAGCGAAGCGAGTAGGGTGTTGTTGAAGGGCGATCGGAAGCCCGAGCCCATCTACCCGCTCGCCCCGCCGGACTGAGCGCAGGCAGCGCAAGAGCAGTGACAAGCTCTGGGCAGTTATTGCCGTCGTGCCCAGCTCTGGGCGACAGAGTCGCCAATTGCCCTGCCTGCCTATGTATTCAACGACAATGTCGCCCGGAGCTGGGCACTTCACATACTGCGCCACGAGATGCGCGCGACGGCGCAACGGGTGCCGGCCACGGTCTGTAGCCATCGACGCCTAAGCGCACCAGGGTAGGCACTCGTTAGGCCCAATGATCGCGGGAGGCATAGGAGGCCCACCTGGCCACCCCATCGGAGGAGCCTGAGGGGGTGGAGGGTTGGGTCCCTCATAAATGCCTTGGCCTTGGTTGGCCTGGTCGGGGGCCACGTGCCAGTAGGTGTGGCAGACATTCATGTCCCACGTCACCGGGTTGTAAACGTGATTCTGGGTCAAGTTCAACAAGGAATCCCCTGGACACCACTGATTTGGGCCGTAGCAGATACCGTTGACCATCGCGGACGGCGCGCAATCATCGGCCTGGGCGGCACCTGCACCCAGGGCAGCCGCGACCACACCGCCAGACATCAGGGCAGCCGTTGCAATGCCCACAAATAGTCGCTTCATCGTTCTTCCTTTCGCGCAGCCGGCCCCTGGCCGGACACGCAAAGGTTGCGACTAACGCCTTGGAGGAACCTTGCGGCGCAGCTCAACCCCGATTGAACCGCAGTCTGTGAATTTGCCGTAAATTCCCTGGCAGCCAACGACAGCGGGTGCATTAATCACGCCCACAGACGTAATGATTGGCCGTTATCGTTAGCCGGTGGAGGGCACGCCATTTGGCCGCTACCAGCTGATCGAGTTGCTGGGTCAAGGTGGAATGGGCGAGGTGTGGCGCGCTTATGACACCACCATCGATCGGGTGGTGGCGCTGAAGATGCTGCTCCCCCGCTTCGCTAAAGACCCCGACTTCGACAAGCGGTTCCGCCGCGAGGCGCGCACCGCAGCACGCCTCGACGACCCCCACATCGTCCCCATCCACGACGTCGGCGAGATCGACGGCCGCCTCTACGTCACCATGCGCCTGATCAACGGTGTCGACCTGCAAACCCTACTGAAATCCGGACCCCTCGCTCCCGAACGAGCAGTCCACATCATCGACCAGATTGCCTCAGCACTCCACACCGCCCACCAAGCCGGCCTCGTGCACCGCGACGTCAAACCCTCCAACATTCTGTTGGCGCACAACGATTTTGCCTACCTCATCGACTTCGGCATCGCCCGCGCCGCGGACGATACGAAGTTGACCTCCGAAGGCTCGACCATCGGCACCTGGGCCTACATGGCCCCCGAGCGGTTCCGGACCGGTGACGTCCAACCCAGCTCCGACATCTACGCCCTTGCCTGCGTGCTCTTCGAATGCCTCACCGGCGAACCACCTTTCCCCGGCTCCACCCTCGAACAGGTCGCCGTCGGCCATATGGTCGCGCCGCCTCCGAGACCGTCCGAACTCAGCGGCGCCGTGCCGTCGGGACTGGATCGTGTGATCGAAACCGGCCTGGCGAAGCAGACGACCGACCGGTATCCCACTGCCGTCGAAATGGCCGCCGCCGCGCGAGAAGCCATCACCGAACCGACCGGCCACGCCCATCCCACCGCACCCACACAACAGGCGCCGGTGCCCCACGGTGGCTTGTTCGTCCCGCCAGGGCCAGTGCTGCACTATCCCCCTCCGCAGCCTCCTGGCGCGCCTCCCACACCACCGCCGTGGTCCCCCGCGCCGCCGTGGTCACCCCCGCCACCACCGCCGAAGCGCTCGTCGCACAAGCCCCTCATCCTCATCGGGGCGATCGCGGCCGTCGTGCTGCTGGTCGCCGCCGGTGTCTTCGCGACCGTCCAGCTCACCGGGCATGACAAGCCCGCCACCGGCGCCGCACCCACCACCGCGGCGGCCGCCGCTCAGAACTTCGACGGCACTTACCGCGCCGACCTTGGGCCCGGCACCGATCTCGAAGACAAGCCGGCGCCGAACGCGCCTGCTTCAACTGCCAGTTGGGCCGTCCGCTCGACATGCGGCGCTGGCGGGTGCGTGGCGACGGCGGCGAACATCAGTGAAGGCGGCATCGCCCTCGTGTCGACTCTGACGTTCGATCAGTTGGGTGGCACCTGGGTGGCCGTCGGGCTCGCCTCCGCGCAATGCAGCGGCGGCCCCACGCCCGACGAGATCTGGGTCATCTACACCCTGCAGCCGCACCCCGACGGCACACTCAGCGGCGAGTCCGTCCGGGCCTCCACCAACAGCGCCTGCGCCGCCAAGCGCACCGTGAAATTCACTCGTACCGGAGACGCCGACCCGAACAAGGTCGCGGATCCAGCCGTCCTCCCACCGCGGGCGACATCCCCGGCCGACGCGCTGCGCGGTCGCTATCGCGAGACGACAAGCTTCACGAACGGGACCATCGTCGCCCCGAGACTTCTGACCGCCAACACATACTGTCTCCGCACTGGTGATCGGTGCATGAGCTTGTTTCACGGACCCGACGGCGCCGTCACGCTGATATTCGCCAACGACAAGTGGACCCGCAACGAACAGGGCACCACGAATTGCAGCATCAGCGGCACCGCTCAGATCACGACCACCGCGGAGTATCCGTTGCCCAAAGAGATGGAAGATCCGATCGCAGTCCTCACCGGGCACGGCAATGTAGTCGTTGCGGAGGGCGGCGCGTGCACCGGCGGCGGCGAATTCGACGACAGGTTCGAGCGCACCGGCGGCTAGGCTGGCGAAATCAGGACAAGTCGTGCGAAACCGCCTCTTGCAGCGGGTTTCTCAGATGAGACCAAACGGTGAGGGCTCATCGCTCGTCGGCGTCTGGCGGATCGCCACGCTGACAGTAGCTGGCGCCGTTCTTGTGCAATGCAGCCCCGCGCCGCCCCCTCCGCCCCCTCCCGCGGCGACGTCGCCCCCGTCTGTCGTCGACACCTCACCACCGTCCGCCACGCCCCCGCAGACACCCGCCGCTGCCGCGATTCGGCCGGTCACCGCCGCCGACCTCGGCCCGAGCTGGCACCCCGGCTGCCCGATCGACCCGCAGCAGCTGCGCCGGGTCGACGTCAACTACATCGGCTTCGACGGACAGACCCACCGCGGCGACCTGATCGTTCACGAAGATCTGGCAGCGGAGGTCATCGCGATCTTCGACCAACTCGTCCAGTTGCGGTATCCGGTCGAGAAGGTCCGCACGGTGGACAACTATCCGGGCGCCGACGACGAGTTGTCCATGGAAGACAACAACACCTCGGCGTTCAACTGCCGCGACATCCCCGGCACCGGCAGCTGGTCTCAACACGCATTCGGCAGGGCCATCGACCTCAACCCGCTGCTCAATCCCGAGATCGATCGGACGGGTGCGATCCAACCCAAGACCGCCGGGCCCTATCTCGACCGCCGCCGCACCGACCCCGGAATCCTGCACGCGGGGGATGCCGCCGTGCGCGTCTTCACCGATCGTGGTTGGCGCTGGGGCGGTGATTGGCGATCCCCCATCGACTATCAGCACTTTGAGCGATGATCGTCGACATAGCGCGTGGCTGCCCGCCCATCTGGCGTACATCGTCGGCGGGATGATATTGGCGGTAGCTTAGGTAATTGGGGTGCGCTGTCATGCGTGGACAGTGATTCCGCTGGCTGTTCACGGCGACCCTCGCGATCACGATACCGCTGGCCCGGCAGCTGCATCGGCGTACGAACCCGGAGCCACCCAGCCCGAATGATGTTCGGCGCCTTCCTCTTCCAGCGTGCGGCCCCATCACCGGGCCCATGATGCGGTCGTGATGCTCTTTGCCGCGCCTGGCGCTGATGTCACTCGGAGGCGGGCACGCTGCGACACCTCCTGCCCCGGGCGATTCGGCGCGAGTTGGCCGACCCGACTCCGAACACCAGCAAGCCCAGTTGTGCCGTGCCACACCGTAAATCAGCCTGCTGGCGCCACTGATTATCTGTGCGCTGGCCAATTTCATCGGCCGACCGTCAACGCCAAACCCGGCAGGATCGCCACCAGCGGTGGGCTGCTCACCTGAAGCAGCCCATCATTCCGGCCCATCAAGCCTGACCATACAATCGCAGACAACCTTTGAGCAGTAGGTATCGATGACCAAGATCTATAACGATCCGGCCGACTTCTCCGGCGAGGCGCTGTCGGGATTCGCCAGCGCGTTCCCGAGGTACGTCCAGCAGGTCCCCGGCGGTTTGGTGCGCGCCGGCCCGCTCAGCCCCGGCAGGGTTGCCGTCGTCGTCGGCGGCGGAACCGGACACTATCCCGCCTTCGCCGGCTGGGTCGGCCCTGGCATGGCCGACGGCGCCGTGGTAGGCGACGTCTTCGCCTCCCCCTCCGCCCAACAGATCGTCTCCGTCGCCCTGGCCGCCGATGCCGGCGGCGGTATCTTCCTGAGCTACGGCAACTACGCCGGCGACGTCCTCAACTTCAACGCCGCGCGTGACCAACTCATCGCAGCCGGCGTGCCAACCCGCTCAGTCGTCGTGACCGACGATCTGGCCTCCGCCCCGCCCGAGGACCGCCCCTTGAGGCGCGGCACCGCCGGCGACCTCATCGTCGTCAAAGTCGCAGCCGCCGCTGCCGACGCCGGCTACGACCTCGACGGTGTCGCAGCCGTCGCCGACCGCGTCAACAGGCGCACCTCCTCGCTCAGCGTCGCGTTCTCCGGATGCACGCCACCCGGATCCGCCGCGCCGCTGTTCACCCTGGCACCGGGCCAAATGGCGGTCGGCCTCGGCCTGCACGGCGAGCCCGGCATATCCGAAGGGCCCTTGCTCAGCGCCGCAGACCTCGCCGAGCTCCTCGTCTCGCGTGTCCTCGTCGAGCGCCCCGAAAGCGCAACGCAGGCCGCCGTTCTCGTCAACGGCCTTGGCGCCACCCGCTACGAGGAACTTTTCCTGCTCTGGCACGAAGTCGCTCCCCGGCTCGAAGCCGCCGGCGTCGAGGTCGTCGACCCGGAAGTCGGTGAGCTCGTCACCAGCCTCGACATGGCCGGAGTGTCGCTGACCATCGGCTGGCTCGACGACGAAACCTGCGCGCTGTGGTGCGCTCCCGCCAACAGCCCGGCCTACCGGAAGATCGCCATGGAGCCGGTACCCGCGGCCCGCCCGATTCAGCCGCCGGTCGCCCGCGCCATCCCCGCCGCCTCGGAGGCCTCCCGCCTCATCGCGAAAAGCATTGTGGCAGCAATGGAGTCGACGGCCGAGTCGCTTGCCGAACACGAGGCAGAGCTCAACCAACTCGACGCGGTCGCCGGCAACGGCGATCACGGCCGGGTGATGCTCCGAGGCGCCCGCGCAGCGGCTGCCGCCGCGCAACGAGCCGTCGCCGACGACGCCGGCGCCGCCACCACACTGCTCCTCGCCGCCGACGCGTGGAGTGACCGCGCTGGCGGCACTTCGGGTGCACTATGGGGCGCAGGCTTACGCGCCGGCGCTCGGGTGATGTCCGACGAGACCATCTCACCCGACACGGCGACCACCGCGCTTCGTGCCGCGCTCGATGCAGTGACCGCATACGGCAACGCGCGCCTCGGCGACAAGACACTCGTCGACGCGTTCCTCCCGTTCGTCGACAGCTTCGACGACGACATGCAGGCCGGCCTGCCACTCGGCGCCGCATGGGTCAACGCTGCCGACGCCGCCGCCCGATCCGCCGACGCGACCGCATCGCTGACCCCTAGACTCGGCCGGGCCCGGCCGCTGGCCGCCCGCAGCCTCGGACATGCCGATCCTGGCGCGGTGTCGTTCGCCATCGCGATGGCCGCCGTCTCGGAACACTTCGCGTGACCACGCGCGCCGCCAGCGTCATGCGGGCCGCCGAGATGTATTACCTCGAGCAGATGACCATGGACGCCATTGCCGAGACCATCGGCTGCTCGCGGGCGACGGTGTCGCGGATGATCAGCGAAGCCCGCACGTCGGGCCTCGTCGAGATCACGGTGCACCGCCACCGGCGCGCCGCCGCCACCCTCGAGCGGCTCATCGCCGAGCGCTACAACGTCGACGTCACCGTCGTTGCGCCGCCCGAGAACGCCAACGACACCGACAGGCTCCGGCACGCCGCCGCCCAGGCCGCAACCGTGCTGCGCGCCAGCCTCGCTCCGGACCTGACGATCGCGGTCGCCTGGGGAGCCACCATCTCAACTTTGGCCCGTAGCCTGTCGCCGGGCGTGATCCCGGGAGTACAGATCATCCAGATGAGCGGGGCGGGAAACACCTTCTTCTCCGGGGCTGAGTATGCAGCGGGCACGCTGGGCCGATTCGGGGCAGCGTTCGGCGCGCGCGTTCACCACTTCCCGGTGCCTGCCTTCTTCGACACAGCGGCGGCGCGAGAGGCGCTCTGGGCCGAGAGCAGCGTGCAGCGCGTGCTGCGGCTGCAAGAGCGCGCGAACCTTGCGGTGTTCTCGGTCAGCGCGCTGGATGCCCGCATCCCCGGCCACCTGTACCGGGCGGGCTACCTCCAGCGCGACGACCTCCGACAACTTCTCGACCGCGGCGTCGTCGGCGAACTCGCCACGGTGTTCCTGCGCGCCGATGGCTCCAGCGATTCCATCCTGTTGAACGCCCGATCCAGCGGACGGTCCGTACAGACGCTCAAGGGCATCCGTCGGCGCCTCTGCGTGGCCGTCGGTGCGGCCAAAGCGCCGGTCACCAGGGCGGCGCTGCTGGCAGGCGCAGTCACCGACCTGGTGATCGACGACGCCGCCGCAGAGCTACTGGTCGATTGAACGGATTTTCACAGTCGCTCGCCATATGCGGGAAAGTTTTTGATCTAGCCTCGTCGCTGTGACGCTGCCATATCCATCACGGCAATCCTGACCTGGCGCGATATCATCTCCTACGCGCTGTAGTGCACTTTATGCTTTGTGCAACTTCGTTCACGGTCACTGTCGGTGCCGGAGGCGCTGTGCCTAACATCACGTCGCGCACGTTCGCGGCTTCAGCTCACAAGCGCTCGTAGCGGCACCCCTTATTCCGGAGCACGTAGGAGTCACCATGGCCACTCAGGCCCTCTCGAAGGCCCCCTCGGCCGTCGAGCGTTCGGCGATACGCAAAGTCGCGACGCGTCTTGTCCCGTTCGTCGCCCTGATGTTCTTCATCAATTACCTGGACCGCACCGCGATCTCGTTCGCGGGCCCCAACGGCATGAACGACGACCTCGGACTCAAGGCCGCCCAGTTCGGCTTCGCCTCCGGCGTCTTCTTCGTCGGCTACATCCTGTTAGAGATCCCCAGCAACGTCGCCCTGCACAAGTTCGGTGCCCGCCGCTGGCTGGCCCGAATCATGGTGTCGTGGGGCATCGTGTCGTTGCTGTTCACGTTCGTCAACTCCGTCGGCGGCCTCTACACGCTGCGGGTCCTGCTCGGCATCGCCGAGGCCGGCTTCTTCCCCGGCGCGATTCTTTTCCTGAGCCTGTGGGTGCCCGCCCGCTACCGCAGCAAGATCCTGGCCCTGTTCTACCTGGCCCAGCCGCTGACCACGGTGATCGGCGCCCCGCTCGCCGGCTGGCTCATCGGCCATCACGGCATCTTCGGGCTGGCCGGATGGCGGTTCATGTTCCTGTGCGTGTCGATCCCCGCGATCCTCATCGGCATCATCGCCTGGTTCTATCTGGCCGACAGTCCGCGCAAGGCCAAATGGCTGACCCACGACGAGCAGGAGTGGCTGGCGCGCGAGATCGAGGGCGAAGCCAAGGCCACGGCGAAAGCCGGCCGCTCGGAACGCGGCAGCCTGATGGCCGCGCTGCGCAGCGGACGCGTGTGGGTGCTCGCCGTCATCTACTTCGGCTTCATCTACGGCCTGTACGCGCTCGCGTTCTTCCTGCCCACCATCATCTCGGGGTTCCAGGAACAGTTCGGCACCAAGTTCGACGTCTTCGAAAAGGGCCTCATCACCGCGATCCCCTACCTGCCTGCGGCCATCGTGCTCTACCTCTGGTCTCGCGACGCCAGCAAGCGGGGCGTCAAGACCTGGCACATCGCGGTGCCCGCCTTCATCGGCGGGGTCAGTGTGCCGGTGGCGCTGTTCATGCCAGGCCCGGCGGCGACCATCGCGGTGATCACGGTGACCGCATGCGCCATCTTCGCGGCGCTGCCCAACTTCTGGACCGTGCCGTCCAAGTTCCTGACCGGTGCCGCCGCTGCCGTGGGCATCGCCCTGATCAACACCTTCGGCAACATCGGCGGCTTCGCCGCGGGCTACGTCACCGGATTCCTCAAGGACCTCAGCGGCTCCTACGTCCTGCCCATGTTCGTCGTCGGTGGACTGATGGTGCTCTCCGGCGGGTTGATGGTGTGGCTGGACCGCAGGGGCCAGATCGATGAAAGCGCCGATGCCCCCCATCTCCACGACGACGGTGATTCCCCCGTCGCGGCGACCGGGTCGGTCCGATGACTCGCCTGTTCAACGAGCCGGCCGCGTTCGCCGACGAGATGCTCGAGGGCTTCGTCGCCGCCCACGCGAACCTGGTGCGTCGAGTGCCCGGCGGGGTCGTGCGCAGCAACCCCGCTCCCGCGGGCAAGGTGGCTGTCGTCGTCGGAGGCGGCTCGGGGCACTACCCGGCCTTCGCAGGCCTCGTCGGCCCGGGCATGGCCGACGGCGCGGCGCTGGGCAACATCTTTGCCTCCCCGTCGGCACGGCAGGTGTGCTCGGTGGCCAGCGCCGCATCCCGCGGGGCCGGGGTGCTGCTGTGCTTCGGCAACTACGCCGGTGATGTGCTGCACTTCGGTCAAGCGGCGAACCTGTTGAACGACAACGGCATTCCCGCTGTCACGCTTGCGGTCACCGACGACATCTCCAGCGCGGGCACCGACGAGATCGAGAAGCGACGAGGCGTCGCAGGCGATCTGGCGGTCTTCAAAGTGGCCGCCGCCGCTGCCGACACGGGACTCTCGCTCGACGAGGTGTACCGCGTCGCCTCCCACGCCAACGACCGCACCCGCTCGCTGGGCGTGGCCTTCTCCGGATGCACACTGCCCGGCGCCGACAAGGCGCTTTTCACTGTGCCAGCAGGCCGGATGGCCGTCGGCATGGGAGTCCACGGTGAACCCGGCACCAGCGAAACCGCCGTGCCCAGCGCCGACGGCCTCGCCGAACTGCTGGTGACAACCCTCCTGCGCGACGTTCCGGCCGATGTCGCCGACGTCCGCGGCGCCCGCGTCGGGCTCATCCTCAACGGGCTGGGCACCGTGAAGTACGAAGAGCTCTACGTCGTCTACCGCCGAATCGCCCAACTGTTGCAGGGCGAGGGCATCGTCACGGTCGAGCCCGAGGTGGGCGAATTCGTCACCAGCTACGACATGGCCGGGGTGTCGCTGACCCTGTTCTGGCTCGACGACGAACTCGAGGCCTACTGGAAGGCGCCGGCCCACTCGCCGGCCTACCGCAAAGGCGACCTGGCCGCTGCCGGCAGCACCGCCGCAGCCCACGCCGAGCCGGTCACGACATCGACCCCGGCGCAGGCCGAGCAGCACGAGCCGCCGGCCGGCGAGGCCTCCCGCAATGCGGCGCGCACTGTCCTCAGCGCGCTGACCGCGATCCGCGACACCATCGACGACAACGTCGAGGCCCTCGGCGACATCGACGCGGTGGCCGGCGACGGCGACCACGGGATCGGCATGCAGCGCGGCGCACACGCCGCCGTCGACGCGGCCGCGGCCGCAGTGGGCCGTGGCGCGGGGGCCGGGTCGGTGCTGGTGGCAGGCGCCGACGCCTGGGCCGACCGCGCAGGCGGAACGTCCGGGGCGCTCTGGGGATTGGGCCTGCACGTCCTCGGCAGCGTGATCGGTGACCGCGACAAACCCGACGCCCGGACCGTCAGCGACGGCATCGCCGCGGCACTGCGCAACATCCAGCAGGTCGGCAAGGCCGGCATCGGCGACAAGACCCTCGTCGACGTGCTGGCGCCGGCCAGCGACACACTGACCGCGACCGTCGCCGGCGGTCAGGGCCTGGCCGCCGCCTTCAGGTCGGCAGCCGAAGTGGCCGACAAGGCCGCGCAGGCGACCGCGGACCTGCTGCCCAAAGTCGGGCGGGCCCGACCACTGGCCGAGAAAAGCCTCGGGACACCCGATGCCGGAGCGGTGTCGATGGCCCTGGCGTTCAGCGCCGTCAGCCGTGTGCTCGAAGGCACCAAAGACTCGCGAATCTGAAACGGAGACAATCGAAATGGACGACAAACTGCGGATCGTGGTCGGTGCAGACGACGCCGGCTTCGAATACAAGGAGGCGCTGAAACGCGACCTCGCCGAGAACCCGATGGTGGAATCGGTCGTCGATGTCGGCGTCGGAGCCGACGATCACACCGCCTACCCGCACGTGGCGATCCGGGCCGCCGAGCTCGTGGCCGCCGGTGACGCCGACCGGGCGCTGCTGGTCTGCGGAACCGGTCTGGGAGTGGCGATCTCGGCGAACAAGGTCCCCGGCATCCGGGCGGTCACCGCACACGACAGCTTCTCCGTAGAGCGCTCGGTCCTGAGCAACAACGCCCAGGTGCTCACGTTCGGCCAGCGCGTCATCGGCCTGGAACTCGCCCGCAGGCTGGCCCGGGAATGGGTGGTGTACCGGTTCGACGAAACGTCGGCGTCGGCAGAGAAGGTCCGCACGCTATCCGGCTACGAACAAACCGGAACCTGCTGACGTGTCTGCACTCCTGGTCGGCATCAGCCTCAAGATGTACTTCGGTCGACGGCGGACCGCGCAGTGGTGCCAAGCCGTTGCCGACATCGCCGACACACATCCGGCCGTTCTCGACGGGCATGTGAAACTCGTTGTGCTGCCGTCATTTCTGTATGTCATCGACGCGCTCGACATCTTCGCCCAGACGCCGGTCGACGTCGGCGGCCAGGACCTCTTCTGGACCGACAAGGGCGCCTTTACCGGTGAGGTCAGCGGCGCGCAGCTGGCCGAGATCGGCTGCCGGTACGTCGAGATCGGCCACGCTGAACGACGGCGAATCTTCCGCGAGGACGGCGACGTCATCGCCGCCAAGACCGCCGCCGCCTTTCGCAATGACCTGACGCCGATCCTCTGCGTAGGTGAGACCCTCCGCGACACCGCCGCGTCTGCAGCCGAAGAGTGCCGCGCACAACTGGATTCGGCGTTGTCCGCGTCGTCCGGCGAAATGGCCTCGGGGCCGGTCGTCGTCGCTTACGAGCCGCAGTGGGCGATCGGGGCCGCCGAGCCTGCCTCTGCCGATCACATCACCGACGTGTCGAGGGCGCTGCGCAGCCATCTGGACTCGATGCCCCGGCTCGCAGGCAGCCGGGTGATCTACGGCGGCAGCGCAGGGCCCGGCCTGTTCACCGAACTCAGCGACGGCGTCGACGGATTGTTCCTCGGCCGATTCGCCCACGATCCCGCTGCGGTGGAATTGATCCTCACCGAGATGCTGGCCGATCCCCGGTCGCCCCTGGCCGCGGCGCCCGGATCCGACAAAGGTTGGCAGCGGTGAGTATTGGACTTAGCACCTACGCCTTCCTGTGGCGCAGCTCCGATCGCGTCGAGGACCCGTTCACCCTGCGCGACATCCTCGAAGACACCCACTCCAGCGGGTGCACGGTGTTGCAGATCTGCGACTACCCCCCGCTGGACGAACTCTCGATCGACGGGCTCTCCGCATTGGGGCGAGCCGCCGGCGACCTCGGGATCCGACTCGAGCTCGGCACCCGCGGCATCGGTCTCGACCATCTGCGCCGCTATCTGGAAATGGCCGTCCACCTGGACGCGACACTGATCCGCTCGATGCTGAACACCGCCACCGAACGCCCGTCGGAAGCGGAGGCCATCGAGTCGCTGCAGCGGGCGGTGCCACTCTATGCCGAGCGCGGGGTCACCCTTGCGCTGGAAACGTACGAACAGGTCCCGTCGGCCCAACTGGTCCGCATCATCGAGGCGGTCGACTCAGAGGCCCTCGGTGTGTGCCTGGATCCGGCCAATTGTGTGGCTGCGCTGGAGCGGCCCCGCGACGTCGTCGCAGCGACCGCGCCGTACGTAAAGAACTGGCACGTCAAAGACTTCGCCTTCACCCGACAAGCCGGCTGGGTCGGATTCAACCTCGCCGGTTGCCCGCTTGGCGAGGGATTACTGGACTACGACCGTTTCCGCAAGGCCGTGGATCCGCTATCCAACGACATCAACCAGATCGTGGAGCACTGGCTGCCCTGGCAACAGGACGCCGAGACGACCTGCGCGATGGAAGCCCAATGGACGCAACACAGTATCGATTTTCTAAGGAGCAAATCATGACCGGTAGCCAAGCCACAGTCACCGTCGTCGGTGCCGGAGGCAAGATGGGCCAACGGATCTCGAATAATCTCGACAAGAGCGACTACCGCATTCTCTACGCGGAGAACTCGCCCAAGGGCCAGGAGTACATCCGCGGGTTGGGTCACGAGGTGACCGACACGCACGAGGCGGCCGCGCAAAGCGACGTCGTCATCCTCGCCGTTCCCGACGTCTTGCTGGGCAGGATCTCCGCCGACATCGTTCCGACGATGAAGCAGGGCGCAGTACTGCTCACCCTCGACCCCGCCGCGGCCTACGCCAACCTGCTGTACCAGCGGGACGGCATCGCGTACGCCGTCGCGCACCCGTGCCATCCCTCGGTGTTCCTCGAGCGAAAGACCAAGGAGGAGTACGCCGACACCTTCGGAGGGATCGCCGCGCCCCAGGATGTTGTCGCGGCCTTCGAGCACGGCGACCTCCAGGCGCGGGAGTTGACGGAGAGCGTGGTGCGCTTCGCCTACGGACCGGTCATCGACGTGCACTGGGTGACCGTCAAGCAGCTCGCCGTCCTCGAGCCGACCCTGGTCGAGACCGTTGCCTGCATGATCGGTGCGCTGCTCAAGGAAGCCCTGGAAGAGACCGTTCACACAGTGGGAGTGCCCGAACCGGCGGCGCGCGCCATGCTGCTCGGACATGTGCAGGTCGCGCTGGCCAACACCCTGCGCGGCTCGAATCCCTTCTCCGATGCATGTCTGATCGCCATGGACTACGGCCGGGAGACCATCGTCAAGGACGATTGGAAGAAGATCTTCGACGACAGCGAGCTCGATAAGGTGCTGGCCCGGATGCTGCACATCGAGGCCATCGAGCGCACACCGGCGTAAGCCGCCGCGCCGTCTTCAGGTAACGGTTCCCTCCGTGCTGTGGGGGGACAACACGGTGACGACGCTGGAGTCGTCATGGGCGCCCAGCCCCGCGGCCTCGGCGATCAAGAACAGCTGTTGTGCGGCCGAGGCCAGGGGCAGTGGCACATGGGCAGCGCGGCCGACACCGGTCACGATCCCCATGTCTTTCACGAAGATGTCGATTCTCGATTTCACCTCGGCCCCACCGGTGTACGCCTGCAGCATGCGGGGGCCCCGATCGGCGAACATGAAAGAGCTTGCCGCGCCTTGGGACAACGCGTCAATGACCAGCGCCGGATCCAAACCCAGTCCGCGGGCCAGCGCGACCGCTTCCGCCGCTGCAGCGATGTGAACGCCTGCCAGAAGCTGGTTGATGGCCTTGAGCGCCTGACCGTCGCCTGGCCGGGGCCCGACGACCGTGAGCGTGGACGCAAGGTGGTCCAGCACCGGGCGGACGGTGTCCAGGGCCGCGTCGTCGGCCCCGACGACGATGAGCAGATCCCCGTTCCCCGCGCGCACCGGGCCGCCGCTGATCGGCGCGTCGACAAGCGGATGTTGTTCCGCGGCAAGTCTTTCGGCCAGGCTGCGCGCGGCGTCCGGGCCGATTGTGCTGGTCAGGATCACCGGGGCGCCTGGACGCAGCGACTCGATCACCCCGTGCGGCCCGAACAGCGCAGCTTCGGCCTGCGCGTGGTCGCGCACCGCGAGCAGGGCGATGTCGGCTTGGGCACACGCCGCGGCCGGCGTCGATTCGGCGGTGATGCCAGCTTGTTCGGCCTGCCCGCGGCGCGGCTCGTACGGTTCGAAGCCGGTAACCGCGAACGTCGTGGCGAGGTGACTGGCCATGGGTAAACCCATGGCTCCCAAGCCGATCACCGCGACGTGTGCGCCGTTTTGTTGATTCATGCGGTCACGCTTCTTTCTCGCTGGGCGCTGATGCGGGGCGCCATCACGCACCCCGCAGCGTGCCGACCACCGCGGCCAGTGCATGGTCGTCACCGACGTTGCCGGCGAAGACGATGTAGGGAATCCCCTGCGCAGGTCCCGCGACCGGCTCCCACAGCGATACGATCCCCGGCAGCATGTTGCCGCGGCACCAGGCCCGCCGGATTCCCAATCCCTCGGTCGCAGTATCGGACGACGTGATGCCCCCCTTCGCGACCACGAACGACGGCCTGACCAGTTTGACGACTTCTCGTACCGTGCCGACCAGGGCTGCGCTGACCGTGCGGGCGATCACCAGGCTGTCTGTCGCGTCGGCGCCG
Organism: uncultured Actinomycetota bacterium; assembly: GCA_963698965.1. GTDB lineage: Bacteria > Actinomycetota > Actinomycetes > Mycobacteriales > Mycobacteriaceae > Mycobacterium. Next base: position 49,421 of record CAVOSY010000030.1, read on the forward strand.
GTGACCAACGTTCGGCTGGTGCGGATCACGACGTCACTGTCGGAAGGGTTGTCCCGCAACAGGTTCGCCGCCTCGGTTGCGACGTCGGTGACGTGCCGATCGCGCGTGCTCGGCTCCAGCAGGGTGGGCACGTCCAGCTCCAGCTCCACAATGTTGCCCGCGGCGCGTAGCTGGTCGAGCTGACGGGTCGTCAGGCCGACGTGCGAACCGACCGCGATGAGCCCGTGTGGCACAGAAGGCCGGCCTTCGTCGGGCAGTCCCGAATTCGACTGGGCCACAATCTCGGCGAGCCGGGCAGCATCGACAGCCGGAGTGGGCAGCTGGCCGGTGCGAGCTCGCACGAAGGACGGTCCGCTGCGATAGACGAACGTCTTTCCCGACGCTTCGGCGCGGATCAACGCGAGCACCACCACCTGAAAATCCGCGTCGTCGGCCGCGTCGACCACGACCGGTTGGCCGTCGTGCAGACCGCTGAGAATCTCCTGGACGCGATCCGGGCCGCCCTGGCGGATGTCCGTGAGCGTGACCGTCGCGACGTCAGATCGGGAGATCCGGCCGCCGGTCTTCTCCTCCACCCACGCCCGCAGATCGGAGTTGTGATAGCCGAAGCTGGCGTCCTTGGCGAACTCGCTGTGGGCGACAGGGATCATCCCGTCATCGGTGCGCATCCAGTGCACCGAGTCCACCGTGACTCGGCCCGGCTCGAAATAAGCCGGGCAGATGACAATTCCGTCGACGGGGGTGCCGAGCCTGGCGAGTTCGGCGGACAGCACGTCGGTCTCGAGCGGGAAGTAGCCCCTCAGGGTGGAGTCGCTGCGGCTCAAGAGCACATACGGCACGTCGCCTTCCAGGCGAGCCGCCTCGGCAAGCGCCCGCACGATCTGCGAATTGCGTTCCGCCGCATCGGCTTCGGAGAGACTGCGGGTGTTGGTGAGCACGAAGAAGCCCGTGGTGGGCTGCTGAAGAGCCCATCGCAAGTCATCCACCGACCACTGGGTGAGTACCGGCAGGTCGGCGATGGTCTGGGTGCCGGTGGGGTCGTCGTCGAGCACTACCAGGCGACGGCCGGCACGGACCTCGTCGAGGTTGGCACCTACGTCACGGACCGGAGGTTGACCAGCCAGCAATGCCTGTAGTGACACTGGGCCGGTGAAGTGCGGCTCGGGGGTTCTTACCTGTTCCATGTGGGTCTCCATCGCATCGCGGGCACGACTCTCAACGGCGGCTTCAGAGTCGGTCACGAAGCCGCTTCCCCAGCTGAACTTCGTACACGCTATAGGATCTTTTGGTATGGCGACAGGCCCGGTGGCGGGGATGGAACCGACCGATCATGACGTTCGCCGCGCTGCCGGCCGCAGGGGTGCAACTGGCGCAGATACCGACGGCCGCGCGGTCGTCCAGCGCCGGGCGCTCCGAGACGGCGTCTACGACGCGGTCCTGGAGATGTTGTTGGACGGTCAGGTTGACCCCGGCCAATCCCTTGCCATCGAGGGCCTGGCGCGACAGCTCGGCGTGTCGCCGACTCCGGTCCGGGAAGCCCTCGGCCAGCTCGAGCACACCGGCCTGGTCAGCCGGGCCGCGCTCAAGGGCTATCGGGTCTCGCCCCCGCTGACCCCTGCCCGGACGGCTGACCTGATCGACGCTCGTGCCGTCGTCGAGGTCGCGGCCATCCGGCGCGCAACCCCGGTGTCTGCGCAGGTATTGGCCGAGCTCGAGACGGTGAGCAACCGGCATCGCGCGGCCGCGGTTCGCGTGCGCAAGATGGCGGAGCGTCATCCGGACCGGCTCGACTGGGCGACGATGCGCAAGTACTACACGATCGACTGGGACTTCCACCTCATCTTCCTGCGCAACTGCAACAACCCCTACCTGCTGGAGATGGCCGAGGGCCTCGCTCCGCACGTTCACCGACTTCGCCAGTCCATGCACCACGGCGCGATCGACGTCGAACAGGCCGTGGCCGAGCACGCCACCATCCTCGACGCCGTCCGGACCGGAGACCCCGAAGTCGCCGCGGCGGCAATGACCGTCCACATTTCTGCCGTGCGCTCGCGCGCTCTTGCCGACTACTAATCGCCGCATCCAGCCCCCGCAGCCGCTGCACGCCACACGTGCCGGATACCCGTCGACGCGTTGGCGCTTGCCCATATCCTAGATCCTATAGTATCTTGGATCACATTCAATGAGTCCCGGTTACTTGGATCACAGTCATTGATTCGCGGCCCACAGGCGGTCCGGTCAGGCCCGTCCCGCGTTTCGCCTCGACGCATCCGCGTCTGCCAGGAAAGGGCGTATCTGCTGTGACGCAAAGCATCCAGCGCGTGGCCGTCGTCGGCGCCGGCTACATGGGTGGCGGTATCGCGCAGACGTTGGCGATGGCGGGGCTCGACGTGGTCATCGTCGACGCCGACCCCGCCCTGACCCGCCGTCACCTCGACCGGCTCTGTCGCGAAGCCGAGGACTTCGAGGGCCAAGGGCTTTTCGACGCCGGGTCGGCCGATCTGGTGCGGGCCAACCTGCGCGCAGCCGACAGCCTGCCCGAGGCGGTCGCCGAGGCGGATCTGATCGAGGAAGCCGTGCTGGAGCTGCCGGAGATCAAGGGCCCGGTACTGAAGGACATCGAGGCAGCCGCTCGTCCGGACGCGATCATCGGCAGCAACACCTCCACCCTGCCGATCGGCGACCTCGCCGCGAACCTCACGCACGCCGAGCGCTTCCTCGGCATTCACTTCTCCAACCCCGCCCCGTTCATCCCGGGGGTCGAGCTGATCGCGCACGCGGGCACCGACGAGGCCGTCGTACAGGCGGCCGAGGCGCTGGTGGCGCGGACCGGCAAGCTCACCGCGCGGGTCAACGACAAGGCCGGATTCGTGCTGAACCGGCTGCAGTATGTGCTGCTCAAGGAGGCCATCAACCTGGTCGAGGAAGGGGTGGCCACCGCCGAGGACGTCGACATCGTGGTGCGCACAACGTTCGGCTACCGGCTTCCGTTCTTCGGCCCGTTCGCCATTGCCGACATGGCAGGCCTTGATGTCTACCAAGCCTGCTTCCGTACGTTCGAGGAGCACTACGGCGAGCGGCTGGCCGCACCCGCGATGCTCACCGAGTTGGTCGACGCGGGCCGCTACGGGGTGAAGCAGGGCGGCGGGTTCGTCATCCCTGCGGGCGACCAGGCCGCGCTGATCGCCTACCGCAATACCGCGTACGCCAAGCTCGGCCAGCTCCTGCGCGAGCTCGGGCCAGTCCCCCACTGAGCGCGACCGTCCACTCACCCAGAGAAGAGAGCGAAACGCCCGTGACCGCTGACTACACCGCCGAGAACTGGCCGATCGCGGCCGCGATGCTGCCGTTCGGGAGCGTCGACTCCCACGGCGGGCCGATCCACGACGCCGAGCCCGAAGAGTGGGCCAAGCATCTGAATCTGGTTGCCCGGCTTGGCTTCACCGAGGTCGACCCGACCGACACCTGGGTCCGGGTGGCCGATCTCGGCCCGAAGCGGCTGGCCGACTTCCAGGGCGTGCTCAAGGAGGCCGGCCTGACCATTCCCGCCATTTCCACCTCGCGGCGCAGCGTGATGGACCCCGAGCACGGCGAGGAGTACCTCGAGTACAGCCACCGGCTGCTCGACGCTGCGGCCGAGATCGGCGTCCCGATGGTGAGTTTCGGCTTCTTCCAAGCCTTTACCCCGGCGCAGCAGAAGGCGCTGTGGTTCTGGCTGGAGGACGGCTGGCACGACGACGAGAGCCCCGAGGCGCGCAGTCGCGCGGCTTCGTTGATCCGCGAGCTGGCCGAGCACGCGCAGAGCAACGGTCAGCAGATCACGCTGGAGATGTATGAGGACACCTACGTCGGCACCGCCGACGGTGCCGTGCGGTTCCTCGAGGACGTCGGGCACGAGGCGTGCGGCCTGAACCCCGACATCGGCAACTTCGTGCGGCTGCACCGCCCGCTGGAGCCGGTGCAGGAGATGCTCGACAAGCTGCTCCCGCACACCAACTACTGGCACGTGAAGAACTACCTGCGCGACGAGGATCCGGCCACGGGCCAGGTGATGACGTTCCCCGTGCCGATGGACTTCGGCCTGATCAACTACCGAGCGGCGATCAGTCAGGCCGTTGGGCTCGGGTTTCGCGGCGCCTTCCTGTGCGAGCACTACGGCAGCGACGCGATCACCGTCATCGCCAAGAACCGCGCGTACATCCGCGACATCCTCGCCACGGTCCTCGACTGACCAACCGGACGCCAAGGAGCACAACTCATGACACCCTCAACCGGTCGCCTTCCCGAGCGGCGCACCGCCGTCATCACCGGCGCAGGCGGCCCGGCCGGGATCGGCCGGGTCACCGCCAGGATGTTGGCGGAGAACGGCTGGCACGTCGCCCTTGCCGACATCAACGCCGACGGACTTGCCGCGGTGCAAACCGAGCTGCGCGAGACCGGTCATCACGGCGTCCTGGCCGTGCCGACGAACATCGCCTCCGAGGAGTCCGTCAACGAGCTCTTCGCGCGGATCGACGCCGAGCTGCCGCCGGTGGCCGCCCTGGTCAACCTGGCCGGGGTCGCCTCGCAGGCCACCTTGCACGAGTGCGAGCTCGAGGAGTTCAACCGGGTGATGGCGGTGAATGTCACCGGCTCGTACCTGATGCTCAAGGCGGCCGCCGCGCGAATGATCCCGCAGGGCGTCGGGCGGATCGTCAACACCTCCTCGATCACCGCGTTCGACGGCGGCGGCACCTTCTCGAAAGGCGTCTACGCCACCGCGAAGGCCGCCGTGATCGGGATGGCCCACGGCGGCGCCCGGGAGCTCGGCCCGCACGGGATCACCGTCAACGTGCTGGCCCCCGGACCGATCGATACCGAGATCATGGGCGGCCGGCTCACCGACGACCGCAAGGCCTCGATGTCGACCGGGATCCCGCTGGGCCGCGTCGGCAAGCCCGACGAGATCGCCGCCACCATCGTGTTTTTGCTCTCCGACGGCGCCGCCTACATCAGCGGAGCGACCATCCAGATCGACGGCGGCAAATACATGCACTGATCGGCCGCCATGAGCGGCCGATCCAAGAATCCATCCACGATCCGGCCACACAAACAAGGAGTCGACATGTCGGACAGCACCGCGACCGCCGCCCAGCGTCGCCACGATCTGAGCGAGCTCGCGACGAAGAAGGTATTCCGCCGGCTGATTCCTTTTCTCCTGCTGATGTACGTGATCGCATTCCTGGACCGCAGCAACGTGTCGTTCGCGCAGAAGGAATTCGAGGTCGACTTCGGCATCAGCGCCGCCGCGTACGCGTTCGGCGCCGGCCTCTTCTTCGTTGGCTACGCCATCTTCGAGGTTCCCAGCAACCTGCTGCTGCACAAGGTCGGGGCGCGCTGGTGGCTGGCCCGGATCATGGTGAGCTGGGGCATCATTGCGGCCGCCTTCATGTTCGTCCAAGGCCCGAACAGTTTCTACATCCTGCGGTTCCTGCTCGGTGTCGCCGAGGCGGGCTTCTTTCCCGGCGTCATCCTCTTCCTGACCTATTGGATCCCCGCGCGGCACCTGAGCCGCGCGCGCGGTTACTTCTATATGGGCATCGCGATCGCCGGCATTCTCGGCAATCCGCTGTCCGGCGGGCTGCTGGAGCTCAACGGATTGTTCGGGCTTCGCGGTATTCAGTGGATGTTCCTCATCGAGGGTTTGCTGGCCGTCATCGTGGGCGTCTGGTCCTTCTTCTACCTGACCGACAAACCCAAGGACGCCAAGTGGCTGCCGGACGACGAGCGACTGGCACTGACACAGACCATCGCCGCCGAGGACACCGCCAAGGCGGAGGGCCACGGGCCCCAGAAGGTGCTCCGGGCGTTGGGCAACTGGCGGGTCTGGTACTTCGCGCTGATCTACTTCTGCATCCAGATCGCGGTTTACGGCGTGACGTTCTTCCTGCCCACGCAGGTGACGGCCATCACCGGTCAGAAGCTCGGCTTCCAGGCCTCGTTGGTGACCGCCATCCCGTGGGTGTTCGCGCTCGCTGCGGTCGCATTCTTCCCTGGCTTGGCGGACCGAACGCGCAAACACCGGCCGATCGGCACCGTGCTGCTGCTTGTGACCGCTGTAGGAATCGTGATGTCCGGAGCACTCAGCGGCACACCGGTGCTGGCCATCGCCGGACTGTCCATCGCCGCGATGGGGTTTGTGGCCATGCAGCCGATCTTCTGGACGCTGCCCACGGAGTACATGACCGGCTTCGCGGCGGCTGCGGGCATCGGCTTGATCAACTCTCTGGGCAACCTGGGTGGGTTCCTGGCGCCCAACATGCGGGACTACTTCAAGGAGACTCTCGGCGGCAACGCCGGGCTGTACTCCTTGGCGGTGGGAGCGGTCGTCGGTGCGATCTTGTTCGCCCTGACCGCGTTCTTCAAGAAGGCCAACGAGATCGAGGCCGGCCACCTGGACCAGGTGGATGCCGCCGACGTTGCGTTGCGCTGACACTCGCAGCGCGACGACCGACGACGAGGAGGTCACGTGAACGCAGATCCGGCCACGCCGGCACGCGATGGCGCGATCGAACAGGTTCGCTACCAGCTGCCGGACCGCAACCTGGGGCTGGATCTGATGCGGGTCACCGAGGCGGCTGCACTGGCCTCCGGCCGCTGGGCCGGGCGGGGTGACAAGGAGGGGGGCGACAGGGCTGCGGTCGACGCCATGCGCGACGTGATCGCCAAGGTGCCGATGCGCGGTGTGGTGGTGATCGGGGAGGGCGAGAAGGACGAGGCCCCGATGCTCTACAACGGCGAGGAGGTCGGCGAGGGCACCGGACCCGAGTACGACATCGCGGTCGACCCGGTGGATGGCACCACGCTGCTGGCGAACGGCATGCCCAACGCGATAGCGGTCATGGCCGCGGCCGACCGGGGCAGCATGTACGACCCCAGCGCGGTGTTCTACATGCGTAAGCTGGTGTGCGCCCGATCGGTGGGCGGTGAGGTGGACGTCGACGCCCCGGTCGAGCACAACATCCGCGCGGTGGCCAAGGCGCTGGGCGGCAGGCCGGTCGACATCACGGTCAGCGTGCTCAATCGTCCCCGGCACGCGCAGCTGATCGCCGCGGTCCGGACTACCGGAGCACGGATCAAACTATTTGCCGACGGCGACGTTGCCGCGGCGATCACCGCGGCAACAGACGACACCGGCACCGAACTGATGCTCAGCGTGGGCGGCACCCCGGAGGGGATCATCACCGCGTGCGCAATGAAGGCGATGAACGGGGTGATCCAGGCCCGGCTGGAGCCGCGCGACGAGGCCGAGCGACGCAAGGCCCTCGACGCCGGCCACGACCTGAACCGGGTGCTGCACACCGACGACCTGGTCACCGGAGACAACACGTTCTTCGTGGCGACCGGGATCACCGACGGGGAGCTGCTGCGCGGTGTGCGCTACTCCCCGACGGGTGCCCAGACCGAATCGATCGTCATGCGGTCGCGCAGCGGCACCATCCGCTCGGTGCGCAGCAACCACTCGCTGGAAAAGGTCGCCCAACACCGCTGACCGACGGCGACAGAAACGAGGAGGTCACATGAAGGCTCTGGTGCTGCGTGGTCCGTACGACATCGCGGTGGAGGAAAGGCCCGAACCGCAACCGGGACCGGGCGAGGTGGTCGTCGAGGTCATCGCCACGGGCATCTGCGGCTCGGACTTCCACGGTTACTCCGGAGAGAACGGGCGCCGCCATCCCGGCCAGGTGATGGGGCACGAGACGGTCGGCCGGATCGACGAGCTCGGCCCCGAAGTGACCGACCTGGCACCGGGTCAGCTGGTCACCATCAACCCGGTGATGGCGTGCGGAGTCTGCGCGGACTGTCGCGATGGTCAGCAGCAATGGTGCGGCCATCGCGTGGTGCTTGGCGTCGCCCCGGAAATTCCGGCAGCGTTCGCCGACCGGGTCGCCGCCCCCGCGAAGAACGTCGTGCTCCTACCGGAGAGTATGCCGGCCGAACTCGGCGCACTCGTGGAGCCGCTCGCCGTGGGCTACCACGCCGTACGTCGCGGTGCTCCCACCGCCGACGACCGGGTGCTGGTCATCGGCGGTGGGCCGATCGGGCAGGCGTGCCTGCTGGCCGCTCGGCGGCTGGGTATCGCCAACCTGGCCGTGTCCGACGTCAGCGCATCGCGTCGGGACCTGTGCGCCAAGCTCGGCGGGCAGGTGATCGACCCGACCGTCGACGACGTGGCTGAGGCTGTTCGCACGAAACTGGGCGGTCCGGCCACCTTGGTGATCGATGCGGTCGGGGTGAACCAGACCATCACCGACGCCTTCGCCGCTTCGGGCCGCGGCAGCCGAATCGTGTTGGTAGGCATGGGTTCTCCGCAGTTGGAGCTCTCGGCGTACGCGATCAGCACGGAAGAGCGCACCCTGATCGGAGCGTTCACCTACACCGCCGACGATTTCGACAAGACCGCCGCATGGGTCGGCACTGTCCCCGACGGCATCGAAGCGCTGATCGACGGCCGGGTCGGCTGGGACGGGGCGCCGCAGAGCTTCGACGACCTCGCCAGAGGCCGGACCACGGCGAGCAAGATCCTGGTGTTTCCACACGGGCCGCCAACCACTGGACAGGAACCCGGTTGAGCATGCCTCGTATTCGGCAGGTCCGCGCATACACTGTCGGCGCCGGCGGTGGGGCCGACTATCACGATCAACAGGGCTACCACTGGATCGACGACCACATCGCCACCCCGATGTCGCGCTATCCGGAGTACGCCGAGAGCCGTCGCACCTTCGGTCTGAACGTGCTGGGCACCCTGGTCGTAGAGGTTGAGGCCGACGACGGCACCGTCGGCTTCGGCGTCACAACGGCCGGTGAGCCCGGCGCATGGATCGTCGAGCGCCACCTGGCCCGTTTCCTGGAGGGTGCCGCGGTCACCGACATCGAGAAGATCTGGGACCAGATGTATCGGTCCACGCTGTTCTACGGCCGGAAAGGCTTGGTGCTCAACGTCATCAGCGCCGTCGACCTCGCCCTCTACGACCTGCTGGGCCGGCTCCGGCAGGAGCCCGTGTACCACCTGCTGGGTGGCGCGGTCCGCGACGAGCTCACCTTCTACGCCACCGGCGCGCGGCCCGATCTGGCCCAGCAGATGGGCTTCATCGGCGGAAAGATGCCACTGCACCATGCGCCGCACGAGGGAGTGCCCGGGCTGCGGGCGAACCTGGCCGAGCTCGCCGCGATGCGGCAGAAGGTCGGCGACGACTTCTGGCTGATGTGGGACTGCTGGATGTCTCTCGATCTCGACTACGCCACTCGGCTGGCCATCGCCGCCCACGAGTACGGGCTGAAGTGGCTGGAGGAAGCGCTGATCCCGGACGACTACTGGGGCTATCGCGACCTGCGGCGGGCGGTGCCGCGCGGAATGCTGGTGTCGACCGGCGAGCACGAGTCCACCCGGCACGGGTTCCGGATGCTGCTGGAAATGGGCTGCGCCGACATCCTGCAGCCCGACGTCGGATGGTGCGGCGGGATCACCGAGCTGATCAAGATCTCGGCGCTCGCCGATGCGTACGGGGCGCTGGTCGTGCCGCACGGGTCGAGCGTGTATTCGTACCACTTCGTCATCACCCGGACCAACAGCCCGTTCGCGGAGTTCCTGATGATGGCGCCGGAGGCCGACGAGGTGGTGCCGATGTTCCAGCCGCTGCTGGTCGGCGAGCCGGTCCCGGTCAACGGGCGGATGCGGTTGCCCGACACGCCCGGTTTCGGGGTCGAGCTCAACCCCGACGTTGCGCTGGAGCGCCCGTTTGCGCGCTGAGGACTCACGACTCTCGCGCCGCCACGGCCGCGAGATCGGCCGCGAGGCTGACGAGCTCGGGCTGGAGGCCGGGCACCGCCGCCATGGCTCCGCTGGACTCCAGGGTCAGCGGGGCTCCACCGTAGTCGGTGCATATCGCTCCGGCCGCGCAGGCGATCGCGTGCCCGGCGACGACGTCGTAGGGGTTGTTGTGGGCCAGCACCATGCCCTGAATCTGGCCGCCGACCAGCCAGGTCCACAGCACCGACGCTGCGCCGACACATCGGAAGCGCAGCGCCCGCCGGTGCACGCTCGCAGTGAGATCAAGGTACGCGTCCAGCCGGGCGCCGCCCCGGTGGAAGGCGTCGCCCATCCCGATGATCCCGTCCTCCAGCGAGGCGACGTCGGCCACGGCACCCGAGTCGACCCGCACGCCAAGGAACGGCAGGTCGATCACGCCCAAGGTCGGCACGCCATCCTCGAGCAGGCCGAGCATCACGCCGCACAACGGCGAGCCGGTCGCATAGTTGACGGTCCCGTCGAGCGGATCCGCAACCCAGACCTTGCCCGAATCCAGGGCCGCCCCGCCACCCTCCTCGCCGTAGAAGCCGATCGCGGGAGTGGATGCCGCGAGCGAGCGCCGCATCGCCGACTCGCTGGCCAGGTCAATTTCGGTGAGAAAGTCCTTGGTCGCCTTTGCGATCCGCCGATGCGGCCGGGCGCGCCCGTCGCGCAGGATCGCCACCGCGTCATCCACTGCGGCGTGCGCCGCCGCCAGTTCGGGTCTCACCCGGGCATCCTAGTTCCGAACCTGTCCAGCCCATCGAGCGAGGAGCACCCATGCGCTTCGGTAACTTGTCCGGACGTCTGACCCTGTTCACCGACCGTGGAGCCGTCGACGTGGCGGAGGCCTCGGGCGGCCGATTCAGCGCCGACCCTCAGGCGATCTACGACGTCTGGGATGACTTCGTCAGCTGGACGAGTGCGGTCGGCGAGGTCGACGCCGCCGACTTCCAGGCCGCCGACCTACGGGCACCGGTTCCCGCGCCGGCGCAGGTGTTCGCGATCGGATTGAACAACCGCGATCACGCGGCCGAATCGAGCCTCGATGTTCCCGACACGTTTCCACCGGTGTTCACCAAGTACCGCACCGCGATATCGGGGCCGATCACCACGGTCGTGCTGCCGCCGGGCGGTCACGTCGACTGGGAGGTCGAGCTCGTCGTGGTGATTGGCCGGCGAGCGGAGAAGGTGTCCGCGGCGCAGGCGTGGTCTCATGTGGCCGGGCTCACCGCGGGGCAGGACATCTCCGAACGAATCACCCAACTTGCCGGCCCCGCACCGCAGTTCAGCCTGGGTAAGTCGTTCCCGGGATTCGCGCCGACCGGCCCGTGGGTCGTGACGGTCGATGAGTTCGACGACCCCGACGACATCGGGTTGCAATGCAGGGTCGGCGACGAGACCCTCCAGAATGGCCGAACGAGTGACTACCTTTTTGGCGTGCCGGCTTTGATCCAGGGCTTGTCCAGAGTGACACCCTTGCTGCCCGGCGACATCATTTTCTGCGGCACTCCCGACGGAGTCGGCATCGGACGTGACCCGCAGCGGTTCCTTCAGCCCGGTGAGGAACTCGTCAGCAAGGTGTCCGGCGTCGGCGAGCTACGTCAGACGTTCGTCTCTGTCTGACTGACCGGCCCATGGTCAGCGGCGGCGCCTCGCGTTGATCGCCGTGAAGACGTTCCAGCCGACAAACGTGCTGAGATCCAACCCAAGACCGCCGCGCCCTACCTCCACCGCCGCCGCACCGACCCAGGAAGCACTTTGAGCGATGATCACCCACTGCCGTAGAGACGCAGGGCCTGGGCCGCCGCCGTCGCAACGTCACCCCGCAGATTCGAGATCGGTGGACTGCCTCGCAGATGGATTGAGTTGGTGAGCAGAACCACGTAGGTATCCGAGCCCGGGTCTAGCCAAACCGTGGTTCCGGTAAACCCGGTATGGCCAAAGCTGCCGATGGGAAAGACCACGCCTCGAGGCGTGGAAAGGGGCGTATCGATATCCCAGCCAAAGCCGCGCAGGTTTTGTCCCTTGATCGCCGGATACCGCGGAGCCAGCAGCGGATCCGTTGTACTCGGTCTCTTTGCGACGGCTCCTCGGGTGGCTTCGTTCGCTGCATCGAGTTGTCCAGCTGTATGTCCCGGCTGCTCCGGAGCCGTCATCAACTCCAGAGTCGGTTGCTCCAGCGGAAACTCGCTCGGCCGGCCCGCAAGCCGATCAAGCAGGGCCTGCGCATAGATGCTGACATCGTGTGCCGTCGAGAACACGCCGGCATGCCCGGCCACTCCCCCCATGCGCCGCGCCGTCGTGTCGTGCACCGTGCCCCGCAGCAGGTAATCAAGATCGGGATTCCTGCTCGGATCGGCCCGGCCCTCCTCGTCGCGTGCTGTCGGTGCGATGCGCGATAAGAGATCGGTGCTCCACGTACCTGCGTGACAAGCGACCTGCTCTTGTGCCGTGGGATCCCACGCAATCGCAGCGCCCCGCTTCGTGTACGGACCACATGCTTTGTCCGGCGGGAGATAGCGGGTCTCTTCCATCCCAAGCGGCGCGAACACGTGTTGCTGAACGTAAACGTCTTCCGCCTCGCCTGTGATGTTCTCGATCAGCGCGCCGAGCAGAATGTAGTTGATATCGGAGTAGCGGAAACCCTCACCGGGACCAGACTCCAGCGGCGTCGTGAGCGCACGATGAATGCCTTCTGCTTTGTCGGCTCCGTCCAGTCCCCACGAGTCTTTGAGCTCGACGTCGCCCGTCTCGCCCGAGGTGTGCGTCAGTAACATGCGAACGGTCACCTTCGCCCGCTGTGGATCGTTCGCCGAGTTGAAGTCCGGCAGATACTGCTGCACGGGATCGTCGAACTGAACCATGCCCTGTTCGTAGAGCTGCATGACGGCGGTCGCCGTTGCGAGGGGCTTGGTCAACGACGCCATGTCGAAGATCGTGTCCTCGGTCATCGGCTCTGCAGGTGCAGGCGATCCATCTAGTCCCGGCTCGCCTGCAAGCTTGCGCGAGCCGTAAGCCTGGTGGAAGACGACCTTGCCATCGTGCCCGATCACAACCACGGCGCCGGGCAGCTTATTCGCCGAGACCGCATCGTTGATCAGCGTGGAGACGGTTGCGAACTCAGGTGAGGGAGCCGTTTCCGGCGGCAACGTAGGGGTGGGGGCCGCAACGGGCGCCGGCGCGAGGACGGGAGCCTGCGTTGGCTGCGCGCTCTGGCTTACCTCTGTGTGCGCTGCATAGCCACGCGAGCATGCCGTCGCGAGTAACAGCAAGACGACAGCGATGGCCATTCGCACAGATGGCGTACCGAACATAAAGCTGGCCTACTTATTGCTGATCTCGGGGTACAGCGTCGGTTCCATGGAACACGACCCACACGATTATCGTGTCACCGCTCGTGAGCGATGTCCGTCGTATCGCCGGCGCGGGTGGATCCAGACAGACGTGCGGGTCGGCGCCAACCGTCAAGCACACGGGTACTTGCGCGTGGGATCAACTCGGATCCACGGAGATCTCGAGACAGGGGCCTCGCCATGAGCACCAAGCAAATGGTGGCGGGGGCCGCCATCGTCAGGCCACCAAGGCCGGATTCACCGCCTCCTCCACCGCGCCAATACGGTGGCCAGGCTGTGTCCCCGCATTTGACGCCGACTCAGACCAACAGGGCACGATCGCCCACGTGTGAACTCAAAAGCAGAGCTGCGCAAGGGAATTCATGGATCTAACGCAGTGTCTGGCAGCCCGAGGATCTTCCCTCGTCCGGCAGCCCGTGACCACGGAAGCCACTTCCAACGTGCATGTCGAATTCTCCGCGGCCGTGGTGCGTGAGTGGGATGGTGCACACATGCGATCAACGGAGATTGTCACGGCGTTCTGGGACGAAGTCTGGAACGCTCACGAGCCCGATGCCGTCGACCGGTTCGTGGCCGACGACGTCGTCATCGAAGCCGGCGGCCAGGAAATCGCAGGCAAAGACAACATCAGGAACTGGGTCAAAGAGTTCCTCGACCACGTCAACGACCTGCACGTCGACACCATCGAGACATTTCAGAACGATGACGGCACCCGCGTCACCTCTCGGTGGGTGCTCACCGGGACCAACAACGGCATCCTCGGCACCGAACCCAACAGCAAGCCGATTGCGATGACAGGCGTCGCCGTCTGGACCGTCGACGACGACGGAAAGCTGCAACGCGGCTGGGTCGAGCAAGCCTCGTTCGAGCTATATCACTGGCTGCTGGTGAAGTAACTGGTAACGCGGTCGCGAACAGGCCGATTCCTGTTGGCGGCGAGCGCAGTCGGCGCCTTCGCCGTCACAGGTGCATCCAGCGCCTTGGCTGATCCCGTGGCCACGTGCACCAGCGATGTCATCGACGGTGTCGAGGTGGATTACTGCGTGGGCAACCCCAAGGCGAACGTCGTCACCGAAGTGCCGGGCGTCAACGTGGAATTCGAGTTCGGCCTGGGGATCGCGTTCGGATTCTGACTGGGTGAGACGACTGATCATGTCCCCCGGTCGATTGAGTCGAAAACGCTCAGTGATTGCTCGAACGGTTCGGAAGTCACGCCCAGCTGGTTCCCGAAGGGATGGTCGAGCCAGTAGACGATGAACAGCAGCAAGCCGAGCAGGACGGCCACCGCGCTCAGCAGGCCGAAATGCGCACGCATGCTCCCCAGGCGCATGAAACCACCGAGCCCCAGCAGTACGACACCGCCGAAAAGCAGCCCGGTCCACAACAAGCCCGGTATTCGCGGTTTGGCGTCGAGGATTCGCTGATTGCGCTCCGACGCCAAAGTGGTCAGCTGGTCGAGAAACTTCTGACTTATCGGGCTCGACGCGACGCTGGACTGCTCACTGCCGAGCACCCTGTACATCTCGTTTAGCGCGTCTCGCGCGCTTTCGGTTCCACTGCCGGCGCGTATCGCATTCTCCCATTCGGGGCCCTCGACCGCCTTCGCGTATTTGCGCAGCAGTACCCGCATCTGGGTCTGCTCTGGGACGGGCATGCCGACGGTCTGCCGGTACATCGTTGTAAGAGTGGACGCCTCATTGGAGACGTTGGTCTCTGCGGAGGAGAACTGCTCCCACGCAACCACGATGGTGAATCCGAGCAGGGCGCCATAAACGAGGCCGACACAGGTCATGAACGGCGACAGCGCCCCGTTGTGCCCTTCGCTCACCGGTTTCGCGAGGGTGCGATCCGCCAGCCACATACTGGCGGCCCCCACCAATACCGCCGCGACAAGGGCCAACGCCAGAAGCAGCCAAAGACCCGCTATCCCGAAGTCGCCCATGGCTTACCTCCCAGGTAGGGCGCCGACCCATCTCACCCTAGATACCCGTAGTCACCTCCACCGCGCCTCTGCACAAGCCCAATCAACTTCGGTAGTTGTGGCCGTCTGCCGAGATGGCCGATGGTATGGAAGACGGGTGGATCTTCCGAGTTGGAGCCTGGGCCTGTCGCTCATCGTGCTGACCATCGCGATCCACACGACCGCGGTGGTGTTACTGGCCTTCTGCCTGGAAACGAGGATTCGGGTCCGTGTCAACACGACCGAGCCTGATCTGCGGCGGGCGATTCCGACTGTGATCGGCCACATCGGAGCCGTCGCGCTGATATTGGCGGCTCTACACGGACTGGAGGGCGTGTTGTGGGCGGCGGCATATTGGTGGCTCGGCGCACTCGACTCGTTCACGGACGCGTCGGTCTATTCGCTGGCAACCATGACGACGTTCGAATTGCCGGGATTAACGTTGCCGTCCCGGTTCCATATGTTGAGCGCCTTGGAAGCGGTGAACGGCGCGCTGCTGTTCGGCATCAGCACGGCGTTCCTTTTCGCTGTCATACAGGTCCACTGGCAGTTAATCTCGCACCGACACGCCCGTCAGCCGGCCACTGGCCGCGAGTAGACCACCCGCGTGCGGAACACGCTGTCCTGCAACGATCTTCGCTGCCGAGGCTTTGGGACACCCAAGTGGCCGTGGACCTTCTGCCCGACACCGAACTCTTCTTACGCCCTGAGGAAAGCCACCTCGGCGGCTTGGCCACCGCCGACGAAGTTCTCGCGTCCATCCGATCCCACCTGTGAACCGGGATTCCCTGCTCTGCGCTCGTCTGGCGTTGTTGGCGCTATGGGACGAGAACGCGCCTCCGGAGAATCAGCCTTCTTTGGCAGCCTCCGCGGTGAACGACACGGTCACGGTGTCAACGACCTTCATCGAGCCCATCAGCATCGAGTAGGGCTTCATGCCGAAGTCGGATTGGCGAACGGCGGCCTCGCACGACAATCGCCATGCTTCGCCGAGATCCTCTACGCGCAGCCCGATCTCGCGCTCAGCAGTCACACCATGGACCTCCAACGTGCCGGCCAGGCGGTAGCCACCTTCCACCTTGTGGATGTCGCTGGCGTGGAAGCGGATCTGCGGGAAACGGTCGGCGTCGAGCGCCCTCAACGCGTTCGACTGTGACAGCGCCTTCTCCGGTCCTGATAACGCCTTCACCCCGCCCTCGCCATCCAGCACCTGAAGTGAATCCACCTCGACCGTGAGTTCCGCCTCGGCAGGTTCGCCCGAGCTCCACCGAACCGTGGCCAGCCAGCTATTCATGGCGATGGTCAGCCGGTGACCCATCTTGGCTGCCCGACCCGTCACGCCGGTGTGTACGAGCAGCCGGCCGTCCGAGGCATCCAGGGTCCAGGCTCTGGCGGTCACCGGTCGAATGGACGTTCTTCCGCGTGGGATCAACTGGGATCGGCGATTGCCGCCTTTGGTACGTGTCGCGCCACAGTCTCGTCCATCAGTTGACGCAGTGCAGGTACCTCGTCGAGCAGGCGACTGAGATCGTTTCGCGCGATATGCAGCACCTCGGCCCTCCCGGTCGTCGTCACAGTCGCATTACGCAGTTTCCCGTGGCGAAGCGCGGACTCGCCGATCACCTCACCCGGCCCCACCAGGGCGATGCGCTCCTGCCCGACGTACACCCCTGCTTCGCCGCTGAGCAGGATGTAGCAGGCGTCCGACGGGGTCTGCTCGCGAATCAGCGGCCACGGCCCGGACGTCGCGGTGCGATGTGTTGCACGTGCGATGCTCGCCAGGTCGTCGTCGGAGAACTTCGCGAATACGGGGAATTCCCGTAGCCGGCGTGCGTCCTCTGCATTTTCCTTCTCACGGGCTTCCCGCGCCTGAGTGGTCTCACGCCTGTTCATGGTGGCTCCCCCGGTTCATGACGACTCTGACACCCAGCGAGCCTAGCGACAGGGCGTCGCCTGCAGGTCGGAACGCAAATTCATCTTGTCTCAGCCCCGCGACCGCCCGTCCGGAGGTGTCAGCGTGGCCGTCAGACCGAAGAGCAGGATGTCGAGGCCGCGGTCGAGCTCCGCGGCGCCGTGGTAATTGGCCAGATCTGACGCCAACGCGCGCACATGCGGGAACTGGCTCACCGGGAGTCGGTGCAGACCCAGGCGCAAGACATCGTCGGTCTCGTCGGGTCGCTCAATGACTTCCTGAATCTCGGTGAGGATGTGGCCGTGCAGGTAGCCGAAGAGCACCCGATAGATGTGCAGGGCGTCCGCCCCACTGAACCCGGCGGAGGTGAGCAGCGTCAGGACGTCCTCCAATGGCCGCAGCATTCCTATCGGCCGCTGGCCTAATGGGGTGGCAAGTGGTCGAGTCACCAACAGCGGCACCACGTTTGGGTGTGCGAGCGCCAGGCGCCGGAAGTCGTGAGCCACCGCACGCAGCTGGCGCGCCCAGTCCGGATCTGCGATATCCACCCGTAATTGTCCGAGCACGATCTCGGCGACACCGTCCAGCAGTGCCGCCTTGTTCGGCACGTGCCGATAGATCACGGTGGGATCGCGGCCCACCTCGTCGCTGAGGCGGCGCAGCGACAAGCCGTCGACACCGTCGCGGTCGACAATCCTCAGCGCGGATTGCAGGATCACCGACCTGCTCACCTGACCGTCGCCTTGTGCTGTTGCCAGAGCGGTTGCGGCGGCGTCCGCACCCGTCGCGGACCGCTGTTTCGTCATCGCGAGGCAAGCTCCTTCGGCGTCAGAATCGGGTAGGACCTATGTTAACACCGTTCGTCAACACTGTTGACACATTCTGGGACAAGGCGTTGACTGAAGGTCTACTAGCGGAGAGACCTCAAATGCTCGTCATCGTCGATTTGATTGTGCTGTTCGTGGCAATCGTGGGCGTGGTGGGCAACGCACGGGCGACGCACCCGTTGACCGATTTTCCGTGTTCGGCGATCAGACCGCAGGGTCGAGCCGCACGTTGTTCCTCTTCAGGATCACGGTCGGCGTGGTGACGTCGCTCGGACTCCGCATCCTGCTGGCGGATCTGCAGCCGGCCGCGAGTCGCGCCGCCGAGGCCCGACGCGCCGTCGCCCGCCTTCACCGCGAAGAGGCTTTCGTGAACCGAGACCGCGACACCCGACTAGCACACCAACTGCGAGCCGACGCCACGGGACACCCGCGCCGTGCGACCGGGCACGACACTCTCGACACAGTAGTCACTCGGTGACGGCGACCGATGGTGCTTGCCGACCGACGAAGCCCGCAACGGGCTCGACCGATTGAAGGCGCCAACATGGCTTCCAACACAACCGTTTTGATCGTCGTCACCGCACTGGCGGTACTTGTCCTCGCGGCCACGCTCGTTGTGGTCGCGTATAAGACGCGCACGCCACATCGCCATGCCACCGATAAGACGACCAACGATCGGTTCGCGGGGGACGCACTGCCGGCGCAGGTCGAGATCAAGACGATCGTCGCTCGCCCTCGCGACGGCGATCGAAAGTCGGTCGCCGCGAGCCGACGCCCGCCCGCGATCTACTGAGGCGGCCTGAGGGGCGTCATCGTCGGCGGGCACGGGTCCGCAACGCCGTTCGCAGCCCTACTATCCGGCCACCCGAGCGGCTAGCCGGCATCGCGCCGGTACCGAACTTCCGTTCCGAAGCGGTCTCGGGCGCGTCGTCACACGTGTCCCGCAACAAACCGTCGGGTAGCGACAGCTTATGGATCGTTCGCAGCGTCAAAAGATATTGCCGCACAAGCGAACCTGTGGTGTACGGCAGATCGTACTTGTCACACAGTGCCCGCACACGGATGGCGATCTGCGCGTAGCGGTTACATGGCAGGTCGGGGAACAGATGGTGCTCGATCTGGTAACACAAGTTGCCGCTCGAAAATGCCAGCAGCGGGCCGGCTTTGAAGTTCGCGGTGCCCAGCATCTGCCGCAGGTACCACTCGCCCCGGGTTTCCTCTTCGAGGACGTCGGGGGTGAATTTCTCTGCACCGTCAGGGAAGTGGCCACAGAAGATCACCACGTACGCCCACAGGTTGCGCACCAGGTTGGCCGACACGTTCGCGGCCAGGGTTCTGCGCCAACGAGAACGGCTCAGCGCCGGCAACAGCACGTAGTCCTTGAGGGTTTGGCGACCGGCCTTTGCGATCAGCGCTGCCCTCGCCGTGGCCACCCGCGCAGCATCACCGAGTGCCCGATCCCGCTCTGAATGAACGCCGTGCAGGCCGATGCCCCACTCGAAGATGCTCGCCAACAACAGGTTTCGAAGCGGCTGCAACAGGTGAGCAGGTTGCCACGGCTCGTCGCGAGTCAACCGCATCACTCCGAAGCCGAGGTCGTCGTCGACGCCGACGATGTTGGTAAACATGTGGTGGCGGTAGTTGTGCGAATACCTCCATTGCGACGAAACCGCGACCATGTCCCACTCCCACGTACTCGAGTGAATTTCCGGGTCATTCATCCAATCCCATTGGCCATGGCACACGTTGTGGCCGATCTCCATGTTCTCGACGCTTTTCGCGAACGCCAGCGACGCCGTCCCCAACACCCAGCCAACCCGTGACCGGCTACACCCGATGACCAGACGTGCCACGACGTCGAGCGTCCTTTGGAACCGGATGGTGCGCCGGATATAGGCCGCGTCTTTTTCACCAAGCGACTCCTCGATGTCGCGGCGAATCGCATCCAGCTCGTTGCCGAGAGCCTCGATGTCCACCTGGCTCAGATGCGCGTACGCAGCGATGTCGGCAATTGCCATCGGTTGTTCCGTTCCGGCCGTGTAGGCGAGGGTCTGGGCTCTGGTGCGAACCCGAAATGAGTGCGGACGACTGGTCGGGATTGATGGATATGACGGCCGCGCGTCGGCGTAACACCACCCTACTTAGCACGACGCTGTGGTTCAACGCCGTGGCGTTCTACGTACATCTTGGTGTAGCGGGTCATGGCGAAGGTGTAGAAGCCGTAGGTGATCATTCCCACCCCGGCAGTGACCAGGGCCCCGTCGAGACCGGTGCCCGTGTTCGGCTCCGAACGACTCGCCGCGACAACGATCAGAACCCCGGCACCGGCGATGACCAGTCCTTTGGCGATGTACCCACCGTGCCCAGTCGTCGCACAAGATCGCTGGAATCGCCTTTGAGGTCATCGAGAAAGTTGCGACTGGCTCCCTTGTAGATGTGATACCCACCGACCGCGAGGACTTCCGCCGATGCGCCTTGGATTTCGGCTCGGTCGATCGACCAAGGACTGTTTCGACGACGCGCCAGAGCCCCATCACTACAAGCGCGAGGGCCGCAACCCAGACCGCTGCGATGCCACCCGGTTTGGCCGCCACCGCCGCGAGCGCCCCGGATTGGTCAGCGGTCCCCCGCTGAGACCGAGGGCGATCCGGATGGCGAAATAGCCGATGATGCGGGCCGCAGTCCTCACAGCCGACCGGCCTTGAACCAGGCTTCGTTCAGGGCTCAGTGGGGCAAACGGCATCCGTGCCGCGCGTAGGGTGGAGGCATATGAATAAGGATCGAACGCTGTCGTGGTTCTTCCGCCTGCAGCGTGAGGTGCAGGCGATTGTGCTGGCTAGCCCGCACGGATATCTGCCTCATGGCGTTGCCGGGACTATTCCGGACCATACTGTTTTGGCCCATCGAGATGAGACCCCGCAGAATCCGAGGCGGTGGCTTCTGCGGCCAGCAGAAGCCAATCTGCTTGAGGATGAGCGGCTACGACTGGATGAGTGGTGGAACGACTTGCCAAACAGTGCGCGCTCGGCGCTCCTGGAGAGTCGTGCCGGTCACGTGCCACATGGCTATCGAGAAGCCGTGCTGGACCTGGTTCCCGGTGGGGCGCCGCCGGACACAGACTTGAATACTGCCTTCGAACTATCGGGCATCGCTGCCGCTTATATCGAAATGGTTGCGGTCCGCTCTCGGTGAGGCGGCCTAACATCATCACCCTCGCGGACGACCAGATTTAACCGGCATCTGGAACGCCCGCTGGTGGACGCTCGGGACGCGTTCACATCGACACTGAACCAGCCAGCGCGCTCACAGATCGCCTGACCGTCGCACAGGCCTGCCAACCCCGTCGCCCACCATCAGCATGGCCATCGAGATCCGTGACGTAAGTCCTGGTGTGCGATGGCGTTTAGCGGGCCTCGGCCAACGTAAGAGCCCAGATGCGTTATCACCTCGATGGAAACTGGCTTTCGAGTTCCGCTACGGCGTGGTGACGACTCTAGATGCCTCGGTCGCCCGCGCCTGGTTCCCCATCTGAGACTCCCACCGCTGTTGCGCGCCGGCTGCCTGTCTGCCCATCTCGCCTTCTCTCGCGCTGACAATGTTCAGGCTATCAACGGTCGAGTCGTTCTTCGGCGCCGCCGCGTTCATCATCGCCGCGTGTGGCAGATCCTACGAATCGACGACGACACAACCTAGAACGGTCGTTGACGAATTACCGCCGATACACATTCAGTCTCGGCTTGTCCAGCTCCGAGCCGCGCCGTGAAAGCAGTCGGTGCGGCCATCGACGTCGTCGCTCCAAACCATTGGGATACAGGCGATTCCAGCTCTGTCCGACCTTTGGTCACCCCCAACGATCGCCGTGGGGTCCCAACGTAGCTGTCTCAGCCCCGCGACCGCCCGTCCGGAGGTGTCAGCGTGGCCGTCAGACCGAAGAGCAGGATGTCGAGGCCGCGGTCGAGCTCCGCGGCGCCGTGGTAATTGGCCAGATCTGACGCCAACGCGCGCACATGCGGGAACTGGCTCACCGGGAGTCGGTGCAGACCCAGGCGCAAGACATCGTCGGTCTCGTCGGGTCGCTCAATGACTTCCTGAATCTCGGTGAGGATGTGGCCGTGCAGGTAGCCGAAGAGCACCCGATAGATGTGCAGGGCGTCCGCCCCACTGAACCCGGCGGAGGTGAGCAGCGTCAGGACGTCCTCCAATGGCCGCAGCATTCCTATCGGCCGCTGGCCTAATGGGGTGGCAAGTGGTCGAGTCACCAACAGCGGCACCACGTTTGGGTGTGCGAGCGCCAGGCGCCGGAAGTCGTGAGCCACCGCACGCAGCTGGCGCGCCCAGTCCGGATCTGCGATATCCACCCGTAATTGTCCGAGCACGATCTCGGCGACACCGTCCAGCAGTGCCGCCTTGTTCGGCACGTGCCGATAGATCACGGTGGGATCGCGGCCCACCTCGTCGCTGAGGCGGCGCAGCGACAAGCCGTCGACACCGTCGCGGTCGACAATCCTCAGCGCGGATTGCAGGATCACCGACCTGCTCACCTGACCGTCGCCTTGTGCTGTTGCCAGAGCGGTTGCGGCGGCGTCCGCACCCGTCGCGGACCGCTGTTTCGTCATCGCGAGGCAAGCTCCTTCGGCGTCAGAATCGGGTAGGACCTATGTTAACGCCGTTCGTCAACACTGTTGACACATTCTGGGACAAGGCGTTGACTGAAGGTCTACTAGCGGAGAGACCTCAAATGCTCGTCATCGTCGATTTGATTGTGCTGTTCGTGGCAATCGTGGGCGTGGTGGGCAACGCACGGGCGACGCACCCGTTGACCGATTTTCCGTGTTCGGCGATCAGACCGCAGGGTCGAGCCGCACGTTGTTCCTCTTCAGGATCACGGTCGGCGTGGTGACGTCGCTCGGACTCCGCATCCTGCTGGCGGATCTGCAGCCGGCCGCGAGTCGCGCCGCCGAGGCCCGACGCGCCGTCGCCCGCCTTCACCGCGAAGAGGCTTTCGTGAACCGAGACCGCGACACCCGACTAGCACACCAACTGCGAGCCGACGCCACGGGACACCCGCGCCGTGCGACCGGGCACGACACTCCGACACAGTAGTCACTCGGTGGTGGCGGCCGACGGCGCAGGCCTTCCGACAAGGCCCTCAACCACCTTCTACCAATAGAAGGACCAGCATCCAGACGATCCTCGATGTGGCGACCCTCGAGTGGGGCTCCTACACTAATCCGCTTTGAGTGGCGGGTTCCTGACCCCGGCGAGCTGCCGGACCTCGCCGTGCGAGCCGCTCCATAGGGTGTAGCGTTGTACGTGCTGAGAATCTCAGCTAGTCCGGGATGGGTTCGGCCGCCCGCCGCTGAACTCAAGGAGCACTCGCTCCGAGCCCCCACACGCCGGTGATCGTCTGGGCCGCCGGGATCACTATGACCAAACTTCTAACACTCACGACGCGTCACGCGGCGCAATTCGACACTCGATGGGCGATGTCGTCGGTGGCCATTGTCAGCGCATACGGCGACATCGACGCTTCGAACGCAACCACCCTCACCGATTATGCACTCGTGAAGGCAGTTCGCTGCCGCGGGCTGATCCTGGATCTCAGTGGACTGAAATTCTTTGGCACCGACGGTTTCTCGGCGCTGCACAGAGTATCGGTTCGTTGCGCGCACGCTGAAATCGGATGGATTGCGGTACCTGCCGCCGCGGTCTCCCGACTGCTACGGATCTGCGACCCCCACGGATCTCTGCCCATCGTCGACAGCGTCGGTGCGGCACTGGCTAATCTGCAGGACCAGCGGGCGGACGTGTGACAGCTCTTCGCCAGTGAGTGCGGCGTACACGGTCGCGCAACGCCGATCGCAGCCCTATTATCGGGCCACCCGGTCGGGCGGCCATTGTCGCGCCGGTACCGAACTTGCGTTCCGAGGCGGTTTCCGGCGCGTCGTCACACGTAGCCCTCAGGAATCCGTCGGGAAGCGCCAGTTTGTGGATGGTTCGCAGCGTCAAAAGATACTGGTGCACAAGCGAACCGCTGGTATAAGGCAGGTCGTACTTGTCACACAGCGCCCGAACGCGCACGGCGATCTGGGCGTAGCGGTTGCTCGGCAGGTCGGGGAACAGGTGGTGCTCGATCTGGTAACACAAGTTGCCGCTCGAAAACGCCAGCAGCGGGCCGGCTTTGAAGTTCGCGGCGCCTAGCATCTGTCGCAGGTACCACTCGGGCCGGGTCTCGTTGTCGAGTACGTCGGCGGTGAATTTCTCCGCACCATCGGGGAAATGCCCGCAGAAGATCACCATGTACGCCCACAGGTTTCGCACAAGATTGGCTGACGCGTTCGCGGCCAGGGTTCTGCGCCAGCGAGAACCGCTCAGCGCCGGGAAGAGCACGTAATCCTTGACGGTTTGGCTTGCAACCTTTCTCGTCAGCGCCCTTGCCTGACCGGCCTTCTCGGCAGCTGATGCCGCCCGTAGCCGCTCCAAATCGACATCGTGAACGGCGATGCCCCATTCGAATGTCGCCGCCAACAACAGGTTCTGAAGCGGCTGCAGCAGATACTGTGGTTTCCATGGTTGATCGCGGGTTACCCGCATGATGCCGAAGCCGAGATCGTCGTCCACGCCCACGACGTTGCTGAACACGTGGTGGCGGTAGTTGTGCGAATACCTCCACTGCGACGAGACCGCGACCATGTCCCACTCCCACGTGCTCGAGTGAATCTCGGGGTCGTTCATCCAATCCCATTGACCATGGCTCACGTTGTGGCCGATTTCCATGTTCTCGACACATTTCGCGAATGCCAGCGACACGGTCCCCAACACCCAGCCGACCCGTGACCGGCTGGCGCCGATGAGCAGGCGCGCCACCACGTCGAGCGTCCTTTGAAACCTGATGGTGCGCCGGATGTAGGTGGCGTCGTTCTCACCGAGTGACTCCTCGATTTCGCAGCGGATGGCGTCCAGTTCATACCCGAGGGCCTCGATGTCCGCGTCGCTCAGATGTGCATATACAGCGATGTCGGCGATTGCCATTGGTTGTCCTATTGATCCGGCCATGCAGGCGAGGGGGTTGGGCTCTGGCACGAACCCGAAGCGAGTGCGGACGACCGGCCGGGATTGAAGCAAACGACGGCAGCGCGTCGGCGTACACCCAGTCTAGTACTGCCAACGACGTGCGTCTACGTTGTGTGTCAACGCTTCAGCCAGGCTAAAGGGGGTACGGGGGGCATCGGGACCAACCAGGCTCCCAGGATCAAGGGGTTCAGCGATGTCTGACAAGTCTGCTCGGCAAACGATGACCAACAAGCCCGGAAGATCCCTGAAAGAGAAGCGCGCCGCCAAGCAGGCCAAAGCTGGCGGCCTGAGCCTCGTCCACCGATGCATTGCTTCATGACAAGAAGCGCTGAGGCACAACAGCTTTCGCTGGGAGTTCTGGCTCGCTCACGCAAGCCGAACGAGCGCAGGTTGCCGATTCACCCGGCACATTTCAGCAGGATCGATCGTCGGGTCCGGCAGCTCACGTCCTCTGCCGTGCGCCGCCTTCGGAAGCCCATGTCGACTGGGTCGCAGCCATTTCCTTCCGTCGAGCCCTGCGGCGCACGCCCGCCCCGAGTATGTCCTTGACGGTCGATGGGATGTAAGGGGCGGCCGGGGTCGACCCGCCCATCTCGGCATGGTTCCCGATAACACGTGGTTCGGTGATGTGCGTCAAGGCTGTCCCGCTATCTGTCCGCATTGGCGGGTCGTTGGTTGAGTTCGAAATGCCGGGTGTCGGCGCCGCGCCGAATCGTCGCGCGCCTGAGCCGGCGGTTATTCATCGGTTCGCCCGCCGACTTCTGGTGTTCAAGTTGCCGAATCAGCTCGCGCTTGGCTTCAATGAGGGCACGGGTGATCTCCGGGCTCTCAGCAACAGCTATCAGCTGCGGAAGGCCGGGCAGCATAGTACGCAGTGTGACGCGTTGCTCCTTGCCGCCGCGGTCCTGCAAGGTCACTTCAACGTCCACATCACGCGGATCCCACCTGCCCAGATGGGACGCGAGCGTGGACAACGCCTCCCGCACGTGCGGGCGTTCCTTTGCTGCGAATCCGACTCCGACATGGATCACGTTCTCGCGAAAGGTGATTCGTTGTCTGTCGTCAGACTTGCTCATCGTGGCCTCATTTCGGGCGCCATGATTGCGGCGCATTGACAGGCTGGCATGCGTCATCCCCGACGCGATCACACTCGTACGGTTGGCTTGAATTCCGCTGCCCCGGGAAGGGGCAAGAACCGCGCCGACTTCGGCCAGGCGTCCTGACACAGCCGCGACCGGCTTCTGAACCAGACCCCTAGTAGACGCCGGAAGGCCGAGTGGTGCCGTCGTTCAGCGAATCTTCTCGGGGATTGAGTTCAGCGCGTGCAGAACGTGCACGGCCAGTTCGCTTGCCGCCTTGTCCCCAAGCTTCGAGTGAGTCGTGATGATGTCCTTGACCAGTTCGAGACGTAGGTCGTAGGGCGTACGGAACGTTGTCGGCGTAGCCATCGAATTTCCTTTTCAGTCGGGCATGTTCGCTCACTACTGAGCTGCCCAATATCAACAACGTTACGCTCTTTCCCGCTCCGAGGGGTTGCGCACGGAATCGTCACGGTCCACCAGCTCCAGGAGGTGCTCAACCGATCGACACCAGCCGGTCGATCGAGTCCTTCGGGAGATCCCCGTCGACGACCGCGGTCACCTCCAACTTGTTCAGCGTGATCGCCCCCTTGTGGTTGTCGAGGAAGGCGGTGTCGGCGGCGTCGCGCCCGGTGGCGATGCGCACCAACGTCTGCCGGGGCGCCAACAGGGTGCCGTCAACCACCCGCCACTGCCCGTCGACGAACGCCTCGGCCACCGCATGGAAGTCCATCGGGAACAATCCCGGCGCATACACCGAGACGACCCGGGCGGGCACGTTCACGGCCCGCAATAACGCCACGACCAGATGTGCGAAGTCGCGGCACACGCCCGCACCGGCAAGGAGTGTGTCGACCGCGCCGTCGATCGGGTCGCTGGATCCTGGCACGTAGTTCAGCCGGGTCCCGACCCACGAGGACACCTTCTCCAGCAATGTCGTCGAATCGAGATATTGACCGAATTCCGTTGAAGCGAAACCGTAGAACTTATCGGCCTCGGCGTAACGGCTCGGACGCAGGTACATCGACAGGTCGTACTCGGTCACCGGCGCCGGGTCCGTCCGCCCGACGATCGCGGCGCTGTACTCGACCTTCAGAAGGCCAACCGGAACGTCCAACTTGTGAATGCGGTTGCCGTGCACGCCGCTGATCTCCAAGGGCTGCACGTTTTCGCCGTCAAAGTCGAACGACAATGCCTCGGAAACCGAGGTATTGGGATGCGGTGCGATCGCGATCTGGAACTCCAACGTCGTCGGGGCCGTGATCTCGACCTCGAGATCAGCGGCGACCTCTCGTCTCATCAGTGTCCCTCCTGTTCACCGGCGGTCACGCCTCGAGTGCGGCCAGCAGCTCACCAAGCGGCACGGTCGCGACTCCGATTGCGGCGTCGCCGATTCCGTACGGCAGCACCAACGTCCCCCTGTGCACCAGCGCGCCGCAGGAATATACGACATTGGGGACGTAGCCGTCCTGTTCGTCAACTGCGGGGCTCAGCAAGGGCTGGCGCAGCCGACCGAGAATCCTTGTCGGGTCGTCCAGATCGAGCAGCATCGCTCCGATGCGGTAGGTGCGCATCGGGCCGACGCCGTGGGTGAGCACCAGCCATCCGGCTTCGGTTTCGATGGGCGGACCGCAATTCCCGAGTTGCAACGCCTCCCAAGCACGAGCTGGCTGCTGGCAGGCGACCGAGGCCGTCCATTCGAACGGATAGTCGGAGAATGCAATCGAATTCGATTCGCGGTCGGATCGGGACATCGCCGCGAAACGGCCACGGATCCGACGCGGAAACAGCGCCAGACCTTTATTGGCCGCGGCACGGCCCACCATCGGCATGGACGCGAACGTTCGGAAATCCGTCGTCTGCAGCAGCTGCTGGCTGATGTGAGATCCGCTGTAGGCGGTATAGCTGGCATAGAACGTGACTGAGCCGTCGTCATCGACGAACCGGACGAACCGCGCGTCCTCCATGCCGGCGACTTCCGCGCTTATCGCCGGAAACAAGACACGCTCGGAAAGCGTTACATCATCGCCGAATTCGACGGCATAAGTCCGGTCGGCGATCGTTCGCATCAGCGAAATCGTCTCGGCCGCACGGCCGCGCGTTCGTCGGTGTGTCTGAAGCTTGTCGAGTTGCTCGTCGAGGTCGGCTCGGGTGAACCGCTCACCGAGCGCGTCGAGGACGTAATCGGCGGCCTCGCCCGCCCCGTGCAGCCGGTGCAGTTCGCTGCGGATCACCTTGCCATCCAACAGGGTTGGCACTAGCGGGCCAGCACTAGCGAACGGCGCCGGATCGTCGATCGTGACGTCGCCTGCCCCGTCGACAGCGCCTGTGCGGAATCCTATGGACGACCGATGCCCCTCACCGATGCCCCGCACGCTCATCACGAATCGCAGGCTGCCAACGGCGGTTTGCGACTGGTCCGGGTGAGCGACCACGCTGGGGTTGCACAACGCTGCGCCCTCAATCGCGTACTCGCTAGTGAATACGGCACCGAGCAACAACATTCGCACATCGGAAAGATCACTGGCGGGATCGAGGCGATCGGCGACTTCACGGGCGTGCCGGCGGAACGTGGCGGCCAGATCGCGGTGACGTCCGTCGAAGCGGGTGACGACGTCGTCCAACGACGTGCGCACTTCGTCCTCGTCGAGGGCCAGAATGCGCGCCAGCACTGCACCCGCGCGGGAGTCCTGGCGCTCGAAGCCCTCCTGCCCTGGCACGAACAGCCGTGCGATTACTCTCGACCGGTCAGCCGCGAGCCGCTGCGGGCTCCGCGTGACCAGCCCGCTCTGCACCGAAGTCATTTCCGCCCAGTCGATAAACGTCGCGCCTGCTGCAAGGTCGAGATCACCGCCAGGGTCGACTCCGCGCCCCGGTTACAGTTCACTCCGTCGATGTGCAGCCCGTCGTATCCGCCACCGGTGTCCGGGTCCCACATCGGCTCTGCCGCGTCGTTGTCGCCCATAAACCATGCCGCTGCGGTCGTGACGCCGTCGCGCCAGACCGGGTCGGTGTCGACGGCGGCGGCACGCGCGCACGCGTCCGCGAGCGTTGATACCTCGATGGGCTGCTGATCGAAACCGGGCCTGGCGTCCTCGGGGCCCCTGCCCGCAACGGGAGTTGGCGAAAGGTGGCCGTCGGCCGTTTCGAACGCAAGCAGCCAAGCCAACAGATCCAGGCCGCGTCGACACAAAGTCGTGTCGTCGAGCGCGACCCCGGCGGCGATCATCGCCTCGGGGAGAACGGCATTCGCGTAGGTCAGTCGGGGCTCGGGCCACGGCCACGCCGCGTCACCGTTCGCAGCGGGCACCGCAGCGGCATAGTCGGTGATCAGCGCGCGGGCCCCGCGGTGCTCCGCGTCGAAGGCGAGTAGTTCGGCGGCGCCCAGCGCCGCGAACGCCATCGCTCGCGGCCAGACGGACCTCTCCTGAGCGGCACGCTCGAACTGCATGACGGCCGACTGACGCGTCCAGGCGACATTGCTGTGCGCGGCCGCGGTCCCGAGACCCCAGATACAGCGCCCCCAGGCGTCCTCAAGGGCCGGCTCGTCGACCCAGTCGCCCGTGCTGTCCATCCGATTACGGCAGGCGCCGCCGAGCGCCTGCGCATCGTTCAGGAAGCGCAACGCGACCCCTGCCAGACCGTTCAGTGTGCGGTCGGGCCCGTGGTCTCGGGTGGCGACAACAAGCACACGCGCCACGTCGTCGGTGCAATAGCCGTGCTCGGGCAGCGGCTCGTCGAGCCGGGCGTGTTCCAAAGTGCCGCGGCGGTCCGTCAGCCGTAGCAGATGGTCGAATACCGGCGCCGGGTATGTCGCGGTCACGCCAGGGCCCGTCGCCGTGCGAGGAGTCGGTGCGCCAGCCCGACATACGCACCGGCGACGACCGGCCACGCCATCTCGGGCGCCAGCCGACGGGCCTCGGCCGCCATCGCACCAGCCAGGCGCGGTTGCATCAGCACCCGGCGCAGGGCAGACACCAGAGCATCCGGATCGTCGTGCCCGACGACGATGCCCGCCCCACTGCCGAGCAGCTCGACAGCATGCGGGAACGCGGTGGCGATGACGGGCCGGCCGCTCGCGACGGCGTCGACCAGAACACCGGAGGTGACCTGGTCTGTCGAGTCGTAGGGCAGGACGACGACTGCAGCTGACTGAATGAGCGCGGTCAACATCGGTATGTTGCGGTAACCCGGATCGAAGTACACCGAATCCGCGACGCCGCGGCGCTGCGCCTGTTCCATCCGCGCTTCGCGGTACGCCTCGCCATCGGCGGCCAGCACCTTAGGATGCGTTCGGCCAGCAACCAGGTATTGCGGCCGACCTGGCACATCGTTGAGCGACCCCATCGCCTCGATCACCCGCTCGATGCCCTTGCCCGGACCCATCAGGCCCCAGGTCAACAACGTCGGCCGACCGCGCCTAACGCAGGAGGCGTTCGTCGGGAGAGTCGCGCCATGCGGGATAGTGGTGACTTTGCGGCGGTCGACGTCAAAACCACTGCGCAACCGCTCGTTGGCCGCATCGGACATCACAATGACCTGATCCGCGCGGGCCACAACCGCCTCGAGGACCGAACGCTGGTGTCGCGTCGGGCTTTTCAGGACAGTATGGGCGATCACGATCGACGGTATTTGCAACCCGTCCATGACGTCCACGACTGCGACACCGTCGACGCCTCCGTAGATACCGTACTCATGTTGGAGGACCGCGACATCGCTCTGGTTGAGGAGCTCAGCGCATGCTGCGACGGACGTCGGTGACCCGTTGACCATCTCTCCGATGACGCGGCTAGTTGTCGACGGCGGCCCATCGGACACTCGCACGACGCTGACGTCAGCGCCGTTGGCAGTCAATCCCTCAGCCAGCGCGGCGCTGAACGTCGCCAGCCCGCACGGCGTCGGTGGGTACGTACTGAGAATGCTGAAACTCGGAGCGCCGCGAAATCCCTGACCCACAACGGGAAACGCCGACGACGAGCGTGTAGAAAGTGTGATCAAGGGGTGATCCCAACTGACGGTTGTCACCGGCGTATCCGGCGTGAGCGGTTGCTCGGCGTGGTCAGCGGCGGTGCGGCTGACTCATCCCGGACTAGCTGGGTTCCCAACTGATTTGACGATACACCCCCAGGGCCGTCACTACGAGACGGGCTCCCCGAACGCTGTTGACGGCATCATGCTTATCGTGCGCGACTGACATGGCTAACACCTTGCGCCACAGCGCTTCCGCCGTTGTCCAAGTCATGTATGAGTCGGGCCGTCCACGATGAGCTCTCGGCCCGAGCCGCGCGTACAACACTCTCGGCGGTCTCGTACAACTCGGTGTCTCGTTGTGACGCTGCGTGGTGCCTGGCCGCCGCGCAACGCATCACCATGATGCCTAGCGCTTGCGGTGTCTCGTGCGGTACGACAAGGAGTTTCGCGGAAACTTGATGACCGGCGACCATCATCAGCCGAAAACTTCTGCGCCGCTGCCAGCGAGCGACGGTCACCATCGAGCTGAGATCCACGGCCGCCTCGGAGGCAGACCAGTTGATGCAGATATCGACGATCTCGCCCAATGGCTTGTGCAATACCTCGATGAGCTCCGGCAGTTCACGCGCCACTACTCCGGTGTGTGGCCACCACGCGCCGTCGATATCGGACCCTAACTGCGGTGCGAGCGCCAACCTGACGGGTCGAGCGAGGCGCCGCGTTCCGGTCAACCCATTCACGACGGCGGCGTAGTCTCGGTCGAATCTCTCTGCGGGCTGTCGGAAAAGGCGGGAAATTGCACCGGTTCCGAGTCACGCTCGGTGTTCGACACGACCTCCCGCTCATAGGGATGCGAAAACAAATCAGACGGTTTCATGTAATAGGTCCTCAAATAGGTTCAGGTTCTGCCCGAACGTTGGTTTATCGGGCGAAGATCGATTCGTGAGCTGCTCGTCTGCACGTCAAGGTCTACGGCGGCATCGCCAACACGAACGGCTTACCAACCAATCTACACCCGTTTGCCAGAAGAGCCGGCAGCTCATCAGCCAGGTCACCTGAACGCGATTCGGTCAACCGCGCGCCCCCCCGACGACCGTCAACCCCAGAAACGCTTGGTGAACCGCTTCTGGTCACCTTCGACGTCGGTCCACTCCCCGGACGCATAGCTGAACGGTCGCTTCGCCCCCGTGCGGACGACGTCGAGTGTGCCGTCATGGTGCTTGACGTAAGCGTCGCCGAACCGCATGTAGTTGTCGGCGTCGCCGTTTCGGAGTGTCACTTTGACTGTCATGGTCGAAACCTCCGGACGCGTCGGCGAAATGTCGGGCGGTGATAGGCGTCGGACGCTTCGCCGTCGTGCGCGCCAATCGCAAGCAGGTCGCCCACCGCCGAAGCGTTGTCCGGCGCAGCAGCGGTCATCATCGCCTCGTGTGCGATCTCCGGCTCGGTGTGCGGAGGCACCACCAACAGCAGAATCTTTTCGCGACCGACCCCGAGCACTTGGAGAGTATTGGCTGGTTGCAGCCGGTATCCGTCGAGGCGAACCGCCCGCCCGCCGGTCGTCAGTCGCCTCGGCACCATCGCCCATTCAGCCAGGTTGTACATCACCCGATCAATGGCGCCCAGGCGCACCGACAGCACCGCCAGCAGATCCGGCAATTCAGTCGACAGGTCATCGCTGCGCGGCCACCACGCCCCGTCGACGTGCCCGGTTGCCGGCGCCTTGGGCTTCAAACGCAGCCGCGGCGTGTTCTCGGGTCCTTCATGGTGCCCGCCGGGGGCGGCGCGCCCGTTCTGTCGTGCCATTCGACGATCCCGTCTCGGCCGCGAAACGGCCAATTCACCCGAACCGGCGACGACGCGATCTCAGATGGTCGCGCACGACATACCACCGACTCTGTGCGCATTGCGTCCCGAACGGACGCCGATGCCAGCTCGCCTACGAGAGCTGTTGCGCCTCAATGCTTTTGGATGTGCAGTCTTTCGGTCGACGAAGCGCGCTCATCCTTGGCCCGCTTGTCCGCCCGCTTCTGTTTCAGCGACTTGCCGGATTTCTTGCTCATCGTTTGTCGAGGAGATTTATCAGCCACACAGACCCCTTGATAGTTGGGGGCCTTGGTGGTCCCGATACCTAGATTCTACGCCCAACCGTCGAGCCCGGCCCTGGATCTCTCCAAACGCATTGTGGGCTGGCGGGAAACGACCCACCAGCCCACATGAACTAGAACTCGTCAGACGGCAGTTACTCCGACTGCCTGCGGGCCCTTGGCCCCCTGTTCGATACTGAACTCAACTCGCTGGTTTTCCTCGAGTGATTTGTATCCATTCCCCTGGATTTCGGTGTAGTGGACGAACACATCGTCCGCACCGCCGTCTGGAGCGATAAAACCGAAGCCCTTATCGCTGTTGAACCACTTCACAGTCCCCTGTGCCATTCTTTTCAACTTCTCTCATTTTCAAACGGATGCCGACAGGCATCCCCCTTCACACTATCACGGCAAGCGTGTAAAACGTCTTCGACTGTGACACTACGCTTTTCATGCAGCAGCCACGATGTCCGCGACTTGTGCTACGCCGGCAAACTCCTGGGTGTAGTCTCAAGATGAACCGTTTCGTAGTAGCGGTGATCCTCGTTCGGGACACACTCGAGCACGATCAACGTGCGATCCGATTCGTAAGTCGGCCTATGCACCCGCGGTCGGCCTCGAAATGAAGGAACCGTCCATGGATCACACGGGATTACACGTCGATCTCCTTGCAATTCAAGCGGTTTCCGCGTCGGCCCCGGCTGCGCCAGCGGCTCATGACTGACCCGATATACGGACGGCGCTTGAGCAGTCCGGTTCGGTTCACCCTGGCGTCCAACCTGGGCAGCGGCCTCGACGGGGCCTGGTGGCCACGCACGGCGTCGATAGCCCGAGAACTTTCCGACCTCGCCGACGCCCTTCGGGAATCGCTGGGCCAAGTAATCGATATCGGCGTCAACTGGTCCCCGTTGCAGGGTGTACCTGATCTCGACTTGCTCAATCGCCGTGGTGTGGCGGCAACGCCTGGCAGGGACAGCAGGCACCTCCGCGTCATGACCATCACCGGCACGCGCGCCAAGGCGCATCTCCTGGTCGTGCCCTGCCGAACGAGTATCGCGCTGGCTGTCATGCTGCTGCGTCAAGCCGCCGACCTCCCGGTCCTGTACGCACACCAGCACACCGCGGCATTCCAAACCGCCGGTGTCATCGTGGAGACCGCGCGTGCCCAAAACTCACAAACCGCCGCACCCGCGGACAGCTCAAGCTGAAGTTCTCGACCGACGGCCGCCTTGGCGACCATGCCCGGTGTGCCCGAAACCGGCCGCACCTGCTGCGCCTCTGGGGCGCCGGGCGCCCGCGGAGCCACGGCCGCGCGACCCGCCCTTCTTTGCGTTGGCAGGTTTCGTCGACCCGTCAGTCAGGACAGCGGGAGCCTGAAACGGCGCGACATCGCCGACCAGCGCGGTCACCTGGGCTGAATCAGCACCGACCTGCTGAGGGTGCACGGTGATGCCGGCTCGTCGCATCAGGACTTGAACGTCCCTGCGCTGTTCGGGCAGCACCACGGTGACCACGTCGCCTGCGTTACCCGCCCGTGCAGTCCGGCCAGAGCGGTGCAAGTAGGCCTTGTGCTCAGTCGGGGGATCCACATGCACTACCAGCTCGACACCGTCGACGTGCACACCACGCGCCGCGATGTCGGTAGCTACCAGCACCCTGGCCAGACCCGTGCTGAATGCCGCGAGGTTGCGGTCACGAGCAGGCTGAGAAAGATTGCCGTGCAAGTCAACTGACGGCACTCCGGATTCGGTGAGCGTCTTGGCGAGCTTGCGAGCCTGGTGCTTGGTACGCATGAACAGGATCCGGCGCCCACTGCCGGAGGCAAGCGTGTGCACCAGTTCCTTCTTCGCCTGGACGCCCGTAACGTGGAACACGTGGTGCGTCATCTCGGGTACGGGTGAGTGCGCCTCGTCGACCGAGTGCGTCACCGGATTCCGCAGGAATCGCTTGACCAGCTTGTCGACCCCGTTATCCAGGGTCGCGGAGAACAGCAGCCGCTGCCCGCCCTGCGGCGTGGCGGCCAAGATGCGGGTAACACCTGGCAAGAAGCCCAGGTCGGCCATGTGATCGGCTTCGTCGACGACGGTGACCTCGACCGCGTCGAGGCTGATGATGCGCTGCTTCATCAGGTCCTCCAGGCGGCCCGGGCAGGCGACGACGATGTCAACGCCCGACCGCAGCGCGGCCACCTGCCGGTTCTGCGGAACTCCGCCGAAAATAGTGGTGACTTTGAGCTGTAGGGCGGCCGCTATCGGCTCGAGCGTGGCCGCGATCTGGGATGCCAGCTCCCGAGTGGGTGCAAGGACCAAGCCAGCCGGTCGCGACCGACGCGGCATCGCTGCCAGCCGTGTGACCAGCGGGATGGAAAACGCTAGCGTCTTGCCACTGCCAGTCTTGCCGCGGCCCAACACATCTCGTCCTGCGAGCGTGTCAGGAAGCGTTTTCTCCTGTATCGGGAAAGGGGTGCGGATTCCGCGCGCGGCGAGCGCTTTGACGAGCGGTTCACCGACGCCGAGGTCGGCGAAGGATTGAGTTGTT
This sequence comes from uncultured Actinomycetota bacterium, assembly GCA_963698965.1. Taxonomy (GTDB): domain Bacteria; phylum Actinomycetota; class Actinomycetes; order Mycobacteriales; family Mycobacteriaceae; genus Mycobacterium. The sequence continues at coordinate 85,054 of CAVOSY010000030.1, forward strand.
GTCACGTAAAAGGTGCCTTTCAGGCATCGGTTTGTACAAGGCGAGCAAGCACAAGGTGGCGAGATTGCCGGTGGGCAAAATCGATCGCCGCGAGAAGAGCTTGTGCTCGATGCACGGATCATCTGTGCTCGGCGCTTGGACCGGACCCTGGGGTCGACGATCGCGCCGATGGGATGAAAGCGTTCCACGACGAGCTGGCATCGATTTCTTATCGACACCAACGTTCGTGCACAGCGTACAGGACCGTCTCCGATCACCTGCGGGCCGGTCGCCGATCCGCTACGCAGCTGTGAACTCAACCGGCAGGGTTGCCGGCGACCGGAACGCGACGCCGGTGATGTTCGGCGCCGGTGCGCTCGGGTCAAGGTGCAGGTCCGGTAGCCGGTCGAGCAGGCCGTTTATCGCGACCGTCGTCTCCATCCGAGCAAGTGGCATGCCGAGGCAGACGTGCGGGCCGCCGCCGAAAGTAAGATGCGCGATGTTCTTGCGGGTCGGGTCGAAGCGGTCGGGGTCGGCATAGTGCGTCGGGTCCCGGTTGGCCGCCGCGACGCTGACGCTGACGTTCGTGCCTTTGGGAATCGTGATCCCGCCAAGCTCGCAGTCGCACCTCGCCACGCGGACCACCGTGCTGATCGGCGGCTCCCACCGCAACGCCTCCTCGATCGCTCCGCGCAGCATGCCGCGGTCCTCGCGCAGCGTCTCGAGCAATGACGGCTCGCTGAGCATCGCGACCAGTAGGTTGCCCGACGCGCGGTACGTCGTCTCAACTCCGGCCGGCAAGATCAACAACAGGAACGCGAAGATCTCGTCGTCCGACAACCGCTCGCCGTCGATCTCCGACTCCGCGAGCGTGCTGATCAAGTCGTCCTGCGGATCGCGCCGCCGTTCGGCGAGGATTTCTCCGAAATACTCTTTCAGTGTGGCGGACGCGGCGATCCCGATGTCCCAGTTGTAGACCACGCTGAGCAGCTCTATCGACAACTGCTGGAACCGCACATAGTCCTCGCGCGGCAACCCCATCAGTCGCGCGATCACTTGCACCGGGAACGCAAAGGTGAACTCCCGCACCAGATCTGCCCGCCCCCGCGACGCGAACCGGTCGATTAGCTCATGCACCACCACCTCGACCAGCTCAATGCGCCACCGCTCCAACAGCTTCGCCCGGAACAGCGGCGACACCAGCGCCCGGCTCGCCCGGTGCTCGTCTCCCTCCTGTTGGAGCAGAGTGCGCCCCATGACCGGGCCCATGATGTTCTCGTAGATCGACGATGAGAAGTTCTCTGGATGCGTGAGCACCGTTTGGCACTCGTCGTAGCCGAGCACGGTCACCCCCGCCATGTCGAGGTTCTGCGCTGGTGTCTCGACGATTGGGTTGCCGACCATCACCCGATGCTTTTCCCGTGCGAGGCGCAGCTTTTCGTGCACGTTCTCGACTGCCATCAGCAAGCCGTCCTGCAGCTTGGCGGGGTCGAACTCCTCCAGCGGCGCGCGGTGGGTCATGACGCCGTCACCGTCTCGGTGTCCCGCCCCGACCGCAGCACTGTGCCGGGCAGCGCGCCCGTCGCGGCGCCGTCATGGCACACCTCCGTGCCAGCCACCCACACCGACGTGATCCCCTTTGCATCGGCCACCAAACGCGGTGCGCCAGCAGGTAAGTCGTAGCGGGTGCGCTCAGGGCCGTGGTCGACGGTCGCCGGGTCGAACATCACCAGGTCGGCGTGCCAGCCTTGAGCGATGCAGCCGCGTTCCTTCAGCCCGTACAACCGCGCAGGCACGTCGGTGATCAGCCGGACCGCCTCTTCGAGCGTCACCACCTGGTGCTCACGGACGCCGTGGCCGAGCAGCGATGTCGTGTAGATCGCACCGCACATCATGTCGAGGTGTGCCCCTGCGTCCGAGCCGCCGATCACTGCATCCCGGTTGCGCCACACCTCGGCGCGTGCTTTCCAGTCGGCTTCGCCGTCGCCGAACGGTTGCGGTGATAGTCCGGTGCGCAGCTCGTCGGCGATCACGATGTCGAGCAGGGCGTCGAACGGCTCTTTCCCACGGGCAGCTGCGACTTCGCCGACGGGGCGGCCCGTTGCGTCGGCGTTCTCGGGGGCGAAAGTTTCGACGATGATCAGTCGCTCCCAATTGGCAAGGCCGCGAAGGATTCCCGCCTCTTTCGAGTGAGCACCTTCGTTGAGGCGGCGACGCACCTCGGGATCGGCGAGGGCCTTGAGCCGCTCGGGCACCGGTAGGTGCATCGTCTCGCGCCAGCCCGGTAGTCCGTCGAGCACAAAGCCGGACAGGAACGACAGCCGGATCTTCGTCGAGTGGGGCAGGGTGAGCGCGACGATGCGGCCGCCCCGCTTCGCTGCGACTTGCGATGCGCGCAACTGCTTTTCGTGTCCTTCGGGGTTGCCCGCCGAGATGCCCAGCACGTTCCAGTTCAGCGGCCGGTCGGCGGCTTTCGACATGTTAGTGAGCAGGTCGATGTCGTCGTCGGTGAAGCCGGACAGGCACCCGGGAATGATCGCCTCGAGCTGGGTGCCGGCCTGTGCCCGGACAGCCGCGGCCAGTGCTAGCAGTTCCTCCCGCGAGGCGCTGCGCGACGGGACCGGCTGCCCGTCGCCGTCGTTGTGGGTGTGCGACTGCGAGGTCGACAACCCCATCGCGCCGTCGGCCAGCGCGGCCTTGAGCAGCGTGGTCATCTTTGCGATCTGATCGGAGGACGCAGTGCCCCCGACCGCGTCTTCGCCCATTGCCGCCAAGCGAATTGCACTGTGGCCCACTAGGAAGCCGGCGTTGACGGCGGTCCGACCCTCGAGCCGTTGCAACCAGTCGCCGAAGGACGACCACTGCCAGTCGAGGCCGGCGCGCAGCGCGTCGAGCGGCATGCCCTCGACACGGGCCAGCATCCGGGTCAGGTAATCCTGTTGCTCAGGACCGGCGGGCGCCAGCGTGAAGCCACAGTTCCCGCCGAAAACTGTAGTGACGCCGTGCTGTATCGAGGGGCTGGCGGTCGGATCCCAGAAAAGCTGCGCGTCGTAGTGCGTGTGAAGGTCGACGAAGCCCGGTGCGACTGTCTGCCCGTCAGCGTCAACAATTGTTGACGCCTGCTCGTCGACGTCGCCGACCGCAACGATCCGTCCGTCACGCACCCCCACGTCGCCATGTCGTGCGGGTGCGCCTGTGCCGTCGACGATCTGGGCGTCTCGGATGAGCAGATCCAGCACGGCGGCCTCCTATGCTGTGCCGTTCTGGGCCAGCCACGCGCTGTTGGGTAGCGGGTGGCGGAACAGCTGTGCGGCGTTGCGATGGGTGATGCGGGCGGCATCTTCGGGCGACAGGTTTGCGACGTTGCGTGCGACGACGTGCTGGGTGTCGGGCCACGTCGAGTCGGCGTGCGGGTAGTCGCTCTCGATGAGGATGCGCTCGGCGCCGATGGCGTCGAGGGTGCCGAACGCGGTCGGGTCGTCGATCGAGCAGAACCAGAAGTTGCGACGCAGCACCTCGCTCGGGAGCAGGTCGCTCTTCCAGGACCCACCCTCGGCGCCGGACGCGGAGTGCGCGAGGACGAAGTCGGCGCGGTCGGCGAGCATGGCGACCCAGCCAAGGCCGCCCTCGTCGAGGGTGATGTTCAGCTTCGGGAAGCGGACGGGGATGCCCGACCAGAGCCAATCCGCAGTTGCGACAAGGGCATTGACAGGGAACAGCGTGGTGATGGTCTCGAACGGGGTGTCGGGAGCGGGGATCGGCGCCCACTGTGCAGATCCGGTGTGGAGGCAGATGACGGTGTCGGTTTCCTCGCAGGCGGCCAGGAATGGATCCCAGACGCCGGTGTGCAGGCTGGGCAGCCCGCACTGGGCGGGCAGCTCGGGGAAGCTCACGGCTTTGAAGCCGCGTTCGGCATTGCGGCGTAGTTCGTCGGCGGCGAGCTGCGGGTCGGCGAGCCACGGCAGCTGCAGGGGGATGATGCGGTCGGGGTAGCAGCCGGCCCATTCTTCGAGGTGCCAGTCGTTCCAGGCCCGCAGCGTCGCGAGACCGAGTTCGGGGTCGTCGCTCTTCCAGAACACCGTGCCCGAGAACCCAGCGATCAGGGAGGGGAAGTTCAACGATGCCCAGATTCCGGCGAGGTCCATGTCGGCGATGCGGGCGTCGATATCCCAACAGCCGCGGCGCATTTCGTCGAAGCGGGCGGCCTCCATACTCCATTCCTCTTTTGGCCGGCCGATGACGGCGTTGAGTCCGATGTTCGGATAGCTGCGGCCCTCGTAATGCCACATCTGGGTGCCGTCGTCGGACTCCACGATCTTCGGCGCGCGGTCGGCCAGCGCGTTGGGGAGGCGGCCCTCGAACATGTCGGGTGGCTCGATGACGTGGTCGTCAACCGAGATGAGGATGTGCTGTCGCTCCCGCGGCGTCGGGTCAGGCAGCAGCGCCATACCTGACGACTATGGTCGCTTTTGGCCGACTGTCAATGCTATTTGTGTAAAAACAGCAAAGTAATCCGCGGACGCGCATGTTCCGACGACCAACTCGTAACCACAGCAGCGGGTCATGAGAGTCGATTGGTTTCGGTGAGCGACGATTGAGCAATGCTTATCCAGAGGTTCAATCCGGACGGGGTGCATGCGACGCCGGGATATCACCACGTCACCGTGGTGGAGGCCGGTCGGCTTGCGTTTCTGGCCGGGCAGTGTCCGGTTCGGCCAGATGGGACGTACCCACCGGCAGACGATTTGCGGGCACAACTCGATCAGACGGTGGCCAATTGCTTGGCCGTACTGGCCGCGGTGGAGGCGGACCCTTCGGACGTCGTCCGGTCGACGGTTTACGTGGTCGCCGAGAGTCAACACGAACTTGCCCAGGTGTGGTCGCTGTTGATTGAATCCGCTCTTGGCCCGGCGTTTTCGACTGCGAGCACGTTGCTTGGCGTTACTCAGCTGGGGTATCCGGGCCAGCGGATCGAGATAGAGTTAACCGCCGCGCTCGCCTGACCGGAACCGCAGCGGTTCCGTCATGGCATCGCCTCGGCCCACGCCATGTGCTCCTCGAAGCCAAGCGAAGTCACCATCGCCCGGTAGCGATCCCGACAATCCCGGTAGGCGGTGTCGTCGCCTTGTGCCCGCGCCAACAGCGCACGCATCCGCAGCAGCCAGATGTCGCGTATCACCTGCCCCTCATCGCCCTGGGCGGCCGTCAACCTGGCGATCGCGGCCTCGGCTTCGGTGACATCGCCGTTGGCACCGCGCTCCAGCAGCGTCTCCACCAGAAGGCCGGTCGCAGGGACGCAAGACCCGAGCTGCCCTGACCGGAACAGATCGTCTATCGCTGCGCGCATTTGGGGTATGGTTCCGTCGCGGTCGCCGCACCTGGCGCGCTCCCGCGCGGCCCACACGTCGATGAGCGGAATTACGAACAAATAGAAGCCGCCGTTGAAGCACACGTCGCGGACCTGCCCCAGCACCGCCAGTCCGCGCTCACGCTCCGCCGGGGACTCCCGATGCACCAGCGCGATGCCCAGCGCCCACCGGGCAAGGCCGAGCGCGAAATCCTCGCTCGACCGCTCGGTTAACTCAAGCGCCTTCTCGATGTCGTGCAGCGCAGCGTCGTCGGCCAGCAACACACCAGCCGGTATCGCGAAACCGTAGGTAAATGAGATGACGAAGGCAAGGGACATCGGGTCGGCCCCCCGGGCCATTGCCAGCGCCCGGTCGTAATCGTCGCGCCACCCCGCACCGCCGAGCGCCCACAGGGCAGTGCCGCGCGTGGCCAGCGCCATCGCCAGCGGCGAACCGAAAACGATGTTCCCCTTGGTGGGGTCGCCGTCGGCCAGGTCGATGACGGTCTGCGACAAGCGCAGCGTGTCGGCCACCTCGCCCGTCTCGATCTTCGTGGCGATCGCCGCGATGGACAGCGTGATCGTCAACGTCGCATCGCCGATCGATTCGACCAGCGCCATGGTTTCGGAGGCCAGCCGCGACGCCTCGCGCAGCCGGCCGTGCCTCATGTGCTCCTGCCCCAGCCCGGCCATCCCGATGGTTAGCGACCATTTATCACCGGCCGCCGCGCACAGTTCTTGCAGCTCGGGAAAACGGGTGGAGGAGATGTCGACATGGACTCGGAAGGCGTGACGGCACAGCAGGGTGCGAGCGGCAATGCGCATCGCAGTGCGATCCGCATCGCCGGCGGGCAGCGCGTCAGCGACCTGGCGCGCCCGCTCCCAACTGGCCCACGCCGCAACAACGTCGCGGGTGGACAACCACGCTCCGGCACGCACGTGCCAGTCGTACGCGGCGTGCTGATCACCGGCGGCCTCCAGATGTTCTGCAATCAAAGCGGCATTTTCATCAGCCGCTGCCGGGTCACGTGATTCCAGTGCGGATGCGACGCGCCGGTGCAGCTCGGCGCGATCCGATTTCAGCTGCGACTCGTAGGCCACCGCGCGAACCAGCGGATGGTGGAACACATACTCGGGTTGTCGAGTAGACCCGACGTGATCGATCAGCTCGCCCCCGACCAGGTCGCCAACGACCGGCTCAACACCCAGCACCGTCAATAGGTCGAGGTCGAACCGCGAGCCGATGACGGCCCCTGCACTCAACGTGCGCTTGGCTTTCGGGTCGAGCCGGTCGATGCGTGCGGCGATCGTCGCCTGCAACGTCGCTGGCACATTCACCGCTGCGGTCTCGGCCGTCGAGATGTATGCGCCCGACTGCCCTTGCAGCACGCCGCGCTCGGCCAGATCGCGCACGATCTCCTCGGCGAAAAAGGGATTGCCGGCGGCCCGCCCGGCGATCGTCTGGCCCAGTGCGCCTACCGAGGGGTCGGGACCGAGCAGCTCCAAGACCAGTGCCGAGGTTTCTGAATCACTAAGCGGCGCAAGGGCTATGGTCTGCGCAGCTCCCAATGCGCCCTGATATTCGGGGCGGTAGGTGATCAGCACCAGCGACGGTGTCTGCGGGATCACGGTGAGGAAGTCGGCCAGCATCGACTCACTGACCTCATCGATCCAATGAACATCCTCAATGACAAAGACCGCGGGCGTTTCCCGAGCCAAGGAAGCGGCATTCACCAGTGCCGTCAACCGCCGCCGACGGGCATCAGGATCGATTACCGGTAAGGGACTATTCGGGTCGGCGATGCCCAACAAATCGTCAAACAGCACCAAATCTTCGGGGTCTGCGTTGGTAACCCGGTCGCGCACTCTATCGCGGGCCTCCTGTTCTCCAAGACCATCAACACCGGTGGCCGCGCGCAGCAGCCGTGCGACGGCGTGGAAGGGGACCTGGCTGGTGTGCGACTCGCAGAAAGCGGTGAATACCTCCACGCCCCTTCGATGCGCCATCGCGGCCACCTCGCGCATCAGGCGGCTCTTGCCGATACCCGGTGGCCCCGCGACGCCGACCACCGCGCCGTGGCCATCGACGGCACGGTCCAACAGGCCCTCGACGGCAGATAGCTCCCAGCGCCGACCGACCAGAGTCGACTCGGCGCGCCCGACGCCGCGATGGCGGTCTCCGACGCCCAACAGGCGGTGAGCGCGCACCGGCTCGTCGGCGCCCTTGATCTGAACCAACTCGGCCTCGCCCAAGGCCGCGAAGCTATCAACCAGACGCGCGGTGGACGCGCTGAGCATCACCGCACCCGGCGGGGCGACCGACTCCATCCGCTGAGCCATTCCGACTTGCTCGCCGATCGCGGTGTAACCCAAAGCCCCAGAACCGATCTCACCGGCGATCACCTGACCGGAGTTCAGGCCCACCCGCAACCAGAGGTCGATACCATCGCGATCGTGGACCCCGGTCGCGAGGCGCTTGGCCTCCTCCTGAACGCCCAAGGCCGCCAGACAGGCGCGAATAGCGTGGTCCTCTAACGCCACCGGCGCGCCGAACACCGCCATGATGCCGTCGCCCGTGAACTGGCTCAGCATTCCGCCGTAGCGCGTCACCACGGCCGTAGAACGGTCCAGCAATTCGGACATGATCTCGCGCAGCCGCTCCGGCCCGACCGCGGCGGCGATGTCCATCGAGTGCACCACATCGGCGAACAGCACCGTCACCTGCTTGTACTCCGCAGATCGGCTGACCTGTGTGACCGGTGCACCACACTCATTACAGAACTTGGAGTTCAGTGGCAGCCCTGCGCCACACGACCCGCACGACAATCCTGTTGCGGTCACTGCACCGCGATCTCGTCCACGCCGTCATCGTTTCACCGCTGGTCGACGATGTCCGTCATATCGCCGTGCCATTTCCGAGACAAAGATTGAGACGGTGCCCGAACCGCAATTTCTGTCGAAGCTGCCGGAGTCGTTCGATTGCGTCGGTTCGGGAACGCCACACTGGTCCTGAGACTCTCCCACAGCACTGCTTACAACAAGTAGAAGAACCAAGGAGATTCGCGCCGGTGCGGTCCGGCTGCGGACGGACCTGCCGACTGGAGGCCGTCATCAACTGTGGCGTCTAGTGCTAGAGGCGTGGCTGGCTGGTCGGGCCTGAACGGCCACACGCCGTTCCCGGTCTAGGTTTCTGGCTTGTCGAAGGTCAGACACTGCCGCGCGGAGAACGGCGTGCGGAAGCCAGCTTTGGCGCGGCTTGTTGTGCGTAGAGAACACGACGGCGATGACGTCGAGTGAGCGCGATGAGGCACAGGTTCTCGTGGTCGACGTGAGGCCGCGACGAGCGAGTCGGGGTCGATGCGGAACCTGTGGTCGAAGGCCTCCTGGATGAGCGTGGTCGGGGGCGGCGGCGGTGGCGTCGGCTCGTTATGGGAACCACCCAGGTCATCCATCGACGCTGACGCTCCGCGGATCAATCTGGCCAGCCCACGGGCCGACGTGAGCAGCTCCCTGGGCCCCGCCGGTGCGGGACGACACTCGCGCGTTCGACCGGCAGGCGGCCGGTTAGCCACGCAGTGATCGAAGAGGGCAGTCACCGAGCTGATGCGGATCGCGGTCGGCGCACGGTCGCAACGATCATCGCGCGGGTGTCGGCCGACACTGGCGGCCGGGTGCGTCAGCGTTGAGCTGGCCTGCAGCGGGTCGGGGTCGATGAGATCTCCTACAAGCGCCGCGCAGGTAACCGACCGTCGTGAGGCGTCCACGACACCCAGCCGGTTGGTCGAAGCCAGTCCCGTGCTGGGAACGCGCGACCAAGCTCGCCGGTCTTCGCTGGCGCAGGAGGCAGCGGGAGAAGGGCGATGCGCCCGGCGCACCCTGTCGGCGCAACCGGGCCCGCATGAATCGCCGACGTTGCCAGCACTCGAGGGCCGCGAAAGCTCTCCGCTGCGGTCGACCCGTATCACGTCGCGGCTGGGCCACTGAAGCACTCAGCCGCGTGGCGTCCTGCAGCGTGGCCCAACGCCCGCGGCGGCGGTCACACGGGCAATCACGGGTGGGCCCATGGCCGACGCGCCACCATGTCCACCGGACCAGCGCAAGCACTTAGACCGCGCACGGCCCGCGCTGTCGAAGAACCCGGAAAACCTCACCGACCGCCAACGGGTGAAGCTGGAGTGGATCGCCAAGACCGACCCTCGGCTCTACCGCGCCTACCTACTCAAGGAAGGCTTGCGCACGGTCTTCGGTTCACCGCCGACCAAGCCGGCGAGGCACTGGACAGGTGGGTCGCCTGGGCCCGGCGCTGCCGCATCGAATCATTCGTCACGCTCCAACGTCGCATCGTTGGCCACCGCGCGCAGATCCTCGCCTCCATCGCCCATGGCCTATCCAACGGGCTCATCGAGTCGGTCAACACCAAGATCCGACTCATCACCCGCATGGCCACCGGCTTCGCAAACCCCGGCCCCTTGGATCGCCCTGGCAATGCTCACCTTGGCAGGCACCGCCCAGTCCTCGCCCGGCCGTCTAGGCCGCAGGATAAGTCAGAAGCGCCACAAATGATGACGGTCGCGAAACGACCACCCCTTCGCCTTCCACTAGAGCCTGCGGCTAATCCGAACCGGGATTCGATCGGGCATCGCCCAACGCTGTGCGCTGGGGTTCCGGACGATTCAGCGATTCTTGGACGAACTGTGAGCTCAAATCCTCATATCGGCTTACGTACTGCCGATAGTTGGCGTCACGTTCCGACGGATTCAACCTCTGTTGGACCTCCGAAACGAATTCACGGTGCAACGCTTCGACTTTCGCGAGCGCTGACTTTCGTTCCTTCCAGTCCGCCTTCTTGGCCGCGTCGAAGAGATCCACCAGGACGTTGAGTATTGGCTGCCGGATACCGCGGAAAGCCGGTGGTTTCCACGCGCCCTTTTGGTCCTCGAGGAGGTTGGGAAAGAACCACCGGCCCTTGTCGATCTGGCACCGCAGTGACGCGACGAGCTGTCCGCGCCTGGCGTTGAATTCTTGTTCACCGTCTTCGTTCGACAACAGTTCTACAAGCTGCGCCGTCACGTCGACGGTCCGCTCCGCCCAAACCCTCATGTGATCTTCGTATTGGTTCTGCGCCGATCGCAGCGCGTATTGCGTGGACCTATGCGAGTAGTAGACGCTCACCACGGCGGATATTGCGGCCACCCCAGCGGATGCGATTGCTGTCACGGTCTGGGCATCCATGGCCCAGAATCTTAGGGCGCGTGAAGAGTCAGCAAGGCGTTGTCGTAGACACTTCGCTCAGGCAAGACAGGCCCGCTCATTGCCCTGAACGTTCGATACGAGCCGCTCGGCGACAGTCCTCAACTTCATATTCGACTGCTGCGAGCGCCATTTCAAGATCTCGAATGCGGCGTCGGCGTCGAGGCCGTACACCACGGCAAGCATTCCCTTGGCCTGTTCGATGAGAGCCCGGTTGTCAGCGAAGGCGCTCACGGCTTCGGAGATCCGACTTTCATACTCGGCCTCTACCGGGGTCAAGTCGATGTAGAACCCCTCCGTGCCAAACACGGTTCCCTCGGCGTCGCGCATCAGGTCTCCCACCACGGCGACACGATGGTGGCGACCTTGTTTGTCGATCATGCGGTGCCGGGTGCTGAACGCCGTGCGTGTGCGGCGAGTGTCCTCAAGCACACCCACGACATACGCGTAGTCGTCTGGATGCTTATGCGACAACACTTGTTCCGTAGTCGGATTGGGCATCTCCCCAGGCGCATAGCCGTGGATCTCCTGCACCTCGTCTGACCATTCCCAACGTTCGTCGTCGATGAAGAAGCGGAACCGCCCCACGGTCTGCGGCTGTCCTCCGGTAAGCGCTTGATCCAGTGCCGAGTCGGAGCGCAACACGTCGCCCAAGCCGTCGTCGTGCATCTATCGACGATACGTGCTTGACCTCCCGATCTGCGGCGCCATCGACAGGATTTGGCAGCCATCTGTTCGGGTATGCGCCCTGTAGCGGATGTTGGGCCTGGTTGCACCTTCTGCGTCCGTCAGGCGATCACCGGGTGCAACCCTGACGTTCAGAAACGCAGCGCTGCCCCTGGTCGCCGACCTATTGGATCTCCCGCGAATGCCGACGATGCGTAGAGGGCCGCCTTCAAAAAGTGGACCGCGGCCGGAACCGACAGATCATCCGCGACGGGGCATTCACCGCCACCGAACCGAATTGCCTGAGCGACAACACCTCTGCCATTCCCACCACCGGGCCGCGATTCTTCCTCATCTGCCGAACAGTGAGTGGGCCCACGATGGGACACCCGCCGCGACGGCCGCAATGGGAATCCGGGACCAGCAAGCTAGCAACCAACCCGTCGTCGGGAGCGACCGTTCAAGGTACCTTCAGCACACGCCAGTCAAGGGGTTGAGCAGGCCGAATATCGCCCGCCCGCGGCAGGCTACGCCGCCGGCGTCCTGGCCAGTGAATCCAGTGGTTACGACGTGGTCACGGATCCATACCTATTCGTACATCACTGACCACAAGAGCCTCAGAGATCACTAGTGTCACACCAGTCGACTGCTGACGTCAAAGCGACGTCGTGCCCACTGAAAGGTGTGTCATGTCGCCGCGTCTGCGAATCGCCTCGATATCGATGGCATCGGCGATCGCTATCGGATTGTGCGTCGCCATCGGCGTCGCGCCACCCGCAGCCGCCGAGCCTTGCCAAGGCGGTGCCGCCGCAGCACAACCTCCTGCCACCCAGGCCGAGACTCCCGACCTACCCTCGTCGTCCAACCGCCGACCGACCGGGCAAAGGCCGTCCGGCGCGAACGAGAGCGCACCGCTCCCGAAGCTCGGTCCGATCACATCGGCTGTCGTTAACGCACTTCGTCCACGCTCCGCGCAAGTCCAGCAGCAAGCCGCCGTGGCGCCTTCCCCCACACCCCCCGACGCTGCCACCCAACAACCCGCGGCCGCTGCGCAACCCGCCCCGGCACCGGCGGCGGCGCCGGCACCACCCTCGCCGCCCGGGACATCGCTCGTCGGCTGGGTGACCGGACCCGACAGCCCGAACAAGACCATTGAAAAGTTCGCCATCACCGGCACTGACCTCGGAATCATGTGGGACAACGGCGATCCCGGCGCCCATCAGGTGCTGATGGCCTTCGGCGACACCTACGGCTACTGCAGCGTCCACGGCCAGCAATGGCGGTACAACACGCTGATGCGCAGCCAGGACGGTTCTCTGGCCAATACCATCAGCGTGCCGAATGGCTCTGTCGGCAGCCAATACTCGGGCTCACCGCTCTGGGCCGCGGGTCTCTCCAAACAGATCATCAACAGCACCAAGTGGGCGCCCGATGAGACGGGCATCATCCCGACTGCCGGCATCGCCGCCGGGGGCGCCCAGTACATCAACTTCATGTCCATCAGGAGCTGGGACGCCAACGGCGCGTGGACGACGAACTTCTCGGCGATCGCCGTGTCTCCCGACAACGGTGAGCGCTGGGGCGTCTACCCAGACTCCGTCCGCGTGGCACGACCCGACGCCGTTCCGGGCGGCCGATACGTTCCCGGTAACGAGAACTTCCAACAGGGGGCGTTCCTCAAGCCCGGGCCTGGCGACCCTTACGTCTACTCTTTCGGAACACCATCCGGTCGCGGCGGCTCGGCGTACGTAGCGCGTGTTCTTCCGGGCGCCGTGCCGGATCTCAGGAGATACGAATACTGGAATTCCGACCAAAATGCTTGGATCCCAGCCAATCCGGGGGCTGCGACGCCCGTCATCCCCGGGCCGGTGGGCGAAATGTCAGCCCAGTTCAACACCTATCTCAGGCAATACCTGGTGATGTACACAAACGGCGCTAACGACGTTGTGATGAGGACTGCGCCTGCGCCGCAAGGACCGTGGAGCCCGGAGCAGTTGATCGTCCCATCGATGCAGTTTCCCGGCGGCATCTACGGGCCGTTCCTGCATCCGTGGTCGACAGGTAGAGAGCTGTACTACAACCTCTCGCTATGGTCGGCTTACAACGTAATGTTGATGAAAACCGTTCTGCCATAGCAGTACAGCCTGACGCACAGCGTCTTCGTACCGGGCGCGGGCGTGTGCTAAACCGTCGCGCGCCACGGCCAGCTCCCGCAGGCTCTCGCCACATTAGAAGTCGTGGACAACCGGATCCGGCCCGTCGGGTGTGATCGGTTCATGGCTAGCACCCTCGAGTTCTTCCTCGACCCTCCGACAACTCAGGTGAGGCGGCTACCGCGGCACCGGCTGCCGGACGTAACCCCGCGGCTGAGTGAACGCCCGGATCCCATCGGCGCCGAGCTCGCGCCCGAGACCCGACTGCCCGACGCCGCCGAACGGCACCCGCGGATCCTGCGCCGCCATGCCGTGGCAGTTGACGCTGACCGTCCCGGCGACCAGCTGCCCCGTCACCTTGTCCGCCAGCGCATCGTCACCCGTCCACACCGAAGCTGTCAGTCCGAACTCGGTCGCATTGGCGGCGGCGACCGCATCGTCGATGTCGTCATATCCGAAGATCGGCAGCACCGGGCCGAACTGCTCCTCCGTCGCCAACGCCGACTGCGGCGCCACCCCGGTGACGACCGTCGGCAGTACAAAGTACCCATCCGAGTCGGCGTCCTCCTCGCGGATCCGCCCCGCCGTCCGCACCGTCGCCCCTTGTGCCGCAGCATCTTTCACTAGCGAGGCCACTCTGTCACGTCCGGACGCCGTGTGCAGCGGGCCCAGCGTCACGTCGTCCGCCAGGCCGTCGCCGACGACCTCGCGTTCGCACCGCGCCAGCACCGCGTCCGCCAGTTCGTCGACCCGACCTTGCGGCGCATAGAGCCGCTTGATCGCCATGCACACCTGGCCGCCCGTCGTGTAGGTCGCCGTCACCAGCGATTCGACGAGCTGGTCGCTGATCGCAATGTCGGGCGCGATGATCGCCGCATCGTTGCCACCAAGCTCCAACAGCACGGGCGTGAGTCGCGTTGCGGCGGCGGCCATCACCGCTCGGCCTGTCGCCACGCCACCGGTCGCCGATATCACGTCGATGCCGGGATGCGTCACCAGCGCCTGCGACAGCTCAATACCCGGTGCCGACACTACATTCACCACACCCGGTGGCAGCGCCGCCGCGAACGCGGCCCCGAACTGCAGCGCAGCGAGCGGCACCGTCGGTGGCAGCTTGACCACCACCGTGTTGCCCGCGCTCAACGCCGACGCAAGCTTCATCATCATCACCGAGAACGGCCAATTGAACGGAATCACCAGCGCTGCAACGCCGTAGGGCTCCCGATGCAGCCGCGGATACGGCGACTGCGGGTCGATCTGCTCCGGCGCCAGCGCCGCCTCCGCCATCGAGCCGAGCACCGCCGCGACCATCGGCGCCGTGTCGATCTCGAAACCCGCCTCGGACAGCACCTTGCCATGCTCGCTGGTGTATAGCCGCGCGCCGTCGCTCTCCTTGAGCTGCACACCTGCCGTCAACGCCGCGTCGGCCACTTTGGCGACCCGCTCGCCGACATCCAACGCCCGCCACGACCGAAACGCCTTTCGCGCCTCGGTCACCGCCGCGTCGAGCTGGGCACGGTCGGCAGCGGGAGCGAAGCCGACGACCTCCGCCGGTCTCGCCGGGTTGTGCACGGGGTAACTTCCCGCGTCGCCGGGCTGTGACTCGCCGCCGATCGTGAGTGTCGCCAAGGTTGATGTCGTCATCGCAGCTCCCCTCGTGCGGTCATCGTAGGTCGCTGTGACGGCAGCGTCTACGAAACGACAGCGGCCGACCGCAGCATGCGTTCACTCACATAGGTCGCGACCGAAGGCGGAGAAACACGTGATACTTGCGCCATCAACCAGTTTCGCCATCCCGGAACGACGACCCCGCGTCCGCGATCGAGTGCCCGAAGCCCAGCGGCCACAACCGGTTCGGGCGACGCGAGGTTCTTGTAAACTGCGACGCTCGTCACGTCCGCCCCAAGCGCATCGAAATAGCCGGTGCGGGTCGGGCCGGGGCACAGCGCGGTGACCGTGACACCCGAGCCCTTGGCCTCTGCCCGCAACGCCTGGCTGAACGACAGCACGAACGCCTTCGACGCGCCGTAGGTCGCCTGATAAGGCGCAGGCTGGAACGCGATCGTCGACGCGACATTCAGGATCCCGCCGCGGCCGCGGTCCAGCATGCCGGGCAGGACGGCGTGGTTGAGACGCACCAGCGCGTCGACGTTGACGGCGACGAGCTCGTGATCCCGCTCGGCGTCGATCTCAGTCAGTTTGCCGTAGGTGCCGAATCCCGCATTGTTGACCAACACATCGATCGCCCGGCCGCCGAGAGCTGAAATCAGGTCGTCGACACCCGCGGGAGTACCGAGGTCACCAACGACCAATTGGACGTCGACATCGTGCGCTTCCCGGACGCGGTGCTGCACCTGCTCAAGGCGCGCCCGGTCGCGGCCTGCGAGTACCAACGGCATGCCCCGCTGTGCCAGCTGGTCGGCGAATATCGCGCCCAAGCCCGAGCTCGCCCCTGTCACCACGGCCCAGCCCGCGCCGCCTTTCAACTTTCCTGCCATGTCGCTCCTTCAATATTGACACTATTAACATACACGGATGTTAGCGTTGTCAACATGGCAAGGCGACCGAAGATTCCCGACACCTCTTCACCGGAGCGACGCGACACCTACCACCACGGAGATCTGAAACGTGCGCTGACGGAGGCCGCCCTCGGGCTCGTGCAGGAAAAGGGCCCGAAAGGGTTCACGCTGCGGGAGGTGGCGCGGCGCGCCGGTGTCAGTGCTGCAGCGCCGTATCGACACTTCGCGGACAAGGCGCAGCTACTGGCCGCGGTCGCGACACTGGGTTTCGTCCAGCTCCACGAGGCGCTGACCGCCACCGCTGCCAAGACCACCGAGCTGCACGCGCAGGTGATCGCCATGGGGCGGACCTACGTGCGCTGGGCCATCACCCACGCGGACTATTACCAAGTGATGTTCGGCTCCGAGCTCGACAAGAGCGACAACCCTGAGCTGCTCGCTGCGGGGGCCCGTACCTTCGGTGACTTGCTCGACGCCATCGTTCGGTGTCAACGCGCCAAGCTGCTGCCGGCCGGCAACCCCCGCGATGTCGCCGGGCCGATCTGGGCACTGCTGCACGGCGTCGCCACGCTCGCGATCGGCGGCGACCTGAAACACGTCGACATCAAAGAAAGCCCACTGACGCTGATCGAGCGTGCGCTCGAAGCGATGCTGTTCAGCGAGTAGTCAACACGAGACCCGAATAGCCTTGCTGAACAACATCATCCAGAAACTTGCGGTAGTTGCCGAATCCGCCGGCGTACGGCATGAACACCCGTTTCTTGCCGTCGATGTTGGCGCCCAGATACCACGACGACTGCGCCTTCGGAAACAGCGTCCGATCCGCCGCCTCCGCGACCTGCTCCGTCCATACCCCCGCAGCATCACCACGCGGCTCGACCTCGGTGATCCCACCCCGGGCGGCCGCCATTATCAACTCGACGGCCCAGTCGACCTGCACCTCCGCGTGTAGGACCATGTTCGCCAGCACCGACGGGCTGCCCGGCCCGCTGAAGCTGAACAGGTTCGGCAGCCGCGGCACCATCACCCCGAGGAAGGTGACCGGCCCGTCCGCCCAGATCTCCGACAGCCGTTGCCCGCCCGGCCCGATCGGATCTATCCGCGTCATCGCGCCCGTCAGCGCGTCGAAACCCGTTGCGAACACCAGCACATCGCACGGATAGCTCGCCGCAGCGGTCCGCACACCGTCCGACGTGATCGCCTCGATCGGCTCGCGGCGCAGGTTCACCAGCCGCACGTTGTCACGGTTGAACGTCGCGTAATAGCCCGCGTCAGTGCAGATCCGCTTCGTCCCGATCGGATGGTCGACCGGAATCAGGTCCGAAGCGACCACCGGATCGGTCACGATCTCACGGATGCGGTCTTCGGCGAACTGCCGCGCGATGTCGTTCGCCGCGAGCACAGATGTCTGGTCGGGGAACGTCTTGCTGAACAGCACGCCACCGTCGCGCCAGCGCCGCCACAGCGCCTCCTGCCGCTCCTCGACATCCGTCTCCAACGCGTTCTTGTGATACGTGCCATGCGGCGTGCCCGCGGGCGCATACGCCGATCGGCTTCTGCGCTCCGGATACTCGTCGCGGATGCGTTCGAGATCCTCGTCGGACCACGGGTGGTTCGGCATCGGCACCGTGTAGTTCGGCGAGCGCTGAAACACCACCAACGACTCCGCCTCCTCGGCGAGGATCGGCACCGCCTGGATGCCCGACGACCCCGTGCCGATCACGCCAATCTTCTTGCCACGCAAGTCCGGATCGGTGCGGGGCCAGGCCGCGGTGTAGTACACCTCTCCGGCGAAATCGGCCAGCCCGGGAAGGTCCGGTCTGTTTACCGCCGACAGACAACCCGTCGCGCACAACAGAAACCGCCCGCGAACGGTGTCCCCCGCCGACGTCTGTACTACCCACTCCCCCGCCTCGAACCGCGCGCCGACCACGTCGGTAGAGAACCGGTAGTGCCGCCTCAGATCGAACCGGTCCGCCACATGATCCAGATACGCCAGGATCTCGGGCTGCGCCGCGAAACGCTCCGTCCACGTCCAGCTGCCCTGCAGGTCATCGTCGAAAGAGTAGGAATAGTCCACACTTTCGACATCGCAGCGTGCGCCCGGATAGCGGTTCCAGTACCACGTGCCTCCGACGCTCGGGGCCGCCTCGATGCCGAGCACCGTCAGACCTTCCGAGACACAACGATGTACGGCGTACAACCCGGCGAAGCCGGCACCGATCACGATCGCATCGAAACTCACGCCAGCAGCCCCCGCATGTCCGACCATAGCAACTCCCGCGCCGAAGCTCCCGCCGCGAACGGCATGATCGTCACGAAGCCGTGGAACAGCCCCGGGTAATCGCGATGCACCACAGGCACTTTCGCCGCGCGCAACCGCTGAGCGTACCCAACGCCCTCGCTGTGCAGCACGTCGAACCCGGCGGTCACGACGACCGCTGGCGGCAGGCCCTCGTGCGATTCGGCCCGTGCCGGCGCGACGAGATACTCGGGCGAGGGTATCGAGCCGTCCAGGTATTGCCGCCAATACCACTGCATCGCAGCTGAGGTGTTGACGTACCCGGTGGCGTACGCCTGGTAGCTGAACGTGTCGAACGCCGGATCGATCACGGGATAGATCAGCACCTGACCGACGGGCATGGGCGCGCCGTGCTCGCGGCACATGAGCGCGGTGACGGCGGCGAGGTTTCCGCCCGCGCTGTCACCGGCGATCAAAACTCGCGCCGGATCGATGCCGAGTTCCCCACTGTGGGACATCACCCAGCAGAACGCGTCGTGCACGTCCAGTACCGCCGTAGGCGCGCGATGCTCCGGCGCCAGCCGGTAGTCCACCGAGACGACGACCGTCTCGGTGTGGCGCGACATCGCCCGACAGAAGCTGTCGTGCGATTCGAGGTCGCAGAGCACGAAGCCGCCGCCGTGACAGAACACCACCGCGGGGCGCACACCGCTGTCCCCGTGCGGGCGGTAGATCCGTACCGGCACATCGCCGGCCAGTTGATCGTCGGCGCTGGCCACATCGTCGAGGTTCTCGACGGGCAGGCGGCGGCCGACGATCACCGCCCGCGCCTCGGGTGCGCTCATCGTCTCGACGGCCGGAAACCCGTCGTCCATGGCGCGCATAAACGCCTGCACGCCGTCGTCCATGAGTTGCACGGTAATGCACCGCAGTACGCGTGCGGTGCCTAATCTGGACAAGTGTCCAGGGCTCGCCTCGATCACCTGCCCGCTGTGCGAAGCCATGTGCGGCCTGCAAGTGCGCGTCGACGACGGCGTGCCGTGCCAGATCCGGAACCGATCCTGAGGAGCAATGCCATGGCCGCCCCCAACCTGCCGCCCGGCTTCGACTTCACCGATCCCGACATCTACGCACAGCGGTTGCCCGTGCAGGAGCTGGCCGAGCTACGGCGGACGGCGCCGATCTGGTGGAACGAGCAGCCTTTGGACGTCGGCGGATTCGGCGACGGCGGATATTGGGTGGTGAGCAAGCACCGCGACGTCCGAGAAGTATCGCTGCGCAGCGACGTGTTCTCGTCGGCGAAGAAGTCGATCGTGCCGCGCTACAAGGTGACCGGCGGAGGCGGCCAGATCGAGGCGGGCGCGGCGTCGATGATCATGATGGACGATCCGGAGCACACTCGGTTGCGCAAGATCATCTCCCGCGGGTTCACGCCGCGCGCCGTCGAGCGGCTGCGCGCCGAGCTCGGCGAACGCGCGCAGCGGATCGCCGCCCAGGCCGCCGAACAGGGCTCAGGCGACTTCGTCCTCCAGGTCGCCCGTGAGTTGCCGCTGCAGGCGATCGCCGGACTGCTCGGCGTTCCGTTAGAGGACCGCGAGAAGCTGTTCGACTGGTCCAACAGAATGATCGGTGACGACGATCCGGAGTTCGCCGAGTACGACGCCCTCGGTTCGGCCGGCGAGATGATGTGGTACGCAATGCAATTGGCTGCGCGTAAGGCCGAGCACCCGGGCGACGACATCGTCACCACGCTGATCGACGCCGACGCCGACGGCCAGCTCACCGACGCCGAGTTCGGGATGTTCGTGGTCACCCTGGCGATTGCGGGAAACGAGACGACCCGCAACTCGATCACCCAGGGCATGATGGCGTTCACCGATTTCCCAGATCAGTGGGAGCTGTTCAAGGCGCAGCGACCGAAGACCGCTGCCGACGAGATCATCCGCTGGGCCTCCCCTATCACCGCGTTTCAGCGGACCGCACTGACCGACACCGAACTCTCCGGTATGCAGATCAAGAAGGGTCAACGGCTGGTGCTCTTCTACCGCTCAGCGAATTTCGACGAGGACGTCTTCGGCGACCCGTTCGCATTCGACGTCTTGCGAAACCCCAACCCGCACCTCGGTTTCGGCGGCACCGGCGCCCACTACTGCGTCGGCGCCAACCTCGCACGGATGACCATCGACTTGATGTTCAACGCGATCGCCGATCACATTCCCGACCTCACGCCCGTCGCCGCGCCCGAGCGACTGCGGTCGAGCATGATCAACGGCATCAAGCACTGGCAGGTCGCCTACCGGACGGGGGCCAGAACGCCCTAGTCCCCGCGTCTGGTCTTGATCGTCGTGAAGACGCTCCAGCCGATCAGCGTGCCGAGTGCGATCGAGAAGATCGCGGCGACGGTGGTTCCCAGCGTCGTGATATCGCCGACGCCCGCGGCGGCCTCACCGAGCGACTCGAAGCTCAACGCGCCTGGAACCAACGCCCAGAACGCCGCGAGCATCATCACGATCGCAGGCGGAGACGTCTTGATCCGTGACCCGAGCATCGCGAACGGCACCACCAGAAACGCGCCCACGGCGCCGGAGTGCGTGGGCGACAGGAACAAGCCACCCACTTTCTGCCCGACCAGCGCCACGCCGACCGCCGCCATCAACCACAGCAGCGATCCCTTGGGCGCGGAGAGATAGATGTACAGTCCGATCGCGATCACGACGACAGCGACATACAGCGACCACGCGCCCATTTGCGGCGACGGCTGTTGCGGCGCGACCCGGCCTGCGAGATGGATGCCCAGCCCGACACCGAAGACCAGCAGACTCAGCTGTGCCACACCGTAAATCAGTCGGCTGGCACCGCTGATCACCTGCGCACTGGCCAATTCCATGGCCGCGATCGTCAACGCCAGACCCGGCAGGATCGCCACGAGCGGCGGACTGATCACTCGCAGCAGCCCGTCGTTGGCGGCGTCGGCGACGAACCACGTCGCCAGCGCTGTGACCACCGCCGCGGCCACGGTGGGCAACACCGCATTCAATGTCGGAAACGGCCTGCCCAACAGGAGGATGAGGCCGACCACCGCGCCGAGAAACACGTAGCCCCACAGCGATGCCCAGGTCGGGTTGATCACCATGCCGAACCCGAGGGTCGTGATCGTGTACCCGATCACCGTGGTGACAGGCCCGAACCGCGGCTGCATCGTGCGCGCCGCAGCCGCCTCGCGCGCCGCGTCCGCCGGCGTGATGGCGCCGACCTCGGCAAGTTCGGCGATCGCATCGATCCGCCCCGCGAGGTTCAACTGTGTCGTCGGCTTGACGACCGTCTCGACCTCATAGGCGACGGTGCCGACCTGAACCACTAGCGCTGTCGGCAGCACCACCACGCGCACGGTTTCGCGGGTGTACTGCTTGGCGATCGTGAGCAATCGCGCCCCGACGAGTTGTGTCGGCTGCTCGCACTCGATCAGCGCGATACCCAGCTCGCGCAGCATCGCGGCGACCTCGGCATCGTCATGGTCTTGCCCTTCGGCCAGCGGCTCCGGTATCTCCTTGCGAATCGACCTCAACAGCCGCCTTGCCATGCCGGAATCGTCGTTCATACCGCCGATTCTGGCGCGGCGACGAAATAACGCCGCCCGCGGGGCTCACGCTGCCAGAGCGCACCGCCACCAGGCGTCACACCCTCCTGGATCAATGTGCGCTTGAGGACCTTGTTGGTCGCCGTCTGCGGCAGTGCGGTGTTGATGCGGACGTAGCGCGGCCATGCCTTGGAAGACAGATCGGGCTGTGACGCCAGGAACTCCTCGAACCGCATGGGCGTCAACGTCGCTCCCTCGTTCAGCACGACGGCTGCCATCACCTGGTCGCCGACATGCTCGTCGGGCACGGCGTACACCGCGACGTGGTTGATCTCGGGTATGCGCTGCACAATCCGCTCGACCGGCCCCGCCGCAAGGTTCTCGCCGTCCACCCTCATCCAGTCGGAGGTCCGCCCGGCCAGATAGATCCAGCCGTCGGCGTCGCGGTATGCCAGATCGCCCGACCAGTACATGCCGTGCCGCATCCGCTCGTCCGTCGCCGCGGGGTCGTTGTAGTAGCCCGTGAACCCGCCGACACCGTAGGTGTTGACCAGTTCGCCGACCGCCTCATCGAAGTTGGCCAGCGCGCCGTGTTCGTCGAAAACCGCTGGTGCACACTCGCTCACGGTGTCCGAATGGTACACGCTCACACCTGGGTAACCCCTGCCGATCGACCCCGGCGGACATCCGTCCTCCCGCATCACCACGACAGCGAACTCGCTCGACCCGAAACTGTCCACCACCCTACACTCGAAACGCCTTGCGAACTCCTCGATGTCGCGCTCGGTGGCCTCGTTCCCGAACGCCGCCCGCAGCGGGTTGTCGGCGTCGTCTGGCCGCTCGGGCGTCGCGAGCACCAGCGCCAGCGGCTTGCCGACGTAGTTCATGTACGTGGCCCCGTACCGGCGGATGTCGGCAAGGAAGCGCGACGGCGAGAACTTGGCGGGCACCATCGCCGCGCCACTGTTGATCGCCACCGCCCAGCCCGCCGCCACACCGTTGGAGTGGAACAGCGGCATCGACAGGTAGCACACATCGTCACCCGTGAGCTCGAACCGCTCGACCAGGCTGGCGCCACACAGCACCGCCATCGCGTGTGCGAAGCGCACCGCCTTCGGGTCGCCACTGGTGCCAGATGTGAAGATCATCAGCACCGGGTCTGCGCCGCCGACTTCGCGGTGCGGCACAAGCGGTCCCGCTGCGGCCACGGCATCCCGGTACGGCGGCCCGTCGACGTCGATCACCGTCGCACCACCCAGATCCAGCCCGTCGAGCAGTGGCATGTGGTCGGTGTCGGCGAGCACGAGTTGGCAATCCGATCGCCTGATGTCGCCCGCGAGGCCGTCGCCGCGGCGCGTCGTGTTGATGCCGCACAGCACGTATCCGCCGAGCGCCGCAGCCGCCATCGACCGCAGCATGGCCGGCGAGTTACCGAGCACGGCCGCGATGTGCATCGGCCGCGACGGGTCCGTGAGCGCGATGAGCGCCGACGCCTCCGCCGCGGCTTCGGCCAGGTGCTCGCGCCACGTCCACGTCCTGTCACCGTGTTTCATCGCCACGGTGTCGTCGGCCATCCGCGACCGCAGTAGCTGCTGCACCGTCTCAAACATGGGCGGGCCTGTACCGCAGCAACGTGATTCCCGCCTCGTCACAGAACACCGGCGTGACGCGCATCCCGATCCGGATGTCCTCGGGTGCGACGTCGACCAACTCGGTGCTCACCCGCGGACCGGCGTCCCATTCGACGACCGCCAGCAGTTGCGGCAGCTTCTCGGCCCACGGCGGTCCTGTCGGCCTGCGCGCAACGGTATAGGTGTATAGCGTTCCGGCGCCGTCGATCTCACGCCACTCCAGATCGTCGGCCAGCGTTCCCGGCACCAGCGTGCGCGGGTAGAACACATATCGGTCCGCCGATGGCGAGTACTGGATCAGAATCCGGTGCTCCCGCAACGCATCCCAGAACGGCTGCGATACCGGGGTCGGCTCGGGCAGTGGCGCGGTCACCTCAGTCTCCGCCCAGGATCAGCGCGACCTGCTCGCTCATGATGCCGCCGTTGCCGGTGACGAAGGCGACATTGCAGTCGGCGACCTGCGCGTCGCCTGCGCGGCCCATCACCTGTCGCGCGCCGTCGACCACGTGGTGCATGCCGCCCGCCATGCCGGCCTGTCCGAACGACAGCTGCCCACCCGCGGTGTTGACGGGAAAGTCACCGCGGAAAGTCAAGTCGTGTTCGTTCAGCCACGCCATACCCTCGCCCTTGCCACAGAATCCCGCGTCCTCCAACGTCATCAGCACGGTGATCGTGTAGCAGTCGTAGATCGACGCCATATCGACATCAGACCGCTGCAGCCCCGCCATCGCGAACGCCCGTTCGGCGGCGCGGGCGACGGGTGTGCGGATGAGGTCGTCGGCGTACGTCGGTGTCTTGAACCGGATGTGCTCGCCGAATCCCTTGATCCACGCTGGACGATGGCGGGCGCGGCGCGCGATGTCGGCGTTCGCGATCAGCACGCCCGCACCGCCTTGTACCCGCATCACGGTCTCGAGCATGTGGATCGGGTCCGCAATCACCGGGCTGTTCAGCACGTCGTCGACCGTGATCGGCTTGCCGTAAAACACGGCGCCGTGATGGGCGCAGGCGTTCGTGCGTTGCTGTACCGCGATCCGCGCCAATGCGGCTGCGTCGTAGCCGTATTGGAACGCGTAGCGCTGGGCGATCTGCGCGTAAGGTCCGTTCTGCCCGACGTTGCCGTACGGGATCTCGAACTCGGCCTGCGGGGAGCCGTAGTTGTTGCTCGACGCCCCGTACCAGCCGAGAGTCCGACCGGGCCGCGCTTCCGACCGTGGGATCTCGGTCGATCCGGGCACCACGGCGAGCACCGCGTCACACTGCCCGAGCTCGACCGCCGCCGCGGCCCGCCACACCATGCCCGCCGCGGTGGCGCCGCCAAGGTCCACCCGGTCACCGAAGTCGAGCGGAAGCCCGAGATACTCCGACAGCGTGGCGGGTGCGAACATGTCCGACTCGGCGATGCCGTGGCATGACAACCCGTTCACCACAACCGGATCCACGCCCGCGTCCTCGATCACCAGCTTTGCCAGCCGCGCGTACTGGTCCAGCGTGAACATCGGTCGGCCGCTCTGTCGCTTCTCGGCGGGCAACTCCGCGATGCCGACGATGGCGGCCTCACCACGCAGGCCCGTCACGGCGCAGCCCGCTGCGGCAGTGCCACGGTCGCGGTGCCCGGCATCAGCACGTCGTCACCACGCTTGCAGAAGATGTCGAGGTCGACGAGGCCATCCCGCTTCCCTGTGACGACACCCCCGAACGTCAAAGCCTGTCCTGGATGGGCGATCGCGCGGTTCTGCACCGAGAACGCCACCAGTCGTCCGTCACCGCCGATCCAGTCGGTCAGCGCACGAGACAACAGCGCCGCCTGCAACGGACCCTGGACAAGGACATCGTCATATCCCTCGACGTCGCGTGCCCACTGTTTGTCGTAGTGGATGCGATGGCCGTTGTAGGTGGCGGCACTGAAGAAGAACATCTGCGTTTCGTCGACGGTCACGGTCAGCACCGGGATCACATCACCGGTGTCGACGTCCTCGAAATACGGGCTCATGCCGGCCTGGCGATCATCGACGTGGTGGCCTCGGCGAGCAGCTCGCGGTGCTGGTTGCGGTATTCGGCCCGCCAGGTCACCAGGACGAATGTGCCTGATCTGCCTTCCTTTTCGACGATCGATTCGACAGTGCGGGTCATCTCGATCTCGTCGCCGTGGTAGGCGGGCAGATGGAACGTGGTGCTCTCGCCACCGGCCATCCGCCGCGGCGCGCGAGGGAACGCCATGCTGCCGGTCACCGCACCCGACGACCCGTCAGGACGCAGATCACCGAGCGCCGCCACGCCGAGGATCGCGTACTGCAGATACAGCGGCGGGCAGATGATATTGCGGTAGCCGTGCGCCCGCGCGTAGTCGGGATCGAACCACAGCGGATTGCGATCACCGACCGCTGCGGCCCAACGCTGCCAATCCCGCCGGTACACCTCGCCGGTGGCGACAGCGACGACCGTCCCGATCTTTTCTAATGACTCAGGGTCGATAAGGCTGTCAGCCGTCATCGGTTACTGTCCCAGTTCATCTCGTCCTCAAGCCATTTCGCGGCGATATCGGCACCACCGCCGAACGTCGACAGGATGCGGGCCCGCTCGGAGAACAGATGCAGGCCGGTGTCGACGACGTAGCCCATGCCGCCATGTAGTTGGTGCGCGTCGAGCGTGATCTTCTTGACCTCGGCGGCGCGCATCCTGGCGACCGCCGTCTGCCGGGTGGCGGTGTGGCCTCGCCCGATCCAGAACACCGCCGACTGCGCGGCCAGCCGGGCTGCGGCCAGCGCGATGTGCATGTCGGCCACCAGATGCTGTGCCGCCTGGAACGACGCGATCGGCCTGCCGAACTGCTCGCGCATCTTGGTGTACTCGACGGTGCGCTCGATCACCGCTTCGCCGACGCCGACCAGATCGAGACAGTCCAGCGCCACAATGGCGTTGGCCACCCGGCGCAACTGTTGTGCATCGACGGGGGTCGCTTCGTCGACCCCAACCTCGTCGAACCGAACCGTGAATGCCGGAAAGCCACCCATCATGGCCACGGGCTCGATGCTGATGCCGGACGTCGTGGTGTCGACAGCGACCAGGCCTGCGTCGGTGGTCGCAACGATCACGTCGGCAACGTCCGCGTCGGTGACGAAATCCGCGACCCCGCTCACCCGCTGGCGGTCGCCATCGCGGTGAGCCTGCAACCGGGGCATGTCGGCTGCGTCGCGGGGGCTGAACAGCGCCGTGGCCGCACGCGCCTCGCCGGAGGTCAGTCGAGGCAGCCAAGCCGACCCCACACTGAGCCAGTCGATAGCAAGTGCCGCGTACACCGTGCTCTGAACCACCCTGGGACACAGCGCTCTTCCCGCTTCGATGCAGAAGACGCCGACATCGCCAAGACTGCCGTCGATCGCCAGGCCGAGCACACCCGCCTCGGCCAGCGTCTTCCACTGCTCGGCGGCCTCGAGTTCGGCAGCCAGCACGCTGCGGCACATCGCGGCGAGATCGCGCGAATCCTGATCGGGAATCACTCGCATGCCGTCACCGCCCGTACGACGGCATCCCGTGACCGCGCTGGGCGATCACGTCGCGTAGCACCTCGTTGGTGCCGCCGCCGAAGCGCATCAGCGGCGACACCCGATAAAGCCGCTCGAAGAAGTTGCCGACGACCAGCCCATCGGGCCCGAGTAGATCGATCGCGAGATCTGCTATTCGCTGGCGCAATTCGCTGGTGAAGATCTTCTCGACGCTGACCTCCACGGTCGGTATACGACCACTGTCGAGCATCGATGCCGCCTCGTAGCCCATCAGCTTGGCGACTTCCACGTCGGCCTCGGCCTGCGCGAGGCGGCGACGGAACACCGGATCCGAGCCGCCTGCCATCGCGATCAGGTCGTCGAGTGCGCGGCGTAGGTCGCCGGCGTTGGTCAACGCGCCGCGCTCCAGGTCCAGGGCGCCGGTGATGTAGGTCCACCCCATGTTGAGCTCGCCGATCAGGTTGGTGACCGGCACGCGCACGTCGTTGAAGAACGTCTCGTTGGTGCGGTATCCCGACCACGCGTACAGCGGGTGGATCTCGATGCCGGGGCTGTCGATCGGTACTGCCATCACCGAGATGCCGCGGTGCCGTGGCGCGTCGGGGTCGGTGCGCACGCACAGCCACTCGTGGGTCGACCGCTGGGCCCCGCTGTTCCAGATCTTCGACCCGTTGATCACCCACTCGTCGCCGTCGCGAACCGCGCGGGTGCGCAGGCTGGCCAGGTCGGTCCCGGCGTTGGGTTCGGAGTAGCCGAGCGCGAAGACGATCTCGCCCCTGGCGATGCCGGGCAGGAACTCCTTCTTGTTCTGCTCGGTGCCGTGCCGCATGATCATCGGCGCCACCGAGGTCACGGTGAGATCGGGCCCGGGCACGCCGGCGTATTCGAACTCGCTCATCAACAGATGTTGATGCATCGCTGTGAGGCCAAGGCCACCGTACTCCTGCGGCCAGTTCAGTCCGAACCAGCCCTTCTCGCCGATCTTGCGACGGAACGCCGTGAGCTCGCCGCCCTGGTACTCGAGGCCGTGCTCGGCCATCTCGGCCCGCAGCGCCGGTGTGACGTTCTCTGCGAGGAACTGTCGTACTTCGGCCACCCAGGCTCGCTGCTCGTCATCGAGCTCGAAGTCCACAGAGGCGACACTATCGACAAGTTGTCTACTCGGCCGACGTTTGCCCTACAACGGGTACCGGGTAGGGCCTTCCCAGGAGGCAATGATGGCAACCACGGAGCAGCCGGATCCACGGATCGTGGGGCGGGCCCTCGAAGACTGAGTCAACCGAGGCGGGCAGTTCTTATATCGCCCCGTGCCGGTCGACCCGCGTTCAGCCGCTCGCGCTGTGGCACCACCACATACTTCGGGTCGCGCGTCGACTCCACTCCCGCCTCGAACACCCCGAAGCGCTGCAACGCGCTGCCCGCCAACAACGCCAGGCCCGACACCGCCAGCACCGCCCGGCCACGGCCCGCCGCCGCGCCCAGTGCCCCACCGACTGTCAGGACTTCTGACAGCTGACGCAGCCTATGCGCCTTTCCTGTGGTGTACGCCTCCGCCGAAAGTCCGAGCCGGTGCTCCATCAGCCGTGACGCCGCCACCTCCAGACCCGCCCCCGCGACAGCCATCCGCCGTGCCGGACCTGACTCGTGCACCGGCGCGAAGACCATTCCCCAGCCTCCGCCGCTCGCAGCCGCCGAACCGGTGAACACGAACGGCAGGTATGGGTGCGCCTCATGCCACGCCGGAACCGCGGTGTGCGACAACAGAACTGCCGTGTACGACGCCACCCCCGGTGCCGTTCCGGCGGCCCATATTCCGGCGGGCCTAGCCAACCAGCGAATCAGCCGACCCAGCCAGGTCCGTCGCAGCCAACCCGGCATCAACTCCGCCGCGCCGGCCAGACCCGCCCCCGGACCGTAGGCCGTGAGGATCCACGTGCCCACGCTCATCGGCGAGCTCGGCTTCGCCACCCGCAGCATGTGGTGGAACCGCTCCGGCCTGCCGAGATCCGCGACCAGGAAGTACATGCTCGCCGCGATGCTTCCCAACGCGCCCAGCCTGGACCACCGCCGCAACGCCTGCCGCCCCGTCACGTCCGCGCCGGCCGCCAGCATCGCCGAACCCGCCGACAGCCCGCCCGCGAACAGATACGCCGCGATCTTCCACTCCCACACCGGGTGCTTCAGGATCGGCCGCCCGTAGTACGACTCGAACTCGGCCCGCGGCACCGCCAGGTCTTCGCGCACCATCATCTCTTCCCCAGAAAAGCCGACACAGCCAGACCGACCAACGCCGACGCCGCCATCCCCGCGTACTTCCACATCGCCCCGGCGTCGCGTGTCGGCACCACCGGGTCGGGCGGCAGCCCGTACACCTCAGGCTCATCGAGCAGCAGGAAGAACGCGCCGTCGCCGCCTACCCCGTCGTTCGGGTCATGCCCGTACAGCCGCGCCTCGGTCACCCCGCGCTCGTGCAACTCCTCGACGCGGCGAGAAGCCCGTTCACGCAACTCGTCCAGCACCCCGAACTGGATCGAGTCCGTCGGGCACGCCTTGGCGCACGCCGGTTCCAGGCCGTCGTGCAGCCGGTCGTAACACAGCGTGCACTTCCACGCCCGGCCGTCGCTCTCGCGCCGGTCGATCACCCCGTACGGGCAACCCGAAACGCAGTATCCACACCCATTGCAAATGTCTTGCTGCACAACAACTGTGCCGAACTCGGTGCGGAACAACGCACCGGTCGGGCACACATCCAGACACCCCGCGTGTGTGCAGTGCTTGCACACGTCGCTGCTCATCAGCCACCGGAAGTCTGTGCGCGTCTCCGCGCCGTACGCGTCGCCGGGCCGCTCGAGACCGGGCATCCCGAGGTCCACCGGCTCCCGGCCCGGTTGCTCGATGAACGCGACGTGCCGCCACGTGCTCGCGCTCAGCATGCCCGTGTTGTCGAACGACATGCCCAGCAGGTCGAACCCGTCGTCGGGCACCATGTTCCATTCCTTGCACGCCACCTCGCACGCCTTGCAACCGATGCACACCGACGTGTCGGTGAAGAAGCCCACCCGCGGCGGGTGCTCGTCGTCGTAGCCGGCGTTGCCCGCCGGATCCGGCAGCGGCCCGTAGAAGCTGTTCTCGCTCATGGCTTCTCCTCGGTGTGGTCGGCGGGCGGCCCAGTGGTGTCGAGGTTCGTCCCCGTCTCCACCGTGATGCCGGCCCGGTGCCGGTACTGCGCGACGTACTCCAGCAGCGCCGGTCCCCTCGGTCGTCGTCCCGGCTGGATGTCACACGTCGCGACCTTGCTCTCCTGGATGAACACATTCGGGTCCGCCACCACCCCGAACAGGTCGTTGACCACGTCGCCCTCGATCAGCCCCTTGTTCCCCCAGTGATACGGCATCCAGATCTGGTGCACCACATGATCTTCGACCCGCAACGGGCGCAGCCGATCCGTCACGAACACGCGCGCCTCCACCGCCGTACGACTGGTGATCACGTGCGCCCAGTCCATGTGCGTCAGGCCGCGCATCGACGCCAACTCCCGTGACACCTCGACGAACAACCCCGGCTGCAGTTCCGAGAGATAGGGCAGCTGTCGGCTCATCCCGCCCGCGGTGTGGTGCTCGGTCAGTCGCGAGGTGGTGAACACGAACGGGAACACCTCCCCGTGTAGCTCCGGCGGCGAGGGGTTCGACGGATTGTCCTCCCGCCCATACACTCTGCGCGTCGGGTTGCCCTGCTGTACGTACAACGCATTGCGGAACGGCGACTCGTGCGGCTCGTAGTGCGTGGGCAGCGGACCGTCGAGCAGGCCGTTGGGCGCGAACAGCCAGCCCTTGCCGTCGGCCTGCATGATGAACGCGTCGTCGCCACGCAGCGCCGCGACACCCACCGCGCCCTCCGGCGGGCGGTAGTCCGGCGGCTTGGTCTCCTCGAAGTCCGGCACGTCGTAGCCCGTCCACTCGCCCTTGTCTGGGTCCCACCACACGAGCTTCTTGCGCTCGCTCCACGGCCTGCCCTGCGGGTCGGCGGACGCCCGGTTGTACAGCACCCGCCGGTTCATCGGCCATGTCCAGCCCCACTCGGAACCGTCGTGCGGTTTGCGCCGCGCGGCCTGGTTGACCTCGTCGGCGTACACCCCGCTATAGATCCAGCACCCGCAGATCGTGCTGCCGTCGGCCTTCAGCGAGATGTAGTTGTCGACAGCACGTCCCGTCGTCAGGTCCACACCGCTGATCCGCCGCAGCACATCCTCGCTCGACGGCTCGTCGCCCTCCATCTCGTAGTCCCACCACAGGTCGAGCAGCGGCCGGTCGCGCTCGTCGGTGGAGCCGGCCAGCTTCTCGCGCAGGATGCGGCCCAGGTGGTAAAAGAACCACAGCTCCGAGCGGGCGTCGCCCGGCGGTTCGACCGCCTTCTCACGCCACTGCAACATCCGCTGCGTCTGCGTGAACGTACCCGCCTTCTCGACATGCGATGCCGCCGGGAAAAGGAACACCTCGGTCCGGCAGGTCTGCGGCGAGATCTCGCCCGTCTCGACCTCAGGGCCGTCCTTCCAGAACGACGCGCTCTCGATCTCGACGAGATCGCGCACCACCAGCCAGTCGAGGTTGGCCATGCCCAGCCGCTGCAGCCGGCCGTGCGCCGAACCGACCGCCGGATTCTGGCCCAACAGGAAGTAGCCGAACACCTTGCCGTCGACCATGTCCATGACCGTGCGGTACGTGCCGTGGTCGCCGTTGATCCGTGGCACGTAATCGAAGCAGTAGTCGTTCTCCGCCGTAGCGTTCTCGCCCCAGTACTCCTTGAGCAGCGAGACCATGTACGTATCGGCGTTGCGCCAGAAGCCTTTCTGCTCATCGCCCGTGATGCGGTCGAGGTAGTCGGCCAGCGAGGCTTCGCCCGCCTTCGGCATCGGCAGGTAGCCGGGCAACAGGTCGAACAGCGTCGGCACGTCGGTCGAACCCTGAATGCTGGCGTGCCCGCGCAGCGCGAGCACCCCGCCGCCGGGCCGACCTATGTTGCCCAGCAGCAGCTGAATGATCGCCCCCGCGCGGATGTACTGCGCACCGACCGAATGCTGTGTCCAGCCGACGCTATACACCAGCGCCGTGGTGCGTTCGCGGCAGGAGTTCTCCGTCCACGCCTTGGCGATCTGCAGGAACTGCTCGGCAGGCACCCCGCATACCCGTTCCACCATGTCGGGCGTGTAGCGGGCGTAATGCCGCTTGAGGATCTGGTACACGCAGCGCGGGTGCTGCAGCGTCGGGTCGGCAGGGACGTCATGGGCACCTTCGATCGGCGCGCCGCCCGAACCGTGCTGATCCGGGCTGGCGTGTTCCTTCGCGCTTGTCGATTCGTAGTGCCAGGACGACGGATCGTATGACGCGGTCTCGTGGTCGTAGCCGCTGAACAGCCCCTCGAGATCCTCGGTATCCCTATAACTTTCGTCGACGATGAACGACGCGTTGGTGTATGCGGTGACGTATTCGCGGAAGTCCAGCTCGTTGGAGAGGATGTAGTTGATCATCCCGCCGAGGAACGCGATGTCACTGCCCGCGCGCAGTGGCACGTGCCGGTCGGCCAGCGCGCTGGTGCGGGTGAACCGCGGATCGATGTGGACCACCTTCGCGCCGCGTGCCTTGGCCTCGATCACCCACTGGAACCCGACCGGATGAGCCTCGGCCATATTCGAGCCCATGATGACGATGAAGTCCGAGTTGACGAGGTCTTGCAGGTAGTCCGTCGCCCCGCCGCGACCGAAGGAGGCTCCCAGACCGGGAACCGTTGCGCTGTGTCAAATACGCGCCTGGTTCTCGATCTGTAACGCGCCGAGGGCGGTGAAGAGCTTCTTGATCAGGTAGTTCTCTTCGTTGTCGAGCGTCGCGCCGCCCAGGCTGGCGATTCCCATCGTGCGGCGCAGCGTGTTGCGGTCGGCGTCGAACTGCTGCCAGCCCTTGTCGCGCGCGTCGAGCACCCGGTCGGCGACCATCTGCATCGCGGTGTCGAGGTCGAGTTCCTGCCATTCGGTGGCGTAGGGCGGGCGGTAGCGGATCTTGGTCAGACGTTGCGGCCCGGTCACCAGCTGTGTGCTCGCAGAACCCTTGGGGCACAATCGGCCTCGCGATATGGGGCTGTCGGGGTTGCCCTCGATCTGAATGACCTTCCCGTCTTTCACGTAGACCTTCTGCGCGCACCCGACCGCGCAGAACGGGCACACCGAGTGCGCCACACTGTCCGCATCGGCGATGCGCGGCATCAACGTCAGCGAGCGGTTGGATTGGGCGGCCTTGCCCCGGCCCAAGGGGTCGTCGCCGGTGAGCTGCCGGTAGACCGGCCACGACTCGACCAATTTCTTGAAGTCCATCAGCGTCTCCTCTACCCGGCCTGTTTCGATCAAACCACCGTTCGCGTGTTGTCATCGCTACGCCGCGTAATCTGCCGCGCGTCCAGTTGTTCGAGCAACGGCACCGCGACCCGGCGGGTCGTCCCGAGAGCGCGGCGGGCGTCGCTGACGGTGAACGGCTGTGGCAGCGCCCTCAGGACGTCGGCCGCGCGTTCCAGCGCGTCGGGCCCGAGTACGACGCCGTCGGCGATCCGGGTCAGCCGTCCGACGCGAACCGCCGCGGCCAGCTCTTTGGCCCCGAGGTCCAGTTCTTTGAGCTCGTCGGCCTCCGGAGCGCGGAACGGCTCTTCGGCCAGCCAGTCCTCCACCGCGCTTACCGCCTTGTCCACCCTCGGCGGCAGGCCCGTGTTCGGTGGGCGCACAAGCCCGTCGGCGATCTCGAGCCCGGTGCCGTCGAGCAGGCTGGGGATCAGCTCGGCGGTGGGGAGATCCGCCTGTTGGCGCAGTGTCTCCAGCGGCATGCCTGCCGCGACGTCGTGATCGGCTGCCCACCGTTTCACGGCCGTCATCATTTGTTGACGACGCTCAGCCCACCACTGTGGGTCGACGACCCACTCGCCGATCCGCTGCCCCGTCGCCTCAAACCCCATGGCGCGCAACTCATTCGTTCGCGCGCATACCGGCGGGTGCGCGCGTCCGGTCGCCAGTTCGTCCGCCCGGTCGCGTGCAGCGCCGCGGCGACGCAACCGCGGCGGACGCACATCGAGCACCTCGATGCCCGCCGCGATGCGGTGCTCGCCGGGGTCTCGCAGCAGCCCGATATCGCCGACACGCAACGGCAGCGGGCGCGCCAGCCGCAATCGTGCCGCCGTGCCAAGTGGCCGCACATGCACCGGCACCGCCGCCGAACCGATGTGCAGCACCAGTTGGCGGTGCAACTGCCCGGCGGCCCGCAGCGCGACGTCGACCTCGGCCGTGTCGAGCCATGTTCCTGGAGTCCGGATGGCGTCGCCGCGGCCGATGTGTTGACGGTCCACGCCCCGCAGGTTGAGCGCGACGCGCGCGACGGCATCAACCTCTCCCTCGTCCTGTCCCAGCGACTGCAGACCCCGCACCGTGACGCGTCGCCCGGCATGCTCGAGTTCGTCGCCGACGCGGATGGTGCCCGCTGCGAGCGTTCCTGTCACGACGGTCCCCGCCCCTCGGACGGTGAACGAGCGGTCGACCCACAGCCGCACATCGGCGTCGCGATCCGGCGCTGGCAGCCGCTCGACCAGTGAAACCAATTGGGCGCGAACCTGATCCAGGTCCGTTCCGAGGACGACAGGCGCGTCCCGCAGCCGCTCCCGGACCTGCGCGACAGCGGGCCCGGGGTCGGCGAGATCCGCCTTACTGATCACCACCAAGACATGCTGGACGCCGAGAGCCAGTACCGCGGCGAGATGTTCCTCGGACTGCGGCATCCAGCCTTCGGTGGCGGCGACGACGAACATCACCGCAGGCGCTGCCCCAACGCCTGCGAGCATGTTCGCGACGAAGCGCTCGTGGCCAGGCACGTCGACGAATGCGAACCGCCTGCCGTCGATCTCGGTCCACGCGAAGCCGAGGTCGATGGTCAGGCCGCGGCGCTGCTCCTCGGCGAGCCGGTCCGGCCACATGCCGGTGAGGCGGTGAACCAGCGTCGACTTGCCGTGGTCGACATGACCCGCGGTCGCTATGACGTGCATGCCCGCACCGCCTGGACAACCAATTCGTCGTCCGCTCCAGCGACCGTACGCAGATCCAGCAGGCAGCGGCCCGCCTCGAGACGGCCGACCACGGCAGGCGAGCCGGTGCGCAGCGGTGCGGCGTAGGACTCGGGCAGGCTGACCGCGGCGCTTGGCAGCTCGACGCCGGGCGCACCGCCTCCGCCCACGGCCGCGATGCAATCCACCGCCTCGGCCTCCGGCAGCTGTGCGGCCAGTCGTTCGGCGCGTCCGCGCAACTCGGCCACGTCGGCATCGAGCGCCAGGGCCACCGGCGACGGCGGCCCGACGAGGGTGGCCTCCAGCGCCGCGAGGGTGAGTTTGTCGACGCGCAGCGCTCGGGCCGCCGGATGCCGTCGCAGCTTCTCGATCAGCTCGGCCGTGCCGAACAGCAGACCCGCCTGTGGCCCGCCGAGGAGCTTGTCACCGCTGGCGGTGACAAGATCGGCGCCGTCACGCAGGACGGACGTGGCGTCGGGTTCGTCGGGCAGCAGCGGATGCGGCGTCAGCAGGCCGGAGCCGATGTCGACCACGAGCGGCGCGGCCAGCTTGGCCAGCTCGCTGATGCCGACGGACGAGGTGAATCCGCTGACGTGATAGTTCGACGGGTGGACCTTGAGCAGGAAGCCGGTCGCGGGCCCGATGGCCTCGGCATAGTCGCGCAGATGCGTGCGGTTCGTCGTGCCGACCTCCCGGATCCGGGAGCCCGTCGAGGCCATCAGTTCGGGCAGCCGGAAGCCGTCGCCGATCTCGATCAGCTCGCCACGGCTGACCACGATCTCCTTGCCGGGGGCCAGCGTCATCGCGGTCAGCAGCAGGGCAGCGGCGTTGTTGTTGACGACGTGCACGGCGCCCGCGGTCGGCACCGCGCGGGCCAATGCGCCCAGTGCACCGCGGCCGCGGCGGGCGCGACGACCCGTTTCCAGGTCGAACTCGACATCGGTAGCCCCGCTGGCGGTCACCACCGCGTCGACGGCGGCTTGTGACAGTGGTGCGCGGCCGAGGTTCGTGTGCACGACGACACCGGTCGCATTGATGACCGGCCGCAGGCTCGCCGCGCTCACAGGCAATGCGGCGACGGCGTGGTCGGCCACCTGCTCCGGCTCGATCTCGCCGGCGCGCGCCCGCTCTTGCGCTCGGGCGACAACGGATTTCACCAACACGCGGCCGAGCTGCCGCTCCGCTTCGGCCAACCGAGGGTCGGCGAGCAGCAGGTCGGTGCGAGGCACACGCCTTCGCGGGTCGGCCATGTCAGGTTCCAGGCTCATGGCGGAGGCGGACGGGAATCGAACCCGCCAGCGACAGGACCTGCCGCTCAGCGATTTTGAAGATCGCGCCGATCACCAGACCGGATACGCCTCCCTGGCCCATGACGACATCATTGCAGGCAGCATGGAGGCCATGAGCTATCGGTTGACCCAGTACGCCCACGGTGGTGGCTGCGCCTGCAAGATCCCGCCCGGTGAGCTGGAAGACATGGTCCGCGGTCTGACGAAGGCCGCGCCGCGAGATCCCGTCGGCGAGCTACTGGTCGGGTTGGAGGCCGGCGACGACGCTGCGGCGGTGCGCATCGATGGCGGGCACGCGCTGATCGCGACGACCGACTTCTTCACCCCGGTGGTCGACGATCCGTACGACTGGGGTCGGATCGCGGCGACGAACGCACTCTCAGATGTGTACGCCATGGGCGGGCGGCCGGTGGTGGCGGTGAACCTGCTCGGCTGGCCGCGGGATGTGTTGCCGTTCGAGCTCGCCGCCGAGACGCTGCGTGGTGGCCTCGACGTGTGCAACGAGGCGGGATGCCACCTCGCGGGTGGGCACAGCGTCGACGACCCGGAACCCAAGTACGGGCTGGCGGTCACGGGCCTCGCGGATCCGAATCGGTTGCTGCGCAACGACGCCGGTAAGCCGGGAACACCGCTGTCGTTGACCAAACCACTCGGGATCGGTGTGCTCAACAGCAGACACAAGGCCACGGGCGAGGTGTTCGGTGACGCCATCGCGGTGATGACGACGCTCAACGCCAATGCCTCGCGGGCCGCGCTGGACGCCGGCGTCGAATGTGCCACGGACGTCACGGGTTTCGGTCTCCTCGGCCACCTGCACAAGTTGGCCAGAGCCAGTGACGTAACGGCCGTGGTCGACTCCGCGGCGGTGCCCTACATCGAGGGCGCACGTGAGGCGCTGAAGGCCGGCTACGTCAGCGGCGGGACGCGTCGCAACCTCGACTGGGTGGCACCGCACGTCGACTTGACGGCCGTCGACGAGACCGAGGCGCTTCTGTTGGCCGATGCGCAGACCTCCGGCGGGCTGCTGATCGCGGGTGAGATTCCCGGCGCGCCCGTCATCGGTGAGCTGGTGGCGCGTGGCGCGCACACAATCATCGTGCGCTGACGGCGCGCCTGTGAAATCCGTTGCCGGGCAACATCATTGCCCGACGCTCAGTACCGCGACGCCCCGTCTCTCCAGCTAATTTGCGGAAGTAACGATATGACACCCTTATTACGTGGAAATCCTGTCGCTTAGATGTGCTGAGCAGATTGCTGACCTATTTGTCGCCAGCGTCATTATCACTTTGCGGACGCAACTTGTCGAAAGCAAGTAATGGCAGGTGTTCGCCTGCCGCCTTTGAGGACTCCGGGTGCCCGGCGCTGGCAACATCGCAGCTGACGGCAACGCCCGTACGCCGCAACATCGACCCGGACGAGGGCTGTCAACTCAGCTGGGCTCCTATTTGCTGTGTTTGCTGTCGTCTGCAATGGACGCGCTAGAGTACGTTGCGGCGCGATCGATGTCGGTACTATTGCGATGCTTTCTGCAAGCCTTGCGCCACAACGTAGTTCGTTCATATCACTGCTGTGGTGATTCTCACGATCCGCGCACCCGGCGGCGCATCAGATGCCACAATCAGCCGACATCGTGAATATTGCCGGGCAGTGCATCCTGGCGTTGGTGAGGCGGAATGGTGAGGGCGGGGACACACCTGGCGGCAGGCGCCATGGCCGCTGCGCTGCTTCTGGCCGGTGCCGGCGGCGCACTGGCGTCTGCCGACACCGGTGGCGAGTCGGCGGGAGGCGAAAGCGCCAGCAGCAGTAGCAGCGGGGCCGCCGACAGCGGGCCCGCCCCGGCTGCCCGCTCGGTCGACGCCGGCGCGGCTTCCGGCCCCGAGCACCCCACCGCCACCGTCGGCGACCAGGCCGACAAAGCGGTTGAGCGCCCCGCCACCGAAGCGGCCGAGTCCGCTCGGGAAAAGCCCGCTGAACAGCCGACCGAAGAGAAGCCACCCGTCGAGCACGATCACGGCTCTGATGAATACCCCGGCAAGACCGTCACCAAGGCGCCGGCTATTTCGGAAGCGCCGCCTCCGATGGAACTGGCCCCGGTCCCCGAAGCACCTGTAGTCGCGCCTGCGATCGAGGCACCGGCGCCGGCCGATCTGCCGCCCGCGATACCCGCCACGCCCGTCGACCCCAACACTGTCGACTCGGTTGTGGGCGAAGGCGGTCACCGTCCGGTCGGGAATGAGCCACCGGTCTTGACAGTGCCGGTCGTCGTCGCACCGGCGCCGCTTCCCCAGGTTCACCTCGGGGCGTCGGTTGCGCCGCGGTGGACAGCAGGCGGGCGCACCGTCGAATCCCAATCGGCCGGTGAAGCGGCGCCAGAACTACTCCGGGCATCGACGGATGGACGGCTGCTGAACGAGTCGTCGTTCACCACCTTCGGCGTGACTTCGGCGGCCCAGATTCCCTATCGGACCGGGTACAGCGACTTTTCAACCCGATCGCTGGCCACGACGGCGGCAGGAGCTCTGCCGGGCCTGGCGGGCCTGGTGCTCGTCACTGCCGCCGGCATCTGCCTCGGATACCGGCAGGCGAACATGGCTCAACAGCTGCGACCCGACGGCGCTGTCCGCTTCCTGATGTAGCGGTCGATCAACCGATCGCGCCGTTGATCACCGGCTTGTCGATCATGCCCTTCTCGACACCCCACATCGTGGCGATGGTCTTGTACTCGCCGGTCTGCATCAGATGCTCCAGCGCCCGCCGCAGCGACTCCGCCAGTCCCGAACCCTTGGCCACCGGCCAGCCATACGGCGCGGTGTCGGCGATCTCCCCCGCCGGCGCCAGCTGCCCGCCGGAAAGCTTGATCGCGAACCCGGTCACCGGTGAATCGGCCGCCATCGCCTCGACGTCACCTGCGATCAATGCCGCGGTCAAGTCGTCCTGCCGGGTGTAGACCACCTTGTCGATCGCCGAAACTCCAGCCGCCACGCACTGATCGCTCTTGGCCGGAACCTCCTCCGTCTCCTGAATGGACGCGTACGTCACACCAATCTTCAAGCCGCACGCGGCATCCGGATCCACCGACGACCCCGCCCGCTGCGCCCACAGCGTGCCCGCCTGGAAGTAGGTCACGAAGTCGACATTCGCCTCGCGCGACTTGGTGTCGGTGAACGACGACATCCCGACGTTGAAGCTGCCGCCCGACACCGACGGCATGATGCTCTCGAACGCCGTCTCCCGGTAATCCGGCGTCAGCCCCAGGGTCTTCGTCACCGCATTCATCAGGTCCACGTCGAAGCCGACGATGTCACCCGCCGAGTTCTTGAATTCGTTCGGTGCATAGGGAACATTGACGCCGATCACCAACCGGCCCGTCTTCCTGATGTCCTCGGGCACCGTCGCCGCGATCTCGGGCACCGCGCCGGGGACCGCGACCGGCGTCGCCGTCGACGTACTCTCCGCGACGCTCGCAGGCCGGGCATCCCCGCCGCCCGATCGGCCCAGCCACTGCCACACCCCGAACGTGCCGAGCGCGGCCACCAACACCACCGCGGCCACAATCGCCAACGCCCGCCGCGACACTCCTCCGGCGCCTTGCTTCGAATGCTTCCCGGAGCGACCCGTCGTGCGCACCGGCGTCTCCAGCGCGCGCCGCGCCGCTGCGGCCAACTCGCCCGCCGTTTGATACCGCTTCGCCGGCTTCTTCGCCATGCCCTTGGCGATGACGTCGTCGAACGCCACCAGTTTCGGGTCGATGGCTGACGGGCGCGGCGGCGGCGACACCATGTGCCCCTTGATCTGCTGCTCGTAGCTTTCCGCCGGATACGGCCGCGACCCGGTGATGCACTGGTAGAGCACACACGTCAGCGCGTAGATGTCCGCGCGGCGGATCGATCTGCGCGCCCTCGAACCGCTCCGGCGCCATGTACGCCAACGTGCCCAGCGTGTCGCCCGCGGTGGTCAAGCCCTTCTCGCCGGCCGTGCGGGCCAGGCCGAAGTCGATCAGATACACGAAGTCCTTGGCGGTGATCAGGATGTTCGACGGCTTGACGTCCCTGTGGATCAGGCCCGCCTCGTGCGCGGCGTCCAGCGCCGCCGCGACCTGCTCGACCACCTTGACCGCGAACTCCGGACACAGCGGCTTCTCCGTGTCCTCCAGCATCGTGCCGAGGTTTTCGGCCCTCGATCAGCCGCATGTCCAGATAGAGCCGGCCATCG
The DNA here is from genome assembly GCA_963698965.1 of uncultured Actinomycetota bacterium. Taxonomy (GTDB): domain Bacteria; phylum Actinomycetota; class Actinomycetes; order Mycobacteriales; family Mycobacteriaceae; genus Mycobacterium. Next base: position 125,510 of record CAVOSY010000030.1, read on the forward strand.
ATTTCGCCGTAGCCGTGGATCGGCACCACATGCGGGTCGTTGAGCCCGGCCGCGGCCTGCGATTCGCGCCGGAACCGCTGCTGAAATGTCGCATCCTCGGCCAGATGGTGCGGCAGCACCTTGAGCGCGACGATGCGATCGGTCTTGGTGTCGTAGGCCCGGGTAAACCTTGCCGATACCGCCCCGGCCGATCAGCTTCTCGAAGCCGATAGTGCCGAAGGGTGTCGCGTCCACCGTTTAACTCCCTCAGCAGCGGCTGTCCCCGCTGTGCCGTTTGAAGCTACATCACGCTTGCCAGGTTGTCGTGGCGCATCTCATATGGCGACGGGCCCTTTAGGAAGTTAGCCAACGCTAAGATGGAGCTGTCGGTGCCTCGCCGCGGCGGCGCGGACAACAGCGTACGGGGCGGCGTACTGCCGCAGCCACGAAACGGCGGCACGACACCTGTTCGAACGAGGGTCCGGTTTGATTTCGCCGTGCGGCGATCGACACCTCGGTGTGCGAGTGACCGAGGAGGGTGTGATGCAGTGGTTCACAGTGGCCTGGTGGCGCTGGCGCCTGGCGCAGCTCCGCGGGCGAAATCCGCTGGTGCGCACCAGCGACCGCGTCGAGGTCGCTGTCATGACGCTGGCCATCGTGGCGTCGCTGGCCGTCGTGCCTTTCGCAGGCGCGATCGGGACCGCAATCCACGACGCACACGCCACAAGGTACGCCGTAAGGTCGCAGGAGTGCCACAGCGTCGCAGCGCTGGTGAATCACCACCGCGCGCAGAGCCCAAAAGGGCCTGATGCTGTCGTTTTGGCCCGGCCTCACGTCGGCGACGTCGAGAACGCCGGGGTCCTACATGTGGAACTCCCGCGTGAAAGACGGCGCGAACAATGACATTTGGGTGGACCGGAATGGCCGTCAGGTCGGCCCGCCCCCTCCGATGTGGCAGGCAGGTGTCGACGCCGTCGTCGCCGCGGTCGGCTTCTGGCTGTCGGCGACCGCAGTCGCCGCGCTGCTCGTCGCACTCGTTCGATGGGGTCTCGACCACATCTCTGCTACGCCGAATGGAATCGCGACATGGCGAGCCTCGTCCACGACGACGGAGGCAGCTCAACCAACCGCCGCCGGTGAGCCTGGGCTTTTCGCGCGTCGTCTACCGTGTGGACATGGCAGAACAGTCACCAGCGGTCTTCGTCTCACACCCGCCGGAGGCGCTCCTCCGCTTCATGAACCCGGCCATGAAGTTCCTGCTCGGCACTCCGCTTGCGGGTCCCGCACGCAAGCAGTTGATGGTGCTCGGCTTCAAGGGACGCAAGACCGGCAATCAGTACTCAATCCCTGTGAGCGCGCACCACATCGACAACCAGCTCTACGCCCTGGCGGGTGCGGCCTGGATGCGGATCTTCCGCAACGGCGCGGCCGCCGAAGTGCTCGACGACGGGAAGAAGACGGCCATGCGCGGCGAACGCATCGAAGACCCTGCGGTTTTCGCGGAGCTGGCGCACCGTGCGGCCGAGGCCTACGGCGTCAAGCGAGCACAACGCATGATGGGGTTGGGATTTCGCGATCAGCGGATTCCCACCCTCGATGAGTTCAAAGAGGCCGCCGAACGAGAACATCTCGTCGCCGTCAAGTTGACGCGGACCGCCTAGGCCCAATGCCCGAAACCAACGTGCTCGGTGGACCGCTGGAATCCTGCGGCACCGATCCGCTCACCGGCTTCTACCGCGACGGCTGCTGCTCGACCGGGGTCGCGGACATCGGGCTGCACACCATCTGCGCCGTCGTCACCGCCGAGTTCCTCAAGAAGCATCAGCGCTCCATTGGCAACGACCTCTCGACGCCGCGGCCTGAGTTCCGGTTTCCCGGCCTCACGCCCGGTGATCGCTGGTGCGTCACCGCCGCCAACTGGTTCCGGGCGTATCACGACGGCTGCGCCGCCCCGGTCGTGCTGGCCTGCACGCACGAGCGCACGCTCGAAGTGGTGCCGCTGGACGTGCTTCGTGAGCACGCCGTCGACGTGCCCGACGACCTCGGCGACCTGTAGCGGCCCGCTATCCGTCGGCGACGATGCCGAGCAGCCGTTCCAGCGTCGCCAGCTGATGGGCGTAATCACCCTCCAACTTCGCCAGCAGCGTCGTTATCCCCGCGGCCCGATACCTGTGCAGCCGCTCGGCGATACCGTCAGGTGTACCAACAAGATTCGTCAGGCGGCCGAGATCGAGCGGCACCGCTTGGCGAGCTTCATGCCGCGCCTCCCGTCTCGCCATAACTCGGCGACGACCCCGACTTGTTCGCCGTAGCCCAGCCGTGTGAACGCATCGTTGTAGAAGTTACGGCCGCCTGCGCCCATCGCGCCGATGGTGAACGCGTACCCGTCGGCGTGTCGGCGCGCTGCGGCTTCGGCCGACGCCTCGTCGTCGTGGATTTCGACCGCGACGGGCGCCACGAGATCGAGATCCGCCAACGCGCGTCCGGACCGCTCGGCGCCCTCTCGCAACGGACCGAAGAACACCTCGGCGGCCTCGGGTATGAACGCATTCCCGCCGAGCCGTCGGCCAGCTCGCCGGTCAGCCGCAGGTTGCGGGGACCCATCGCGGCCACATAAACCGGCACGTGCCGTGGTCGCACCTGGGGTCTCAGCGCAGCGCCGTTGCTGTCCGGCAGCGGAAGCGGGTAGATCTCACCGGGATGCTCAAGCCGGTCTCCGCGGGTGACGATCCGGACGATCTCGATGGTTTCCCTTGTCGTCTCCACCGGCTTGCGGAACCGGACACCGTGCCAGCCCTCCATCACCCGCGGCCCCGACGTGCCGATACCCAAGAGGAATCTGCCGTCCGACAGCTCCTGCAGGCTCAACGCGGAGGTGGCGAGCGGCGCCGGGACTGCGCGAACCCAGTTGCACCACAAACGTTGCCGAGCTTGATCGTCGACGTCTTGGCCGCAACGTACGCCAGCCCCGTCAACGCGTCGTAACCCCACACTTCGGGCAGCCACAGCGAATCGACACCGATCCGCTCGGCCGCCGCAGCGAACTCGATCGCACCCGGCATCCGGGGCTCGATCATCGCGCCGACCCTCATACCGGGCCCTCGCTTTCCTGTCGTTCCGCTCGCTTCGTCGCGCATCCTTGAGCATGTCAACGGTGCGTTACCGTGATCAGCCCACCTTAGAAGTGACGCAGCGCGTTCGGTGCGATGTCGCCACCGCGTGGAAATACGTCACCGACATCGCCCTGCCCGCGCGATGCTCGACGGAGCTGCAGGACATCGAATGGCTCGACGACGCCGACCACGTCGAGGTCGGCGCCCAGTTCAGCGGACGCAATGAGCACGACGCGTTCGGTAACTGGCAGACGGTGTGCGAGGTCGTCGAGGTCGAAGACCAGCGTCGTTGGGTGTGGAACGTCATCGGCCCCGACGGTGTGGGCGCCACCTGGGGGTTCGAGGTCGAACCAGCCAGCGACGGCGTGCTGATTCGGCAGTGGGGCCGGATGGGCCCTGGACCGTCGGGCTTGACGATCGGAATCGCAGCGCAGCCGGACAAAGAGGCCAGGATCATCTCGCGGCGGCTGTCCGAATGGCAGCAGAACATGCAGGCCAACCTCGAGTCGGATCCGGTCGCAGGTCGAAGGCTGAGCACTACGCGTTTTCGCGCGCAGCGCGGGCCGAGGTCGCGTTCCCGAGCCAGTAGATGCCGACCGCGACGAGCA